>CAVWOC010000005.1:0-965313 GCA_963756555.1 uncultured Actinomycetes bacterium
GCGTGCCCCATCCACTCCTGCACCCGGCGGATGTCGGCCTTGGCGATCATCCGCGTTCCGAACGTGTGGCGGAGATCGTGGAAGCGGAGCTTGCGCAAGCCGGCCCGCTTGAGCGCGGCGCTTGTAGCGGCGACGCAGCGCCGATCCGTCCAGGTAGCCACCAACCTGGCCGACGAACACAGAGGTCATCGCCGCCCCTGTACTCGCGGCTGGCCAAGCTGCGCTAGCGCCGAGGCGACGTCCGGCGCCATCGGCACAGAGCGCACCTTCCCTGACTTCGGCGTGGTGAGAACGCCCTCGGCAATAGCTGGCGCGCACCCGGATCACAGAGCCCGCGAAATCGACATCGCGCCAGCGCAACGCCAGCAGCTCGCCGCGGCGCAGCCCGGTGAACGCGGCAGTCAAGAACAGCGCCGCGTCCTGCTCCGAGACGGCAGCACGGACCAGGGCCCACACCTCCTCCGGCGAGAACACATCGATGTCGCCGCTTCGCTTCAACGGCGGCCTCTCGACCTCTGCGGCCGGATTGAAAGGAAGCCCCCACACCTTCCGCGCTCGCTGGAAGATGCCGTGAAGAAGCACAAGCGCCTTGGTGCGCGTAGTCGCCGAGCGCTCAACGGACGCCGAGCCAGCGCTCGATCACCGCCGGCGTGATCTCCTCGATCCGCATCGCCTCGAACGCCGGCAGCAGGTGCGAGCGCACGATCGCCTTGTAGCCGGCGACCGTCGACGGCTTCCGGCCACGGTCATGCTCGACATAGCGCAGCCACTCGGCTGCTGCGTCAGCGAACGTCGCGCCGGTCTCAACCGACCCTGGCAGGGTCCCCCGACGCGCTTCATCCAACACCGAGCGCAGCCAGTCCTCGGCAGTGCGCTTGGTGAAGTAGCCGGCCGGCGGCCGACCGCGACCCATCCAGGCTGGCCCCAGCACCTTCTGCACCTGCCGCCCCAACGGCAGCCGGTACTTCGCATACCAGGTCGGACCGCGCTTGCGCTCGACCCTGAACACATGTCCCGACGGCCGCTGCACGGTCCCATACTCTACGCCCATCTCGGGACAGATCGGGGACACGCACCAATCTAGAGCGCCGCCAAGAAATTCAAAAAGGCCGACTCAGCGGCGCTTTTCGAGAGCCGACGCCCGGACTCGAACCGGGGACCCCTTCATTACGAGTGAAGTGCTCTACCAGCTGAGCTACGTCGGCGATCCCGGGGTGAGTCTAGGCGCTTTCCATCGCGTCCTCGATCATCGGCTGGCTGGCTAGACGGGCTTTCCATTCGTCCGCCAGGAGCGCCCAGCGCTCGTGATCGCGCCACCGTCCGCCGATCTTGAGGTAGCGGGGGGAGAACCCCTCGCGGCGAAAGCCGGCACCGCGCGCCAGGGCGATCGAGGCCTTGTTGCCAGGCTGGATATTGGCCTCTACTCGGTGCAGCCGGAGGGTCATGAATGCGTGGCGTAGCACGAGCTCGAGGCCCTGGCGCATGTAGCCCTGTCCTGCGTAGCTCTTGGCCACCGCATAGCCGAGGTAGGCGCTCTGCAACAGGCCGCGCGTGATGTGGGAGAGGTTGAAGAAGCCGAGGATCGCGTCGTCCTCGGAGCGGCAGACGAGCAGCCCCTCGAAGTCCTCGCGCCGGGCGTCGGCGAGGTACGCAGCGAACCGCTGGGAATCGGTGGGCGCTGTGGCCCAGGGACGATGAAACGCGCGGCTGGCGCGCATCAACGAGGTGAACTCACGCTCATCGGAGCGCGACGGGGAACGCAGATAGACCCTCAGGCCACTGGCTACGACCGCGGTCATGTCTCGGCCCCGTCTCCGGCGATGGCCAAGGCCGCTTCGCCCATCGCTAGTGACCGCTCCAGTCTGTAGGCCAGCGCCTCGCAAGCCAGCTCTTCTGAGACATTCAGCTGAAAGCGGACCCGTGTTTCTTCCACTCGCTCCACCGCCTCGCGCAGACGCTGAGGATCGCGTCCCCCATCCTGGGTCAGCTGCTCGGCGCGGTCGCAGTGGCGAATCAGATCATCAGCCCCCCAGGCCAAGCAGGCGAGGTCTTCGAACCACAAAGCCACCAGCTGGAGCCCCAGATCGAGGGCCAGGGTCTCGGTCCGGCGCCGCGCGCGCCTGATGCGCTCTGACCACTCCGTCGCCGCCCGCTTCTGGTCGCGGCGCGAGTGAAGCTCGAGCTCTGCCGCGGCGCGAGCTTCCAGCTCCGAGCTGAGGGCGTCGCCACGCGCGCGAACCGAGTCGAGCAGCGCGGTCCACGGACGCCGGGTGCTGACCTCGCCGGCCACTGGCGCTCGGGCAAATTCTTCGGCGGCCCGGCGCAACGCGGCGCCTTCCGGCGATGCGAGCTCCACCGCGCGCGAGGCGTCGCCCAGCGACAGCCGGGCGCAGGCCAGGGCGCTGCGATGCTCCAAGCCTTGCCCCTCCAGGTCCATGGCCATCCGCTCGATAGACGCGGCGTCAAACCGAACCAGTTGGCAACGCGAGCGGATGGTCGGCATCACCTCACCGAGCCGCTCGGTCAGGAGGATCAGATGCACGAATGACGCCGGCTCCTCCAAGGTCTTCAACAGCCGGTTGGCCGCCTCGTCCCCGAGCTCATCGGCCCGATCGATGACAAACACGCGGCGCTGAGCCTCGAACGGCGTCTTGCTGGCCGCCGCTATCACCGGCTCGTCGATGTCGGAGACGAGAATCTCGTGGGCGCCGCTAGGGGCTACCCAAGTCAAGTCAGGATGTGTGCCGGCTCGGGCGCGCGCCCGTGAACCATCTGCGTCGAGCGAGCCGGCGGCCAGCCACTCGGCCGCTACGGCACGCGCCGCTGCCCGCTTACCCGCGCCGCCGGGACCGTAGAACAGATACGCGTGCGACGGCTGATGCTCAGGCTCCAGCGCCCGGGAGAGGATGGCTCGTGCGTGGGGATGGCGATCAAGCTCAGCCAGCATCGTTGCGATGCTAATGACCGGTAGGGTCCGAACAGTGCCGCGGGGTCGGCTGATCACGATCGAGGGGCTGGACGGGGCCGGCAAGACGACGCTGGCGGGCGGTCTGCAGGCGGCGCTGGCAGACAGAGGCGTGATGGCCGAGCTGCTGCGCGAGCCGGGCGGCGTACCGGCGGCCGAGCGGATCCGGGAGGTCGTCAAAGATCCCGGTCTGGAAATCGGAGCGCGGGCCGAAGCGCTGCTGTACGCCGCCGCTCGGGCCCAGCTGGTGGAAGAAGCCGTGGAGCCGCGGCTGGCAGCCGGCACCTGGGTGCTACTCGACCGTTTCGTTGACTCATCGCTCGCTTACCAGGGGGCGGGTAGGGAGCTGGGCATCGCGCAGGTCCGGGAGATCAATGAGTTTGCGACCGGAGGCCTGCTCCCTGACCTCACTTTGCTGCTCGCCGTCGAGCCGGGGCTGGGGCTGTCGCGAACGAGCGCCCGAGGGGAGACGCCAGACCGCCTGGAGCGCGAGAGACCGGAGTTCTTTGCCCGCATATCGGCCGCCTATGAAGAGCTGGCGGCGTCCGAGCCCCGGAGGGTGGCGCGGATCGATGCCGGTCAGCCGCCGGCGGCGGTGTTGTTGAGTGCGCTCGCGAGTGTGGGTGAGCTGCTGTAATCGGCTGGGTCGTGACCGACGGCCCATCGCCGCTCGAGCTTGAGGAGTTCGAGCTAATCCAGGCGTCACCGGAGACTGCGCTGCTGCGCGTCACGGCGCGCGCACCGGCGTGGGTTCCGCGAGAGCCAACGCTTTTGATCCACGACGAGACCCGGGTGCACCGCTTGCGGCCGCTGCCGTCGCCGCGAGAGCCCGAGGGCTGGCTTCGCGCTGCTTACTCAGTCAGAACGTCCGTGATCGACCGCGAGCCGTCCTATTCGCTCGAGCTCTCGCAGGGCGCTCGGGTCGCGCTTCCGCCACCGCACGGCGCGAGCCGGCGCTCAGAGAGATCGGAGCCGACAGCAACAACGGTCGAGGCGGAGCCGACAGCGACAACGGTCGAGGCCAAGCGGACCGAGGCACCCGAACCGTCGCCTGCACTCGAACCGTCGCCTGCACCCGAACCGTCGCCTGCACCCGAACCGTCGCCTGCACTCGAACCGCGGCCCGAGCCGATCCCGGCCGAGGACCTGAAACTGATCGCGCTGCGGGCCACCGCGCTAGAGGCAAACCGTTGGGCAGTCGAGACGCAAGAAGAGGTCGAGCGGCTCATCCGGCGCGGCAGGGAGCTCGTGCAAACGCTCGACGCCGCTAACCGGGCGCACCAAGCGCTCGCTGATGAGCTGGAGGCTTTGCGGGCGGAAGTTGAGAAAGGCCTGGCCTCGTTGGAGGACGAGCTGTCGGCCCGGCAGGGCGGGGAAGGCGCGGAGCCGACCGCAGATAGGCGCTCGGCCGAAATTGCTCAGCAAATCCAGCGCGCGGCGATCGCCAGGGCCCGGGCCAGGGACGAGGAGGAGGTCCGTGCCGCCCTGGCAGGCCTCCGCGGAGAGTCCTAGTGGCTCAGGGCCCGAACTAGCAGCTTCGCCAAGCTGCTCTGGGGGTCAAGCTTGATAACGCGCTGCGCCGCCTGCGCGGATCCCACGGCGTTGTGCAGCGCGAGCTCTACGAGCAGCAGGCGCTCCCACCCCTGGACGTCATCGGGGTCACGTCGCACCGCCTGAAGCGCGTACCGCTGGGCCTCCTGAGGATTCCCGAGCCGCACCGCGATCGACTCCGAGGCCAGGGGACCGGCGTCGGACAGAGGGTCGAGACGGGTGGCGACGACGGCATCGGCCTGGGCCTGGCGGACAGCTGAGCGTGACCCGCTCGAGGCGGTGACCAGTGCCGCGCTGGCCTTGCTGGCTGCGGCGCTCTGGACCACCCCCGAGAGCACGAAGGCGCACAGCGCTGCCGTCACCAAAGCGAGCCCGATCGATCGAGCAACCAGCCGGCCGTGAAGTTGTGAGGCCTTCCAGGCGAATTGCGGCCGGGAAAACGCAGAGAGCTCAACTCCGTCCTTGGGTCGGCGCCGGCGGGCTCCCACCAGAACCCCAGTGAACAGGAGCGCGGGGAGCGTCACGCCCGGTATGTCCCAGTCCCAGTCATACAGGGCATGGATCCCACAGATCACGACGCCGGCCCCCACCGCGGCGGCGAGCACGCGCTCCCGGCCGCCAAGGCGCCGGACACCGCCGATCGCGGCGGCCAGCAGCGAGGCGAACGCCGCAAGCGCCAGCAGCGCGCCGACGATGCCAGTGTCTGACAGGAACTCCAGCGGCACGCTGTGTGGCTGCTGCACCGATAGCTGATTGGTGCGGTAGAGCAGGTGCACTACTCCGAAAGACCCCGCGCCCCAGCCTCCGAGCGGACGGTGGCCGAACGCGTTGACGGCCTCCTTCCACCAGACCCAGCGGTTGGCCGAATCCGCGGACAGCAACCGTCCGGGGTTGTAGTTGCTGATCGCGCGGGTGGTGGTGAAGCTGGTCCAGGCGTGCGAGATCGTGCCCGGAAGACCGCGGCCAGACAGCGCCACGGCGATCACAGCGCCAAGCAACGCCAGCACCACCAAGCCGGCGAGCGCCCTGCCAAGGCGCCGGGCCTGCTGGGGCCCAACCTCGACGCGCCGTTCGAGCCCCAGAAGCAGTCTTCCCACGGCCCACAGCCCCAGCACCGACAGCGCGAGCACACCGGCCAGCACCAATCCCGCGCGCTCGCGTTGCGCGAGCGACACGGACACGTCGGTCAGCGAATGCGAGGTAAATCCGACCACTAGCGGCGGGACGGCCGCCAGCCATGCTGCTGCCAGCCACATCAGCGTGCGCAGCGGCGCACGGTTCAGAGCCATCGCCACGATCAGTCCGCACACCAGCGCGAGCAGCGCGCCCCGCGAATACGTGAAGCCCACGACGAGAGTCATCAGCTCCATAGCCACGAGCGCTGTCAGACGCAACCGCGGCGCCCGGATGCGGTCCATCGCGACTGCGAGCGCGAGCGGGATTCCCAGCGCGACGAATAGCCCGAGCGCATTCCAGTAGCCGAATGGCTCCTGGAGCCTCGGAACGAGCTGCGTCTGGTTGAGGTTGAAGACGCCGGCGATGTGGATGCCTGGGAACAGCTTCTGCCCGAGCGCGTAGATCGTCACCGCCAGGACTGCGACGAGAGCTCCGCCCGCAGCCAGCTCCGCGGCGCGCCGGTGCGAGCTGCCGGCGACGATCGCCAGGGTTAGAACCAGCGCGTAGGTCAGGGCCCGGTTGAGCTCGGTCCACGTCTGCTCAGGGGCCACACTCCAGACGAGCGTCAAGCCGCTCCAGGCAGCGAATGCCAGTAGTGCAGCCAACCCGCACAGCGCTAGCGACGGCGCCCCGAACCGAAGCCAGCCACTCCACATGGCCACGACCGCAACGGCTACGGCCACCACCGCGACCGCGGCTTGCAACCTGGCCTGTGCCGCCACGCTCTGCGCACCGTGGTCGAACGCTGCGTAGAGAACAATCGCCGACAGAAGGCCGATCAGGACTGTTCCCGCGCGCGAGGAGGCTGTGGCGAGATCGCTCCGCTGCCGGGCGGCCCGCGTGCCGGGACGGGCGATCTCCAGCGTTGACACGGCTCGCGAAGCTATCACGGGCCGGACCGGCTCACCGCGACTTCAGACCGCTTGCCGACAAGCTCTCCTAGGCACGTTCAAAGCTCGGAAATAGGGCATCTCGACTGCCTTGCGGGCCGGGGAACTCCGTGCTCACAGCTAAAATTCCTTAGAACGAAAGCCTCCCGCCATCGCGCCTGGAGCGCCACCTTTCCGTCCGGGCCATCCGCAATCCTCCGGGGTCCGCCTCGGCCGCCCAAGAGCCGGGCTAAAGACAGTCGCTAGGAGCGGAAGAACGAGAGGAGCAGGTCGCAGATGAAGCAAAACCCGCAGACCCCCACATTCGCAGCACAGACCGGCAAGGGCCTCTCGATCCAACGCTATTTCACGACGCCGGACGTGCATCCATTCGATGCTGTGGAGTGGGATCGGCGGGACGCGCGGATCGGCCATGGGGACAAGGTCTCGTTCGAGCAGCGGGACGTGGAGTTTCCGAGAAGCTGGTCCCAGAACGCCACCAACATCGTGGCCCAGAAGTACTTCCGCGGTCAGCTCGGTTCGCCCGCACGCGAGCGCTCTGTCAAGCAGATGATCGGTCGCGTTGCGGGCACGATCAGTGCATGGGGTCGAGAGCGCGGCTACTTCGCCACAGAAGAGGACGGCGACGCGTTCGAGGCCGAGCTGACGCACATCCTGCTTCACCAGATGGCGGCCTTCAACTCTCCGGTCTGGTTCAACGTGGGGTTCGAGGAGAGTCCGCAGTGCTCGGCCTGCTTCATCCTCTCGGTGCAGGACAACATCGAGTCGATCCTCGATTGGAATACCAAGGAGGGGATGATCTTCCGCGGCGGGTCGGGATCGGGCATCAACCTCTCCAGGATCCGGGGGTCGATGGAGCCGCTTGGCAAGGGCGGAACTGCTTCCGGACCGGTGAGCTTCATGCGCGGCGCGGATGCCTGGGCCGGAACCATCAAGTCCGGGGGGAAGACCAGAAGGGCGGCAAAGATGGTCGTGCTCGATGTCGACCATCCAGACGTCGAGGAGTTCATCTGGTGCAAGGCGCGGGAGGAGGACAAGGCCGCAGCACTGCGCGACGCCGGCTTCGACATGTCGATCGACGGCGAGGGCTTCTTCTCGATCCAGTACCAGAACGCAAACAACTCGGTCCGCGTCACCGATGAGTTCATGCGTGCAGTCGAAAACGACGAGAACTGGCAGCTGAGCGGTCGCACAACCGGCCAGCCGCTCAAGGCCGTCAAGGCACGCGAGCTGATGCGGCAGATCGCCGAGGCGGCCTGGCGCTGCGCCGATCCCGGCGTGCAGTACGACACGACGATCAACAACTGGCACACCTGCCCGAACTCGGGGCGGATCAACGCCTCTAACCCCTGTTCGGAATACATGCACGTGGACGACTCCGCGTGCAACCTTGCATCGCTCAACCTGATGAGGTTCCGCCGACCGGACGGGACCTTCGACACCGAATCGTTCGAGCACGCGGTCGACATCGTCTTCCTGGCTCAGGAGATCATCGTCTCGCCATCCAGCTATCCGACGGAAGAGATCGGGCGCAATGCCCGGTCGTTCAGGCAGCTGGGCCTCGGCTACGCCAACCTGGGCGCTTATCTGATGGCTGACGGAGTCCCCTATGACTCCGACGCCGGGCGCGGCACCGCCGCCGCCATCACAGCGCTCATGACCGGCCGCGCATATCTGGGGTCGGCTCGCGTCGCCGCTGCCATGGGCCCATATGAGCGCTACGGCGACAACCGCGAAGCACACAACCACGTAATGCGGATGCATAGGGATGCCGCGCACCGGATCCCGGACGCGGAGTGCACCGACCCTGACCTCCTGGCGGCCGCTCGCCGCAGCTGGGATGAAGGCGTCGCGCTCGGCGAGGAGTCCGGCTACAGGAATGCCCAGGCGACCGTTTTGGCACCTACGGGCACGATCAGTTTCCTGATGGACTGCGACACCACCGGTGTCGAGCCTGACTTCTCGCTCGTCAAGTTCAAGGAGCTGGTCGGGGGCGGCCAGATGACGATCGTCAACCGCACGGTGCCGCTGGCGCTGCAGACGCTCGGCTACAACGACCAGCAGATCGAGCAGATCGAGGCCTACATCAACGAGAACGGCACGATCATCGGAGCGCCGGACCTGGCCGAGGAGCACCTGCCGGTCTTCGACGTCGCCGTCGGCGAGCGGGCAATCTCACACCTAGGCCACATCAAGATGATGGGCGCGGTTCAGCCGTTCATCTCGGGTGCCATCTCGAAGACCGTGAACCTTCCCCAGTCGGCGACCGCCGAGGACATCGCAGACGCCTACCTGCAGGCGTGGCACCTCGGGGTCAAGGCGCTCGCGATCTACCGCGACGGTTCGAAGACCGCGCAGGCGCTGAGCACCGATGGCCAAAAGAAGGTGCTCACGAAGCAAGCGCTCGACGAAACCGTGGAGGAGGCAGTGGAGAAAGCGGTTGCCGAAGCGCTGTCACAGGCGCCGCCGAAGCGCAAGCGCATGCCCCGCGAGCGCCAATCGATCACGCACAAGTTCTCGATTGGAGGGCACGAGGGCTACATCACCGCCGGCATGTATGAGGATGGGTCTGTCGGCGAGATCTTCCTCACCGACATCGGCAAGGAAGGCTCGACGCTGCGAGGAATGATGAACTCGTTCGCCACCGCGATCTCGATCTCGCTGCAGTACGGCGTGCCGCTCGAGACTCTGGTGCGGAAGTTCAGCTACATGCGGTTCGAGCCCGAGGGGATGACCTCCAATCCGGAGATCCCGTTCGCGAAGTCGATGCCCGACTACATCATGCGCTGGCTTGCATCGCGTTTCCTGGACGCCGACCTGCAAGAGGAGCTCGGAATCCTGACGCCGGAAGTTCGCGCGCGCCAGGCCGCGCAGCAGGCCGCAAGCTCGCATCTCGGTGACACGGCAGCCCCGGCGAGCCAGCCCGACGCTGGCGCACGAGGCGGCGATGGCAACGGCACGGGCGCAACTGCCGGCAACGGTACGAGCGGCTCCTCCGCCACACCGGCTCCGCCGACCTCCGCTTTGACGGACGATCCGCCTGTGATGCCGGCCATGCGCAGAGGGCTCGACCTCGGGCCGGCATGCCAGCAATGCGGCGGGATGATGCAGCGCACCGGCAGCTGCTACACGTGCTCGAGCTGCGGCTACAACACTGGCTGCGGCTAGGCCGCGGACGCCCGGTCGAGTGAACGATCCGGGCGCCGTCAGGGATCAAGCGGCGATGGTTGCCGCGGCCTGGTCCCCACCTGGCGCGCCGGCGTCGTGGCGCCTGACCGCGGCCCAGTTCGAGGTACTGCGCGACGATCCTGACCTGCTGGCCCTGGCGGCCACGATCCCGGACGACAAACTTCCCCCGCTCCTGTTTGAAGCGGCGGCCACATATCTCGTCCTGGAACTGGAGCCGCAGCCGCTGCGCAGCTGGTTTCCACGCGTCGGTGAGCCTCAATCCCCGCTGGGCTCCGAGTTCAACGAGGCGTACCGCAGCTTCTGCCTCGATCAGCGGGAGCGGCTACTCGAGCTGTGTGAGTCCCACCGCTACCAGATGACAGAGGTGGGACGGTGTGCGCACGTCGTACCGGCCCTGGCCGAAGTAGCGCACGACGGACGCGACATCGCACTGGTGGACCTGGGCACGGGCGCGGGCTTGGCGCTGCAGCTCGACAGCTATCGCTACCGCTATCTCCGCGGGGACCAGGAGGTCGCCTCGGTGGGCGACGAGCGCTCTCCGGTCCTGATCGAGACCGAGCTCCGCGGGTTGTCTGTGCCTCCAATCCCGGCGCGGCTGCCGCGGGTGGTCAGTCGCGTCGGGGTCGACATCGAACCGATGGACATCGGTGACACCGCCGTCCGCTCCTGGCTGGCGGCATGCGTTCCGCAAGAAGTCGGGGCAGTAACGCGCTTCGCCTCGGCGGCACGACTCGCCTCCGAGCACCGGACGCCGATGGTCCGTGGCGATGCGAGCGAGGTCTTGCCCTCAGTGCTCGGCCAGGTTTCGCCGGAAACGCTTGTCTGCCTCATCGACACCTACGTCCACGTCTTCTTTCCACCGGCGGAGCTGGAGCGGTTTCGTGCGTCGGTTGACGAGCTTGGCGCGAAGCGAGATCTGGACTGGATCTCGATCGACCCCTTGGTGCCCATGGGCGGGGAAGCGGACAGCAGCGTACTGGGCCTACCAGTGCCAGACGAGCTGATCGGGCGAGGGAAGCGCGAGGGGATTTTCGGCGTCGTCGGCCGGCTCAGCTACCGCGGCGGAAAGAGGTCGGCACGACTACTCGGTATTGGGCATCCCGGGGCCGCGTGGCTCGAGTGGCTGGCATCCGACGACTAGATGATCGACCGCCTGGGCCCAGGACGGGCTAGGGCTGCATCACTGCTCTGGCCAGCGGCGACCGGCGACTTCCAGTTGCCCCACCTTGAGCGAGCCGATCTCGACCTCCGCCGCCTGGAGCTTGCGAATAACCGCCTCGGCGATCGCCATCCGCCCGATGGCGATCGCGCCAACCGCGGTGGCGGCGACCGCCACGGGCGCCATTGCCGATGGTCCGAGCAGCCGCGAGCCCACGACCATTGCTCCTGTGGCGCTGGCGGCCGTCAGTGCGAGCTCCTTGTTCTGTGGTCGGCTGATCCTGCGATGCATGTGGTCGCTCCTGGTTCTGGTGCTCAGACTGAGCCTGCTTTGGACGCGGGTGAGGACGGTACCAGCGGGCTCGTAAGGCCCCCAACCCCGCACCTCCCACCACTAGTGTGTGCGCCCGGGCCGGCCAGCCGCCCCCGCGGCGGACACGGCAAATCGCTAGCAGATGGTCAGCGTTATGACCAGATCAGAAAGACTCCGCAGCCAAGCGTCGAAACTTTCACCCAGGTGAATACGTTGAGGCACATGTGAGAGGCGTTATGCGAGCACTCGGAGCACGACTTCGCTGGTTGTATCTGGTGGCGGGCCTTGGGGCCTTGCTGGCCGCAAGCACCGGGATCGCGGTGCTCTCAGGACCCGCGTCAGCACAATCGGCATGCCAGACAGGTACCTCGACCTTCTTTTACACCGGCGGAGAGCAGTGCTACACGGTCCCCACTGACTCTGGTCTGCTGAATGTGACCGCGGTCGGCGCCCCCGGTGGCGCCTCCAACGGCGCCCTAGCTGGCGGGCCGGGGGCCTCGGTCAACTCGAGCGTCCCCGTGAGTGCGGGTCAGACGCTGTACATCGAGGTCGGCGGACCCGGATCCGCGGGAACCTCGAGCGGCGGCGGCGGCGGTGGCTTCAATGGCGGCGGCACGGGCGGCCTTCCGGGAGTGTCGACGAACGGCGGCGGTGGCGGCGGCGGGGCGACGGACCTGCGCACCGTTACCTGCGGCTCCCCCTGCGACTCTCTTGGCGGGACCACGCTCAGCTCACGCCTGCTGATCGCCGCGGGCGGCGGTGGCGGCGGAGGCGCGGCGACGCCGGGAAGCGGCGCCGGCGGCGCGGCGGGCTCGCCTGGCGCGGCAGGCGGCAACGGCGGCGGTGGCGGCAGTGCCGGCACGATCGCAGCCGCAGGCGCGCCCGGCTCACCCGGCGCGCAATGCCCAACGACAAGCGCTGCCACCGGGGGCGGGTTCGGCGCGGGCGGTAACGGCGGCGGCAGCTCCGGCACCCTGACCGCCGGCGGCGGTGGCGGCGGCGCAGGCTACTTCGGTGGCGGCGGTGGCGGCGGCACGGGCCAGAACCAGACCTGCGGTGCAGCCGGCGGCGGTGGCGGCGCGAGCTTTGGCCCCTCGGGGACAACGATCGCCACCGACACGGCCTTCACGCCAATGCTGAAGATCACGCCCGTGTCCTGCTTCAACCAGGGCTACAACCCTGGATTCAACGCCGGCTTCAACCCGGGCTGGAACGCTTCGTGGCGCTACGCCTACAGCAAGAACAAGAATTCGGCCTACAACGTGGGCTGGAATGCCGGCTTCAGTGCGGCGCGGCGGAAGTCCCACATCGTCGGAACGGTCCGGACTGGCGCACCGAGCGTCGCGCACCCAAGCATCGGATTGCGCGAGGACGTGTCGCTCAAAACGCGTGCGGTGGCGGCAGCGGCCACGGACTGCAACGGCCTCTTCAACACGGGCTTCAACGCCGGCTTCAATCCCGGCTTCAACAGCGGCTATAACGCCGCCTACAACTTCTCCTACAGCAAGAACTCCGGCTCGGCCTACAACCAGGGCTACGCCGCTGGCTACAAGAAGGGCCGCCGGCACTAGCGCAAGCTAGAAGGCTGTTCCAGGTCGCAGTCGGCGGCGCACTCGGCGGTTGCGAGCTGACGGCGACTACGTCACCGCCGCGTAGACGCGCCACGAAGTACATGCCATTTCTGTCCTAGGCCCGGCCAAGCGTCTCGCGGCCGTGAGGCGCTCCGAAATCCTCCGCTGGACGGACCGCCACGAGCCCGGTGGGATTGATCATGGGGTGCGTGCCGTAGTAGTGGGCGCGGATCTCATCGAAGTCGACGGTCTCGGCAATACCGGGCCACTGATATAGATCGCGCAGGTATGGCCACAGGTGCTCGTATTCGGCGATCTTGCGGATTGAGCACTTGAAGTGGATCTGGTAGACGGCGTCGAAGCGCACCAGGGTCGTGAACAGGCGCCAATCGGGCTCCAGCGGCTGCGGGCCAAACAGAAACCGGCTGCCCGCCAGGCGCGCGTCCAGCTCGTCGAGCATCGTGAACACACCTCGCACCTCGCGCTCATATACGTCCTGGCGCCGGGCGAAGCCGGTCTTGTAGACACCGTTGTTGAGGTTCTCGTAGGTCCGCTCGTTGAGCGCCTCGATTTCCGGTGTCAACGCCGGTGGGCAGAGCTCCACCGGGTGCTCTGCCAGCGGGGCGAATACCGTGCTCAGCATGCGCAGGATATCGGCGGACTCGTTGTTGACGATCACCTGCTCTCTGCGGTCCCAGAGCACCGGCACGCTGACGCGCTGATCGAAGCCGGGCTGCGTGGCCTCGTACGTCTGTGCCAGGAATCGGAAGCCATTGACCGGATCCTCGTAGCGGCCGCCGGTGAACGCCCAGCCGCGCTCGTCTCGAAGCGGGTCGGCGAAGGAGATCGAGATCGCCGCCTCGAGCCCCATCAAGCGACGGCCGATGATCGTGCGGTGGGCCCAGGGGCAGGCGCGAGCAACGTACAGGTGGTAGCGCCCGGCCTCCGCCGTGAACCTTCCCGAGCCGTCGGGGGTCACCCAGGCGCGAAAGCTGCTCTCCTGGCGATGAAACGCGCCGTCGTCGCCGCCCTCGGCACCCAGCGAAAACTTCGGGGGCGAGGCCTGGGCCATATGAGGAGGCTACCCGTGTGGCCCACACCCCATCTACGCCCCAGGAGCGGCTACCGTCCGCCGCATCCCCGTGACCCGCGCCGTAGCCCACACTGTCAGCAGACGGGTGGAGGTCGCCGTCGAGCGTTTGTTCGACACCGTCGTCGCCGAAGACGTCCTCCCTATAGTGCTGCACCGCTGGGGTCCGGTTCCCGCGGTCACCGGAACGCGCGACTTGACCGGGCCCTGGTATGAGCCTGGATCAGAGCGAACGGTCGAGCTCGGCGATGGCAGCACGGCCCGCGAACGAGTGCTGGTATGGAACCGGCCGCAGCACTTCGAGTATCGCGTGGACGGCTTTACGAGCCCGCTCGGAAGGCTCGTCGACCACGCTCTTGGCACCTGGACATTCGCCTCATACGGTCCGCTCTCATCGTCGTTTCGCTGGACGTACACGTTTCATCCCAGGACCGCCCCGGCCGCCTTGGCGCTCCGCGTGTTCGTGCCGACGGCCTGGGCCCGCTATATGGCGCAGTGCGCCGAGCTCTGTGCGGAGTTGGCTGCGAGCCGTCGCTGATGCTCGCCGCCGCTGTGTCCGCGCGAGCGCCGCTCTCAGCTTCCGATGACATCGGTAGCGCGCCGAGGCAGGTAGCCGCCGTGAATGCGAGCATGGAGCCCGGATGACCGCCAGGCCAGTCAGCCCGCCGCTGTCCCGCGCGGCGCTAGCCGGGGTGCCGGCGACGCTCGCAATGGACGTCGCCGCACGCGCGATCGTTGCGTCGGCGCTCGGAGTCCAAGCACCCAACCCAAGGGAACTCGGCCGTTGGCTCGGGCACATGCGCCATGGCCGCTTCCGCCACCCGGACATCGCGACCGCGCCAACAGTGAGAGGCGAGGCCGTGATTGGGATCCTGACGCACTACGCCATCGGCCTCACGCTCGGCGCTGGGTACGGACTGCTCCTTCGCGCCGGTCGCGGTCGCCGCAGCTCGATTCCGCTCGCACTCGCATACGGAACCGCGACCACCGGGTTTTCCTGGTTCGTGATGTTCCCCGCCACCGGAAAGGGGACCATCCGCCGCGGCGAAAACTCCAAGCTCGCCGCCTTCAGCCTCTGCAACCACATCGTCTACGGCCTCGCTCTGGGTACCGCCTGCCACCTGTTCTGACAGCTCCGGTCAGCGTTCTGCGATGGCGCGGCCGACCGTAAGCGCGTCGCGGACTGGAGGGTCGACTTCGGCGTATTTGGCGTCGGCAAACGGCTTCATGGCGCGGCGCGGGCTGGGGCAAGCACGCGCCCTGGGCCGCACCTGACCGACGACCGCTCTCACGATGCGACGCAGACCACGATGTCCTGCCACGCCGTCATTGCCGTGGGCAGCACGGCCCGCACTTCCAGCCAGCGTGAGAAGTGCGCGCGCAGGTAGTGATCGCCGTGAAACGCCAGGCCATAGTCGGGGCCTACGCCCGGAAGCTCGCCCTCGTTCCACACGGATCGCGTGTACGGCTCGAACACGAACTCGGTCGCCTCCAACGGCCCCCGGGCGAAAGCATCGGAGCGGCACCAAGCGGTGTGCGCGCGTCCGGCTCGAAATTGCTCGAAGGCATGCCCCCCATGAACCGAGAGCAGGGCCACGCCGTCCGGCGCGAGCAGCCGCCTGATCTCCGCGAGCCAGCTGTCCTGAGCACGCTCACCGAGGTGGCTCAGGACGGAGATCGAGTACAGAAGCTCAAAGCTTCGGTCGGCAAACGGCAGCGGCGGCGCGGACGGGCTCACAACCCAGGAGCACTTCGGGTGGTGGCGCGTCGCCCAGTCGATCGCCCCGCGGTCGACGTCACAGCCCACGCAGCGCGCGGTAGGGGCCAAAGCGGCGACATGCGGGAGCACGCGGCCGGAGCCGCAGCCAAGGTCGAGCACCGTCTCCGCCTCCTCAAGCGAGCGGCCGATGTTCACGAGGGCTTGCTCGAGCTCGCGGGCGGCCTGCGACCCACCTTTGGCGAATTCTGAGATGCCCGGGGCCCCGGTCCGTGCCCGCAACCGGCGCGGAGGGACCGGTGCACTGCCTCGCGCACCCAGCAGCAGCAGAGGGTCGGCCGCCTCGCGCGCTCGCCGAAGCGCCCAGCCCAGAGCAAGCCTTAGGCCCCCGGATCGGGCTGTCGATCCGCCAGCCGACACGATGGTCGCGATGTTGGCAGAGAGCGAAGTTGCCACGTCGGCGGGCGAGCACATCTCGCCCAGCGCGCCAGGCCGCGAAGCACTAAGGTTCTCGTTATGGATAGCGATGCCAAGGTCGAGCTCACGGACGAGCAGTGGCGTGAGCGGCTCACCCCCGACCAGTACGAGATCTTGCGGCGGCAAGGAACCGAGCGTCCGTTCACCGGCGAGTACGTGCACGCCGACGAGGACGGCAGCTACCGCTGCGCGGGCTGCGGCGCAGTGCTGTTCGACTCCCAGACCAAGTTCGACTCGGGCACCGGCTGGCCCAGCTTCTATGAGCCCGCCGTCGGAGAGAATGTTGAGCTGCGTGAGGATCGCAGTCTGGGCATGGTGCGCACTGAGGTGCTCTGCCGGCGGTGCGGGGGCCACCTCGGTCATGTGTTCGATGACGGTCCGGCGCCGACGGGGCTGCGCTACTGCATCAACTCCTGCGCGCTCGACCTCAAGCCCGAGAACGGCTGACGCAGCGGCCACCTAAGGCCTCGACGGCCGGCGGTCATTGCTCTGCGCGTCGGTTTCCGGCCCGCCGCACGTAGACGAGCCCGATGACCACCAGGACAGCCAGGACGATCGCCCCGATGATGCCCACCTCGGCCAGCACCCCGGCTGCGGCCTTGCCGCCGTAATAGCCGACAAGGCCGTAGGTGATGCCCCAGGTGAGACCACCGAGGGCGTTCCAGAAGAAGAACTGCTTGACCGGCATGCGGTTGATCCCGGCCAGCCAGGCGGCGGCGAAGCGGACGAGCGCGATCCACCGCGCAAGGAACACCGCTTTCGGCCCGTGCCGCTGAAAGAACCGGTCGCCCGCAGCGATAGCCCTAACGCGGTGGCGGTGTAGGGGACCCTTCGTCTCCAGCACCTCGCGTCCGATCTTGCGGCCCAGCATGTAGCCAACGTTGTCCCCCACAATGGCCGACGCGACGCCGATCGCGATCACTAGCAAGATGTGGAGCTTGCCTTGGCTGGCGAGGACGGCGCCCGCGACCAGCGCCGTCTCGCCTGGCGACGGGATCCCCATCGACTCCAGTCCGATGATCGCCGGCAGCAGATAGCCGAGCTTGCTGGAGACCGAGATGATCGCCGCAAGCGACACGGCGCCCCACCAGCCGGCCCCCGGAGGCATGTTCACGAAGGCGGCTTGCGAACCACCGCTAGCAGCGAGAGCCCGGCCGGAAGGGTCCGCCCTCGGGCCAACCAGCTGGCCTCCATCTTCAGCGGCCGCTCGAGCACTCCATTCAGCCAGGCGGGGCCGATCTGCAGGTCGAAATTGGGGTCCTCGTCCTGGCTTGCCCCGTTGCGTCTCACGCGCCGCTGCGCGAGCCGCACGAACGCCGCCGGTCCGAACAGCAGCGTGTTGAACGAGGTCAGACGCTTCAGCTCCCATCCCGCCTCGGACATCGCCGAACGCAACGACAGCCGCTCGTAGCGGCGGTAGTGGTGATTCACCTCGTCGTGGTAAGACCAGAGCGCCTGGTAGGCGGGAACCGTAGCCACCAGCCACGCTCCCGGCCTGGAGACTCGCCGCAGCTCGCGCAGCGCCACGCGGTCGTCTGGGGTGTGTTCGATGACGTCTAAGCAGGTGATGAGGTCGAAGCTCTCGTCCGGCCACGGAAGCTCTTCCAAGCGGCCCACCTGCACCTCGCCGCAGCCCCGGCCGCGTGCCACCTCGGCCGCGTCCGGGTTCAGCTCCAGCCCCGCCACCTGGCCGTAGTCGACCAGTTCCTCGAGCGTCCGCCCGGAGCCGCAGCCGGCATCCAGGATGCTGGCGCCCGGCGGCAGCGGTAGCCGGTCGAGCTCGGCACGGATGATCCTGCGCCTGCCGCGGTACCACCAGTGGTGCTCGTCCACGTCGAGCATGGTCTTGATAAGCCGCTCGTCCATTTAGTTGATCCTGTCACGCACCGGTCGGGACCGTCAGCCAACTGTCAGCTCGGGAACCTCCCGTTGACGCGCCACCGGGAGCGAGAGCGTGAACTTCGCTCCGTGTGCGTAGCCCCCGTCGAGAGTCAGCTCGCCGCCCATACGCCCCGCCAGCTCGCGACCGATCGCCAAGCCCAGGCCAAATCCAGCCTGACCGCCGGTATCCCGTCCGCGCTGGAAGCGCTCGAAGATGACCAGCCGGTCTTCGGGCGCGATTCCCGGACCGTGGTCGCAGACACTGAGTTCGGCCTGCCGGCCGCCGTGGAGTTCCACGCGGACTTCCGTACCGGACGGGCTGTGACGCACCGCGTTGTCAAGCAGGATCCGCAGGATGCGCGCCACGCTGCCCGGGTCAGCGAGCGCCCAAACCTTGTCCTCGGCACCCACGAGCAACGCTTCCACTCCGCGCTCGCCACTCCCCAGCTCGAATTCCGCCAGGACAGCGCGGCTGAGCTCGCCCAGCTCCACGGGCTCGGAGCGCAGCTTGACTTCGGCGTCCAGGCGGCTGAGGTCGAGAAGGTCGGCCGCCAGCCGCGCCAAGCGCCGGGACTGCGCCCGCGCTCGGCCGAGCAGGGAACGGGCCTCGTCGAGATCGGCATCACCGTGGCGCAGATCGTCATCCAGCAGCTCGAGCATCCCGTCCAGCGACGCCAACGGCGTCCGCAGCTCGTGGGATGCGGTGGCTACGAATGCCCGTCGGGCCTGCTCCTGGCGCTGGAGCTGGCGTTGCATCGTGGCGAACGTGCGCGCCAGGTCGCCGACCTCGTCGCGAGCCCGGTCGACTGGCAGCTCGACCTCTGCCCCCGGCCCGCCACGGGCCAGGTTCACCGCCGCCTGGCGCAGACGCCGCAGCCGCCGGACGAGCGTGGCGGACAGCGGGATCCCCAGAAGCAAGCTGAGGCCGAGGCCGGCGAGCGCGGCGGTGAGGAACGCCGTGCGGATGGCCGAGACCGCACCTGGAATCTCCGCGATGCTCTTGCGGACCGCGAGCACCCAGTAAAGCCGATCTTCCGGGCGTGCGCCGGGAAGGGCCAGGGGCGGTGTCGTGAACCGGACCGCGAACTCCGCGTATTCGTTGCCGTTGATCGTTCCGATCCCCAGCTTGCCGTGCTTCGCGCCATCGCGGAAGGCCGCTCTGACGTCCGTCGCCGGATCGTCGGCGGCGGTGTCACGGTCCGCCGGCGTCGGCGGCGGAAGCTGCACCACGCCGGTGCCATTGGTGTCCGGATAGCCGTAGACGTAGACGATCCCCCCGACGCGCGAGGCGAGCGCCTGCTGCTGGGCCAGCAGCGCCTCACGCGCCATCGAGTCGGTGGCGATCGCAGCGAGATCGACCGCCTTGAACGGGGTGGCCGGGTGCTTTCCCAGCTCGTTGTTGAGCGTCTTCAGGGCTGAGCTGCGGAGCCGCGACTCGAGCGGCCCCAGTAGCGCCACGGCGGCCACCGCCAGCGTGGCCACCGTCGTGAACAGCACGAGCCCGACGATTCGACCGCGCAGACCGAGGGCACCGCGTCGGGGTCGGGAAGGCATTTTTCAGGGCCCTCTGAGGCGGTATCCGGCGCCGCGCACGGTAAGGATGTAGCGCGGGCTGTCCGGCTCCGGCTCGAGCTTCTCGCGCAGGTGCCGGATGTGTACGTCGATCGCGCGTGGGTCACGGTAGGCGCTGTCTCCCCAGATCGCGCGCAGTAGCTCCTGGCGGTTGAGCAGCCGTCCGGGGTCGGCCATCAGGGCGTCGAGCAGCTCGAACTCGGAGAACGTCAGGCGCACCGGCTGCCCATCCATCATCACCTCTCGCTGGGCGCGGTCGAGAATGATCGGTCCCAGCACAAGCACCTCGTCGCCCATGGCACGAGTTCCCGTCCGCCGCAACACGGCCCGGATGCGGCTGCGGAGCTCTGCCAGCCCGAACGGCTTGGTCACATAGTCGTCGGCCCCGGCTTCCAGCCCCAGCACGGCGTCGGCCTCCGAGTCCAGCGCGGTGAGCATGATGATCGGTACCACGTTACGCCGGCCACGTAGCGTTCGACAGACCTCGTAACCGTCCGGTCCCGGTCCGAGCGCCACGTCCAGCAGGATGATGTCGAAGTGATCGGTAGAGGCGCGGTCGATGGCGCCCCGCCCGTCGGCCACCGCCATCACGCGATGGCCCTCCCGGGAGAACGAGCGGGTCAGCATCTCGCGCAGGTCAGACTCGTCATCGACCACCAGGATGCCAAGCGATGCCTCCCCCGAGTGGGCGCCAGGCGAAGTGAGGGCAGCGGCCGTGTGGCGTTCGTGCGCCATGCAGGACGATCGTATCCGTCAGATGAGATGAGCCATCTCAGCGGGTCGACTCCGCCGAGGCCGGGAGGCGCCGCGATGAGAACCGCGGGCGTTCCGGCTCTGGCACGGAGACGCGTCGTGGCACGACTCTTCCGGCGGCGGCCACAGCCCACAGGACCGCGATCCAGGTCATTGTGGCCAGCGTGACATGGACCCAGACCATGTCGGCCGGAAGCCGCAGCTCGTACTGGACAGTTCCCACCAGGCCCTGCGCCGCGAGTAGGACGCAGAGCACGGTCAGCGGCTCGACCGCGCGTTCGGGTCCCCGACGGCGGTGCAATAGCCACACCGCGACGGCAAGCACCCCGAACAGCGCGGCGATCGTGGCGTGACGGTGAACGATCCAGGTCAGCGTGTCCGCTCCTTTGAAGTACAAGCGGTGGATCCGTTGGCCGACGACGCCGCCGGAGTGGGGGCCGGCGGCGGTCGCCGCCGTTCCCGCGAAGATCGTGAGCGCCCCAATCGGCGCCAGCAGGCGCACCGACCAGGCACTCAGTCGATCACTGGTCCGGGGACGAGACCCGGGCTCGTGCGCGGCGCGCCAGGCGAGGGCCACGGCGGCGATCAGGATCACCATCGACAGCCCGAAATGGCCCATCACGAACCCTGGCGCCAAGTGCTCGCGGACCGTGAAGCCGCCGAGCACCGCCTGAGCCACGACGCCCAGCGGCAAGGCGCAGGCCAGCCAAGCCAGATCGCGCCGGAACGGGCGGCGCGCGAATGCCAGCGCCGCGCAGCCGACGGTGACGAACCCCACCAGACCCGAGATCATGCGGTTTGAGAACTCGATCAAGGCATGGGTCTGAAGCGGCGGCACGGCCTTGCCGTAGCAGCGCGGCCAGTCTGGGCAGCCAAGCCCGGAGTCGGTCAGCCGCACGGCGGCACCGGTCAACACGATCAGCGCCAGGGCAGCGAGCGCGACATACGCCACGCGCCGATACTGCGACGGCGTGAGCCTCAGCTGGGTGATGGCGCTGATGCGCATCGGCCTCTAAGGATGCCGAATGGCCGCCCGGAGCGCTTTAGGTGATCGCACGGCTCACGCGCGCGCCACGGCCAGGGACTCGATCAGGGCTTCCGACACCCGGGCACACGCCTCATCGCCCAACTGTGGGTCGATTGGAAGGCTGAGGACGGCGGCTGCCAGCCGTTCGGTGGTCGGGAGAGGCTCAGGATGAGCGGCTGCATAGGCTGGGGTCCGGTGGGGCGGGACCGGGTAGTGGACGAGCGACTCGATGCCCCGAGCTGCGAGCTCGTCGCGCAGTCGGTCTCGTTCGCCCACTCGGACAACGAACTGGTGCCAGACCGGAACAGCAGATGTCGTATACCGCGGCAGGGACAGGCCGGGGCAATGGGCCAGGGAGCTCAGATACTGCCCGGCCAAGGCCCGACGACGAGCATTCCAGCCTTCCAGTCGTCGGAGCTTGACGGACAGGAAAGCGGCCTGGAGCTCGTCCAAGCGGCTGTTATGGCCCTGGAGCTCGCTGTAATGACGCCGAGAGCTGCGCTCGCCGTAGTTCGCCAGCATGCGGACTCGGGCGATCAAATCGAGGTCGTTCGACACCACGATCCCGCCGTCGCCCAGGGCCCCCAGATTTTTGGTCGGGTACAGGCTGAAGGCCGCGGCGTGACCAAGGGAGCCCACCGCTCTGTCCCCGATACGAGCGCCGTGGGCCTGCGAGGCGTCTTCGAGGAACGCCAGCCCATGCTTTTGCGCGGTTGACAGAAGCGTGTCCGCCTCCACCGGCATCCCATAGAGGTGGACCCCGACGATCGCGGCCGATCGCGGGCCGATCGCGGACTCGACCTGGGCCGGATCGATCAGCATCGTCTCCGGGTCCGGCTCGATCGGCACCGGGACGGCGCCTGCGTGGCTCACCGCAAGCCAGGTGGCGATCGAAGTATGCGCGGATACCAGCACTTCGTCGCCGACGCCGATGCCCAGCGCCTCGAGCGTGAGCTGAAGCGCCTCCAGCCCGTTGGCGACGCCCACCGCAGCGGCCACGCCACAGTATTCGGCAAACGCCGCCTCGAACCGCTCCACCTCCGGGCCCAAGATGAAGCGCCCACCTCGGATCACCCGCCGCGCGGCCTCAGAAAGCTCCGCCTCCAACCCCGCGTCTCGCGGCGTCAGATCAAGAAAGCGAACCGTGGTCACCGTTGGCGAGGAGATCACGGAACTCGGTGTAGTCGTTCACGTACTCCTCGGGGTCATACGGGCCGGCGGCGAGCACGAGGCAAATCGAACCCGGAGAGAACTCGTCGAGGTGATGGAAGACCATGGGCGGCAGCAGCAGCCCCGTGTCCGGGGAATCGAGCATGTAGTCGGTCTGAACAGCGCCGTCGTCGCAATGCACGGTGAACTGGCCGCTGACGGCGACCAGCAGCTCAGCTTGGACTCGGTGGGCATGGTGTGCCCGTTCGTGGCCGTCGGGAACGTCGAACACCCAGTAGGCACGCCGGATCTCGAACGGAAGATGCTCGCCCACTTGAGCCGCGCACAGTGAGCCACGCGTCTCGTCGACGCGCCGGAGGGCGATTAGGCGGCAGCGACTAGCGCGCTGGGCCTGTTTCGAGCCGACGTCAGCCATCACGTCCGCCCGGGCTGGCGGAAGAGAAAGCCGCCGTGAGTCACTTCGGCCGGAGCCCCCGCGATCTTCCAGGCTGGACGCAGGAGGAACTCGCGTTCAAGCAGAGCCCCCGCGGCGTTCGCTACCTGCAGCAGCTCGTAGCGGTCAAATACCCATCCCAAGATCTCCGTCCCGTAGCCGTACGCCCCCACACGCTGCAGGACGACGAAGCTCTGATGCCCCGACGTGAGAGGCACGCGAGTGATTAGTAGGCAGCCTGCAGCGGAGACCGCGAGTGCGCTCAGCAGGTCCTTCCACTGCTCCTGATATTGCAGCGAGTTGCTGGCCAGCACGAAGTCGTAGCGCCGGCCCAGGCAATCGTCGCTGTCGTGGAACGTGACCTCGGGCTGGACGTGCCGTCCCGCGGCGCAGACCGCCGGCACTTCGCGGACGTGGTACTCGAGCTCAAGCTCTGGCAGCAACCGGCGGGCGAGGACGTGGTAATGCCCGAGCGCCCCGCCCCAGTCGAGAACAGAAACCGCTGCCGGGCGGCTGCCGTTTTGCGCTGTGCGGCTCACCGCAACTCGGCCAAGCGCATACGTGAACGCCAGCACTGCGTTCTGGTCGATGATGCTGTCCCGGGCGACCGGCGCGCCCGCGACTACCTCGTGGCCGACGCCGACCGGTCCCGGGCCCTCCACAGCGGCCAGAAAGCGAGGCCACTTTTCGAGATATGCCTGCGCGACGTCCTGGACCTGCCAGCCGTGGGACGCTGGCTCGGCCGCGACTCGCGCCTTGGCCCAGCCGTCCGCGATGTACTCCCACTCCGGCGCCCGGGATTCTTCCGTGGTAGAACCGGCAACGGTCGGCGCGTGGCCAGGCGGCGACGACTCGGCTCCATGGTCCGAGCGCTCCGCGTGCCAGCGCAACATCCAGTTCCGTGACGGGTAGTAGTCCACGCCCACCTCGTCGACCATCCCCATGCGAACTCCGGCTTCCATCATTCGGAGGCACAGCCCCCAGTCACTTGGAAGCCCGAACACGGCATCTGCCAGCTCGTAGTTGAAGATGCTGGCCAAGCCAGCGTGGTAGAGCGCCGCCTGGACGCCGAAGGTCCCGAGCCGTGGCGGGAACGATCCGATCTCGGCCCCGGTCCCATCCACGCCGTGCATCGCCAGCCGGCTGTAAGTGAGCTCGAGTCGGTCAGCACAGGCTCGTTGGACGAGGCGCTCGAGGTGCTGCGGCCGGAACGCGTCGTCGTCGTCCAGCGGGGCGATCCAAGCGCCGCTAGCCCGGCTTACCGCCTCGTTGTACGCGGGAGCTCCTGCAACGAGCCACCGGTCGTGAGGATTCTCGGGATAGGGACCGCGGTATGGCAGGTTGTAGAAGCTGATCCGGGGATCGCAGAACGACTCCGCAGCGCGGCGGGCAGCCTCCGGCGCGGCGTCGCCGACGACGATCACCTCGAACCGGTCGTACGTCTGCGCGAGTACCGAAGGGATCGAGCGCTCGCGCAGCAGCGCGTGGTTGTCGTAGGTGGGAATCACGACCGAGACGAGCGGTTCAGCGTCCTGAAATGCTCGCTCGTATCCAGGGTCTGAGCGGAGAGCGCCCAAGCGTTCGCGTCGCCACTGGGTCCGATCGTGCGCGAAGCGCAGACCCTCGATCACCTGCTTGTGGCGGTTACGCGTGTCCTCTTGTAGCCCCGCCATTGCATTCTGGAGCGTCGTGAACCCAGCGTTGCTCTCCTGGCGTAGCGCCAACGCCAGCTCCCGCGTTTCGCGGTTGAGCCCCTGAATCTCGCGTAGAAGCCCCCGCAGGCGTTTGAACGGCCCAGGAAGGAAGCGTGTCGTCGGGGGATGCTGTTCACGTGGTTGCATTCGCTGGTCAGCTGCGTTCGATGGCGTATACGAATGGCAGCGAGGCCTCTATCTCGCGCAGAAGCGGAGCGTTGCGGTCTCGCGGCGATGCGATCAGCTCGAGCCCGGCGGGCCATCCGATGGCGACGTCTGGGTCATCGAACGCAAAGCCGCCTTCAAGCTCGGCGGCGTAATAGCTCGACGTCTTGTAGACCACATCGGCCACTTCTGAGAGAACGCAGAAACCGTGAGCGAACCCATCCGGACAGTAGACCTGATGGTGGTTTGAGTCGTTTAGGTCGAACGCCTCCCAGCCTCCAAAATCCGGTGAGCCCCGGCGCACGTCCACCACCACATCCAAAATCGCGCCGCGCACACAGCGAACCAGCTTCGCCATTCCTCTCTGAAAGTGCATACCGCGGACGATCCCTCGGCGGGAGCGGGAGTGGTTGTCCTGGACCAGCTCCAGCTCGATACCGAAGTCGGCAAGCACCTCCTGCCGATAGGCTTCGAGAAAGAAGCCACGGTCGTCGCCGTGCACCACGGGCTCGATCAATAGCGGACCGGAAAGACGAGTGGGAAGCACGTCCACGGGATCACCGGCGACCGGCCAGGAACTGCTGCAGAAACTGCCTCGCGCGGTCCATGAGCATCAGTTCGATCCGCCTCACTGGCGCGGTGATCAGCTCCTTTGCACGCCGAATCGGAGCGGTTATGCGCCAGCTGACCGATCGCTGCATGTCCGCGAACAGCTGCGCCAAGACCTCCAGTTCCCGAACACGTTCCTGAAGCTCCGCGTGGGTCACCAGATCTCGCTCCCGCTGTTCGAGCAGCGACAGCGCTCGGTTTCGGTCTTCGCGCACGGCCCCGAACTCCGAGAGCATCTCCGCTTGGTCCGCGATCAAACGCTGTTGCTGCTCGTAATACCCGAGCCATTGCTTGACCTCGAACCATTGGGTGAGAGTGATTAGTGGAGGACCGGGATCGGGGATGGTGCGGCCCGCAATGGCGAGCGTGTAGACCTCGTCTTCACCCGATGGTTCGACCATCCGCCGGACAGGTATCGCCTCCGAATCCCAGTCGCTTCCGGCGGGGGTCACGATGCTTGCGATCATCGCGTGCTGGCCAAACAGCCGCACGGCGGAGAAGCGACCGGCGAGCGCCGCGCGGAGCTCATCCGGAACATATTCGTGCCGGTGATGGGGGTTACCTGGCACATAGCGATTCCGGTTCGGCGAGGAAATAAGAAGCAGGCCATCGGCGGTCAGGACCCGCGCCAGCTCATCCAATACGGCGTCCGGATTCTCGACGTGCTCGATCGTTTCAAAGCAGACGATCAGGTCGAATGTCCCATCCTCGTACGGAAGCGACGAGACGTCCGCTACTTCGCAGGAAACACCCTGCGGAACCGATTGTCTTGCGACCTCGATCACGGTCCCAGAGATGTCCACGGCCGTCACCTTGGCTGCGCCCGCCCGCTTGAGCATGGCCGACCCATATGCGGTTCCGCAGCCGGCGTCCAGCACCCGAAGATCCCGGCAGAAGCGACTGGCCCACAGATAGCGCGCCATATGCTCGGCCTCGACGAGCTGCCCACGCATCTCATCTGGCACGAACCTCTCCGGAGTACCTTCGACCATCCCCGCAAGCTCCAGGTTCATGGGCCGGAGGATAGTCACGGAGCCCGTGGAACTGGCGTCCCGGTGCCCTTCGCGAAAACGACGGGAGCCACACGTCGGTGCAAACGACGAGCGGACCGTCCGTGAACACGGTGTAGCCTCGCGCGCCATATGAGCACACACCGACGACCGGTGCGGCCGGCGTCAAAGCTCCGGGCTGTCCTTGGCCGAATCAGCGGCGGCAAAGGCGAGACCGTGCTTCCGGCGCACCACAGAGCTTGGCTGCACGCCGCGCTTAGAAGA
Source organism: uncultured Actinomycetes bacterium (assembly GCA_963756555.1). Taxonomy (GTDB): domain Bacteria; phylum Actinomycetota; class Thermoleophilia; order Solirubrobacterales; family Solirubrobacteraceae; genus Palsa-465. The sequence continues at coordinate 26,676 of CAVWOC010000005.1, forward strand.
GAACGCCAGCGCGTTGCGGCCGAGGCATTCTCTGCACCCACGATGCTCTCAAATGAGGAGCGGACGCTGCTGCACTGGGCGGCCCGCACATGCGCTGTCCCGGGCACGATCGTCGATGCAGGCTGCTTTTTGGGCGGATCGACCTTGCCTCTGGCGATGGGTGCGCGGCAATCAGGAAGGCCGACAATGGTTCATTCCTTTGACGAGTTCCGGGTGGGCGACGAGCGCGAGCGGATTTACTTCGACGCGACCTTTCCGTTCGCTGTCGGCGCCAGCACGATCGAGCTGTTCGAAGCGAACATCGCCCCGGTCAGGGACAGCGTGATCGTGCATCAGGGCGATATCAACCAGCTCTCGGACTGGGCCGAGGACGTCTCGGTGCTTTTCATCGATATCGCCAAGAGCTGGGACACCAACGACACGGTGGTCTCCAACTTCTTTCCGCGCCTGGTTCCCGGCTCGATCGTGGTCCAGCAGGATCTGGTCCATTTTGGACATCCCTGGTGCGCGCTCACGATGGAGCTTTTGAGTGAACACTTCGAGTATCTCGGTTACGTGCCGTATTCGTCAGCTGTTTACAGGGCGACATCGCCGATCCCGGGTGATGAGCTGCCCTTGAACCTGTTGGAACGCGTTTCGCCAGATGAGGGAATCGATCTCGTCCTGCGAGCGGCCAGCCGCGTTGGCGAGCCCCATGAGGGTTACCTGCGGCTTGCGGCCGCGGTCCTGCTCGTCATGTACCGCGAGCCGGACCGGGCGATCCATCTCGTCGAGCGGGTTGACTCCGATTACACCGACGAGACGCTGCCGTTCCTCTCAGAGCACGTGGCTTACGTACGCGAGTACATCCGGGTATATGGAGACTCGTGATCAGCGTTCTCCGGGACCGTTGACGGCCCGATGATCCCGCTCTTTCAGGCTCTCAACTGGCAGATGACCGCAGGCGAGAGAGCCGCGTTCGCCGGCGTCGTCTCAGAGCTCAAACCACAGCTGGCGATCGAGATCGGGTCGGCCGAGGGTGGAAGCCTGGCATGCATCGCCGCTCACGCCCGAGAAGTCCATTCGTTCGATCTCGTCGAGCCTTCTCAAGCGACGAAAGCCACCTCACACGTCACGCGCCACATCGGCGATTCGCACACGCTGCTGTCCAGGACGCTCGAAGAACTGGAGCGGCGCGGCGCAAACGTCGACTTCGCGCTCGTAGACGGCGATCACACGGCCGACGGCGTCCGACGCGACGTCGAGGACTTACTCGATTCCGAGGCCGTGCGGCAGACGGTCATCCTTCTGCACGACACCGCGAACGAGGAGGTCCGTAGCGGGCTGGACGCGGTCCCGTACAGCTCCTATCGCAAGGTCAAGGCGGTAGATCTCGACTTCGTTCCCGGCTATCTGGTGCACGGAACCAACTTCCACCATCAGCTCTGGGGGGGCCTGGGCCTGATCGTCGTCGACGAGGAGGGGCCCGCCGAGCACGGCATGCACCTAGTCTCGAACATTGCCTATCCAGTCTCGAGCGTTTTGGCTCAGTACCGCGACCGGGTGCTAAATGCAGGGGCAGAGCAGGGCCGGCTGGAGGACGTAACCAGCTCTAGGAGCTCGCGCTCGACCACGCCACTGAGGCGCTTGGCGGCAACGCTGCGACGGCGCACTGGACGCACCTTTTGATGGCCAAGCTCGAGCTGGCGTTCGTCCTGGCTCCACGCCAGAACCTGTTCTTCGTCGAGTTGGTGGACGCGCTCCAAGCGGAAGCCGAGAGTCTCGGCGTCAGCGCTTCGACGCACGTCGGTGCTTTTCCCCCTCCGACGGACGGGATCGTCTACGTGCTCGTGCCGCCGCACGAATATTTCGCGCTGGCGGCAGGAGCGCCGCCGCCTTCGCCCGCCACGCTGAAGCGGACGGTCTTCATCTGTGCCGAGCAGCCTCAGACGCCGTTCTTCGAGCACAACGTGGCGGTCGCCTCCTCCGCAGGAGCGGTGTTCGACATCAACCGTCACGCCGTGCGGGCATTTGCGCATCGCGGAGTCAGAGCGGAGCACTTTCAACTCGGCTGGACCCCGCGCTGGGACCACATGGCCGAGCGCGAACGGGACATCGACATCCTGTTCATGGGCGCCACCACTCCCCGCAGGGAGGCGGCCCTCGCCAGCTACGCCCACATCCTGCACAGGCGGCGCCATCGCCTTGTGCTCTCGGACAATTCCCGGCCGAATTGGGCGCCGTCCGAGAACTTTCGCTCCGATGATGAGAAGTGGGACATGCTGAGCAGGACCAAGGTACTGCTCAACATTCACCAGGGAGAGAGCCCATATTTCGAGTGGCTGCGAATCGTTCAGGCCGTCGTAAACGGGGCGGTGGTGGTGAGCGAACATTCGGTCGACTTCTCGCCGTTTGTTCCTGCGGTCCACTTCGTGTCCGGAGACATATCGTCGCTGGGTCTGCTTGCAGAATTGATGGTGGAGGACGACTCGTGGCGCAAGCGCATGCAGCAGGAGGCATATCAGCTGGTGCGCGACCAGCTCCCGCTCCGCCACAGCGTTCAATTGCTGGTCAGGGCAGCCGAACGCCTGTCGCTCACCAGACCACTGCCGCCCGCCGACGATCCGGTATTCACCATCCCGCCCGACCCTCAGACACTTCCTTTATTTGCTGTGCCGGATAGGCCGGTGTCTCCATTCGCGAACGATCCAGGCACCGCGGCGATCCTGCGCTCTGCTAAGCACCTGACCCTGGAGGCTCTTGGACTGCGCCGGCGACTGGCGCGGATCGAACTGCGCCTGGCGACCGGGAAGGAACCGCCGCCGATCGAGCTCGTGAGGCGTAGCCGCTCCTACTCCGCCGCCCCGCCGCGGATCTCGGTGCTCACGGCGCTCTACAACCATGCCGGCGAAGTCACCGACGCCCTTAACTCTCTGATCACATCGCGCGAGTCGGGCTGGGAGGCGATCGTGGTCGACGACGGATCTACGGATGGGTCAGGCGACGCCGTTGAGCGGTGGATCCAGAACCACGAGTATGTGCCCGCGCTGTTGCTGAGACATCCGGTCAACCGCGGCCTAGGCCACGCTCGAAACAGCGCCCTCGGGTTCGCGCGGGGGGAGTACTGCCTGATCTTGGACGCCGACAACGAGATTCGGCCCAACTGCCTCTCACTGCTGACAGAAGTGCTCGACGGTGAACCCGAGGCAACCTTTGCTTACGGGATCATCGAGCGGTTCGGATCGAACGTGCCCGGCCTGGTCAGCTTTCTCCCCTGGGATCCCGTGCGGTTTCGGGTCCAGAACTACATCGATGCCCTGTCCTTGATCCGGGTGAGGGCACTGCGCGATCGGTTCAGCGGATATACGACCGATCCGCGGCTGCATGGTTGGGAGGATTTCGATCTGTGGTGCCGGATCGCCGAAGCCGGGGGCCACGGAACACTCGTACCGGAGATCGTCGCGCGGTACCGAACATCCGAGCACTCGATGATCTCGACCACGAACGTGTCCGTCAGCGAAGCCTTCTCCGTGCTGATTGAGCGCAACCCCACAGTGATGGCGGGGCTGAAGCCGCCGGCCTAGCCCTCTGGAAGAACGTCTGGAAGAACGCGAGGACTCAATCGCGTTCCAGCTCCAGGTCATAGGGCAGATCGATCAAAGCTCCGCTCTCATAGTCCCCGCTGACCACAAGCGCCGCCCCGTTCGGCCGGTGATCCAGAACCTCCCAATTTGCGCCCATGCGCGAGATGACGGCCGTAAGGAAGTAGCGGTCCGGCGCCAGCCAGTTGTCAAACCGGACCCGGATCACAGCCGTCTGGCCGGCGGGGAAATGCCCCAGGTCGCCGTGCGTCCGCTGGCTGGAAGCAGCCAGGATCGGATGGTGCAGCTCGTTGCGCAGCACCAGAGAGAATTGGGGGTTTTCGACGGCAGTCTGGAACAACGCTCGCACGCAGGCGACCACCGGCGTCCTGGCGTCGCACGATGCGATCCGGGTCCCCGCTGAGTCCTCAAACCACACGTCGAGGATCGTGGCTGCGCCTGCACGCGACCGGCGCGAAGCTTCGGTCGCCGGCAGGTCGAGCTTCGCAAAGTTGACCTCGTTGTACCTTCTGGTCACGGTCCCGGGGTCGCCGATTTCGACCATTCGACCGCGCTCCAGAAGCAAGGCCCGGTCACAAAGTCGCTCGACCGACCCCATGTCGTGGGTGACGAACAGGATCGTCCGCCCCTCTCGGTGCAGGCGCGAGAACGCTTCGAAGCACTTCTGCTGGAAGGACGCGTCCCCGACGGCGAGGACCTCGTCGATCAGCAGCACGTCAGCGTCGACCTGGATCGCGACCGAGAACGCGAGCCTGACCATCATTCCCGAGGAGTAGTTCTTGAGCTTCATGTCGAGGTAGTCCTCGAGCTCGGCGAACGCGACGATTTCGTCAAAGCGGGCTCGGGCCTCGCGCCGGGAGAGGCCGAGCATGATCGCGCTGATCATCACGTTGTCACGCGCCGTCAGCTCGACATTGAAGCCCACGCCCAGCTCGATGAACGGCGATAGTCGCCCCTCGACGCGGACCTGGCCGGCGTCCGCGGCGTAGATCCCGGCTACGCATTTCAGCAGCGTGCTCTTGCCGCTGCCGTTGCGGCCGACGACGCCGAAGAACTCCCCGGTCGCGACCTCGAAGCTGATGTCCTCGAGCGCGTTCAGGACTCTGTGCGCGTGCATCCTCGATGGATGGAGCACACGCTCCTTGAGGGTGGCGTACTGGACGTGCGCGCGGCGGAAGGACTTCGACAGCTCCTCTACCGACACGACCGCCCGTGATTCGGGCGGGGGGGCGGTCGGGGCTTGCGGAGTCGCCTGGGCTGCAGTGTTCAAGCTCGGAGCTCCCCGATCCAATCGGCGATTCGCTTCAGGCGGCGCCGCAAGCGGGGCGTGCGCCTGCTCGCCACTCTGATGCGCTCGGTCAAGCTCCGGCCAATACCGCCGAGCACGGTCTCGAACTGGTCGACTCTGGCACGCAGCGGCGCCAGCTCGGCCTCCAGCCGAGCCAGCTGCTCGTCTTTGATCGCCACGTCCAGCTTGGCGTGGCGGAGGTCATCGTTAGCCCGCTCGAGCGCCTCGATCCGCCGGCGCAGCTCGTCCTCGAGCCAGCGGACCCGCGCCCTCGCATCATCCTCGCGCTGGGCGAGGGCATCGCGCTCCGAAAGCTCCACCTCCAGGGACCGTATGCGCTCCTCGGCACGAGAGAGAAGCCCGCGAAGGTCGCTTATCTGCCGCTGGAGCACCTCCCCCAGCGAGCGCGTGGAGGCAACCAGCTGTGTGGGGGTAGCCACGTACACGAACTCGTAGGTGTCGGCATCGGCCCCGGCCAACGCGAGCTCCACGGCTTCCGGGGGAAACGCGACCGGGTCGATGTCGGCGTCGGTGTCTGTCAGCGCGGCCGTGGTTCGCAGCCGGTCGATCACCGTCAGCCCGGCGCGGGCGAACACCCCTTCGAGCGCGGGACGGTCGAAGAAGTGCAGCTGGGCCCCACCGGCATCAACAGCCTCGGCATGGGGCAAGCGGCCCGCCAGGACTCCGAGCCGGAGTGCGGCATGGGTCGCGTTTCGAACCGAGGCGATGACTCTGCCGCTCGGACCCAGTTGCGCGGATGCTGAGCGCAACATGGCTACGGGGTCCCGCACGTATTGCAGCGTGTCGATCAGCAGCACCGCATCGAAGCTAGTTTCCCCCAGAGCGCCGCGGAGGTCGATGGCTTCGGGATCGCCGGCCACGAAGCGCTCACAGAGCTCATGCACGGCGCGGCCAGCGTCGCTTTCGCCGCCGAGGACCGTCACGCGGCAGCCGCGCTCCGCGAGCTCTCTGGTGAGCCCGTCGTCAGCGCTGCCCAGCTGAAGGACAGCCGCCTCCGGCGCAACGCTCAGGACCGCCAAAGCCTGGCTCGAGGCCGCAGTCTGGAGGTCGATCTCAGGGCTGCTGCGCGCGTAGGCCAAGCTGCGTCTCCTTGAGCGTGCTTTCCACCGTGCCCGGCCAGGCGTGCAAGGGGCTTGAGTTTGGATTCAGGTTAAGGGCGGCCAGCTTCAAGCGCGCCGCTTGCCAAGTTCGTGGGTCATCTAGAAGCTTGACAACGTGATCGGCGAATATCGCCGGTTCGTCGGCTACGGCGATTCCCGCCGCGGCCGCCGCTGGCAGTCCTTCTGCCCCCAGGCTGGTGGCCACCACCGGCACTCCGTGCAGAGCCGCCTCGAGCGCCTTGTTCTTGATGCCGGCGCCGTAGCGGACGGGGACCACGGCCAGCCGGGCCGATTCGTAGAGCTCGGCGAGATCACCGACATGGCCCAGAAACCGTAGCCAGGGGCTCTCGCGCCATGTCAGTTGGTCGGGCGCTCCAGCGCCCGTGACCGCCAGCTCGGCCCACGGGATGCGTTCTCTCACGCGCGGCAAGACGTGATCCAGAAACCACTCGAGGCCATCGCTGTTCGGGGAGGGGTACGGGGCCAACCAGCCGGCCACGAGCAACATCATCCACCGGCGCTCGAATGGCGCGGCCGTGAATCTGGCGTCCAGGCTGTGGCCCTCGATCACGTCGATTGGAGCATGGCGCCCGGAGACCGCCCGCAGTGCCTCTGCCTCGACGTGCGAGACGGCCACCACACGGTCCACCTGTCGGGCAACCCGAGCCTCCAGGCGACGCATTTGAGCTGCCCAGGCCCGCAGGAACTCCGCGCGCGCGGGATCGGCGTCAGCCAGGATCGCGGCCTCGCGCTCCAGGCGGCGGTGAAACAAGGCCTCAGCATCGTAAATCACCGCGCAGCGAGGCTGAAGCCTGCGCAAGCGCTTGACCACGTGGGCATTGTTTGGACGCGAGACGATCGCGGCGTCGAACCTGCTCTGCGGCGAGGACAAGAAGCTTCGAAGATCGTCGTCGATCACCTCCACCCCCAGATCCTGGAGCACCGACCGATCTCCGGCGGCGTCGCAGGTGGGGTAGAGCGACACGGCATAGCCGGCGCCGCTCAGCGAGCGAATGGCGTCGAGCATGCGTCCGAACCCCGACCCCGCGCCGGGGTCGGGGATGCGGTCCTCAACGATCAAAACCCGCCGCGGAGAGTTTCGGGCGCGGTGCACCGCCAGCTCCACAGCGAGCTCGTCCCAGGGCCGCACCTCGGCTCGCCGCGCGAGTTCGGCGGACCACTTCTGGCGCAGCCTGCGGCGGCCCCGGAGGATCAGGAACTCCTTGGCCCTACCTCCGGTCTGAGATTCGTGATGGATCGCCACCGAACGCGGCTGGTACAGGACCCGCTCGCCCTGACTGCGGATCGCGAGGCACAAGTCGACGTCCTCGAGATAGCCCGGGTAGTACCCCTCATCGAAGCCTCCCGAGCGTTCGAATGTCGCGCGGCGGACCAGCAGCGAGCACGCCGAGGCGTAATCGACTTCTCGGAGGTATTGAAAGCGCCGCGAATCCGGCGCAAGCCCTCGACCCACCCCGGTCGTCGACCCGTCGCGCCAGAGCAGGCTCCCCGCCTCCTGGAGCGACCCATCGGGATGAAGGATGCGGCTGCCGACTGCTCCCGCTTCGGGATGGGCGTCGGCGGTTTCAACGAGCGCGTCGAGCCATCCTGGCTGGGGTTCGGCGTCGTCGTTCAGAAACACCAGAAGCTCACCTGTGGCCAGAGCGGCGAGACGATTGTTACCGCCGCCGAATCCCAGGTTGACCCCCGACTCGATCACGGTCGCGCCGTGCAGTGCTGGACGCACGCGCTGCTGGTCAGCGGCCGCCGTCCCGTTGAACAGAACCAGCGTCTCGTAGCTCACGGCGCTCGAGCCATTGCGACGGAGTGACTTCAGGCAACGGCCCAGCAGATCGACCTGGCGGTGGCAGACGATCAGCACGGACGCCCGAGGCGATATGCCCGCAGGCTTGTTCATGGGGAACCCGAGAGTACTGGTAGCTTGCGGCCCGATGAGCACCGAGGCCGCCCGGATTCAACGCCCGTCAGCGCTGGGCGACGACGCGCGACGGTTTGCGGAGCTGACGGTGACGCTCGCTCGCACCGAGTTCAAGGTCCGCTACTTCGGCTCGGTGCTCGGCTACGTGTGGTCGCTGATGCGACCGCTGATGCTGTTCGGCGTCATATATGTGTTCTTCGTCGACATCCTGCACGTGGCCAACGGGCCGAACTACGGAGTTCGGCTCCTCGCCGGGATCGTGCTGTGGGCCTATTTCGGCGAAGCGACGAGCAACTGCGTCAACTGCCTGGTAGCCCGGGAGGCCCTGCTGCGGAAGATTCGCTTCCCGCGCATGGTGGTGCCGCTTTCGGTGTCATTGACGTCGCTGTTCAACTTCGGGTTGAACTTCATCGTCGTCCTGGTGTTTGCGCTAGCGAGCGGCGTGACACCAACCATCCGCTGGCTCGAGCTGCCGCTGATCCTGCTCGCGTTCGTGGTGCTCGCCACGGGCTGCGGAATGCTCCTCTCGGCGCTCTATGTCCGCTTTCGCGACGTGCAGCCGATATGGGACGTATTGCTCCAAGTCTTCTTCTACGGCTCGCCGATCATGTACACCCCCAGCGCATACGACAAGCTCCACAGCGGCTTTCAGCACATCGCGATGATCAGCCCGCCGGCCATGCTGTTCACGCAGCTCGGCCACGCATTCGTTGCGCCGCACTTCTACCACTCAGCGCTGACAACGGCCGGCGGGTACGGACCGATCGTTGTCTCGGTGGCCCTGATCCCCGCAACCTTCGCGCTCGGCTGGTGGGTGTTCACCCGGGAGGCACCACGCGTAGCGGAGAACCTCTAGCGCTCGCACGCGCCAGGCTCCGGGGGATCCGTTCCCGGCTCGAGTCCGCAGCCCAAAGCCGTCGCCAGCCGCCGCTCTTGCAGTGGCCCCTTGACCATTACTACAGCCCGGTGCCGGACAACCGCCGGCTTAGACGCGATCCGGCCCGCTCCCGGGTTTGGCCGCCGGTCCCCCGCCAGGCATTGGGCGTCGACTGGCGGGAGCAGGAGCAGGTGGCGCTCGTGGGCGAAGTCTTCAGAGGGATTGGCGAGTTCGAGCTGCCAGAGGGGCCGACCGGCGACCCGCGGGATTTCCACACGGCCAATGAAATGTTCTCTCGCCTCGACGCCTGGGTGCTCCAGGCGATGCTCCGCCACCTGCGGCCGCGGCGGATGGTCGAGGTCGGCTGTGGGTCGTCGTCGCTGCTGACGGCGCGCGTCAACCGCGAGCATTTTGATGGCTCGATGCGCTTCACCTGCATCGAACCGCACCCGCCGGATTTCCTGACGGGCGGCGTTGAGGGCATCTCCAAGCTCGTGCCTAAGCGGGTTGAAGAGCTCGGCTTCGAGCCGTTCGCGGAGCTCGAAGCGGGCGACATCCTGTTTATCGACACCTCCCACACGGTCAAGACTGGCGGGGACGTCGTGTTTCTCTTCCACGAGGTCGTGCCGCGGCTCAACCCCGGGGTGATCGTGCACGTGCACGACATCTTCATGCCGCGCGACTATCCAGAGGAGTGGGTCTTCTCAGGCCGCGCCTGGAACGAGCAATATCTCGTGCAGGCGTTTTTGGCGTTCAACTCGGCATTCAAAGTCCTGCTGGGCGTGGCCTGGTTGACGCATTGCCGCCCGGACGTCCTCGCCTCAGTGCTACCCGATTACCCGGCGAAGTACGGCAACGGCGGCGGCTCGCTCTGGATCCAGAGGATCTGATCGGCTCAAGGGTCACCGGACCTATCGGCTCAAGAGTCGCCGGACCCGCGCCGCGGCTGCGGCACGGGCCCGGCCAAGGACGACCCTGGTAGGGCTGGGGGCCGTCCGTGACTCGCGATGCAGGGGGCGAAGCTCGCGAGCCGCAGCGACTTCCATGTCACGCCCGAGCATAGCGGCCCAGGACTTAACCGTTCCTAACTAACAGGCCAAAGATTGACCGTCCTAACTCCAAGTTTCTGGGTAACGATTTCGGCGACAGGGGTAGAGATCGTCTGCCACCTCTGTGGACCCCGGGCACGTGTGTGGCGCCAGCCTCCGCCTGGGTAGGTTCGACAAGAGAAAAAGCGAAACCATCCGTGCAGAACGGCCGTTAAGGACCTCTAGAGTCTGCCCGGCCTGATCCGGGGGCATCCAGGCTCCGGAGACCCCAGAGATGTCAACGCTCCAAGAAACAGCCCTTGAACAGGTCGAGGTCGCCGTAGCAACGCCTCCGACGGTCGACGTAGTCGGAGTGCCGCTGGCGCTTACCGACTACGAGGACACGCTGGACTGGATCGAGACCAAGGTCTCGGCCGGAGAGCGCGGCTACATCTGTGTTTGCAATGTGCATACCGTCATGGCCTCCCACGAGGACGCCGAGCTTCGACGCGCGCTGATCGCCTCCTCGATGAACGTCCCTGATGGCCAGCCGCTCGTGTGGGCGCTCAATGCGCTGGGCCATTCACTTCAGGACCGCGTCTACGGACCCGAGTTGATGGCCCGCGCCTGCGAGCGAGCCCCGACGTCCGGACAGCGCATCTATCTCTATGGGGGCCGCAACCAGGGAGCGCTGGTGCAGCTGGCGCTGAACCTGCGCCGGCGCTATCCGGGGATCAAGATCGTCGGCGGCTACTCGCCCCCTCATCGCCCGCTTTCGCCGGAGGAAGAGGCGCTCGTGGCGCGCGAGATAAACCGGGCGCGTGCGGACGTCGTGTGGGTCGGGATCGGCGTGCCCAAGCAGGAGAAGTGGATGGCCGCGATGCGTGACCGTCTGAGCGCGCCGGTGCTGGTGGGAGTCGGCGCGGCATTTGATTTTCACGCCGGTCTGGTGCCGCAGGCTCCGAGCTGGATGCAGCGCGCCGGTCTCGAGTGGGCATACCGATTGGCGCACGAGCCCCGGCGGCTCTGGCGGCGCTACACGCGCTACAACCCGCGGTTCGTGCAAGCATTCGCGGCCCAAGTTGTCAGGCACTATCGCGGAGCGCGCTGACTCGAGCCCGGGCTCTGGTCCGTCGATCATCGTCCCCACGCGCGGCCGCCCGGCTTACCTCGACGTCGCGCTGCGGTCGGTGAGAACCCAGGCCGCTCGCTTGGGCGCGGAGATCATCGTGGTGAGCGACGGTGCCGATGCCGCCACGGCGGCCGTGGCCAAGCGTCACCACGCTCGGCTACTGGAGCTCGACCCGCCGGCCGGCGCCAATGCCGCTCGAAACGCCGGCATCCGCGCCGCTCGAGGCGAGCTGATCGTGCTGATCGATGATGATGTCGAGGCTCCGAACGGATGGCTCGATGCATTGCTCGCCGGGAGCGTCCGCTACGGCGACCGCGACGTGTTCGGCGGCCCGATTCGTCCGCTGCTCGAAGGGGGCGGGCCGCGCGCCTGTGGCCGCGAGCCGCCGCCGATCACGACGCTCGAGCTCGGCCCGGGCGACCGCGAGGTCGAGCTCGTTTGGAGCGCCAACATGGCGATCCGCAAACGCGCGCTAGACACGGTCGGAGCCTTCGACGAGACGCTTTGGTGGTACGGCGACGAGGAGGACTGGCTGCATCGCTACCACGCCCTCGGCGGCCGGGTGCAGTACCTGGCATCAGCGCCGGTCCAGCACCGGCGCACCAGGGATGATGCGACAATCCGCGCGCTGTCTCGAGCAGCGTACGCGCGTGGCCGTGCTGCGCGCCGTTATGACCGCCACAAGGGCTCTGTTCCGCCGATCAGGACCGAGCTACGGACGCTTGCTGGCTGTGGCTGGCACGTGGTGCGCCGGCGGTGCGCGATTGGTCTGCTGCTCGGCGCCCAGTCCGCTGGCCGCCTGCGCGAGGCGCTCGCCGAGTGACCTCGGCGGGTGCGCCCGACTTCTTGTCGGGCACCAGCGGCCTCGTGACGGGAGTGCGGCTCACGACGCGTGCCCTGTTGCTCGACGCTGCCTATGACGCCATCGCCGTGGCGCTATCAGACCGGCTACGCGTGCGCCGCGCGGCAGCCGGGTGGCCTCGGCGTCGCATACTGGCCTTGGCGGTGGAGCGGGAGGGTGAAGCAAATCTGCTCACCGCAGCTCGAAACGAGCTTCTGCGCTCCAGGCACGAGCTCGACTTCCGGACCACCACGGCGGGTAGCAGGGGGAAGTTCGAGAATCTGAACGCCCTGCTCGAGCGCAACCCGACCAGCGGCTATGACTGGCTGCTGGTGATCGACGATGACGTCGCGCTCCCGCGTGGATTTCTCGATTCGTTCATCTTCCTTTGTGAGCGCTTCGATCTGCGGCTTGCGCAGCCCGCACATCGCCATCGCTCTCACGCCGCTTGGCAGGTCACCCGCCGGCGCCCGGCGAGCTTGGTGCGGGAGACAGCGTTCGTGGAGATCGGTCCCGTGTTTGCGTTTCACGCCGCCGCCTTCGAGCTTCTGCTGCCCTTTCCGCCGCTGCGCGTGGGATGGGGACTCGACGCCCACTGGTCGGCGCTGGCCGCCCAGCACGGCTGGAAGCTGGGGATCGTCGACGCCACGCCCATGCGCCACGGTCTGCGTCCGATCGCAGCCGCCTATGGCCACCAGACGGCTGTGGCGGAGGGCTCGGAGTTCCTCGCCACCCGCCCCTATACGCGTGCCGCCGACGCTCAGCGCACGCTCGCCATCCACCGTTCGCTGCGCTAGGACTCAGAGTTTGTGTCACAACGCCCCGCGCAGCTAGCCCGGACGCCTCCGCGACGACAGTCGATCATCTAGCCTCGGCTCGCCGTGTCGACCGTTGTCACCCCGTCCCGCTCACGACGTGGCCCGGGTCGCTCGTGGGCCGCGTTACCGGCCCCCGGGCGCGACGTCGCCCTCGGGCTGGCACTGGCCGCAGGCCTGTGCCTGGCCACCTTTGTGGGCGGCGGCGGGACTTCGCTGGCGCCCAATACGTGGACCCAGATCGTGCTCGTCGTGGTCGGCGCGGCGCTGATGATTTGGCGGGCTCTGAGCAGCGACCGGCCTCGGGATCAGGCCGGCCGCGACTGGGGGTCAGCGGCCTTGGTTCTGTTCGTGGGGCTGGCGGTGTTTACCGCCTTGTCGATCGCCTGGTCGGTGCAGCCCGCGGACTCGTGGGTTGAGACCAACCGAACGCTCTCCTACCTGGCGGCTTTCGGCGGCGCGATGGCGCTGGCGCGGATCGCGCCGGCGCGCTGGCCGGCGATCGTCGGCGCCGTGGCGACCGCGGCCACCGTCGTCTGCGGCTACTCGCTGCTGGTCAAAGTGTTCCCCGGATCGTTGGACCCCGGGGACACCTTCGGCCGGCTGCGGTTGCCGTTCGACTACTGGAATGCAGTGGGGCTGATGGCGACACTGGGGATCGGACCCTGCCTGTGGGCGGGGTCGCGGCGCGAGGGCAGTCTGCCCGGACGAGCGCTGGCGGTGCCCGCACTGGCCGTGCTCGTGGTTGCGGTCATGCTCTCGCTGTCGCGGGGGGCGCTGGTGATCGCCGTGCTGGGGCTGGCCCTGTGGTTCGCACTGGCACAGGTGCGGCTGCGCGCAGTGCTGGTGCTTGGCGCAGGGCTGCTGGGCGGAGGCGTAGTCAGCGCCTGGGCGCTGGCAAACAACTCGATCACCTACGACCGGATTGAGCTCTCGGCGCGCACCCACGCGGGGCACGAGCTTGGCTTGGCCCTCGTGGTGATGGTGCTGTTGCTAGCCATCGGCGGGGTCGTGCTCGTCAAGGCGATGGATCGGGTTGCGGTCTCGCCTCAGATCCGCCGACGCGCGGGGATGGCACTGATCGCGCTGGTGGTGGTGGCGGCGCTGGCCGGCGTGGGCGGCGTCGCCGCCTCCTCACGCGGGTTGACCGGCACGATCTCACACGCCTGGACGCAGCTGACGAGCCCCAACTCCGGAGGAGCTTCCGACCAGCCGGGGCGTCTGCTGCAGGTCGGGAGCACCCGGGGTCGCTACTGGAACCAAGGTTTGACCGTCGGCAAGCACGCCTGGTTCAAAGGCGTGGGGGCTGGCGGTTTCGCCACGGCGCGCGTCCGCTATTTCCCGCCCATCAACCAGTACCAGAGCTTCGAGCATGCCCACAGCTACGTGATCGAGACTTTCGCCGATCTCGGCGTGATCGGCCTGGTCCTGAGCCTGGCTCTGCTCGTTGCCTGGGCGCTAGCGGCGACCCGAGCAATCGTCTCGTTGAAGCCAGGCCGCGCGGAACGGGACCGCGCGGGCCCACCACTCTCCATTCTCACCGCGGAGCGTGACGGCCTGATCGCGCTGCTGGTTGCCGCCGTCATGTTCGGGCTGAACTCGGCGATCGACTGGACCTGGTTCATCCCCGGCCCTGCACTCCTAGGGTTGGTGTGCGCCGGATGGCTCGCGGGTCGCGGCGCCCGGGCGGCACCCGCCGCGGACGGCGGGGCCTCGGGGCCACCCGTCTTCGGCCGGGTCCGCCAGCCACGCGCCGGCGTGATCGCTGGGGTGGTCGCGCTCGCCGCCGCAGCGCTGGTGGCCGCGTGGATGGTCTATCAGCCGCTTCGCTCGGCGAATGCCGACGCGGCGGGGATCACTGCCGTGGCCGACGGGAACCTGACGGGCGCTATCAACGACGCCCGGTCCGCCGCCACCTACGACCCCGTATCGGTCGATCCGCTGTTCGAGCTGGCGGCCCTTTATCGCTCGGCCGGCAACAAGCCGGCGGCGATCGCAGAGCTCCGTAAGGCCATCTCGCTTCAGCCACAGAACCCGCAGCCCTGGATCGAGGAGGGAGAGATGCTGCTGGCTCTGCATCGTGCTCGGCAGGCGCTGCCGGCGCTGGAGCATGCCGCGCAGCTGGACCAGGGCTCGCCGCAGGTCGAGGCCGACCTGCGAGCCGCATCTACGCAACCGAGCGCCACTCGCTGATCAGGCCGCGAGCGGCTCGTGATCGATCAGGAACGGGGGCAGCGATCCCGGTCCGCTGGCCTCGCAGACCGCGCTCAGCAGCCGCTCGTACTGGTCGGTCACCGCGTCCCACGAGTACTGACGCGCCCGCTCCAACGCACGCTGTCGAAAGTCAGAGACCAGAGACGGATCGTTCAGCAGAAGCTGGAGCTTGACGGTCAGATCATCCACACCGCCCTGGCCCGAGAAGTAGACCCCGGCATCGCCGACGGTTTCGGCGTTCGGCCGATGGTCGTTGACCAGCACGCAGTTGCCCGCCGCCAGCGCTTCCAGTATCACCGGGTGGGTGCCGCCCACCTCGGTCGGTGCGCAGAACAGGTAGGCGTGACGCTGCAGCTCCCAGTAGCCCCGTCCGAAGATGTACCCCGGGAACACGACACGCGGGTCAGCCGTCCGCCAAACCTGGCGGATGTAGTCGTCGGCGTACGGGGCGCCACCGACCACCACCAGCTTCATCCCCCGGGCGGCCGCGCAGCTGATCCGTGAAAACGCCTCGACCAGGAGATGGGGGTTGTTCTCGGGCTCCAGGCGGCCGACGAACAGGATGTAGCGGCCAGACTCGAGGCCGAGCCCCCGCAGCGTCTCGGTGCCGTCGTACCCCGGATCCTCGACGCCGTAGGGCACGACGCCGATCCGCTCGCCGTAGCGTCGCCAGTAGATGTCGGCCACGGCGTGAGAGTCGGTGATCGCCTCGTCGGCCCAGCGCGGTGAGGTGCGCTCGGCAAACCGCAGATAGGCCTTTGCGAACGCCGGCCACTTGCGCCGGTCCGAATCAAGCCCGTCCACGTTGATGACCGATGGGATCGAAGCCCAGCGCGTGATCAGGCACAAGGGAGAATTTCCGGCGATGAAGAACAGGGCCACGTCCGGACGGGTCACCCGGGCCGCGTGGACGGCCGAGAGCAGGGTGTGGACGAACGTGTCCAGATATTTGTTCTGGACCGTGCGCAGGTGCACGAGCTCCGCGCCCTTGTAGCTCGAGAGCTTGCGGTCGACCACATGCGGCCGGCAGTAGACGACCACCTCATGGCCGCGAGCGGTGAGCCGGGACGTGAGCTGCTCCACGGCGGTCTCGAAGCCGCTGTACGAGGCGGGGATCCCGCGCGTTCCGAGGATCGCGATCTTCATCTGTGGTCGCCCAGAGCCAGAGAGTATGCGTCGCGGTGGGCTCGTGCGCTGGCCTCCCAGGAAAACCCTGTCGCCCGTCGTCGTCCGAGCTGGGCAAGCTCCGCGCGCAACGTTGGCTGGACGGCGAGCTCCGACATCGCCTGGGACAGCGAGACCGGGTCTCCTGGCTCCGCATAGCGCGCCGCCTGGCCGCAGACCTCAAGCGCGCCCCCTGTCCGCGCGGCGATCACCGGCAGGCCGGCGTGCATGGCCTCGAGCAATGTAAGCCCGAAGCCCTCGTACACCGAGGGGTGAACCAGCGCCACGGCCGCGGCATAGAGCCGGGCCAGCCGGGCGGCGCTCGGATGCTGCTCGCTGTGCACCCCTTGGCCCTCAGCCCAGGCCGATCCGGCGATCACAAGTCCCAACGGGTTTTCCGCCTGCTGGCGGTAGAGCTGGTAGGCGGCTAGCAGCGTCGGGAGATCCTTGCGCGGCTCGTCGTCGCCTACGTACAGGAAGTGCTGCGGCTGTTCCCGTTCAGGGATCTCTAGCGCCTGGCCGGGGCCGTGCTTCGCGACGACCACACGCTCCGCCGGGACCCGCCAAAGCTCCCGCACGTCGGAGGCGGTTGCCTCGCTCACGCAGATCACGACCGCCGCCCGGCGCGCCGCGGCCCGGTGCCCAAGCCGAGCATAGGCCCGGAAGCGGGGCTCAAACGAGCGGGGAATGCGCTCGAACGCCAGATCGTGGACGGTGATCACTTGGGGCGGCGCTCCGACGAGCGCCAGCGCCGGCAGCGGGTGGTGGAGGAGGTCGGCACCCAGCTCGCGTGCCAGCCGCGGCAGCTCAACGGCGGTCCACCACTGATCAGCCAGCAGGTTGCGGCCGCTACCCAGTCCTCCGCCCGCTGGTGGGCGCCGGCGGTGGTTAGCCCTGGCCACGACCTCTACGTCCCCGAGCTGACCTAGCGCGCTCCGGAGCCGGCCGAGGTAAATCGCGGTGCCCGAGTAGGGCGCCCGCCGCGCGTAGGTGGTGTCGAGCAGGACCCGCACGCGGCCCAGGCTACGCGGCCTCGAAAGCCGGTCGAGCGCCGGCCATCTACTGGCCCCCGAGCGCGGGCCTTCTATCGGCTCCGGGGGAGCGCGCTCGCTGGTACTCTACCGCGCTCCTCGACTCGGGATCAGGAGAGATGGTGCGAAAGATTGGGCTCCTTTTAGGTCTGCTGCTCGCCGCGGTGATCGCCGGCGGCGGCGCCGCGCACGCCGCGACGTCGACCAGTACAAAGCCGGCGGCCACCACCCCATCGGCGACGCCACTCGTGAAGGTCACCCAGACCAGCACCGCCCTGGGCCAAGACTTGAAGCCTGTCGCCGAGCTGCGCTTCAGCAAGTCTCCCCCATCGCGACGTCTTGCGGTGGTCCGCGTCGCCGACGCCGACTCCGCCCGCTACCAGCAAATCGTCGGCGTAGGCGCGGCGATGACCGACAGTTCCGCCTGGCTGCTCTATACGCAACTGACGGGGGCCTCGTTCCGCAGGACGATGGAGGCCCTTTTCGGCAAGAGCGGCATCCACCTGAGCTTCATTCGCGTTCCGATGGGCGCGTCGGACTTCAGCGCCGAGGGCTATCCCTACACGTACGACGACATCCCCGTCCCCGGGAGCGATCCCAGCCTCAAGGACTTCTCGATCGGACACGACCGCCAGTACATCATCCCCGCGCTGAAGGAGGCGCTGAAGCTCAACCCCGCGGCGCAGATCATCGCCGCGCCCTGGACGCCCCCACGCTTCATGAAGACCAACGACAACTTCGACGACACCAACGGCGGAGCGTTCCTGCTGCCCTCGATGTACGCGTCGTGGGCGAATTACTTCGTCAAGTTCCTGAAGGCCTACGCGGGCGCGGGGGTCTCCGTTACTGCCATCACCCCGCAGAACGAGCCCGGCCAGGGCACCTGGTATCCCGGCCTGAACCTGCCCGACGTCACCGAGGCCCAGCTCATCGCCGACTATCTGAAACCGGCCCTCGAGCGCGCGAAGCTCAAGACCAAGATCTTCGGCTTTGACTCGAGCTGGGGCAACTTCCCGTCAGGCGGCTCGATCTCTTCCTACGTCACAACCCTGATCGACAGCGCGTCTGGCCCCGACCTCCAAGGGATCGCCTTCCACTGCTACGACGGCTCGCCGAGCGTCATGAGCGCTTTGCACAAACTCGTCCCACGGCTCGCGCAGTGGGTAACAGAGTGCACCACTCAGACTCATCCCACTTGGTTCCCCGCGGAGCTCGAGATCGCGTCGCTCCGCAACTGGGCCAGCGCGGTGGCGCTCTGGAACGTGGCGCTCGATCCTGCCGGCGGCCCGGTGCAGTCGCCCAACACAGCGTGCACGGGCTGCACCGGCGTGGTCACCGTCGACGAGGCGACACACTCCGCGTCGTACGGCGTCCCCTACTTCCAGCTGGGGCAGGTGAGCAAATTCCTCGAGCCCGGAGCCGTGCGCACCTACTCCAACAACTTCGTCACGTACTCGCCGGCCGGACCGGGGCTGGGACTGGACGACGTCGCGTTCCTCAACCCGGACGGCACGGAGGCATTGGTTGCTTACAACAACGAGAGTGCCCCGGTCGAGTTCGCGGTCGACTGGCACAACAAGTCGTTTACCTACACCATTCCGGCGGAGGCAATGGCCACGTTCGACTGGCACGCCGTCAGCCCGCGCTTGGCGCCCAAAGCGCCCCCAACGCCCAAAACCACACCAACACCGAAGCCGAAGCCGCCAACCAAGAAGAAGAAGTAGGCGGCCGGGGACGAGCCGGCGAGCGCAACCGAGCACGGACTCAGCCTCGCACTCCTCGGGCCAGCAGCAGGCGACGGAGCAGCGGCGCCCCTCCCGCGGTGTGGACATCGACCCGCAACAACCCGAACTCGGACAGTGTGGCCCCCAGCGAGCGCCGCGTATAGAGGTGAAGGTGATCGCCCAGCGGCTCCGAGTAGCGCTCCAGGCCGTAAAGCAGGATCGCTGCCCGGGAGTGATTGGGGGTCGTGAGCACCAGCCGGCCGCCCGGCTCCAGTACCCGCCTCACCTCCGAGAGCCACCGCGCCGTGTCCGCGATGTGCTCAATCACCTCACTGGCCCAGACGAGGTCGAACGCACAGTCGGCAAACGGCAACGCCCCGTCGACCGGCACGAGCCGAAAGTCCAAGCCCGGATGTGCACGCTCGGCCCGCTCGAGCGCAGCCTGGGCCACGTCCGCCCCCACGGCCTGCGCCACCGCCTTGGCCAACTCGCCCGTGAAGGCCCCTTGACCACAGCCCAGGTCGAGCGCTCGGTCGCCGGGACGCACTTCACCGAGCAGGAACCGCCGCCGCAGCTCGAAGTCCGGCGGTGAAAGTTCGGCCGGCAGGCGCTGCCACAGCTCCTCGTAGTAGTCCTCGATGTTGGGAAGCTACGGCAAAGCGCAGCCGTCCGACATCGGACTGCGCCGAGGTCTAGAGTGGCGCGCAGACGAGCATGAGTCGGCTACTTGCGGCCAGGACGGCGGGCGGAACGGGACGGGTTGTTCGATGAGGATCGCGTTCGATAGCCGCCCTCGGAAGGATCCGCGTGGCATTGGGCGCTACACGCGCTGCCTTCTAGACGCACTGCGGAGCTCCGGCCCCGATCACGGTGAGATCTTGGAGTCACACCGGCCGCGTCGCTGCGATCTGTTCCACGCGCCGTGGATCGAGGGGGCACTGCTGCGCTCACCCGTGCCGATGGTGGTGACGCTGCATGACCTGGTGCCGCTGAAGCGCCGCGGGGAATATCTGCGCTCCGGGGTCCGCTTCAAGCTCCGCTACCTGGCGGTGCAGCGCGCAGTGCGCGTGATCGTCCCCACCCGCGCCGTCGCCGAGGACGCTATGCGCACACTCGAAATTCCGGAAGGACGGCTCGCGGTGGTCCCGGAGGCCCCTGCTCCGGCGTTCGTCCCACGGCCGGACGACGAGGTGGAGCAGGTGCGGGAGCGTTATTCGCTGCCCGATACCTACCTCGTATGGGTCGGAGGGATGCTGACGCCCGATCCTCGCAAGCGGATCGCCGCTCTGGCCCGGGCCAAGCGCAAGATGCCGCTGGTGCTCGTCGGTCCTACCGCGCACTGGGCGCAGGAGCTGCCCGACGTGATCCTCACCGGCAGAGTCTCCGACGACGAGCTGGCCGCCATCTACAGCGGCGCTCACGCGCTGGTGTTTCCCTCCGACGAAGAGGGCTTTGGGCTGCCACCCGTGGAGGCGCTGGCGTGCGGCACGCCGGTCGCGGCCTGCGACGTGCCGGCGTTGCGCGAAGTGCTCGGTCAGAGCGCACAGCTGACGCCGATCAACGACCTCGACGGCCTCGTGCGGACCGCCGAGTCGCTGCGCCGCCCCGCGCCACCGCCGCCGGCGTGGAGCTGGAGTGACGCGGCGGCGGCCACGTGGGATGTCTACGGGCAAGCGCTCCGCGCGCCGAACGGCTGGCGGGGCGCCCGCCGGCACAACTACTAGCGGCCGATCGCCGCGCTGGCCACGGCCGCCTGTCCGTAGGCGATTCCGCCGTCGTTAGGCGGGAGCCGCTGCGGCACGAGGACGCGCAAGCCCGATTGGCGCAGGTTGGCGCTGACCCGCTCCAGCAGCAACCGATTTTGAAACGCTCCGCCGGAGAGCACGGCAACCCCGACGCTACGCTCAGCCGCGAGCAGCACGAGCGCCGAGGCCGTGGCCGAAGCCACCGAGTTGTGAAACCGAGCGGCGACGGTAGCGATCGGAATGTCGGCGAGCAGATCGGCTGACAGCGCCCGGATGGTCTCGCGCGCGTCCAGCACCAGCTTCCCATCCTGACGGGATAGGTGTAGGGGATAGAAGTCTCGCTCGGCCGGATCCGCCGCCGCTTCCAGCTCGGTAGCGGCCTGTCCTTCGTAGTTCACCGACTGGCGCAGGCCACAAAGGGACGCTACGGCATCGAATAGCCGGCCCATGCTCGAGCTGGTCGGCGAGGCCACACCGCTGTCGATCAGCCCACCGACTTCGAGCCACCGGCGCTCATCGACCTCAGAGGCGATCGGCGCCGGCGCGGGCACCTCCTGTCCCAGGGATGCTCTGAGCCAGGCACACGCCATCCGCCACGGCTGGCGCACCGCGCGCGCTCCCCCCGGCAGCCGCACCGGGTACAGATGGCCCGCGCGCTCGAAGCCCGCGAGGTCGCCGACCAACAGCTCGCCACCCCAGATCGTGCCGTCGGTCCCGAGACCCGTGCCGTCGTAGATCGCACCGACCGCCGGCCCGACCTCGCGGTGCTCGGCCAGGCATGCGGCGAGGTGCGCGTGGTGATGCTGAACACCGATCGGCTCGAGTCCCTGACGCTCGAGCGCGTACTTCGTCGAGAGGTATTCGGGATGGAGGTCATGAGCCACCACCTCCGGCCGTACGGCGAACAGGCGCTCGAAGTGGTCGATCCCCTCCGTAAAGCTCTGCAGCGTCTCGTAGTTCTCCAGGTCGCCGATGTGATGCGAGACCCAGGCCCGCCTGCCCTTGACCACGCAGAACGTGCTCTTGAGCTCGGCGCCGCAGGCCAGCAGCGGCCGCGGGGCGGCGAACGGCAGCTCGATGTCCCTCGGCACCCAGCCACGCGAGCGGCGAATCAGCAGCGGTGGCCCCCGACGGTCCACCGCGCGCAGCACGGAGTCATCGGTGCGGGTCTCGATCGGCCGGTCATGGATCAGGAACAGGTCGGCAATCCCGGCCAGCCGCTCGAGCGCATCCTCGTCGCGGTAGGCGATCGGCTCGTCGGAGACGTTGCCGCTCGTCATGACCAGCGTTTGACCCAGATCGGCCAGCAGCAGGTGGTGAAGCGGCGAATAGGGCAGCATCACCCCCAGCTCGCGCGAGCGGGGCGCAACGGCCACGGCCACCGGTGCCTGGGGAAGGCGACGGGTGATCACGATCGGGCGCTCCCGCCCGGCCAAGAACGCCTGCTCCTGCTCGCCGAGCTTAACCAGCTTCCGGGCCGCGTCCAGATCCTTGACCATCACCGCGAACGGTTTGTCTTCGCGGTGCTTGCGGGCGCGCAGCGTTGCGGTCACGCGCTCGTCTGCGGCAATACATGCCAGGTGGTAGCCGCCGAGACCCTTGATCGCCAATATCGCCCCCTCCCGCAGCGCGGTGACCGCGATCCTCAGCGCCCCGTCGCGATGGGCTAGGGGCGACCGGTCGGCCGTCAACAGCGAGAGCTGCGGTCCGCAGGCCGGGCAGGCGTTTGGCTGGGCGTGGAAGCGCCGGTTAAGCGGGTCTTCGTACTCGGCCTGGCAGGCCGGACACATCCGGAATCCGGCCATCGTCGTGAGCGGCCGGTCATAGGGGACCCCGCGCACGATCGTGAAGCGCGGGCCGCAGTCGGTGCAGTTGATAAACGGATAGCGGTGTCGCCGGTCATCCGTGTCGAACAGCTCTGCCAGGCATTCGGCGCACGTCGTGCTGTCCGCCGACACCGGCGCTCCAGCTTCTCCCCGATGCTCGCTGGCCACGATGCGAAAGCCGTGCTCGCCCCGGGCCGGAAGGGGTTGATGCTCGAGGGCCTCGATCGCGGCCAGTGGCGGCGCGTCGCGGGGCAGGCGCTCGAGCAGCGCGGTCACGGCAGCCGGAGAGCCCTCGGCCTCGATCAGGACCCCGCGCTCGTCGTTCAGTACTGAGCCGGCCAATCCCAGCTCGTTGGCCAGGCGGTAGACGTACGGCCTGAAGCCGACGCCCTGGACGGTGCCGGTGACCCGCAGGCGAACGCGCGAGCGGGCCGCGGTGCCGGAGGCCATCAGCGACTCCGTTTTTGCACGATCCGCACTACGCCACCAGCTCCCGGAGGACGTGGTACGCGCTGGCTTGAGCCTCCTGGATCCGGGGGATGTGCTGGGAGCGCGTGACGACCACGTGGTCGGCGAGGCGTTCGGCGAGGACTCGGCCGCCGTCATAGCCCACCATGGCAACCGTCACCATCCTCCGGCGGCGGGCCTCGCCGAGGCCATCGATCACGTTCACCGAGTTACCCGAGGTCGACAGCGCGAGCAGCACGTCGCCCTCGTTCCCGTAGGCGATCACCTGACGCAGGAAGATTGCCTCCGTCCCGATGTCGTTGGCGATCGCCGTCAGGATTGCCGGGTCCTCAGTTAGATCGAGCGCGGACCAGCCGCGGCGGCCGCCTTCGCTCGAGCGGAAGTCGGCCACGACGTCCATGGCATCGGTCGCCGAGCCGCCGTTGCCCAGGGCCATCAGCAACGCCCCCTCCTCCAGGCGCGAGCGGGTGGCCGCGGCGGCGGCGATCAGCTCCTCGCCGCCCTCCCCCAGCGTCTGTGCCCGCAGCGCGCCCACCTCCTCGGCCTTCATCAGCACGCTGCGCCTGACGTTCTCCAGCACGCCCTCCACGTCGTGCTCGCGCTCGGCCAGGAAGGGATAGAGGAAGCTCGAGGCGCCGGCGTCGTGCGCGCGCCGCTCGGAGCGGCCCTCGAGCAGGCCGCGATGCTCGAAGAACACGTGAACGAGCTCCCACAGGACGTGATACAGCGTCTCCACAAGCTCTTGGCGGATGTAGCGGTCGGCGACGTCGGGCTCGAACTCCCACTCCGCGCCCGCAGGCGAGAACGCCACAGTCAGGCAGCCCCGCTGACGCGCCAGGGCCGTGGCGCGCGCCGCCTCGCCGCCGTCCTCGTCTGAGCCGAAGGCAATCGCAATGTCGTCGGGGCGGGCGAGCAGCTTAACCTGCTGCGCCAGATCCCCGCCTTCGCCGGCCAGCCCCAGTGCCGGGAGCGCCCTCTTGCCCACGATTACCGGGTGCACGAACTCGACCGCTATGTGGCGGGCGTCCGACCGTGCCGCCGGGGAGCGGCCGAACGCCACGAGCCGCCCGCCGCGGGCAAAGCGCTCGGCCATCAAATGGCACAGCCGGGCCAGCGGCTCGGCGTGGGCGGAGAAGAACCGCCGGTTGGCCTCGGTGCGCTCCTCCAGCAGCCGCTTGAGCCGAGCGCCGAGCGCGTCCGTGGTGAGGGGTGAGCTCAAGCCGCCACGTGCCCCCGCTGTGCGACACCGGCGAGCCACTCGGTAAAGGCCTCCACGCCCCCGCCGGAACGGGCGCTGACGAGCATGTGCTCGACGCCAGGGTGAACCTGGTCCAGGTAGTACAGGAACCGATCCAGGTCGAAGTCCAAGTGCTCCAGCAGGTCGATCTTGTTCACCACCACCAGCTCGCAGGTGCGGAACATCAACGGGTACTTGAGCGGCTTGTCCTCGCCCTCGGTCACCGAGCAGACCATCGCTCGCGCGTCCTCTCCGACTTTGAATTCCGCGGGGCAAACCAGGTTGCCGACGTTCTCGATCACCAGCAGATCGATGTCATCCAGCGGCAGCGCCCCCAGCGCCGAGCGGACCATGTTGGCGTCCAGGTGACACTCCCCGCCGAAGCCGGCATCGGTGTTCAGCTGGGTCACGGGAACATGAAGCGCGGCCAGGCGGTCGGCGTCCAGCGAGCCCTGAACGTCGCCTTCCAGGACGCCTAGCTTGATGCCAGGCGGCGGGTCGGCCCCCACCCGCTCGAGCAGCGTCGTCTTGCCCGCCCCCGGCGCGCTCATCAGATTGACGACCGTCACGCCGTGACGGTCGAAATCGGCGCGGTTGGCGCGGGCGATCGTGTTGTTGGCGTCAAGGGCGTCCTCGACGATCCTCACCTTCGTCCTGTGCATGCCGCCTCCATCTCTTCGACTTCGATGTAGTCCACCTCGAGCTCCTCGCCCGCCCGCACATCAACGCTCCCTGAGTTACAGCGTGGGCAGCGGAAGGCGGGCAGGGTCGGCCGCCATTCATGCCCGCAATCCGAGCAGCGCAGCTGGGCTTCGACCTCTGTGAGCGCGAGCCGCGCGCCGTCACACGCGGTGTCGCGCGCCACGATCTCGAAGTAGAAGTGCAGCGACTCGCCCACCACCTGCCTAAGCGCTCCGGCCCGCACGGCCACGACCGAGACGCGGCGCTCGCCGGCGTGCTTGCAGGCGGTGTTCAGAACGGCCGTCGCGATCGACAGCTCATGCATCGCCCGATTGGCACTCGGCGATGGTCTCCACGACCACGTCCGCTGCCCGAGCCAGCGAGCCCTTGACGGAATCGCTGAGCCCGAAGCCGACGTCCTCCACGACCTCCGGCTCGCAGGCCACCACGAAGACCTTGCCGGGCCAGCCGCCGACGTACTTGACGAAGCGCAGCACGGTCTCGGGATCCATGCCATGCGGGTCGAGCATCTGGCCATCCTCGATATTGCCCTCGACATCCTCCTCGCGGGCCTCCATCACGTACAGCGTCCCCGGCGGGCTGCCCTGACGGCTGACGTCGATCAGGATCAGCGCGTCGTAGCCGCGCATCACCTCGTAGGCCAGGTCGAGGCCGCCCGAGCCGAAGTCCATGACCTGGACGTTCTGGGGCAGCTCGCGCTCGGACAGGAGCTTGGCGACCTCTCCACCGAAGCCGTCGTCGCGCAACCAGGCATTGCCGATGCCGGCCACCAGGATCTGCTTGGTACGGCGGGCAGTCTCAGTCATAGCGCCTTCACCTCGTAGGGTCGAAAGAAGTGGTAACGGCCGGTCTCGCGCATCAGCTCTTGGCCCGGATCGTCGTCGACCGTCACCGCCAGGTGGACGTCGTCGTCGTAGTCGACGTAGATCCGCTCGAGCGTCGCCATCCGGCCGTCGAGCATGCGGTCGTAGACATCACGATCGGTGCCGGGCGCCAGCAGAACCTTGGCTCCCCGCCTGAACGTCACACCCCGGACGGTGGCCGACTCCTCGCCAGGATTGTTGTTGGCGCCACGGGGAGGCTGCTCGGGCGCGACCTCCTTGAGCCCACCGTGCAGCGAGATGATCTCCTGCGGTGTGACGGCCATCGCACGTTCCAGCATCTCACGCACGGCGGGGTCCTGCGCTGCTGCCTGCTCGCGCTCGGAGTCAGAAAGGGACTGCACGTGGAGGACCAGCGCCTCCTCGATCTCCGTGTTGTCGAATAGGTTGCCGCGGCTCTCGGGCGCCAACTGGGGATGGTCGGGCAGGACGATCGCGGCCCCCAGGACCGCGTCGTCGCCCGGCGTGGCCAGCACCGGGTAAATGTTCACGCTCTCGCCGCCTGACTCCAGCGGCGAGACGAACCGCCCGGCCGAGAGCTCCAGGACGATGTGGGTGGAGATCAGCGAGCTGGTGAGGGCCGACGCTCGGTCGAGGCCGGCGGGTACCTGGGCGGTGTTGTGAACGCAGCTACGCACCACGACCGAACCGTCCTCGGCCGGGCGTTCCGAGCGCAGTGTGAAGCGCCCGCCCTCGAACTCCACGCTGATTCGCTCGCCGATTGACGCCGGTCCCAGCTCGAAACGGCGCTCGGACGCCTCGTGGCGCTCGCCGCTCGGCACCAGGTAACGCAGCGTCGCGGTCAGCGTGGCGTCCCGGCCGGGGTGCGCCAAGCATTCGAGCCGCGCGTGGTCATGGGCACCCGCACACTCGGCGGCGTAGGCGGGCGGGTAGATGATCCCGAACGGCGTGGGAGTGGCATTCTTGGTCGCCCCCGGCGTGTATGGGTAGAGGGCGTAGCCCTCGTACAAAAGCGACGAGACAAGCTCCTCAAGCACGGCTGGGCCGCTCCGGATCGCGCTCCGTTTCTTTATAAATGGCCGCGCTCTGCGCGGCCTCTTCTTCAATCAACTCCCGAATGCAGGCGTCGAAGCTCGGGAGTCCGCGGGCGGCGCGTCGGTCTGATAGCGCGCGGAGCGTCTCCTCCGTCAGGCGGACCCAGCCAATCCCGGGGTAATGCTCGGCGATCATCGCCCGCCACGTGGAGACCGGCATCGCGAACCGTGCGCTGGCGCTCCAGGGCACGGGCACTACCTGAAGCCTGCCATCGGGGCCGGGATAGAAGACGGTGCCGTTGAAGTGAAAGCTGAGCGGCACCTGGCCGTCCTCGAGGGCATAGAAGTACTTGGTGGCGGCGATCTCCAGGTCGTAGTTGCACGGGACCTCGATGGCGAACGTGGTCCGGCCTCCGAACCTGGGAACCACGGCGCCGACGCGCGCCCACTGCAGGCCCTGCGTCGACGGCGCCCAGGTGGCGGGTGGCCCGAACAGCTCCTCCAGGCGCTGGCGAGTCTGCTGGTCGTAGCCGCGGCGGGCGGGATCGATCATTACCTGAATCGACAGCGCGACCGACTGGATCTCGCGGCCGCTGTCATCGCTCGCCGCGGCGCTGAAGACCATCGTGGGGGTCGCGGCGTAGGCCAGGTGCGCGGCCCCGGTGACCTCGAAGCGCGGCTCGGGGGCGGCGGGCAGCCCCGACGGAGAGGCAGTCTGTGGGACGTCGACGCTCACGGCTCGGCTCTCGAGATCGGGCCGTCCCCGGCAAAGCTGGTTCCCGGCCGCCGGCGCAGCGCCTCGAAGAATTGGGGCACGGCCTCCTCCAGCGCGGCGCCGCCGGAGATCCCCTCCCACCGCGACTTGATCAGCCCCACCAGCCGATAGCAGTCGTCGATCGGCGCGATCGCGTATTGATGAGGCTCCGAGAGCCGGTTGACGATCAGCGCTTCGGCGTCCGGGTCGAGCTCTGAGAGCTGCGGGTTCAGCGCCACCAGCTCCTGCCAGGGTTCGAGCTCCAGCTCGGACTCCGTGGCCCCGGCCGGGCTGGGATAGAAAGCCACCACGCCGCCCGTGACGCTGGAGCGCATGAAGAAGGCCAGGCTGATCGGAATCTGAAACCGGGCCCAGAGCAGCTCATCGCACCGAAAGCCCTCCAGCCACACGGTCCGCATGCCGGCCGGCCGGTACTGGGCATCGCCGGAATGGAGCGCCCAGCACGCCTCGCACGAACAGACGATCCTGCGCTCCTCGAGGTGCAGGAGGTGGCGGTGGTCGTCCGGCAGCGGGGCATGACAGATGTCGCAGAACTCAGCCGCCGTCCGCCGCTCCGACCCCTGGAGAACTGCCGTCCGCGCTTGGGCCAGGGCGCGCATGCGCCCAACCATCTCCGCCCGGCGACGCGCCGCGGCCATCCCGTCGACGCGATTCATACGGCGACCCGGATGCCGCCGTCCTCGAGCAGCGGCACCGGGGTCAGCTGCAGCGGCTCACCGCCCGCGGCTCGGCCGGCGTGCCGCAGATCGAACTCCGCGCCGCATGCACCGCAGCGGAGCATGCGCCCCTCGAGCTCCGCACCGTGGAGCGGCTCGCCGCACGCGGCGCAGGCATCCTTATAGGCCAACAGCGAGCCCTCGAGCCGCGCCAGCAGGAGCTCCGAACCGTCGACGCTGACCGCCCCGAGCTCGCCCGCCGCAAGCCCCGGCGGCGCCGCCAGCGGCACCCACCGGGAGGGCTGCGCGTCTGCCATCGGCAGCGCGCCGTTATCGACGTGCTCCATCGGCAACTCGCTCCCCGTGCCGTTCGCGGCCGGCGGAGGGACGGACGGTTCTGTCACGCCAGCCACCTCCAGCCCCGCCAAGTCGGGGGCGTGCTCGTCCAGCGCCTGCTTGATCGCCAGCTCGAGCGTGGCGCGAGACGCCGCGCACCCATTGCAGCTGCCCTGCAGGGCGAGCTTGGCCACGCCGTCCTCGATCCCCTTCAGCTCGACGTTGCCGCCGTGCGACTCCATGTAGGGCCGTACGGTGTCAAGCGCCTCCATGACCCGATCGTGCAGGGGCACGGGATAGAGGTCGTGGATCAGGAGCAGGCTGGAGACGGCCCCATCCTGCGAGAGCTCGTCCAGGATCGAGCTCCCGGCCTCGCGCGCCGCGTCAATCGTCTGAATGATCCGGCGCAGGCCGTCGCCGTACATGGTGATCACCGCGCCCACCAGCTCGTGGGCCAGCTCGCGGGCGCGGGGGTCCTCCAGCTCATCGACCCGGGCGCTGAGCTGCTCGACCCGATCGAGCAGCTCAGCGGGGGACGGCTCCTCCCTCATGCCAGCGCTGTCGGCGTGTGGATCACCTTCCTGACCGGCCCCTTGCCGGTGTACATGTGCACACCGCACGGCAGGCACGGATCGAAGCTGCGCACCGCGCGCATGATGTCGACGCCCTTGAAGTTCTCCGGGCCGTTCTCCTCGAAGATCGGCGTGTTCTGCACCGCATCCTCGTAGGGACCCGGAGTCCCGTAGGTGTCCCGCGAGCTGGCGTTCCATGGCGTCGGTGGGTACGGCTGATAGTTGGCGATCTTGCCCTCGCGAATCACCATGTGGTGCGAGAGCACGCCACGGGCTGCCTCATGGAAGCCACAGCTGACCGCCTCGTCCGGCACCTTGAAGTCGTTCCAGCTCTTGGTCCGCCCGGCACGGACCTCCTTGAGCGCCCGCTCCAGGCAGTGCAGGGCGATGAGCGCCGAGTAGGCCTGGTGATATGAGCGGGCCCGGTCACGCTCGATCGCGTTTGACTTCTCGGGAACCTTCCACTCCAGCTCCATCTCCGGCATCGACGCCGACTTCGGAAGCACCATCTGGATCGAGTTGCCCGTGGCCTTGGCGTAGCCGAAGTCGACCAGCCCCGCCTTTGCCGTGCACCACTGCCGGGCGAACGGGCCGCCGCCTGTGTCGCAGCACACGTGCGTGTCGGTGCGCTTGTCGTAGATCCGCGGCGAGACGACCCAGCTGTACTTGTCGGCGAAGTCGCGCTTCTGCGGCTTGGGCAGCGTCACCTTGTTCCATGGATGGTTTTTGTCTACGGGATTGCCGAGCGGATCCTGGGTGACGAACGTGGGCTCGTTCTCCCAGCTGTCGAAGTACGAGCTTCCGAGCAGGATCCTGATCATCAGGTTGATCTCCACCAGATCGGTGGTGATCAGCTCGCCGCCGATAGCGATGCCCGGCGTGATGTAGCGGTGCCGGCCCCACTCGGTCATGTTCCGATAGTTGTAGTCGACGTAGTCGGGGTCGTCGAACGAGCCCCAGTTGACGAGGTTCGTCTCCCGGAAGCCGACCATGTCGTAGCCCGGCAGCTCCTGGAGGAAGAAGTCGTACAGGTCGTCGTGCATGGGGACGACCCGCTTGACGTAGTCGAAGTAGCGCATCAGGCGCACGTAGTAGTCGGTGCAAGTCTGGTGCGTGATGTCCGCTGAGCAACCGCCCGGCATGATCGTCGAGGGGTGCGTGTGGCGGCCGCCGAACAGGCAGTACATCTCGCGCGTGTAGCGCGCCACCTGCAGCGTCTCGAGGTAGAAGCTGCCGGTGAACGGGTTGAGCGCCCGCATGATGTCGGCGATCGTGTCGTACCCGTGGATGTCCTTGTGCGGCGCCGAAGTCTTCTCGGCCGTCTGGAGCAGCGATGGATTGGTGTCCTTGACCATCTGCTCGCAGAAGTCCACGTTCGCCATGCAGTCGTTGAAGATCGCGTGGTCGAAGATGTAGTCCGCGGTCTCGGCCAGGTTGAACGCCAGGTCGCCCAGCGGCGGCGGCTTGACGCCGTAGGCCATGTTCTGGTTCAGGCAGGAACATGTGCAGTGGTTGTCACCGCAGATGCCGCAGATGCGGCTGGTGATGAAGTGCGCGTCGCGCGGGTCGATGCCCTTCATGAAGATGTCGAATCCGCGGAAGATCATCGACGTCGAGTAGCACTTGAGCACCTGCTGGTTGGAGAAGTCGATCTCGGTGTGGATGCCGAGGCTGCCGACGATCCGCGTGATCGGATCCCACGACATCTCCTTGACCTGGACTTTGCGTTCGGTGGGGCTCTCTACTGTGGCCATCTAGTTTCTCCTTGAGCTTTCGTGGCGGTCAGCGTTTTGAGGCGCTACCAGCGCTTCTGATAGCCGGAGGTGAGCGCCGGACCGCGACGCCGCCACTCGGGCTCGATGTCGTACTTCTTGTCGATGTTTCGCTTGCGGAAGTAGCGGAAGATCGGGCCGTAGCTGAACTTCTGGAAGTTTGCGCCGGCGTTCCCCCACTGATCCGGATCCATGAACGGCATGTACTTGTCGGGGAAGCCGGGCATCGTGCAGGCCATGCAGATGCCGCCCACGTTGGGGCAGCCGCCGATCCCGTTGACCCAGCCGCGGACCGGGACGTTGCACTTGACCACCGGCCCCTTGCAGCCCAGCTTCACCAGGCAGCGGTGATCTGAGCCGTACTCGGTGGCAAAGTTGCCCTGCTCGGTGAAGCCGGCGCGGTTACAGCCCTCGCGGACGGTGCGCTCGAACAGCCACTTGGGTCGCAGTTGCTCATCGAGCTCCGGTACCGGCGCCATCCCTGCCAGGTGAAAGACCAGGTACATCAGCGTCTCGGTCATGTTGTCCGGCTGGGCGGGGCAGCCGGGGATGTTGACCACCGGCAGCCCGGCCTTGGAGCGCCACTTCCAGCCCAGGTAGTCGGCCACGCCCATCGCGCCGGTGGGGTTGTTCTTCATCGCCGGGATGCCGCCGTAGGTGGCGCATGTGCCGACGGCCACCACGGCGGCGGCCTTGGGCGCCAGGCGGTCGATCCACTCGTTGAGCGTGATCGGCTGTCCGTTGGAGGGATTTACGCCGAAGCCCGTCCAGTGGCCCTCGCCGTTGATCTGCTCGTTGCCTACCGAGCCCTCCACCACCAGCACGAACGGATCGAGCTTTCCCTCCTCGGCGTCGTACCACGCCTGGATGTACTCGTCCCCGACCTCGAAGGCGACCACCTGGTTGTGGACAACCACGCGGGGCATCCCGGGGATCACGCCCTGGATGATGTCCTCGAGGCTCGGGTTGGTGGCCGAGGTCATCGCCACCGAGTCGCCCTCGCAGGACAGGCCCGTCGTCATCCACAAGACGTGCGCCGTGATCTGCTCGGTCTCGTGCTGCCTGGGTGAGTATTCAACAGCGGTGGCCATCTCGTTCCTCTCCTCGTTTCAACAAATACGCGGCAATGGGTCGCCGACGAGCTGGTCCATCACCCGTCTGCCGCCGAAGCTCGTCTGTACCAGCACCATCCCGGGGGGCTCGGCTCCCACCTCGCCGATCGCCCTTGCCTCCTCGCACCCGGGCACTTCTCGTAGAGCCGCGAGCGCCTCCTCCGCGGCCTCGGCGGCGACGAACGCCACCAGCTTGCCCTCGTTGGCGATGTACATGGGATCGATTCCCAGAAGCTCCGCCGCCGCGGCCACGACCGGCGAGACGGGGACGTCGGCCTCGCGCACGAGCATCGAGACCCGCGACGCCCGGGCCAGCTCGTTGAGCACCGACGCCGCTCCGCCGCGGGTGGCGTCGCGCATGCAATGGAGCTCTCGGCCCGCGGCGTCCAACAGGGCGTCAACGGCGGGCCACAACGAGCGGGTGTCCGACTCGAGGTCGGCATCCAGATCGAACTGTCCGCGCGCCAGCATGATCGCCGTGCCATGCTCGCCGACCGGACCCGAGACCAGGATCTGGTCTCCGGGGACGATCGCCCGCGGACTGAGCTTGGCCCGCTCGTCGACCCCTCCGACGCCCGTCGTAGTGAGATACATCTCGTCGGCCGCGCCACGCTCAACGACTTTCGTGTCGCCGCCGACGATCGGGACGCCGGCCGCCCTCGCCGCTTGGGCGATCGCCTCGACCTCCGCCCGCAGGGTGTCCGCGTCTAGGCCCTCTTCGAGAATCATCGAGACCGTCAAGGCCTGCGCTCTGGCACCTGAGACCGCGAGGTCGTTGACCGTCCCGTTGACCGCCAGCTCCCCGATCGAGCCGCCCGGAAAGCGAAGCGGCTTGACTACGAAGCTGTCCGAGGTCATCGCCAATCCAGTTCCGTTGACGCTGAAGCCGCCGGCGTCCGCCAGCTCGGCCAGCGGCGCCGTTACGGGCTCAGCCTCCGCGCCGGCGAAGGCCGGGACAAGCAGGCCCTCGATCAGCGTTTGCGTCGCCTTGCCGCCCGCGCCGTGAGCCAGCGTCACGCGCTCGTCCCTGAATCGCGGGCGCTTGGACCTGGCAGTCTCGATTATCTGCAGCACCCGTTCCTCGCGGGTTCTCGCGGGCGAGCCGGCGCTCACACGGCCTCCTTCTCGCGCGCGTAGCGGCCGAAGTTGTAGTAGGCAGCGCACGCCCCCTCCGGGGAGACCATGCAGGTCCCGATCGCATGCTCCGGAGTGCATGCCGTGCCGAACACCTTGCACTCCCAGGGCTTGATCACGCCCTTGAGGACCTCGCCGCACTGGCAGGCCTTGGGGTCGGCGACGCGCACGCCGGGGACGCTGAAGCGCTCCTCGGCGTCGAAGTACCGGTAGTCGTCGGACAGCCTGAGCGCGCTCTGGGAAATGAAACCCAGCCCCCGCCACTCGAAGTGCGGCCGGAGCTCGAACACCTCGGACATCACCTCGAGCGCCCGCAGATTGCCTTCGCGGGGCACGACACGCGTGTACTGATTCTCAACCTCGCAGCGCCCGCCGGTCAGCTGGCGCATGATCATCAGGATCGATTGCAGGATGTCCAACGGCTCGAACCCCGAGATCACCACCGGCCGTTCGTAATCAGCGGGGATGAACTCGAACGGGCGAGCGCCCACGACGGTGCAGACGTGGCCGGGGCCGATAAATCCGTCCAGCCTCAGATCCGGCGACTCGAGCAGCGCGCGCAGCGGCGGCACGATCGTCACGTGATTGCACACGCAGGAGAAGTTCTCGACGCCCTCCGCCTTGGCCCGCTTCAGCGTCAGCGCCGTGGATGGTGCCGTCGTCTCGAAGCCGATGGCAAAGAAGACGACCTGACGGTCCGGGTTCTCGCGGGCGATTCGCAACGCGTCCAGCGGCGAATACACCATCCGCACGTCCGCGCCGTGCGCCTTGGCGTCGAGCAGCGTGTACTGCGAGCCGGGCACGCGGAGCATGTCGCCGAAGCACGTGAAGATCACGCCCTCTTGGCGAGCGATGGCGATGCCATCGTCGACTCGGCCCATCGGGATCACGCAGACCGGGCAGCCGGGGCCGTGCACAAGCTCCACGTTCTCCGGCAGCACGTCGTCGATGCCGTACTTGTAGATGGAGTGCGTGTGGCCGCCGCACACCTCCATCACCTTGTAGTGACGGCCGGGCTCGAGCTCCGCCAGGATCTCGCCGGCCAGAACCTGGCCGAGCTTGGCGTCCCGGAACTCGTCGACGAACCTCACTAGGTCACTCCAGCGCTCCGATTGCCACTCCAGCGTGAACCAGCACTTTGCTTCCTGCCTCTACGGGCCCTACGAGGTCGATGGCCACGGCGTGCGGGGCCCCGTCCTCGTCTAGGCAGACCGCGACATCGTCCCGCAGCTCGCGGACCCGCATCGGGATCCCCTCATCGCCGCACGTGATGCAGTGGCTCTCGCCCGCCGAGCAGCTGGGAGCGGAAACCTTCCCGCTCACTCGATCACGCTCGCCTTCAGCTCCTCCAGCTCCTGCTCGTAGTCGGCACCCATCCGCTCGAGCAGGCGCAGCGTCGCCTGAGCCTCCTCCTCGTCGACCTTCGACAGCGCGAAGCCGACGTGGATCAAGACCCAGTCACCGGGCTCCGCGCCACCGCCGTCGTCCTCGGCCAGCAAGCTGACGTTGATGTTCCGCCGCACGCCGACGACATCAACCTTCGCGATCTGGTTGCCCTCGTCAACCAGCTCGACGACCTGCCCTGGGATCGCCAGGCACACAAACGCGGGTATACAGGTGCGAGCACGAGCCTGTCCATTGATCCGTAATCGCGGTGACGGTAATCGGGATTACCTCAAGAGCCACGGTTTGGGGGAACCAACACGGTCACCACGCTCGGGCGTAGACTCGAACGCGCGGGACAGTCCCCCTACTCGAGGGAGGGGAGAACTCCAAGTGAAGCCGCAGGGATCCCAAACCGACCCCCGGTGGGAAGGGCGAGCCGGACGTCGCAAGCGTCCGACTTCGCACCAATACCTGCTCGACTTGGACGTGGAGCTGGCCGAGGTGCTCGACGTCCGGATGCGGCTTGTGGCGCGGACGGCGCTGACGGCGACCGCGTTCGATGCCGACGTTGGAGAACTCGACCTCTCCGGCTGGCTGGACCTAGCGCGTTCGGGACCTGGCGTCCTAGTCCTCGACGGCGTCGTGTCGATCGGCGTCCACGTGGGCGATCGCGTGGCCGCCGAGCTGGTGGGAGCCGGCGATTTGATCCAGCCGTGCGGCGGCGACGATGAGGAGTTGCTCCCCTGCGAGGTGGAGTACAAAGCGCTCGTACCCACGCGCTTCGCTTTGCTGGACGCTGCCTTCGCCGAGCGGGTCGCTCGCTGGCCGCAACTGAGCGGCGTCCTCCTCCGGCGGGCCGGCAGGCGCACCCGCCGGCTCAACCTCCAGCGGGCAATCGCCGCCCAGCCCCGCCTCGACGTTCGCCTAGCGCTGCTTCTGTGGCACCTCGCCGGCCGCTGGGGCAAGGTCGAGCCCGGCGGGATCCGGCTGCCGCTGCCGCTCACCCACCAGCTGCTGGGGCGGCTGGTCGGCGCCGAGCGTCCATCGGTGTCGCACGCGCTTGGGAGGCTCTCGGACGCGGGATTGGTGACCGGGCACGGCGACGAGTGGCACCTGCACGGCAGCCTCGATCGCCAACTGCCGGCGATGCTCGACTCGCTCATCGGCGGCGTCCAGCCACTGAGCGCCGCCGCAAGCTCTGTCGGGCTCGGCTGATGCCAAGCCCCTACCTGGTTCGGAATCCTGGGCCCAGCTGATGCCGGGCCCTCACCTCGTTCCGGACCCTGGGCCACTGTCTTCCAGTCCCAGGCGGAGCGGCGATCCGCGCGAGGCGAGCGCGCATGCCTACGCCGAGCGCCAGCTCGTGCACGTCCTGTGGCTGACCAGCGGGTTGGGCTGCGACGGCGACTCGGTGGCCATGACGGCGGCCTCAAACCCCAGCGTTGAAGACCTGCTCCACGGGCTGCTGCCCGGAGCCCCGCGCCTGGTGATCTACAACCCACTGCTGGCCTACGAGACAGGCGATCAGTTCGTCGAGGCCTTTCGGCGCGGCGCCCAAGGAGCGCTCGATCCATTCTTGCTCGTGCTCGAGGGATCGGTCCCCAATGAGAACACGAGCGGCGATGGTCACTGGAGCGGCTTTGGCGTCGATCCGGACGACGGACAGCCGATCACGGTCTGCGAGTGGCTCGATCGGCTCGCCCCTCAGGCGGCAGCCGTGATCGCCCTCGGCACCTGCGCCTCCTACGGCGGCATTCCGGCCATGCGCGGCAATCCCACCGGCGCCATGGGGCTGTGCGACTACCTCGGCTGGAATTGGACCTCGCGGCTGGGACTTCCGATCATCAACCTTCCCGGCTGCCCGGTACAGCCCGACAACATCACCGAGGTGTTGCTGGACGCCGCACTGGCAGTGGTCGGCGTGGAGGATCTGTTGGAGCTCGACGCTCAGGGCCGGCCGCGGCGATTGTTCGAGCGCACCGTGCAGGAGGGCTGTGGTCGGGCCGGGTACGCCGAGCAAGGGGAGTTCGCCACCAGCCCGGCCGACCACCGCGGCTGCCTGGTCAAGCTGGGCTGTATGGGACCGGTTGCCAAATGCAACGTGCCGGTGCGCGGCTGGATCCACGGAGTCGGCGGCTGCCCCAACGTGGGGGGCGTGTGCATCGCCTGCACGATGCCTGGATTCCCCGACAAGTTCATGCCGTTCGTCGAGCCGAGCCGCCTCGGAACGCTTGCTGCCGCCGGCGCCCGCTTCACCTACGGGCCGATGATGCGTAGCCTTAGATCTCGCGCGATGAGACGTCACTTCGATCGCGAGCCTTCGTGGCGGCATCCGGCCGAGAAACTGGTCAGTGGCTACCGCGCCAGCTGGTGAAGCCCACCGGCTCTCGATGCCAATCCGGTTGATCTTTCGCTGCCAATTCTGCGCGGCGACTCCCGATCCCGAGACCCAGCGCACGCTCGAGCAGGGACTGCGGGAGCTGGCCTTCGGACAGTACGTAGACGTGCCCCCCGGTGGCTGGCTGGTATGGCACGGAAACGGGCCGCTCGGACCGCGGCGGTATGCGTGTCGAGCGCATCGCGCTGAGCTGACCGCCTATCTGCGAGAGCACTATGGGACGATCGCCCCCAATCCCTGGAAGATGCCCCCCTACCCCATGACGGTCCGGACGGCTGACACCGAACGCGCGCTTCGGCAAGGCCGCGAGTCGTCGCTTCCCAAATGGGGACTCCGGTGAGCGGGCGATGAGCGCGGGCCGCCCGGGTGAGGGCGGTGCGAGCGCCAGCCGCTCGGGTGGGAGCGGCGCGGGCGCTGGGCCCGAAGACGTTCTGAGCCGCCCAGTCTCGAGCGCCGGAGGCGAGAAGCCCTTCGGCCAGCTGACACTTGCGGACGTCGAAGCCCGGGCCAATGAGCTGCGGGCGGCCACGGGGTGGGGTCCGACGGCGCGCGTCGCGTCGGTGGCGCGGGCCTGGGCGGATCTGGCGCGGGCGATGCAGGAGCACCCGGCGGCAACCGTGGCGGAGCTGGGCCTGGACGAGGTTGAAAACCGCGCCCGGGCGCTGTGGGTCCTGCCGCCGGGCGGCAGCCTGCTCTGAGCGGGGCAGGGCTCCTTTAGGTGGGCGTCCGCTCTGAGGCGGGGCGGGGCCCGGCGCGGCCTGGGGCCGCCTGACACCCCCCGCTAGGCGCACAACGCAGAAAATCGCCGTGCCCCCGGCTGCTTTGGCCACATAAGCGTCCTGGAGACGCTTATCTCGCAAACGCGCGCGTCCGTCGCGGAGCTGTTCTGCGTTATGCACCTCGTAACAGCACGCTGTGCGCTATCTGGTATCAGACCAGGCGAAACACGCAGCACGATCGAGGAGGTCTCACGCAGTGGACAAGGTCACGCATTTCGAGGTCCCGGCCGACGACAAGGAGCAAGCCAAGCAGTTCTACAGCTCCGTATTCGGCTGGCAGATCAATGACATCCCGGTGCAGATGGGGGGCGGCGAGGGCAGCTACACGACGGCTACGACGGTCGCAGTCGACCAGCAGACGATGGTTCCGACCGAACCGGGCGCGATCAATGGCGCGATCATTGACCGCGGACCGATCGCCAGCGCTCCCGTCATCACGATCACCGTAGATGCGATCGAGGACTCGATTCAGAAGATCACCGCGGCCGGCGGCGGCGTTGTGGCGGGACGACAGGAGATTCCGGGAATGGGCTCCTACGCCTATGTGACCGATCCCGCGGGCAACGTGATCGGCCTGTGGGAGAACGCACCTCGATGAGCGAACAGACGGACAAGGGCTTCGCGGTCGTCAATCTCGAAGACGTCGAGGACATGGCGGCGAAGGCTGGCTTCGGCGAGATGGGCGAGGCCCGTTTTGCGCGCGAGCCGCTCGGCGCCGTCGGCATCGGGCTCAGCTTGCAGCGCTTGAGACCGGGCAAGCGCCAGACGTTCGGGCACCGGCACCGCCTGGACGAGGAGGTCTACGTAGTTGTTGGCGGCTCGGGCCGCGTTGCGGTCGACGACGAATTGCGCGAGGTCAAGCGACTTGACGCGATCCGCGTGGCGGCTGGCTCGGTGCGGGCGTTCGAGGCCGGCCCCGACGGCCTCGAACTGCTGGCGATGGGCTCCCACCACGCCGGAGATCCCGAGATGTTGCCGGGGTGGTGGGCCGGCCAATGACTGTCGCCCGAGCGGCCTCGCTGGGCCCAGGCGGAGGCTGAATCCGGCGGCCGCTCGATCTGGGCGGCCGCTCGATCCAGCGGACGCTGGCGCAGGGCGGGCCCTCACCTCGGCTCGCGCGCTGAGTCACAAGCGCAGAGTCCCCGGCCCGGGCCATAGATGCCGGACCGCCATCCACCAGGTACGAGCCGTCAGCGGCCGCTCGTTCGGCAGTGATCGCCCAAACTCCCAGGCCAGGATCTCCACTGGGTAGAAGACCGCCCACAGCGCCCTGTCCCGGTCACGTTCTCGGCCCGCGTCGAGCAGGCCGCGAGCCGTAGTTCGTATCCCCCACCAGGTCAGTCCTGGCCGTCGGCGGGCCGGAAGCGAGCCCGGATAGCGTCGGTTTATCCATGCTCCACCGGCCCCGTGCAGCGCCTTCTGGACGACGAATGACCGCAGTGTCGCCCGGCTGGAGTGCGTGACGGCCGCGTGCTCGCGACGCTCGACCTCCCAGCCGGCGGCCTTCAGCCTGTAGGTGATGTCCGCATCCTCGGCAGCACGAATGTCCTCGCGAAAACCACCAACCGCCTCGAACGCCGCCCGGCGAACCGCGACATTGGCCGTCATCGGATAGCTCCAAGCGCCGAAGCCGAAGGTGTTCTCCTGGCTCATGGCAGCGCGGATGTAGGCATAACGGAGAGCCGGGGCGGCGGTTCGGGGCACCGGCTCGTCCTGTACCCCGCCTCCGATCAGCGCGGTGCGGGGTGAAGGCTCGGGGTCGAAATAGCGATCCAGCAGATCCGCAGGCGGCTCAGTATCAGCATCCAAGAACACAATCCACGGCGCAGCACCCCGAGCCGCACCACGATTGCGAGCAAACGCCGGCGTACGACGCTCCGCAGCACACACAACCGCAACCCCACCCGCAACCCCACCCACAAAACCCCCCACCCGCCCCGGCGTGTTATCCACCACCGACACCGAATCGCCCTCACCCAACACCAACCGACCCAACCGCCCACACAACCGCTCCAGCTCCACCCGCGAGCCAGCGAACGGCACAACC
This sequence comes from uncultured Actinomycetes bacterium, assembly GCA_963756555.1. Taxonomy (GTDB): domain Bacteria; phylum Actinomycetota; class Thermoleophilia; order Solirubrobacterales; family Solirubrobacteraceae; genus Palsa-465. Next base: position 66,252 of record CAVWOC010000005.1, read on the forward strand.
ACATCAACCGCCGATCTCCCCATGCGCCGCGGCAGCGTAGCGTTACGCTGCCGCATCGATGAGCCCCGTCTGGGCGGTCGTCGTCACCCATAATCGCCGGGAGAAGCTCCGACTGTGCCTCGCTGCGCTCGCCGGCCAGCGCCGGAAACCGGACCGGATTCTCGTGGTCGACAACGCTTCTACGGACGGCACTCGGGCAATGCTCGACCGGGAGCACGATGAGGTCGAGGTCCTAGTGCTCTCGACGAACGAAGGTGGTGCCGGCGGATTCCACGAAGGCATGAAGCACGCGTACGAGGGTGGTGCGGAGTGGCTGTGGTTGATGGATGACGACACGATTCCCGAAGCGGATGCTCTGGCTGAGCTGCTCGCGGCCGCGACACGGGTGAAAAAGCCCGCGGGAAGCGCGACGGCACGTACGACGAAGCCGGCCAGGAGCTCCTCGGCAGGTGTGATGAGCCCGGGCCGGGACGGCCCGCCGCGCGACCTCGGTCCCGGACCTCTACTGCTGGCGAGCAAGGTGATCTGGCGTGACGGAAGCATCCATCCGCTCAACTTTCCGACGCTCGAGCGCAGACGTATGGGGCTGGTCGTCTCCGGGGCCGAGCAGGGCGTGCTCCCGATGCGCGCCGCGACGTTCGTGTCGCTGCTCGTCCACCGCGCAGCGATCGAGCGGTATGACCTACCGCTCAAGCACTACTTCCTGTGGAGCGACGACATCGAGTTCACCAGCAGGGTAGTGCTGGGGGGCGAGCAGGCTTGGTTCGTTCCCTCGAGCGTCGCGGTCCACGACACGCCTGCGCCCGACGACTTCCGCTTCGCAAGCCCGGACCGTTTCTATTACCACGCGCGAAACACCTTGCTGATCGCGCGCTCTCGGGACCGCCCGGCGCGTGACCGGCTGCTGCGCGTCTGGCTGGTGGCGGCGACGAGCGCCGGGTACGCGCTTCGATATCGCGATCGTGCGAGTGTGGTGGCGATCCTTCGGGCTCTGCGCGACGCGTTGCGAAGACAGCCCGGGGGCCCGGTTAGCCGCCTCAGGTAGCCCGGGGGCCCGGTTAGCCGCCTCAGCGTCTCTCGTTCGGTAGCAGCCGTCCCAGGCGACGCGTGAAAGCCTCGAGCGGCCGGAGCAACGCGTAGATCGCGGCGTCGCGGTCTCTCAACCGGGTAGCGAACAACGCCATCACCGGGTGGCCGAGGACCCTCCAGATCGATTCCGCGTCTCGGATCAGCGGCATGGATCCGGGGTAGGTGCGACCAAGCCATCCCGCTCCGGCGCCCCACAAAGCCTGCTGCTTGAGCCAGCCGTACAGCGAGCGACGACTGAGGTGCACGACCGCCGCGTGCTCGCGACGCTCGACCTCCCAACCGGCCGCCCTCAGCCTGTAGGTGATGTCTGCATCCTCGGCAGCACGAATGTCCTCGCGAAAACCGCCAACCGCCTCGAACGCCGCCCGGCGAACCGCGACGTTCGCGCTTTTGGGAAACGCCCAGCGACCCAAGGCCAGCGTGTGCTCTTGGCTCATCAACCGGCGGAGGTACGCATAGCGCGCGGGCGCCGGCGCGCTGGCCGGCACCTGCTCGTCAATCAGTCCCCCTCCGATCAGCGCGGTGCGGGGTGAAGGCTCGGGGTCGAAATAGCGATCCAGCAGATCCGCAGGCGGCTCAGTATCAGCATCCAAGAACACAATCCACGGCGCAGCACCCCGAGCCGCACCACGATTGCGAGCAAACGCCGGCGTACGACGCTCCGCAGCACACACAACCGCAACCCCACCCGCAACCCCACCCACAAAACCCCCCACCCGCCCCGGCGTGTTATCCACCACCGACACCGAATCGCCCTCACCCAACACCAACCGACCCAACCGCCCACACAACCGCTCCAGCTCCACCCGCGAGCCAGCGAACGGCACAACCACATCAACCGCCGATCTCCCCATGCGCCGCGGCAGCGTACGCTCACCGGCAGGGTGGCGCGTTCATCGATCTTGGCGCCGCCTAAGCGACGAGAGCCAGTGTTCGACCAGGTGAACAGCGAACCACAGGCGATTGTCGCTTGGCTCGAGCGCCGCCAGCATCCGGATCGAGCTGGCTATCCGCCGACTCACCATCGGGAGGCCTCGTTGCTCTCCTCGCCATTGGCGTGTCGCGATGCTGGCCGGCACGAGGACCCCGGTGCCTCGCTGCATCGCCTTCGCCGTCCACTCCAGGTCGCGGTCGACGAACGCGCCTGAATCGCCGATGTCAAGCCCCTCAAGCGCCTGGGCGTGAATGAGTAGCGAGCCACTTCGGGCGACCCTCAGCGCCAGGCAGCGTTGATCGAGCGCTGCCAGGACCCGGTCAGGGCGGTGCGTGTCCGGCACTGGAGTTGCGCGTGGATCGAGCTCTCCGTCGGGCGTCAGGATCTTGCTTGCCAGGAGCACCGGTCGTTGATCGAGGCTGGCGAGCGCGTCGAGCAGGCTCTGTAGCGCGCGGGGCTCGGGGACAACGCCGCTGTCAAGGAGCCAGATCCAGGGGTCCGCCAGTTCGGCCGCCAGCGTCAGCGCCCCCGCGAGACTGTCTGCACAGCCGGCCAGAGGGGTGGACTGGCGCCGGAGCGCCTCAGCCGTCGCGAGGGCCCCCGCGTGTCCGGCAGCCGGAAGGATCACGGCAACGGGCATCTGCCCGACGATTCCATCATTTCTCGTTGACTGCGTGATTGGACCACTGTGAGCACATACCATCCACAGGAGGTGACGGAGCACCCGACGTACACCAGCTCACCCGGCGGCGCGCAGGCTCTGATCGATGGGGCGCGGCCGTCCGCGGCGATCTTCGACATCCCGATCGATCTCGGCCAGCCCGCCGAACTCTTGCGCACGATCACCTCCTGGGCCTCCGAAGGCCGCACCAGGCGTGTGATGTACGTCAACGCCCACGTGGTCAATCAATCGCGGGTCACGCCCGGGCTGGGGCGGGCTTTGAGGCGCGCCGACGTCGTCTACTGCGACGGCTATGGGGTGCGGCTCGCGGCCAGGGTTCTGAACCTGCCTGTCCCCCACCGGATGACCGGCGCCGACTGGATCTGGGGGTTGGCCACACTGTGCGAGCTAGCCGGGCAGTCGATCTACTTCCTGGGCTCGGAGCCACCGATCGCGCGCGAGTCAGCGGCACGGCTGCGGAGGTGGTACCCGCGCCTGGGGGTGGTGGGCGCACACCACGGCTACTTCGACCTCGATTCTCCGCACAACGACCGGGTGATCGAGGACATCCTCGAGCATCGCCCGAACCTGGTGCTGGTGGGGATGGGCACGCCCAAGCAGGAACTCTGGGTCGACCGTTACGCCGACCGGCTTGGCGGCGCGGTCGTGTGGACGGTTGGCGCGCTGTTCGATTACATCTCCGGGCGTGTTCCGCGCGCCCCCGGATGGCTCGCCGACAACGGGTTGGAGTGGATCTTCCGGCTGGCCGTGGAGCCGCGCCGAATGTGGCGGCGCTACCTGCTGGGGAATCCCGTGTTTGTCTCACGCGTGCTGAGCGCCTCCCGGGAGCAGGCGCGGGCTGGGGAGAACGGCGGGGCGCTCGAGGAGTTTTGGACCGCGCAGCCGGGAAAACGCCCCAAGGCCAGCGAAATCAGCGATTAGTTTCTCCGGCGGCTTGAGTCTCAGCCGGTGTCAACCAATTCACACCAAAGGAGAGATTATGTCCGCAGCCAGCACCCAAATCAGCAGGATCAACACGGTCGTAGTGACGGTGTCCGACAGCGACCAGGCGATCGAGTTCTACACCCAGAAGCTGGGCCTCGAGAAGCGCGTCGACATCCCGTTCGGCGGCCAGTACCGCTGGGTCGAGGTGGCGCCCGCCGGCGCTGACACGACGATCGCGCTGGCGCCCCCGCCTCAGGGAGGCGAAGCAGGCGGAGCACAGACGGGCATCAGCCTGCAGACCAGCGACATCGATGGCCTACACGCCGAGCTCAAGTCCCGCGGCGTCGACGTCGATCCCGAGGTCAGCCGCATGGGCGGTCCGGTGCCCCCGCTGTTCTGGCTGCGTGATCAGGACAACAACACGCTGATGGTGGCCGGCGTCAGCTAGCCACTGCAAACAGGCGCGGCCCCCCGTTGGTATCAATGGGGGGCCGTGGATCTCTCTACTCGCGGCTCGGCGGAATCCGGGCTGAGCGCTCCAGCTGACGATCAGCAGCTCGCTCCGCCCGGCGAGCCAAGCCCATCAGACGCAAGGACCCGGCCACCACAGCGTGGCCTGGGCGATCTAGCGACCGGCCGGCTGGGTCAGCTTGCGCTCGCCGCGCTGATCGTCCTGGCAGTGGCCGCGCTCGGGCTGCACTTCGACCCCCGACCACGGCACGAGGCGCTCAGGCCGATGCCCGAGGTGCTGCGGGCGCTGGCGGCCACTGCGGTCACGTTCGGACTGGCCGGCTTCGGGGTCGTTCGCCTCCTGCTCCCGGCCATGCTGCGGGACTACGAGCTCCTGTGGGTGCTGCCGACCGGCGGCTGCGTGCTCGGGCTGGCGCTTACGGTTCTGGGCTTCGCGGCCGTTCCGTACCCAGCGGCGCTGGCGATCACTTTGGCGGCCGGCTTGGCACTGGGCGTCTACGCCGTGCGCGCCCGGGGATGGCCCGCACTTCCGGCCAGGCGACTGGCATGGCCCATGTTGCTGGCGGCGGTTCTCGCCGCGGTCACGCTGGTGCCGATGGTGACCGAGCTGCGCTACGTGGCGCCCACCGGCACGGGCTCGGACGCGCATGTGGCGGCCGGGGTGGCGCAGTTCTTGAAGCACTCGTACCCGACGTCGGTGAACCTCTCGCAGCCGATCAACCAGATGCAGCCCACTTGGCAATCGAAGTACCCGATCTACTACGCCTTTGCCGCGGTGTCGAGCGTGTCCGGGCTGGCCACCTGGCAGGTGCTGCCGGCGCTGGCGGCGGCGATGCTGGCCCTGGCGGCGGTCGGGCTGTTCCTGGTCGCCCGCAAGGTGCTGTGTGCACCGGTAGCCGTGTCGCTGGCCGCGATGGCCCTGGCCGCACTGGATCGCGAGGCGCTGCACACCGTGATGAACCCGTATTTCAATCAGACATGGGGATTCTTCGCCATGCCCTTCACCCTGGTGGCGGCGTGGTGGCTGGTGCAGCCGGGAATCCCTCGTTCGGCGCGCAACGCGCTCGCCCTCTTGCTGGTCCTGTTCGGGCTGGTGCTGGTGCTCGCCTATCCGCTCGCCGCGCCGATCCCGATCGTGCCAATCGCAGTGTTCCTATGGGACGCCCGGAGGCGGCGGATCAAGGCCGGTCAGCGCGTGCTGCGGTTCGGCGACCTTTACCGGGGCCGCCGGAGCCTGCTGTGGATGATCCCCGTGGCGGTGCTGTTGGCGATTCCAATCGCCGGCGCCATCGACAAGGCCATCGCCGCGGCCAAGGTTTTGCTCCCCGGACACTCGCTGCTCCCCTGGGCCGGCGACCTGACCCATTACATCCCGTTCGACCGCTTCCTGTCGCTGCCGAACTCGCCGGCCTCGCTGGTGCTGGTCGCGGCCGTCCTGCTTCTCGCCGCCTACGGTCTATGGCGTCAGCCCAGAGCGCTCTCCTGGGGCCTCGGCGGGCTACTGGCCCTGGGATTGCTGATTTCGCTCTACCTCCGCCAGCGCGCTTACGGCTGGTACTTCGAGTTCAAGCTGCTGGCGTTCATCGGGCCACTGGCACTGCTGATCGCCACCGTGGGCGCGGGACGAATCGCGACGGAGGGCAGGGGCGCCGGACGGCTCCCCGCGGGGGGCGGTGGCCGCTTGAGGGTGCTCGGGCCGGCTGTCATAGCGGGCCTCGCGCTGATCAGCGCCGGTAGCGCGTTCGCGGAGGTCAAGGCCACCGGCTTTCAGCTCGGAACGCCCACGATCCAGCTCTCGAGCTGGGCGCGATCCCTCCCCCAGGGGGCGTCGATCCGCCTCGACATGCCGCCGCCGCTACAGCTGTGGGCCGCCTATTTCCTCTCGGCCCGCCCGCTGTGCTCCCGAGTCCCGCTGCTGGCAACCGACTACCCACATGTGCCGATCTCCCGCAAGGCCGATTACATCGTCGGCTGGAACGGCTGGCATCGTCCCGGGGACGCCGTCGGTGCGCCGCTGCGCACCAACGCCGGGTACTCGTTATACCGGGAGGCCGCGTCGGTGCCGGGGCTCGATCGTTGCTCACAGCGTCGCCTCGACCGCATCTACGGCGGCGCCGGACACAGCCCGGTCTGACGTCCGAGGTCCGGGTTCAGTCCACCCGGAGAAGCTAGGCGCCGGGTCCCGGAGCAGCTAGTCGCCGGGCGCCAACGCCGGCAACGCCAGGGCGTGGGCGCTGGGGCCGGCCTCCTCGATCGGAACGGCACCGTCGAGGTTGACCACCCGGTAGCCCTGATCAGCCATCGCCGCCGCGAACTCCCGGTGCGTGTCGTGCAGCTCGCAGATCAGGACCGGATGGTGGGCGGCGATTGTCTCTCGCATGCCCTCGATCACTGCAAGCTCCGCCCCCTCGACGTCGATCTTGACCAAAGTCGGGGGACGTATCTCCTCAGAGCGCACCATCTCATCGATTGCCACCAGCTCCACGTCGATCACCTGCTCGGTGAACGGATGCTGGCCGTAGTCCTCGAGCTTCGACCAGCTCTGGTCGTCAACGACCTGCAGACGCCCACGGCCGGCATGGCCGGAGACCGCTTTGGCGATCAGCGTCACGTTGCGAACGCCGTTGCGGTGCGCGTTGAGGCGGATCGCGTCAGCGTTGTCGGGTGCCGCTTCGAACGCGTACACGTGCCCTTCCGCCGGGCCCACGAGGTGGGCGCCGAGCAGCGTGAAGAAACCGAGGTTGGCCCCGATGTCATAGAAGATGCCGCCGCGCGGGAGGTGGCGGACCATGGCCTCCTGGACGCCGCTCTCGAGGTTGCCGAAAGCGATCGAGCCCAGATGGGCGTGTGAGATCGGCAAGTAGCGCAGCTCGAATGCCAGGCCTCCGGCGTGGCCCTGAGGTACCCGGACAACCCCGCTCTCCAGCCAGCGGACCGCCGCGCGCAACGCCAGCGCGCCCGGGTCCCCGCCGGCCATGGCCCGCGCTCGCACCGTTCGCAGCCGCGGGTGGCCGAGGTGCACCAGGCGCCTGACCAACATCGAGCGGTTGAGCCCCACCGCCGACAGCGACATCCGGACGCGCTGGCCGACGCTCATCGCCCGGCAAGGGCCAGCAACTGCTCGCGCAGGTGTCGAGCCGTGCTGGCGTGGTCATAGATCTCGAGCCGCCGCTCACCCCTGGCCCGCAGCTCGGCCCGCAGCTCGGTGTCCGAGACGACGATCCGCAGCAACTGAGCGATGGTCGCCAGGCCGTCCTCTGCCGAGAGCAGCACGCCGGCGTCGCCCAGCACCTCGCCTACAGCTCCCCGGTCACGCGCGATGACCGGCACGCCGAAGTGCAGCGCCTCGAGCACCGGGATGCAGAACCCCTCGTGCTCGGACAGGCAGAGGAAGGCGTGCGCCGCGCGGTAGTGCTGGGCCAGACGCTCGCCGGAGATCCCGCTCTCGAAGATGACGGCGCCAGGCGCCAGCGCTTCAGCCAGGCGCTCGAGGCTCAACGCGAAGTCGGGCGACAGCGGCGTGCCGACGAGCACCAGCCTGGCGTCGGGTTGTGTGCGCCGGTAGCGGGCAAACGCCCGGATCACCAGGTCTTGACGCTTGTGCGGCACGAGCCGGCCGACGAACAGGATCGTGGGCGGCCCGTCTGGATCGCTGCCCGGTTCGGCCAGCCGCGAGCGGTCGAACAGAATCGGGATCACGGCTACCTCGCGGCCGCTGAGCTCCCGCAGCTCGCCCGCGTTGAATTCCGAGACGCCGGCCAGCGCGCCGACCCGCGCCGCGAGCTCGGCCAGCTGGATCCGCGCGAGCTCGCAGCGGACGCCCTCGGATGGATCGCTGTCCCAGAAGTAGCGCGCCGGCGTGATGTTGTGGGAGATCAGCAAGCTGCGCCGGCGGGAATCGAATACCTGCTCGAGGCCGCGAGCATAGCCGGAGTAGTGGAGCAGCAGGATCTCGTCGGGCTTGGGCTCGAACTCGCGCAGCGGACGCAGCGAGCCACGTGGAAGCCCAGCCGCCATCACGGGCGCAAAGTCGGCGCCGCTCCACCCCCACCGCTCGAACAGGGCGCGAAAGGCAAAGCCCTGATTGGTCACCGCGTCGACAGGCCCCGCGGCGCAGAGGATCTGCGAGACCCTCATTCCCCGGCCGGCGGTTCCTGTTCCTTGCGCTGTGCGTCCAGCGCCGCCTCCAGCGCGCGCACGCGTTCCTCGAGACCGATGAGGTGCGCGGCGAGCTGAGCGTTGAAGCGACTCTGCTGGGAGCCGATCTGGTCGATGTACTGGCTGAGCAGCCGGATCAGCACGCGCTTCACCCCGGTGATCGGCTGGCCCAAGCGGCGCGTGGAGTAGACCTTGCGCTCGTCGGGAGCGATGATCGCCCACTCGGCCAGCCGCCTGATCTGAAACGGCGCCTGCCGCTCGCTCGCGGCGGGCACATCGTCCTCGCTGTCATCTGCCAATGCGGCCGCACGACGGGCCGCGTCGAGCGCCGCCGCCGGGTCCTTCACGAGTGCGCCTCGACTCGCTGGCCGCTGAAGCTCCAACTGCCGCGCAGGTCCGCAACGCCGTCGGCGTCGCCGGTGTCGGTGACGCTGAAGCTGAGCAAGCGGTCGATCCCGGGCGCTGGATCCCCGGGCTCGTGGACCCCGATTGCCACGTCGTAGTCGCCGCCCAGCAACGCCAGCCGGGGTATGTCAAAGCTGAGCCTCCCGCCGCCCGCCGGCGCGACCTGCCCCCGTGAGCTGAACACGCTGTGCCCGGTCGCCTGCCGGACCTCGATCATCACCGACACCTCCGGGGCCGCCTCGGGCGCGTCGAGGTCGAGCATCAACCGCAGCTGTTCGCCGGGCTGGAACACCTGCCTGGGGCGGCCTTCGCCGTCCTCGAGCGTGGCCGCACGCAGGCCGACGAGGCGATGTACGGAGCGCCGGGCCGCTGCCTGCGCCTGGTCCTCCATCCCCAGCAGCCGGTGATAGTGCAGCAGTCCCTCGGGCGCTGGGCCGTCGAACACGACCTGGCCCGCGTCCATCACCACCACCCGCCGGCAGGCACGCTCGATCGTTCCCGGCGCGTGCGAGACGAGCACGACCGTGGTTCCCTGCTCAATGCGCGAGAGGATGTGTCGCAGGCACTTGCGCTGGAATGCTTCGTCGCCGACGGCCAGCACCTCGTCGATCAGCAGGACGTCGGCCTCCAGGTGGGCGGCGATCGAGAAACCGAGCCGCACCAGCATCCCCGAGGAGTAGGTCTTGATCGGCGCTTCGATGAAGTGCCCCAGCTCCGAGAAGGCGATGATGTCCTGCACGCGGTCCTCGACCTCCGCCCGGGAGTAGCCGTGCAGCGCCGCGCTCAAGTGGATGTTCTCGCGGCCCGTGAACTCCCGTCCGAACCCTGCCGATAGTTCGATCAGCGCCGCCACGCGCCCGCCGCAGGCGGCATAACCCCGCTGCAGCGGAATGATTCCCGCGAGTACGCGCAACGTCGAGGTCTTGCCGGCGCCGTTGCGACCGACGATGCCGACGGTCTCCCCGGGCGCCACGCGCAGCGTAACCCCGGCCAGGGCATTCGTCGGCGGTAGCTCCGTCGCCGGCTGACGGCCAAGCGAGGTGATCAGCTCCTTGAGCGTCCGTCCCCGGTCACCGCGGGGGGCGAATGTCCGCCAGGCGTCTTCCAGCACGATCTCCCCGGGGGCGGGCGGAGCTCTCATAGCACCACCGCCAGCTCGGCGTTGAAGCGGCGGAATACCAGGACCCCGGAGGCCACCGCCAAGAGCGCTGCGGCCAGCACGTAGCCCAGCGTCACCAGCGACGGGGCGTGTCCCCCGTAGAGGACAGCTCTGACCGCATCGATGAACGGCGCAACCGGATTGACCCACCGCAACAGCGGCTCGACCCAACGGTGGGCGCTCAAGCCCTTCAGGCTCTGGATGTTGAACAGCACCCCGGAGATGAAGAACCAGGGCAGCAGCGCCGCCGCCAGGATCGGCACCACGTCTCGGAAGTAAGCGTGCAGCACCGAGGCCACCAGCGACAGGCCGAGCGTAAATGCGAACAGGCAGACGATGAGCGGCACTAGCAGCAGCAGCGCGACGCTGGGGTTCCCCCTGACGGCCAGCGCCACCGGCAGCAGCACGACGAGCATCGCCAGCAGCGGCGCGAGCTGCACCGTCACCGCCGCGGCGGGGATCGCCTCCCGTGGAAAGCGGACTTTCGAGAGCAGCGAGGCCTGGTCGACCAGCGAGCCGGCGGCAGCCAGCAGCGATTGGGAGAAGAACAGCCACACCAGCAGGCCGGCGAGGATGAAGATCGGGTAATCGGGCTGGCTCACGGCCTTCAACAGCGGGCCCAGCATCACCCCATAGATGGCCATCAGGACGAGCGGGTTGACCAAGTACCAGAGCACACCGAGGATCGAGCCCTTGTACTTCTGGCGCAGCTCGCGCCGCACGAGTTGGGAGAACAGGTAGCTGTAACGCACCGTTGGCGGGCAATTATCGTCCCAGCGGGCGGCCGAGCCCTGCCCGCTACCCGTCGTGGCGAGGGCTTTCGACCAGCAGCGTCACCGGCCCGTCATTGACAAGCTCGACTGACATCATCTCCCCGAACGCCCCCCGCCGGGCGCCGGCCAGCCGACAGAAGCGCTCATACAGGGGCTCGGCGATCTCCGGCGGCGCGGCACGAACCCAGCTCGGCCGGGTCCCGCGACGGGCGTCACCGTACAGGGTGAACTGGCTAACGCAAAGGATCTCGCGCTCGCCGAGCGGCTCGTTCATGCGTCCCTGGGTGTCGGCGAAGATACGAAGCCCCGCGACCTTGGCCGCCAGCCATTCGGCATCGGCTGCGGTGTCATCGCGGGAGACGCCGAGTAGAACCAGCATGCCCGGGCCGATCGCCGCAAGCTGCTGTCCGTCGACGCTCACCGACGCGCGGCTGACGCGCTGGACCAGCGCCCGCATCTAGCTCCTCACCTAGACCTCGCGCAGCTCGGCGGCCACCTGCTCCGGAGCCACGATGTTCAGATACACGCCAGCACCCAGCTCCAAGCCCGCCAGGTGAGTGAGCCGGGGGATGATGTCGATCCGCCAGCAAAAGTGCTCGGCGCCGCGCGGCGCGGTACGGACCCAGAGGTTAAGCGGCGGGCTGGCCCCCAGCCGGCGGGCCAGGCGGCCGAGTGCATCGTGGATCATCGCCCCGCCGGCAGGCCCGGGATCCTGGTACCGCGCCCGCGGCGCCCGCGGCGCGATCAGCAGCTGGTAGGGAGCCCGTGCCCCATATGGCGCCATCAGCACGGACTCCTCGTCGATAGCCACGATCCGCTCACGAGCACGCACCTCCTGCTGCACCAGGTCGGCCAGCAGGTTGCCGCCCATCGTCCGCGTGGCGTAGGCACTGAAGCGCTCGCGTTCGCGGGCGATGGCGGCAGGCACGAAGTCGAGCGCGTACAGCTGGGCGTGGCTGTGTGGAAGCGAGGCGCCGGCTTCCTGGCGCTCATTGACGATCAAGTGCAGGTAGGAGGCGCCGCGATGGGCGCGCATGCGCTCCCGCCACACCTCCACGGCACGCACCACCTGCTCGACGGTCAGCTCCGAGAGCGACACGACCGGGTCCGGGGCGTTGACGATCACCTCGTGGGCGCCGAGTGCCGGCGCCGACCAGAACAGATCTCGCGCGGCGTTGGCTCCCGGCCGGGGCTCTGGGCTCTGGGGCTCCTGGGCCTCGGGCGAGGCCAGCGCCGGGTAGAGGTTCGGAACCACTCGAACCGTCCACCCTGGAGTGTTCGCCGCGCCGCCGTTGGGTCTCAGCGCGTAGAGCTCGGGCGGCGTGCGGTCTTCGTGTCCCTCGGCGAAGGGATCCGTCTCCGGGTCGAGCGGCGGTGAGGCCGTTGCCTGCAGCTCGCCACCTGGCCGCCCGGCGCGGGCGCCGGCGACGATCGAGCGCTGCCCGCTCAGAGGGTCGATCCGCAGCTCGGGCGAAAAGTTCAGTAAGTGGCCCCTTCGCTCACAGGACTCTCTCCATCGCGACGTGCTCGATGCTCGCCTCGATGAACACTTTGCCCCGCGCCCGGTAGCCGGCCGCCTCGTACAGCGCTCGGGCGTACGTCTGGGCGTGGAGGACGAGACGACGCGCCCCGTCGGCGCGGGCCTCAGCTTCGGCCAGCTCGAGCAGCTTGGTGGCGATGCCCTGACGGCGGGCATCGGTCCGCACCGCCAGGCGGCTGAACTGCACTGTCTGGCCGACGAGCAACAAACGGCAGGTGCCGAGCAGCTCGCCATCGGCGACGGCGGCTAAGTGCAGCCCTTCGCGGTCCCGCCCGTCGAGCTCTTCGAACTCGGGCACTCCTTGTTCGACGCAGAACACCTGGTGCCTGAGCGCCAGTGCTGCCCGCATCTCCTCCTCGCCGCGTACGCGACGGACCTGGTACGAGATCACGGACATGCTGGAGAAGCTTGACATAGACCGGGCCGGCTCATGAGTCGGCCGCTGCATGACTCGGACGCGGCCCTCAGGCGAGGCTGGATGCCGAGTGGGCCGCACGCCCGAGATTGTCGCCCCGCCGCCCGGCTAACCATTTGCTTAAATAGCCGCTATCCTCTAAGGCAGAAGGGCGAGGGGGAAACCGCTTCTGAGGATCACCTCGCCCGTTCGGCATTGCCGGGCGCATTCTGGGTCGCAACGGGCTCAACGCCGCGGCTCGCTTATCTAGACGCATTTTTACTTCCAATGGGTGTCACCAGCCCGCTTCCCACCCCTGCCGCGATCGCGCGTGCGGAGCTTTTCACGCGCGAGCACTTCGTATACGAAGGCGAGAACCTCGAGGACGCGCTAGCCGCCGGCGGTGCCCGCCGCGCGGCGCTCGACGCTGCGGTCGCGGAGATCGATGCCGGGCACAAGCAGCCGTCGATCGAGTGGCGCCGGCGTTTCTCGCTGCTGCTGGGGCTGGAGCGCCTGCTGTCGGAAGAGGAGCCACACCTGGCCGACGGCACCGTGCTCTCCGCCCACCAGGTCGATGCGCTGTCGGGCACCCTCACGGCGCTGCTGGCCGAGGCCCAGAGGAATGGAAACGGCAGCTCCAACGGGCTCGTGCCGGATCCGTCGCAGCTGGCCTCGCCCGGGATCCCTGGCGAGGACGAGGACGAGGACGAGGAGAACGGCGACGAGGAAGAGGAGCCCCAGGACTGGCAGGACGACGCAGAGATTGATGTCGACGTCGAACTGGAGGAGCACCCTGAGGATCCAAACGCGGCACGCCGCTTCTGGTTCGAGCACGCCACCGGTGCCGGCAAGACGGTGGCCGCGCTGGGCTTCGTCGAGGCCTCGCGCACGGGCGGAATTCTGATCCTCACCCACCGTCGCAACCTTGTCGACCAGTTCAACGGCGAGCTGCGTGACCGCGGCTATCGGGAGCGAATCCACGCACCGCTTCTGAGAGACAACGGGGCCCTCGACGCCCATCCGGAGAACGTGGTGGGGCCGGTGACGGTCGAGACCTACCAGTGGTTCGTTCGCAACGCGGGCAAGGTCTCGGACGCCTACACCATCGTCATCTGCGACGAGGCGCACACGGCGCTGGGCGAGAAGACCTCGGGCGCGATCCGCGCCTGGTCAGGACCGATCTTCATCGGCATGACCGCTACGGGCGCGCTGATCGCCCGCCACGTCACCGATCTGTTTCCCACGCAGACCTCGCGCTTCGACTTGGCCCAAGCGGCCCGCCGCGGAGTGATCGCCCCGTTGCGCTGCATCCGCATCCCGCCGGGGCCGGGAGTGCGCACGATCGCCAAGGTCCCGCTGCGCCGAGGCGAGGTCGACACCGAATTCGACCAGGAGTTGCTGGCCGAGCTGCTCGATCAGACGCCTTTCAACATGGCCGTTGCCGACCTCTACAAGACGCGCTTCAACGGCGTCCCGGGCGTCGTCTACGCCGCGGGCGTACGCCATGCGGGCAACGTGGCAAAGGCGTTCCGCGAAGTGGGCATCAAGGCTCAGGCGGTTTCCGGCGAGACGCCCAAGCGCCAGCTGGCGCGGATCCTGACCGACTACGAGTCAGGCAAGATCGATGTGCTGGTCAACGCCATGCTGCTCGCCGAGGGCTGGAACAGCCCCCGGGCCACGATCTGCATGCATCTGGCGCCGACGGCCTCCAAACGCGTCTACCAGCAGCGGGTGGGCCGCGTGACGCGTCGTCACCCCGGCAAGGAGGCGGGCATCGTCGTCGACTTCGTGCACCCGGCGACCAAGCACGACGACCCCGTAGTCACCCTTCACTCGCTACTCGACCGCGACGTGTACCGCGGTGGGGCAATCGTCGTCGGCCCGGTGCGGCGCGGGCGCGGTCGCCGCGTGCGCGTGGAGCGCCGTGTGCTGCCTGTGACCCCTGATCCCGACCGTCGCGCCGAGGTCTTTGAGCGCGAGCTGTGGCGGATCGCCGTGGAGCACCTGGATTACGGCGAGCAGCACGTGTGGGCCGCGCTGGCCGGGGCCCGCGTTGCCCCCAACGGCTGGCGGCGGGCCAAGGCCATGCTCCACTTCGATCGCGGCGGCGAGCTCAAACGCCGCTTCTTGTTGACCGCCCTGCAGCGCAACCGCCACGGGCAGCTAAGACTGAGGGCGCTCCAGGAGATCGCCTCCGGCAAGGACCCCGAGGCGTTCGACACGGCGATCGACATGATGGCCACGTGGCCTCGCGACGAGCGCCGCGAGGGGGTCAAGATCATGCTCCAAGCGCTCGCCGAGCGGCGCATCGGGCGGCGCGACCAGGCCAATGCCTGGATCTGGCGCATGGCCGAGTACACGCGCGAGGTGCACGAGGAATACGCGGTCCAGCGCTGGCCGGAGACCAAGCGCCTCCTCGGCCTGCTGGTCAACTCAAGCGGACCGGCCCACGCCCGCAACGCGCGCCGGTTGGTTCATGCCGCCCGCAAGGAGGACCGGCGGCTGTCGGCGGCCCTGTTGGCCGCCGCGCTGGCCCACACGCCGGAGGCGGAGGAGGCGCTGCGCGGGGCGCGCACCCGGCTGGCCCGCAAGCCCGCCGCACTGGCCCGGGAGTTGCTTCGAAACTTCCCCAAGGGCCGCCGGGGCTCGAAGCGGCGCCGGAAGCGGACCAACGGCGCGGCGCCGGACGAGGCGGAGGCGGCACAGCCGGTGGCCGAGACGGCTGAGACAAATGGGGGGGCACCCGAGGGGGAAACCGCCGAGGCGTCCGAGCCCGCCGAGACCGTCCAGTCCACCGAGGAGCCTGAGGACACCGAGGCGTCCGAGGTACTGGACGACTAGCCGCGATCAGCCGAGGTGGACCTCGCCCGCCTCGAGCGCCACGCTTCCTTCGCCGGTCGCCACCACCAACCGGCCCTCGCCGTCGATCCCCGCGCCGCGGCCCTCGCCGCCTGCCCAGCGCACCGGACGATCGCGTAGCGCGTCGCGCTCCCGGAAGGCGGCCAGCACTTCCGCCTCCGATGCCGTGGTCCAGTACTCGAGCGCTCCGAGGAGCCGCTCGAGCGTTGGCTCGAGGTCGCCCCGCGATAACCCGAGAGTGCCGGCCCGGTCGCGCAGCTCCGGCGGAAAATCCTCGGGACGCAGAGCGACGTTGACGCCGATGCCCAGCACTGCCCAGCGCTCCTGCGGGCGGCCCTCGACCAGGATCCCAGCCATCTTGCGCTGCTCGAGCAGCACATCGTTGGGCCACTTGACGAGCGCCTCAGGCCCCACGAGCTCCGCGATGGCCACTCCCGCCGCCAGCGGCAGCAGACGCGGAGGCTCGCGCAGCACCAGGGAACACAAGAGCGCCCGCCCCGGCGGCGCCACCCAGCTGCGCCCCTGGCGCCCGCGGCCCGCGGTTTGGCGACCGGCCGTCACCAGCGTGCCGTGCGGCGCACCGCGCAGCGCGAGCTCCCGGGCACGCTCGTTGGTGGAGTCGGTGCTGCGCAAGTGGACGCGCGGCGCGCCGAGTTGTCGATGGGCACGCGCGCCCGCGCTCATCGCCCGGCGCTGATCCGCAACTCGTCGTCGACAGCCAGCCGCAACCGCTGGGCGGCGCTCCCCATGCTCACCGCAACGGCCAGCATCCGCGCCGAGTCTTCATAGACGATCAACTCCCCCGGCGCCGCATCGGCGAACGTTCTCACGTACTGAGCCTCCTGACCGTCGCCCAGGGTCACCCGGCGCCCCAGCTTCAGCCCCGCGCGCGCCAGATCGTCGTGGCTGGCGTCGAGCTGCACGTTGCCGAACGTATCTACGTACACGGCGTGGGCCACGAGCGCGCCCTGGTCGGCGCGCGCCCGCGGCAGCTCGAGCCTGACCAGCTCATCGGGATCGAAGGGCTCGCCTGCCTCGCCCAGTGGCGCACCAGCCGCCAGGTGGGCGGCGACCGGGGCGAAGATGTCGCGGCCGTGAAAGGTCGCCGAGACGGGCTCCAGTCTGAACGGCGAGTTGCCGATCTCCACAGCCTGCACCACGCCTTCACCCTGCTCGGCGGCCAGAGACAAGAGCCCGTTGTCCGGGCCGACCAGCAGCCGCTCATCCGCAAGGCGCATGGCAACCGCGCGTCGCCGCGCCCCTACATCGGGATCGACCACCGCCAAGTGGACACCGGCGGGGAGGTAGCGCAGCGCGTCGCGCAGGACGAGCGCTCCCGCGCGCGCGTCGTGGCGCGGTATGCCGTGGGTCAAGTCGATGACCCGCGCCTGGGGACAGATCGAAGCGATCACCCCATGGCAAATGCCGGCGAACGCGTCCGCCAGGCCGTAATCCGAGAGAAACGTGATCAGCGGTCGGCCGCTCACGCCGGCGCGTTGGGCGATGGCAGCCATTCGGCGAGCAGCTGGTCGAGCTTGTCGCTGTCGATCGGCTTGGCGATGTAGTCGTCCATCCCCGCCCGGAGACATCGCTCACGGTCGCCGCGCATGGCGCTAGCTGTCATGGCGACGATCGGAATACGCGCGCGCTGCGAGTCGGCCTCGCGGCGGCGAATCTCCCGTGCGGTGTCGTAGCCGTCGAGACCCGGCATCTGGCAGTCCATCAGCACGAGGTCATAGTGGTCGGAGTCGAGGCGTTCAAGCGCCGTGTGCCCATCTATGGCGTTGACCGCCGTGATCCCGCGCCTGGAGAGCAGGCGGTCGATAACCATCCAGTTGATGCGTTGGTCCTCGGCGATGAGGACTCGCTGCTCGCCTACCACCGGCTCCGCCTCTTCCGTTGCCGGGGCCTGCTGGGGGAGCGCCGGACGCTTGCGAGTGCGGGATCCATCCTTCATCACCGCCCGGATGGCGTCCAGCAAGCGGGATTGGCGCACGGGCTTGGTGAGTTGGTATCCGACGTCGTCGGTTAGATCATTGCCGTGCCCCGAAGAGCTGAGCAGGATCAGACGGGTGTCCTGCAGTTCTGGGGTAGCGGTGATCCGCTGGGCGAGTTCGATCCCGTTCTCGCCCGGCATATTGAAGTCCAGCAGCGCGACGTCGAATGGGTCGCCGCCGGCAGCCGCCTTCACCAGGAGGGCACGCGCCTGCGCGGCGTCAGGCGCCACGGTGGCTGCCATGCCCCACGACGACAGGTAGGCCTGGAATATGCGCCGGTTCGTGGCGTTGTCGTCAACCACCAGGACACGGAGTCCCGCTAGCTCGGCAGCGGGGACGGGCCGCTCCACTTCCGCATCTCTCGGTGCAGCGAATGGGAGCTCGAACCAGAACGTGCTGCCCTTTCCCGGCTCGCTGTCGGCTCCGATGGATCCGTCCATCAGCCGCGTGAGCTCGCGCGAGATCGCCAGGCCGAGACCTGTCCCACCGAACATTCGCGTCGTGCTGACGTCCGCTTGGGAGAACGCCTCGAACATGCGCTCGATGCGCTCGCGCGGAATGCCGATGCCGGTATCGCGAACCTCAAAGCGGACGTCGACCGCCGTCTCGGTCCGATTCATGACGGCCACCTCTACGACCACCTCGCCGTTCACGGTGAACTTGACCGAGTTGCCCAGCAGGTTCACCAGAATTTGACTGACCCGCATGCGGTCGCCGGTGATCACGCGCGGCACATCCTCGTGGACGAAGGACTGGAGCTCGAGACCCTTGGAGGCGGCGCTCGCAGCGATCATGTCGCAGCTCATCTCAACGGTCTCTCGGAGGTTGAACTCGTGGCGCTCGACCTGCAGTCGACCGGCTTCGATCCTCGCCATGTCGAGGATGTCGTTGACGACGGTCATCAGCGCCTCGCCCGAGGACTTAGCCATCTCGACGTACTCCCGCTGCTCGGCGCTCAATGGCGTGCCAGAGAGCACATTCATCATCCCCACCACCCCATTCAGAGGAGTCCGGATCTCGTGGCTCATGTTGGCCACGAACGCGGACTTCAACTCCGACGCCGTATAGGCGGCGAGCAGTTCTCGCTCCGTAGTGCGCAACAATCGCCTGCCGAGCAACAGGGCGGCCGCCGCGACGATCGCAAACGCCACGAAGATCAACCACGGAATCCACTTCCGCAGGCCCGATACGCTCGCAAACAGCGGACCATCCGGAGCCACCAGCACGATCCTCCAAGTGGAGTTGGCCAATCGAACCTGGTCGTAGTAGTGGCCGTTGCGGTCCCCCGAGGCGTGCCTGAGGGCCCGGACCTGTGCGCGTTTGTCGAACCGCGTGCCGACCGGAGCGCCGGGATCGTTGGACGCGAGAACCGTGTCGTTGCTGTCAAGGATGTAGTTGTGGGCACCTTTGACGCCTGGGATCCTGCGCAGCCCACCGGCCAGGAACGGAGCCAGCGCGGACGGAGAGACTCCCGTCAACAGGCTCCTTGTGCCGTGGCGGGCGGGGAACGCGATGGCTAAGTTGACGGCCCCGGTCTTGGCGTAGGGCAACAGGTTCCCGAGGGCGTAGGGATCTCTCGCCCGCAAGAGCGCCAACACGCCTGAGCGCGGCAGGTCAGCTCGTGGCTGCCCGCTGAACCCAGCAGAGCCGGCCAGCACCTGTCCTGCCGAGTCGAGCACCGCCAAGTAGGCGTTCCTCTGAACGTTGGCGTCCAGGACGTGAGCGCTCACCACGCGGCCTCCGTAGCGCTGCTGGTCGAGGGGGACCTGCTGCGAGACGGTCTGGAAGAGGTCGTCCACCAATGCGCCTGCGAGCACGGCGCGCTCGTGCACCCGCGCTTCGACATCCTGCTTGGACCTCGCTTGCGTGTCAGACAGCTCGATTGCGAACACGGTCAGCAGCGCAAGGATGATCACCCCGGCGATCACCAAGACCACGCTTGCGCCACGTCGTCTCTCATTCCCCAGCGCTCTCCGCGCGCTCACCCCCGCCCCTCCCGCCTGGACATGGTCAGGTCAAACCCCGGTGGACCCCGGTTGGCCGGCGAGCTGCATGATCGCCTGGCGCGTCGCGGGCCATGCAGCGCCGGCCTCGTGCGCGGCGGCGCCGGCGCCCGACTGGTCCTCCTCTCGCGCTGCCGCCTCGAGGCGACCGAACACGTCGCCGAGCTCGAGCGCTCCCATCACCATGGCTTCGTTGCGGGCAGTGTGCGCAGCCTCCGCCGCCGAGCCATTGTCGCCGCGGGCTAGCGCGTCGTCGATCCGCTCAAGTTGCTCGGCGATCGCCGCTATGGCGGCGGCGGCAATGTCGCGCACCTCGCTGTCGCTGAAGACGCCCAGCTGAGCAAGCCGCTCGGCGTCCAGTGCCACAGCCCTCATGGCGGTCTTTTAGCACGCATGAACGGCGAGCGCCGCCGCAGTGAGGCGGAGAGCTAAATGCGCCCCAAGCTCTCTGCATCACCGCAAGCGGCCTCTCGCCGGTTTTCGAGTGGTCAGCCAGTAGCCCCGGGCCCGCCACTCGAAACTGCCCCCAAGTCGGTCAGGTCTTGATCTTGTCTCTCGCCACTGTGACTCGCTTTGCCGTTTTCCGGTTCGCTGTCACGGCTGTGAATGATGCATCGGCGTGGGCGCAAGCGCCATCGTCCGAGGGGACAATCCTGGGACTCGACTGTGTGGCGCGTCGGGGGAGCGCCCGTATGCCTGATCGGATGAGGCCCGCCTCCCCCAATCGGGCGAGGCGATGGGTCATCTCTGTCGTTGGCGGCATTACACTCGATCCGCCGCATGCCCCGGGCAGACCCAATCACGGTCTACGTCGCCGATGACCACCCCGTGTTCCAGGAGGCGGTCGCGCGGGCGGTCCGCACCCGGCCGGAGCTCGAACTCGCGGGCACGGCCGGGGACGGTCGGCGGGCGCTCGAGGAGATCCGCTCGCTGGCCCCGGTCGTCGCCGTGCTCGACTTGCGCCTGCCGCTGCTTGACGGGCTGCAGGTGATAGGCGCCATCGAGCGTGACGGCCTGCCAACAAAAGCCGTAATGCTGTCGGCGGACAGCTCGCGCGAGTTGGTTTACGACGCGGTCAGGCAGGGCGCTGACGGCTTTTTGACCAAAGCTTCGACGCTCGATCAGATCTGCGACGCGATCGTCGCTGTCGCCGGCGGGGCGACAGTACTGGCACCGGAGGTCCAGGCTGGCCTGGTCACGGAGCTGCGGGACCGCGACCGGCCAGACCGGCCGCTGCTCTCGGAGCGCGAGTCAGACGTCTTGAAGCTGATCGCCCAGGGTCTGTCTGGCCCGGAGATCGCCGAGCGCCTGTTCGTGAGCACTTCCACGGTCAAGACCCATGTCCGCGGCCTGCTCGAGAAGCTCGGCGTCAACGACCGTGCGGCTGCGGTCGCCGAGGCGATGCGCCGCGGGTTGATCGAGTAGCGGCGTCCTCGATCAGCGCCTCGACCAGGCCGTCGATGTCATGGCGTGCAGCCTCGACGTGAGGCTCGAGCCCCCGCTCGCGCAGCGTCTCGCTCGTCACCGGTCCGATGCTGAGCAGCCGGGTCCCGGGACGTAGCCCGTCTCCGGCCCGCTCCAGAAAGAACTTCACGGTCGACGAGGACGTGAACGTCACGTAATCGGCGGCGCTGAGCGCTTCGAGTTGGGCCTCGCTGAGCTGCTCGGCCACGGTGTCATACAGCGCCACCACGTCTACCTCGGTACCGCGCTTTGCAAGCGCGTCCGGCAGGACGTCGCGAGCGTCGGCCGCGCGGGCCACGAGTGCACGCCGTACGGACACACCTTCCAGGGCCTCGATCAGCCCTTCCGCCACGAACCGCTGTGGAACGACGTCGGCAGCGATCCCATGCTCGGCCAGCGTCCGGGCGGTGCCCGGTCCGATCGCGGCCACCCGCGCGCCGGCGAACGCCCGGGCGTCGTCGCCGACTGCCGCCAGCCGGTCGAACAGCAACCGGACCCCATTCGGGCTGGTGAGGCAAATCAGGTCGTAGCGCCCGAGCTCGGGCGCCGGGCCGTCGCGGGCCACGACCTTGATCGCCGGCACCTCCTGGACCGACGCTCCCAGCCCGCGCAGCCGGACGGCGAGCTCGCTGGCCTGAGCCCGGGCGCGGGTCACGGCGACGGTGACGCCGACCAGGGGGCGGTTCTCGAACCAGCGCAGCTTGAGGCGCAGCTCGGCGACCGGGCCGAAGATGGCAATCGCCGGCGCCTTGGCCCCTGCGGTGCTGGCCTCGGCGGCAAGCGTTTGCAGTGTGGCGGTGGTGACTCGCTGATCCGCGTACGTGCCCCGTTCCACGAGCGCCGCCGGTTCATCGCCCGGACGCCCAGCACGTTGCAGCGCGGCCGTGATCGCCTCCAGGCGCCTCACGCCCATGTAGATCACGAGCGTCCCGGGGAAGGCGGCCAGGGCGCGCCAGTCGAGCGCCGATTCAGGCTTCGACGGATCCTCGTGGCCGGTGACGAAAGCCACCGCGCTCGCCGCCTCGCGGTGGGTCACCGGGATCCCGGCGTATGCCGGCGCGGCGACGCCGGCCGTCACGCCGGGGACGATCTCGAAGGGCACTCCCGCATCGACAAGCGCCTCCGCCTCTTCGCCGCCGCGCCCGAAGAGAAACGGATCGCCGCCTTTCAGCCGCACGACGCTGCGACCCGCCGACCCATGTTCGACAAGCAGCCGCTCGATATCCGCCTGGGCGGTGGATTCGGCTCCTCCCTGCTTGCCGGCGTAGATCAGTTCCGCGTCCTCCCCCGCTCCGGCCAGGGCCTCGGGCGCGATCAGCCGGTCGTAGACGATCACATCGGCGGCGGCGATCAGCTCGCGTGCTCGCTCGGTCATCAGCCCCGGATCGCCGGGCCCGGCGCCGACCAGGTAGACAGTCACCCGATCAGCTCTCCGGCCCCGGCAGCGAGCATGCGCTCCGCGACCGCGAAGCCCAGCCCGGCGGGTTCCCCCATCAGGCGGTCAGCGATCCAAGCCGAGCCGTCGGGCAGCCCGACCCAGGCCCGCAGCTCGAACGCGCCGTTCCGGGCCGGGCGCGCGTGGGCCGCCACCGAGGAGTTGCATGATGCACCGAGTTGCCGGGTCAGCTCGCGCTCGGCGGACAGGCAGGCGTGGGCCTCCGCGTCGTTCAGTTTGTCCAGCGCCTGGGGTGACAGAACGCCGGGCCGCGCCTCGAGCGCCAGCGTTCCCTGGCCGGCCGCCGGGACCATCTGCTCGAGCCTGCCGCTGGCCTCCTCAGCGCGCCCGAGCCGCTCGAGCCCCGCAGCCGCCAGCACCAGCGCGTCAAATTCGCCGTCCAGGAGCTTCCGCAGCCGAGTGTCGACATTGCCGCGGACCTCCACGACCTCAAGGTCGTCTCGCGCCGCGCGCAGCTGCGCCTGGCGTCTGAGGCTGCTCGTCCCGACCCGGGCGCCAGACGGCAGCTCGTCCAGTGACGCCGCGCCGCAGATCGCGTCGCGGGGATCGGCCCGGGCTGGCACGGCCACGAGCTCCAGTCCCTCAGCCAGCTCGGCGGGAACGTCCTTGGCGGAGTGCACGGCCAGGTCGACGCGGTCCTCGAGCAGGGCGCGCTCCAGCTCCGAGGTCCAGCGAGACTTGTCGCCGACCGCAGGCCCCCGGTCACCCGTGGTGGTGATCGTCACCAGCTCCGACCCCTCATCCAGGCGCTCCGCTACCCACCTGGTCTGCGCCAGCGCCAATGCGCTGCCGCGCGTCCCGAGACGGATCAACGCTGTCGTCGGTGTAGCTCGCGCACCTCGGCCAGCTTCGGGCGGCGTTCGGGCGCAAGCTCCGGCGCCAGGTCGAACAACTCGCGGACGATCGCCATGCGTGCGTGCACGCGGTCGTCACGGAGGTCCTTCATCCGCATGGTCGGGTCGTGTAGGAGCCGGTTGACTACCGCCTGTGCCAGCGCCTCGATGCGCTCCAAGTCACGCGCCGACGCCGATTCCCACTTGCCGTCGTTCTCGCGCAGCACCTGGGCAGCGATCTGACGGCCCCGCTCGCGCAGCGCCGCCAGCGTGGGAAGGATCTCCAGCGACCCAAGCCAGGTCGCAAACTGCTGGATCTCCTCTTCGATGACCCCCTCCGCCTTGCGGGCCTCGACCTGGCGGACCTTGCGGTTGCGCGCGATCACCGCCTGAAGGTCGTCGATGTCGTACAGCGACACGCCGTCCAGCCCGGCGCATGCGGCGTCTATGTCCCGTGGAACCGCCAGATCGATCAGCAGCATCGGCCGGGGCCGGCGGTTCTTCATCACGTCCTGGAGCTCGCGCGCCTCAAGCAGCAGATGCGGCGAGGCGGTAGCAGCGACGACGATGTCGGCGCGCTGAAGCACTTGAGGCAGCTCGTCGAAGTTGACGCTCTGGCCGCCGTAGCGCTGCGCCAGGCCCAGCGCCCGATCGCGCCTGCGGTTGGCCACGAACACCGTGCGTACACCGGAGTCAGAAAGCGCCCTAGCCGTGAGCTCGCTGGTCTCGCCGGTTCCCAAGATGACCACCTCGCGCCCGCGCAAGTCGCCCAGCCGCTCGCGGGCCAAGGCCACGGCCACGGCCGGCAGGCTGAGCTGCCGTGCTCCGATCCCGGTCTCGGTGCGCACCCGCTTACCGGTCTCGAGCGCCGCCCGGAACAGATGGTTGGTGAGCGGGCCGGTGGTCTCTCTGGCCAACGCGGTCTCGTAGGCGCGCTTGACCTGACCCTGGATCTCGTTCTCGCCGATGATCATCGAATCGAGCCCTGACGTCACGCGGTACAGGTGGCGCGCGGCGTCGCAGTTGCGGTACGAGTAGATGGCCGAAGCCAGCGTCGTCAGGCGGATACCCGCCTGACTCGAGAGCATTCCCAGCGCCGCGCTCTCGGCTTCCACCGGATCGCCGACCACCAGGTAGAGCTCCGTGCGGTTGCAGGTCGAGATCGCCACCGCCTCTTGGACGTCAGCCGCGCCGCGCAGATCACGCTCGAAGTCTGCCGCTCGGTGCTCGCTAAGCACGAGACGCTCGCGCACCTCGACGGGCGCCGTCTTGTGCGATACGCCGATCGCCAGCAGCTCGCTCATCCCACGGGCTCCTTCTCCCGGTGCTCGGACGCCACGGCCTCGCGCCGCTCGACCTCGCGCTTCAACGCGGCGACGTCGTCTTCGGTCTTGGTCAGCCTCCGGGCCATGATCCCAACATAGATCAGGACGATTGCCAGGAATACGATGTACGCGGCGATGACGTACGGAGCCGCCTTGCCGGGGGCCAGCGCCGGCGAGACGGCGAGCGCGACGGACGCGGGCAAAGCGCTCACGACGACGGAGCCGCGCTTCGCCCGAGCGGCCGGACGGCGTCCTCGCCAAGCAGCGAACGACGCAGTCGGCGAGCCTCGATGCGAGCGTTCTTGGCCGTCATCTCGTACTTCCACAGGGTCGCGTAGAGCAGTGCCAGGCCGAGCAGCGAAACCAAGAACGTGAGCTGCATCGAGCCCGGCATCCGCCCGCCGGTCAGCGTCAGCACCCGGGGATGGACGAACTCCTGCGCCATCCGCACGGCGATGAAGTTGAGTGGCACGAAGGCCCCGGCGGTCACCGCGAACACGCTCGCGTAGCGCGCTTGGCGCTCCGGATCCTCGATCGAGAAGCGCAGCGGCTGATAGGTCGCGAACAGCAGCAGCACGATCAGGAAGGAGACAAGCGTGGGATCGCTCCACACCCACCAGTGCCCCCAGGAAGCCTTGGCCCAGATCGAGCCCGTGATCAGCCCCGCGATCCCGAAGATCAGCGCCATGTGGATCGCCACGTAGGAGCGCATGTCCCAACGGCGATCGCCGGTGCGCAGATGACCGATGGCCAGCACCGCTCCCAGCACGAACCCGCATAGCGAGATGATCGCCAGCGGCACGTGCAGGAAGAAGATCTTTTGGATGAACCCCTGGTCCGCGTCCAGCGGTGCGTAGAAGAACACCAGCACCAGCGCCAGGCTGATCGTGCCGACGGCGGCCAGCGTCAGCGTCCGTAAACCGCGGCCGTTTGTCATGAAACCGTCACTCTTCCAGCAGGTAGTCGAATACCGCGTAGGCGATCAAGGCGAACACCACATCATAAAGAGCCAGGACCGCCATCCATTTGCCTGGTGGTGAGCCCTGGGAGTGGTTTGCCAGCAGCGGCCCGGCCGCCCTGGCAGTGGCGATCAAGGCCGGAATCAGCAGCGGCAGGCCGACGATCGGCGCGATCAGGTCCCGGGCTCGGGTGTGGATCGCGATCGCCGAGACGAACGTGCCGATCACCGCCAGGCCCAGGTCCGCGAGGGCCAGGATCGCGATCAAGCCCAGCAGCCGAGGGCCGAGCGCCGGACCCAGCAAAAGCAGCGAGAACGCCGGCACCGCGATCACCTCGAGTACGGCGAGGAACAGGAACATGGCCGAGGCCTTGGCCAACAGCAGCGCGCTGCGGTCGACGGGGGCCAGCAGGAAGGCGTCAAAACCGCCCTGCTCGCGCTCGGCGACGAACAGCCTTCCGGCACCGAGGAGCGCCGCGAACAAGAGAGTGACGGTCAGCACCCCGGCGGCGAGCTGGCCGCTGATCGTCGCCTGGTTCAGGCCGAAGTGGAAAATCACGAACGTGCTGAGCGAGAACAGCGCCATCGCGGGCAGGGTCTCCAACGTCCGCAGCTCGAGCCTCAGGTCCTTGCGCAGAACGACGAGCGCCGTCTTCACCGGTAGAGCTCCCTGACCTGTCCGGGCTTCAGCTCGGACGGGGACGCGAGGAACGCCGGCTGCCCATCGCTAAGCCCCAGCACGAGGTCGGCCTCGCGGAGCGCGTGGTCTGGATCGTGGCTCGTGAGTACGCGAGTGCGTCCGCTGGTGCGCCCGATCAAAGGCTCCACCAGATCGGACGCCGCCGGGTCTAGGTTGGCGCGCGGCTCGTCCAGAAGCAGCACTTGGGGGTCGTGCAGCACCGCGCGACAGACGGCTAGGCGCTGGAGCATGCCTCGGGACAGCGAGCGCACGGGGTCGTCGGCGCGCCGCTCCATCTGCACCGCCTGCAGGACCTCTTCCACGCGTCCGGGCGCCGCGTCGTGCAACCGCGCGTGGTAGGCGAGGTTCTCGCGTCCGCTGAGGTCGCGGTAAAGGAGCGAGTCATGGCCCAGCAGGCCGATCTTCGAGCGGACCGCCCACGCTCGGCCCGGTAGCTGCTCTCCGAGGACCTCGACGTGGCCCGCGTGCGGTCGGAGCAACGTCGAGAGGATGCGCAGCAACGTCGACTTGCCAGCGCCGTTGCGGCCAAGGACGGCCAACGTGGCCCCCTCCCGGAGGGTGAGCGTGACGTCCCGCAGCGCGGTCCGCTCGCCGAACCGACGGGCGAGCCCGCGGAGCTCAATCGCCGGCGTTTCGGGGCCCCGCTGCGTGCTCGGAGCCGGCATCTGAGCCGGCGCCTGCGTGCGTTCGGTCGGTGGCGCCGTGACCCGTCCTTTCTCCCCGCAACGTCGCGACTACGTGCTCCAGCGTCGGAGCGACTACTCCGAACAGCTCGTCGATCGCCTTGGGGTTTCCCGGAAAGTTGATGATCAGTGTCTGTCCCGCGATCCCGGAGACGCCGCGGGTCAGGATGCCCATCGGGGTGTGCTTGAGCGACTCCGCGCGCATGGCCTCGGCGAACCCCGGCGCCTCGCGGTCGGTCACCGCGCGGGTGGCCTCGGGAGTCACGTCGTCGGGAGTGAGCCCCGTGCCGCCTGTGGTGAAGATGAGCGAGATAGCGGCATCCGGGGAGGAGTGACGCCTCAGCACCTGCTCGATCTGGATGCGATCGTCTGAGACCACCTCCCGGGCGGCCACCTCCACTCCAGCCGCGCGCGCCAGCTCTGCCAGCGCGGCTCCCGAGCGGTCTTCGGCGCGCCCAGCAGCAACCGACGTGGAGACCGTGACGATCGCGGCCCTCATGGATGAGATGGCTTTGACAACCGCGTGCCCGCTCCGGTCCTCACCGTCGCCAGTGTCCCGAGCGCCCGCCCGACTTCTCGAGCAGCGTCACCTGCTCGATCACCGCTCCCCGCTCGAGCCCTTTGACCATGTCGTAGACGGTGAGCGCGGCGAGCGATGCCGCGGTCAGTGCCTCCATCTCGACACCGGTCTGCCCCGTAGTGCGCGCTTCCGCGGTGATGGCGATCGTCCCCTTCTGGGCGTCGATCTCCCCCTTAACGCCGATGAAGCTCAGCGGAAGCGGGTGGCAGAGCGGGATCAGCTCGGCGGTCCGCTTTGCGGCCTGGATGCCTGCGATCCTCGCCGTGCCCAGGACCTCGCCCTTCGGCGCCTCACCGGCCTCAACAGTAGCCGCGGTCTGGGGCGAGACACGGACGACGGCGCGGGCCAGGGCACGTCGCTCGCTCACGGGCTTGCCGGAGACGTCGACCATCCGGGCCCGCCCCTGATCGTCTATGTGGGTCAGATCGTGCGTCACGCCGGCGCGTGCGCCTGCATCGCGTCCTGGACCAGGACGCGCACGTCCTCGAAGCGGCCCTCGCGAAGCAGCTCGATTGGATCGGGCTCGCCGTTGACGATCGACTCGAAGAAGACCTTGCGGTTCTGGTAGGTGGGCAGCGTGGCCTTGGCCCAGCCACGGGCCTCGTTGAGAAGCACGGCCAGCATCGCGTAAGGCTCGCCGAACAGCTCGCCGATCTCCCGCTTCATCCGCTTGGCAAGCGCCGGCGAGGCCCCGGCGGTGGAGATGGCGATCGCCAGCGGTCCAGTGCGGACGATCGCCGGCAGGATGAAGTTGCAGAGCGGTGGCACGTCGACCACGTTGACGAGCATCGCCCGGGCCTCGGCGTCCTCGAACACGCGAATGTTCACGTCCGTGTCAGACGTGGCGGCGATTGCGATCAGGCAACCCTCGAGGTCGCCCGGTTTGTACTCGCGGCGCTCCCAGCGGATCGATCCCTCGAGCGACAGCTGCACGAGCTCCGGGTGCGCGTCCGGGGCGATCAGCGTGACGTCGGCATCGGAGGCCAGCAGGCCCTCAACCTTCTCGAGGCCAACGTCGCCGCCCCCGATGACGACGCAGCGGCGACCTGTCAGCCGCAGGCACGCGATGTAGAAACGCGTGTCGAGCATTCCCTCCACGCATGACTGGTCGCAGGTGCCTTTATGCAGCTGGCATACGCACTCCTTGCCGGTGTAAGCCTGGGCTGGCATCGACCTCAAAGGGTAGCCGTGGGCTGGCTCGCGGAGCGGTTATCGGCGCAGCGCGTCACGGGCCAGGCGCGCCCCGAACTTAAGTAGCGGTGCTGCCCCGTCGCGGAGTGCGCCGGCACGGATCGATGGGCGGCCATAGAGAATCGACGCCGTTTGTCTCAGCGCCTTGCCGAGAGTCTCGTCGTAGGGGTGCCACCACGGGTCACGGATCGCAGAGGGCTCCCACACTCGCAGCTTGACGTTCACGCACTCGTAGAGGCCGAACTTTGAGTGAGTCCGCCCCAGACCTGACTGCTTGACTCCTCCCCAAGAGCACTGGCAGGCCGCGTGGCTGAACATGTGGTCGTTGATCCACACCATGCCCGACTCGATCTCCCGCGCGAAGCGCTCGCCCTTGCCGCGCTCGGACGTCCACACCGACGCGCCGAGCCCGAAGTCACAGTCGTTGGCCAGGGCCACGGCCTCGTCCTCGGAGTCGACGACGATGATCGGCAGGACTGGGCCGAAGATCTCCTCGCGCATGATCCGCATCTCGTGCGTGACGCCCGTGAGCACGGTGGGGGCGTAGAAAGCGCCTGCCTCGAACCCGGGAGGAGGCTCGGCGGGTCCGCCGCAACGAAGCGCGGCGCCTGCTTGCACGGCGTCCTGAACGAGCTCGGAGACAGTTTCGAACTGCCCGCGGGAGACCATCGGCCCGATCTCGGTGTCCCACCGCAGCGGGTCGCCAACCCGAAGCCGGCCGGCGCCCTCCACTACGCCCTCGATGAAGCGCTCAGAGACCTCGCGCATCACGTACACCCGCTCGATCCCCGAGCACGTCTGCCCGGCGTTGGCGAACCCGCCCCACAGCGCTCCCGAGATCGCGTGCTCCAAGTTGGCATCCGGCAACACGATCATCGGGTCCTTTCCCCCAAGCTCTAGCACCGATCCCTTGAGCTGACGAGCGCATTGCTCGCCCACGTCCCGGCCGACCTCGACCGAACCGGTGAAGAACACCTTCGCCACGCTCGAGGACGCCAAGGCCTCGCCCGTGCCGGGGCCGTGCACGATGCTAAGCAAACCTTCGGGCAGGCCGCCCCGCTCGAACGCCCGCACGATCCGCTCACCAATCAGCGGCGTCAGCGACGCGGGCTTGAGCACTGCGCCATTTCCTGCCATCAGCGCAAGGGCCACCTCAACCAGGGGAATGCTCCACGGGTAGTTCCAGGGGGAGATGACGCCGATCACGCCCAGCGGCTCATACGTGAATGCCGCGCTCTTGGTCTTCAGATAGAGCTGCGGCATCTCGAGCTGCTCATCGCCCAGGATCTCCTGCCCGGCCCGGGCGATCCACTTGAGCGAGTCGATCGTCGGCAGGACCTCCATAGTGAACGCTTCGTTGCGCGGCTTACCTTGCTCGCGCACGATCAGGTCACGGATCTCGTCGGTCTCGTCGATCACCGCCTGTGCCGCGCGCTCGAGGTAGCGCGCCCGATCGGAGAGGGTCAGCTGCTCCCAGAACGGCTGCACCTGAGCCACGGCGTCGACCACAGCCTGCACCTTCTCGGGCGGGGTTACCGCTACCGCACCGAGGCGCTCGCCGGTGGCCGGGTTGAGCGATTCGAGCTCCGCGGTGGCGACGGCCACGGCTAGGCAGCCCTCGCGTCGCGTAGAGCTCTGAGGAGGGCCGAAAGCAGATCGTCGAGTCCGTCGCAGCGGTCACGATCGACGATCAGCAACGTGGGCTCGTCTGCGTCGAGAGCGATTTCCCCCACACCGACCACCGTCTCGCTGCCCCCGAGCAGCGCCATGGCGCAGATCACGGCGTGCCGCCGCGGATCGAAGCGAACAAGACGCGCGACGTCCAGCTCGCTGTACGGCGCTCCCGTTCGCGCCATCAGCTCGCGGATCGAGCGTTCGTCGCGAG
This sequence comes from uncultured Actinomycetes bacterium, assembly GCA_963756555.1. Classification (GTDB taxonomy): domain Bacteria; phylum Actinomycetota; class Thermoleophilia; order Solirubrobacterales; family Solirubrobacteraceae; genus Palsa-465. The sequence continues at coordinate 96,715 of CAVWOC010000005.1, forward strand.
GACGCGCCAGACGCGGACACACTCGCGGACCACGTGGCAGTGAATAGGTGCGGCCCATCAACGGACCGGGCTGAAAGCCGGAATCCACTTCCTACACAGTAGTAGGCTCGGAGGGCGGGCCGGGCTAGCTTCCCCGCCCCCGCGCGCGGCGAATCGCTTCCAGGCGCTCCCGAAGCGCGGCCTCCGCATCGTCCGGCTCGTACAGGCGCTTGCCGATCGCCGTCTCGGGCATCAGCTCCTGCGGCGACAGGTGTCCTTGGCGCCCGTGCGGGTTCTCGTAGTCCCCGCTGCTGCGCATGGAGGAGCGGAGGTACGGCGGCGGCAGCTCGGCCCCCTGCTCGGAGATCAGCTGCCGCGCGGAGACGATCGCTCGCTTGGCGGCGTCCGATTTCGGCGCCAGCGCGAGGTAGATGGCCGCCTGCGCGAGCGCGAATTGACACTCGGGCAGGCCTACGTGCTCCACGGCCTGCGCCGCCGCGGTGGCGATCGTCAGCGCCTGCGGATCGGCGTTGCCGATGTCCTCTGACGCGAGCACGATCATCCGGCGGACGATGAAGCGCGGGTCCTCGCCCCCCTCGAGCATCACCGCCAGGTAGTAGAGCGAGGCGTCGGGATCGGAGCCGCGGGTGGCCTTGATCCAGGCCGAGATCGTGTCGTAGTGGTAGTCGGCCTGGCGGTCGTAGAGCAGCGCCCGACGTTGGAGCGCGTCCTCGGCGTGGGCCAGCGTGACCGGCTGCTGCCGGACGGCCGCTTGGCAGGCCAGCTCGAGCGCGTTCAGTGCGGTCCGCGCATCGCCGCCTGACCGCGCCGCGAGGAACTCCAGCGCCTCCTGCGCGACCTGCCGATCGGACCCGCACTCACCCCGGGCCAGAGCGCGGCCAAGCAGAGCGCGAATCTGGTCGGGGCCGAGCGCCTCCAGCGCGTAGACCTGCGTCCGCGACAGAAGCGCGGAGTTGACCTCGAAGTACGGGTTCTCGGTCGTGGCGCCGATCAGCGTCACCAGGCCATCTTCGACAGCGGGCAGCAGCGCGTCCTGCTGGGCCTTGTTGAAGCGATGAATTTCGTCCAGGAAGAAGATCGTCTTCGCGCCGGTCGTGCTCCGGCGCTCGCGGGCGCGCTCGATCACGGCCCGGACCTCGGCGCGACCCGCCTGGACCGCGCTCTGCTCCTCGAACGCAGCGCCGGAAGATTCAGCGATCAGTCGCGCTAGCGTGGTCTTCCCGCTGCCCGGGGGCCCGTGCAGGATCATCGAATGCGGGCTGCCCTCCTCGATCGCCCGCCGCAGGGCGGATCCCGATGCCAGCAGTCGGTCCTGGCCGACGAACTCATCGAGCGAGGTGGGCCGCAGGCGAGTGGCCAGCGGCGCGTTCGCTGCCGCCTCGGCGTGAGTCCCAGAAGTCGGCTCGGGGTCGCCGAACAGCCGCTGCATGCATCACATCCCGACGATCTCAAGCACCGCGTCGTGCAGCAGACCGTTGGTGGCCAGCCCGCTGCCGCCATCCGGGCGCGGAGCGCCGCGGAGGTCGGTGAGGTGGCCCCCGGCCTCCTCGACGATCAAGAGCGGCGCGGCGAGGTCCCACAGCTCGACTCCCAAGTCAAGGCCGCCAATGTCGACCACCCCTTCGGCCACCAGCATGTAGGAGAGCATGTCTCCGAACGCCCGGGTCCGCCAGCAGCGGCGGCTGAGCTCCAACAGTGGCTCCAGCCGGCCGGCCTTCTCCCACTCGCTGAAGTCGGCAAACGACAGGTGTGCGTACTCGAGCTCGGCGACAGCAGACACGCGGATCTCCCGTGGTGGTCCCAGTCGGTCGTCGGTGAACGCTCCCTGGCCACGGGCCGCCCACCAGCGACGGTGAAGCGCCGGCGCCGAGACCACGGCCACACTCAGCGACTGCCCGTCCTGCAATGCCAGCAGCGTGGCCCACACCGGAATGCCGCGTACGTAGCCCTTGGTGCCGTCGATGGGGTCGATGATCCAGCGTCTGACCGACTCGCGAGCGGGGCCCGAGCCTCCGTACTCCTCGCCGACGACCTCGTCGCCCGGGCGGGCCTCGGCCAGCCTGGCGCGGACAGCCTGCTCGGCGTCCCGGTCGGCCTCGGTCACCGGCGTCATGTCGGGCTTGGTCTCCACCCTGAGGTCCGCGGCGCGGAAGCGCTCCAAGGTGACGGCGTCCGCGACGTCCGCCAGCTCGAGTGCCAGGCTCAAATCGTCGCTGGGGCTGGGCACGGCGGGTGATCGTACGCTGCCTTTATGACCGCCACCTCCGAGGAGGCGCGCGAGCGCCCGCAGCCTGCCCGCGACAGCGACGCAGACGCCCGCGAGCGGCGCACCAGTCCGGTGGAGCTGCTCTGGGATTTGGTGTTCGCGTTTGCGGTGACGCAGGTAATCGGGCTGCAGTCGCGCGAGCTGACCTGGACCGGCTTCGGGCGCGCGATGCTCGTGCTCGCGCTGGTGTGGTGGGCGTGGTCAGCGTTCGTATGGGTGACCAACGCGTTCGACGACGACGACCTGGTTCTGCGTGGCGCAATGCTGCTGGCACTGCTGTTCATCTTCCTCGCCGGTCTGGCGCTGCCGCGGGCGTTCGCGAACCGGGCTCCGCTGTTTGCGGTCACCTATGGAGCCGTCCGGCTCATCCACCTGGCGCTCTATGCCGAGGCCTCCCGCCGCGGCGCAGCGTCGTGGAGCTCGATCATGGGCTTCGCGGTCACGGTGGTGATCGGAGTCGCGCTGCTGATCGTGGGGTCGCTGCTGGGCACCGGACCGAGGACGGTGCTGTGGATTCTTGCCGCGATCATCGACTACTGCGGTCCCGGGCTCCTGAGCCGCGGGAAGCTCCGCGGGCTGCAACAGGTCGCGGTCGCCCACTTCGCCGAGCGCTACAGCCAGTTCGTCTTGATCTGCCTCGGCGAGTCGATCGCGGTCATCGGCGTCAGCGCCGCCTCGAAGCTCGACACCCATGTGCTGGTGGTGTTCGGTCTCTGCCTGCTGACGACGGTCGGCCTGTGGTGGGCCTATTTCGACCGGCTCGCCGACGAGGCCGAGGACCGGCTGCGCCTGCAGGCCGACGCGGTCCTCGCGGCATCCGACGGCTACAGCTACATCCACCTGCTGCTGGTGGCAGGGATCATCGTTTTCGTGGTCGGCACGAAGTTCGCGATCACCGGCGCAAGACCCGGCCAGCTCGCGCTGTGCGGCGGTGTTGCGCTGTATCTGCTCGGCCTGGGCGCGTTTTCGTGGCGACTGCTCGGGCGCATTGGCTGGCCTCGCATCTCCACCGCGCTGGTGCTATTCGCGCTGTGTCCGGTCGCCGGCCACCTGGCCAGCTGGGCCGTGGCGCTGATCGTCGCCTTCCTGCTCGGCGTGCTGTGTCTGGTCGAAGCTCGCGGGGCGCCCGGACCATCTAGGCTGACCGCCAGGCGATGAACCTGGAAGCCGAAACGACCGAAGTCCTCAGCCGGCTGGTGCGTTTCAACACCGTGAACCCGCCGGGCAACGAACGGCCGGCAATCGAGTACCTGGCGTCTTCGCTGAGCGAGGCGGGCTTTGAGGTCGAGCTCCTGGCGGCGGTGGAGGAGCGTCCCAATCTCGTCGCCACGCTCGAGGGTGAAGGAGACGGCCCAACTCTTTGCTTTCTGGGTCACGTCGACACCGTGCTGGCCGACCCCTCCGAGTGGCGCCACGACCCGTGGTCCGGCGAGGTGTTCGACGGGTTCCTGTGGGGCCGCGGCGCGCTCGACATGAAGTCCCAGGTGGCGGCCGAAGCCGTCGCCGGGGTCCAGCTGGCTCAGTCCGGCTGGCGGCCGCGGCGCGGGTGCCTGAAGCTCGTGTTCGTCTCCGACGAGGAGACGGGCGGTGATCTCGGCGCGCACTGGCTGACCGAGAACCACCCGGACAAGGTTCGCTGCGACATGCTGCTCAACGAGGGCGGGGGCGAGGTCTTCGAATACCGCGGCCGGCGCCGCTACGGCGTGTGCTGCGCCGAGAAGGGCATCTTCCGCTTCAACATCACGGCGCGCGGGGCGGCTGGCCACGCCTCGCTGCCGCGCACCGGCGACAACGCGCTTCTGAAGCTGGGTCCGGTGCTCTCAGCGCTGGCGGAGCGCCAAGCTTCCTACGACCTGACCGAGGCGCCCGCGGCACTGCTGCGCGGGCTGGGCGAGGATCCAGATGACCCGGCAGCCGCGGTGGCTCGGATCCGTGAGAGCGCCCCGGCACTGCTGACGCTGTTCGAGCCGATGCTGGGGGTGACGCTGACGCCGACGATGGCCAGTGCGTCGGAGAAGATCAACGTCATCCCGTCGCGCGCTTCGGTCAGGGTCGACTGCCGGGTGCCCCCCGGCCTGGGGCGCGAGGTGGCCGAGCGCAGGATCGAGGAGGTGCTCGACATCCACTTTGGCGACGGAGACGGCGGGCCGCTGGAGCTCGAGTTCACCGAGACGGTGACCGGTAACCAGTCGCCGGTCGACACGCCGCTGATGGGAGCGATCGCGCGCTGGATTTCGGCTACCGACGACGGCGCCGAGACGGTGCCGGTGATCCTTCCCGGGTTCTCGGACTCCCGCTGGTTCCGCGAGGCGTTCCCGGAGTGCGTCGCGTACGGCTTCTTTCCACAGCGCCACATGACGGTCCTCGACTCAACGCCGCTCGTTCACAACGCCGATGAGCGGATCGACGTGCGCGACCTGGGCCTTGCCGCAGGCTTCTACGCCGACATCGCCCGGGAGCTGCTGGGGGCCTGAGGGGAGCCGCTTGCGGGCTTCGCGCAACGGGTAGCGCAAGCTGACAGGCGAAGCGACAGCGCTACGCCGGCAACTGAGGAGAGCGATATCGATGCCGGATCCAGAGGGCAACCAAGCAGCGGACGAGGCCCCAGAGACCCCGCTGCACGCATATAAGGACGCCCGCAAGGACGAGATCTCGGGCGACGCGGACGCCCTGGAGTCAAACGACCCCCAGGCTCAGCAAGCGTCGACGCTGGAAGGTGAGAACGAACCCGGCCCGCCCGAGAAGCAACCCTAGCCGTTAGCCGCGCCCAGCGAGAACCGCAGCGCGAAAAAATCCAGTACGTGGGGTAGCGGCTGCGCGGGATCCAGCCGCGGCGCCAGCAGCTGCGGGCCCCCATTCGGCTCCGCGCGCCGCAGCACCGTGGCCAGCATCGCTTTGCCCACGAACAGGGCCAGCGCGGTCCCCGGGCAACCTTGCGGCCCGTGGCTGAAGTGGTTGAACAACCAGTCGTCGGCAGCATCGCCGCTGAGCCAGGCGTCGGGGTCGAACCGGTCGGCAAACGGCACGTCGTCACGGTCGCGATGGTTGAAGGTGTTGACGATCATCAGCTGCGTGCCCGCGGGAACGGTGGCCCCGTTGCACTCGATGTCCCGCACCGCCTCCCGGGAGAGGATCGGCGTCGTCGGCCAGAGCCGCAGCGCCTCCTGTAGGCAGGCCTCCAGTCGCCGTAGCGAGCCCACGTCCGCTGCGGTGCTCGGCGCGCTGGCGCCGACCTCGGTCAGGACCCGCGCGCGCTCGCCGTCGAACGTCGCCAGCAGCGCCATGCAGCGAAACGCACCCGTGGCCAGGGTGTCGCCGAGCGCGAACAGCCAGTGCGTGACCTGGCCGGCGGGCTTCGTGCGCTCCGTTGTCGGCGCCTGGCCAAGCAGGCCCACCAGGCTGCCCTCTTCGGCAGCATCGACGTAGCGGCGCAGCCGCTCCACGTAGCGCTCGTAGAGCTCATCCGAGCCTCCACCTGGGGGGTTCGATTTGTCCATCAGCTCGCCCAGCAGCTCGGAGAGCGAGTCATCGTCGGCCGCCCCTTCTCCCAGGATCACGCGGCGGGTGACGCGTCTCACAGCCCGGTTCCAGGTGTCCCAGTCGAGCGTTTCGGGCAACGCCGAGGCCTCCTGCATGCTGACCTCGGCGAAGCGGTCGGCGAGCGAGGACATCCCGGCTTTCAGCACCTCCTCGGTGAAGCGCCGGCGATCCTCCCAGTCCGCGCCGCGCGAGATCGTGAGCGCGTGCGGCTGGAAGTGCGACATGGCCGTTCGCTTCGGTTCCGGATCGGCGGCGAACGGATCCGGCGACCCCTCCAGTACGCGGCGGATCGGATCCCGCCCCAGCAGCAGCAGAACCTCATCCTTGGCCACGCGGATCCAAAGCGGGCCGTCGCCGTAGCTGCGCTTGAGTGAGGCCATGAAACTCGCGGCGAGGCTGTCCGCACCGGTGCGAGCGGCGAGCGCAACGGCGCTGCGCCGGCGCCGGAACAGCCCCTGGATCACGTTCGGCACCGCGATCTGGGCGGTGAACCTCACGCCCTCCAGCAACGATGCGTGGGGAAAGTCCTCCGATGGCACGATCGCGGCGACCCTACCCGAATAGGGATCGTGGCGACGGACCCGAATAGACTCCGCTCATGTCAACGCAGGTCGCCACGCGGCTTGACCCGGCGATCTTCCGACTCCCGGTAGAGCGGATCCGGGAGGGCTACTACTCCGATGCCTACTTCGTCCACACCAAGAACCTGCTCGAGGCAGAAGGCCATCACCCACGGGTGACGATGCAGGTCTTCCAGAAGCACGATTCGCTTCTGGGCGGGATCGATGAGGCAATCGCCGTGCTCAAGCTCTGTGCCGGCCGGCACGGAGCGAACGGGGACTGGATCCCCGGCTGGGAGGAGCTCGAGGTATTTGCGCTGCACGAAGGCGACAGGGTCGCGCCGCGCGAGGCGGTGATGACGATCGAAGGTGACTACAGCCTGTTTGCCCACCTGGAGACCGTCTACCTGGGCTGCCTGGCCCGTCGCTCTCTGATCATGCGAAATGTGGCTCAGGTGGTGGAGGCTGCCCGTGGCAAGCAGATCTTCTACTTCCCCGCCAGGCACGACCACTGGCTGGTGCAGACCGGCGACGGCTGGAGCGCCCATGTGGCAGGCGCCATCGGTGTCTCCACAGATGCTCAGGCCTCCTGGTGGGGCGGAACCGGCATCGGCACCGTCCCGCACGGGCTGATCGCCGCTTACGGCGGCGACACCGTCAAGGCTGCCAGCGTGTTCGCGGAGCGCTTCCACGGGGAGATGAACATCACGGTGCTGGTCGACTTCCAGAACGACTCGGTGAGCACCGCTCTCGAGGTGGCCGCGGCCCTTGGACCTTGGCTGTGGGGCGTGCGTCTCGACACCTCCGAGCAGCTGGTCGACCGCTCGCTGCTCGGCGAGATGGGCGGCTTCAGCCCCACTGGGGTCAACCCGCGGCTGGTGGAGAAGGTTCGTGGGGCGCTCGACGGCGCGGGCTTCACCCAAGTGCGGATCGTCGCCAGCGGCGGCTTCACCGCTCAGCGCATCCGCGAGTTCGAGGCGCTGGGAGTGCCTGTGGACGCCTACGGGGTGGGCTCGTCGCTGATCCGCGGTGAGAATGACTTCACCGCCGACGTGGTTCTCCTGGAGGGCCGGCCGTGCGCCAAGGTCGGCCGGGCGTACGCGCCCAACCCGAGGCTCGAGCGCGTGCACTGAGGCAGTCGGCCGCGGGGCCTGATGGGCGGTACTGAGTATCCTCCGGCGCCGATGCTCGAGCTGATCGACCACGTCGGCGTCGCGGTCGAGAACATCGACCAGGCGCTCAAGCTCTACCGCGACGCGCTCGGCATGCCGCTAGTGCACCGCGAGACGGTGGACGAGCAGGGCGTTGACGCCGCGTTGCTCGACGTGGGCGACGGTCACGTGGAGCTGCTGCAGCCCCTGGGGCCGGACACCGCCGTGGGTAAGTTCCTGGCGCGGCGCGGCGCCGGGCTGCATCACGTCGCCTACAGAGTGGGCGACGTGGAGCACGCACTGGAAAGCTTTCAGGCCGCCGGGATGCGGCTGATCGACGAGCGCCCGCGCGCCGGGATCCGCGGCTCGCGGGTGGCGTTCCTGCACCCATCCTCCACCGGCGGCGTGCTTACCGAAATCGTCCAACCCGCGGAGGCCCACTGATGGCAGACGGCGAGCGGCCACAGCGGCTCAGCATCGGGTTCCTTGGGGGCCAGACGCTGGCCGCACGCGTTCAGCCCGGCGAGCTGACGCGGCTCCGGAACGCGCTTGGGTCGGACGGATGGCACGACCTCACGGCCGAGGACGGAACGATCGCGCTCGACCTGGCGAAGGTGGTCTACGTCCTGGTCGACCACGAGGAACATCGGGTCGGGTTCGGGACCTGAGCGCGATCGGCGACGTCGACCGCGCGGCCCTGCTGCTCGCTCGCACCAGACTGCACTCCGCGCGGTTCGAGCGCGCGGTGGGAAGCTACTCGCGGCTCGGAGAGCACGGCGCGTGCTGGATCGCCGTAGGGTCGGCGGGCGCACTGCTCGACCGCCGCCAAGGGCACGCCCGGCGCTGGCGCCGGGGCGTACGGATAGTGGCCACGGCCTATGGGCTCAATTTTGTTGTGAAGTTGGTGGTGCGTCGCCGGCGACCGGAGCTACCCAGTCTGCCGCCGCTCACGCCCACTGTCTCGCGGCTGTCGTTTCCCAGCGCCCACTGCACGACCTCATTCGCCGCCGCGCGCGCCTTCAGCGACGTCGCGCCACCAGTGCCGCTGTACGCGGCGGCACTGGCCTTCGCGCTAAGCCGGCCCTATCTCGGGGTCCACTATCCGAGTGACGTGCTGGGCGGCGCGCTGCTCGGGACACTGATCGCGGAGGCGTGGCCGCGGTGAAGGTCGGGATCGTCGGGCTCCCCAATGCAGGCAAGTCGTCGCTGTTCACGGCGTTGACCGGAGTCGCCGCCGACGCGGCCAACTACCCGTTCACGACGATCGAGCCCAACGTCGCGGTCGTTCCCGTCCGCGACGAGCGCCTCGACCCGGTGGCCAGAGTTACGCGAGCGGCGAAGGTGGTGCCGGACACGATCGCCTTCCACGACATCGCCGGGCTGGTGGCCGGTGCGCACCGTGGCGAGGGCCTCGGCAACCGGTTTTTGGCCAACATCCGCGAGACGGACGCGATCGTTCACGTGATACGGGTGCACGAGGATCCGGGTGTCGTCCATCCCGAAGGCCGGGTCGATCCGCTGGCCGATCTGGAGACGGTGGAGACTGAGCTGATCTTCGCTGACCTCGAGCAGGCTGAGCGGCGGCTCGAGCGGGTAAGCAAGGCGGCTCGCGGCGGCGATCGCCACGCGGTTGCCGAAGAGACATGGCTGCGGCAGCTGATCGCGGCGCTGGGAGCGGGGCGCCCGGCCCGTACCGTGCCTGCCCCCGAGGGCGCCCCGGACGCGCTCTTGCTGCTTTCGCCGCTCACGGCCAAGCCGGTGCTGTACGTGGCAAATGTCGAGGAGGGCTCGCATGCCGTGCCGGCCGCGCTCGAGGAACACGCCCAGCGAGTGGGAGCGCAGGCGGTGGCCATCTCATCAAGGCTGGAGGCTGAGCTGTCCGAGCTGCCGGCGGACGAGGCAGCAGCCATGCGCGCCGACCTGGGGCTTGACCACAGCGGCCTCGAGACCGTGATCCGCGGAGCGTTCTCGCTGCTCGAGCTGATCGCGTTCTTCACCGCCGGTGAGGACAAACCCGCCCAGTCCTGGCACACGCGCCATGGCTCGACTGCGTGGCAGGCCGCCGGCCTGATCCACTCCGATATGCAGCGCGGCTTCGTTCGCGCCGAGGTCGTGCAGTGGGACGAGCTGGTTGACGCTGGCGGCTACGCCGGGGCGCGCGATCGCGGCACGCTGCGGATCGAGGGCCGCGACTACGTGCTGACCGACGGCGACGTGATCACGGTGCGGTTCTCGCCGTAGTTCGACGGTCGCACATGTGCGACCCCGGACACAATTCTCCTGCAGATGGGGTATGTTTGCGCCACGCCGAATCCCCTGCGCTGCCGCGGGGGAGCGGGGGACCCAGAGTCGTCCGGGGCGAATCACCGCCTGATGGCGGTGTAGCGCTTCTCGCGCGAGCCCGACAGCTAACCCCGTAGGCGAACCGGTATGAACAGCATCTGGCGCACTGTCCCCATACGTGTTGCGATCGTGGCGGTCGCGGTTTCGGGGATGCTCATACTGGCGGCGCTGACGCCGCGGCCCTCGGCCGCCGATCCCAGCCTCGGCCAGCTGAACTCGGCGCTCTCTGCTCAGCAGGGGCGCGCGGGGGCCCTGTCGGCCAGCATCAGCCATCTCAACGGGCTGATCGGCTCGCTCGGATCGCAGATCGCGTTTGTCAGGCAGCGCGAAGCAGAGGTGCAGTCAGAGCTGGCGAACGATCGCGTGCAACTTGCTCGTGTGAGCACGGCGCTGATCCGCGAGCGGCAGCTGCTGCGGGTCCTCGTAGCCCGCCTGGTGCGGGCCCGGCGGATCTTGGCTGCGCAGCTGGTCTCGAGTTACGAGGGCGACAAGCCGGATCTGGTGTCGGTCGTGCTGGAGTCGAACGGCTTCTCGGACATGCTGGACAAGCTCCAGTACCTGCGAAGCGCCGAGCATGAGCAGAATTCGCTGATCGCGGTCACGCGCTCGGCCAAGAAGCAGGCCGACAGTGCCGCGCGACGGCTCGCGGTTTTGGAGCAGACCGACCGCCAGATAACGCTCGCCGCGGCCACCCGCGTGAAGGCTCTGGCGGGGATGAACTCGCTGCTGTCCTCGCGCGAGGTGGCGCTTCAGGACGCCCGGGCGGCTCAGTCTGCGGCGCTCGCCGCCGCGCAGGCGCGCGGGCAGGCGCTGCAGGCCGAGATCGGGCGCGTGGAGGCGCAGCAGGCCGCCGCCGAGCGTGCCGCAGCCGCCTCGCCGAACCTGGCGGCGCCAGTCTCCTACGGATCGTCGGGGGCGTCCGGGGGCTGGGTGATCCCCAGCTCCGTGGTGGCCTGCGAGTCCGGCGGCCAGAACCTGACGCCGAACAGCGCCGGCGCCTCGGGCTTCTACCAGATCATTCCCAGCACCTGGAAGCAGTACGGCGGCTCCGGGCCGGACGCTTACCTGGCACCCAAGTCCGAGCAGGACGCGGTCGCCCAGCGCATCTGGGGCGGTGGCTCAGGCTCCTCCAACTGGACGTGCGCCACGATGCTGGGGGCTCACTAGAGGTTCGTCAGCCCGTGCGCCAGTCCGGCGTCACGAGCTCCGAGCGCGCCTGCCGACGGCCGCCCAGCAGCTGGTCGAAGTGATCCAGCGCGGCGCCGGAGCCAAACGCCACGCAGGTCAACGGAGATTCCGAGCGCTGGACGGGCATCCCGGTCTCCTCGGCGACGAGCTCCGGAAAGCCGCGCACGAGCGTGCCGCCGCCAACGAGCAGGATCCCGTCCCGCGCCAGATCGGACGCCAGCTCGGGCGGCGTTTCCTCGAGGGTGTCGTGGATGGCCTGCATGATCTCGCGGGTGGGGGCGGCCAGCGCGTCGCGCACCTCCTCGCTTCGCAACTCGACGCTCGTGGGCAGGCCGGTCAGCAAGTGCCGGCCCTTGACGTGGAAGGTCTCCTCCGGGTGCAGTGGCATCACTGAGCCGATCGAGATCTTGATCGCCTCGGCGGTGGGCGAGCCGATCGCCAGGTGGTACTGGGAGCGCAGGTAATGAGCGAGGGCGTCGTCCATCTCATAGCCGCCGACGCGGATCGAGCGGTACACAACGATCCCTCCGAGTGAGATGACAGCCATCTCGCTGGTTCCCCCGCCGACGTCGACCACCATCCGCCCCACCGGCTCCTCGATCGCGATCCCGGCTCCAATGGCGGCGGCGATTGGCTCCTCGATCAGATGAACGCGCCTCGCTCCGGCGGCCAGCGACGCCTCCTCCACAGCTCGCTTCTCGACTTCGGTCACCCCCGACGGGGCACACACGATCAACCGGGGGTGCGCCCGGCGGCGATCGAGGACGCGGTGGATGAAGTAGCGCAGCATCTCCTCGGTGACCTCGAAGTCGGCGATCACTCCGTGGCGCAGAGGCCGGGTGGCGGAGATCGCGGCCGGGGTACGGCCGATCATCCGCTCGGCCTCGGAACCCACGGCGTGGACCACGCCGGTCTCCACATCCGAGGCGACCACCGACGGCTCAGAGACGACGATGCCGCGCCCAGCCACGTAGACCAGCGTGTTCGCCGTTCCGAGGTCGATCGCCATGTCGTGCACCCCGAGGCTCGGGGTCAGGTGACGGCGGGCGGTCTGATGGCGTATGCCGTTGCTGCGGCGTATCCGGATGACGTACAGGTTGCCAAAAAAAACGCTGCCGGCTAGATCCGGGATCAATCGAAGCCGGGCGACCCGTCACTATTCCGGGGCGGGGCGGCGCAGCAGCTCTGTGAAGCGGCAGTCGACGGGTTCCCCTTCGAGCCATGCGTGAGCGCCGAAATCCTCGCGGGCGCCGGTGACGCCCACCACAAGATCTCTGCGTTCGCCCTGCGCCGCGCACAGCGCCTGACGCACCAGCCCGGACTCCAGGCAGCTCGCACCTACCCAGGCGAGCACCAGCTCTGCGGTGCGGTGATGCACGGTGCCGGTAGACGGCGCTGCGGGTAGCCGCGCGGGTCGTGCACCCGCTGCTCGATGAGCGCTTCATCGGGGCGCTCGCCTCCGCAGGGGGCGCCTCGGGCTATGGCGATCGCACGACTGCGGTGCAGCGGCTATTCGGGGCGTTGCTCCCCGAGGCGACCGCGGCACGGCGCACCAAGGCGGAGTTCGGGCTGGCCTTGTGGCGGGCGAAGGCCCGATTGTTCGCCGAGCGGTGGGACGGGAGCGGCGTCGACCCCGAGCTGGTCGACGTCGAGGCCCTACGGCAGGCGTGGCGAGCAGAAAATCCGATCTTCGGCTCGACCACGCCCCTGCACGCCGCGTGGTTGCACGTCAGCGGGGGCAGTCCCGGTCTCTGCTGACGACGATCGCTGATGGGGAGCGTCGCCCGGCCGGCCGACGGCGTCTGCCTGCGAGACGGTCGATCGTTGCGTGGCGGTGGGCAGCACCGCACTGATTGGTGTGCGCAAGCGCTGAGCGCAGCTATTGCGTGCCCCAGAGCGTGGCCACCAGCGACCGCGCCCCGCCGCGCTCGCGATGCTCGCAGAGGTAGATCCCCTGCCATGTGCCGAGCGCCGGCCGCCCTTGGGCCACAGGCAGCGTCAGCGACGGGCCGATGATCACGGCCTTGACGTGCGCGGGCATGTCGTCTGGGCCCTCGAGCGTGTGTGTCCAGTAGTCCGCATGCTCGGGCACTGCCTGGTCGAACCACGTCTCGAGGTCGCGGCGGACGTCGGGTGAGGCGTTCTCGTTGAGTGCCAAGGACGCCGACGTGTGCTGTAGGAGCAGGTGCAAGAGGCCGGTCTCCACATGGCTTAGCTCCGGCAGCGCCTCTAGCACCTCGCCAGTGACGAGGTGAACGCCACGAGGCCGCGGAGAGAGCTCGATCGAGCGCTGCGTCCAGGCGCTGCTCATGCCATTTCGGGGAGCCGGGCGATCCGCATGTCGACGCGTGAGCCGCGAAACGGCACGCCCTCGGCTCCAAGCAGCGCTCGCTGTCGTGCGCCCTTGGCCAGGGAGCCGTCCGCGCGGACGATTCGGTGCCACGGGAGGTCGGGCTCATTGCAGCCGCTGAGGACCGCACCCGCCGCGCGCGGGGCTCCCGGTGAGACATCGCCATAGCTGCGCACGAAACCTTCAGGTACAGCCCGCACGCGCTCGATGATCTGCCGGGCTCGCTGATCGCGAGGTACCCGGTTTATCTCGCCGCGGCTGCTCAGCGCTCGCCCGGCTGCTTGCGCGGATACTGCGAGACGGACTCGCCCAAATCGAGCGCGGTGGAGACGATCCTGTTCTGCTCGATCGCGTGGGCAACCGGATAGCCCTCGCCGGACGCGGCTCGCTCGGGCCTTCCGACATAACCGAAGCGCAGCTCCGGGGGCAGGATCTGCAACAGCCGCGGCGACATGAACGCGCGTGGGCCCATGTTGCGTGGCTCTTCCTGGACCCACAGCACCTCGCGCAACTGTGGGTAGCGCCCCACGAGCTCCAGGATCTCGGACTGAGGGAAGGGATACAGCAGCTCGACACGACCCACCGCGACCTGGGGCCTTTCCTCGGGCGCTTTGTGGCCGACGAGGTCGTAGTACATCTTGCCGCTACACAGGATCAATCTCGTGATCTGGTCGTCCTGAACGCCGGGCTCGGCCAACACCGGCTGGAAGCGTCCCTCCGCCAGCTCCTGCACCGTGGATGTCGCGTGCTGGAGGCGCAGCAGACTCTTGGGAGTCATGATCACAAGCGGACGTTGCTTGGCGATCCGGGCCTGTCGCCGCAGCAGGTGAAAGTACTGGCCCGGAGTGGTGCAGTTGGCAACGCGGATGTTGCCTTCGGCGGCCAGCTGTAGGAAGCGCTCGACGCGGCTGGAGGAGTGCTCGGGTCCCGAGCCCTCGTATCCGTGCGGCAGCAACAGGGTGAGCCGTGAGGTCTGGCCCCACTTCGCCAGTCCCGGGGTGATGAACTGGTCGATCACCACCTGCCCGCCATTCGCGAAGTCGCCGAATTGCGCCTCCCATAACACGAGCGTCTCCGGCGCTTCCTGGGAGTAGCCGTACTCGAACCCCAGGCAGGCCATCTCCGAGAGCGGAGAGTTGTGGAGCTCCATCGGCGCCATTGCACCCGGTAGGTGCTGCATCGCGCAGTGCTCCTGGCCCGTCTTCGGGTCGTGCAGGACGAGGTGGCGCTGGCTGAACGTGCCCCGCTCCGCGTCCTGACCGGTGAGGCGAATCGGGATGCCCTCGGTCAGCAGCGAAGCGAATGCCAGCGACTCAGCGTGCGCCCAGACGATCCGTCCCTCCCCACTCACTGCGGACCGGCGCTGCTCGAGCTGCTTGACGAGCTTGGGGTGCACGGTAAAGCCGTCCGGCACCGCCAGCAGCTCCTCGTTGAGGACGTGGAGGCGATCGGCTGGAACTGCCGTCTTCACCTCAGGCGACGGAGTGCGATCCAGCTGGTACTCGCCCGTGGCGTGCTCGGCTTCCTTAGCGTGCTCGATGCGGGCCTTCAGCTTCTGGTGCTGCTCGGTCAAGAGCGCCCACACGTTGTCGGTCATCTCGGTCGACTCTTGCTCGGAGACGACGCCCTGAGCGATCAGCTGCTTTGCGAACAGCTCACGGGTGGGCGGGTGCTTCTTGATGGCCTGATACATCTCCGGTTGCGTGTAGGCCGGCTCGTCGGCTTCGTTGTGACCGAAGCGGCGGTAGCCGATCAGGTCGATCAGCACGTCGTGGCCGAACTCCTGCCGGAAGGCAAACGCCAGCCTCACAGCCGCGACGCAGGCCTGAACGTCGTCGGAGTTCACGTGGATGATCGGAACGTCGAAGCCCTTCGCCAGATCCGATGCCCAGTTGGTGGAGCGGGCATCCTCGGGGTCGGTGGTGAAACCGACCTGGTTGTTCTGAATCAGGTGGATCGTCCCCCCGACGGTGTAGCCGTCGAGCGACTGGAGGTTGAAGGTCTCGGCGACCACCCCCTGCGCTGGGAAGGCGGCGTCGCCGTGGAGGATGACCGGCATCGCGGCATTAGAGTCCTGGTGGGCGTGGGGTCCCTGGCGGGTGGTCTGCGCGGCGCGCGTGGCGCCGGCGGCTACGGGGTCCACGACTTCAAGGTGCGACGGATTGGACTCCAGGCGAACGATCACGGACTTGTCGCCGCCGAGTTGATAGTTGCCCTGCGCTCCGTGGTGATACTTGACGTCGCCCGTCCCGCCCTGGGGCAGGGTGGTGATGGGCTCGAGCGTGGAAGCGCCCTCGAATTCGGCGAAGATCGATTGATAAGACCGTCCGAGGTTGTGGGCCAGTACGTTCAGGCGACCACGGTGGGCCATCCCGATCACCACCTCACGGGCGCCCTGGCCCGCCGACAGCTTGATCAGCTCATCGAGCATCGGGACGGTCATGTCGAGGCCTTCGATCGAGAACTGCTTCTGGCCGAGGTAGGCCTTGTGCATGAAGCGCTCGAGCGCGTCGACCTCTGTTAGCCGCTTGAGCAGCGCCTTCTGCTCCTCGGCCGACAGCGGGTTCCGGAACGTACCGGACTCGATGCTCTCCCGCAGCCACAGGCGCTGCCCGTGGGAGGCAATGTGCTCGATCTCATAGGCGATCGGCCCGCAGTAGGTCTCGCGCAGATAGGGCAGCGAGTCGGCCAGCGTCTCGCCGGGCACGTACATGCGGAGGACGTGCGATGGAATCTTCGACATCACCTCGGGCGTCAGCCCCAGAGGCTCGGGATCGAGTGCCGGGTCGCCCTCTTGCTGGCGACCGAGCGGGTCCAGGTGTGCCGCCAGGTGGCCATGGGTGCGGTGGGCCTTGAGCAGCGACGTTGCTGCCTGCACCGCTTGGAGCATCTCCTCGTCGGGCGCGGCCACGGGGGCGCTGGCCGCCGGCGCAGGCGCTGCCGGCGCCGGCGGGGCTTCCTGGGGTGCAGGGACGGCGGGGAGCTCGGGCGGCGCGCCTGCCCCGAGGTCCGCGAACACGCGCTCGTAGAAGCCGTCCTCGCCCTGCAAATAGGCCTCGATCCGCTGCAGGAAGCGCCCCGACTCCGCCCCCTGGATGATCCGATGGTCGTAGGTGGAGGTCATGGTCATGACCTTCTCCGCACCGATCCGCTCGCCAATGTTGCCCAGCCCCGGCGGGTAGGCGATCGAGCCCGTGGCGACGATCGTGCCCTGGCCCATCATCAAACGGGGCACGGAGGCGATCGTGCCGATGCCGCCGGGGTTGGTCAGAGACAGGTTCGCCCCGCTCAGATCATCGGCGGTCAGCGTGTTCGTGCGTGCCTTGTCGACCAGCGCGTTGTAGGCAGCCAGGAAGTCTTTGAAGCTCAGGCGCCCGGCGTCGCGGATCACCGGCACCATCAGCGTGCGCGTGCCGTCCTTCTTCTCCACGTCAACGGCCAGCCCCAGGTTGCAGGCCCCATCGTCGGTCCGAGCGGGCTTACCGTCCTGCTCGGTGAAGTGGTGCGCCATCACCGGCATGTCCTCCGTAGCGGTTCGCGCTATGGCGTAAGCGATCAGGTGGGTGAACGACACCCGCTGGCCGGCGTCCTTGAGTTGCTTGCGGCGGGCGTCGAGCACGCTGACCGTGATCGTCCTGAACGACGTGGCGGTGGGGATCGAGCGGCTCTGATCCATGTACCGGGCCAGCGCCGCCGCGCCACCGCGGAGGGGTTGGGCGCCGGGCGCTCGTGTGTCAGGGGCGGGCCCCTGCGGGGGGCCCGCCTGCGTTTCGGCCGTGGCCGCCCGCGGCACAGCCGCCGCAGCGCCGTTACCTGCGGCCGAGAGCACATCGGCCTTAGTGATCCGCCCGCCACGTGCACTGCCGGTGACGCCGCTCAAGTCGACGCCTTCCTGCGCCGCCACCCGCCGGGCGACTGGGGAGGCGTTGGCCGCTTCGCTGGTCGGATCCGCCCCACGAGGCTGATCCGCCGCACCCGTCGCACCGTGTTGATCCGCCGCGCCCGTCGCACCGTGTTGATCTGCCGCGCCCGTCGCACCGTGTTGATCTGCCGCGCCCGTCGCACCGTGTTGATCTGCCGTGCCCGTCGCACCGTGTTGATCTGCCGTGCCCGTCGCACCTGAATCGGGTGCGACGGAAGGAGTAGGTGTCGATACCGGTGCGGGAGCAGCCGACGCGGCGGGCGCCGTGTCTGCCGCCGCCGCCGGGGCTCCGGCTCTCATGCGGGCGATCACCTGTCCCACGGTGACGGTGTCTCCCTCTTCGGAGAGGATGTCGGTGATCGCGCCCGAGGCCGGCGCTGGTAGCTCCATGTCGACCTTGTCGGTTGAGATCTCGACGACCGTGTCGCCCTCCGTGACTGTGTCGCCGACCTTGACCGACCACTCGAGGATCGTGCCCTCGGTGACGGACTCACCGCCGGAGGGAGTCACGATCTCGATCGTCTTGCCGGTGGTGGCATCGGCAGCGGCGGCGGACTCAGCCTCGGCCGTCGCGCCCGCCACGGCCTCTTGCGCCGACGCCGGCGGGGCCTCGGCCGAGACGGGGGTCGAGGGCTGGATCGCGGGAGCCGAGGCGGGGGCGGTGTCCCCGGCCGCCGGGGCGCCATCGCCGGCTGCGGGTGCGGTGTCCCCGGCCGCCGGGGCGTCATCGCCCGCGGCGGGGCTCGTGTCGCCGCCCTCGGGGCCACCGTCGCCGCCCGCGGCGGGGCTCGTGTCGCCGCCCTCGGGGGCACCGTCGCCGCCCGCGATTTCGGCCAGAACCGCGCCGACGGCGACCGTGTCACCTTCGGCGGCGTGAATCTTGACCAACCTGCCCGACGCGGGGGCCGGAACCTCCGCGTCGACCTTGTCGGTAGAGATCTCGACGATCGTCTCCTCGGCGGAGACCTGATCGCCCTCATGCTTATGCCACTCGAGCACGGTGCCCTCGGCGACCGAGTCGCCCATCGCAGGCATCACCACTTGAACCGTGCCGGCCTCTACTGCCATCCGCTCGATCACTTTAACGGGTGACCATGGGGGCAGATGTGTTCTGAGAGCGACCGCGGCGGCGCTCAGCCCAGACGAACCCGATCGATCCCGCGAACGGGCCGAGGCCACCGAGGACGGCGACCGTGACCGCCAGCCAGAACGGGACTATCCGGGTCCGGGCCGCGGCGATGCAGACCAGCGACATGCCGATCCACATCAGCCCGTGGGCCATGCCGAAGATGAACGTCTCTGGCTCGGGCTTGCCCAGGGCAAACGCGCTGACAAGCAGCGCCAGGTAGATCGCCGAGTGCGTGAACGACGCCAGCTCGAGGCGGCGGAAGGTGATCGCACTCACGTGGCCTGCGCGAGCCACGTCGCCATGCGACGCAGCGCCTCGTGGGCTTCGCCCGGCCAGCTGGCGACGTCGGCCGGCCACCAAGCGAAGTCGTCGTGCTCCGAGTCCGGAGTGACCTGCGCGCCGTTGGGAAGCCACGCTTGCCCCACCAGCATCACCATGCCGTTTGGCCGCTTGATCAGGCCCTCCGCGGTGATCCGCTCGGCATCCACAGACCATTCCTCTTGCAGTTCGCGCTCCATCGTCTCGGCGGGGTGCTCGTCGACCTCCACGGACCCGGCAGCCCCCAACGCCCAGCGGCCGGGCCAGGTTGCGAGCCACCCCGCGCGCCGGCCCGCCAGCCAGCGGCCGTCGGCAGTGCGCACGATGCAGATCACAGACATGCTCTGCGAAGCGTCCTCGGCCGTCAGCCTCAGCGCCCAGCGGATCGGCTGGAGCTCCAGCGAAAGGCCGTCCGCGCCCGCGGCGTAGCTCGAGAGCCGCGCAGCCAGGCCGTCGTGGCTCGGCGAGCCCCGCCGCTGCAGCGCGGCGATCGCCTCGTCAGCGGCCTCGATCGCGCTCGGGGCGGGCTCGTAGACCTCGGGTCGCCACGCGACGTCGATTTCGTGCGGCGCCCAGGGCCCGCGGGCAAGAAGTCCGGGTGCTGGAGGCACGACGGACACGGTACAGCCGCGCCGCGGGGGGTTAGGCTGGCGCCCTTGCAGCGACGCCTGAAGCACTGGGGCTGGGGGTATGAGGACGAGCAGCTCTCGCCCGCCGACACGCGCGCCGCGGCGGCGGCTGTTCGTGAGCGGCTGTCATTCGGCTCCTCGGAGCCTGACCAGCCGGTATCCCTGGCGGATGTGTCGCTGCCGGCGCCCAGCCTCACTGCCCCCGATGACCTGACCGCGATCTGCTCCAGCGAGCGGTACGAACGCTGCCTGCATACTTACGGGCGCTCGTACGGCGACGTAGTGCGAGCGTTTCGCGGGCGCTTTGAGCATCCGCCCGACGTGGTCGCCCGTCCGCGGAGCGAGACCGAGGTCGAGCGGGTAGTGAATTGGGCGCTCGAGGCTGGAGCGGCCGTCATCCCGTTCGGGGGTGGCACGAGCGTGGTGGGAGGTGTTGAGCCCCGCGTGAGCGCTGCCTACCGGGGGGTGGTTAGCGTCGATCTGAAGTCGCTGGACCGCGTGCTCGAGGTGGACCGGACCTCCCTGTCGGCCAGGATCCAGGCCGGGGCCACCGGACCCGGACTCGAGGGCCAGCTCTCGGAACACGGCCTAACGCTGCGCCACTTTCCGCAGTCGTTTGAGTTCTCGACGCTGGGCGGCTGGATCGCCACCCGAGCAGGCGGGCATTTCGCGACGCTCTACACCCACATCGATGACCTCGTGGAGTCGGTTCGGGCGCTGAGCCCGGCCGGGTGGTGGCAGTCCCGGCGGCTGCCCGGCTCGGGGGCCGGTATCTCGCCCGACCGGCTGCTGCTGGGCTCCGAGGGCATCCTGGGCCTGATCACCGAGGCCTGGATGCGAGTGCGACCGCGGCCCAAGCGACGGGCGTCGGCCGCGGTCCTGTTCGAGGACTTCGTGGCCGGCGCCGCGGCGGTGCGGGCGCTCTCGCAGTCCGGGCTTCATCCCTCCAACTGCCGGCTGATTGAGGCCCGCGAGGCGCTGATGACCGGCGCCGGAGACGGGCGCCATGCAATCCTGGTTTTGGGTTTCGAGGCGGCCGAGCACGACGTCGAGCCGTCGATGGCCCTGGCGCTCGAATGCTGCGCCGATTTCGGCGGCGCTCCCCGGCCCCGGAGCACGGGCGGCGGCGAGGCGGTCGGCAGCTGGCGGGAAGCGTTCCTGCGGGCGCCGTACCTGCGCGATCTGTTCGTGGCGATGGGCGTGCTCTCAGAGACGTTCGAAACGGCGATCACCTGGGATCGGTTTGAGCGATTCCACGCCGACGTCTCCGAGCGGACGACAGCAGCGGTGCGTGACGCCTGCGGCGAGGGGTTCGTCACCTGCCGCTTCACCCACGTCTATCCGGATGGGCCGGCCCCGTACTACACGGTCCTGGCGCCCGCGCGGCGCGGCGAAGAGCTCGAGCAATGGGCCCAGGTCAAACGGGCAGCCTCCGACGCGGTGCTCGCCGGCGGAGGCACGATCACCCACCATCACGCCGTGGGGCGCGACCATCGGCCGTGGTATGACCGGCAGCGGCCGGACATTTTCGCCACGGCGCTGCGCGCTGCCAAGG
The DNA here is from genome assembly GCA_963756555.1 of uncultured Actinomycetes bacterium. Taxonomy (GTDB): domain Bacteria; phylum Actinomycetota; class Thermoleophilia; order Solirubrobacterales; family Solirubrobacteraceae; genus Palsa-465. The sequence continues at coordinate 117,666 of CAVWOC010000005.1, forward strand.
CCGCGCTCGACCCGGCCGGGGTCCTCAATCCTGGGGTCCTGATCGACCCGGCCTCGGTGCAGGCCGACTCCAGCTAGTCGTAGTGCCGCAACCCCATCGGACGATCTGGGACAGTCTCCCAACGTGCCAGCGATCGCGATTCTCGGACCGGGCGGCGTGGGCGGCTTTCTCGCCGCCGCCCTCGCTCGCGCCCACGAAGATGTCTCGGTCATCGCGCGTGCGCCCACCGCCGAGCTGATCGCGCGTCAGGGCATCGAGCTGCGCAGCAAGCGGCTTGGGGACTTCAGGGCTCGTCCACGGGCCGACCCCGCGCTCACCGAACCGGTCGATGTGCTGGTCGTGGCCACCAAGGCCACCAACCTGGAGGATGCGCTTCGGCGCATCGAGGCCGATGCTGGGATCGTCGTCCCGCTGCTCAACGGCTTGGACCACATGTCGGTGCTCCGCGAGCGCTTCGGATCGGCCCATGTCGCAGCCGGCGTGATCCGGGTCGAGTCCGATCGCCCCGCGCCGGGGCTGATCGTCCAGACCAGCCCATTTCTGCGCGTCGACGTGGCGGCCGATGCCGCCGAGCCCACCGGGCGGCTTCCGGCGGTAGCGAGCGCGCTCACGGAGGCGAACATCCCCGCCGAGATCGGGGAGGGCGAGGCCCAGATCCTGTGGTCCAAGCTTGTCCGCCTGAACGCTTTGGCCTGTACGACGAGCGCCACCGGCAGGCGGCTGGGATTCATCCGCTCGAATCCCGAATGGCGTGCAGCTCTCGAGGCCTGCATCGCCGAGGCAGCCGCGGTGGCGAACGCCGACGGGGCACGCATCGATCCCGCCGGCCCGCTGGCTGAGCTCGAGGAGGCACATCCGGAGCTGGGCTCCTCCATGCAGCGCGATATCGCCGCCGGCCGCGAGCCGGAGCTTGACGCAATCGCCGGCTCGGTCTTGCGGGCCGCCGAACGGCATGGACTCCGGTGCCCGACGATTGAGCGGCTCGCGGCACAGGTCGCCCATCGGGCGGCGATCGCCGTTAGATAAGGCTCAACTCGACGCCCTAAAGCGGGGGCTCGATCCGCGGCGGGGTGAGGTGCAGCGGCTCGCCCACTTCCTGTGAAGCCACGGCGTCGAGCACTTCCTCTTCCTGCTCCTGCTCCTCCCCCTGGTGCTCCCCATCGCAGAGGACGCGGAATTGGCCGGTCACGCCCCCGTCGGTCTGGAGCACGATGCCCGGAAGGATCTCTTCGCCCTCCTCGAGCCCCAGCCGCTCGATGTCGAAATGGGCCATGCCGATGCCCCACGTGCGGTGACCGGGGTTCTCGCGGTCGTGAGCGGCAACGCCCTGCGCGATCCGCTCCAGCAGATAGCCGATCTTGCTCGGCGGGGCCGTCATCCGCGCTCGATCAGCTCGATCCGGTAGCCGTCCGGATCTTGCACGAAACAGAGGCGCGAGCCGCCGTCGCGGACCGTGTAAGGCGGGCGCTCGGGTTCGATGCCTTGTTCGTCAAGCCGCTCGAGAGTGCTATCGAGGTCGGGCGTGGTGATCGCGATATGGCCGTAGCCCGTGCCGATCTCGTAAGGCTCGTCGCGACCCTTGTTGTAGGTCAGCTCGAGCCGCGGCTCGTCGCCGTCGTCGGGAAGTCCCATGAAGACGTTGATCGCCTCGTCGCGGATCGGCACGCGCCCCTTCTCCTCGAATCCCAGCGCCTCGTAGAAGCCGACCGATCGGTCGATGTCCGCGACCCGATAGCAAGTATGGATGAGGCTCACGCCTTTAGAGGATAGGCTGAGTCGAGCGTGATCGTCGAGCGCTCCATGAACGAGAGCTTCCTCTCGAACACCTACTTGGTGGCGGACGAACTCGGCTCCCAGGCGGCAATGATCGATGCCGGCGGGCCGGTGAAGCCCTTGCTCGACGTGCTCGACCGGATGCGCTTCTCCCTCACGCATGTTTTGCTTACCCACCGCCACCACGACCATGTCGCGGAGCTCGAGGAGGTGCTTGAGCGCCATCCGGGCACGCCGGTTCTGGCCCACGAGCTCGAGCGCCAGGAGCTGCCGCAGGTGACGGCGACGATGACCCCGGGGCAGACGATCGACTGCGGAGCGCTCACGATCGAGCCGCTGCACACGCCGGGGCACACCGCCGGCATGCTGTCGCTGCTCGTCAACGGCGCGGATGTGTTCACCGGCGACACGCTTTTCAGACGCTCGGTCGGCGGCGTGCGGGCGCCGGGGCACACGACATACGCCGACCTCAAGCGCTCGATCATGGACACCCTGCTGAAGCTGCCGCCCGACACGCGGATCCACCCGGGCCACACCGATCCGACGACCGTGGGCGACGAGCTGGAGCACAACCCGTTCGTGCGCATCTGGCGAGGGCTCGACGAGGAGGGCTCCGAACCATGCACGGCGCTCGGCGAGCCTGCCACCCTGATCCTGATGGCCGAGGACTACGACGGGGGGCACAAGGCCTGGGTCCGCTGGTCGGACGGCTCGGACGACATCGTCCCGGGCTCTCGGGTGGAACGCGGCTAACTCGCGAGCGCAGGACAACGGCAGCAGTGGCACAGGACAGAATCCCGACCTCGCGCGTGGGACGTACGGCAAAGGTCAGCCGGCTGGCCGCGGGGCAGGCGATCCGGCAGGCCGGTACGCGAGCGGCGAACGTAGCCCGGGACGAGGAAGGGCGGAAGGCGGCGCTCGAGCGCCGCCACATCGAGGCCGCCGAGCAGATCGTGGCCGCGCTGGGGACGATGAAGGGCGCCGCGATGAAGGTCGGGCAGGTGATGTCGTTCCTCGACATCGGTCTCGTGCCCGAGGAGTACCGCGAGGAATTCCAGCGCAAGCTCGCCGCGCTCCGCGATGCGGCGCCGACCGTCACTTTCAAGGACATGCGCAAGGTGATCGAGCAGGAGCTCGGCGAACCGCTGCACGAGGTGTTCGCCGACTTCGACGAGCAACCGATCGCCGCGGCGTCGATCGGCCAGGTCTACCGGGCGACGCTCGAGGATGGCCGCGAGGTGGCGGTCAAGGTCCAGTATCCCGGCGTAGCCCAGGCCGTCCGGGCCGACATGCAGAACCTGGGCCTGATCCTACGGCTGGCCAAGCGGATCGCCCCGGGAATGGACCCCAAGGCGCTCGGCGAGGAGATCCGAGACCGCATCGAGGAGGAGCTCGACTACGAGCTCGAGGCGCAGAATCAGCGCACGCTGGCAAGGCTGTTCCGCGGGCATCCCTTAATCTTCGTTCCCGATGTCGTCACCTCGCTCTCGCGCGAGCGCGTGATGGTCTCGGAGTTCGTTGAGGGCAAGGGCTTCGAGGAACTGAAGCGGCTGCCGCAGTCGGAGCGCGACCGCGTCGGCGAGATCCTGTTCCGCTTCTATTTCGGCTGCCTGTACCGCCACCACCAGTTCTCGGGCGATCCCCATCCCGGCAACTCGATGCTGCTTGCGGATGGAAGGATGGCGTTCTTGGACTTCGGTTTGTTCAAGCGCATGCCGCCGGGCGCGGTGGAGCTCGAGATCCAGGTGGCGCGGGCGGTGATCGAAGGCGACAGCAAGACGATCATGCGTCTGGGGACCGAGAGCGGCTTCTTTCCCGAGCCGGAGAAGTTCAAGCCGCAGCGGGTGCTGGAGCACTTCCGGGCGGCGACCTCCTGGTACACCGAGGACGCCGAGGTCGAGCTGACTCCCGAGTACGCCACACAGGTGCTCATCGACATGAGCGACCCCCGCTCTGAGTACTTCGGCCAGTTGAGACACGAAAACGCGCCTCCCGACCACATCTTCGGTCGCCGCATGGAGGTGCTGACGCTGGCGGTGATCGCCCAGCTGCATGCCCGCGGTAATTTCCACCGCATCGCTCGCGAATGGATCTATGGCGACGAGCCGGCCACCGAGCTGGGGCGCGCGGAGGCCGAGTTCTACGGCCGGTTGGCGGTGCGACGGTGAGCGTCGCCGCCGGACTCACGTTCGAAGGGCCCGGCGCGCTCGCTGCGCTTGTCCGCTCCCGTGAGCTCGAACCCAAGGACCTGGTGGAGCTGTTCCTGGAAAGGATCGAGCAGCTCGACCCAAAGCTGAACGCGTTCCGCACGGTGATGGCGGATCAGGCGCTGGCTGCCGCGGAAGCGCTCGGGTCGGCCGATGGTCCGCTGGCCGGCGTGCCGATCGCCGTCAAGGACGATCTTGCGGTCGCCGGGCAGGCGACGACTCGGGGCTCGCGCAGCTACGGCCCTCCCGCGGGCGAAGACGCCGAGGCGATCCGGCGCCTGCGCACCGCAGGGGCGATCCCGATCGGCATCACCAACGTGCCGGAGCTCATGATCTGGCCCTGGACGGCCAGCGAGGCCAACGGCGTCACGCGCAACCCGTGGGACCCGGGCCGAACCCCCGGCGGCTCTTCTGGCGGCTCGGCCGCGGCGGTGGCATCGGGCATGGTGCCGGCCGCGACCGGCTCTGACGGTGGCGGCTCCATCCGGATCCCGTCTGCCTGCTGCGGGCTGGTGGGAATGAAGCCCACGCGCGGCCGGGTGCCGGGAGGAGGTTGGGTGGAGCTCAGCTCCATCGGGGCACTGGCGCGATCGGTAGCCGACAGCGCGCTGCTGCTGAGCGTGATGAGCGACTCGCCGGAGCTGGCCGAGGTAACGGAACCCCAGCGGCTGCGGATCGCCATCTCGCGCAAGCTTCCGCCGGGCTTGATGGCAAGCCTCTCCAGCGATCAGCGAGGGGCATGGGAGCGCACCGCGCAGGCGCTCGAGGGCTTTGGACACGAGCTTGTGCAGCGCGATCCTCCGTACCGGCTCGTGGCCCTGCTGTTCACGCAGCTATGGACGCGCGGCATCTACGAGGACTCGCTCTCGGTCCCGGACCAATCGCTGCTCGAGCCGCTGACGCGGCAGATGGCCGCACTGGGGCGGACCGTCGTCCCCGAGCGCCGACGAGGCCACGTGGTAATGAAGCGCGCCATCGCCACGGCCCGGATCCTCTCGCTCTGGGATGAGGTCGACGTGCTCATGACCCCGGCCCTGGCGCGCACCGCGCTCCCGGCCGAGGGCGGGTTCGGCAAGCCGCTCCCGCTTGCGTTCAACACGGCCGCCAGCTTCACCCCATGGACGCCGCTCTCGAACCTGAGCGGCCAGCCGGCGGTCGCGGTGCCAGCGGGTATCGGAGGCGACGGGCTGCCGCTGAGCGTCCAGCTGATCGGGCGCCCTCGCGCCGAGCAGACGCTGTACGGGGTGGCGGCACAGCTCGAGCGAGTCCAGCCCTGGACAGAGCGTCGCCCGCAGGTCTGCTGAGCAGAGCGGGAGGCCCGCTACACCCGCTGGATCTGGACCAGGCTGGTGGTCCCGGGGCGTCCGCTGGGCAGGCCGGCCGTTATCCCCACCCGGGCCCCTGACTTGACCCAACCCAACTCCACCACCCGCCTCGCAGCGTCTGCGATCAGCGCCTCGGTGATCTCGTGGCGCCTCATGGAGGCGGCCTGCACCCCCCACATCAGCGCGCAACGACGCACGGTCTCCTTCCCGGGCGACAGCGCCAGGATCGGGACCTGGGGCCGGTGGGCCGAGATCAGCCGTGCCGAGCGCCCCGACAGCGTCGGCACGACAAGCGCCGCCAGATGCAGGTCGCGGGCCGCGGCGCAGGCGCTGTAGGCCACCGTGTAGGCGGGGTCGCGAGCGTCGCGGCGCACGCGCTCCTCGTTCCACGTGCGGTACGGAAGGGCGTGTTCGGTGCGCTCGGCGACGCTGGCCATCATTTCCACCGCGGCGACCGGATACGTCCCGATCGCGGTCTCCTGAGAGAGCATCACGGCGTCGGTGCCGTCCAGGATCGCGTTGGCCACGTCGGCCACCTCGGCGCGGGTGGGCCTTGGAGAGTTGACCATCGAGTCGAGCATCTGGGTGGCGGTGATCGAGGGCCGTGCCAGTCGGCCGGCGATCCGAAGCAGCTGCTTCTGGACCATCGGGACGTCGGCGATCGGCAGCTCGATCCCCAGGTCGCCGCGGGCCACCATCACGCAGTCCGCGGAGCGCATGATCTCCTCGGCCGCGTTCACCGCCTCCGGCTTCTCGACTTTGGCAATCAACGGCAGCCGGGTGTGACGCCGCGCGGCCGTCACGTCCTCCGCGGTGCGGACGAACGACAACGCAACCAGGTCCACGCCGATCGACTCGCCGAACTTGAGCATGTCGATGTCCTCCTCCGGCACCGCGGGCAGGCCGCGGGTGGAGCCCGGGAGGTTCAGGCCCTGGCGGGAAGCGACTGCGCCTCCGATCTCGACCGCTGTCTCCACCTCGCTGTCGCCGTCGCGGATGCCGCGCACGCGCAGGCGAATCGCCCCGTCGGCCAGGTAGATGATGTCGTCGCGGTCGACGGCCTCTGGCAGCCCCCTCCAGCTGACGGACATCCGACGCTCGTCACCAACATCGGTCGACCCGCACGCCAGCACAAGCGTGTCCCCGGGCCGCAGTTCCGCCAGATCATTGCGTAGCGCCCCGATCCGGAGCTTCGGGCCCGGGAGGTCCTGAAGGATCGCCACCTGGCGCCCCACCCTGCCGGCCGCGTTGCGAATCCGCTGCGCGTTCTCAGCGTGGACGTCGCGGTCGCCGTGCGAGAAGTTGAGCCGCGCCACATCCATCCCCGCCTCGACCATGCGCGCCAAGGTGTCTGGCTCGCGCGAGGCCGGACCGATGGTGGCGACGATCTTCGTGCGGCGCATACCGCTGTGACGCTACTGCACGAACCTGCCGTTCTCGTTAAGGAGTTGGCCATCGACGGTCAGCCGGCCGCCTTCGCGCAGATCGCAGATCAGATCCCAGTGCAACGCTGAAGCGTTGCGCCCACCGGTCTCCGGATAGGAGCGCCCTAGCGCCAGGTGCACGGTCCCGGCGATTTTCTCGTCCAACAGCACCAGTCCCGTGGCGCGGTTGATCCCCTCGTTGGTCCCGATCCCGAGCTCCCCCAGAAAGCGCGCTCCGGAGTCCGTCTCCAGCGCCTCGCGCAAGTAGCGCTCGCCGCGTGCCGCTCGCGCCTCGATCACCTTCCCGCCGGCGAACCGCAGCTCAACGTCCTCAACCTCCACGCCGCGGGGGCTCGACGGCACCGTGAAGCGGATCGTCCCCTCGGCGGAGTCCTCCAGCGGACCCGTGAACACCTCGCCGCTCGGCATGTTGTGCTTGCCGTCGGAGTTGACCCACGTCCGCCCCCCGACCGCCAGCTTCAGGTCGGTTCCCTCGGCCTCGATCCTGATCTCGCGGGCGCGCGACAGTGGGTCGATCAGCCTGGCCTGAAGTTTGCTCAGCTCGTGCCAGGCGGAGATGGGGTCCGGACGATCGAGGAATAGTGCCCGCGAGACGAAATCGGCGTACTCGCTGTCGCCCATCGCCGCCTGCTGCGCCAGCGCCGGCGTGGGCCACAGGGTCCCACACCACCGCTTGGACAGCCGCGCCTCCTGGACCGCCGCCCGGGCTCGGCCGACGCGGGCGATCAGCGCCGGATCGACGCTGGCCAGCGCGCGGGTGTTGGCCGGCGCGGTGATGCCGATGAAGGCACCGGCAGTCTGCGCCTCGGCCAGCTCCAGCGGCGCGAACGAGTCGAGCTGGGTGTTGGTGGCATGCCGGTAGAAGTCCGCCGCCAGCTCTGCTGGCGCCAAGCGGATCAGCGGCCAGGCGCCACGCTCCAACAGCGCGCGGTGCAGCGCGCGGACGAGCGGCATCGACTGAAGCGTCATTCCGACCAGTACCTGGTCCCGCTCGCGGGCGGCGATACACCAGTCGCAGAGCAGCGCCGCCAGCCGGTCCGGATCGGGACCGGTCACCAGATCATCAAAGAGCGGCCGCTGCTGCCCGCTCGAGCTCCGAGACCACCTCGCCCGTCACGGGGTTGGCGTGACCCGCCCATGCCGCTGTGGGCTGGAGCGCGGCCAGCTTGCGGATCGAAGCCCGCGCCTGCTCGGTGTCGATGTTGAACGCGGGGTGGGGCACGCGCGCGGCGCCCTTGATCCCGGTCTGGGGGTCGAGCGTGTAGAAGCAGTCTGAGACGAGCGCCAGGCGATCGGAGCCGCGGAACAGCCCGATCAGCCCCGGGGCGTGGCCGGGAAGGTGAACCACACGAAAGCCTGCAACCTCCTCACCCTCCTCGACCGTGCCCGCGACGGTGACGGCGCCGCCGTCCCAGTGGGGCAGCAGCCGTCCAAGCAGCGCGCGTCCGTGCGGCTGGAGTTTCGACATGTCCCAGTAGCCGCGGAATGCGCTCGGCGACTCGGCCGCCGCACGATCGGCGGGGTGGCAGTAGACCGGGGCGGTCAAGCCTGGGGCTGCACCGCGGTGGTCCGCATCAGCGTGTCCCAGCACCACGCGCTTGATTCCACCCAGCCGGGCGGCGGCTGATTGAACGGCTGGTGTCATATCCGAGATCCCGGCGTCGAACACGGTCACGCCGCCGTCGTCGGCCAGCAGGTAGACGTTCATCGTCTTGATCGGAAAGCCACCGCGCACGATCCACACCCCGTCGGCGATCGGCGCGGGCCCCGAGCCGTGGAACCAGGAGACGAGCCGCGAGCGCGCGTTGGCCAGGCGCGTCAAGCGAAGCTCGGTTCGCGACCCAACGGGCGGCAGGATGCCCAGCTGCCGGGCGATTGACCCGCTATCGAGATAGGCGTGGTTCGTTGTGATCTTTTCGTCCTGCACGGTGACCACGTCGCAGCCCTCGATGTCGATGCTGGCGCCGTTAGGCCGGAGCCCCTGGAATCTCCCCGGCCCGGCGAAGGTGGCCGTGGCCCGCCAGCGGACGGCGCAGCGATTCCGGTAGGTGGTGGTCTCGAGGATCTGAAAACCGAAGTCCGGGAACGCGGCGAACAGCTCCGAGAAGTAGCCGCGGACGCCCTCGGGGGCGATCAGGTCCTGCTGGCCGACAAACCGGTCCACGCCACCGGGCTCCCAGCAAGCCACGGCCGCGTCGAGGTCGTGCGCGGCGAGAGCGTCGAAGTACCGCTTCGCTACCTCGGTGGTGGAGGCCATCGGCGCGGTGGAGTCTATGTGCTTCGTACTTCGGCTCGCAATATGGTCCGGGCCATGAATTCCCGCCGCGAGCTCGGACGCGGAGAGCGCGTGCTGCCTGGTCTGTGGCGGCTGCGGCTACCGCTGCCCTGGCCTGGCGTGCCGCACGGGAATGCTTGGGCCATCGCCGCCGGCTCGGGCGTGGTGCTGGTCGACACGGGGTATCACGAGGCGGGGTCGCTGGCCCACCTGGAGCGGGCACTGGAACAGGTCAACCTGCGCCTGGAGCAGGTCCGCCTATTGGCCTGCACGCATGCCCACTCCGACCATTGGGGGCAGGCAGCGCCGATCCGGGACCGGGCAGGCTGCGAGTTCTGGATGCACCCCAACCACGCTCATGCCACGGACCGCTACGCCCGTCCGGAGGAGGCGCTGGCCAGACGGCTCGAGGTCGGTCGGCAGAGTGGTGTGCCCGAGGCGGCGCTACGGCGATACGCCGAGCAGGCGAACGAGCTGCCCTCGGGAATCTCCAGGGTGATCGAGCCCGACCGCCCGCTGGAGGAAGGCGAGCGGATCGAGACGGACCTCGGCCAGTTCGAGGTCCATTACACGCCGGGCCACGCACCCTCGCACGTGTGCCTGTTTCAGCCCGAGCGGCGCCTGTTGATCTCGGGCGATCACCTGCTGGGACGGATCTCGCTGTATTTCGACTACGGCTGGTCGCCTGACCCGGTGGGCGAGTTCATGAGCTCGCTGGACGTGGTCGACGAACTCGACGCCCGCCTGTGCCTCGCCGGTCACGGCCGCCCGTTCGTAGACGTCCACGGGCACGTCGAGGCAAACCGCAAGCTGATCCGCGAGCGACTCGACGCCGTGCTTCTGGCCGTCGCCACGGAGCCGCGAACGATCGTCGAGATCGTCCCCGACGTTTACGGCCAGCCGCTGAACGAGACGAACGCCGGCTGGCTGCTCTCGCAGACGCTCGCCTACCTTCACCACCTGGAGCTCGCCGGCCGGACCGCGCGCGAGCCCAACGGAGCAACTGACCGCTGGAGGGCTGTGTGAGGGCTCAAGAAAGGGCCGGTCTCGCCTGACTGGCGGGCCCGCCCTTGTTTAACACAACCGTGTCAAGGTTGGTAGAGTGGCCACACCTTGCGCATCGACGAGATCATTGCCACCAAGGGCCAGCCGACCTTCTCGTTCGAGTTCTTTCCGCCCAAAAGCGAGGATGGCGAGCGCAACCTGCGGGCGACGCTCGAGGACCTGCGGGCCTTTGATCCCGACTTCGTCTCGGTCACCTACGGTGCCGGGGGCTCGACCCGTGGCCGGACCGTCGAGCTGACCAAATGGATCAAGGAGGGCGTGGGGATCGAGGCCATGGCCCATCTGAGCTGCGTTGGGACCAGCAGGGAGGAGCTGATCGGGATCCTCGACGACATCCGAGCCGCCGGCATCGACAACGTGCTGGCGCTGCGCGGCGACCCGCCGCGGGGCGAGACCGAATGGAAGCCCCACCCGGGAGGGCTCCACTACTCAACCGAGCTGGCGGCGCTGATCTCCGAGCGCTACCCGTTCAGCGTCGGCGCGGCGTGCTTCCCCGAGGTCCACCCCGAGGCCCCCGACTTGGCCCACGACCTGCGCTTTCTCAAGGAGAAGTTGCGAAGCGGGGCCTCGTTTTTGATCACGCAGCTGTTCTTCGATAACGAGCTCTACTTCCGCTTCATCGAGGAGGCACGGACGGCGGGGATCGATGTCCCGATCGTCCCCGGGATCATGCCGATCACCGATGTCAAGCAGATCAAGACGATAACCGGCATGTGCGGGGCAACGATTCCCGAATCACTGCTTCACGCGCTCGAGTGGCGAGCCGGCGACCCGGAGGCCGTCCTGCAGCTGGGCGTTGCGTACGCCACGCTGCAGTGCGCGGAGCTGCTGGCGCGCGGCGCGCCGGGGATCCATTTCTACACGCTCAACCGCTCGCCAGCGACCCGCGCGATTCTGTCCGCGCTGACGCTGCTCCGCCCGTGGGCCGGTCGGCTGGCCGAGACCGTGGCCTAGGAGTCTGCGCGGCGGGCGACAACTTTCGGGGGCCTGAGGGGTTTAGGGCTCGTCATGCGCCGAGCCGCGATGCTGGGACTGCTGATTGCTGCGGCGGTGGCTGCGCTGGGGACGAGCGCCGGCGCTCGCTCGCTCCGCCACAACACGGCCTCCGCGCTAGCCAACACCGCGACCGTCTACTCGGAGCCCTGGCTCCATCCCCCGCTGGTACGCGTGTCCGGACAAGATCCGGACCCCGGCGAAGGCGACATCTTCGTCGATACCCAGAACTCGATCCAGGCCGGCCCGACGATCCTTGATCCCAGCGGGCAGCTGATCTGGTTCTCCCCCTATCAGGGGCCGGCGTTCAACCTCGAGGTACAGCACTACCAGGGCCAATCGGTGCTCACATACTGGGTCGGTCAGGTAGCCAATGGCATCGGCAGCGGTGAGGATGTGATCCTCAACCACAACTACCAGACATTGGCCGTCGTCCAGGCGGGGCACGGATATCACGCCGACCTGCACGAGTTTCAGATCACCTCGCGGAACACGGCGCTGATCAGCGCGGTGGCGCCGGCACACGCGGATCTGCGCTCAGTCGGCGGACCGCGGAAAGGCGAGCTACTCGACTCGATCATCCAGGAGATCGACATTCCGAGCGGCAAGGTGCTGTGGGAGTGGCACGCGTCGGCCCACGTCAGCCCTGCCAACTCTTACGCCGGCAAGCCCGGTAGCAGCCCGTATGACTTCTTCCATCTCAATTCGATTCAGGACCTGCCCGGCGGTCGCGTCCTCATCAGCGCCCGCCACACGTGGGCCGTCTACGAGGTCGACAAGCGGACCGGAAAGATCCTCTGGACTCTGGGAGGCAAGCACTCAAGCTTCAAAATGGGTCCGGGGACGCAGGTCCAGTGGCAGCACGACGCCCATCTCCAACCGGATGGCACCGTGACCGTGTTCGACAACGGCGAGGGCCTGGGCTCCCAGCACGAGTCGCAGTCGCGCGCGCTACGGATCCGCCTGAACTTCAAGACGATGCACGCCACGCTGGTGCGCGCCTACGTGAACCGGCCGTCCTTGCTGTCTCCCAACGAGGGCAGCGTGCAGCTGCTCGCGGACGGCAACGCGTTCGTCGGCTGGGGTGGCGCCCCGTACTTCACCGAGTTCGGAGGACGGGGGCGTGAGCGCTTCAGCCTGAGCTTCCCGGCGCCGATGCAGTCCTACCGCGCGTACCGTTTCGCGTGGTGGGGCCAGCCGCTGGTCGCGCCGTATGCCGCCGCCACAGCAACGTCGAGCGGCGCGACCGTCTATGCGAGCTGGAACGGCGCCACGACGGTTGCCGCGTGGCGGGTGCTCGCCGGGCCGACCGCGAACCAGCTGTCGGCGAGCGGGGACTTTCCCAACACGGGGTTTGAGACGGCCATGCCGGTGAGCTCGAGCGGCCCATATTTCGAGGTAGAGGCCCTCGATCAGAACGGCAACTTGCTCGCCACCTCAGCTCTCACACAGCTCTGAGCGGTCACTCCCCCGCGGGCGGGATGATCTTCAGGTCGTGGGCCACGGTCGGCCTACCGTTCAGCTCATAGCGCACGTCGACCTCGTCGTTGCGCTTGTAGGTGCCGATCCCCCAAAAACCCACGAACCAGGCCCAGGGACTGAGCTTCTGCTGAACGAGCTCGCGCGTGAACAACAGGTCGCCCTCCGAGACGCGGTAGTCGTACCCCAACTCTTGGGGCACGCCGTTGATGTACACCTCGAACGGGCCACGCACCCCCGGCGGCAGCTTGACGCGCCAGTAACGCATCACTGGCGCTGTCGGAGGTCGGTCTGTCGATCGTCGAGGTCGGCGGGGCGATCGTCGAGGTCGGCCGGGAGATCGTCGAGGTCGGCCGGGAGATCGTCGAGGTCGGCCGGGAGCATCGACAGCATCGCCATGTCGCGCCGCCCGTCGCGCTCCCGGGTGTAGCCGCGAAGCACCCCCTCGGGCACGAATCCTGCGGCGGCCGCGGCTCGCAGCATCGACTCATTGGCGGGCTCGGTCAGCAGCTGAAGGCGCTGCAGGCCGCAGGTCTCGAACAGCCAGCGGGCAGCAAGCCGCAGTGCTACCCGCGCCAGACCACGGCCACGGGCCTGCGGAATCACCCACACGCCGAGCTCGGCGCGAGAGCTCTCCCACTCGATCGCCTGCACGAGCATCCGTCCGCGAAACTCGTCGGAGTTGTCCTCGAGGATGGTGAGTCCGGCGCCGGTGCCCGCCGCCCGCCTGCTCTTCTCGTTCTCGGCTTCGCGTCCCAGCTCGGCCCCGCTCGGCTGACGCTCCATGCCCAGGCGTCGGTAGAGCGTCGGATCGTCCTCGTGGGCGATCAGGATCTCGGGGATGTCTCGCTCCGCGGCGTCCCGCAGACGGACGCGACCTTCTGCCAGCGGCGGCGCGAGATACGGGAGCGAGGGCATGTCGGGCCTGCACCGTACCCTGTCCGCCGCGATGGACAAGATCGAATACCGCGTTCGCCGCTCCCCCCGCGCGAGCCGCGTGCGGGTCACCGTGGACCAGGCTCGAGGAGTGGAGGTCGTACTCCCAAGGCGCGCCGCCATGCGCGAAGCCGCGGCGGCTGTGCGCGAGCTGCGACCGTGGATCGAGCGGCGCGTCGACGAGCTCGAGCGGGCCCGAGCAACGGTGGCCGCTCGCGGCGACACGGTGCCCTACCTCGGCTCGTCGCTGCAACTGATGAGTGAGCCTGGTCGCACGCGGGCGCACCGCCGCGGCCAACGGCTTCTCGTTCCGGCGGGCGCCGGACGCCGCCAGGCGCTCGAGCGCTGGTACCGGCGCGCCGCCCAGACCGAGATCTCGGATCGGCTCCAGCGGGCGTGTGGGCTGACGGGGAGCTCGTATTCCAAGCTCACGATTCGCGGCCAGCGCACGAGATGGGCCAGCTGCTCGCCCAGCGGGGCGATGAGCTTCAATTGGCGGCTGCTGCTGGCGCCCGAAGCGGTGCTCGACTACGTGATCTGGCACGAGGTCTGCCACCTCGAGGTGATGGATCACTCGCCGCGCTTCTGGGCGCTGGTGGCTCGCTGGTGCCCCGACTACCGCCGCCAGGCGCGCTGGCTCAGACGTCACGGCGCGACGCTGACGCTGTAGTCAGCGGCTGCCCTTCATCGTGTAGGGATTCTCGGCGTTTGATGCCACGAACTGCGCCCAGGTCTGACGTCCCTCGGCCTGCTCGGGGCAGGTGTTTCGGCCTTCTCGAAACGCGCGGCCCAGCTCGCCTGGAATCGGCAGGCGGGCCAGTCTCCGGGGACGACCGCGCTCTGCGCGCCACAGCTCGGCCATCTGCGCGAGCGTCAGCACCTCCGGTCCACCGAAGTCGAGCCTGCCGTTCAGGGGGGTGGCGTGGATCAGCTCGGCGGCGCGCCCTCCCACCTCGGCGGCGGCGATCGGCTGAAAGCGGAAGTCGAGCGGCAGCAGCGCCAGCGGGAATCGCTCAGACGCGCGCAATGGCCATGCCAGCAACTCGTGGAACTGCGTGGCGCGCAGAATCGTGTGGCGGATCCCGCTGGTCGCGATCAGACGCTCGCACTCGAGCTTGTTGCGGTAGTACGCATAGGGGATCGAATCGATTCCCACGATCGAGACCTGGAGGAGGTGCCGGGCGTCGCCGGTCGCTGCGATCAGTCGCTGGGTTTGCGCTATGTCCACCTTTCCGAAGCGCCTGCGGAAATCCGACGCGGCGTGGACGATCAGCTCGGCGCCCCGGGTCGCCTCGGCCACGCCGGCGCCGCTCGCGAGGTCGCCGACGTGCGTGCCGGCGCCTGGCCGCCGCGAGAGCACCCGGACATCGTCGCCGCGCTCGCGCAACGAGCTGACGATGTGGCGGCCGAGCGCTCCCGTGCCGCCGGTGACAAGAATCGTGCTCACCGCTCGACTGTACGCCTGAGGGAGCTGTAGGGCGTCTCGTCCGACGCAGGCTCGATCAGCTCCCGCCGCATGCGCCCCTGGAAGGCCTCAACCGACCCGTCGCCGCGGACGTCGAGACCTACGTGGATGCTCGGCAGAAACCGCTCAGGCCCCGAGAGCTCGAGCCGCGCGAATACCTGCTCCACGGGCTCGTAGCGCTTGTAGCGCACATCTCTGGCCTTGTTGGGGGCGTCCCCCACGAGCTCGTGTGCGCGGAGTTCCAGTGCTTCTAGTGCCTGCGCCGCCTCGTCGAAGCGCAGTCGCTCAACGCGCGAGCCGGCACGGACCGTGAGCCTCCATGACACACGGCGATGTTCTCAGGCCGCGAGGTTCTCAGGCCGCGAGGTTCTCAGGCCGCGAGGTCGACCTCGACCTCATCGACCGGACCGAAGTGGCGCTCCCTGGCAGCCTGGCCGGCCAGCCGGCGCGTGAGCTTGTGCACGGCCACATTGTCGGCCAGCATGGTCGCGCGGAGGCGACGGATGCCTCGGGTCCTGGCCGCGCTCGCAAGCTGCTCGAGCATCTCAGCTCCCAGGCCGTCGCGCTGGTAGGCGTCGCCGACCACGATCGCAAACTCGGCGGCCGCCGGATCCTCGGCGTCGCGCACGAAGCGAGCGACTGCGACGATCCTGTCGGGCGCGGTTGTCGTGGTCGCCACGAGCGCGAAGTGGCTCTGGCCGTCGACATTCACCAGGTAGCGCACCTCGGCATCGGTCAGCTGTGGCTTGTTGGCCAGGAACCGCCGGTACTGGCTCTCAGGCGAAAGCTCCCGGTAGCCAAGCCTGAGTCGTGCTCCGTCGTCGGGCGCGATGGGACGGATTACGACCTTACGTCCACTCTTGAGGGTGACGGACTCCACTAACCTGAGCTTACGGTTGGTAAGCCCCCGGCTGCGTGGGGCGCGTCACATATTCGGTTTAGGGCGGCGGAGCCAGCGCCGGTCGGCTACCGCCGTCTGCCAGCCGGGGCCCGCTGAGGCCCCCGCCTAGCGCTGGTCGATCGGCACGTACTCGCGCTCGCGCTCGCCCGTGTAGATCTGACGCGGGCGGGCGATCTTCTGCTCCTTGTCCGTGATCATCTCCTGCCACTGGGCGATCCAACCGCTCGTGCGGCCGATCGCGAACAGCACCGGGAACATCTCCACGGGCATGCCTAGCGCTTGGTAGATGATGCCCGAGTAGAAGTCGACGTTGGGGTACAGCTTGCGCTCGTGAAAGTAGTCGTCATCGAGCGCGATCTTCTCGAGCTCGATGGCGATGTCCAGCAGCGGGTCGGTGCCGGTCACCTCGAACACCTCGTAGGCGTGCTTGCGGATGATCTTGGCGCGCGGGTCGTAGTTCTTGTAGACCCGGTGTCCGAAGCCCATCAGGCGCTCGTCGCCTTCCTTTACGGCCTTGATGAAGTCTGGGATGTTCTCCTTGGTCTCGATCCGGTTCAGCATCCGCAGCACTTGCTCGTTGGCGCCGCCGTGAAGCGGCCCGTAGAGCGCCGCCACGCCCGCGGCCACCGCTGAATACGGGTCGACCTGGGAGGAGCCGACGCTCCGCACGGCGCTCGTGGAGCAGTTCTGCTCATGATCCGCGTGGAGGATGAATAGGATGTCCAGCGCCCGCTCAAGCCGCGGATCCGGCTCGTAGCGGAGCTCGGTCATCTTGTAGATCATCGAGAGGAAGTTGCCCGGATAGCTGAGCTCGTTGTCCGGATAGACGTAAGGCTTGCCCTGGTTGTGCCGGAACGAGAACGCGGCCAGCGTCGGCATCTTGGCGATCAGCCGGATGATCTGGATGTAGCGCAGCTCCTCGTCCTTGATCTTGCTGGCCTCGGGATAAAAGGTCGAGAGCGCGCCGACCGCGGCCAGGAGCATGCCCATCGGGTGCGCGTCGTAGCGGAACCCGTACATGAACTCCTTGATGTTCTCGTGCACGAACGTATGGATCGTGACGTGGTGCACCCATTCGTCGAGCTGCTTCTGGTTCGGCAGCTCGCCATGGATCAGCAGGTAGGCGACTTCGAGGTAGTTCGACCGTTCCGCCAGCTCCTCGATCGGATAGCCCCGGTATTCGAGGATGCCGTTCTCGCCGTCGATGAACGTGATCGCCGAGCGACAGGCCGCCGTGGCCATGAACGCCGGGTCATAGCTCATCAAGCCAAAATCGTCCTCATGCGTCTTGATGTTGCGCAGCTCGGTGGCCCGGATCGTATTGTCCTCGATCGGGATCTCGTACTGCTTGCCCGTGCGGTTGTCGGTGACGCTGAGCGTGTCTTTAGAGGTCTCAGCGCCGGCGCCGTCCGTCTGCTTCGTCTCTGTGGTCATTCAAGTTCCTCTCGCGCGGTTCCCGGGGGGCGATGTCTTCGGCCTGATGCTTCCCACCGGGAAACATCAAAAGCCAGAGGGGGAAGACCAGTCCCTCTTCACTCTAGTACTCGGGGTCACTCGGGTGGGCCTGTTGGGCGCTGCCCTGGGCCGAGCCTCGTGGGGTGTGGTCGCGCGCTGCCGTGGGCGGGTGCGCGGGGGCCTGACGCGGAAAGCTCCGCCGGCTACTTCACGTAGGCCGCGGTGCCGATCGCGATCACTGCCAGCACGAAGCTGATTGCCATAACCCCTCGTTGGCCGCCGGCCCCGCCCGGGAAGCTGGGATTGCGTAGCCCCAGTGCCGATAGCACGACGGCCCACACAGCCAACACTGCGCCCCCGATGTAGAACGGCACCTTCGAGGGGTCGGAGGCGGCGAGAATCGCGTGCAACACGGCAGGAAAGCTAGCCGATCTTCGAGCGCTGCTGCGTCTCTCCGCGGCCGTCGCGCGGGTCGGGGGCTTGGCCGTCGCGCGGGTCGGGGGCTTGGCCGTCGCGCGGGTCGGGGGCTTGGCCGTCGCGGGGCGTTCGTTGGTCGCCGGCGGGCTGCTCGCGCCTTGGGGCGCCCTGGTAGCGGCTCTCCGTGGCCGCCTGCTGACCCTGGTAGTGGCTACCGAGCTCGGGGCTGCCATACGGCCGTTTGGCTGGACGGTCGAGCGCCATGAACGACAGCTGGGCGATCGGCAGACCCGGATAGAGCTTGATCGGCACGCGCGTGAGGTTGTTGAGCTCGAGTGTCAGGGTCCCTCGCCAGCCGGGATCACAGAAGCCGGCGGTGGCATGCACGATCAGGCCGAGGCGGCCCAGACTCGACTTGCCCTCGATCCTCGCCACGATGTCATCAGGCAGCTCCACCCACTCCAGCGTGCGGCCGAGACAGAACTCGCCTGGGTGGATCACGAATGACTCCTCGGACGGCACGACCACCTCCTCGGTCAGCCCGGCCGGCGGTTGGCGCAGGTCGATCGCCGAGGCGCGGTGGTTGTGAAAAACGCGGAACGAGTCGCCGAGACGCAGGTCGACGCTCGCCGGCTGGACTAGAGCTGGATCCCAGGGCTCGATCCGGATCCGCCCGCTCTGAACCAGCTCGAGGATCGTGCCGTCGGATAGGACCGAGATCGGAGTGTCGGCCATGAGTGCAGTCTGTCACCAACAGCGGACTCGACGGGGGCATGGTCCAGCTGGCCCCAGCACCGCGCCTGTCCCGAAAACCAGCACGCATTTCGCAGCAAATCCGGCGACCGCGCTCAGTTCTTGCGAGATAAGCGTGTCAGAGACGCTTATGTGCGCAGATCGGACGCGAGCCTGTCGATTTTTGGCGTTATGCGTCCTGAGCGGCCGGGCTGAGTGCGCGGGCGCGACCGGGACCAAGAGAGCGCTGGGGCCCAGGCGCGCACCCAATAGCAAAAGCCAGTGCGATCAGTGCCCGACGGTGCGTGCCTTGGCGCGGACAGTCCGCACCCGGGTCGGCGGGGCCGGCGGCAAGCCACCGTGGGGGCCTCTGCGAGGGTGACGCGGGTGCCTCGGGAAGGGCCGGGGGCGGTGGGGATGAAGCCGCTTGATGCCGCCGTCGTCATCCGAGGCCGAGGGCGGCTCCTCCGGCTTCTGGCGAATCGCCCACCATACGAGAATGATGAGCGCGATCAGCGGAATCTTGATCGCGAACATCAACCACAGGAATCCCCACGTCACGGTGCGGATCCTACCCCCGCTGGCGCGGATTTCAACGCCCCGCCGCTGCAGGGCCGGGGGGCACGGCGCACGGTCCCTCGCCCCCATCCGCACAGGGGCACCCGGCACAGCGGACGCTCCGTCGCCCCATCGGCGCAGGGCCGGGGGCACGGCGCACGCTCCCTCGCCCCCATCCGCACAGGGCCCCCGGCACGGCGCACGCTCCCTCGCCGGTCTCCGACCGCCGCTGCGAGGAAGCCCTAGCCGCGCAGCGCAATCGGCTTCTCGCCGAATTGCGTTACCCGCTGCAGCTCCGAGATGCGCTCGGCGATCTCCTCGCCCGACAACCGAGCTACCCGCTCGACCCCGAACTCCTCGACATTGAATGACGCCAGCGCGGTCCCATACGCCATCGCGCGCCGCAGCAGATCGTCGCCGAGGTCCTCCTCCGGATGGGCGGCGATATAGCCCATGAACCCGCCGGCGAAGCAGTCACCCGCACCCGTGGGATCGACGACGTCCTCCAGCGGGAACGCTGGCAGCGCGAAGAAGCCCTCTTCAGTGACCATGGCCGCGCCGTATTCGCCCTGCTTGGCGACGACAACGCGCGGTCCCCATTCGCGGATCTGTCGCGCAGCCCTCATCAGGTTCGGCTCGCGCGTGAGCTCGCGCAGCTCGGCGTCGTTGAGCAGCACGCAGTCGACGCCCTTGATGGTCTCGATCAGCGACTCACGCGCGGTCTCGATCCATAAGTTCATCGAGTCGAGCGCCACGAAGTGCGCCTCGCGGCACTGAGCGCGAACCGCGCGCTGAAGCTCGGGCTGGATGTTTGCCAGGAACAGCACCTCGGCTGCCTGAGCGGCATCGGAGAGCTTCGGCTGGAAATCGGCAAACACGTTCAACTGCGTGTCGAGCGTCTCGCGGTCGTTCAGGTCCCAGCCGTATTTGCCCTGCCAGAAGAACGTCTGTCCGCCGGGAACGTGCTCGATCGCGCTGGTGTCGACCCCGCGACCGCGCAACGTCTCGTACTCGACCTCCGTGAAGTCATCGCCCACCGGACCCACTACGTGGACGACATCGAAAAACGAAGCGGCCAAGGCGAAGTGCACGGCCGATCCGCCGAGCATTCGCTCGCGGGTGCCAAACGGCGTTGTGACCGCATCGAACGCGATCGAACCTACAACAGTGACTGCCATCGGCCGGGGAGCGTAGCGGGACCGGGGTATAGGTCGGGGGTAGGTATTGGGGGGTCGGCGTTCAGGCCGCGAGCAGCTGCTCGCCGGACTCGGCTGCCAGCGGCCGCTCGTATACGCGGTAGCGCTTGACGATCCGCCCGCCCATGGCCTCCAGGCCGCGGTTCATCGAATGGTTGACCTCAAGGATCCAGCCCGCTTCTCCATGCTCGATCCGCGTTTTGGCGGCCATGTCGAAGTGCTCGATGTAAAGCGCTGCGGCCACCCCAGTGTGCTGGAACTCGGGGAGTACCCCGAGGAACCCAATGCGGCAACGGTCGATGATCCGCTTGCGATTCAGGTAGTGCCACCAGCCGAGTGGGAGAAGCCGGCCGTTCATCCGCTTGAGGACCTGATTGATGTCGGGGATCGTGATCGCCATCGCCACTGTCTGTGACTCGTTCTCGGCGATCATGAACCAGTCGCGGTCGTAGACGAGCTGGAGCAGCATCGTGAGGTCGTCGAGATCCTCTTTGCCGTACGGGACGAAATCCCAGTTGTTCGCCCAGGCAGCGTTGTAGACCTTGGCGAACTCGTCCATCTCTCGGCGCAGGTGCAACCTGGACATCCTGCGAACCGTGATGCCGTACTTGGTGCGGCAGCGCTCTGCGAGGCGCTCAAGGATCGGGTTCATCCGCTCGTCGCGGTCGGAGATCCGCACGTCCCAGTGGAACAGGTCCATTGCTTTGCTCAGCCCCGCCGCCTCATAGCGCTGCTGGTAGTAGGGAGGCGCCCAACCCTGGTCGATCATCGGCTCGAACTCGAACCCCTCGATCAAAACTCCCGCCTCGTCGTTCAGCGTGAACGACATCGGCCCCACCATCCGCTCCATGTTCCGCTCGCGCAGCCAGCCTTCGGCGGCGCTCAGGAGCTCGTCCACTACCTGCTGATCGTCCTCGAACTCAAAGAAACCGAAGCCACCCCAGCGCTCGCCCCGGTGTTCGTTGAACGCGTGGTTGACG
Source organism: uncultured Actinomycetes bacterium (assembly GCA_963756555.1). Classification (GTDB taxonomy): domain Bacteria; phylum Actinomycetota; class Thermoleophilia; order Solirubrobacterales; family Solirubrobacteraceae; genus Palsa-465. The sequence goes on from CAVWOC010000005.1 coordinate 138,868, forward strand.
TGAGCGGAGATGCGCCCGACCACCCGGCCGCCCCGCCGGGCGAGGAAGTACTCCGCCTCGCCGTGCTTGAAGAACGAGTTGAGCTTGTGGTGCAGGAAGGCGTAGCGCTCGAGCTTCAAGGGCGGGATCCATGCCGTCCCGGCGTGGAGCCGAAACGGCAGAGCCACGAAGTCACGCAGCTGGCGAGCGCCGCGCACCGGAGACACCTCAACCGAAGTCCGAATTCCAACGGCCACGGCGCGGCACGCTACCCGAAGCCCGCGCCGCGTGACGCTGGACGACTACCCCGCCGCCTCCGGCGCCGGGCGAGGCGGTTGAGACGGCTCGACCATCAGCAACCGGGCCGGACGTCGCGGCAGCCACCAGTTCCAGCGACCGAACAGCGATACCACGGCCGGCACTAGCAGCGCGCGAATCACCGTGGCGTCAAGCAGGATCCCAGCGGCAAGGCCGGTGGCGAAAACCTTCACGGTCGTGAGCGGAGCGGTTGCCATCGACACGAAGGCCAGGAACAGGATCAGCGCTGCACTCGTCACGAGGCGGCCTGTACGCCCGATACCTCGCACGACCGCTGCCTGGGTCGAGCCACTCGAGTCGTACTCCTCGCGCATGCGGGCCAGGATGAATACCTCGTAATCCATCGACAGCCCGAACAGGAACGCGAACACCATCAGCGGTATCCAGGCGTCGATGGCGTGGGTGGCGGCGATCCCCCAGAGCGCTTGCGAGAGGTGGCCATCCTGCCACACCAATGTGATCACGCCCCACGCGGCGGCCACGCTCATCACGTTCAGGACCACAGCCTTGAGCGGCAGCACCAACGACCGGAAGGCGCGTGCCAGCAGCAGGAAGGTGAGCACGGCGATCAGCGCGATCATCAGCGGGAAGCTGCCGTAGATCGCAGACACAAAGTCCGCGTTCTCGGCGCCCGCGCCGCCCACGCGCGCCTTGCGATTGGCGTCATGGGCCGCGGTCCGGACACCGGTGATCGTGTCGCGGCCCGCCGATGTTGAGCCGTCGGCGACTGGAATGGCATCGACGACCGCGCTGCCGCCCCGCTGCCAGGTAGGTCCGGCCGGCGCGACGGCTCCGTGCACCCCGTTCACCCCGGCGGCCGCTCGCGCCACCTGCCCCGCAGCCGAGACTGGCGTCAGGATCTCGATTGGCTGCAAGACGCCCGCTCCGATGCCCGAGCGCTCGAGCGCGGTCAGCCCGGCACGCGCGTCGCCGCGCTTCGAGAGCGTGTTGACGTTCGCCGAGCCCATCTGGATGTGCGTGGCGGCCACCACCAACGCGGCCAGAATCGCCAGAGCACCGACCGCGGCAATCCACCGCCGCCGCACGACGAGCTGAGCCCACGCGGTCCACGAGCGGCTCGCCTTGTCGTCCGTGCGCACGTGCGGCCAGTCCAAGCGGCCACCGATCTTGGAGAGCATCACCGGCAGCAGTGTGGTGGCGACGACCACGCTGATCAGCGGGATCAGCATCCCCGCGAAGCCAATCGAGCGCAGGAACGGCAGCGGCAGCACGACCATCGCCAACAGCCCGATCGCGACCGTCGTACCGCTGAAGACAACGGCCCGGCCGGCCGTCTCCATGGCCCGTACGACAGCCTCCTCGCCTTCCCTGCCGTGGGCGCGCTCCTCGCGCCAGCGAACGACGACCAGTAGCGTGTAGTCGATCGCCACGCCCAACCCGATCAGGCCAACCAGAAACTGCACGATCACCGAGACCTGCGTCACAGCCGTGATGCCCCACAGCACAAGGAACGTGGTCATGATCGAGACCACCGCCATCAACAGGGGCACGAATGCCAGCAGCGACGCGAACACGAACGCAAGCACGAGCAGCGCTCCGAGGCCTCCGAGAAGCGATTCGAGCAGGATTCCCGGACCGCCCGAGCCGCCAGTCTGGTTCTGTAGCGCATCGACGCCCGTCACGTGCACAGGCGCCCCGGCGATCTGGTCCCCGGTAAGCACCGAAGAGGCGAGCTTCGCGGCGGCCCCATTGCCTCCGAACGTGCTCTTGCGGGGAGGCGGAGGGTACGCCAAAACAAATGTCGTGCGGCCGTCGGAAGACACGAACGCGCGGCTGCCCGTCGACGCATACGACGCGACGCGCGTCCCAGGCAGCGCCGCGGACAGCTTGCTCTGTATTCGGTCGAGCCCGGCGTGGGCCGAGGGAGACGAAATCGAGGTTTCGCTGGGAAGGGTTACCACGGCGACGACAGGCTGGTAGCTACCGCCGTTGTGATAGGTGCGAAGGATCCTCTGGTTTGTGACGTAGCCCTCGCGTCCCGGCACCGAGAATTGATTGCTGAATGAGTTGACCGAGGAGCTGACGGTGGCGATCCCGACGAGGGTGATGGCGACCCAAGCCAGCGTCACGACCCGCTTGTGGGCCAGAACGAAGCGAGTGAGTTTGGTGATCACGCGATGCGACTCCGGAGGTGGCGATATCAGCTCGGCCGAAGCGGCCCTGTGGGCGCGCGCAGTGACGGCTGGCGGCGGTATGGTTAGTACCACAAACTATTTCTGCGTGCAAGCGTCCTGCTAGACTGGCCACTCCTCCAGTGACCGCGCTGAAGCAAGACACGACCCATTCCGGTCCTCCCGGAGCCCACCGGGTTCTGATGAAGCACACGGCCTTTCTGCTGGCGAGAATGGGCCACGTGGCGGCTAAGCAGTTCTCCGCCCGTCTGGAGCGGCTTGGGTTGACTACGCGCATGTGGGGCGCTTTGAACGTGCTCGACGCCGAGGGAGCCGTCACCCAGCAGAAGCTCGGCCAATGCACTGGAATCGATCCCAGCTCGATGGTCTCCACCGTCGATGACCTCGAGGCCGCCGGGCTCGTGGAGCGTCGCCGTCATCCGTCCGACCGCCGGGCACACGCCCTGCACATCACCGACGAGGGCCGGACGACGCTAAGCCGAGGCCGTCAGCTGGCGCGGGGCGCGCAGGAGGATCTTCTTTCGCCGTTGAACGCCGAAGAGCGCAAGCAGCTGCACGAGCTGCTGCTTCGCCTGGTGCTGGGCAGCCGGGCACCGGGCGTCGAGGGGCCCGAGCGCCGCTGAGCCAGCCTAGGCGGGCACGATGGCCACGTGCTCCGGCCGCGCCGGAGCCCGCGCGGGCAGCGCTCTGCGCGCGCGGCTCAGTGATGCGCCCACGCCCAGCAACGCCCAGGTGGACGGATCCTCGAGGAAGTCCGCGTACAACATCGTGTGGACGACGAGCGCTACGAACACCGCCGCTACCGCAGCCCGAGCGGGATCATCGCGCGCGCCACGAACGAGACCCACGATCGCCACCACTACAAGCGCGATGTAGACGAGCTCGCCGATCAGGCCCTGCTCGGCGGCGATCGTGACCGGCGTCGTGTGGGAGGCGGTCAGCGTACCCTGGCTGAGGTGATGGTTCTGGTATGCAGTCTGGAACGACCCGGAGCCGAACCCCCAGAGGGGCCTGTCCGCGAACAGGTGAAGGCCGCCGGAAAGGACGCTGCCACGGCCCGCCGACACACCGTTCAGCCCCTGGTTGAACCCGAATGTCGTGGGCGAGAGGGACACCGCCGCCGCGCCGATCGCGACCACCACCGCCGCGGCCACCAGCGCCCGCGTCGGTCGCCACTTGTTGGCGGCCAAAAGGCCCAGGCCGACCAGTAGCGCGACCATGCTGGCACGTGAGAAGCTGAGCACGAGCGCGACCCACAGAACCACCAGCACGCCGGCGCAGGCCAGTTGATCGCGAGCCGGGCGCTCATAGAGCAACACGACCGCTAATGCCACCATGGCCAGCGAGATGAAGCGCCCGAAGATATTCGGGTCGAAGAAGACCGAGTTGACGACGAAGTACACGTACAGCTGGTTCTGCTGCGCAACTTTCGAAGAGAAGTAGGTGGTCTTGGTCGCGTACTCGAAGAACCCGACCGCCGCGAACACCACCGCCAGCAGCGCCACCAGGCCGAGGGCCGAGCGCAACAACCCCGGCGTCCACTGCAGGCGCCGGAGCACGCACAGCAGCAACGCGAACGGCGCATAGAAGAAGACCATGTTCTGCAGGGCTTGCTGCAGCCCGGCGCTGGGGGAATAGGCCGCCTGAACGGCGTACAGAACGACGTAGGCCCCGAGCAGCCGCTCGAGCCAACCGCTCGATGCTTCGGTGGCCGCTCCCAGCGCCGGCTCGCCCCATAGCTCGCGCACCGCGTAAGCCAGTGCCCCAGCGCCCACGACCACGTAGAGCGGCACCAGCAGGTTTGAGGAGCTACTCCCGCTTCCGATCGAAATACGGAACGGCAGCGCCGCCACCGCCAACAGCGCCAGCGCCTGCGGGCGGCGGTCGAAGGCCACCGCCAAGGCGGCTACGACAGCCAGCCCCACGAGGGCGAGCGCGGCCGCCAGCAACGGGTGCCGGTGGATGATCACCAGCTTCGGCGAGTGCCAGATGGAGGCCAGCAGCAGCGGCGGCGAGACGACCAGGGTGGCCAGCACCGCTGTCGCTCGGACACGCGCGGAGCGGGCGGCGAGGATAGTCGCCACGAGCGCCCCGACGACGACGATCCCGAGCCTTGGTACCGGGCCCGTCAGTGCGGCGATGGCGACCACACGGCCGGAGGGTAATGCAGCGGGGATCCTCTACCCTGCCGCCATGTCCACCGTCAAGGGCCTGCTGGCCGCGGCCTTGGCAGCGGCCGCCTTGTCGGCGTGCGGATCGGTCGCCGTGAAGCCCGCTCGGGGCCGTGGCAGAGTCGACGATCCGCGCCTTGCAGCAGGCCACCTGCAGTGCCTCCGCGCCCATCACCTCTCCGCCACCGACCTCGGCGAGACTGGGATTCAAATCGGTGCGTCGCCCGCGGGTCCGAGGATCGACTTTCTACCCACCGCAGGGCTAGCGACGGGTTCTCAAATCGACAACCGCGCCCCGGGCGCTGAGGTGATCGGCAACGCGCTTCTGTACCCCAATCAGGCTTCCGACAGCGAGCTTGGCGTGATTGAGAGCTGCCTGGACCAAGGCGTCTCGGGGTAGGCGCTGTCCGTTTCGATTGCAGAGCCGTCTGCAGGCGTCGCTGCTCGCGCGCGTGTGCGCGCGAAGACAAGCGTGCCGCGGTCGCCTCTGGCGGCCGGTGGACAGTTCTACCTCGTGTTGGGCGCCGTCTCCCTCGTGGTTGCGGGCCTCTCGCTCCTTATCCCATCTACACCCAGCTACGACCCCTGGTCCTGGCTGGTTTGGGGTCGGGAGATCGTTCACTTCAGGCTTCACACCAGCAGCGGCCCTTCTTGGAAGCCGCTGCCGGTGATCTTCACGACGCTGTTCGCGCCACTTTCGGGCGCCGCTCCCGACCTATGGCTGGTCGTGGCCCGCGCCGGCGCGGTGGCGGCCACCGTTATGTGCTTCAAGGTCGCCTTCAGGCTGGCGGCCGCCGTCTCTCCACAACCGGGTGGGGGGCGCCGCATTGGACCCGCGCTGCCCCTACTGGCCGGCGCGATCGCCGCTGGAAGCCTGTTGAACTCCCCCGGCGTCGTCGCTCAAAACGCACTCGGCTACTCCGAGGGCCTGCTGACGGCACTTGTCCTGATCGCATTCGAGAGACATGTGGAGGAGGCACACCGCCAGGCATTCGTCGTCGGGTTCTTCGCCGCGCTCGACCGCCCGGAGATCTGGCTTTTGTGGATCCCGTACGGGATCTATCTGTGGCGAGAGGAACCTGGGGCCCGACGCACGGTAGTGGCGTTGATCGCGCTGATCCCGATCCTCTGGTTCCTACCCGAGCTTTGGGGCTCGGGACATCTGCTCCGAGGGGTGATCCGTGCTCAGACGCCCCGATCGAACAGCGCGGCGTACGCCCGTTGCCCGTTCTGCACCGAGCTCACCGGGCATGCGATACCTTCGGCGCTGCCGCGAGTGGAGGTGGCGGGGGTGCTGGCGATGGCGCTCGCGGGGGCCCGGCTGCTGTGGAGACGCCGGCCCACCGCCCCCGCGGCTCAACTCGCGGCGCTTGCTACGACCGGCTTTGCCTTGTGGCTCGGCGTTGCGCTCGAGACCCAGGCAGGGTTCTCGGGCAACGACCGCTACCTCGAGCTGGGCACCGCGCTGATCGCGATCGCCGGCGGAGTCGCATGGGCGTGGGCCGCTGGGGCTCTCGCCGCGCGGCTCGAGGCGCGGCGCCGGATGGGGGCAGCCGCAACTGGGGCGGCGCTGGCACTGGCTGTCGCCGTGTTCGTCGCGCTCCCGCCGTGGATCGGCCGTAAGACTCTGAGCCTTCCCTCCACCTACGGATCGCTCCTCTACCAGGCACACCTGCGCCAGGACCTGACGCGAGCGGTAAGAGCGGTTGGAGGGCCAGGGCGCGTGCTGCGGTGCGGCACCGTGATGACCGAGGGCTTTCAAGTGCCGATGGTCGCCTGGACCCTGGGCGTCCACACAGCGAGGATCGAGGCGCCGCCGGCTTCCTTGTCCCAGCCGGGAGCGCCTCCGGACGTGATCTTCCAGACGCGAGCCACGAGGCAGGCGTCGCTTCTACCCCTGGTCCACTCCTGGCCGCGGGCCCACTACCGCCTGGCCGCGCACGTGCGCAAGTTCAGGGTGTTTTCACGTTGCGCCGGTAGGGTGACGCTTTAGTGGCACTCGTGACAACAGTTACAGCTTCGCCACAGAGCCGTCGGACGCCCGCAGGCCTGCGGGAGCGGACGTGGCTCGGGCGCGTTCCGCCCTGGGCTACGGCCGGCGCCGCGCTCGTCGTGCTGATCGCGATCTCCGTGCATCTGCGGACCTCCTCGATCTCAGGACAGTTCTGGATGGACGAGGCAATCACCACGGGAATCTCCTCCCATTCGCTGGGAGCGATCCCGGGCATCCTCCGCCACGACGGCAACCCACCCCTGTTCTACTTGCTGCTTCACGGCTGGATGAGCCTGTTCGGCTCCAGCGAGGCTGACACCCATTCGCTCTCTCTGCTGTTTGGGCTCCTAACCATTCCCGCCGGGATGTGGGCCGGCTGGACCCTGTTCGGGAAGCGGGCCGGGTTGCTGGCGGCCGCCATATTCGCCTTCAACGGCTGGTTCACCCAATACGCCCAAGAGACCCGGATGTATGAGCTGATGGGGCTGCTTGGGATCTTCGCCACCGTGGCGTTCATTCAGGCGTTTGTGAACCGGCGGCGGGGCTATCTGGTGATGTTCTCGGTCTCGCTGGCGCTGATGCTCTACACGCATTCCTGGGGCGTGTTCGTCGTGATCGGATCCATCATCGCCCTGATCCCCGCCTACCTGGTGAGCGACGGCCGCCGGGCGCTGTTGCGCGACGCGGCCTTGGCCATCGTCGCCGCGGTGATTCTGTATCTGCCCTGGATCCCCAACTTCCTCTTCCAGGCCACCCATACAGCGGCCCCTTGGGACACGAACCCCGGCTTGGGCACGCCGATCCTGATCTCTCGAGACGTAATGGGCGGGGACCGCGTCACGATGGTGTTGCTGGTGGCGGCGGTGGTGGGCGTGGCCGGGCTGTTCACGCGGAGTATGCGACGGACCCGAGAGGCGACGATGCTGTGGACGCTGATCCTGATGCCGGTGGCCATCCTGGGGGTGGCATGGGTGGCCTCTCAGGCGAATCCCGCGTATGTCCCCCGGTACTTCGCCCCGGCGATCCCGGCGCTGCTGTTGATCGCCGCCTTTGGCTGCTCCCGCGCGGGGTTTGTCGGGATCGGGGCAGTCATCCTGTCTTGTCTGTTCCTACTTAATCCCACACCTGTCGCCCCCCGCTACAAGAGCAACATGCGAGAAGTCAGCGGCGAGATGACGCCACACCTTCACCCCGGTGATCTGGTCGTCGTCGGCCAGCCCGAGCAGACGCCGCTCGCCTGGTACTACCTCCCCACCGGCGTGCGCTACGCCAACACCATCGGCCCGGTCTCCGATCCCAGCTACATGAACTGGATCAGCGCCCTTTCACACCTGAAGCACGCCGCTCCGGCGGCCACGCTCGATCCGCTCGTTGCTAGCCTCAGGCCCGGTCAGCAGCTGCTCTACGTCCGCCCGCTGACCGAAGGTGCACACAACTGGAAGGCGCCGTGGACGTTGCTGATCCGCCGGCGCTCAGCCCAATGGGGAGCGATCCTGCAGGCGGACGTCGACAGCGGCGTCCTGCGGGTGGTGGCGGTCGCGCCCCAGCTGTACCACTCAGCCCCTGACATCGCCGACAGCGCCGTCCTCTATCAGCGAAATGCCTGAGATCACTGAAAGCCATCCGGTCGTGGTGCTGGGCGGTGGCCCGGCGGGGCTGACCGCCGGCTACCTGCTGGCCAAGCGGGGCAAGCCGGTCGTGGTGCTCGAGGCCTCAGACCAGGTCGGCGGCCTGGCGAGAACCGAAGTCCGCGACGGATACCGCTTCGACCTGGGCGGCCACCGCTTCTTCACCAAGGTCAAGGAGGTCGACGACCTCTGGCACGAGATCATGAAGGAGGAGTTCCTCAGACGTCCCCGGCAGTCGCGCATCTACTGGCGGCGGCGGTTCCTGGAGTACCCGCTGCAGGGCATGGACGTGGTTCGCAAGCTGGGTCCCGTCGAGCTGACGCGGTGCCTGCTGTCCTACCTGTGGGCGGCGGTCAAGCCCAAGGGACGCGAGGACACGTTCGAGGCGTGGGTCTCAAACCGCTTCGGCAGGCGGCTCTACGGCCACTTCTTCAAGTCCTATTCGGAGAAGGTCTGGGGTGTCCCCGCCACCGAGATCCGTGCCGAGTGGGCCGCCCAGCGCATCAAGAACCTGTCGTTCGTCAGCGCGGCCAAGTCGGCGTTCATGGGCAATCGTGGCAACAAGATCACCTCGCTGATCTCCGAGTTCAACTACCCGCGCTATGGCCCCGGCCAGATGTGGGAGCAGATGACCGAGGACATCCGCGCGCACGGAGGCGAGGTGCGGTTGAACGCCCCCGTCACGCGGCTGCGACTCGACGGCGCCGGACAGATAGCGGAGGTCGTGGCGGGCGGCGAAACGGTCAAGCCCTCGTATGTGATCTCGTCGCTGCCGCTACGGACGACTGTCGGGATCTCGGAACCCGACGCGCCGGGCGAGGTACGGGACGCGGCACGCGGCTTGCGCTACCGCGACTTCCTCACGGTCGCGCTGGTGATCGACGGCGAGGACCTGTTTCCCGACAACTGGATCTACATCCACGAGCCCGGCGTCAAGGTGGGAAGGATTCAGAACTTCCGCTCGTGGAGCCCGTGGATGGTCCCCAACGACACCGACGCGTCGATCGGCATGGAGTACTTCTGCTTCGAGGGCGACGAGTTGTGGAACATGTCCGACGACGCGCTCGTCGCTCTCGCCACGCACGAGCTCCAGCAGCTCGGCCTGGCCAAGGCCGAGAAGGTCAAGATGGGCTTCGTAGTTCGCGTGCACAAGGCCTATCCGATGTACGACGCCGAGTACGCGGAGCGCGTGGAAGCGATCCGCTCCTGGCTCGAGGGGGTCCCGAATCTGGTCCAGGTGGGCCGCAACGGCCTGCACCGCTACAACAACTCCGACCACTCGATGCTTACGGCCATGCGGGCGGTTGACAACATCCTGCTGGGCACCCATCACGACATCTGGGCCGTCAACGCCGAGAGCGTCTATCACGAAGAGGACGTCGAGCCCGAACAGCCGTACCGCGACGCCCCGGAGACGCCGGCCATGGAAGAGCCGCTCGCCTCCGGCTCCCGCGAGCGGCGATGAGCCGGCCGCGAAGGCTGCTCGGCGCGGTCACCGCCTGCTGGCTGGCGGTGGCCGCGGGGCCTACGGCGAGCGCCTGGGCTCAAGGCACCGCCAATCCGTTCTCGGTCCCGGGAAACCAGCCCGCCACGCCTACCACCACCGCCGCACCCACCACGAGCGTCGCCACGAGCACTGCAAGCGGGTCGGGCAGTACGTCATCCGGCAGCGGCCTCAGCAGCACCGACGCGATCATCATCGGCGGCGGCGCCATCGTCCTGCTGGGCGGGATCTCGGTTTTCATCTGGAACGATGCGCGGCGGAGGGCGCCGATGCGCCGGCGCGCCGCGATGGCCGGGGCGGGGCCGGGGGAGCGATCCCGCAGCGGGTCGAAACCCCGTCCCAAGCCGCGCAAGCTCAGTCCAGCTGAACGCCGGCGACGCAAGCGCGGACGGGCGCGGTAGGCGTCGCCGCGGCGGTGCCTGCTCCCGAGCCGAGCGAGACAGCAGGCAGCGCGCGGCGCCCAGAGCGCCCGCACGCCTAGGCTGCCACCGCCCGCAGGGCGCGCCGGGCACGCACTAATTGACGCTCGACCGTGCGAGCACTATCGCCCGTTTGCTGAGCGATCTCCGAGTGACTTAGACCGAGGGCCTGGAGCCACAGCACCCGTTGCTGGCGTTCGGGCAGCGCTCCGATCGCCGATAGGCGTTCCCGACGCTCCACGAGCGCCTCTGGCCCAGGCACGGGGCGAAGCGGGGGCTCACCAACGTCATCGAGGGCTGCGTCAAGCGATAGCTGTCGGCGCTCGCGCAGATGCAGCCTTAGCGCTTCGCGCACGGCCGTCTTCGTGAGCCAGCTAAGCGTGCTCTCCGCTCGCACCTTTTGTCGCGCGTGCAACAGCCGCCCCCACGCGATCTGACAGGCCTCCTCGACGACCGTGTCCGACGTGGCGACATTGAGTCGCACGTTCTGCTCGAGGCGCCTGGCGAGTCGGCGATAGGCCTCGCCCAACTCAGGCGCAGCGGTGCTCGGCGACGGAGAGACGTGAATCGACATGGCACGACTCCTTCTAATTGAGACTAATTTGATGCTGATGACGCTATCAAGACTCAACTAGATTCGCTAGGGTCGATGTGAGTCTGTTGGTCTCAATTCGAATGGAGATGCCATGACGCCACAATGGACCGCGTCCGGCCTGACGCCAGCCGTGAGCGCGCAGCCCAACCCGAGCGGGCTACCGGGAAGCAACGTCCTGCAGCAGTTGGTTAACGGCGCCGAAGCGTGGGCTCTTGCCATCGCCCTGCTCGGGGCGTTCGTGGGGGCGGCCCTGTGGGCGGTGGCCTCGCACTCGAACAACCACCACTACGCGGCGCGGGGGCGGATGGCGGCGTTGGTCTCGGGCGCCGCCGCACTGGTGATCGGCGCCGCTCCCGGGCTGGTCAACTTCTTCGAGCATCTCGGGAGCACCGCCAAGTGAGCCGCCGGCTAGCCGCCTTGACAGCGCTCGCGCTCGGGGTCGTCCTGTTCGGCGGTTGGCTACGTCCAGCCGCGGCCCAGGCGAGCCTTGCGTGCGAAGCCGTCAACGACGCCAGCGGCTTGGCCGGCAAGGCCTGCCAAGTGCTGAGCTCGTCGAAGAGCCTCGCGAGCTCTGGAAAGGACCTGATCACTGGCCACGTGGGCAGGGCCGTCAAGTCGTTCAAGTCGATCCTCACGGGCGGTAGTGGGGCCTCGTCGGCTGCGTCGACGGCCCTGGGCTTGGCGGCGATCGTCACATGGGTCGTGACGGGCGCCAAGTTCGCCCTCACCGAGACGACAAAGGTGCTCGGGGCGACCACCACGCCTCAGCTCAACACGACCTGGTTCTCGGCGATCTACTGGCGGATCGCCGGCATCGCGGCGGTGCTCACGTTGCCCTTCTTGTTCGCGGCCGCCGTTCAGGCCCTGCTTCGCTCAGATCTCGCCCTGCTGGCGCGCGCCGCGCTTGGATACCTGCCGCTGGCGATGCTCGCGGTGGGGATCGCCGCGCCGGTGACCATGCTGTTGCTGGCGGCTACCGATCAGCTTTGCGCTGCTGTCTCGGCCGCCGGAGGTGGCATGCACCTTGACCTAGGCCGGCTGGTGTTTGCGGGCGCCGCATTGGCGAAGGGACCATTCCTAGTGTTCCTCCTGGGCACGATCACCACCATGGCAGCGCTCGCCCTGTGGCTCGAGCTGGCGATCCGGGAGGCCGCGGTGTATGTGATCGTCTTGATGCTCCCGCTGGCCTTCGCCGCCCTCGTCTGGCCGTCACGGCGGATGTGGGTGGTGCGCGCGGTTGAGTCGCTCGTGGCTCTGATCCTGGCCAAGTTCGCGATCGTGGCGGTGCTGGTGCTCGGCGGCTCGGCGCTCGATCGCCTCGGTCATGCGGGGTTCTCAAACGTCACGGCAGGCTTCGCCGGCACCGTGCTGGTGCTGCTGGCGACGCTCTCGCCGTGGGCCGTGCTCCGACTGCTGCCGATGTCTGAGCTGGCCGCTGCGGCTGCCGGGTCGCTGCGTCCAAGCCTCAGGGGCGAGCTCCAACAGGCACGGGAGACACCCGCCAGCGCCAAGCAGAAGGTCGTTGAGCTCGCCGAAGCGGTCACGGCGCAGATGCGAAAGCAGGCCGAGGAGGTCGAGCCGGCGATGAACAGCGGTGACGACGGACGCGTCGCGAGACCGCGGTCGGGCAGTGGGCGCATGTCCAGTACCAACGGGACCGGCGACCCACGCGAAGCGGCGGATTTGCTCAACGGGTCTGATCGCGCTCACGGCGCGCGGTCCGCCGACGGGGCGAAGGCCGTCCGGGACCCTGCACAGCCAGCTGAGCCAGCGGCCGAACACGGGACGAGCTCAGAGCGCGTGCCAGAGGCGGCCGGAGTGCTCCGACGCGAGCCGCTGACGCTCGGCATGGACGCGGACTGGCTCATGCCGCCACCCGTCGAGTCGGTCCGGAATGACCACGACCCACTACCGCCATCTCAGGAGCCGGACGACGGGCGCTTATGAGCCCGGGACGGCTTACTTACAGGTTTGGCCCGATCGAGCGGCGAGGGCTGCTCGGTCCGGTTCGCGCCGGCCAGGCGACGCTGCTGGCGCTGGGCGCGCTGCTGGCGGTCGGGTCACTTGATGCCTCACCCAACGGCGCCGGTGCCGCGCTGGCGCTGCTCGTGTTCGGGGCCTGCGTGGCGCTCGCGGTGTTGCCTGCGGGCGGGCGGACGCTCGAGGAGTGGGCACCCGTCGCGGGACTGTTCCTGATGCGACGCCTGCGGGGGCGCACGCGGCATACCTCAGACGTGCCCACTCGTGGCCTTCGCGCCCGGCTGGAGCGGCCGCCGCATGAGCTCGGCGAACCCGACGGCCAGCCGCCGGCGGCGCTGCGCGGCGTGGAGATCGGTGAGCTTCCGTACCGCGAGCGCCGCATCGGGGTGATCCGGGAGCAGTCCGGGCGTCGGATGACCGCGGTGCTCGCCTGTCGCGTTCTGGCCTTTTCGCTACTCGAAGCAGAGGCTCAGGAGCGACGGCTGGCGCGCTGGGGACTAGTTCTGTCAGGCGCCGCCCGCACGCCGCTCAGGCGGATTCAGTGGATCGAGCGGACAGCGCCGGCACAGGGCGATGAGCTGGCCCGCTGGCTCCACGACGAACGTGATCCAACGGTGCCACCACGGGGCACGCCGATGATCGAGTCCTACCTCGAGTTGATCGGCACCACAGCGCGGGTGACGCAGCAGCACGAGATCCTAATCGCCGTACAGATCGACGCCCGCCGGGTCCGTGACCGGGGCGCCGAGGCGCCGGCGCGGGCGCTCGTCGAGCAGACCGAGCGCGTGGCTCAGGGCTTGGAGGCGGCGGAGGTCACCGTGCTTGGTGCTCTTAGCTCGCGGCAGCTAGCCCGGGCTCTGCGGACCGCATTCGACCCCTACGCTCGCTCGGAGCTTGCGGCGCTCGAGGCGGCAGACCCCGGGCGAGAAGGACTGGGCCACTCCGGGGCCTGGCCATTGGGGACGAGCGAGGGCTGGGACCAGTACTGCTCCGATGGCGCCGTGCACGCCACGTACTGGATCGGCGGCTGGCCGCGGGTCGATGTCTCGCCGATGTTCATGGATGCGCTGCTCGGGCGCTCGAGCGCCGTACGGACGGTGGCCGTCACGTTTGAGCCGATTCCTCCTGAGCGTTCGACCCGCGAAGTGGAGGCCGCAATCACTCGTGACCGCGCCGACCGGGAGCTGCGCCACCGCTTCGGGCAGCTGGAGACGGCGCGCCAGCGCCAGGCGCAGGAGGCCACACTTCGGCGGGAGTCGGAGCTCGCGGCGGGTCACGGCGAAGTCCGCCTCTCCGGGTTCGTCACCGTGACCGGCAGGGACGAAGACGATCTGCGCCGCGCGAGCACCGAGGTGCTCGAGCACGCCGCGCGCGCTCGGCTCGAGCTCCACCGGATGTACGGTCAGCAGGCAGAGGCGTTCACGTTCACGCTGCCGCTGTGCAGGGGGCTCCGGTGACGCCGGACGGCGCCGGTCCGCGCGCTCGGGCAGGCAAGGCAGGAGGCGGGGATGAGCGTGCGCTCGCCAGGGCCATGCGGAGGTCACGATGAGCGTGCGTTCGGTTGAGCGCCCGGGCATCCGCGCCACCACCCGTCACGCGCAAGCCGTTTACCCCTTCATGGCCGCCGGCGGGCTCGGCGGGCGCGGCGTATTCATCGGCCGCGATTCGAGCGGCGGAGCGTTCTGCTACGACCCCTGGGTCCTCTACGGCGACGGCGTGCTCGATGACCCGAACGTGATCGTCCTCGGCAAGCTCGGGCAGGGCAAGAGCGCACTCGTCAAGACGCTGTTGTGGCGCATGCTCCTGTTTGGCCGCCGGGCGTTCGTACTCGACGTCAAACGCGAGTACGGCCCCTTGTGTGAGGCGGCCGGGGTGCAGCCGATCTCGTTGACCCCCGGGGGCGGCGTGCGGCTCAACCCGCTCGCCTCACGCCCCGAAGAGCACGCCCAGCTGGAGCTCCTGCGCGCCGTGAGCGTGACCGCCCTCGGCGGGCCGTTGACTCAGGTCGAGGCGGCAGCGCTCCGCGAGGGCCTACGCGCGGTGAGGGCCCAGCGCGCTGGCGATCCGACGCTGCCGGAGATCGCCGCTGTCCTGTTCTCGCCGACGGCAGAGATGGCCGAACGACTGCGCACGGCGCCGGAGCGGCTGGCGGTCGACTCGCGCCGCGTGGCGCTGGCGCTCCAGGATCTGTGCGAGGGTCCGCTCCGCGGGCTGTTCGATGGCCCGACCACGCCAGGCCTTGACCTCCAAGCCCGCCTGCTGGTACTGGACCTCCACGCGCTGCGGGACTCGCCCGCGGTGGGGATCTTGATGGCCTGCGCCACGGCCTGGATGAGCGCGCTGCTGTCCCGCATGGCCGAGCGTCCCGGGCGCGAGCGACTGATCAATGTCGCCGACGAGTCGTGGAAGATCGTCCAGCACACGGGGCTGGGCGAGTGGTTTCAGTCGAACTTCAAGCTCGCCCGGCAGTTCGGGGTGATGAACCTCGTGGTCCTGCACAAGCTCGCCGATCTGCAAGCCGCCGGCGACGCCGGATCGCGCGCCGCCAGGATCGCTGAGGGCCTGATCGCTGACGCCTCTACGAGGATCGTCTATCACCAGGACGAGAGCCAGATCCCCTTGACCCGCACGCTGCTCGGCCTCTCGGAGTCTGAAGCGGGACTCCTGGCGATGCTCTCTGGCGGTCAGGCGCTGTGGCGGGTGGGCTCACGCTCATTCGTCGTGCAGCACTACCGGTCCCGGCTGGAGTCGCGCCTGACCGACACCGACACCGGCATGCGGATCGCGTGATGAGCCAGCGCCAGGGCACAAACCCGTCCGAGGTCGCGCTGCTGGTGGCGGTGGGCTCGGCGCTGACGCTGGCGGCGGTGGTCTGGACGTGGGGCGGTCTGGCAGGAGCCCTGTTCGGAAACGGTTGGCCGCCTCTCGGCGGCGGTCAGCTGGCGGGCGTGGTTGCCCACCTGCCCGCGCACCTCTCCGATCCGGCGGCCGCCTGGCCTGCGGGCGTCCGCGGACGTCTTCCCGGTGCCAGCGGCTTCTATGGCGCACTCGCGCTCCTGGCCCTACCCGCGGCGACGCTGGTGGCGCTCGCCAGACGTGTGGCATCGGTAGTGCCCGGGGGCAGGCGGAACGCGGGCGCGCGCTTTGCGGGATCGGGAGAGTTGTCGGCGCTGCGCGGGCCACGAGCAGCCGACCGCGGACCGCGGCTCGCGCTGGGCCGCCACCGCGGACGATTGCTGCGCGCAGAGGAGCGGCACGCGCTCGTGGCTTTCGGCCCACCGCAGTCGGGCAAGTCTTCAGGGCTGGCGATACCGGCGCTGCTCGAGTGGAACGGTCCGGCCGTGGCATCCTCGATCAAGAACGATCTCCTGGCCTCGACATTGCGCCGCCGTCGTGTTCTGGGCGAAACGCTGATCTTCGACCCGTTCAGACTTGCGGGCACGGAATCGCACACCTGGTCGCCACTGCATGGGGCAGCAACCTGGGACGGGGCACTGGAGGTTGCCTGGCGTCTTGCGGGCGCCGCGGAGGTCGACAAACGGGGTGTGGACGGCGGCGAGTTCTGGTCACTGGCGGCTGAGCAGCGCCTGGCGCCTTTGCTCTACGCCGCCGCCAGGACCGGCGCCGGGATGGATGCCGTCGTGCGGTGGATATACGGGCAGGGCAGCCGCGAGCTCGACCGGACGCTGCTCGAGCTCTCGGGCTCGGCCGTCGAAGACGCAGAGCGCGATGGAGCAAGCGCCGCCTACGACGCCGTCCGCGCCTTCGAGACGCAGGCTGACCGGACGCGGTCGTCGATCGAGGCCACCGCACAGACGCTGCTGCGCGCATACCGCTTCACGCGCGTCGCGCACTCGGCACGCTCATGTGAGATCACGGCGGAGCGACTGCTCTCCCAGCCGGCGACGCTCTACCTAATTGGCGATGCCAAATCGTCGAAGCTGCTCCGGCCAATCTTCCTGGCGCTGCTTTCCGAAGTAGTTGACCGGGCCTACGAGACGGCCACCAGGGAGGGCGGTCGTTTGGCGCTGCCGTTGCTCCTGTGCCTCGACGAGGCCGGCAACGTTGCGCCGCTGCCGAATCTCGGCGAGGTTGCGTCCACGGCGCCCAGCCACAACATCCAGCTGGTCTCGATCTTCCATGACCTGGCGCAAGCCCGAAGCCGCTACGGTCAGCAGGCAGAGACGGTCGTCAACAGCCACCGCGCACGGATGCTGCTGCCGGGAGTGGCCGACCTCGAGACGCTTCGTTACTTCGCGTCCCTGGCCGGCGAGGAGGAGGCGCGCGAGAACTCCTACACCACGGGGACGGGCGGGACTACCCGATCCGTGGCCAGCCGGCGGAGACCGCTGATTGCGCCGGAGGCACTCCGCCAGCTGCCGGGCGGCCACGCCCTGCTGCTGTACGGAAGCATCGCCCCCGTACAGGTGCGCTTGCGAATGTGGTTCGGAGACCGCCGGCTGCGCGCGCTGGCCCAGCCGTCGTGAGCTCGTTCGAGCAAGACGCCGAGGCCTGGGAGGGACCGGGCGACGAGCAGCGGTGGCCACTCACTTGGCGGGTTCTCTATCCCCGCGAGCGGTGGCTGTGGTTCCAGCAGCTGTGGTCCGACGTCTGCATGCTGCGGGACCGCTACCGGTTGATGGTCCGGGCGGGATGGTGGGAAGACGAGGTGCAAGTAGAGGCGCTCGCCGCACTCGCGGCCTGGGCCGCTCGTTACGACGGCGGCGAATGGGATGACCCGCCCGGCAAGCTCGCGCTGCTGTTCGACCTGGAACGTGTGGCGGCGCTGTTGCGTGACGGAGGCGACCCATTCCGTCCCGACCGCGATCGTGCAGCCTTCAATCGCCATCTAATTGACATCGGCTGCCAGCCGCCACGCTAGGCTTCCGCCGACTAGGGGTGCTGAAGCGAGGGCTTGTTCATCTGTGCGCCGTGCTGGCGATCCTGGCGGCGGCAAGCGCGGTCCAGTCGGCCGCGGCGGCGCCGCATAAGCCAACGACGTCGGTTTCGGCCGCCGCGATCGGATCGCTTGGCATCACGCCTTTGTCGCCGCCGACGCCGTACATGGGGGTCGACACCTGGTACGCGTTCGGACCCAAGATCGACCAGCAAATCGTGGAGCAGCTCACGGACGACGTGGCTGCCAGCGGCATGAGGGGCGCCGGATATCGCTATGTCTGGCTGGACGCGGGCTGGTGGTATGGGGCTCGCAACGTGCTGGGACAGATCGTGGCCGATCCTCGTCAGTGGCCATTCGGAATGCCCTGGCTGACCGCGTACATCCATTCTCGCGGGTTACTGGCGGGCATCTACACCGACGCCGGTCGGATCGGCTGCGACAACGGCGGCAGCTATGGCCATTACCAGTCGGACATCGATGAATTCGCCGCTTGGGGCTTCGATGCGGTCAAGGTCGACTTCTGTGGCGCCCATACCTTGGGCCTCAGCCAGGACGAGGTCTACCGCCAGTTCGCGCAAGCGATCCGCACCGATGCCCCCCGTCGGCCGATGCTGCTGGCGGTCGCTAACGGCTCGTTTCCGGGCGAGTCGATCTACGGCAACCCAAGTTACGGTCAGTCGGCCTTCAACTCGTACTCGTTCGGATCGAAGATCGCCACCAGCTGGCGGACGGGCCCCGACCTAGGGTGGCCGGGCACCGTCGATTTCGGTGCCGTGGTCATCAACATCATCACGGATTCCTTGCATCCGGGGGCAGCGGGCCGGGGGCACTGGAACGACCCCGACTACCTGGTTCCGGACGAGGGCCTGACGGACAGCGAGTTCAGGGCTCAGTTCACGATGTGGGTCGTGCTGGCAGCGCCGCTCATGGTGAGCGCGGATATCTCGCAGCTCTCGGCAGCGAGCCTTGAGATCCTGCGAAACCGAACCGCGATCGCCATAAACCAGGACCCCCTTGGCGCTCAGGGCCGCATGGTCGCCGTGCAAGGGGGCGTGAGCGTGTGGTCCAAGGCGCTGGCCGGAGGCGGGCGGGCGGTTGCGTTCATCAACCCCACCACAACTGCCGCGCCCGCCTTGGCCGACCGCACCATGCTGGGTCTGAGGACCACGTGCCGGATGGCCGTGAGGGACATCTGGGACGGGGGCAGCCCGCGGGACGTGAGGCAGATCAGGGCGCAAATGCCCGCGCTCAGCGCCGATCTGTTCCTGGTGACGCCCGACTGCAAGGCGCGGCACAACGCCCGTCGCTAGCGGGCACCCGGCGACCAGGAGTCCGGAGTCAGGCTGGCATAGCGGCGACTGGGCGGCAAACGTTCGTGTGCAGAGCTTGCGCTTGACCGGCACGGGCGGCCGCTGGGCCAGAGCGCACCGCCGCGGATCTGAGCGCGAAGGCGGCCGATTTAAAAAGGGCGCGCGCAGGCGCGCCCTGATAAATAGGGCCTCCCCATTCTCGAAGGAGGAAGCCGCCATGCCGCTCAGCCAGCAGCACGTACCGCGACGCACCCTCGCCTCGGAGGCAATGGCGCTACGCCGGGAGGACCCCGGGACCCAGGTCCCCAGCCGGGTTCTTCCCGACGAGGGCATCGGCGAGGACCTCGCCTACGAGCTGCTCTCCAGCGAGCTGCTGCTGGATGGCCAGGCCCGTCTCAACCTAGCGACCTTCGTCAGCACCTGGATGCCGTCCGTGGCCGCACGGCTGATGGCCGAGACCGCCGACAAGAACATCATCGACAAGGACGAGTATCCGCAGACGGCGGCGATCGAGGCTCGATGCGTGAACATCCTGGCCGAGCTGTGGAACTCCCCGCAAGGAGGGACCGCCACAGGCTGCTCCACCACGGGTTCCAGCGAAGCGGCGATGCTGGCCGGGCTGGCGATGAAGTGGCGCTGGCGCAAGCGGATGAATGACGCGGGCAAGCCGACCGACCGGCCGAACCTGGTGACGGGCATCAACGTGCAGGTCTGCTGGGAGAAGTTCTGCCGCTACTGGGACGTCGAGCCGCGACTGGTGCCGATGGAGGGCGACCGCTTCCACCTCGACGCCGAGCACGCCGCGGGGCAGTGCGACGAGAACACGATCGGCGTGGTCGCGGTGCTGGGCTCGACTTTCGACGGCAGCTACGAGCCGGTGAAGGAAATCGCAGCGGCCCTTGACCAGCTCCAGGAGCAGCGCGGCGTGAACGTTCCCCTACACGTGGACGCGGCCTCGGGTGGCTTCGTGGCGCCAGTCCTGCAACCGGAGCTCGAATGGGACTTCCGCATCCCGCGGGTGCTGTCGATCAACGCCTCAGGACACAAATACGGCCTCGTATATCCCGGCGTCGGCTGGGCCATCTGGCGCGACAAAGAGGCGCTGCCTCAGGAGCTGGTCTTCGACGTCAACTACCTGGGTGGCCACATGCCGACGTTTTCGCTCAACTTCTCGCGGCCCGGCAGCGAAGTGATCGCCCAGTACTTCCTGTTCGTAGCGCTGGGGCGGGAGGGTTACCGACACGTCATGCAAAACGCCCAGGACGTGGCGGTCTACCTCTCCAGCGAGATCGCCAAGCTCGGTCCCTACAACCTGCTCACCGAGGGACGCGAGCTTCCGGTGTTCTCGTTCGCGGTCGACCCCGCGGTCCGCAACTACACGGTGTTCGAGGTCTCGGAGCGCCTGCGCCAGCACGGCTGGTTGGTCCCGGCCTACACGTTTCCAAAGAACCGTGAAGACCTGAGCGTGCTGCGAATTGTCGTCCGGGCCGGCATGCACCAGGACCTGGCGGACCTGCTGCTCGAGCACCTGAAGGTCGAGACCGATTTCCTTCAGTCGCTCGACTCGCCGATGCCCGGGACCAAGAAGCAGGCGTTCAAGCACTGACGGCTACGCGCATGTAGGGTCTTTCACCGACGAGGCCCGTCGGGTGAGCACGAGCGAGTGGATCAGGCTGCTGACGATCCCGTTCTTCACGGGCGCGGTCGGGTGGCTGATCAACTGGAGCGGCCTGATCATGCTGTTCAACCCAGTGCGTTTCCACGGCGTCGAGGTCCCCGGTCTGTTTGACCTCTCGCGGCTGCTGCCTCGCAAGCTGCAGGAGATCCCCGGGGTCATGCAGGGCGGCATCGGCTGGCAAGGCATCGTGCCCGCCCGGGCAGCGAAGATGGGCAGCATCTGCGTGGACAAGGCGATCGCCAAGCTCGGCACGCCTCAGGAGTTCTTCAACGAGCTCGAGCCGGACAAGATCGCCGAGCAGATGGCTGTCATGTTCAGGCCCAAGGTGCCCGAGATCGTCGATCAGACCATGCGCGAGGAGCAGCCTGGGCTGTGGGCGAACGTGCCTCCGCGCGCCAAGCAGGCGCTCTACGCCAGGGTGCAGCAACAGCTCCCGGAGATCATGCACCAGATCACCGACGAAATCGGCTTGCACATCGACCAGCTGCTCGACCCGAAGGTCATGGTCATCGACCACTTCGAGCGCAACCCGGCGCTGGTCAACAAGATCTTCCGCGACTTCGGCGCTCGGGAGCTTCGTCTGATGGTCAACTTCGGCTTCCTGTTCGGCTTTCTGTTCGGCATCCCGGTGGCGGCGATCACACACTTCGTCCCGGACTGGTGGCTGCTGCCGGTGCTGGGAGTGATCGTGGGCTGGACGACGAACCTGCTCGGGATGTGGGTCATCTTCGAGCCGCCCGAGCGGCGCAAGGTCGGCCCTTTCACGTTCCAGGGCCTGTTTGTCCGCCGCCAGGAGCAGGCCGCCGAGGTTTACGCTCGGATCATCGCCGAGGACGTAGTGACGATGGAGAACTTCGGCCGCGAGCTGCTGGAAGGCCCTCGAGGGGATCGCACCGAGCAGATGCTGCACGAGGCGATGGGGCCGGCGATCGACCGCGCCGCCGGACCGCTCAGGGCTGCGGTGCGCGTGGCCGTGGGCCCCAGCGAGTACGACGAGATCACCGAGGCCTTCGCCCGAGGCTCCAGCGAGTACACGATGACTCCGTTTCAGGATCCCGACTTCGGCCGTGAGCAAAGCGAGAACATCCGCAAGCTGTTCGCCCAGCGGACCAGGGAGCTGCCGCCCGCCGACTTCGTGGAGATGATGCGCGCGGCGATCAAAGAGGACGAGTGGATGCTCTACCTCCACGGTGCTGTAATGGGCTTCGTCGGAGGCCTGATCCACCTCGGGATCTTCGGATGAGTGAGCGCGAAGCGCCAAGCGCCGGCTTCGGCGATTTGCCGGGCGTGGCGCGGCTGGCCGCCGGCGCCGCTTGGCACACCACGGAGTTCTCGGTGGAGGTGGGCGTCCGCCTCGCGCGGAGGATGCTCGAGGTGGCCGCTGCGCCTCAGAAGGCTGGGGAGCTGGTGGAGGACATCCGCGACGCCGCGCAAGCGGCCACCCGTGAGTTGCTCGGAGAGGGAGCCTTGGAGCAGCAAGGGGCCCCCGGAGCCGACGGCGACGAGCGTTCGCGGTCCGAATCGATGCCGGGGGCCGAGGTGGCGCGCAGGGTCGCGGAGGCGGTGCCGGGCGGAGATGTGGCGCGCAAGATGGTCGAGACGATCGCCACTCCCGCGCTGCGCGCGTACCCGGGCAGGGTGGTTCAGGAAACGCGCTATCGCGATGGCGAGGTTCCGCTCAGCCGCCGGGGACAGGAGCTGCTTTACCGGTCGCGGGATGTCCACTACGAAGAGGATTCGCACCCCGCCTATGACCGATTGGTCGAGTCGCTGGCTCCGGACGAGGCGCGCATCCTGCAGTTGCTGCTGTTCCAAGGCCCCCAGCCGTCGATCGACGTCCGCACCGGCGGCCCTCTAGGGCTGATCAACTCCAGGCTGCTGGCACCGGGGCTGAGCATGATCGGTGCGCGGGCCGGGTGCCGTTACGCGGAGCGCGTGCCCTCTTATCTCACGAACTTGAATCGCCTGGGCCTGATCTGGTTCTCCCGCGAGACGCTGCGCGAGCCGGAGCGCTACCAGGTGGTGGAGGCGCAGCCCGACGTGCTGGAGGCGCTGCACTCGGTGCGCTACGCGAAGATCGTGCGCCGGAGCATTCACCTCACGCCGTTTGGGGAGGGCTTCTGCCGGGCGGCGCTGGTGGAGGACAAACGCCAGCTGGCCAGCCTGCCCGAGCACGGCTCGCCGCAGGGCGGGCGCGAGCCGCAGCCGCCCGAGCTGACCGATTAGAGCCGCGACCGACTAGAGAACCGCCGCCAAGCGCCTGCCGGCTGCCTCGAGCTGCTCGAGGGTCGAGGCCTCGAGGATGGCTTGGAGGTCGAGCACGCGGGCGCCGAACGAGTCAAGCGCCCGCTTCCCGACGACGGCATGACAAGGCACGCCGATCTGGCGCGCACGCGTTGCCACTTCGGAGATCGCCTTGCCCGCCAGGCTCTGCTGATCGAGCTTGCCCTCGCCGGTGATGACAGCCCGCGAGTTGCGCAGCCGCCGGTCAAAGCCGAGCGCGTCAAGCACGAATGCCGCGCCCGCTTGAAGCTCCGCGCCGAACGCGGCCCACAGCCCGCCCGAGAGCCCGCCGGCGGCGCCGGTCATCGGGATCCCGCGCGGGTCGCGATCGCCGTGACGGCGAGCTTGAGCGTGAAGCCTCGCCGTCAGACGCCGTACCTGCTCGGCGTCTGCGCCCTTCTGGGGGGCGAACACATAGGCGGCTCCCTCGAACGGCGTGCGAACGTCGCATAAGACGACGAGGCGAGCGCCGCCGGGAACCCCGGCCTCGCGCAGCGCTTTGATCGCTCCGGCACCGCCATCGGTGGTGGCGCTGCCGCCGGCGCCGATCAACACGGTTTTCGCCCCAGCGTCGAGTGCAGCGGCGATCAGTTGACCCGTCCCGAACGTGCTGGCCCTGACCGCATCCCGTTCTAGCTCGGAGACCAGATGCAGGCCGCTGGCCGCGGCCGTCTCGACGATCGCCGTCGCGCTATCTCGCCCGCGCGCCAGCGCGAACGAGGCCTCGATTTCGCGACCCAGCGGATCGCTGACCACGGCTGGACGCGATTCGGCTCCCAGCGCTGCGGCGAGGACGTCGAGCGTCCCCTCGCCGCCGTCGGCGACGGGGCAGCAGTCGACCTCGATCCCCGCCGACTGGAGTCCGCGGCCCACCGCCGCCGCCACGACTGGCGCGTCGAAGCTCCCCTTGAACGCGTCCGGAGCGACGAGCACGGTGCTGGGGATGCCCGGGATCGGCACCCCCTCATGCTTTCAGGCCTCGCAGGTCTACTGGGGCGGTCCGACCGTGGCCGCCTCGGGACCGAAGCTGTGCACGTAATGTGCGTGAAGCTCGCTCCAGTCTGGTCGGCTCAGCTGCTCCCGTGCCCGCTCGTGGCCCTGGAGCGCGGCCTGGAGCGCGTCGAGGCACGTATGCCACCCGGCGCCGTCGCGAGCGGCTTTGCCCCGCTCCTCGAGCGTGTCCAGGAGCGTGAGCTCGGTGCCGCCGGGAACCGGGCGCAACTCGATGCGCACAACGTCGGGGCCCCAGCGGAACTCCATCACTGCCGGCGGCTCGAACGCCGTCATCTCACCGTCGAACGGCGGGTACCTGTGCTCCGGGAACGAAAACCGCAGCGGCGCCCCGGCCCGACGCTCGCCCTCGATCGTGGTCGGGAACCAGTGCGCGAGCTGCTCGGCCTCGGTGATCGCCCGCCACACCTTCTCCTGCGGATGGCGCAGGAGTCTGGTGAAGCGGAGCTGCCAGGCTCCGGCCTCGGTCTGCTCCACGTCTCCGAACCGTGCTTGGTCGATCGTCGTCATTCGCTCTCTCCTTCTGGTTGATCGGGTGTGGTGTCGAGGTGCCGCTCGAGGGCGTCGAGGCGCTCAGTCCACATCCAGCGGTAGGGCTCGATCCACGCCGCAACCTCCTGCAGCGGCTCCGGACGGACCCGGTAGAGCCGACGCTGCGCCTCGCCACGGACCTCGACCAATCCGGCCTCGCGCAGCACGCGCAGATGCTTTGAGACGGCGGGCTGGCTCAGCGCCAAGCGGTCGACGAGATACCCGACCGGGCGCTCGGAGGTGACGAGCAAGTCGAGTATTTGACGCCGGTTGGGTTCGGCCAGGGCTTCGAAAACAGCGGCCATGCGGCGCCGGAGTATGCCAGAATAGCTATATATCTGTCAAGCTATATAGCCTTCCTACGCGACAACTAGCAGCGCGCGCTCGACCGCCGCGCCCTGCGCGGCGGCCGAGCCCCGGCTAATCAGGTCATCTGCTCCAGCTTGCACTCTCGCGGCGGCTTATCCTCGCGCCAGCGGAGGATCTTCGTGCCGTGGCGGATGCGACCGCCGCTGGTGTGATCGTAAGTCACCTCCACGACCAGCTCGGGGCGCAGCTCGATCCACTCCAGCTCCTTCTCGTTCTTCCAGCGGCTCGGGTCGCCGTGACCGCGCTTACCCGTCTCATAGGCCGCCAGGCGCCCGAGCAGCGCCCGTTTCTCGGCGGCGCGCAATCCCGAGCAGTGCCCCACGACATGCATCCTCCCCCCGTCGTCGTACAGCCCGAGGATCAGCGACCCGACGGTGTCCGGTTCCTTGCCCGGCCGGTAGCCGACGATTACCGCGTCGATCGTCCGCAGCCGTTTGACCTTGACCATGCCCGTGCGCTGTCCCGGGCGGTAGGGGGCGTTGGCCTCCTTGGCCACCACGCCCTCACCCGACAGAAGCCAGGGCTCGGCCTGCTCGCGCGAGCCGGTCACCGGTGTGAGCGTTAGCGCGCCGCCGAGGACCAAATCCTCGAGTGCCGCCCGGCGGTCGGCGAACGGCCGCCCCAGAAGTGACTCGTCGTCGCGGGCCAGCAGATCGAAAGCCACATAGCGCGCCGGTGTCTGCTCAGCCAGCATCGCGATCCTCGACGTCGCGGGATGGATGCGCTGCTGCAGGGCGCCAAAGTCCTGCCTGGGGTGGGTGGGATCCGAATCGACGTCGATCACGATCTCGCCGTCGAGCACGTAGCGCCCGGCGGGGAAGGCCAGTTCCGGGAAGTAACGACCGAGTGGCTTCCCACCCCGCGACTGGATCATCAGCTCGTCGCCGTCGACGAATGCAATTGCGCGGAACCCGTCGTACTTCGGCTCGTAGCACCACTCCTCGCCGGCCGGCAATTCTGGCCGAGAGCGCGCCAGTTGCGGTTCGATCGGGGGCTTGAGCGGGAGCGACACTGAGTGCGATCCTAGCCCTTGGGCGGGGCCGCAACAGCCCGCTACGATCGTCTGAAGCGATGGCCGCCGAGCGCGCAACGACCGCGGAGGAGGAGTATCTGGAGAGCCTCTTCTGGTTGTTCGAGGCCGGGCTGCCGATGACGGGGGCCAACCTGGCGCGCGCCATGCAGCTGTCTGCGCCCACCGTCCACGAGATGCTGGGGCGGCTGGAGCGCGACGGGTATATCGCGCGCGATCGCGACCGCTCGATCGGCTTCACTCCCCGGGGCCGGGAGCACGCCGAGCGCATCGTCAGCCGCCATCGAATGATCGAGCGCTTCCTGACCGACGTGGTAGGCGTTCCCTGGGACGATGTCCACGAGGAGGCCGAGCGGCTGGAACACGCGATGACGCCGCGCTTTGAGGCCTACGTACGCTCCAGCGTAGGGGATGCCAAGACTTGTCCCCATGGCCATCCGATCCGCGTCGGCGAGCGGATTGACGGCGTGCCGCTGGCCGACTGTGAGCCTGGCTCCAAGGTGACGATCCTGCGGCTGGAGAACGAAGCGGAAGACCTCCTGCACTACCTCAAGGAGTCCGGAATCGAGCCTGGACTCGAGGGGCAGGTGGCGAGCAACGATGACGGCGTGGTGACTGTGGCCAGCGGCGCGGGCACCGCCACCGTCACCGTCAGTGTCGCGGAGACGGTGTCGGTGCTTGCCGACCCCTCGCCGCCGCCGCGGATCGCCCTGCCAGAGCAGCTGGTGCTGGGCCGAGAGCGCTACGGCCGCTGAGCGGCCGCCGCGGAGCGCAACAGCCGCGAGCGGCGTCTCGCCGACGGGCTCGCCGCAAGCGGCGCCTAGCCGACGAGCTCGGCGTCGGCCACGGCACCGGCCTCGGTTGGGCCCGGCGGCAGCATCGGCCGCCCGGCAATCCATTTGCGGATCTGCTCGTAGATCGCCGGATGGTTCAACAGCTGGAAGTGGTTGATCCCGCCCACGTGGCGGTAGTGATCGACGGGGAACGTCAGCTTCTTGCCCTTCTCGCCGCACGCCCAGGCGCTCGGCCCGATGACCAGTAGATCACCGAGCAGCCTGCCGGCGATGCTGTCGGGGTCGCGCGAGAGGCTGGCGGAGACGAAGTAGTGGTTGGCGCAGCGCAGAAACGGAATCTCGGTGGCGGGCCGCTTGCCATAGGCGTCCGGGTCGTAATCGCGCCAGTCGTCCTCGAGCAGATAGCCAAAACGAAGATCCTTGACCCCGGCGCTGCGTAGATTGAGCGCACTGGACATCGTCTTGGTCTCGGGCAGCATCGCCAACCTGGCGCTGGCGGCATTCGCCGCTCGCTCCAGCGGCGCACCGAGGTGCGGGCAGCCGAGCATGAACACGTGACGAACCTGCGTCACCCATTCCATGCCCGCCCCTTGGTGACAGGCGCTCCGGCTCACAAGCCCTCCCATCGAGTGGCCGATCAGCGCAAGTTCGCTTGGCGCAAGCGGCCACGCGGCGGTGAGCGCTTCGAGCAGCTCGGCCAGATCGCGGCCGTTGTCGGATATGTGGCGACCGCTGTTGTAGCGGACGTAGATGGGCGTGTAGCCGAGCTCCGCCCGCAACCGCGGGCCGTAGGGAACAAGCTCGTGCGCGCCCAGCATCCACGCTTCCTCGGTCTCGCACAGGCCGTGGAGGAAGATCGCCAGCCTGCTAGTGGCATCTGGAAACGCGCCGCGCAGCGCGGAGCGCGTGGGCTCGACCGGTTCGCCGCCATGGTGGACAGCCATGCGAATCGCCAGCGGGCTGCCGCTCTCTTCGAGCCGGTCGCCGAACGCGCCGTTCAAAGCGCCGATCGCAATCCGGCCGCGCGGTTCGCGCTCGAGTGAGGGCGCCTCGGGGCGCCGCATCAGGCTCACGGCCTCCGCGCCGGCACGGGCACTACTCCGCAAAGCGCCGCTCACCGCAGCGTAGACCGCGTGGGAGACGCCTTCGTGGATGAGCTTCACGGGTGCCGCCGCGATACCCAGCGAGCCCCATACTCGCCCTGCGATTCCCTCATGCATCTCCTCGATGCGTGCAGCCGCGCCACCGATCGCCTCGCCTGCCAGCTCGCCCAGTGCACGAACCTCTTGCTGCCGCATCGCCACAAAGTAAACCACTGTTCACTGACGGTTGCCGGGCGGGGTGCGGCTCACCTTCTGACCCATCGCGGTACGATGTTGCCGTGGGTATCGACCCCTTCGGGCAGCACGGTCGATGGAGGCGCTCGTGGCTCGCCGCTGGGGCGAGCGCGCTGGTGGCGCTGTTCGCGGCCGTGCCTGCGCAGGCGCGCAACGCGACGCTGACGCCGCCCGGCAACTCGAGCGTTACGCAGTACATCGAGCCGTTGCCGACCGTTCAGGGCAACCGGCCGAGCACCAGTGTCGGAGGCGGAAGCGGAAGCACCCATACCGGGGCGCCGCTGGGCTCCGGCAGCGGCGGGCCAGGCTCTGGCAGCGGCATTTCGCCTGCCGTCAGCCAAGAGATGCTGGCCCAAGGGGCTACCGGCGGGGCCGCGCTCACCTTCGCCCGTGCGACCACACCCAGCTCGGGCAGCACCGCCAACGGACGCTCGGGGGCCAGTGGCAGAGGGGGCGTGGGGGGCGCATTGAACGCCGGCGGCGCACGGTCGAAGCTGCCCACGAGCAGTGGCCTCTCACCGACCGCCGCGATCATGAAGGCGCTGACGGGATCTTCGTCGAGTGGTGGGCTCGGCGTGCTGTTGCCGATCGTCTTCATCGCCGCGTTCGCCGGCGCCGCCGGGCTGGCGGTCTTGCGGCGGCGGCGCGACAGCTGACCAACTCGTGCATCGATGTCCGCGGCGCAGCCGACCGCTCGGCTAGAGCAGGACGCTGAGCTGGGGGCCGCTCGCGGCGCGAGCAGACGGCGATTGCCGCCGTGGCTTGAGCTCCGGGCGGCGGCCGTCTGGGCGCTGGTGGGCTGCATCGTGCTGTACATGGCGATCGATGGTGGCGGCTACGACCAGCTGGTCTGGAGCCAGGTGGGAATCGCGGTCTGGTGGGTCGTCCTCGTCGGAGCTGCGTTCGCGCTCCTGTTCGACGCCGGCCTGGGGCGGATGGCGTGGGTGGCCGTCGGCCTGTTCGGCGCTTTCGTGGTCTGGACGGCGCTCGGCCTGACATGGACGATCAGCTTCGAGCGCAGCCTGCAGACCCTGGCTCAAGTGACCACCTACTTCGGCGTGTTCGCGCTCGGCGTTGCGGTCAGCCGTGACCGCGAGCGGGCCCTCAGGCACACGGTCGCCGCGCTGGCCACGGCGATCACGGTCGTGGCCATCCTCGCGCTCGCCTCCCGCTTGAGGCCGGGGCTGTTTCCCGGCGCGCAGCAGACCGTGACCTTCCTACCCGGCGCCCGGCGGCGCCTCAGCTGGCCGGTGAACTACTGGAACGCGCTGGCGGCGCTGCTGGCGCTGGGGCTGCCGCTGCTGCTGGCGCTCGCTTGCAGCGCGCGCACGATCGCGGTCCGCGCACTCGCCGCCGCGGCGATTCCGGTCCTCGTCCTCTGCGGCTATCTAACCTTCTCCCGGGGGGGAATGATCGCCGCGGCGGTGGGGCTGATCGTGTTCTTCGTCCTGGGGCCGGGAAGGCTGTGGAGCGCCTTGACCGCGCTGGTTGCAGCTGCCGGCGGCGTGGCGCTGATCGCTGCGGCGATACATCGGTCGGCGATCGAGCAAGGGCTGGGCAATGCTTCCGCGCGCCATGAAGGTGTGTCGCTGGCGCTGCTGACGCTCCTCGTCTGCGCCGCCGTCGGCCTGGCGCAGGTGGCGATCTCGGCGAGTTCGCGGCGCCTCGGGTCCCGAGGACTGTTTCCCCTTACCCTTCGCCAAGGCGGCGCGCTGGGGCTGGCTCTGGTCGTCGTTGCGGTCGTCATAGCCGTGGCGGGGAACGCCCCGGGTCGGCTCTCGCATGCCTGGAACGACTTCAAGCACCGGAATACGACTGCGCTCAGCCAATACTCGCCAGCCCGGTTTGGCACGCTTAGCGGCAACGGGCGCTACGACTACTGGAAGGTGGCGGTCAATGCGACAACTCACGGCCACCTGACAAACGGCTTCGGTCCCGGAACGTTCCAGCTGGTTTGGTTGCCGCGGGCGCCGTACTACAGCTATGTCGAGAACGCCCACTCGCTCTATCTCGAGACGTTCTCGGACCTCGGGATCCCCGGGCTAGCACTGCTGGTCTCGTTTTTCGTCCTGGTTCTCGGCGCCGGAGTGGGGGCAGTAATTCGGGCGCGCCGGAGGATCGGTGACCGTGCCCTGATCCGCGCGTCAGGGGCCATATCTGCCGCAGGAGCTACGGCGGCGATAGCTGCGTTTGCGGTATCGGCAGCTTCCGACTGGATCTGGCAGGTCCCGGCACTGTCAGCGTCGTTCTTGCTGCTGTGCGCGGCCGTGGTCTCCCCCAGCGCTAGGGTCAGCAAGAGTCAATCGGATGGGATCGCCGAAAGTCGCCCCCCGTCGGGCGGCGCCCCGCGCGCCGCTTTGGCTCGCGTCGGCGTCCGTGTCGGCGTGGCGGTTATCGCTCTTGGCTGCCTCGTGACAATCGGACTGCCGCTGGCCAGCACGACCGCGGTTCGCAGAAGCCAAGCCGCAGCACGCGCCGGCCAGGCGGATCTGGCCGTGACCGACGCGCGCAGCGCCGTGGCAGTGGAGCCAAAGTCCGCTTCGGCCCAAATCCAGCTCGCGCTGTCCCTGGAGCAGCTCCGGCGTCCGAGCCTGGCGCTTGTCGATGCGACGCGCGCGACCAGCGACGAGTCGCAGAACTGGAGCGCCTGGCTGGTGCGCTCGCGGCTCGAGGCCGAGACAGGCCACGCTACCGCTGCGGTCGCCGACTTCCGCCGTGCTCGCTCCCTGAATCCGCGCTCGCCCGTGTTCGTGAGCTCTACCAGCGCCAGCGCCCGCGCTCGCGGCCGGGCTCGCAAGCGCTGAGTACAGAAGCTCGAGCCGCCTCAACAAGCGAACCGACCTTCTCAGGACTAGAACTAGACCGGGTTCACCAGATGGGTCCGCTTGGCCGGGATCGGCCGCGAGTTGTAGGCCAAGCTCAGCCGACCGTTCGCCAACCGGGCGCGATAGAGGCCGTTGCCGCGTGCCGGAAAGTGGACGAGGAAGACGCCATCGGCGCGGGTTCTGGTCCTAGCGACGGTCACCCAACGACGCCCGCGCCGGCGCTGGATCACAACCTTGATTCGCCGGGACACGGGAGCCCGGCCCCACGCCAGGCCGCGACCACGACGGACGGCGGCGATGAACGGAAAGGCATAGGCGTACAGCGTGAGCTTCGGAGCGCCGCTGATGGTGTACACGCCGCCTCCCGAGGGTATGGCGCCCGCGTAGTCGCGGATTACCTGCCAAATCACGATTTGTGTCCCCGCCCGCCACATCTCGTACATCGAGTAGGCGACATAGCGGGCTGCAGTTGTCTGGGAGTCACCCACCTGAGTGTCCGGCGGATAGGTAAACCACGCGAACTCGGTCACCCAGAGCTGGTGCTGGCCTTTGGGAGCAACGGTGCCCAGCCGGTCGGCGGCGTGCAGGACGGCGGCCACCTTGCCAATGTCCGCTACGAGGGTGTCGCCGGGGAGCACCGCCGGCAGGGTCGGCGTCGCCGCCAGGGAGTACGGGTGGTCTGCAAACGCGTCGAACTGCGCCTGGGCCGGGCACGAGGTGCTGGGCGCGTAACCGCTGCCGACCTGGCGAAGGCAGAACAGCTCCGTCTCGAACGTAAGCGCCGAGATCGACGCCGGGGGGGCATACGAGACGGGTCCCAGGCCGCCGACCGCGACCGTGTTATCACCGGCCACGGCCTTGATCGCGGGATAGGCGGCGTTCAGTAGCGCCCGGTACTCATCGACGAGATCGGGAGCGTCTAGGTAGGAGGGGAGGTTCTCCTCGTTCCAGATCTCCCACAGCTTGACCCGCGGCAGGGTGGATCCCGGACGCAGCGGATCCGGAAACGTGCCGCTGTAACGACGGGCGGCCGCTGTGGCGAAGGCGGCGAATTCAGACGGGTTCGGATCCCAAGCGCCGGGACTGACGGCGCTGAACGAGGGCCGGCCGGGACCCTCGGCCCATGACGGCGCCTCGAACAGCATCAGCATCGGCGAGGCGTGCTCGGCAGCCACGGTGCGCACGGCGGCGTCGGTCGCGGCCCAGTCGTAGTGCGGGTCGGCTGGGTTTGTCGGCTGGAAGGTGGCGGAGAGCGCCGCCGGCGCGGTGTGCGCCCAGGAGACGTTCACACGCACGATCGAGCCATTCACCGCCCGAAGCGCGTTGTAGGCAGCGGTTGCCTCCGGGGTCCCGACCGGCTGTTGCAAGCCATCGTCCTGAAATCCCAGCTGAAACTGAGCTCTCGCCGGCGCGGCGAGCACGAGCACGGCCAACAGGGCAAGCGCAGCGGCGAGCGCTAAGGCAGGCACCGAGAGGCCCTGGGCCGACGGCCGAGGACGGAACGGTTGAAGCGGGACGGTGATGCGTCGGTGCATTGATTCGTTCCTTAGACGTTGGACTTGCCCCGGTCGGTGGGGTCCGCACCGTTACTAAACATCCCAGGATCCACTCAAGTTTCGCTAATCGTTCCTGCGCGGACCTAGCCCGGCAGCATCAATCCCTGGCCGAGGAGCTGAAAGGCGGCTACGAGCGCGTGCTTGGCTCGAGCGCTTTCATCCTGGGAGAGGGGGGTCGGAGGGCAGGGCGACAAGGTGATCGTGCCGGCGAACACGTTTGCGGCGCTTGCGCTCCCCGTGGTTCACCTGGGCGCGTCGGCCGTGTTCTGCGACCGTTGAGCTAGGCACCGGCCTGCTCGATCCGAGGTCGTTCTCGCCGGAAACTACATCGGTACTGCCGTCTTTGGTAGCGTGCGTGGAGCGCCCCGTTGCGAGGGCGCGGGGACCCCGGGGCCGTTTTCTGCAGTGGTCCGAAAACTGAGTTTTTGCTAGAGATTGGGGTTTAATAGTGGGGCGGCTAATGCGCAGATCGAAGTGGGTCTCGAGGTGACTGACCGACTGGGCAACGGGCATAGCAACGGGTTCCGCCGGTACAACGGCAGTGGCAATGGCGGGCGGTCCGAGCTTCCCCAAGTGGCGGTGGTTGGGCTGGGCTATTGGGGCCCGAACCTGCTCCGTGCGCTGGTTGAGCGCACCGACGTCAGGGTCAGCTGGATCTGCGACGTGGATCCTGGGCGGCTAGCGCGCTTCAGCAGACGCTACCCCAGCGTGTCTCCGACGCAAGAGCTGGACGACGTGCTAGCCGATCCTCATGTGGACGGCGTACTGCTGGCAACACCCGTCTTCACTCATTTCGAATTGGCACGCCGGTGCCTCGACGCCGGAAAGCACACATTCGTAGAGAAGCCGCTGGCGCCGTCGGCCGACGAAGCCGCGGACCTCATCGATCTGGCCGCTGAGCGCCGACTCCACCTCATGTGTGGCCACACTTTCCTCTATAGCCCGCCGGTGCGCGCGGTACGCGAGCTGATCCACAGTGGCGAGCTGGGCGAGCTGTACTTCGTCTCCTCGAGCCGCGTCAACCTCGGTCTGCATCAGCGGGACGTAAGCGTCATCTGGGATCTCGGCCCGCACGACTTCTCGATTCTGCGGTACTGGCTGGGTTGCACTCCCCTGTCGATTCGCGCCACTGGCCGCGACTCGATTGTTCCGGGGATCGTGGACGTGGCATTCGTCACGATGGAGTTCGGATCCGGGCTCATCGCCAATGTCGAGCTGAGCTGGCTCGCGCCGAGCAAGCTCCGACGAACCGTGGTTGTTGGCTCGAGAAAGATGGTCGTCTACGAGGATGGGAGCACCGAGCCGATCAAGATCTATGACCGCGGCGTTGAGTACAAGGATCCGGAGACTTATGGTGAGTACCAGCTTTCGTACCGCAGCGGAGACATCCTCAGTCCGCGTCTCGCCACTGAAGAGCCACTATCACTGCAGATGGGCGACTTCGTTGCCGGACTGCGCGGCGAGCATCACGGACCCACGCAGATCGAGCTGGCGCACGACGTAGTCCGCCTTGCCGAGGCTGCCGACGCGTCGCTTCGCGCCGGCGGAATGCAGATCGATCTCGGCGCACCGGTGCCTGCTCCCAGCTAATGGGCGCTTCATCTGCCTCGCGCCTGGTACTCGACCGGCATGACCGCATCGAGGCCCCGCGGAGCAGGCGGAGGACGGGACCCGACGTCATTCTCCGGCGCCTTCTGGCTGCCGGCGACTGCGCCGCCGTAATCCTTGCGCTGCTCGTCGTGCTGGCGATTCCGCTGGGGGGCTCCTTCAGGCCAGTCCGGGTGCTGTGGGGGCTGGCCGCCGTGCCGATCATGCTGGTGCTGTTCAAGCTCTATGGTCTCTACGACCGCGACGTCAAGCGGATCAGCCATTCCACCGTCGACGACCTACCCTGGCTGGTCCACGCCGTGGTGATCGGAACCCTGCTGGTATGGCTGTACTCGCGCTATACCGGGATGCACAGACTCGATTTCGCCGAGGTAGTCATCTTCGCTCTGGCGACCACGACGCTCGTGGCGTCGCTCAGAGCCGTGGTGCGTGCTGTCGCGGCGCGAGTCGTCGCCAGGGAGCGAGCACTACTCGTGGGAAGCGGTCCGCAGGCGCTCGCCCTCGTGGGCAAGCTGCGCGCGCACGCCGAATATGGGGTTGAGCCGGTTGGGTGGTTGGCGGCGCCGAATCAAGGACAAGCCGACGTGCCAGTCGGACTGCCCGCACTCGGGGCGCTTTCGGACCTCGCGGACGTGGTCGCGCTAACCGGCGCCACGAGAATCGTGCTGGCGGGTGGAGAGATCGAGGAGCCGGAACTTGAGCTGCTGCTGCGAGATTGCCGCGAACGAGCGTTGAAGGTGTCGATGTTGCCGAAGCTCTCCGATGTTCTCGGACCGGCGGTGGAGATCGACGACGTGGAGGGCGTCGCCGTGCTGGGCATCAACCCGCCCTGGTTGCCTCGCTCGTCGCGCGCACTCAAGCGCGCGATGGATGTTGCAATCGCTTTGCCAACGCTACTCATCGTCTCACCGCTGCTTGCCCTGCTGGCATTCGCGATAAGGCTCGACTCCTCAGGCTCGGTCTTCTTCTCCCAGGAGCGCGTCGGCCGCGGTGGCCGCCGTTTCCGGCTCCTCAAGCTACGCACAATGGTTACTGATGCCGAGCAGCTACAAGCGGAGCTGCTCTCCCAGAGCGCCGACCCGGATTGGCTGCTTCTGGACCGCGACCCACGGATCACACGCCTCGGTCGCTGGCTACGGCGGCTGAGCCTGGACGAGATGCCACAGCTCTGGAATGTGCTCCGTGGGGAGATGAGCATTGTTGGTCCTCGGCCGCTGATCCCGAGCGAGGACGAGCGGGTGCAGACCTGGGCTCGCGGCCGGCTCGACCTGACGCCAGGCATCACCGGCTACTGGCAGGTTCTCGGCCGCACGAGGATCCCGTTCGAGGAGATGATCAAGCTCGACTACCTCTACGTGATGAACTGGTCTCTCTGGGAGGACCTGCGCCTGATCCTGCGGACGCTGCCTGCGGTGATCGGAGGACGCGGGGCGAACTGACGCAGCGCTATGCCGCGCCGACACCGACCGCCGCGACCTCCGCGTATGCCTCGGCAAGCCGCTTGACGCCTTCCTCGATCTCCGCCGGGGTGACTCCCGAATAGGCCAGCCGGAGGCTCGACTCTGCTCCTTCGAGGACGAAGTCCGTGCCCTTGACAAACTGCACGCCCCGTCCCGCGGCCGCCCGGAACAGCGCCTCGACGTCAGTGCCGTGTGGTAGGTCAACCCAGAGGAAGTAGCCACCCTGAGGCGGGATAAATCGCGCGTCCGGCAGTTCGCGCTCGAGCGCTCGGCACAGCGTCTCGGCGCGGTCTCGAAGCGCGGCCTTGACAGTCTGAATCGACTGCTGGAGCGCGCCAGAGTGGCAGAACTCGTACACGATCGCCTGCGCGACCATGTTGGGGGAGATGTAGCTTCCCGTCGCGCGTTTGGCGATCTGGGCGATCAGATCCTCGGGTCCGACGAGATAGCCGACCCGGATTCCAGGGCAGACGGTCTTGGAGAACGAGGAGGCGTAGACGACGGTCTTACCGTCAAGCGAGAGAATCGTCGGCAACTGCTCCCCTTCGAAGCGCAGCGCCACGTAGGGATCGTCTTCGAAGATCGTGAAGCCATGGGCGCGGGCCAGCTCCAGCAACCGCTCGCGCTTGTCGATCGACAGGGTGTAGCCAGCCGGGTTCTGGAAGTTTGGGATGACATGAGCGAGCTTCGGCCTGGTGCCGGCCATCAGCACACGCTCCAGTGCCGCGACGTCGATGCCGTCCTGCTCCAGCTCAACTGGCCGCACGTCGGCACCCCGCTGGCGCAGCGACAGCAGCGTACGGTCATAGGTTGGTCGCTCCACGACCACCGAGTCGCCGGGGCTTACCAGCGCGTCGAACAGGAACGCATCCGCCTGCATCGAGCCGTTCGTGACCAGCACTCGCTCCGCGGCGACGCCGTGTTGATCGGCTATCCATTTCCGCAGCGGCAGATATCCAACCGACGTCCCGTAGGCGGTGGCGCCAGCCGGATCATTGGCGAACGTGCTCTCGGCC
Organism: uncultured Actinomycetes bacterium; assembly: GCA_963756555.1. GTDB lineage: Bacteria > Actinomycetota > Thermoleophilia > Solirubrobacterales > Solirubrobacteraceae > Palsa-465. The sequence continues at coordinate 175,316 of CAVWOC010000005.1, forward strand.
GCGGCGCGGAGTCCTTCGACGTCGACGATGTCCAGAGAGGGGGCCCCGCGGGCGAATGAGATCGGCTTCGTCATCGCCAGCGAAGAGTACGCGCTGGGTCCCCGGAACGCTTCTAGGCCCCCGGCTCCCGACACCAGCTTCCGGCTCCCACTATCGGCGCGGGGCTCTCGATCAGGCCTCGGTGTCCAGCTCGACCTCGATGATCGCCCGGCTCGCGCCTTCGTAGTTACGAACGCCGACGTCTCGCACTCCCGGGATGCGCGATAGCTGCTGCTCGAATGCACGCAGCGACTCGGTACTGGAGAACGGCCCGGCCGAAAGCGTGACCCGATTCGTCGGCCGCTCTGAGGCGCTGACCGAGGCCCGTTCATAACCGTCGAGCAGGTCACGCGTGGCCGCAACCAGGCTGGATTGCAATTCGGAGAGCAAGTCCAGCCGCGGGTCCGCGCGCAGGGTCCGCCCGAGTGCCGGCGGGACAGGCGGCGGCTCGGGCTGGGGCGGCGGTGGCGGTTGGGGTACGGCGGGCGGGGCTTCGCGCGCTTGCGCGGTCGGGCTGTGGGCCTCGTCCTCGCTGGCCGCATTCAAGCTGCTGAGGCGGGCGTCGCGGGCTCGCTCGAGCGCCTCGGCCAGCGGTCCCGAGCGGCCGCGAGGACGATCATCGGGACCGGTGCTCTGACCGAGCTCCGGAACGGAGTCGTGCGCGGACTCCGGAACGGAGTCGTGCGCGGACTCCGGCACGGAGCCGTGCGCGGGCTCCGGCATGGGCTCCCCCGCTCCAGGGGTCACCGGGACCAAGGTCTCGCGCGGAACGCGGCCCGGCACGAGCTCGGCCTGGATCTCGCGCAGGCGACGATCGATCTGCTCAAGCCGTCCTGCCACATCCGGCGCCCAGTCCGACATCGAGTGATCGAGCCTACAGCCCTGCGCGGCGCCGGAATGCAGAGACGGTTGCGGATGACCCTACGCCGCCGCGGATCCGGCGGTGCCGACCAATGACGCCGCCAACTCAGCGACGTGGGTCGGCGTGCGCCCCACCTGAACTCCCCGTGCTTCGAGCGCCTCGGCTTTGGCCGCTGCGGTGCCGCGCGAGCCTGAGACGATCGCACCCGCGTGGCCCATCGTCTTGCCGGGCGGGGCGGTAAAGCCGGCGATGTAGGCCACAACTGGCTTCGTCATGTGCTCGGCCACGAACCTCGCGGCTCGCTCCTCGGCGTCGCCGCCGATCTCGCCACACATCACGACCAACTCGGTCTCCGGGTCGTCCTGGAACATTCCCAGGATGTCGATGAAGTCAGAGCCCGGGACTGGGTCGCCGCCGATGCCCACGATTGTGGAATTGCCGAACCCGCGCTGGGCGAGCACGTTGCCGATCTGGTAGGTCAGCGTCCCCGAGCGAGAAACGACGCCCACGTTGCCCTGTTTGAAGAATGCGGCCGGGATAATCCCGACATTCGCCTTGCCGGGCGACAGGATCCCGGGACAGTTGGGACCGATCAAGCGGGCGCGTTTATGGTTCTTGAGCGCGTTGAAGACCCGCAGCTCGTCGTGCGCCGGAATGCCTTCGGTGATCGCCACGATCAGCTCGATGCCGGCGTCCTCCGCCTCCAGAATGGAGTCGGCCGCGAATCGGGGCGGCACGAACACCATCGCCGTGTTGGCGCCGGTCTCGGCCACCGCCTCGTGGAAGGTGTTGAACACCGGGATGCCTTCCACGTCCTGGCCCCCCTTGCCTGGCGTGACGCCGGAAACCACCTGTGTGCCGTAGTCGCGGTTGCGCAGCGAATGAAACGTTCCCTCGCGACCGGTTATGCCCGAGACGCAGAGCTGGGTGTCCGAGTCGACCAGGATGCTCATCGCGCTAGCTCCACCACCCGCTCGGCCGCGCCGTCCATGGTCGACTCGACATGGACGTTCGGCAGATCGGCCTCGGCCAGCAGCCGCCTGCCCTCCTCGTCGTTGGTCCCGTCGAGCCGGACGACGAACGGCACCGTGGGCTTGATCTTCTCGAAGGCCTCGATAAGCCCCTTGGCAACCTCGTCGCAGCGGGTGATGCCGCCGAAGATGTTGAACAGCACAGCGTTCACCTTCTCGTCGGACAGGATCACGTCGACGGCGTTGGTGATTGCCTCGGCCTTGGAGCCGCCGCCCGCATCCAGGAAATTGGCCGGCGAGCCACCGGCCTGCGCCACGACGTCCAGCGTCGACATCACCAGGCCCGCACCATTGCCGAGGATGCCAATGTCCCCGTCCAGCTTGACGTAGGTCAGACCGCGCTCCTTGGCCATTCGCTCCTGGGGATCTTCGGCCGAAGGGTCGCGCAATGCTGCGTTGTCTGGATGGCGGTAGAGCGCGTTGTCATCGAGCGTCACCTTGGCGTCCAGCGCCTTCACCTCGCCCTCGGGGGTGACGATCATCGGGTTGACCTCGACCAGCGTCGCCTCCTCGGCGATGAACGCGTCGTAGAGCTTGGCCACCATCGCACCGACCGGACGGACCACATCCCCGGCCACGCCGGCTTCGAAGGCCAGTCGACGGCCGTGAAAGTCCTGAAACCCGACGAGTGGGTCGACGTGCAGTCGGGCGATGGCGTCCGGGTCTTCGTCGGCCACCTGTTCGATGTCCATCCCGCCTTTGGTGGACAGCATGATCAGCGGCGCCTTCTGCGAGCGGTCGAAGATCACCGAGGCGTAGTACTCCGAGGCAATCTCGGATGCCCCTTCCACCCACACCTCATGCACCGTCAAGCCCCGAATGTCCATGCCCAGAATCGCAGTGGCATGCTCCTCGGCCTCGGCCCGGTCGTTTGCCACTTTTATACCGCCGGCCTTCCCGCGACCGCCGATCTGCACCTGGGCTTTGATCACACAGGGGAAGCCGATCTCTTCCGCCGCTTCCACCGCCTCTTCGACGCTCTGCGCCGGCCGTCCGGACGGCACCGGGACCCCGTGGCGAGCGAACAGCTGCTTGCCTTGGTATTCGAGCAGGTCCATCGGCGCGGAATGTATACGTCCACGCGACATCCGGTCGCGCGGCCTGAAGGGTCGCTCGGCCTCAGGCATCGCTCGGCCGTGCACCCTGTCAGGCCCGTGTCCCCCGCGGGCGCTGTGACATCATGCCGCGGCCATGGCCATCCCAAAGAACATCACGTTCGTGACCTTCGACGTGTACGGCACGCTGATCGACTGGGAAACCGGGGCTTACCAGGCATTCAAGGCCGAGGCCGAGCGTGACGGATTCACGATCGAGCGTGATGAGCTGATCCCGCTCTTTCACGAGATTCAGCAGCAGATCCAGGCCGGGTCCTACGAGCTCTACGCCGAGGTCCTGCGGCGCACCGCAGTTCAGATCTCGCGGCGGCTCGGGTGGCCGCTCGAGCCCTCGCGCTCTGGCTTTCTGCCCGACTCCGTTCAGCGCTGGCGGCCGTTCAAGGAGACGAACGCCGTTCTTCAGAAGATCGCCAAGAAGTACAAGGTCGGCCTGATCTCGAACATCGACGACAAGCTTTTGGGACAGACCCGCCGGCATATCCCGACCGACTTCGATCTGGTGGTCACGGCTCAACAGGTGCGCTCCTACAAGCCGGACCTGGCGCACTTCAACGAATGCGAGCGGCGCATCGGCGGCAAGCGAGGCTGGGTCCACGTCGCCGCCAGCTACTACCACGACGTCGATCCCTGCCTCAAGAAGAGGGTGCCCGTGATCTGGGTCAACCGCTCCAAGCAGGAGCTCGAAAGCGGGCAGAAGAAGCCCGACGCCGAAGTCGCCAACCTGCGCGAGGCGGCGAAGCTGATCGGCGTGAGCTAGGCGACGACACTGCCCGAGGGACGCGGGCGTCGTGCGCCTCATAGCTGTACACGCCGACGTGGTCGTCGCCGTCAGCCGGGTGTGGCAGACGACCTGCACCGCGGTGCGCCACGGCGACGAGGGATTCGTGATCGACTCGCCGGTATATCCAGACGAGCTGGATGCGCTGCCGGGCGTGCTGGAGCAGACGGGCTTTCCCGTCTCGGCGCTCCTCGCCACGCACGGCGATTGGGACCACCTCCTCGGGCGGCTGGCATTCGGCGATCTGTCACTGGGGTGCGGCGAGACCACGGCCGCGCGCCTGGCCGCCGAGCCCGGAGTTGCCCAACGCGCGCTACGGGAGTTCGACGAGCAGCACTACGTCGAGCGGCAGCGGCCGCTGACGCTGGGCGGCGTTCAGGCCCTGCCCGTGCCGGGCAAGCTGTCAATCGGTTCACAGCATGAGCTCGAGCTGCACTCCGGCGACGGTCACACGGCCGACGGGATGGCGGTCTGGATTCCATGGGCTGCCGCGCTGGTGTGTGGCGACTACCTATCTCCGGTCGAGATTCCGATGATCTCTCCGGGAGGCTCGAGGGACGCCTACCTGGCCACCCTGAGGCGGCTGCGGCCGCTCGTCAGCCACGCGGACATGGTGGTGCCTGGGCATGGGGAACCGATGTCTCGGCCGAAGGCGCTCTCGGTGTTGGACGAGGACATCGCGTATCTCGAGGCCCTGCAATCGGATGAGGTCCGGCTGCCGGGCTCCCGCCGTACCGCCAGGCAACGGGAGATCCACGAGAGGAACCTGCAGGTGGTGAGGGACCGGCGGTCCTAGCGCAGCGTTGTTGGGCTGATCCGCCGAACCCGGGATCGGCGCGCTGGACCGACCGGCGGGCCCCGGGCCGGGGATCCGCCCCCGGCCCCGATGCCGTCGCCTACCCGCTGATCACAGCCAGCGTGTCGCCGGTGGCCACCGATGAGCCCACGGCGATCGGCAGCTCGCTGACGGTGCCCGACTTGTGCGCGGTGATCTCGTTCTCCATCTTCATCGCTTCGATCACGGCGATCAGCGCTCCCTCCTCCACCGGTGCTCCCTGCTCCACGGCCACCCTGAGGACCGTTCCCTGAATCGGCGAGACCAGCTGGTCGACGCCGGCGCCACCGCCTGCGGCGCGAGCCCGCTCCGAGCGCCGTGGTGCCTTGCGCCCCGCCGCCGCCAGCGCGGCGCCCACCGGCGCGCCACCGTTACCGGCAGCGCTGGCCGCGATCGGTGGCCCGATGACCTTGACGTCGAAGCGCTTGCCGGACACCTCGACGGTGTAGGCCTGCTCCACGGGCGGCTGCCCATCTTCGGCTTCCTCCGGCGGCGCTTCAGGCTTGGGAAAGGCCAAGCCCTTCAACCACTTACGGTCCTCGATCAGGTCCCGGCAGGTCTCGGCGTCGTGCCATTGGCGGGTCTGAAGCAGCGCGATGTGGAATGGCAGCAGCGTCTTCAGGCCGCCGATCTCGTACTCGCCCAAGGCGCGCACCATCCGCGCCGTGGCCTGCTCGCGGTCGACGTCCCACACGATCAGCTTGGCAACCATGGGGTCATACATCGGCGTGATCGCCGATCCTGGACCGACGCCCGAGTCGACGCGGACCCCGGGGCCGGCCGGCTCGCGATATGAGGCGATCTCGCCCGGGGCGGGCGAGAAGTTCTTGGAGGCGTCCTCGGCGTTTATGCGGCACTCGATGGCGTGCCCGCGGAGCTCGAGGTCCTCCTGGGCGATCGACAGCGGCTCGCCGGCGGCGACGCGGATGCCTTCCTTGACGATGTCGATCCCGGTCACCATCTCGGTCACGCAGTGCTCGACCTGTACGCGGGTGTTCATCTCCAGGAAGAAGTACTCGGCGGCCTTCCCCCCCTCGTGGGTCGCCAGCAGGCCCTCGATCGTGCCCGCGCCTGTGTAGCCCACTGCGGCTGCGGCTTCGGTGGCGATCTTGCCGATGCGCGCACGCAGCTGCTCGTCGACGGCCGGTGCAGGAGCCTCCTCGATCAGCTTCTGATGGCGCCGCTGGACCGAGCAGTCGCGCTCGCCGAGATGGATCACGTTACCGTGCGCGTCCGCCAGGACCTGCACCTCGACGTGGCGTGGGTCGGGTAGGTAGCGCTCCAAATAGACGGTTGCGTCGGAGAAGAATTTTTCGCCTTCGCGGGCCGCGCCCTCGAATGCTTCGGTCAGCTTGTCCTCTGACAGCGCGACGCGGAAGCCCTTGCCCCCACCACCTCCGGCCGCCTTGACCGCGACGGGATAGCCGATCGTGTCCTCGATGAGCCGGCGCGCCTGTTCCACCGAATCGACTGGCTCGGTGGTGCCGGGCACGATCGGGACGCCGGCCTCCTTCATCAGCTCACGGGCGCGGGTCTTTGAACCCATGGCCTCGATCGCGGACGCGGGCGGTCCAATGAACGTGATCTCCCGCTCCTGGAGCGCCGCGGCAAATGCCGCGTTCTCGGCCAGAAAGCCATAGCCAGGATGAACCGCCTCGGCACCCGAACGCTCGACGGCCTCAATCAGCTTCGGGATGTTGAGGTAGCTCTCGCTGGCGGGACCGGCGCCGAGCAGATACGCCTCATCGGCACGCTTCACGTGCAGCGCGTCACGATCGAGCTCTGAGTACACGGCCACCGTGGCGATGCCCAGCTCCTCGCAGGCGCGAATCACCCTGACTGCGATTTCGCCGCGGTTGGCGATGAGGACCTTCGAGAACATCGGCGCGGCAGGACTTTAGCGGGGGCTTGACGGGGGTGACCGGCGGGCGTTCAGCCCTGGCGGCCGGGCTGCGCCGCCTCGCCGACGAGGCTCATAGCGCCCGCTCGACCATCCCAGCGCCCACCGTGTCACCGCTCGTCTCGTCGATCAAGATGAAGCTTCCTGTGGCGCGGTTGCGGGCGTATGGGTCGACGATCAGCGGCGCACTGGTACGCAAGCGAACGCGCCCGATCTCGTTCAGCGCCAGCTCCTGGGCCGGTTCGTGGCACAGCGAGTTCACATCGAGGCGATGCTCGAGCTCCTGAACGACCGCCCGCGCGCTGCGCGTCGTGTGCTTGATCAGATAGCGCCCCCCGGCGCGCAGGGGCCCGTCGGTCATCCAGCACACAGTCGCTTCGATCTCTCGCGTGTCCATTGGGACCTCGGTTGGATCTACGAGCATGTCGCCGCGGGAGATGTCAATCTGGTCTTCGAGACGAAGCGTCACCGACATCGGCGGGAAGGCGGCTTCCGTAGGACGGTCGAAGCTGTCGATCGCCTCGACTCGCGTCCGCTGGCCACCAGGAAGCACGAGCACCTCGTCTCCTGGATGGACGATGCCGCCGGCGAGCTGGCCGGCGTATCCCCGGTAGTCGGGATGAGTCTCCGAGTTGGGTCGGATAACCCACTGCACGGGGAAGCGCAGCTGGGCCAGGTTGCGGCCCGGCGCGATCACCACGTGCTCGAGGTGGTAGAGCAGCGGCGGTCCCTCGTACCACGGCATTCGCTGGGAGCGCTCCACGACGTTGTCGCCCCGCAATGCGGAGATCGGGATGAAGGTGACGTCGGGCAGCCCCAGCCGCGCGGTCCAATCCGTCAGCTCCTCGACGATCCGGTCGAAGACCGCGTCGTCGTGGCCGACCATGTCCATCTTGTTCACGCACACCACCACGTGGGGAATGCGAAGCAGCGACGCGATGTAGAGGTGGCGCCGGGTCTGCTCGGTGGGTCCCTTGCGGGCGTCGACGAGCACCACCGAGAGCTCGGCGGTTGACGCCCCGGTAACCATGTTGCGGGTGTACTGCTCGTGACCCGGGGTGTCGGCGATGATGAACCGGCGCCGCGGCGTGGCGAAGTAGCGATAGGCGACGTCGATCGTGATTCCCTGCTCGCGCTCCGCGCGCAATCCGTCGGTCAACAGCGCCAGGTTGAGATAGCCGTCCCCGCGGCTCTCCGAGGTGCGGGCGACGTGTTCGAGCTGATCCTCGAAGATCGCCTTCGAATCGTGCAGCAACCTGCCGATCAGCGTCGACTTGCCGTCATCGACTGACCCGGCGGTCGCCAACCGGAGCAGCTCGCTCGTACGCGAGCGGGTCAGGTGGCCGTTTGTGGCCGCTCCGGCCACCATCAGAAGTAGCCCTCCCGCTTGCGATCCTCCATCGCCGCCTCCGTCACACGGTCGTCGGCCCGTGTCTCACCGCGCTCGGTTATCCGGGCGGCGGCGATTTCGGCCACCACCGCTTCCAGCGTCTCGGCGCGCGAACGAACGGCACCGGTGCAGGTCATGTCGCCCACGGTCCGGTAGCGGACCGAGGCATCGAACGGCTCCTCGCCCTCGAGCAGCGGAACGTATGGGTTGGCGGCGTACAACATCCCGTCGCGCTCGAACACCTGGCGCTGGTGGGCGAAGTAAATCGACGGCACGGCAAGGCGCTCCTGGGCGATGTACTGCCAGACGTCGAGCTCGGTCCAGTTCGACAGCGGAAAGACGCGCACGTGCTCCCCCTTGCGGAGCCGGCCGTTGTAGAGGTTCCACAGCTCGGGGCGCTGCCGCTTGGGATCCCACTGCCCGAAGTCGTCGCGGAACGAGAAAACGCGCTCCTTGGCCCTGGCTCGCTCCTCATCGCGCCGGGCGCCGCCGAACGCGGCATCGAACTCGTGGTCGGCGAGCGCGTCAAGCAAGGTGACGGTCTGTAGTCGGTTGCGCGAGGCCCGCGATCCCGTCTCCTCGACGACGCGTCCGGCGTCGATCGAGTCCTGAACGCTGGCCACGATCAGGCGCTCGCCGAGCCGGGCAATCAGTCGGTCGCGAAACTCGATGACCTCCGGGAAGTTGTGTCCGGTGTCCACGTGCATGACCGGGAACGGGAAGCGCGCCGGACGAAACGCCTTCTCAGCCAGACGCAGCAGGACGAGCGAGTCCTTGCCGCCCGAGAACAGCAGCACCGGTCGCTCGAGCTCCGCGGCGACCTCTCGGAAGATGTGGATCGCCTCGGCCTCGAGCTCATCCAGATGCGAGAGCTCGTAGCTCAGGGGGTTCATCGTCGGTGGCCCCTCAGCCGGGGATCAAAGGTGAATGCCGCACTCGGTCTTCTCCTGCCCCGCCCAGCGGCCGTTACGTCCAGGACCGGGTTGCGTGCAGGGCGCGCAACCAATCGAGTCGTATCCCTTGTCGTGCAGGGGGTGATACGGGAGCTCGTGATGCCGGATGTAATCCCACACGTCCTTCTCGGACCAGTCGGCCAGAGGGTTGACCTTCCAGATGCCGCGCCGAGAGTCGCGCTCCAGCTTGGGAGCGCTGGCGCGCGTGGGGGATTGCTCGCGGCGTACGCCGGTGATCCAGGCATCGACGTCCTGCAGCGCGCGCTCGAGGGCGTCGACCTTAGCCTGGCCGCAGCAATGGGTAGCGGTCCAGGGCCCATTCATGCTGCGCGCGTCGACCGCTTCGATGCTCAATCCGAAGCGGCCTTCGAAAGCGCGCCAGGTCTGGAGCGTTTCCGGGAACAGAACGCCCGTGTCGATCACGAACACGTGCGCCGAGGGCTCGCGCTCGGCGAGCATGTGCACGAGCACCGACTCCTCCTTCTGGAAGGAGCAGGCCAGGGTTAGCCGTGGATGAAAGCGCTCCACGGCGTAAGCGACCAGCTCTTCGGCGGTCGCCGTCTCGAGTAGATCGGGTGCAGTGATGGCCATGACTCTAGTGGGCGTCCCTCAGACCGCGCACTCGCCCTCGCCACGGATCACCTCGAACGGTCCGGAACGGGCCCAGTCCACGAAATAGCTCATGTTCTCGAGGCTGAATTCGACCGGCATCGCCAAGTCCTTCACCCGCGCCTCGAACTGCTGAGAGCCCACCCGATCGACAAACTGGTTGAACTCCTCGCCTTCTTGGCGCTCGGCTTCGTAGAAGCGGACCCAGCGCTCCACAGCCTCGGGGACTCGCTTGGCGGGCAGGCGCGCCTTGAGCCGCTGGCCGTAGCGGACATCGCCGCCCTCGTAGGCGCCGCCGATGTGCGGAATGTAGGCCGGGATCGTGTGCTCGCCGACCTTGATCGACGCGCCATAGAAACCAATGTTGGCGATGTGGTGCTGCCCGCAGCCGTTGGGGCACCCGGACATCTTGACGTGGATCCGCCGCGTCAGCCGGTCCTCGACTTGCATCTGCACGAGGCGCTCGTGAACCCCCTGGTTGAGGCCCATCGAGCTGGTGATGCCCAGCTTGCAGGAATCGGTTCCGGGGCAGCTGACGACGTCGGTGATCTCGTCGGCCCCGGCGTCGGCGAGCCCGAGATCGGCGAGCCGCGTCCAGAGCTCATAGACCGATTCGTCCCTGACCCACCGCAGCACCAGGTTCTGGTGGACGGTGGTCCGGGCGTGGCCACCGGTGTACTCGCGCATGATTCCCGCCAGACCCCGGAACTGATCCGGGGTCAGGTCACCTCGCGGCACGTTCACTTCGACCGTGGAGAACCCTTCCTGGCGCTGCGGCGAGACGTTTGTCTCCACGAAGCGATCGAACTCCTTCAGATCGCCATTCGGGCTGGGACTCGACTCCGGCCTCGGCAACGCGCTGTGCTCCTCCTCGTCCTCGAACAAGAGCGGATCGAGCGAGAAGTCGCGCTTGGCGACCCAGTCGCCCTGCAGCTCCTCCTCCACCTGCTCGCGGAAGGCGTCGATCCCGATCTTGTCGATCAGAACCTTGATGCGCGCCCGCGCGCGATTGGGGCGCAGCCAGTCGGTGCGGTCGAAGATCCGCACGACCGCCTCTGCAACCTTCAGGTAGTCGCCGTTGTCCAGCTCCACGAACTCATACAGCGTCGGCGCCAGGCGGGGCATGATCGAAGTACCGCCGCCCACTCGGACCTCCACCCCGCGGACCCCATCCCGGATCCGCGGCAGAAACGCCAGATCGTGGATCTTGGTGATCGCGTTGTCCTCGTCGGTGGCGGCGAACGCCGTCTTGAACTTGCGCGGCATGTTTTGCGTCGTCGGATGGCGCACGAAGTAGCGGACGTAGGCCCCCGCATAGGGCGTCATGTCGAACAGCTCTCCCGGCAGCACGCCCGCCCGCGGGTCGCCTGTCACGTTGCGCATCGTGTTGCCACACCCCTCGCGGCTCGACAGCCCGGCGTCGCCTAGCTCGCGGATCAGCTTCGCCGCCTCCGGCAGCGGCACATGGTGCATCTGGATGTTCTGGCGCGTGGTGATGTGGCCCTTGCGCAGCGGAACGTACTTCTCGATGCCGTCGGCGAACGCGTCGAGCTGCTTCGGGGTCACGCCACCGAACGGCAGCTTCACCCTGACCATCTGGACATCCGGCTGGCGCTGTCCGTAGATGCCCTGTTTGAGGCGAAACTTCGTGAACGCCTCGCCGTCGAGCTCGCCCTTCAGAAACCGGGTCGACTCGGTGTCGAAGTCGTCGAACTCACGCTCCAGGACGGGAATGATGTGTCCCGGAACGTCCCTCAGCACTTCGGGGCGCTCGAGCGACCCGTCACGGCCGTTTGCTCCCAGCCAGCCGCCGGGGCCTTGGTCCGCGGATGCGGCGTCATCAGTTGTCGGGCTGCTGAGTGATGCGGGCTCCATTGGCGCTTCCTTCCGGTGGAAAGGCAGTCGTCCGGGCTACGCAGACGCCGCGTTCGTCAGGATGTATAAATGTACCAAAAGGCAATCCGTTTATAGGTATTTACGCTTGCTAGCAGGCACTTTGCCCCGTCGCGGGGCGGAGACGCTCGGCGCGCGGGCCAATCCCAGGTCGCCCGGGGATGGCGCGTATCGCGGCTCAATCCCGGGAAGCCCGAGGCTCCACAGAGCGCGGGCTCACTCCCAGCGGGCCGAGACGCCCGGTGCGCGGCTCACGCCCTCCCGAAGCGCGGCCTGCTGCCACGGATCTACACGCGACGGCGGCGGCGCCGGGTGCGGCGACGTGTCCCGCATGAAGCGCTCAAGCGCCGCCACCACGGCCGCCGCCTCTTCCGGCGAGGCGCCTGGTGCGACGATGCTGAGCTGCGGTCTGCGGTTCATCGTCAGCCCGAGGGTATCGTGCCCGACCCGGTGCCACAGCTACCGGTCCTCGATCATGACGCCGTGCTCGAAGCGGTTTCGCCGCTGGCGGCGATCGAGCGCGTGCGCGAGGGCTTGGTCCGCTTTCAGGCCGGTGACTGGACGATGCCGCCCAAGGTCTATCTGCCGAGCCCGCCATTCGGCGACTTCCGGGCGATGCCGGCGCGCGGCGACGGGTTGGCGCTGCTCAAGTGGGTGACTTCGTTTCCCGGCAATCCGGCACGCGGCCTGCCCACGGTGACCGGGGTCATCTGTCTCTCGGACGCTGACAGCGGCGAACCCCTGATGCTGCTCGACGCTCGCTCCGTGACGGCACTGCGCACCGGCGCCGTGGCCGCCGTGGCCACGGTCGCCCTGGCCCGGCGCGATAGCCAGTCGGTGGGGATCATCGGCTGCGGTCTGCACGGGGCTTGGACAGCGCGATGCCTGAACGCCGCTGGATATGGGCCCGGCGTGTGCAGCGATCCTCGGTCCCAGGCTGCTGAGGCGCTGGCGGCGGAGCTCAACTGGGCTGCAGGGTCTCGCGAGCAGGCACTGCGATGCGACACGCTCTGCTGCGTCACGCCTGGCGCGAGTGTCGTGATCGACGCCGGCGATCTACGGCCCGGCCTTCACTTGAACATGCTGGGGGCGGATGGCCCGGGCAAGGCGGAGGCCACCCCCGGGGCCGTGGCTTCGTGTCTGCTGTTCTGCGACGAGTGGGAGCAGGCGTCCCACGGCGGCGAGCTGACCGCGGCTGTACAGGCCGGCCTCCTCACCCGCGAACGGGTCACCGAGCTGGGTGCCGTGCTCGCCGGGGATGCTCGCGGACGGCCGGGGGCCGAGGCCGTGACGCTGTTCGACTCCACCGGGCTGGCGATACAAGACCTGGCGGTGGCCTCGGCGGCCCTCGAGGCCTGGCGAGACGGACGCGTGGCGGCGCAGACGGTGGCGCTCTGAGCAATGGGTGGCCACGCGCGGTACGGTGAGGCGCACGGGGCAAGGTGAAGCCGGAGCTCGCCCCCACGGCTCGACGGAGGAGTGGCCGTTGACAACGCGATCCAGAAGGGGGCTGTTGCCTAGGAGATCCGGGATTTCGGCGCTGGCTGTGGCATCGACCCTTCTCGGCGCGCTTCTGGCGGCTCCTGAGGCGCTCGGCACCCTGGTCAAAGGCCCCGACGGGCACTATGTCAGCGTCGCGCTTGCGCGTGGTGTCGCTCCCGCCTCGATGCCCGGATCCGTGGCCGCGACGCGCCACGCGGTTCCCTCTGGCGATAACGGCAACCTCGATTACCACGGCGGCGCGGTGATGCACTCCAGCGCTCCCTACCTCATCTTCTGGGCCCCAAGCGGGGAGACGATCGCCGCAGGCACCGAGTCCCTGCTCGCGCGCTACTTCGCCGACGCAGCCGCCGACAGCGGCGGCTCGAGCAACGTCTATGGCGTCGATCGACAGTTCTATGACGGCGGCGGATTCGCCGATTACCGACAGACGTTCTCCTCTAGCCGGGCGATCAGCGACAGCCAGCCATATCCAGCGAACGACACGGCGAACTGTCCGCGCATCGGGAACGCCTACTGCCTGACTGATGCTCAACTGCAGACGGAGATCACCCGCCTGATCGCCGCCGACGGGCTGCCCGAGGATGGCTCCGACCCAACTCAGCTACCGCAGAACGCGCCGATCTACTTCGTCGTGCTCCCCACCGACGTCGATCTGTGCGTCTCCAGTACGGAGTGCGCCTCAAACACTTTTTGTGCCTACCACTCCTCGCTGGCCAACGGGAGCGACAACGTCCTGTTCGCGGCGATTCCGCTGCTGCCGGCCGCTGTCGATGCGAAGGCCTGCCAGCAGGACGGCAACAGCCAGCTCCAGTCGCCGAACGGCAATTCGGTGGGTGACGTGGCGCTCAAGTACCTGAGCCACGAGCACAGCGAGACGATTACCGATCCGGTGATGGGATCGCAGGGCGGCGGTGGCTGGTGGGACTCGCGGTCGGGACAGGAGGACGGCGACGAATGCAACTTCTACGGGCCGACAGCCGATCCTCCGTCAGGGAAAAACCCGAACGCCTTCACTCCCACGCTTGGTGGCAGCGCCGCCAGCGGCGACCTCTACAACCAGCTGATCAGCTCCCACCCGTACTACATCCAGTCGGAGTGGTCAAACGGCGACGAGGGCTGCGAGCTGCGGCCCTCGGCAGGCAACATCGCGGCCGGCTTCACGGACCACCCTGACCCCGGCGACGCAGTGTCGCTCGATCCCGGGGACAGCTCCAGCAGCTCCGGCTATTCGAGCGTCACCTGGAGCTTCGGCGATGGGTCGAGCAGCTTCGCCGCCGGTGCACCGACTCCGGTGTCGCATACCTATCCAGCTCCGGGCAGCTATGACGTCTCTCTGACGCTCGTCGATCCGATGGGAAACGTCTCGACGACCACGCTGACCGTGACCGCGTCGTCCGGCGGCGGATCGTCTGGGGGCGGCGGCGGATCACCGGGCGGCGGCGACAGCGGCAATGGATCTTCCGGTGCCAGCGGCAGCGGGGCATCGCCGGCCGCCGGTGGGGCATCGCCAGGCAGCGGCGGGCCCCAGGCGTCCACCGCCAGCGTGATGCCGACCGCCGCGTTCAGCCCCCGGCCGACGCAGCCCGGCACCGGTCAGCCCGAGTCCTTCAGTGCCTCCAGCTCCAACTCCCCGGGTCAGTCGATCGTTGCATACGCCTGGAGCTTCGGCGACGGCGCCACGGGATCGGGCGTCAGTCCGATGCACGTCTTCAAGAAGCCCGGCACCTACACCGTCACGCTGGCGGTGGACGACAGCGCGGGTCAAATTGCGTTCGTCAGTCACCAGCTGGTCGTGACCAGGGCAAAGGTGGGCGCGATCTCCGTCACCCACAGGACCGCGGCCGGCGCGACCATGTCGATCCCGGTGAACGCGCCCGGCAAGCTGCTGATCGCCGGTAAGTCGCTGCGCGCCGCCGGCGCCGGGACGCTCAAGTTCAAGCTCGCGCTCTCGCCCTCGCTGCGGCAGGCGCTGGCGAGCGCTCACAGGCTGACTCTGGCGGTCTCGGTCAGGTTCACACCTGCGGTTGGGAAGCGCACGACGAAGAACGTGACGGTCGTGTTTCGCACTTAGCGGCGTCCAAGCCGCCTTCGGCGACGACGGTTGCGCCTACTAAAGCGGGATGTTGCCGTGCTTGCGCCTGGGGCCGGGCTCGCGCTTGGTCTGCAGGGTCTCCAGCGCGGTAATCACCTTGGGCCGCGTCTCGTGGGGGATGATCACGTCGTCGATGTAGCCCCGTTCCGCCGCCACGTAAGGATTGGCGAAGTGAGCCTTGTAGTCGGTGATCAGCTTCCCCCGGCGAGTATCGGGGGTGGGAGAGGAGTTGATGTCACGGCGGTAGATGATGTTGACGGCGCCCTCGGGACCCATGACGGCCACTTCGGCGCTGGGCCAGGCGAAGTTGAAGTCGGCGAGCATGTGCTTGGAGGCCATGACGTCGTAGGCCCCGCCATAGGCCTTACGGGTGATGATCGTGATCTTGGGGACGGTCGCCTCCGTATAGGCGTAAAGCAGCTTGGCCCCATGGCGGATGATGCCGCCCCACTCCTGGTTCGTGCCCGGCAGGAAGCCCGGAACGTCGCAGAACGTGATCAGAGGGATATTGAACGCGTCACAGGTGCGCACGAAGCGCCCTGCCTTGCAGGAAGAGTCGATGTCCAGGACCCCGGCCAGCTGCGCGGGCTGGTTGCCGACGAGCCCCACCGCGTAGCCGTTCATGCGGGCGAAGCCGCAGATGATGTTGCGCGCGTAGTGCTCGTGGACCTCGAAGAACTCGCCGTCGTCGACGATCAGCCTGACTACGTCCCGCATGTCGTATGGCTTGTTGGGACTGTCGGGAACGACCCGGTCGAGCTCTGGGTCCTCGCGTAGCGGATCGTCGGTGGGCTGCACTCGGGGCGGCGTGTCCAGGTTGTTCTGCGGCAGGAACGACAGCAGATAGCGCGTGTCCTCCAGGCACTGATCCTCGTCGTCACACGCGAAGTGGGCGACTCCCGACTTGGAGTTGTGCGACATCGCGCCGCCCAGGTCTTCGAACCCGACCTCCTCGCCGGTCACGGCCTTGATCACATCGGGGCCGGTGATGAACATGTGGGAGGTCTCCTTGACCATAAAGACGAAGTCGGTCATCGCCGGTGAATAGACGGCGCCGCCGGCACACGGGCCCATGATCAGGCTGATCTGCGGAATCACTCCCGAGCACTTGACGTTGCGCACGAACACGTCCCCGTAGGCGCCGAGGGACACCACACCCTCCTGGATCCGCGCCCCGCCGGAGTCGTTGATGCCGATCACCGGGCAGCCGATCCTGGCGGCCAGGTCCATGATCTTGCACATCTTCTCGCCCATGACCTCGCCGAGCGAACCGCCAAAGACGGTGAAGTCCTGGCTGAAAACGCACACCCGGCGCCCGTCGACCGTGCCGTGCCCGGTGACGACGGCGTCGCCCCAGGGGCGGTTCTTTTGCATTTCGAAGTCGTGCGTGCGGTGGCGCACGAACGTGTCCAGCTCCTGGAATGACCCGGGGTCAAGCAGCTTCTCGACCCGCTCGCGCGCCGTGTACTTGCCGCGCTCGTGCTGCTTGGCGACCGCGGACTCGGTTCCGGCGTGGATCGCCTCGTGGCGCAGCTCCTCGAGCTGGGCAAGTTTCTCTTCGTATGTCTCCGGCGCTTTTTCGCGCATCGCGGCAGGCGAGTCTATCCGCGCCCGCTCAGTCGGGCACCGCGAGGGCTGTGACTGGCGCCCGCGCGCTAGGCCCGCGAGTACGGCCGATGATGGGCTCGGCCCAGGCTCTCCAAAGCGGCCGTAAGCACGTCGGCGGTGCCGTCGGGCGGCGGCTCGGTCTGCTCAGGCTGTTGAGCCTCCACGGGGGGCGTAGCCGACACCGGCTGCGGGGGTGCGTCATGAGACTCGGTGCCGAAGCGGCGCAGCAGGCGGGCGAGGAACGTGGCTGGGCGTAGTGCCGGCCGGTGACTCCCCGGCGGCTCGTCGTGCTCCGGGGGCTCCTCAAGCACAAACGGCTCGTCGTGCCCGTGGGACTCGTCGAGCACCGGAGGCTCGTGCGCGGGGGGAATCGATTGACTGCCGCTGGGCGATCCTGTCAAAGCTTCCGGTCTGGCCGTCAAGGTCACCCGTGTCCCCCATCCCGCTGGCTCGAGCCTCACCGTGCCGCTGCCACGCTCGCCCTCCCAGGCGACGGTGCTCTCAGGCTCGAGTCTGGTGATCCGGATCTCTCCAAAGAACGCGTCCAGGTGGCGGCCGAGCGACTGGGCGTCGCTGCACTCCGCCCACAACTCCGGTGGAGACTTCAAAAGGGTCCGACTCGCTTGCTGCTTGCTCATGGTCGGGAACTTCGCCCAGGTGCCCGCGTCTCCTCCCTCGCCCCGATTCGGGAACATCTCCTGCATGCAGAGGACCCAGCTCGGCACTAGCGGGCCGGTCTGCTCGCGCGCCGGCCTGGGCTGTATGGGCATGGCCGGGACGTACGGCCCGGCGGAGCGCGAGGAGAGCACCGCCACCATCCACGCCGCCCTGGAGGCCGGGATCAACCTCCTTGACACCGGCGACTTTTACGGGATGGGGGACAACGAGCTGCTGATCGCCGACGCGCTCGGCGGCCTGCGGCACCACGACGAGACCCTGATCAGCGTGAAATTCGGGGCCCAGCGGGGGCCCGACGGCAGCTGGCTCGGCTACGACGCCAGGCCTCAGGCGGTCAAGACGGCGCTCGCCTACTCGCTGCGGCGTCTACGGCGCGACCACGTCGACATCTACCGGCCGGCGCGACTCGATCCGCAGGTCCCGATCGAGGAGACCGTGGGCGCGATTGGAGAGATGGTCCAGGCTGGCTACGTGCGGTACGTGGGGCTCAGCGAACTCGGCCCTGACTCCATCCGCCGGGCAGCCGCCGCACACCCCATCTGCGACCTGCAAATCGAGTACTCGCTGCTATCGCGAGGGATCGAGGACGCGATCCTGCCCGCCTGCCGCGAGCTGGGCATCGCCCTCACTGCCTACGGCGTGCTGTCGCGGGGGTTGATCGGTGGGACCTACTCGCCCAAGCAGCGGGAACCCGGCGACATCCGCTCGCGGATGCCGCGCTTCGACCAGGGGAACCTGTTCCGTAACCGGGAGCTCGTGGAGCGGCTGCGGGGGATCGCCCAGCCCCGAGGGGCGACGGTGGCCCAGGTGGCGACCGCCTGGGTGCTATCCCGGGGGGACGATGTCGTGCCGCTGATCGGCGCCCGCAACCGCGGCCAGCTCCACGACTCGCTCGGCGCGTTGGAACTCGAGCTCTCCGCGGAGGAGGTCCAGCGCATCGAGTCGGCGATACCGGCTGATGCCGTGGCCGGCGAGCGCTACGGCGCCCCACAGATGGCGCAGCTTGACAGCGAGCGCTAGTAGGTGAAGGCAATGCCCGGAGGGGCTCTAGCGGTCTTCTGCCACGACGATCACCCCGCTAGGGGCATCCAGCAGCTCGACCGTGCGGCGTGCGGCCTCATCCACCCGAATCCGAGGATGGTCGGGTACCCGGTCGCCGCCGTACGTGCCCGGCCCATAGAACGTTCCGTACTCCAGTACCACCCCGCCAGCGCCCAGCACCTGACGTTCGTGTTCCTCGACCGCCTCGCCCCCGGCCGGAGGGCGCCAGGCGATGCTCTGCGCGATCAGCCGTTCGGCTCCGGCGGCGTTCATTGCCGCGATCAGGTTGCGCGTGCCCTCGGTGCGGATGCGGTTGTTCCGGTCCCGGTAGGTGCCGATCTGGTCGGCGCTGTCGGGCAGATCGGTGAGTTGGTGCATGACGAGCTCGGTGGCGAAGGACCTGACTGCTTCGCTCAACGCCTCTGCGTCGTAGACGTCACAGACGACGGTCTGTGCGCCGAGCTCCCGCAGCGTCTCCGCCTTACCTGGCGAGCGCGTCATCCCAGCCACGTCGTGTCCCTCCGCAACCAGCAACGGCACCAGCCGCACGCCGATAACCCCGCTGGCGCCGGCGAGAAAGATGCGCATCAAAAAGTGGGCTGATACTCGCCGTAGACGTCGCGCATCGCGCCGCACACCTCGCCCAGCGAGCAGCGATCCTTGAGCGCTTGGCGCAGGACGGGCAGCAAGTTTTCGGTTCCCCGGGCCGCCGCGCGCACCTCCTCCAGCCGGCGCTCCACGAGCTCGCCGTCCCGGCTGTCCTTAAAAGCCTTGAGCCGCTTGACTTGTTGACGCTCTGACTCCGGATCGACGCGCAGGATGTCCGGGACCTCGACCTCCTTCTGGTCGGCGAACTTGTTGACGCCCACCACGATGTCCTGGCCGGAGCCATAGCGCTCGTGATAGCCGAACGCGGACTCCTCGATCTCCGACTTGATGAAGTCGATCGCGCTCACGGAGCCGCCCAGCTCATCGATCTTGGCGATCAGCTCGCGCGCCCGAGCCTCGATCTCCTCGGTCAGGGCCTCGACGAAGAAGGAACCCGCGAACGGATCGACCGTGTCAGCCGCGCCCGACTCATAGCCGATGATCTGCTGGGTGCGCAGAGCGATCTTCGCCGCGCGCTCGGTCGGCAGCGCCAGGGCTTCGTCGAACCCGTTGGTGTGCAGGGACTGAGTGCCCCCGCAGACCGCGGCAAAGCCCTGGAGCGCGACGCGGACGATGTTGTTCTCCGGCTGCTGGGCGGTGAGCGTCACCCCGCCGGTCTGGGTGTGAAAACGAAGGCGCCAGGAGCGCTCGTCCTTGGCGCCAAACCGCTCGCGCATGATCTCGGCCCACATCCGTCGCGCCGCGCGGAACTTGGCCACCTCCTGAAAGACGTTGTTGTGGCCGTTGAAGAAGAACGCCAGCCGAGGTGCGAACTTGTCGATCTCGAGTCCGGCATCGAGCGCGGCCTGCACGTAGGCGACGCCATTAGAGAGCGTGAACGCCACCTCCTGGACCGCAGAGCATCCCTTCTCGCGAAAGTGGTAGCCGGAGATCGAGATCGTGTTCCACCTCGGAACGCGCTCGTTGCAGTAGGCGAACAGGTCGGTCGTCAGGCGGATCGCGCCCTCCGGCGGGTAGATGAAGTTGCCGCGCGCGATGTACTCTTTGAGGATGTCGTTTTGCGTGGTGCCGCGAAGCTTCTCGGCTGGAACCCCCTGCTCCTCGCCCACGAGCTCGTAGAGCAGCAACAGGACCGACGCCGGAGCGTTGATCGTCATCGAAGTCGAAACCTGGTCGAGGGGAATGCCGTCAAACGCGGTGCGCATGTCCTCGATCGTGTCGATCGCCACGCCGGTGCGGCCCACCTCCCCCAAGCAACGCGGGTCGTCAGAGTCCAGCCCCAGCTGCGTCGGCAAATCGAAGGCCATGCTCAGGCCCGTTGAGCCGTGCTCCAGCAGGTAGCGGTAGCGCTCGTTTGACTCCTTGGCGCTGGCGTAGCCCGCGTACTGGCGCATAGTCCACAGCTGGCGCCTGTACATGTCGGGATGGACGCCGCGCGTATATGGATAGTGGCCCGCCTCGCCTAGCTTGCTCTCGAGGTCGGCGGGCAGATCCTGCTCGGTATAGAGCTGCTGAATCTCGATCCCGGAGTCCGTGAACCGGCGCGGATCGTCGGGACCGACGATGGGAGCGATCGTTCGGTTCTCGGGGGTCGCGGCCATGGCTGGAGGTTACCCGCGCTGGTCTGACCGTGGCAGACCCCAGCGCGCGCGCTGGCGTAGCCTTTCCTCCATGCACGTTCGCGTCCGCCTGTTCGCCGCCTTGCGCGAGCGTGCAGGATCCGAGGAGGTGGAGGTGGAGCTCCCGGAGGGCGCGCGCGTGGCCGACGTGCTGGAGCGTCTGCGAGCGCTGACAGAAGGTACGCCGGTGGTCATGGCCGTCAACCAGGAGTACGCCGACGCGGGATCGCCGCTGCACGCCGGCGACGAGCTGGCCCTGATCCCGCCCGTGTCCGGCGGCTCGGTCGGCGCGCTGCACATCCGGATCACCGACGAGCGGCTGCAAGCCGCGGAGCTGATCGACCGGGTTCGCGACGCTCGTGCCGGCGCGGTCGTCGTGTTCGAGGGCGTGACGCGCGAGGTCGACCAACTCGAGTACCAGGCGTATGCGGAGATGGCCGGGCGTCGAATGGGCGAGATCGTCTCCCAAGCACTCCAGCGCCACGGGCTGTGCGCCGTCGCCGCCGAGCACAGGGTGGGCATCGTGCCGCTGTCCGAGCCGTCCGTAATCGTTGCGGCATCGGCGCCGCATCGCCAGGAGGCATTCGCCGGCGCCCGGGAGATCATCGACCGCATCAAGTCCGAAGCGCCGATTTGGAAGAAGGAGGACGGCCAGTGGGTGAGCGGCGCAGCCCCGACCCGGAGTCCCTGAGAGAGCTTCCCGCCGTCCATGAGCTTGCCGCCGGGCTCGCGGCCCCGCACGCCGTCGCCGTGGCCGCAGCGAGGACGGCGATCAACGAGGAACGACGTCGTCGCCTGGCCGGCGAGCCGGCCGGCCCGGGCCTGGCCGACCGTGCCGGCCAGATCGTCGCTGAGCTCCAGCAACCGTCGCTGCGGCCGGTACTCAACGCCACTGGCGTGATCATCCACACCAACCTGGGCAGAGCGGCGCTGGCGCCGGCCGCGCAGCAGCAGCTAGCCCGCGTCGCTGCGGGCTACTCAAACCTCGAGCTCGACCTGGACGACGGGCAACGCGGCAGCCGGCACGCGCACGTTGAGGCGCTACTGCGGGAGCTGACGGGCGCAGACGCAGCGCTGGCGGTCAACAACGGCGCTGGGGCTGTGCTGCTGGCCACGGGGGCCCTAGCCGGGCCGGGGCGGGCGATCGTGGTCTCGCGCGGCCAGCTCGTTGAGATCGGCGGCGGCTTTCGGATCCCCGACGTGATCGCCCAGTCGGGCTCTGAACTCGTGGAGGTGGGCACGACCAACCGCACTTCGCTCGAGGACTACGCCGGAGTGGTTCAGTCGCTTGGCGATCGACTGGGGGCCATCCTCCGCGTCCACCAGTCCAACTTCCGCACGCTCGGGTTCGTTCGCGAAGTAGCGGTTGAGGCGCTGTGCGAGCTGGGGACTCCGGTGATCGACGACGTCGGCTCGGGGGTTCTGGCGGACGCCGCCGTGGTGCCCGCGCTGGCCGACGAGCCGGCGCTCAAGCGCTCACTGGGCGCGGGCGCCGCGCTGGTCTGCTGCTCGGGCGACAAGTTGCTCGGCGGACCCCAGGCCGGGCTGCTGCTCGGAAGTCGGGAGGCCATCGGAGCGGCGCGAGCGCACCCCCTGGCCCGCGCGCTGCGGATCGACAAGCTGTCGCTGGCGGCGCTCGAGGGGACGCTTCTGCTCTACCGCGACCCCGCGCGGGCGGTGGCGGAGATACCGGCGCTGGCGATGCTGGCGGCCTCTGAGAGCGAGCTCGCTGCGCGTGCAGAGCTGATCCTCGCCGGGCTCGGGCCGGCGCGCGGGGAAATCGTGCGCAGCACGGCCCGGGTCGGAGGCGGCGCACTGCCGCTTCTCGAGCTGGAGGGACCCGCGGTGGCCCTGGTCGGGGCTGCGGATCCGGTCGCGCTGGCCGCCGCGCTTAGAGCGGGCGATCCTCCCGTCGTGGCGCGCGTTCACGAGGGACGGGTGCTGCTGGACCCCCGCACGCTGACCGATGGGGAGGCTCGTCAAGTGGCCGGCGTGGCGGGATCGGCGCTCGGCGCGTCGGCTCCCAGCGGCGGATGAGCCACGACGTGTCCGCTGGCGATGGCGCCGGCTTCGCAGATGGCCCGCTGACGCTCGGCACCGCCGGTCACATCGATCACGGCAAGACGGCGCTGATCCGGGCGCTGACGGGAGTGGAAACCGACCGCCTGCCGCAGGAGCGCGAGCGGGGAATCTCGATCGAGCTTGGCTACGCAAGCCTGCCGTTGCCCTCGGGACGGCGGCTGTCGGTGATCGACACCCCGGGACACGAGCGCTTTGTGCGGACGATGGTCGCCGGGGCAACGGGCATCGATCTCTACCTGATGACGGTGGCGGCCGACGACGGCGTCATGCCCCAAACCCGCGAGCACGCGGCCGTGCTCCGGGCACTCGCGGTCGAACGCGGCATTGTGGCCATCACCAAGAGCGACCTCGCCGATCCCGGCCGTGCGCTGGCTGAGGCCCGGGACCTGCTGCCGTCAGCCGAGGCGTTCGTCAGCGTCTCGGCGAGAACCGGTGCCGGACTGCACGAGCTTCGAGTGGCACTGGAGCGCGTTACCTCCCAAGCGTGGAGCCGGGCGAACGACAATCGGCCGGCTCGGCTGCACATCGATCGCGCGTTCACGATCAAGGGCGCCGGTACGGTCGTCACCGGAACCCTGTGGTCAGGCTCGATCGCCCGTGGCCAGGAGCTGGAGCTGTTGCCGGCGGCCAGGCGATTCAGGGTCCGGGGGGTCCAGGTGCACGACGCGCCCGTGGAGCGAGCGGCCGCCGGCCAGCGGGTGGCCGTCAATCTCACCGGGCTTCGGATCGGCGAAGTCAGCCGCGGCGACGTGCTCGTCTCGGCCGGTTGCGGGGTCGGCCCCAGCTACCGGCTCGACGCCGCGCTCGAGTGGCGTGAGCATGAGCCGGAGCACGGCGAGCGAGTTCAGGTGCATCACGGAACCCGGGAGACTCCGGCGCGGCTGGCATGGCTTGGTGGGAGCTTCCATCAGCTCCGGCTCGAGGCGCCGCTGATGCCGGCGTCGGGCGACCGAGTGGTCGTGCGACAGATCGCCCCGCCCGACACGCTGGGCGGGGGCGTCGTGCTCGATCCGCGGCCTCGACGGCACGGCCCTGGTAGGGATGTCTTGGCCCGGCTCGAGCGGCTCGCGCGGGGTGAAGACCCTGAGAAGCCGCCGGAGCAGCGGAAGGCAACTGACGGCTCAGCCTCTGAACAGACGGCTCTCTCGGAGCACGCCCTCGCGCTGGAGCAGCGCCTCAAGAGCGCGGGCTACGAACCACCGCTCGATTCCGAGCTGGACGGCGAAGACCTCGCCGCACTGCGCGCCGCGGGCCGCGCGGTCAGGGTGTCGAGGACGCTTCACTACCACCCGCGAGCATTGGCGGAGGTCCGCGAAAAGGTGCTGGCGCTGGCTGCGCGCAACGGGGGCGCGGTCACGCTCGCACAGCTGCGCGACGAGCTGGGCACATCGCGCAAGTTCTCGCAGGCATTGCTCTCGTACTTCGACTCTGAGCGGGTCACGATCCGCCGCGGCGATGCGCACTATGTCCGTGGGGGCCGGCCACGCGGCGAGGCGGGCCACTAGTCTCCGCCCACGCGTCATGGCCGTCCTCCCTCGCAGGCTCCATCTGGGGGCCTTCGACCAGGTTCAGCAGGGCTGGGTCAACACGGACATCACGCCCCATCTGTTCGTGGCGCGGGTACCGGGACTGCCGTGGCTGCTGCACCGCGTGGGAGTGCTCGGCCCGGAGCGTTACGACGCCTATCGCACCGGCAAGTTCCGGGCGCTGCGCTATCTCGATGTCTCGCGACGGTTTCGCTTTGCGGACAGCACTTTCGAGTGCGTATACGCGTCGCACGTGCTAGAGCATCTGGACCCCGAGGTAGCTGAGCACACTCTGCGCGAGGTGCACCGCATCCTGCGCCCGGGCGGCGTGGCACGGCTGGCGGTACCGGATCTAGACCAGGTGATCGCCCAGTACGACCCCGACGATCCCGAGCCCTTCCTGTCGGGAATCTATGAAGCGCACAGCTCGCGCCGCAGTGCGTCCTCGCGGCACCGCTGGCAGTACAACGCCTCCTCGCTTGCGGAGCTGCTTCGGCGCGCCGGCTTTCGCCAGGTGGAGCGGCGCGAGTACCGGGAAGGTCGCTGCCCTGACGTCGAGCAGATCGAGAGCCGCCGCTGGTCGCTGTTCATGGAAGCAGTGAAGTAGATTGCGCCCATGGCCACATGTCTTGTGACCGGCGGAGCGGGGTTCCTTGGATCGCATCTCTGCGAGGAGCTGCTGGGCCGAGGGCACCGGGTCATCTGCATCGACAACCTGGAGACCG
The DNA here is from genome assembly GCA_963756555.1 of uncultured Actinomycetes bacterium. GTDB lineage: Bacteria > Actinomycetota > Thermoleophilia > Solirubrobacterales > Solirubrobacteraceae > Palsa-465. The sequence goes on from CAVWOC010000005.1 coordinate 200,204, forward strand.
GGTCGCTGGCGAACATCGAGCACATTCGCTCGGAGCGGTTCGTGCACCTGAATCTGGACATCATCCAGCCCTACTTCGTCGAGGAGCCGATCGACTTCGTCTATCACCTGGCTTCGCCCGCCTCGCCGATCGACTACCTGCGCCTGCCGCTGCATACGCTGAAGGTCGGCTCGTATGGCACCCACCACACGCTGGGTCTCGCCAAGCAGCACCGGGCCCGGTTTCTGCTGGCCTCCACGAGCGAGGTCTACGGCGATCCGCAGGTGCATCCCCAGCCCGAGAGCTACTGGGGTCACGTAAACCCGATCGGTCCCCGCGGTGTCTACGACGAGGCCAAGCGCTATGCCGAGGCGCTGACGATGGCCTACCACCGCCAGCAGGGCGTCGACACGGCGATCGTGCGGATCTTCAACACCTACGGCCCTCGAATGCGTCCCCACGACGGCCGGGCGATCCCCACGTTTCTGCGCCAGGCGCTGCAGGACCGTCCAATCACCGTATTCGGCGACGGCTCTCAGACCCGATCGTTCTGCTACGTCGACGACGAGATCCGCGGGTTGATCGCGCTGGCGGAGTCTGGGTATCACCAACCTGTGAACATCGGCAATCCGGACGAATTCACGCTGCTGGAGCTGGCCGAGGCGGTGATCGAAATCACGGGCTCGAGCTCGGAGATCGTGTTCGAGGCGCTGCCGCTTGACGACCCTCAGGTACGCCAGCCAGACATCGGCCTAGCCCGCGAGATCCTGGGATGGGAGCCCGCGATCGACCTGCGGGGGGGGCTCCGCCGCACGATCGAGCGCGCAGGCAAGGGTGCGCTGGTGGGTGCCACCCGGTAGACGGACGACCCCCGGACGACCCCCGCCATCAAGTGCCGCTCGTCACAAGGCAGCATAAAACCAACAAAGACAGCGCAAAGCTGCACCCGACCTTTTCCGAAACTTCGGCCTCGGGCTACCGTTTCGGTTTAGGGCGGGGACTCATAACGGCTGCATCGCCACGGTGACGATCGAACAGCAACAAGCTAGGGGCGCAACAGAACAGCAACGAGCTAGGGGCGCAACGACCAACGGAGCCAACGGCGGCTCCGTGGCGATCACCCCTGCCGAGCGGGACATGCGGCGCAAACGCCCGCCGGCCCTGTCGTTCCTGTTGCGGCGGGAGACGATGCGCCAGCTGGCGCGGGTTGCCTCGCTGCTCGCATTGGACTTGATCGGCGTGTGGGGCGCGATCTACACGGCGCTCGAGGTCAAGTTGCTGGCCAGAGGACACGGCAGCCTCAGCGCGCCCTGGGCCGAGACCCGGCACTGGGGGGCGTTCGCCTATCTGGTGACCGTGTTGATGTTTGCGCGCGTCGACCTTTACTCCGACCGACCACGGCGCCCCGGGATGGCGCCGATCGCCTCGGCCCTGTTCCAGACGACGCTGATCGTGCTGGTGTTCGCGCTCGCTACCGGCAGCCACTTCTCGAGCTATTTCATCTTCTACGGCTCGCTGTTCTTCGCCACGGTCTATGTCGCCGCGCTGCGCTCTCTGCACACCCGTCTCACCGGCTGGCTGCTGGAGCAGGCCGGCTACCGCCGCCGCACCCTGCTGGTCGGTACCGGCAAGCACATCGAGGCCGTGGCCCAGGCGCTCTCCGGCCGTCCGCGTACCGAGGTGGAGGTGGTGGGCTACATCTCGCTCACCCCGCGCCCCGAGAACGGGCTGCGTTCGCTGGGCAAGCTCGACGAGCTTCCCCGGGCGCTGGCCCGCGAGCGCGTTCAGGAGGTGATCATCGCCGACCCGGACTTCCCGGAGGAACGGGCGGTGGAGCTCGCCGACCTCTGCCACCGGCGAGGCGTGACCGTCCAGGTGGCGCCGTCGACGATGGAGATCCTGCTGGACCGTGCGGAGTTCGTCCCCGGTCAGACATTGCCGCTGTTTACGCTGCGCCCGCCCGTTTTTGAGGGCATCGACTTCGCGATCAAGCGCACGTTCGACCTGGTTCTGTCAACCGCCGGTCTGATCCTGATCTCCCCGGTGCTGCTGGTGATCGCGATCGCGGTCAAGCTGGGCTCGCGCGGGCCGGTGATCTACCGCTCGGAGCGTCCGGGCATCGGCGGGCGCCCATTCCATTGCCTGAAATTCCGGACGATGCGAGAGCATGCCGACCAACTACAGGCGGACCTCGAGTCGCTGAACGAGCAGTCCGGCGCCCTGTTCAAGATCCGGCGCGACCCCCGGCTGACGCCGGTGGGCAGGATGCTGCGGCGTTACTCACTAGATGAGCTGCCCCAGCTGGTCAACGTGATCCGCGGCGAGATGTCGCTGGTGGGCCCCCGGCCACTGCCGATGCGCGACTATGAGCGGCTCGAGGAGTGGCACAAGAAGCGCTACCTCGTGCTTCCCGGCGTGACGGGGTTGTGGCAGGTGTCGGGACGCGCCGAGCTCGACTTCGACGACCTGGTGCGCCTCGACTTCCTCTATCTCGAGCGCTGGTCGGTGTTCCTCGATCTCTCGATCTTGCTGAAGACGCTCCCAGCCGTGCTCCGAGGCCGCGGGGCGTTCTGAGTAAGCCGGGCCCGCCCGGTGCTGAGCGAGGCCTCTGAGGAGGCGTCGAGCGCGCCGCCGCTAGGCTACGCGCGCCGATGCCTCCCACCGACCGGTTCGTCATCAGCTTCGCCGCCGAGCCTCCGCAGGAGACGCTGCCCTACGGCCGCTGGGCGAGCACGCTCTCAGAGCACTTTCGAGCGGCGTGCCAGGCGATTGACACCGAGGGCGAGGAACTTGGCCAGCTCGGCGAGATCACCTGGTTCCCGGACCGCTCGTACGCCGGACGGACGTACGTTCCGGCGGTGGCCCGCACCGACGGCGGATACGAGCTGTTCGGGTTCGTGTCCTTCCACGAGGCGTCGGGAGGGCCGAGCGGCTTCGAGGCGAGCGCCGACTTCACCTCGGAGCTGGCTGAAGCCAACCCGGATTGGAAGCTCGACCTCAATGATGAGGTCATCGGCTCCTGGCGTGGAGAGCAGGGCAATGCCGCCGAGATGACGCTCGTGTGGGGGGTGCCGCTGATCCCCGGCGGGTCGCTGGTCACGGCCGAGCTTGCCAACCTGGCGGTCGATCAGTGCGAGCTCGTCGACGACCGCTTCACGATGATCGCCCCCGACAACTACCGGCAGGACTTCCTGGAGATCAAGCTCTGGAGCCGCAGCGGGGACGAGCTGGCCGTGGAGTCGCTGTACGTGGAGGAGTAGGCTGGCGCGCTATCCGCCGGGCGCCGCGGCTCGGGGTTTTGGGAGATTTTGTCGGCTGGGCGGCGGTTTTCTCCCAACGGTCCCCGGTCGGCGCTTCGGTCCCGCTATCCCTCAGCCACCGCCTCCACCGCACCACCAAGCCGCTCTGAGACCTCCTTGGCGCTCAACGGGAAGTGACAGGCTGCGATGCTGCCGTTACCTTTCTCCTCCAACGGCGGCTCCTCCGTCCGGCAGAGATCCTGCGCCTTGGGGCAGCGGGTGTGAAAGCGGCAAGCGGCGGGCGGATCGGCGGGACTGGGGACGTCCCCGGCCAGCAGCTGTCGCTTGCGGCGGAGCCGCGAGGGATCCGCGACTGGGACCGCAGACAGCAGCGCACCCGTGTACGGGTGCCGGGCGAAGCCGTAGAGCGCCTCGTTCGGCGCCAGCTCCACGATCTTGCCCAGGTACATGACCGCCACGCGGTCGCACATGTGGCGCACGACGCTGAGATCGTGGGCGATGAAGATCAGCGTCAGCCCCAGCTCCCGCTGAAGCCGGCGCAGGAGATTCAGGACCTGCGCCTGGATCGAGACGTCGAGCGCTGAAACGGGCTCGTCAGCCACGAGCACCTTGGGCTCCAGCGCGATCGCCCGGGCGACGCCAATCCGCTGTCGCTGGCCGCCGGAGAACTCGTGCGGATAGCGGTTGTAGTGCTCGGGGTTAAGACCCACCCGGTCCATCAGCTCCTCCACGCGCCGACGGCGGTCGTCCCCGCCTCTCAACAGCCCGTGAATGGCGAACGGCTCGGCGATGATCGAGCCTACGGTCTTGCGCGGATTGAGCGACGAGTACGGGTCCTGGAAGATCATCTGCACGTCGCGGTGGAGCGCCTTCAGGCCGTCGCCCTTGCGCTCGGCGATGTTCTCGCCCTCGAACAGGACCTGACCCGCGGTTGGATCGAGCAGGCGCACCAGCAGCCGCGCGGTGGTGCTCTTGCCGCAGCCCGTCTCGCCGACGATGCCGAGCGTCTCGCCGCGGCTGATGTCGAACGTGATCCCGTCGACGGCCTTCACCGCCCCGACCTTGCGCCGGAAAATGATGCCCCGGGTGATCGGGAAGTGCTTGACCAGGTCGCGTACCTGGATCAGCGGTGCATCGATGCCCGTCTGAGCCTGGACCCCGGCGCGGTCATCGGTGCCCGTCACGGCCGACCCACCGGGGCTTTATCTTGAGCGAGCTGTCGTAGCGAAGCCGGATCACGCCCCTCCCGGAGCCCGCGCCAGACGGCTGTCCGCACCGTTGGCTCCAACAGGCACGCCACCTCGTGGCCGGCCTGGTCTGGAACCGGACGCAGCCTCGGATCCTCGCGGCGGTGGCGTTCGCGGACGTACGGGCAGCGAGGGTGGAACATGCACCCTGACGGCCGGTTGATGAGGCTCGGTGGGCGGCCGGCGATCGGCACCAGATCCTCCTCGCGCGGCCCATTGAGGCTTGGGATCGACTTCAGGAGCCCCCACGTGTATGGGTGCTGAGGTGAAGCGAAGATCTTTTCCGCCGGGGCCCGCTCCACGATTCGTCCGGCGTACATGACGCAAATCTCATTCGTGATCTCTGCCACCACGCCGAGATCGTGGGTGATGATGACAATGGCCATCCCCAACCGCTGTTGGAGGTCCTCGAGCAGCTCCAGGATCTGGGCCTGCACGGTCACGTCCAGCGCCGTTGTCGGCTCGTCGGCGAACAGCAGCTTTGGCTCGTTGGCCAGCGCCATGGCGATCATCGCCCGCTGGCGCATGCCGCCCGAGAACTCGTGGGGGTACTGATCGACGCGGCGGTGGGGATCCGGGATCCCCACCATCTCCAGCAGCTCGATGGACCGATCGCGCGCCGCGGAACGCGAGACGTCCCGGTGCAGGCGGACCGCCTCGATCAGCTGCCAGCCGACCTTGTGGAGCGGGTGCAGCGAGGAGAGCGGATCCTGGAAGATCATCGCGATGTCGTTGCCGCGGATGCGGCGCAGCTCATCCTCCGGAAGCGCTACCAGGTCCCGGCCCTCGAAATAGATGCTCCCGGTCACCTGCGCCCCCTGAGGCCGTGTCAGCCCCAGCGCGGTCAGTGAAGAGACGGTCTTGCCCGAGCCAGACTCGCCGACGATCCCCAACGTCTCGCCGGCGCCCACCGTGTAGGAGATTCCGTCCACGGCGTGGACGACGCCGTCGGCCGTGGAGAAGCTGACGCGCAGGTCCTCGAGCGCTAGCAGCGGCTCGGCCATCACGAATACCGAACCCTCGGGTCGAGGTAGGCATAGGCGATGTCCACGACCAGATTCGCCACGATGATGAACATGGCAGCCAGCAGGACCGTGCCCTGGATGATCGGGAAGTCCGAGTGGATGATCGCGTCGTAGTTGAGCCGTCCGATCCCCGGGATGTCGAACACCGTCTCGGTCAGCACAGCGCCGCCTAACAGCAGACCGATGTCCAGCCCGAGAATCGTGACCACGGGCGTAATCGCCGAGCGGACGCCGTGGCGCCAGATCACCCGCCGTTCGGGGGCCCCTTTTGCCCGCGCCGTCCTGATGTAGTCCTCGCCCATCACCTCCACCAGGTTGCCCCGCAGCAGGCGCGAGTAGATGGCAGCGAACGCGGCGGCCAGCACGCACCAGGGGAGGATCAGCGACGTGAACCACTTGCCCGGGTGCGCGGTCAACCCCACGTACGAGCTGGAGCCGGGGAGGATCGGGAACTTGCCGATGTCCGAGGCGAACAGGTAGAGCACGATCAGGCCTAGCCAGAACACCGGCATCGAGATGAACACCAGCGCCGTTCCCATCGATAGGCGGTCCAGCCATGTCCGTCGCTTGATCGCGGAGATGATCCCGATCGGCATCCCGACCAGCACCCACAAGGCTGCCGCGCCCACCGTGAGCGACAGCGTTGCCGGGAGGCGGTCCTTGATCAGACCCAGCACGGAGGCTCCGGAGTAGTAGCTATAGCCAAAATTGCCGTGCAGAAAGATGTGTTTCATATACACCCAGAACTGGGCGTATACGGGCTTGTTGAGCCCGAGCTCGCGGCGGATGTCGTTGACGATCCTGGGGCTCGGGTTGCGGCCCGCGCGCAGTGCGGCCGGATCGGCCGTGGGGAAGATGTCGAAGAACAGGAACGTCAGCGCGCTGACGAGGATCAGCAGCGCGACTCCCCACAGCAGTCTTCGGACGATGTAGCGGGCCATGTGTTTACTGGTTCAGATGCGTGGCGTGGGCCCCACCCGGCGGATGGGGCCCACGAGAGCTTGCTTGCTAGGGGTTGTCCAGCGACGTGTAGGAGTAGTCGACCGTGCCTTCGTTCCAGGTGTCTGCGATGGCGCGGACATCCTTCGAGCGGATGTTCGGCTGGTTGTCGTACTCCTCCGGGACCGCCGCTGCGATACCAACCAGCATCTTGTCGACGTTCGCCCACGCCTGGGCGCGCGCGGTGGGATCGACGACAAGCGCCGCCTTGGCGATCGCGGCGTTGATCGCTGGGTCGTTCACCTGACCCTGGTTCGGGTTGCCCGTCGGCGTGATCGATGGCCCATAGAACGTCGCATAGAGCGTCGCCAGCGGGTCGGCGAAGTCACGGATCCAACCCTGCGCCGGGCAGGCGTCGATCTCCTGCTTGGGCACCTGGCAGTACTTGGTGTACATGACCGACTGGTCGACCTCCGAGACGCTGGTCTTGAACCCCAGCGTCGTCAGCGCCGAGTTCACGATCTGCGTGATTGCCGGCACGTTGCCGTTGTTGGAGCTCACGATCTTGACCGTCCCGGATCCGGTGTACTTGCAAGTCGGATAGCCAGCGAGCTTCATGTACTTGCAGGCCACCGTGTGGTTGCCGCTGACGGCCTTGTTGTAGTCGACCTGAGGACCTGCGTAGCCCCCGGCCTGGTCAAAGCCGCCGTCTCCTGGGTACAGGAAATGGGTCATCGGCTGCGCGACGATCGAGCCGCCGCGGGCCTTGACGATTGCCTCGCGGTCCAGCTGGGCCCAGAATGCCTTGCGCAGGTTCTCGTCCTTGAAGGGTCCGTGCTGGTTGTCGACGGCCACGTAGTGGTCGCCGGAACCCGAGGTGAACGTGATCTGCGAGGGATACGACTGGTAGGCCAGCTGCACGACCGTGTTCGCCGGGGTATCGACCTGGACGGAGTCGGAGCCCTTCAGTACCTGCTGACCGATCACCGGCGCCGAGCCACCGATGTTGACGTTGATCTGGTCCAGGTACGCGGGCGGACGATAGGGCCCGGCATAGGTGTTCGGGTTCCAATTCGGGTTGCGGACCAGCGTCGCCGACTTCCCGGTCTGGTACCCGATCCCACCGAACTGTCCGGTCTTCGTGTTCTCCTTGAACATGTAGGGACCGGTGGCCGTCAGGTACTGGGTACCGAACGTCGTCGGCGCGTGCTTGTCGAGCGGCTTTACGAACTCGGGCGGCACCGGCGAGGAAGTCGGAAGGCTCAGCGCCTGAATCAGCGTCGGCGCGCCCGGCTTGCCCATGTGAAACACGACCGTGTACTTGTCCGGCGTCTGGATGCCGGGGATCGGTGTGCCGGCGTACTTCGGGCTCTCGGCCCCGAGCAGCGGCGCCGGCGAGCCAGCTCCGAAGTAGGAGGGGAAGTACGGACCGACGACGTTCGGGTTGGCGCCGCGCTCAATCGCGTAGGCCACGTCGGCCGAAACCACTTCGCGGTTGACAGGCGGTGCGTAGTGGACGCCGTGCTGGATGTGGACGGTGACCGTCTTGCCGCCGTCGGTTATGCCGCCGTTGGCTGTCGTTGGCACCTCGGTCGCCAGGTCTGGGGCGATCGTGTCCGCCGAGTTGGGCAGGAATATGAACAGCGGCCGCTGGGTCACGTACATCGCCGAGTAGTCGTTTACGAAGTACGCCTCACCCGGATCCAGGTGCTGGAAGTCCTCGCTGGAGTAGGCGGTCAACGATCCGCCGCGCTTGCCGCCGGTCAGTGATTCCTGAAACGGGTTTTCGCCCGCCTTGAGCGGGATCTTTCCCGCAGTCGAGCTCGAGCTGCTCGAGCTCGAGCCGCAGGCGGCGACCCCTCCCGCCATCAGGACGGCGACCAGCAAGCTGAACGCCGTGCTTGAACGGATCCTCATGTATCCCTCCTGTTTATGTGTAGAGACGTTGAGCGCTGGATCGCGCTCTGCCAGTAGACGCTCATCGATCTGCCCTCGGGTTCAGTGCGTCGAGCAATCCGTCGCCCAGCAGGTTGAAGGCCAGGACGGTCAGCAGCAGCGCCGCGCCCGGGAAAACCATGTACCACCACGCCGACACCGGTGGCTCGATCAGCGAGCTGGCATCGGAGAGCATCTGCCCCCAGCTCGCGGTCGGCGGTCGGACGCCCACCCCCAGGAACGACAGAGCCGCCTCGAGCAGGATGTTCTGCGGGATCAGCAGGCTCGAGTAGACGATCAGCGGCGCGAGCAGGTTGGGCAGGATTTCCCGGAACAGAATCCGCGTGTTCGACGCTCCAAGTGAGCGGGCCGCGTCGATGAACTCCTTCTCCCGCAGCGAAAGGACCTGCCCGCGGACGATGCGAGCAATGTATGTGAAGCTCGCGATCGCGACGATGAACACCACGGTCAGGACGCCCGGCTGGACGAGGCTGGTGCCGAACACCCTCAGGCAGCCCGAGACCCCGCAGGCCTCGCCAATCCCCAGTCCCAGCAAAATCACGGGGAACGCCAGGAACACGTCGACCAGGCGCATCAAGAGGCTGTCGGCCAAGCCGCGGTAGAAGCCGGCCACGAGCCCGATCACTGTGCCGATCACCGCCGCGATCGCCGTCCCGAAGATCCCCACCTCCAGCGAAACGCGCGCTCCATAGATGACGCGCGAGAGCACGTCGCGTCCCAGCTGGTCGACGCCGAACGGATTCGCAGTCGTAGGCCCGGTCGGGCTTCCGAATGCATTCAACACGTTGGGGTTCTGGTCATTAGGGCCGGGCAGCCCCAGGATGCTCACCACGAGCGGCGCGGCGATCGCGATGATGATCAGAAAGATGATGAACCCCGCCGAGACCAAGGCCACCCTGTCCGAGCGAAGCCGCCGCCAGATAATCTCGAGCGGCGAGCGCGAGGCGATCTCGCCTCCCGCCAGCTCGACGCTCTCGAGAACCGCCTCGTCGGCAAGGAGCGCGCTCTCGGCTCCGACGCTCATGGGCTAGGTGACGGGGTTCCCCGCCTCACGCTCAATCCCTCCTCCTCACGTCAAGCCCGGGGATACCACACCCCACAGGGCTTGTCACGCAGACCTAACCGCTCCGCAATGAATCTGCCATGCAGCAATGGAAAGCTTTTGTGAAGTTCGACCATCGGGCGCGACGCGGCGCGACCGTGAGGTCACCCGCGGCCGGATGGCCGCTGCTACGGGCTACCCTCCCTCCCCGCGCCCTCGTAGCTCAACGGATAGAGCACGCGCCTCCTAAGCGCGGGATGCAGGTTCGATTCCTGCCGGGGGCATGGCCCCGTCCTCGCCGGCCTCGAGTCGAAGCCTCAGTTTCGGTCAGGGCGCTCCGGATACACGTCGTCGATCGTGCACAGCGCCGCGAATGGCGCCCCCGCGGCCCGCTCGATCGCCTGGGCACCTCCGGCCAGCCGGTCGCAGATCGCGAGCACCCCGCAGACGTCGTGGCCTTCGTCGCGCACCGCCTCCAGCGCGCGGATCGTTGAGCCGCCGGTGGTGACCACATCCTCCACCAGCATGCAGCGTTCATCGCGCTCCAGCGTCGGACCCTCGATGCGGCGCGAGAGACCATGCTGCTTGACCTCCTTGCGCACGAAGAAGCCCTTGACCGAGGCGCCGCCGGCCAGGGCCGCGCAGGCGATCGGGTCGGCGCCCATGGTCATCCCGCCGACGGCGGTGGCATTCCACTCCCGGGCCTGCGCCGCGACCAGCTCGGCCAGCGCCTCGAAGCCCGGGGGGCGAAGGATCGCGCGCTTGGCGTCGATCAGGTACCGCGCCGTGCGCCCACTGGTCAGTACCACCTCCCCGATCACCAGGGCGTGCTCGCGCAGCTCCGCGATCAGGCGCTCGCGGGCCGAGAGCGTCAACTAGTTGTAGACGTCGACGGCGTTGCCCATCTGGAGCCAGCCGAACACCGCGGGAGCGTCGACGATTGGGAGGCGCATGCATCCGTGGCTGGCCGCGTAATCGGGCGCCGGGTTGTAGCCGTGAATGGCGTAGCCGGTGTAGAAGAAGTTCGAGTCGAACATGCCGTCCGGTAGGTAGCCCGGAACCTTGCTGTAGACGTGAAAGTGCCCAAGGATCGTCGGCGTCGAGGGCTTCCCCGAGCTGATGGGGAAGATCCAGGCCACTTGGGAGCCATTGATCAGCGCCAGGAGCTGGTCTGAGAGATTGCCCTCGGCGTGCTTGCCGTCGCCCGGATCGTGCACCGCGAACTGGCCGGTGCCGTTCAGCAGTGCATTCACGGTTCTGGAGTCCAGCGTCTGGGAGGTGCCCCAGTGCAGCAGCCGGTGGTAGGCGTCAATCGCCAGGCCCGTGCCTTGGTCGTAGACGCCGGTCTGGGGGGTGTAGAAGTGAAGCGCGGCCAGTCGCTCCTGGATCAGCTGGACAAATGGCCCGCGTGCGCCGGGGCCGGCCTGGTCGCTAATCACGCTGAAGTGGTGCCGCGCACTGAAGGCGCCGAGCTGGGCACTCGCCGCGTGCGTGACGACAACGGTGGCCTTACCCGTCCGCGGAACCTTGAACCCGTAGGACACGCTTCCGTTGCCGCCTGACCCGGGCTGGATCTGGAGGCCGTATGTGTGAAGCAGGTGCCCATTCAGGTACACGAGCATCTTGACCCACTGGCCGGCCACGTACGGAGCCTCGATGGCGTCGACATTCACCGCCCGCCCTGGCACCGTCACCTGCTGGTGGCGAAGGGAGAACGCGCCCCGGATGTAGAGCACGAGCGAACCGCTCCCCCCGGCGGTCGCCGCGGCGGCGCTGCCCGTGCCCATCACGGCGAGGACGGCGACCAGCGCGATGAGCAGCCCCGCCCGCCGGATTAGCTTCAAGCCGCCCATCTCGCCGGCGTAGTAAACCAGCCGCGTCGGGCTTGCACCAGCTTCGGTCACGCCTTTGCAGGCGTGACGGGCGCCGCTAGCGGCCAGGTCAGCAGCCCGATCACGGCTAGCGAAGCAGCGATCAGACCGACGATCTCGCCGGCGTTCCAGCCCAGCTGGTTGATCCCCAGCGCCAGCGAGTTGTTGATCGAGTGAAGGGCCATGCAGGGGTACAGCGAGCCCGTGTACCACCGCACCAGGCACAGGGCGAATCCCAAGAAACCGAGCGGGATCAGATACTCGGCCTGCGCGGAGCCGGTGTGCGCCAGACCGAACAGGATCCCGGTAATGATTGCCGCCAACCATGTGCCGAGGTCGCGTCCGCCGATCCGGACCCGCATGCGTCGAAGTACGCCGAACAGGAAGCCGCGGAAGAAGAACTCCTCGGCCATCGGGGCGATGACGCACACGAACACCCCGGCGCCGACCAGCGCAACGGTGCTCTTGCCGGCACCCAGCTCCGAGGGCAGCTTGTCGTTGCCGTGCAGCTTGAACAGTCCGGCGTAGATCCCGGTCAACAGGTAGTAACAAAACGCGGCGGACAGCATGGCCCGGGCGGCCACGATCGGGCGCACCCGACGGAAACCGAAGTCGCGCGCGCGCGGCCGGCCGCGGACGGCCGTGAAGTACAGCGCGGCGGCGACGAATGCCAGATCGAATACGAAGTCGCCGGCCAGCGTCACCGCCGGCGTGGGGTGTTGCAGGCTGGAGCCGGCCGCATGACCGATCACGGCAACTAGCGAGGTGGCGAAGATGCCGCCGGCAAAGCCCGTGGCCACTGCCGCCGGCGCCATCCACAGCCGCCACTGCGAGCCGTCGTCCAGGGCCCGCGGGTCGGCGGGCGGCGGTGCGTCGGGGATCGCTTCGGTCGGAGGCGTGCTCGACATCGGCGCCGAAGGTTACGGCCCTTCAGCCGCTGTCCACGAGCGGCGCGAGCTCGACCAGGCTGCCGATCGTTCGGATCCCGGGCGGCCCTGAGCCGCCGTCGCGGCGCACCAACACGGGCTCTATCCCAGCTGCGCGCGCACCTTCGATGTCCTCTGCCACGCTGTCGCCGACGTGCAACGCCCGGGCCGGTCCGGAGCCCGCCAGCCCGAGCGCCAGCGCGAAGATCGCGCTCGCCGGCTTGCGCGTCCCCGCCCGGGCGGAGGTGACGATGCCGTCGAGCCGCGGCGCCAGGCCCAGCCGCTCCAGGACGCCGTTCAACGACACGTCCCAGTTCGAGACGACGACCAGTCGCACCCGGCGCTCGCGCAGTTCCTCGAGCGCAGGCCACACGTCGTCGAACACGGAGAACTCGAGCGACTCGAGCAGCGCGTCCACCAGCGCATCGCCCGGCGGAACGCTGGCCCTCGCGGCGGATGGCAGCGCTTCGTGCATGGCCTCGGCGCATCGCCATCGCAGCGCGGCGAGCGACTCGGCGTCGCGACCGTCGTCGAGGTGGCCTCGGTAGTAGCTGATCTCGGCGGCGATCGCCTGCTCGGCGTCGCGCTCGGAGACCGAAACGTCAAAGCGCGCCTCGAGGGCTCGCTTCAGTCGCGGCGCGGGCGGCTCAAGCGCCACGAGAGTGCCGAGCGCGTCGAGCAGGACGGCCTCGACGCGCGTCGTTCCCGCCATAGGTCTTCTCGCACGAGTCAAGACACGAATCGCCAAGTGGCGAACTCGGCGGTGAACAACCCAAGCAACACGCCAAAGCACGCCAGGACCTGCAATTCGCGGCGTCGCTCGCTGACCCAGACCGCCAACCACATGAAGAACGGGAACACGACGAGCTCGTAGCGGGGCAGCGAATCGAGCGGCTGCGGAGTCACCGGGTAGGACAGCGCCGGCGCCAGCGAAGCCAGCGCGTAGGCGGCGTAGGCCAACGGCAGGCGCCGGACCAAGCCCACGAAGGCGATCACCCCGGCAACCAGGAAACCGAAGAGCATCAGGTTCTGACCGGCAACCGTCAGCGGGTCGCCGCCGGCGAGCTTGAAGTAGACGGGTGGCGGCGGCCCATGAAAAAGCTGGCGCAGCCCATCCCACGCTGCCACCGCCCCGTCCCACACGCCGCCGAACGGACCGGCGAAGTGGTGGAACCAGATCTGCTCGGCGCTGAAGGGGGTAAGGCCATCGCCGGTCGACAGCGCCAGGAACAACAGATAGGCCAATAACCCCAGCGGAACGACCATCATCCACCCCAGATCCGCTCTCAGGGCGTAGACCGGGCGCAGCCGGGCGAGCAATGAGCGGCTTCGCGGCCGCAGGTCAGGTGGCGGAAGGTCGCCTCGCGGGCCGTAGAGGTACATCGCGACCATCGGCACCACCAGCACCACGCCGCTGTTCCGCGACGCCGCCGCCAGCGCCCCCAGCATCGCCGCCCAGGCCCAGTGCCCGAGCCGCGCCTGGTAGATGCACCCCACCGACAGCGCCAGAAACAGCGACTCCGTGTAGACCGCCGAGAAGTAGTAGGCCACCGGACAGAACGCGATCAGCATCACGCAAACCCGCGCTCGCTCGTCGTCCAACTCGAGTGCCGTCAGCCGGTAAAGCAGCGTCAGTCCGATGGCGAAGCAGACGAGCGAGATCACGACGCCCGCGATCAGGTCCGATCGCAACACGAATCCCAGACCACGAACCATTAGGGGGTACAGGGGAAAGAACGTGGTCCGCGCCGGCTGGCCATGCCCGTAGCCCCACCTGGCGATCGCCAAATACCAGCTCGAGTCCCAGCGCGCAAGCGGTGCCACCAGCAGGTTGGCCAAGTAGCCGAACGGCGCCGTCAGCCGGTAGCGGTCAAATCCTGCGGCGTTCGACGCGGTGCCGAACGACAGCACGCCGAAAACGCCCGCAGCCATCACCACCAGGCGCGAGCCGATCAGGGCCCGCCAGACGACGGGCGCCGGCGATGGCGCGCGACCGGGCTCGATGCCCGGCGCGGGCGCTGGTTCGGCAGGCGCGACTTTGGCGATCTGCTTGACCGACACCGGGCTTAGTATCGCCGCCGTCGAGCGCCGGAGCGACAGACTTTCGTATGAGCGTGGGACTCAGTCCAGCGCCCGCCGGTAGAACCCCCGCGCGCCGATCGCCATCAGCACGGGCAGCACGCATAAGAGCACCAGCAGGCAGATCCAGGCCTGGATGTGGGGCACGCTCGGGACGAGCGCGGCGCGCATCGACTCGCTCACGTAGGTCATCGGGTTGCAGGCCGTGACCACTTGAAACCACTCGAGCCGGGACAGCGAGGGCCACGGATACTGGCTGCAGCCCGTGAACAGAAGCGGGGTGAACACCAGCGAGAACACCATGTTGATCCGCGTCGGAGTGACCAGCGTCCCCAGTACCAGCCCGATCCCGGAACCCAGCAGGCAGCCCAGGACAAGAGCCAGCACCAGCAGCGGAACCCCAGCCCAGCGCCACGGGATCGAGCCCAGAACGAGGATCCCAACCGGGATCATCACGCTCGTTGCAACCAGCGCGCGCAGGCTCGCGAACAGCACTTTCTCCATCGCCACGAGCCAGGTGGCCATCGGCGCCAGCAGCCGATCCTCGATCTCTTTCGTCCAGCCGAACTCCACCACGAGCGGAAAGGCCAGCGTCTGCATGCTGGTGATAACCGCGGTCAGCGCGAGCAGCCCGGGAAACAGCAGGTGGGCGTAGTGGCTGCGGGTGTAGCCGAGCGACCCTAGGACCTTGCCGAACACGAACAGCAGGAACAGCGGCTGGAGGATCACCTGAGCCAGGAACACGTGCAGGTCCTTCCAGGTGACGAACAGATCTCGCCGCAGGACCGCCAGGAACGCCCTGGCCTGGGAGATCGCCGGGACTTCTGTCGCGCGGAGGGCAACCGTGCTCAACGCAGCATCCTTCCCGTTAGATGAATGAAGACGTCCTCGAGCGTCGTCGCCCCAAGCTCGACCCCGCTGAGTTGGACTCCACGGTCGGCCAGCAGCGTGGCCGCCGGAGCGAGCAGCTGCGAAGCCTCCCCGGAGACATAGAGACGAACGCGCAGATCAGCGCCGCCATCTTCGTGCAGGGCCTCGACCCGCTCCACCTCGGTCAGTTCTCCCAGGGCGCCAACCAGCTGCTCCGGGGGCAGGCCGTTGTGGGCGGCCATCGTCAGCTCGAGCGTCGAGGAACCGGAAAGCGAGCGCATCAGCGCCTCGGGCGTGTCGAGCGCCAGAAGCTTGCCGTGATCCATGATTCCCACCCGATCGGCGAGCGTGGCCGCTTCGTGCATGTCGTGCGTCGTCAGCATCAGCGTCACCCCGCGTGCCTGGAGCTCGCGCAGGCGGTCCCAGACGAACAGCCGCGCAGCCGGATCCAGACCCGTGGTGGGCTCGTCGAGGAACAAGACCTGGGGCTGGTGCATGAGCGCCCGGGCGATCATCACCCGCTGTGACTGCCCGCCCGAGAACAGGTCCGGTTTCTGATCGCCACGCTCATCGAGACCGAACTGCTCGAGCAGCTCGCGCGCCCGGTTCTCGGCGTCGGCCGACGGCACGCCGTGGTAGGCGGCGTGGAACGTGAGGTTGCGACGAATCGAAATCGCTCGGTCGAGGTTCGATCGCTGGGGGACGACCGCGAGCGCGCCGCGCGCGCTCACCGGGTCGGCGAACACATCGACACCCCCCACCATCGCCCGCCCGCCCGTAGGACGGACGCGGGTCGTCAGGAGCCCAACGGTGGTCGTCTTGCCGGCTCCGTTGGGGCCAAGCAGGCCGAACACTTCGCCTTCCGCCACATCGAAGGAAATGCCATCGACTGCGTTGACGGGCGACTTCGGATAGCGCTTGACCAGCTCGGCCACGCTGACGCTTGTCGAACTCGGCGTCCTCACCTCTTCGGCGATGGTGACACAGGTGTCCGGGCGCGCACATGTGCGCGCCCGCCGCGGGGCGCATGCGCCCCGCGGCCGGGCGATCATGATCGCCCGGCATCCATATTTGAAGGAGCACAGTGCGGCGGACCGAAAGACCCTGCGGTTACACTCGACGAGCCCCAGGGACCGGCGACTAGCCCATGAGCCGACGTGAGCGACAGCGGCGCCGACGCCGCAAACGCGGTCACCCCGTAAAGCGCGCATTCATTATGGGCGCACTGTTGGCCATCTCGACGTTGGCCCTCGGCGGGCTGGCCGCCGCCGGCTATGTAGCCGCGGTCGCCGACTCGGCGCCGAACCTGAACGAGCGCCAACCGGCCACGCCGGGGGCGAACTCACAGGTGTTCGCCTCCGACGGCTCGTCGCTGGGCTTCATTCACTCGTCGATCCTGCGCACGCCGGCGCCGTCCAGCCAGATCCCGACTGTCCTACGGCACGCCACCGTGGCGATCGAGGACCGGCGCTTCTATCACCACGGCGCTCTCGACTACACGGGCATCCTGCGCGCGGCGATCAAGGACGTCTTCCAGGGTGGCTCGACATTGCAGGGGGCCTCCACGCTCACCATGCAGCTCGTCAATCAGCTCTATCTGCGAAACCACAAGCGCGACCTGCGCTACAAGATCGTCCAGGCCAAGCTGGCCCAGCAGCTAGAGAAGGTCCACAGCAAGAACTGGATCCTCGACCAGTACCTGAACGATGTGCCCTACGGCACCGTGGACGGGCAGACGGCCTATGGCGTGGGGGCGGCATCAGAGGTCTTCTTCAACAAGCCCGTCTCGCAGCTCAACCTGGCGCAGGCGGCGCTGCTCGCCGGCATGCCTCAGGCGCCGTCGGAGTACAACCCGTTCATCGCCCCCGGGCTCGCGCGCCAGCGCCGAGCGGCGGTCTTGCAGGCGATGGTCAAGTCGCACTACATCACCGCTTCGCAGGCCGATGACGCGAGTCGACAACCGCTCGGTGAGCAGCACAACACGAGCTACAGCCAGCGCAACCAGCCTTACGTGTTCGACTACGTCGTGCAGCAGTTGCACCAGCACTTCTGCCCTCACCAGGCGTTCACCGATCCCTGCCCCAAGGTGGACCAGGGGGGCCTGAAGATTTACTCGACGATCAACCTCAATGACGAGCAGCTCGCCCGCCAATCGCTTTTGTCGCACGAGGGCGGGTCGGGGCAACCGGCGGCTGCGCTGGCCTCGATCGATCCCAACAACGGCCACGTCCTGGCGATCGCCAACACCTCGGACTACAGCCAGTCGAGCTTCGACTACGCCACCGAGGGCCAGCGCTCACCGGGCTCGTCGTTCAAGATGTTCGCGCTCATGACCCTGATCCACGACTACGACGGGGACCCGAACCAGACCTACTACACCTCGAAATATCTAGCTGCCGGCTGGTTGCCGTCGAACCCCAGCTACTCGGTGCACACCGCCGAGCAGAGCTACCAGGGCGACATCAGCATCACCAAGGCCACGATCGTCTCCGACAACACAGTTTTCGCGCAGCTCGCGGTCGACCTCGGAATGGACAAGTTCGACCGCATGGCGCACGACATGGGGATCACGACCACATTGACGGGCAATCCCGCCGAGGTGATCGGCGGCCTCACCTATGGGGTAACACCGCTCGAGATGGCGGACGCCTACGGGACGGTCGCCAACGGCGGCAACCACATCCCGCCGACCGCGATCGAGAAGGTCGTGTTTCCAGACGGCAGCGTGGCAAACCTGGGCGATCCGCCGCGCAAGCAGGTCTTCAGCTACGGAGAGACCTACGAGGCCACCAGCGTGCTCAAGCAGGTGCTGTCCAATCCGGCTGGCACGGCGGCGGGGGAGGGCTGGGGGTGTCCCGCGGCCGGCAAGACCGGAACCGCGGAGAACGAGGGCAATGCCTGGTTCGTGGGCTACACGCCCCAGCTGTCAACGGCCGTCTGGGCCGGCTATCCGAACGATAACAACGCCTATGTGGGCTTCGGCGGGAGCGTTTCGGCGCCGATCTGGCACGACTACATGGCGGCGGCCTCAAACGGCTTTTGCGGCGACTGGTCATCGCCGTCAAATCCCTGGCACGGATCTGCGTTCGTGGGGGCGCACTCCTCCTCACAGGCCCCGTCGAACGGGTCTGGGAATGGCTCCGGCGGCGGAAACTCGAACGGTGGTCGCGGCGTCAACCCGTACTACAACCCGCAGCTGTTCGCGCATCCGCCGCAGGGCCCGCCGAGCACGCCGAGCCCCAAGTCCTCGAACAACCCGCCGGCCGGCTTTGGTAACGGGCACCAGCCAAGCAGCGGGCGCACCGGCGGCGGGGGCACCGGCGGCGGGGGTGCTGGCGGCGGGGGTGCTGGCGGCACGGGCGGTGGCGGCGGAGGAGGCAAGAGGCACTAGCGGTTGCTGGCTCGCTGCTACGCTCGCGCCCGCATGCCCAAGGAAGAGAAAGTCGAGCTGGAAGGCGAGGTTGTCGAGGCGCTCCCCAACGCCATGTTCCGCGTCAAGCTTGACAACATGGACCGCACGGTGCTGGGCCACGTGGCGGGGAAGATGCGCCGCTTCCGGATCCGGATTCTGCCCGGCGACCGCGTGCGGGTCGAGCTCTCGCCATACGACCTCGACCGGGCACGCATCGTCTACCGGCATAAGTAGCCGTCGCCTGGCGCGCTCGTCGTGCGTGAGCTCGAGCTGATCGCCGCGCTGGAGACGGTCTTCGCCACCGGCTCGGCGCGTCTGGTCCGCGGGATCGGCGACGATGCCGCCGTCGCTCGAGCCGACGGCTATGCGGTGACGTCGGTGGACATGATGGTCGAGGGGGTTCACTTTCGCCGCGAACAGCTGACGATGGCTGAGATCGGCCACAGGGCGCTCGCGGCGGCTTTGTCGGATCTTGCAGCGATGGGCGCGCGTCCCGGGGAGGCTTTCCTCGCCCTGGGTACGCCCCCCGGGCTCGACCTCGCATCCGCGCTCGAACTCGCGCGGGGCGCCTCGGAGCTCGCGTCCCGAACCGGTACGGCGATGGCAGGCGGCGACGTGACACGCTCCGAGCAGCTGATCGTCTCGGTCACCGTCAACGGATGGGCGGAAGACCCAGGGTCGTTGGTCGGTCGCGACGGCGCGCAGCCGGGTGATCTGGTGTACGTAACCGGGACGCTCGGAGACGCCGGCGCGGGCTTGGCGCTGATCGAAGGCCGCGCGACCCTCGACGGCGCTGCCCGGGGGGCGCTAAGGGAACGCTATGCACGACCTCAACCCCGGCTCGAGGAGGGACGCTTGCTGGCGGCCATCGGCGCCCGGGCGATGATCGACCTTTCGGACGGATTGGCCACCGATGCCGAACACCTGGCCAGACGAAGCGGCGTCAGGCTCGACCTGTCGCTGGAAGCGCTGCCGACCTCGCCGGCCGCGGAGCAGGTGGCGGCCCAGGTCGGGCTGGGTGCCGGGGCGCTGGCCGCCTCAGCCGGTGACGATTACGAGCTCTGCGCCTGCATCCCGCCCAGCGCTCAAGCCCTGGCCGAGGCCGAGAGCCGGCGCTGGGACAGCGGCACGGGCTTGACATGGGTGGGGACGGTTCTCGAAGGGCCGCCCGGGGTGACATTCTCGAACGCCGGTGGCGAGCTCTCGGGATACGAGCACGTACTTTGAGTCTCGCCGGCCGCGGCGGCGACGGCCAGCGGCTCTGCGAGCGGGGCCACGAGCTCCTGTGCCCGGCGGACGATCGCGTTCGCTACGGCGAGAGCATCGACGTCATACTGGCCGCGAGCGATGCGCTCGCGCAGACCTGACAGCTGCCTGTGGCGCTGGTCATCCACGGTTGCTCTTGTATCGGCGCTTATGGCCTGGGGCTTAACGGTCGCCTGGTGCAGTAGCCGAGATCGGCTGCCCGGTGGACCGAAAGGCTAGCGACGCGGCCGGTCGCGCGCCGGCCCGAGCGCGGTCGGCTCACTCTCGAGCCGGCCCGAGCGGGGTCGTCTCAGCCTCGTGCCGGCCCGAGCGGGGTCTCCGACCGGAGGCGCGCGAACACCACGATCCGCTGCGAGGCGCTGTACAGCGGGTTGCAGGCCGACAGCACCAGGCGCTCATAGCCCAGGTTGCGCGTGATCCACCAGGCGTTGGGCATCACCACGCGGTGGTACTGGACGGCGTAGGTGAAGCGTGCGTACCGCATCGTGAGCACGATCGTGTCGCCACGGTTCAGGTGGTTGATGTTGCGAAACGGGGCCAGATAGGTCGTGCGGTGCCCGGCGATGGCCACGGTCTCGCCCAGGCCTGGAAACGCCGTCTGCGGATAGTGACCCGGGCCCTTCTCCAGGCTGGAGTCGTCGGTGCCCTGAACGACCGTGTAGGTGGCGCCCAGCTTTGGCATGGCCAGGATTCCGATCGCATCGCCCGATTTGATCGCGGTCCGGTCCTGCCGCGCCAGATAGGCGATCCGCGCGCGCTGATCGCGAAGGCTGGCCAGCGCCTTGCGCTCCAGCTGCGAGAGCGGGGCACGCTGATAGGAGAGAAAGCGCTTGTCCACGCTGTCCCGCTTGATCAGCGCCACTACTGCGGTCAGCGGCTCCTGCCAGAGCAACGTCACGCCGGCGTCGGCGAGCAGCAGCGCGCCGGAGATCATCAGCACGTAGGAGAAATCGCGGATCAGCCGGCGCACTAGTGTCCCGACACTAGCTGTCACCCATTGCCCGTCGCACCGCTCTCAAGCGTACGAGTAGATCAGCGGCGAAGCGCAGATTTGGTGCCGCCAAGCGAGCCTGGCCCTGCGTAGTTGACCGGGCCCCTGACCGTGACCGCAGCCTCGCGCCGCTCGCGCCGCGCGCCCCACGGGCCGATTGCCGCGCCGCCGATCGCGCAGCCCAGCAGCACGCTTGCGGCGAGCAGCGCCAGCGTGCCGATCTGACCGCTGGCGATCATCAGCGCCACGGTCCAGGCGAACGAGACCGGGCCGTAGCCGAGCGTGAGCATGTAGTAGGCCAGCACCAGCAACGGCGGCGCCAACCCGACTGCGAACAGGCCGATCCGCAGCGCCGGATGCATCTTCGTTTGTGGTGTCAGCACCCAGAGCCAGAGATGAAGCGCAGGGACCAGCAACGCCGCCGCGAACGGGTTGAACACCCAAACCGCCAATGCGAGCCCGCACATCAGCAACAACAGGGCGGTGCCCGCTCCTGCGTCCTCGTCGGCACGTGCGATCACGCGCACCCGACGTAGCAGCCACAACGAGCCGACGATGACCGCCACCAGCAGCGACAGCAGGGCGGTGCCTTTGGTCCCCAGCGGGACCGAACCAGGAGCTGCCGCCGCCGGCGGGGCGATGCTGAGCACGCCGGCCACCTTCGCCAGCAGGACGATCGCCGATGTCAGCACGAAGGGAACGGCGGCCGCCAGCAGGCGAATCACCCACCGACCCACGGCATGACCGCGACGCCGAGTGCGGGCGAATCCATCGATGGTCGTAAGCAGGACAGGCAAAATCAGCCCCAGCACCAGCACTCGAATCGCCCACGCCGGGACGACATTGTTGTTGAGCAGCACGTAGGTCGATGGGGCCGGCAGCGGGCGCGAGGAGTCGAGCGCGCTGATCACCTCGAGCACGGTGGTGCCGAACCGCGTGATCTGGTTGAGGCTGGGGGCCTCGTTGCCGGCCGCCGGACGCTCGCCACTGGCGGAGAGCAGCACTGCCGGGATGCCATGGGCGTTGAAAGCTCCCTGGTCGGAGACCGTAAGCGGGAACGCCAGGCGCGCGAACTGGCCGGCCAAGCTGGTTCCGCCCGCTTGAAGTCCAGCCTGGGAGCCCAGCGCCGATGCCACGGTGTTGCGCAACAGCGGCGGCGCCACCTGCTGTCCGTCGGACCAGGGCACGACGAGCGGGTATCGCAGCGTCGGCGTGGCCATATCTCCGAGCGCCACGACTGCGTCAACAGGGCCCGGCAGGGCCCGGATCAACTGTGTCGCGCCGGCTCCGCCGATCGCCCCCGAAGTCGACGCCAGGACCACGGTGTGGTCGAGCGTTTCCCCGGAAAGCACGCTGGCCAGGTCGAGCAGCACGCCGGTTCCCGATTCCCCGGTGCTCGTCGAGGAGCCGACATCGTCGCGGTGGGCCAGGACGACGATGCTGCCGTTGGACAGTCCAGTCCGCACGCCGACGACGTTCTGAAGCGTGCGGGTGCCATTGGGCGTGGCTGCGGTGAACGATTGGCTCGAGACGGTGAAATGGTTCCGTCGCAAGCTTTGCGCCACCTGCGTCGCGATCGCGGCGTCGTTCGCCCCGCCGGCTGGGCGGCGACGATAGTGGCGGGCCAAGTTGATCGCGCTGGCGTAGGCCGACTGGCCGTTGAACGCACCGGGCGGCAATGTCCCCGTCAGCGACCCCTGCTGGTTCTGAAACGAGAACGCGAACACGATCACGGCCAGCGCGACCGCAACCAAGCCCGTGCGGTAGATCCGCGGATCGAGCATCGGCCGGAGAAGATTAGCCGTGTGCGGGGAGTTCTTGCGGGAAGCCCCTACTCTTTCGTCCTAACTGGAGAGAAAATTAATGGCCGACCACTCAGCGCGCATCCTGCTAGTCGACGACGAGCGGTCGATCCAGGCCCTCCTCTCCTATCCGCTGCGCAAGGAGGGCTATGACGTGGTGCAGGCCACCGACGGCCGCCAGGCCCTCGACCGCTTCGACGAACAGCCTTTCGACCTCGTCGTGCTGGACCTCATGCTCCCCAAGATCGACGGGCTCGAGGTCTGCCGACGGCTGCGTACCCGCAGCTCGGTACCGATCATCATGCTGACCGCCAAGTCCGAGGAGATCGACAAGGTCGTCGGGCTGGAGCTGGGCGCCGACGACTACATCACCAAGCCGTTCTCGGTCAGGGAGTTCTCGAGCCGGATCAAGGCCGCCCTGCGCCGGGCCGAGATGACCCGTCCCGCCGAGACGGCACCGGACGAGGCGCCACTGGCCGTCGGCCAGCTGCGGATCGACTTTCCCAAGCGGACCGTTCGCGTGCGTGGCCGGGACGCCCAGCTGACCTACGTCGAGTTCGAGATCCTGTCCGCGCTCGCGCGCAGTCCTGGCCGCGTGTTCACCCGCGACATGCTGCTGGCGCGGATCTGGGGCGACTCGGCCTACCGCGATCCGCGCACGATCGATGTCCACATCCGCCATCTGCGGGAGAAGGTCGAGCGTGACGCCAAGGATCCCGAGTATCTGTTCACCGTTCGCGGCGTCGGTTACCGGTTCCGGGACACAGAGCCCTGATGCTGAACCTACGCTCACTCCGCAACCGGCTGGCGCTCGTGTTCTTCGGAATCACGTTCATCGCCTTCGGCGCGCTCTACCTCTATGTCGCGCCCGGCCTGCAGAACCGGTTGCTGGACGAGAAGCTGAGCGCGCTGGCGGCAGCCGCGCGATCGGACTCGAAGCGGATCGGACGCCTGGTTGGAACATCCGCTCCCAAGGGAGTGCTCCTGACCACTGTGAACGCTGCATCGCAGTCGGCGCACGACCGGGTGACGCTGCTCAGCGTGGCCTCGGTCGGGGGCCAGCCGCAGCTCTCGACACTCGTGGACTCAAACCCTGCCGGTAGCGCGCTGGCATTCCCGCTCGCCTACCGCACGGTGCAGACGAGCCGACCTGAAACCGGTACCGAGCTTCCGCCGGGAAGCGGCACCGAGGCCGAGGCCACGTACCCGATCTATGGCTCGGGGCGGGTGGCGGCCGTGATCGTCTACTCCTCTTCGGTATCCGACGTTGTCCACAACGTCTCGATCGTTCGCCAGCAGATACTGATCGCCAGCGGCATCGCTCTGCTGCTGGCGTTGATCGGCGGGTATCTGGTCGCTCGCTGGCTAACTTGGCGCGTGAAGCGGCTCGAGGTGGCGGCCGAGCAGGTGGCAGCGGGAAACTTCAGCCGCCCGATCCCTGTCGACTCGAGCGACGAGCTGGGGCAGCTGGCGATGACGTTCAACGGCATGCAGCGACAGCTGGCGCAGCTGGAGTCCGCGCGCGAGAAGTTCATCGCCACCGCCTCGCACGAGCTACGTACCCCGATCTTTTCGCTCGGCGGATTCGTGGAGCTGCTCGAGGACGACGACTTGGACCCGGAGACCCGGCGTCGCTTCTTGGATCAGGTGCGGGACCAGACCGAGCGCCTGCAAAAGCTGTCGCTTGACCTCCTCGACCTTTCGAAGCTCGAGGCCGGCTCGCTCGAGCTGCGCCCCGAGCAGGTAGACCTGGGCGAGCTAACCCGGTCGGTCTCCGGTGAGTTCGAGCCCTCGCTGGCGGCTCATGACTCGCATCTCGAGCTGCGGATGATCAAGGGCGCGATCGACGCTCAGTGCGATCCGGTCCGGGTGGCTCAGATCATGCGCATCCTGCTGGACAACGCGCTCATACACACGCCGGCCGGAACGAACATCGTGGTCACCGCCGGACGCGAGAACGGGCGCGTGCGGCTGGCGGTCCGCGACAACGGCGACGGCATCGACCCCGGTGCCATGCCGCGCATCTTCGAGCCGTTCTACACGGCCGATGACGCCCAAGGCTCGGGCTTGGGTCTGGCGATCGCCTCTGAGCTGGCCTGGCGTATGTCAGGCCGGCTGTCGGTCGACTCGGCCCCCGGGCGGACGGTGTTCACGCTCGACCTGCCGGCCTGAGTGCCTGGCCCCGGCCCCCCATGAGGCGCCGGCGTTGTGCTCTACCTGACGGTCTGAGGGCATCGCCGGCACCGGCGCTAGGCTCCGCGCGACCAGGACGATATCGTCCGGCCGTGTGAGCGCTCTCAAAGCTCTCTTTAAATGCTCCAGCCAGTCGGCGTAGCTCAGAAGCAGTTATCCGATTACCAGAGCATCGCCGGGCGGGCGCTGACCGACGAGATCCGGGAGCGGGCGGCCAGGCTGCAAGGCAAGCGAGTGCTGCACGTCTCCGCCACAGCGTTCGGCGGCGGCGTCTCCGAGATCCTGAACACGCTTGTTCCGCTGATGGTCGACGTCGGCCTGGACTGCGAGTGGCACGTTATCTACGGCCGCGAGGAGTTCTTCAACGCCACCAAGGTCATGCACAACTCGCTGCAGGGCAGCTCGCAAAGCTTGAGCGAGGAGCAGTGGCAGACCTGGCGGGGCTACAACGAGATCAACGCCACGCAGCTCACCGATGGTTGGGACGTGTGCATCGTCCACGATCCCCAGCCGGCGGCGCTCTGCTCGCTGGTCCCCGAAAAGGCCCGCCTGTGGGCATGGCGCTGCCACATCGATCTCTCAACGCCCAACCCCGACACGCTCGCCCGGCTGGTGCCGGTGCTCGACCCCTATCGGGCACTCGTCTTTCACCTCGAGCAGTACGTGCCCGGCGGGATGGACGGGCGGGCGCACGTGGTTCCGCCGGCGATCGATCCTCTGGCGCCGAAGAACATGGCCTTTTCGCCCGACGATGCGGTCTACATCTGCCAGCAGTTCGGGATCGACATCGACCGGCCGATGATGTGCCAGGTCTCGCGCTTCGATCCCTGGAAGGACCCGCTAGGCGTGATCGACGCCTACAGGATCGTCAAGCAGGAGCGTCCCGATGTGCAGCTCGCGCTGGTGGGCTCGATGGCCACCGACGATCCCGAGGGGTGGGACTACTTCAACGCCACGGTAGCCCACGCCGACGGCGACCCAGACATCCACATCCTCAACAACCTGAACAACGTCGGCGCGATCGAGGTAAACGCCTTTCAGTCACACAGCGACGTCGTAATCCAGAAGTCCACCCGAGAGGGCTTCGGGCTGACGGTGACCGAGGCCATCTGGAAGGGGCGCCCGACGGTGGCCGGTGACGTCGGTGGCATCCCACTGCAGATAACGGACGGCCAGTCCGGTTTCCTGGTCACGGACGTCGAGCAGTGCGCGGGCCGCACGCTTGAGATCCTGTCCGATCCGGCGCTCGGCAAGCAGCTCGGGCGGGCAGGAAAGGAGACCGCGCGCAAGCGATTCCTGGCCCCCAGGCTACTGCGCGACTGGCTCGAGATCTTCGAGCAGGTGGAGGTTTAGCGGGCCCGAGCGGGCGTCGGCTCTACGCCGGCGAGGGTCGGCCCGTCTGCTCTCGGGAGCGCTCGCGCTCGTGGATGTCGGCGAGCTGCTCATCGACCCAGTCGCCTGGATCCCGGCCGGTGATGATCGACTGCAGCCCCTCCAGGCGCCGCCGCCGCTCGGCCTCTTTCATGGTCAACGCCGCGTGGATCGAGTCCGCCAGCTCCTGGATGTCGAACGGGTTGACCGACAGGGCGCACTCGCCCAGCTCCTCGTGCGCGCCCGTGTTTTCGGAGAGGATCGACACGCCTGCGCGCTCGTTGACCATCGGCCCCTCCTTGGCCACCAGGTTCATCCCGTCGAACATGGCATTGACGATCAGGACGTCGTAGTGCTTGTACGCCGCGACCGCCTCCTCCAGGTCGTCACGCAACTTGAGCTGGATCGGCATCCAATCCGGCGATCCGTGGCGGTGGTTGACGACCGCCACCACCGCCTCGATGCGCTCCAGATATTCGGCGTACTCCGGGATGTCGGTTCGCGACGGCATCAGCTGGGCGATGAACGTGACCTTCTCCCGGAACTCGGGATGCTGCTCGAGAAACACGTCGAAGGCGCTGAAGCCCCGCAAAACGTTCTTCGAAAGGTCTGCCCTGTCGACTCTGAGAATCAGATGGTCGCGGCGGCGGCGAAGCAGCTCTTCCTCGAACTCTTTGACGCGTGGACGCCCGGCCACGGCTTGAACAGCGTTCGAATCGATGGGCAACGGATAGGAGCGGACCCATACGTCGCGATCGCCACAGCGGACCAGGCCCTGCTCCATGTCGACCTCGTGAGCTGTCAGGTCCTCGCAGCACTGCAGGAAGTTGCGGCGGTAGGAGCGGGTGTGGAAGCCGATGATGTCGTTCGCGAGGATCCCGTCGTAGATCTCCTCGCGCACCATCGACGGCAGCACCCTCCACGAGTCGGATTGGCTCCAGGGGATGTGGATGAAGTGGTGGAGAACGGCGTCCGGCCGCTCGCGCCTGATCAGTGCCGGCAGCGTGTACAAGTGGTAGTCGTGGACCATGACCGCTGGATTGGGCACGTCCTCGATCTCCTCGAGCACCGCCCGCGCCAAGTCCTCGTTGACGACGTTGTAGCCGAACTCGAACGCCTCGGTCTCGTTGCGGCGGATGTCCGGGGCGTTCGACAGATCCCAGAGATAGTGCTGGATGAACCACAGCAGCGGGTTGGCGATGATGTTGTAGAAGCGCTCATAGGCCTCGGAGCTCGAAGCGACCAGCTTGACCCTGTACTCCTGGCCGTCATCGGCGGAGACCGGAAATGGTCGTCCGTCGTGCCGCTCCGCAACCTCGACGTCCTCGTCGCTCATCGCCGAGGCGACCCACGTCACGTCGCGGTGGTTAGCCAGCCCGATCAGCGCGGTGACGAGTCCACCGGTGCCGCGCTTGACCTCCCCGCCGGGGCCGAACGTGACCGGGCCCCGATTGGAGACGAGCACTAGCGGCGTATCGGCGGAGCTGGATTCCATGGCCTCAAAAACCGTAGCTGGCTCGGCAGCCCGGTGTGTGACCTTATGTAGCTACCCGTACGCGTGCTGTCTAGCGGACGTGGGGCGTCGTCGGGCCGGGGAGTCCGGCTGTTGGGGCCTGGGCCGTCGTGGGAGTCCGGGGTTGGGGCCGGTGGTCCGTGGGAGTCCGGGGTTGGGGCCGGTGGTCGGTGGGAGTCCGGGGTTGGGGCCGGTGGTCGGTGGGAGTCCGGGGTTGGGGCCGGTGGTCGGTGGGAGTCCGGGGTCGTTGGCCGGTGGTCGGTGGGAGTCCGGGGTTGGGGCCGGTGGTCGTGGAGTCCGGAGGCGTTGACTACGGCGGCCAGGCCGAAACGAGCGCCACCGCGGACGCACTTCGCAGCAAATCTGCCGGTCGCCGCCGGGGTTTTGCGAGATAAGCGTCCCTGAGACGCTTATCTGCATATATCGGAATGGGGCTATCCGGTTTGCTGCGTTTTTTGAGCTTTGCCGTCCCGCAACCCCCGTCTGGCGTCACTCACCGGGTGTACGCCGCTCGGCCAGCATCTCGAGATATGCCGCGATCCGCTTGGCGCGTGTCTCCGGTCGTTTGGCCTCTCCGATGCGGTAGAGGATGGCGTAGCGTCGCGAGCCGGTTAGGGTCTCGAAGAACGTCTTTGCCTCGGGATTGGCGTCGAGCGCCCGCTGCAGGTCGTCGGGCACCGTGGCGCTGCTCGGCGACGGATACGCAGCCTCCCAGCGTCCGTCAGCCCTCGCTGCCTCCACCTGCGCCAGGCCCGCAGGCTTCATCCGCTTCCGGGCGATCAGGCCCTCGGCCTTTTCTCTGTTGATCTGTGACCAGCGGCTGCGGCGCCGACGGGGGGTGAACCGCTGTAGGTAGTACGTCTCGTCGTGACGCGCCACCTGCCCGTCGATCCAGCCAAAGCACAGTGCTTCTTCCACAGCCTCCGCGTAGTCGACCGTCGTGACGTTCGAGCCCTTC
The DNA here is from genome assembly GCA_963756555.1 of uncultured Actinomycetes bacterium. Classification (GTDB taxonomy): domain Bacteria; phylum Actinomycetota; class Thermoleophilia; order Solirubrobacterales; family Solirubrobacteraceae; genus Palsa-465. Next base: position 228,904 of record CAVWOC010000005.1, read on the forward strand.
TTGGCGAACTTGAGCCACACGCCCTCGCTGGCGGTGTGGTTGCGCTCGAGCCACGCCGCCCACGCTCGCTGGTCTCCGAGCTCGAGGACTGGCAGCGTTTGCTTCATCGGCATCGCCGCAGAGCGTCCCACATCGGCCCGCTATAGTCGTCCGCCGCCCGGCATCTGACCGCCGCTACCGGGCATTTCGAAGCCATGCCAGAAGAGACGCGACTCTATGACCTGATGTTGCTGCTCTCCACGAACGTGGAAGAGGAGCGGCGGGCGAAAATTCTCTCCGACGCGGAGAGCGCCATCTCGCGCGGCGGCGGCTCGATCGTCAACAATGCGGACTGGGGCGTGCGCGCGCTCGCTTACCGGATCGAGCATCAACCAGATGCCGAGTACCACTTGCTCCAGTTCACGGGGCCGGGGGAGCTGCTCGAGTCGCTCAGTCACGACCTCGGCATTACGGACGGCGTGCTCCGTCACCGGATCATCAGGGTGCTGCCGGGTACCCCACCGCCCCCTCGCATGGAGCCTGCCGCCCCGAGACCCCAAGCCGCGCAGGCATCCGCCGCGGACTCGGTAGCGGCTCCCTCTTCGGCGGAGGCTTAGCAGTTCTTCCCGGGCGGGCGGTCGACTCGTTCCGGGCTGGCGGTCAGCTCGTCGCTCTTCCCGGGCGGGCACTGAGCGCCTTCTTGCAACGAAACTGCGCCAGCCCGAGCCTGGCTCGAGTCGAGAGAGTGACGTTTATGCCACTTTGGGCAATGCCCTCAGGGTTGCCGCCTGCCCCGTGCTTAGACTCGCTCGCAGGCTTTCAATCGACCCTTGGAAGGAGCCAGAAATGGCAGGAGACATCAACCGCGTCATCCTCACCGGTAGGCTGACGAAGGACCCCGAGTTGCGGACCTTTCCCGAGAGCAACAACTCCGTCTGCTCATTGCGCGTAGCGGTCAACGGGCGCCGCCGGAACAGTGAGGGGCAGTGGGAGGATCAGGCCAACTTCTTCGACATCACCGTGTGGGGCCAGCAGGGCGAGAACTGCCAGAAGTTCCTGCGCAAGGGCCGGCAGATCGCGGTCGACGGCCGCCTCCGCCACCGCCAGTGGACGAACCAGGACGGGCAGAACCGCTCGGCTGTCGATATCATCGCTGATTCCGTGCAGTTCCTCGGCGGGCGCGACGACGCCGGCAGCGCGAACGGGAGCGGGTTCTCCAGCAACGTCCAGAACGCGGAGAGCGACGTGCCGATCGACACCGGTGATTTCGAGACAGCGCCGGCAGGCGCCGCAGCCGCTGAGGACGACATTCCGTTCTAGGCAAGCAACAGACAGACAGAGGAAGCTGAGTGGCAAAGCAGCGTAGGCGTCCGGTTCGCCGGCGTGACAGAAAGGGAGCGACGGGTTCGACCCGGCGCAGGCCTTGTCCTTACTGTCGCGAGAAGATCGATCAGGTCGATTACAAGGACATCTCGATGCTGCGCCGGTTCGTTTCCGAACGCGGCAAGATCCGCTCCCGGCGGATCACGGGTGCCTGCCGGCGACATCAGAGCCAGGTCGCGCGGGCGGTCAAGCGTGCCCGGGAGCTGGCGCTCCTGCCCTATGTGGCGGAACCCGGCGAGCGTGGCGATCGTGGCGATCGCGGCGATCGTGGCGCCCGCTCCGAGCGATCCGAGCGCTGAGCGCCGCCATGCCCCAGGCGATCCTGCTCCAAGACGTCGAGTCACTTGGTGAGCGCGGCGCGGTGGTCGACGTCTCCGCCGGCTATCTGCGCAACTACCTGCTACCTCGAAAGCTCGCCGAGGCGGCGACGACGGCATCGATCAAGGCCGCGGCTCAACGTCGGGAACGGGCTGAGCAGTCGCAACGGGAGGCGGCGGAGAGAGCGCAGGAGAACGCCTCGCTGCTCAGCCGAACGGTGCTCACGATCCCTCAGCAGGCTGGTGACGACGGTCGCCTGTTCGGCTCTGTGACGACGCAGGACGTCGCTGACGCCATCCGTGATGCACGCGGGATCCGCGTGGACCGTCGCAAGATCCACCTCGAGGAGCCGATCCGGCACACCGGCACCTACATGGTGGCTGTGGAGGTCACGGACGAGGTGACGGCGTCGGTCAAGACGATGGTCGTCGCCGGCTGAGCACACCCGGGCGCAGCGCTCCTCTCGCCTGACCAGACCCGCCTGCCTCGCCGCCCGATGCCTCGCGTGAGCGCACGCGCGTCCGCTCCGCCGCTCTCGGTTAGCCACCAGAGGGAACTCTCGGTGCTTGCGGGATAGCCCGTCCTCTGCCGCCTGCTCTGAACCTAGACTCGCCAGCGCCGATGGCCGCCACCCAGCACGCCGCCGTTCCGCCCCACAGCCTGGAGGCCGAGAAGTCGGTGCTCGGCGCCGTCCTGCTTGACGAGCGCCACCTCAACGGGCTGCTGGTGGAGGAGCAGCTCCGCCCGGAGCACTTCTATCGCGAGCAGCACGGCGTCGTGTTCGCGGCCATGCAGGAGCTCTTCGAGAGCGATCGGAAGATCGACCATCTGACCGTCGCGGAGACGCTGCGCCAGCACGGGAGGCTCGCGGAGGTCGGCGGTCCGGAGACGATCGACGACCTCGCCGGGTGGGTGCCGGCGGCGGGACACGCCCGGGAGTACGGCCGGATCGTGCGCGAGAACGCCCAGATGCGGGCCCTTCTGACCAGCACCTATGAGATCCAGTCGAGCGTGTTCTCGCGTGACGCCCCGGCGCGAGACCTGCTGGAGCGTGCCGAGCGCTCGGTGCTCGAGATCGCGCACGCCGACCGGCAGAAGACCCTGCGGAAGATCGACGACATTCTCCATGAGGAGACCGAGCGTCTGCACCACCTGTCCGTCGCGAAGTCGCCCCTCACTGGCACACCCTCGGGCTTCAAGGACCTCGACGAGCGAACCGGCGGCTTCCAGCGCGGCAACCTGATCGTGATCGCCGCCCGCCCCTCGATGGGCAAGTCGGCGCTCGTGGCCAACATCGCGGAAAACGCCGCGCTGGACGGCTATCCGATCGTGCTGTTCTCACTCGAGATGTCGGAGTCTGAGCTGGCGCAGCGCTTTGTCGCCTCCCAAGCGCGGATTAACGGCGAGGACCTCCGCAGGGGCAAGGTCGCGGAGCATCGCTGGCCCAAGATCCTCGAAGCCTGCCGCCGGCTTTCGCGAGCGCCGCTGTTCGTCGACGACTCGAGCGATACCGGAGTGCTAGAGGTGCGGGCCAAGGCTCGCCGGCTGCACCACCAGCTGAACGGTGGGCTCGGGCTGATCGTCGTCGACTACCTCCAGCTGATGCGCCACGAGGGGCGCATCGAGAGCCGGGTGGAGCAGGTAGGCCAGATCAGTCGCGGTCTGAAAGGTCTGGCCCGCGAGCTGAACGTGCCCGTGATCGCCCTTTCGCAGCTGAGCCGGGCGGTCGAGCAGCGGGGGGGCGACAAGCGGCCGATCCTGTCCGATCTACGCGAATCCGGACAAATCGAGCAGGACAGCGACCTCGTGATGTTCATCTACCGCGAGGAGTACTACCTCAAGGACGAGTCCGAGCGGCCGGGCGAGGCGGACATCATCATCGCCAAGCACCGCAACGGCCCGGTGGGCGACGTCGTCCTGACCTTCCAGAAGCAGTACCCGAAGTTCATGAACTACGCGGGCGATCGGTTCCAGTCATGACCGGCCGCTGTCCATTCGACACGTGCGACGGGTCGGGGTTCGTCTACGACGAGTCGACCAACACAGCATTCGACTGCCGCTGCCGGCCACAGCGCGTGGCGCAAGCGAAGGCACGCAGCTTGTCCGCCGTGATCCCGAAGCGCTATCGCGATGTCAGCTTCAACCGACCTCCGGTGACAGACATCGATCCGCCGGTGGTCTCTGCCACCCGCCGATTCGCGGACACGATCGACGAGCAACTCGATGCCGGGCGGGGGCTGTGGTTCATGGGGCCGGTCGGCACCGGCAAGACCACGCTGGCCATGCTCGTCTCAAAGGCGGCACTGAGGGCCGGGCGCTCGGTGGCGATCTACTCGCTGCCCCGGCTGCTCAACGAGATCCGCGAAGCTCACCGTGCCGATCGCTCGCACATCGACCTGCTGGACCGGCTGACCGCGGTCGATCTGCTGCACGTCGATGACGTGGGCGCCGAGCGGACGAACGAATGGGTCCTGGAGGAGCTGTACTCGATCGTCAACGCCCGCTACGAGGATCAGCGCTCAATGCTGGTGACTACCAACATCCTCGATCGTGAGGCCCTGTGCGAGCAGATCACGGAGCGAACCGTGTCGCGGCTGACCGAAATGTGCGACGAGCTGCCGTTGCTCGGTCACGATCGGCGGATGGACCTCCGGCTGGCGTGATAACGGGTCACGTTCGAAGCATGGATCTTCAATCGGCCTGAGGGCCGTCCTACACTGATCCCGCCATGCCCGGACTTGTTGTAGTCGGCGCCCAATGGGGCGATGAGGGAAAGGGAAAGATCACGGACCTGCTCGCGGAGCAGGCCGACGCGATCGTGCGCTTCCAGGGCGGCAACAACGCCGGGCACACGATCGTGCGAGACGGCCAGACCTGGAAGCTTCACCTGATCCCCTCCGGGATCCTGCATCCCGGAAAGCTCTGCGTGATCGGCAACGGCGTGGTCGTCGACCCCAAGGTCCTGACCGACGAGCTGGAAGCGCTGAGGCGCCGAGGCGTAGACACCGGCGCGCTGCGCATCTCGGCGAATGCCCACCTGATCATGCCCTACCACCTGATGCTCGACCACGCCGGCGAAGCCAAGCTCGGCAAGCTGCAGATCGGCACCACTCGCCGCGGCATCGGGCCCTGTTATGCAGACAAGGCCGCGCGGCTCGGAATCCGTATGCAGGACCTGCTGGATGAGAAGATCCTCAAGCAGAAAATCATCGTGGCGCTCGAGCCGAAGCGGCTGTCACTGCGCCCGTTCGCCAGGGATCCGGCGTTGGACCTACAGGCCATGACCGAGGAGTACCTGACCTACGGACACCGGCTCGAGGCCTACATCGCCGACACGATCCGGATAGTCCAAGAGCGCCTCGACGCGGGTGATCTGGTGGTATTCGAAGGCGCTCAGGGCGCCCTGCTGGACATCGACCACGGCACGTACCCGTTCGTCACCTCGTCCAACCCGGTCGCCGGGGCGGCGTGCATCGGCGCCGGGATCGGGCCGAAGGACATCGATGAGATCTGGGGCGTCACCAAGGCCTACGGCACGCGAGTTGGCGCCGGCCCGTTCCCCACCGAGGTCGACGGCGTGTTCTCGGAGATGCTGCGCGAGCGCGGCGGTGAATACGGAACGACGACCGGACGGGCCAGGCGGGTGGGGTGGCTGGACCTAGTGGCGCTGCGCTACGCGGCCCGTATCAACTCCCTGACCGCGCTGGCGATCACCAAACTGGATGTTCTCTCGGGCATCGATCGGCTGCAGGTATGCACGCGCTACCGGGGCGCGGAGGGGGCCGAGTTCGAGCACTTCCCGTACCACCAGACGGTGCTCCACCACGCGGCCGGCGAGTACGTCGAGCTGCCAGGGTGGTCGGAGGACCTCGGCCAGTGCCGCAGCGAATCCGACCTGCCGGACGAAGCGCGCGAGTATCTGAGCTTCGTCTCCCGGTTCGTCGGCGTCCCGGTCGCCCTCGTCAGCGTCGGCCCCGCTCGTGAGCAGGTGATCTGGACAGAGGCCAGCCGGTTGACCGCGGCCGCGGGCTAGCGCCGCCGAGCAGACCTGCCGTCGCGATAGCGAGGAACGCGGCTCGGCGAAGCCGGAGCCTTGGAACCCGCGAGGCCTAGTCTCTTCGTGACGGGTGGCCCACCCCTGGCCACGGGGAAAGCACGAGCACCAGCCGGGCGTCCCGCACGGCTCGCACCGCCCGGCGCTCGGTAGGCTCGAAATGCGCCAGCGCGCCGGGACCGGCCATCACGTCGCCGTCGTCGCTCGAGATCTCGATCTCGCCGTCAGCCACGAGCAGATAGGTGCGCTCGTGGACCTGATGCTCCTGGAGCTCCTCCCCTGCCGGCAAGTGGATAGCGATCGCCCGGGTCTCCTCGTCGGAGCGAAGCACCTGAGGCTGGCGTGGCTCGATCGTCAGCGATGGGATGTCCCAGCTCTCCATCTTGCGTCTCCTCGTCTCGCGGTCTGGGGATTCTTTCAGGCCGAGCGCGGCGCCTAGGCGAGAAGCGTGCTCGCTTGGTCTTCAGCGGGGGCGCCCTCACCGCCACCGTTCGATCAAATCCTGATCGCCGACCTCGCGCACCACACGGGCCGGAACGCCCATCGCGACTGCCCGCGGTGGCACGTCGGCGGTCACCACCGCGCCCGCGGCAATGAACGCCTCTTCGCCGATCTCGACTCCCGGCACGAGCACCACCCCACCGCCCACCCGACAGGCGCGCCGCAGCGTCGGTCCTTCAAGAGGCGAGCCCTGCGGGTGGCGGCCCATGGCGTGGTCGTTCGTAGTCGTCACCCCAGGTCCGATGAATACGTCATCTTCGACCACCGTCCCTCCCGTGACATAGACCCGCGTCTGGATCGAAACCCGCTGCCCGACCACCGCGTCGAAATCGACCGACGAGCCGCCGCCGACGACCGAGCGCTCTCCGATCATTGAGCGCTCGCGCACCTGCGCGTTGTCGCCGACGATGACGCCGCCGCCGATACGCGCCCCGGCATAGACCACGGCTCCGCAGCAGATCGTCGCCCCAGTTTCGACCACCAGCGGCGGTGGCGTTTCCGCCCGGGCCGCGCTCGACCCCGAGCGAAGCCGCGCCGACTTGCCCAGAACCGCCGCCTCCTCGACTAGGCAACCATCGCCGATCACCGTCCCCGCGTGGACCACCGCACAGGAGCCGACGAAAGCTCCCGCCCCGATCCGAACCCGATCGTGAATCACGGCGCCCGGAGCCACCGTCACATCCTCGGCCAACTGGGCGCCCGGAGCTATGAACGCCTCCGGCGAGACCTCAGGCACGGACTTGGGCGTGGAGCGTCGCTGGCTGCCGAGGCAGCTCGCCCGTGTCGGGCTGCTCGCGGCGTGCGGCCTCGAGCGAATTCTGAAGCTGTTCCAACACTCGGACCACGCGCAAGCCGCTCGCGCCGTCTGAGCTGGGGCGCTCTCCGGTTCGTACGCACTGCACGAAGTGCTCACACTCCAGCCGCAGCGGCTCGACACTGGGCACCCGCGGGCACCAGCTACCGCCGGCGCGCGTTATGTATTCGCCGTAGCCTTTGGCGTCCTCGTCGAATCCCTTGTCGTAGACCGTGAGCTTGCCCTCGATCGCCATGTCGTCGAAGGTCGCCATCTGCCGCGAGCCGACGACGGTGAAACGGCGCTCCTTGTGAGGGTCGAGCCACGAGAGGTGGAGGTGCGCGGACAGCCCCGAGGGGAAGCGCATGAAGCAGAACACGACGTCCTCCACCCCGCGACGCACGTATGACTCGCCGTGGGCCACGACCTCGGTGGGCTCCTCGCCAGCGAGATAGAGGACTACCGAGACGTCGTGGGCGCCGAGGCTCCATAAGGCATTCTCGTCCGAGCGAAGCTTGCCGAGGTTGAGACGGTTGCCGTAGATGTAGTAGATGCGGTCGCCGAGCTCGCCGGAGTCGGTCAGCTCTTTGAGCTGACGCACCCCCGGGTGGTATTCGAGCAGATGCCCGACCATCAGCACCCGGCCACTGTTCTCGGCTGCTCTGACCGCGCGCTCGGCATGCGACACCGACTGGGCCAAGGGCTTTTCCACGAAGCAGTGCTTGCCTGCCTCGAGCACGCGTACGGCCAGCTCCGCGTGGGTCGGAACGGGCGTCGCCAGGGCGATGGCGTCAAGCTCAGGGTCCTCCAGGAGCTCCTGGAGATCGGTGGCCAAGCGAGCGCCGGGCATGGTCCGATTGACCGCCGTGCGCGCCTGCGGTGAGGCGTCACAGCACCAACGAAGCTCGCTGCCAGGAAGGGCTGCGAAGTTGCGCGCCAGGTTCGGTCCCCAGTACCCGAGCCCCACAACGCCGACATTGACCTTGGGCTCTGTCATTGGGCGTGCAGTGTAGGTGGCGCCTACCGTAAGTACGCTCCCATGAGCGCGTCGACAACCCGCTCACCGGCATGCGCGTCGCCATACAGCGGCGGGCGCTCGGTAGGCGGCTCGCGCTGAAGCGCCTCGAGCGCCTCGTCGCGATCGAGGTCGACGAGCACGTTCCACCCGGCCTCCACGGTCTCGGTCCACTCGGTTCGGGAACGCATGGTGATGCACGGGGTCCCGGCCAGGTAGGCCTCCTTCTGCAGCCCCCCGGAGTCGGTGATGACCGCCCGGGCGTTGCACATCAGCGCCGCCAGCTCGACGTACCCGAGCGGCGGCGTCAGCGTCACTCGCTCAGCGGCCTCGAGGCGCGCCAGCAGGTCCGCCGCCTCCAGACGGTTACGTGTCCGGGGATGGAGGGCCGCCACCACATGCACCGGCACGGCTGCCAGAAGCTCGACAAGCGCGGCCAGCCGAGCCGGATCGTCCACATTGCCCACGCGGTGGGCCGTGGCAACCACGTATTCGCCCGGTCTCACGCCATACGGCTCGAGGAGGTCCAGACGCTGGCGCGCTCGTGGCTGCACGGCGGCTGCCACATCGACCATCACGTCGCCCACGACCTCCATCGCGCCGGTGACGCCTTCCTGGCGCAGGTTGAGCACCGCGGCCTCGGACGAGCACAGCAGCAGCGAGCTCGCGTGGTCGGTCAGAACGCGGTTGAGTTCCTCGGGCATCGAGCGGTCATAGGAGCGCATGCCGGCCTCTACGTGTGCCACCGGAACCGCAGCTTGCGCTCCAGCCAGGGCGCCGGCGAGGGTGGAGTTCGTATCTCCATAGACCAGCACGGCGTCGGGCCGGACCTCAGTCAGCACCGGCTCCAGCGCGCTCAGCATCCGCGCTGTCTGCGAGGTGTTCGATCCCAGCGCCACTCCCAGCTCCCGCTCCACAGGCGGCAGTCCGAGCTCCGCGAAGAACACCGCCGATAGCCGATCGTCGAAGTGCTGGCCGGTGTGGACCATCACTTCCTCGTGTCGCGCACGCAGCACAGGAGTCACCGCCGCCGCCTTGATGAACTGAGGGCGGTTGCCGATGACCGTCAGGATCTTCACGCAGAGCTCAGCGCCGACTGGATCCGCGCACTGACATCAGCGGCCAGCCGGGCCGTCACCGGACCGTCGCTCGCAAACGTGTGCGAGTCGATCGCCGCCACAGGTTGCACCTCACGCGTCGTCGACGTCAGGAAGGCTTCGTCGGCTCCGAAGAGATCATCGTGCGCACAGGGACGTTCGATGGCGCCCGACAGCTCGATGACCAGAGCCCGGGTGATCGAGGCCAGGATGTGCTCGTCCAGCGGCGGGGTGAAGACCTGCTCACCCTCGATCCAGAAGATCGAGCTGGTCGGGGCCTCGAGCACTCGGCCGTGCGGCGTGACCAGCAATGCCTCATCGAAGCCCCGCTCCATGGCGAGGCGGCTGGCGAGCATGTTGGCCGCGTAGGAGAGGGACTTGACCCCGTCCAGCACCCTGGTCGGCGAGTAGGTGATCGATGCCAGCCGGATCCGATCGGGCGTCTCATGCATGGGCTCGGTCAGCAGCAGCCGCCTACCGCCACGGGTAATGACGATCCGCAGCAGTTCGTGGTCGGAGCCCGGGCCGGCCTGCGCGAGCAGGCGATAAGCGTCCGAGCGAACGGCTTCCAGGTCAACGGGTAGGCGAAGATTCTGGGCTGAGCGCTCGAGCCGCCGGACGTGCTCGTCGAGCGCAAAGGGCTTGCCGTCGTAGACCCGCACCACCTCGAATATGCCGTCGCCTCGGAGCAGTCCCTCGTCGGTGGCGGGAATCGTGGCCTCCGAAGCAGGCATGAGCGCCCCGTCCAGCGAGGCCAGAGATCCGGTGATCGGCTCGGGCACCGTCGCCGGAGGCTAACGACAGCCTCGGATCAGGGCTTCGCTCCGGCCCACGCCTCGGCCAGGCGCACGATCGTCGCGGCGGCGGCGGCCATCTCCTGAACCGACGCCCATTCCCGCACCGAGTGGAACTCGTGGCCGCCGGTGAAGATGTTGGGCGTCGGCAGCCCCCGCTCGCTGAGGATCGAGCCGTCGGTGCCGCCCCTGATCGGCCTCCGCAGCGGTTCGATCCCCTCCGCTCGGACAGCGGCCTCGGCCACGCGGATGACCTCGGGGTAGGGCTCGAGATAGCTGTGCATGTTGCGGTACTGGCGGCGGACGTCGACTTTCACCGTCGCCCGGGGCTCGCTGTCCGCGATCTGGCCCGCCGTGCGCTCCAGCAGCTCGAGATGTTCGCTCAGCTTGTCCTCGTCGAAGTCGCGAACGATCAACCGCAGCTCCGCCTTCGCCGGTGTGCCGGTCAGGACGTATGGGTGGATGAACCCCTCACGCTCGGCGGTCGACTCCGGCGTCAGCCGATCTGAGGGGAGCGCGGAAACGATCCGCGCCGCGAGCCGCAGGGCGTTGACCATCTTGCCCGTAGCGGTGCCCGGATGGACCTCCACTCCCTGGACGCTCACCAATACCCCGTAGGCCGAGAAGGTCTCGTCTTGGAGTTCGCCCAGCTCTGAGCCGTCCAGCGTGTATGCGAACTTGGCCCCGAAGCGCTCGATGTCGAAGCGCTTCGCGCCCTCGCCGATCTCCTCATCGGGCGTGAAGCCCAGTCTGAGTGGCGGCCGCGGGTGCTTGGGGTGCGCCGCCAGATACGCCGCGGCAGCCATGATCTCGGCCACTCCTGCTTTGTCATCGGCTCCGAGCAGCGTGTCGCCGCTCGAGGTGACGATGTCGTGGCCCTGCTTGTCGAGCAGCTCGGGCATCGCTTCGGGATCGAGCCGCGTCCCCTGACGCGGCAGTTCGATCACGCCGCCGTCGTAGTCACGGTGCACCACGGGCTCCACACCTGCTCCGGGCGCCTCGGGGCTGGTGTCCAGATGCGAGATCAAGCCGATGACGGGTGCCTCGCTGTCCGAGCTCCCCGGCAGTGTCGCCATCACATAGCCGTATGCGTCCAGCTCGGCATCCTCGAGGCCGGCGGCGCGCAGCTCATCCACGAGCAGCCGGCCGAGTTCGAGCTGGCCGGGGGTACTCGGCGAGCCGCCGTCATCGCTGCGCGACTGCGTGTCGACGCGTACATAGCGCTCGAACCGCGCCAGGACATCGGAGGCAAGCTCCCGCGCCAGCGGCGAGGTGTAGGGGGCTTCGGGCATCGGCTGGCCAGTATCGCAGCGGCCCTTGTTAGCGTTACCGACGATGCAGGGCATCGCCACGGGCGAGACTTCGGGCGCCGCCGGCGGCGAGGACACGGGCTCCTGGTTCCCAGTCCCCGATGAGTACAGCGCCCAGGCGCGGCGCTAGCCGCCATCAGCCGCCGCTCAGCTGAATCGTTTTGACAATCAGCATCACGAGTGCAACGACCATGTACGAGCCGAGCACGAGCATTGCCGTGTGACGGACCTTTGATAACCGCGGGCGGCTCAGGAGGACGGCGGGGGGCATCGTCCACTGCTCCTTCGGGACGTCGCTCTTGCTCTCGAGAGCGCCGGTTCTGCCGCGACGAGCGCGAAGGCTGGCGAGGCCGACCGTTGCCAGTCCCAGCACCAGCAAGATCGCCCCGCCCTCAGCCAGATCGGTCACGTTGACCGACGGAAACAGCGTGGTGATCGTCAGGATCAACGAAAGCAGGATCAGCGTCCCGACGATCAGGCTGGCCAGGGCCTTGAGCCAGGACGGATTGGTCCACGGCCCCAGCACGTCTCGGTCGTTGCAGAGCATCAGCAGGAACATCGTCGTCATCGGCAGCACGATTCCGCACAGTGCCTGCACGGCCTCGGTAATGACGCCCAGCGGCGCCCCCGGGATCAGGACGATCCCCGCCGCAGCGAGGATCAGCGCGCTGAACGCGGCATAGAAGCCCTTGGCCTGCCTAAAGCTGCGATGCAGCGAGCCCTTCGAGCCGGTGATGTCGCTGACCACGTAGGAGGTCGCCAGTGTGACGGCGCCGGCGCCGATCAGCGAGGCATTGAGCAGCACGATCGCGAAGAACGCAGCGCCGAGTGAGCCAATGGTGTGATCGAGCGCGTGCGCGACTGTGCCGGCGTCGACGAACCGCCCGAAATAGTGGGTGCCACCGAAGGCGAAGGCGGTGATGCAGATCAGCGCGCCCGCGGCGACCACCACAACCACCGCGCCCAGATACGTGTCGAGGCGCTCGTAGTTGATCCACCGCGGCGTTATCCGCTTGTCGACGATGTTCGACTGCTGGAAGAAGAGCTGCCAGGGAGCAACCGTGGTCCCTACGATGGAGATGATCAGCAGCACCGCGGTGGACGTGGCACCGCCGTGAATGCCGGGAATCACAAAATGGCGGACGATCTGGCCGGCCTTCGGGTGAGCCATGAAGAACAGCGGGAACACCAGCAGGTTGGCGAACACGAACAGGAACATCGAGCGCTCCCAGAGGCGGAAGCTGCCGCTCGCCGTCACCCCGACCAGGGCAACGGCAGCCACCGGGACTGAGATGTATTGCGAGACCCCCAGGTACGAAAGCGCGAGGTTCACCCCGATGAACTCCGTGACGATGATCAGGAAGTTCTGCAGGAACAGGAAGCTCGCCTCGAACAGCCCCCAGTACCGTCCGAAGCGCTCAACGATCAGCCTTCCGTGCCCCACGCCGGTGACCGCACCCAGGCGGACCACCATCTCCTGGTTGACGATCAACACCGGGACCAGCAGCAACAGGACCCAGAGGAGGCTGGTGCCGTAATTCTGGCCTGCCTGGACGTAGGTGGAGACCCCGCCGGCGTCGTTATCGCCGACCATCACGATCAGCCCAGGGCCCACGATCGCCAGCAGCGCGAGCGCCCGCGCCCGCCAGCTGCGGTGCCCGCCCTCCTGGTGGCGAATGGTGCCGAAGGCGCCCTTGATCTCACCGAACTCAGGGGAGCCGAGCGCCGCGCCCTGGGAGGTCGCGGGCGCCGCAGACCCGCCAGGCGTCATGCCCCCTGACGGCTCTGTCGTCGTCATCTGCTCGACCTCCTTTCTACCCGGTAAGCGCCGCGGCTCCCGCGGCCGGGGGAGGTCACCTGCTGCGATTACTCACGCAAGGCGCCACCCACGACTCGGGCCGCAAGGCTGCTACTTCGCGGTTGCTCGTCGCTGTCCTGATGTAAGTCGTGGTGGCTCATCACAAGCTCCTATCGTCAGCCTACCAGCGCCAAAAGTGGCCGTAGCAGGGCCCGAAGCTCAGTCTCGGGCCGCGCCTGCCCGGCGGCGCCACTCCTCCGGGAGTAGCTGCTCGATCAGGTCGTCGACCGAGACCACGCCGATCGGGGCACCGTCGCCATCGACCACCGGCATCGCCATCAGGTTGTAGTCGGACATGAGCAACGCCAGATCGGGCACGTCGGACTCGGGAGTGACGGTCGGCAGGGGGGTCTCGATGAGGGTTTGGAGCTCATCGCCCGGGTCCGCGAGGATCATTTCCGATACGTAGGCGCCGCCCGTCAGCCGACCCGAGGAGTCCACGATCCACACGATCAGAAGCTGATCGGGGTCCAGCTCCGACGTGCGTAGCCGAGCCAGCGCGTCGCCGATCCGCTCGCTGGCTGGAGCGGAGAAGAAATCGGGGTTCATCAGGCCCCCGGCTGTTGAGGGGTTGTAGCCGAGCAAGGTCCTGACCTTGCGCTGCTTGCCGACGGGCAGGAGGTTCAGAACCGGCAGCCGTCGCTCCTGCTCGAGCTCCAGCAGGAGATCCGCCGCGTCATCCGGCTCCATCCGTCCAAGGATCGCGGCCGCTTCCTGATCTGATCGGTCGCGCAGGAACTCGACTTGGTGCTCGTCGTCCAGCTCCTCGAACACGTCGGCCTCGAGCTCCTTGTCCTGTCCTACGGCCTCCATGATCTCCTCGCCCTCGTCGTGCGAGGCGGCCTCGACCAAGTCGGCGATCTGGGCCGGGTGCAACCGCGCGATTCGCCTGACCGGCAGCTTCAACCTGGACGTCGGTACGTGTCCGACGAACGCCTCCATCTGCTCCCAGGCAACTAGCTGGTCCTCATCCGGCTGGTGGCGGCGGTAGCGGCGAGGGAGAAGGCGTCTCAGGCGGGCCTTGAAGTTGGGATCTATGCCGGCCACGCGCCACGTCCCGTTGTCGCATACGAGGTCGACCTCGTGTGCCTTCACCAACCGCGCCGCCTCGACGTTGATCAGCGAGCGGTCGAGCACATCGGCTCGCAGCAGCACCTCGCCGGAGCGGCGTTCGAATTGGGCAAGGTTGAGCTTCGTGGTCGAAACACGTGACGCGCCGGGCTCCAGCCGGTCGATCAGGTGCGCGGGCACGAACATGTCGCGTCCGCCGATCCGAGCTTGCAATCCGGCGATCAGCGGAGCGCCATCCACGAGGTCGAGCCTCGCCACGACGTCCTCGACCTTGCCCAGACGGCCGCCGGAAGAGTCGAGCAAGGGGCCGCCGACCAGCGAGGAGAGATGGAGGATCGCGTCGGGCATTGAAGCCGTGGACCGGGCGAAAGGCTAGCGCGCGCTACCGCGGGCATCAGCAGCAATCCGTACTCTAACCGTCAAATGGCTATGGCTGGTCAGAATCGGGTGCTCGGGGCGCTAGCGGCTGGTCAGAACCGGCCCGCTGGGGCGCTAGTGACTGGTGAGGGTTCGCCCGCGAGCGCCGCCCAGCCCGGCGGCCGCACACCGGCTCCTGGAGACCTGGCCCTGGTCCAGGAGTTCCTCAACACTCACTACGACTTGTCTGGCGGCTCGGGCGAGGAGCTGCTGTCGAGTCCCCCGGAGCTCGCCGTGTGGCTGTCCCAGCACGGACTGCTCGAACCCGAGACTGCGCTCTCAGACTCCCAGCTAGCACGCGCGCTCACGATTCGCGAGGGTTTCCGATCGCTGGCATCCGGCAACGCCGGGAGGCCGCCAGACCGGAAAGCGATCGAGTCACTGAACAGCGCCCGCGGCGCCGCGGCGGTCGAGCTGGACCTGGCGCCCGATGGGCCAAATTTTCTGCCCGCCGCCGGTGACGGCTTCGACCGTGCGATGGCGAGACTGATCGCGATCGTGGCCTGCTCGATGCTCACGGGCACGTGGGCGCGGCTGAAGGCCTGCCCTGGCGAGCACTGCGGCTGGGCGTTCTACGACCACTCTCGCAACCGGACCGGCCGATGGTGCTCGATGTCCGTATGCGGCGGGAGGGCGAAGGCCAAGGCCCATTACCGCCGCCGGCACGGGCTATGAGCGCCATATTGACGCTGGCTTGGGCCCACGCCAGGCGGCGGCCGGCACGGTTCATTGTGGCCTGCGCGGGCGCGGCCGTGGCGGTGGCCTTCGCCGCGGCGGTCCTTGGGGAGTCGACCCTCGCTGGCGATCGCGCGGCGCGCGACACACTGGCTCAGGCGTCGCCGGTCCAGCGCGCCGTGCGGGTGACCTGGTCGGACCCGGTCACGCCTGCGGTCGAGCGACAGGCGCGCGGCGTCATGGCAGCCGCTGGCCTGCCGGCGCAAAGCGAGGCGGTTCTCTTCAGCCCGATCCGTTTGAGCGGAAGCCTGGTTCAGCTGGCAGCGGTTGCCCCGCTGGGAGGCTGGAGCTCAGGCGCGCGTCGTATCGGCGCCTGCACCGCCGGCGGCTGCCCGATGCTTCTTGCGGCCGGCGGGCTGCGCTCCGGGGCGCTGAGCGCAGCTGGCATCAGGGTGTCGGTGATCGGGGCGGCGAGCGTGGGCTCTGCCATTCCGCTCGGCATCTCGCCCTCGGCCGGTGGCCCGGTGCTGCTCGTGTCAGGCGATGTCGGTGGACTGGAGCGCCTGCCCGCGTTGGGCGGCCTGTATCGCGTCCACAGCTGGGCGGCGACGCTCCCCGCCGGGCGACTTAACAGCTGGGAGATCCCGCAGCTCGAGCGACGGCTCCAACGAGCGCAGGCCACGCTGACGGCGGCAGACAGCTCGTTCTCGCTGAGCGCTCCGTTCGAGCTCCTGGAGACGGCGCGCGCCCGGGCCGCCGCCGCGCCGCGGCATCTGCTTCTGGCCGGCGGCGGTGCGCTGGCGGCGCTGGCCGCGTTCATCGTTCTGGCCGCCGGCGCGCTGCGGCGAGAGCACCGTGCCGAGCTGTCCCGGCTCCGCCTCGCAGGTGCGCGTCCATCTCAGGGCGTGATGCTGAGCCTGATCGAGGCCGGCTGGGTCGCCGCCGTCGCGACCAGTACCGGCCTGGCGATCGCGATCGTGGTGTGCTGGATCCTTGCAGCACACGCAGGGCTCCCCAGTGGTGCCGCCGTCGCCCACGCCTTCTTCCGCCCCCTTGTGGTCCTCGCCTTGCCGGCGACCTGGTTGTCGGCGACCGTCGCCCTAGCGATGGTCGCAGGCTCGTCGCAGCGTTGGCTGCTGTTGCTGGCCGATGCCTCGGGTGTGGCGGCGGTCGCCGCGCTGGCAGCGGCACTGGCCCTGGGCGCTGGTCACGGGGCGCTGGCATTGCTGCTGGCGCCGTTAGCGTGTGCGGCCAGCGGAGTGGCGTTGCTGCGGGGGACGGCTGTCGCCCTCAGGTTGGTTGGGCGCTTGGCCCGACGTGCGCCGCCGCTGGCGCGCGTGGCCGGGATCGGTCTGGCTCGGGGACCTGGTCTGGCTTCGTTGTCGATCGCCTTCACGGCGATCAGCGTCGGGTTCGGGGGGTTCGCGCTCTGCTTTCGCGCCACGTTTGAGCGCCAGACTGCAGATCAGGCCGCCGATCGAGTGCCACTTGACGCCACCGTCGCTCCTGGCGCCGACTTCGCCACGCCGCTTCAGCTCGCCCCCCTCTCGCGCTGGCACGCGCTCGCCGGTGGTCTCGCTCTGGCGGTCAGACGTACGGAGGCCAGCTATCCGAGCGGTGAAAGCACGACCACGGTGCCCGCTCTCGGTGTGCCGGCCAGCGGTCTGAGGCTGATGCATGGCTGGCGCGCGAGCGACGGGTCAGAGCCGCTCGCGGCACTGGCACGGAAGCTCGTCTCTCCCGCTCCGGTCCGCCAGCCCGGCCCTGAGCTGCCGGCGGGGTCACACTGGCTGGCGGTCAGGGGCACCGCGCCGGATCTGGGCGTAGAGGTGACTGCCGCCCTAAGGCGTACCGATGGCTCTGTAAAGCAGCTGGCGGTCGGCGAGCTGCTGCCGCGTCCCCGAACGCTGCGTGCGGTGCTGCCGGCGGGCCGCTATGAGCTGGAGGCGGTGCAGCTCGCGGTCCCTCCGGGCACCGAAGCCACCGAAGGCCACCAGCACGCGGAGAACCCCGTGAGCCAGCCGGAGCTTGCAACACCGGTGGCGCTCGCATCGCTCAGCGCGCTTGACCGGCAGGGGCGTGTGCTGGCAGCGCTCCCGACGAACGACTGGCGGGGGGCGGGTGCGGCTCGCGTGCGGCACTCCAGCGGCAGCGGCATCGTGGCCAGCTTCTCCGCCGCGGGCCCGGTGGGGTGGCTGCGTCCCTCGCAGCCGAGCGACTCGCGTCCGGTTCCAGTGCTGGCGGACCCGGCAACTGCGGTGGCCGCGGGGCCGGGCGACCAGTTGCCGCTGACGCTCGACGGTTTGCCCGTCGCTACCCGTGTGGTTGGCGTGCTGCGCCGCTTCCCCACACTGCCCGCTGACGCTGCCGGGTTCGTCGTCGCCGACACCTCGGAACTGTCCGCCGCGCTCGATGCCCAGTCGCCCGGACAGGGAATGGCAAACGAAGTGTGGCTCTCGGTGGCCGACCCCCACCGCCTCCGACGGGCGCTCGCCAGCCAGCCCCTGATCCAGCTCTCGAGCTCATTTCGCAGCGACCTGCAGGGCGCGTTGCGTGAAGACCCAGTCGCGCGGGCGGTGACTGGAACGCTGGAGGCGGCGGCCGCGCTCATGGTGGTCCTGGCGCTGGCCGGAGCCGTGGCCATGGCCGCCGACTCGCGCCCCGAGGCCGGGCTGCGCCACGACCTGGCGGAGATCGGGCTCGGGCCGCTGAGTCTGAGGCGAGAGCTTCGACTGCGGCTGGCGCTCGCGGCCGCCCTGGGATTGCTGGCCGGGATCGGAGTCGCGGTGGTGCTCACGGTCCTGGCGGTCCCCGCGCTCCGCGGGGTCCTGGGATCGCGGCAGCCACCGGCGGTGACCGTCGTGCCGGTGGCCGCGCTGGCGCTGTGGTGTGTGGCGGCGCTGGCGACGCTCGGCGTGGGCGACTGGCTGGCTAGCGCGAGGCGGATGTGAGCGTAGTAGAGCTCAGGGAGCTGTTTCGCGTGCATCGCACGCCGGAAGGCGATGCCGCCGCCCTGCAAGGTCTGTCGCTCGACGTCGATCGCGGTGAGCTGGTCTGCGTACTCGGTCCGAGCGGCGCCGGCAAGTCGACGCTGCTGCGAGTCATAGCGGGGATTGAGCTTCCGTCGGCGGGCGTGGCGCGTGTCCTCGGCCGCGACGTGGGGCGGCTTTCGCAACGTTCCCGGACGGCGCTCCGACGTAGTGCGATCGGCTTTCTCGACGAGCGCTCCGACCGCAGCCTCGTTCCCGACCTGACCGCAGCCCAGTGCGTGACCTTGCCGATGCGCCTCCGCGGCGCGTCCCTAGCGCAGTGGGCCCCGCGGGTAGACGAGCTTCTGGAGGCCGTCGGCCTGGCTGGGCGACGTAACGCGCGTCCCGATGAGCTCTCTGGAGGCGAGCGCCAACGCCTCGCGCTGTGCGCAGCCCTCGCCCACCGCCCCCGGCTGCTGCTGGCCGACGAGCCCACGGGCGAGCTCGATGCGGACTCCGCGAGGACGGTCCGCGGGATGCTGGCGTCGCTCGTGCGCGCCGAGGATGCGAGCGCGATCGTCGTCTCCCACGACTCGGCCGCTGCACGCGACGCCGATCGTGTGATTCACCTGCGCGACGGACGCGTCGTGGAGGACCGGCGTGCGAAGGAGGATGGCCACGCCGATGGCGCCTCGCTGCTTGTTGGGCGCGGCGGCTGGGTCAGGCTCCCGGCGGAGCTGCTCCTGGGGAGCGGTGTCCCTTCGCGAGTTGTGGCGAAGCGAGTCGCCGGAGGCCTGCTCGTGACTCCCGCTTCATCACCGGCTGAGTACGTGCCCAAGCGAGCGGAGAACATCCCGACCCCCGCGCAATCGACGATTTCACGGGCCGAGCGACGCTTCCCGCCCGCGCTGCTCGAGGCCCGAGACGTCAATCGGCGCTTCGGCCGGGGGCCGAGCGAGCGCATCGCGCTGAACGCTCTGTCGCACAAGTTCGCGACCTCGCAGCTGACCGTGGTAACCGGACGCTCCGGGTCCGGAAAGACCACACTGCTGCAGCTGCTGTGTGGGCTTGACCGTCCCGATCGCGGGAGCGTGCTGATCGATGAGCAGCCACTGGGCGAGGACCGCGAGCGACTGGCTGCAATCCGGCGCGCACGGATCGGCTACCTGGCACAGGAGCCAGCGCCGATCCCGTTCCTCAGCCCGACGGAGAACGTAGTGTTGGGTCTTGCTCTGCGCGGCTGGAAACCCGCGGCCGCCGCCCAGCGAGCATCGGAAGCGCTGACGGAGGTGGGCTTAGCCGAGCGCGAGCGCCAGCGTGTGTCCCGGCTCTCGGCGGGCGAGCGCCAGCGCGTGGCGCTGGCACGGGCGCTGGCCTGCGCGGACGGCCTGCTGGTCGTCGATGAGCCCACCTCGCGTCTGGACGAGGCGATGACCGAGAGCGTGGCGCAGCTCCTCGTGGCCGCCGCCAGCGACCGCGGCCAGACGGTGGTGTGCGCGAGCCACGATGAGTTGGTGATCGCTCGGGCTGACGCCGTGCTCGAGCTCTAGTAGGTCGCTCGTCCTCCCAGGGCCGCGCTCAGCTCGCCAAGATCCGCGCCGCCAGCACCGCCGCGTTGCGGGCAGAGTCGACCCCCACGCAAGCCACTGGGACCCCCGGCGGCATCTGCGTGATCGACAACAGAGCGTCCAGGCCTCCGGCCACCGAGGTCCGGGTGGTGAGCGGCACGCCGATCACTGGCAGCTCGGAGTGGGCGGCAACGACGCCTGGCAGAGCCGCCGAGAGCCCGGCCCCGGCGATGATCACCCGCAGGCCGCGAAGCTTGGCGTTGCGGGCGTATTCCGCCACCTTGTCGGGCTCGCGATGGGCGGACATGACGCGCACCTCGCAGCGGATGTCGCGGTCGCGCAGCTCATTTTCGGCTGCCTCCATCGTCGGGAGGTCGCTCTTGGAGCCCATGACTATGCCTACCCGTGGCGCGTCGGCCTCCATCTCCTCGAGCTCCTCTCGGACCTCTTCGACGGCCTCGGGATCGGTCTCTGTGACCGGGAGCGGATCGGGCTCTGCGATCGGTACCCCCTCCAGCTCGCCGGTCACGCTTGGACCGCCTTCAGCGCGATGTCCCGCCGCATCTGCTTCCCCTTGAACTCGACCATGTCCGCGGCAGCATATGCGCCGGTCCGGGCATCTGCCACGTCGGCACCGAGACCGGTCAGCCCCAGCACCCTGCCTCCAGCGGTTACAAGCGCACCAGACTCAGAGCGCGCCGTACCGGCGTGGCTCACCTGAACCTCCCTTGGGACGGTGTCGAGACCGCTGATCTCATCACCACTCGACGACGAGGCCGGATAGCCCGCGCTGGCCAGCACGACGGTCACGGCCATGTCGGGCGCCCAGTTAAGCGCGACCCCCTGCAATCCGCCGGGCTCGGTCGTGCGCTCCAACAGCTCGAGCAGATCCGAGCGCAGCCGCGGCAAGATCGCCTGGGTCTCCGGGTCACCGAAGCGAACGTTGAATTCGAGGACCTTCGGGCCGTCGGCGGTCAGCATGAGGCCGGCATAGAGGACGCCGTGAAATGGGATGCCGCGGTCCGCCAATGCGTCGACCACGGGCTGGTGGACGGTGCGTCCGATCTCCGCGGCCAGCTCGGCGTCGATTTCGGCCACCGGCGAGTAGGACCCCATGCCGCCGGTGTTCGGCCCGCGATCGCCATCGAATATCCGCTTGTAGTCCCGCGCGGAGGCCAGAGGCAACGCCCGCCGCCCATCGCAGAGCGCGAGCAGCGAGAGCTCCTCGCCCTCCAGGTACTCCTCGATCACCACGCGCTCGGTACCAAAGCGACGCTCCACGAGCAGCTGCTCGAGCGCGGTGCGCGCCTGATCCTCGGTCTCTGCGATCACCACCCCTTTCCCTGCCGCCAAGCCGTCTGCCTTGATCACCGTGGGGTAGGTCTCGATCGCCCGCAGCCCGGCGTCGACGTCGTGCACGACCCCGTAGCCCGCGGTGGCCACGCCGGCCGCGGCCATGACCTCCTTGCAGAATGCCTTTGAGCCTTCCATCGCCGCTGCAGCGGCCGTGGGCCCGAAACAGCGGATGCCGGCGGCTGCCAGGCCATCGGTCACTCCGCCCACCAGCGGCGCCTCGGGGCCGACGACGACCAGGTCGATTTGCCGGTCACGGGCGATGCGGATTACGGTGTCGAGATCCGTGGCGTCGATGTCCAGCACCTCGGCGTCGGAGGCGATCCCGGCGTTGCCGGGGGCGCACATCAGCACCGGTCGTCGCGGCGAGCGGCGAAGTGCCTGAACTATCGCGTGCTCGCGGCCACCGGCCCCGAGCACCAGCACGCGGGCCGACTCAGATCGCACCGATGAAGTCGTCGACCGGAATCGCGCTGAGGGTCTCGTACTTGGCGGTTCCGCGCGATCCGAGCTCAAGCGACACGCGGGCGATCGTCTTCTCGTCCGGGGCTTCGACGACGTTTACGAAGTCGAAGTGGCCGAGCGTCGCCCACTGGGCCTTGACTGTCGCCCCGAGCTGCTCGATCTCGCGGTTGACCTCCCGGATGCGAGCCGGATTGTTCTTGATCGTCTGCACGCCGTCGGGGGTCAGAGTGGAGAGCATGATGTAGGTAGGCACGCCTTATCCTCCTTAGGGTTCGGAGATGAATAACTGCGCGGTTGAAACGTTCGAGGAGCGAGCATGGCAAGGACGCAGGACCGAAGGCGTAGCAGCGCTACGTCGAGGTCCGAGGACAGCCGGACGACGCGGGCGCGGCCCGGTGAAGCGAGGCTGGATGCCGAGCGGGCCGCAAGCCCGCGCAGGAGAAGCTCATTCGGACGGATCAACAAGCAGTTATTCATCGACGGGCCCTTAGCTCGTGGGTTCCCGCTCCGACTTGTATCCGATTTCGCTGCGCAGAGCGAGGCTGCGGCTGGCGCAGGTAGGCAAACTCCTCGCTCTGTGCGCGTGCCTGGGCGCCGGCGCGCCGGCGGCGGCCTGGGCGGCGACGATCAGCACCAGCGGCGGCTGCTACCGAGTGGGCCAGACGGTGGATCTGAGCGGCCAGGGCTTCGCCCCCGACCGCGCCTACGTGGTAACGATCGATGGCGTCTATCTGGGACAGAGAACCACCGACGGCAGCGGAAATTTCGCGGTAGCCCTGCACCCTGGCGGCCTCCCCGCCGGGGCTGCGCAGCACGTGGAGCATCTGCTGGTCTCGGACGGAGCGACGACTGGGACGACGACGTTCACCCTGACCCGCCGTCCCGGCGCGCGTGTGCTGGCTTCGGGCGGCAATCTGCAGACGCTGCGGACGGCGTTTCAGATCTGGGGATACGCGCTGAACGGCTCCCCACGCCCTGTCTACCTCCACTATGTGGACCCATCCGGCCATCTGCGCAAGACCGCCAACTCTTGGAAGCACCGGCGGACAGTGCGGATACCTGCGCACGCGTTCTCGGCGCCTGTTCCCGTTCTCCGTATCGCCGGGCGCATGGACGCTTCAGATCGACTCCGAGCGGTCGTATTCGCACAAGCCGGGGGCGCCTTTGACCCGCATCAGGGTGACGGTCGGCTGACGGTAATCTAGGCTCCGGTGGACGAGGGCCTGCCGATCGCCTACGAGGTCTTGGAGAAGGGCGTGCCGGTGTACGCCTCAGGCGGAGAACAGCTGGGAACTGTGGACCACGTGGTTAGCGCGCCCGAGGAGGACATCTTCCACGGCCTCGTTATCCGTGTGGGCTCCGACCGCCGCTTCGTGCCCGCCGACCAGGTGGCCTCGATCCACGAGCACGGGGTTGATCTGCGCATTGATGCTGCCGCCGCAGCTGAGCTGCCCGAGCCCCACGGCGGTGCGCCGGCATGGCGCGATGCCGAGCCCGGCGTAAAGCTCAGCCGCTGGCGGGAGGCCCTGGACATCCTGACCCTCCGCGACCCCCATCGCCGCAACTGGCGCGAAGATGACTAGCGGGCAGGCTCAGACGGCCGCGGCCTGCGCGGTCGCTCGCTCCAGCACCAGCTCGCCATCGGCAGCGTCCACCTGCACGGTGTCACCGGGCAGGAACTTGCCCTCCAGAATCGCCAGCGCCAGCGGATCGACCAGCCGCTTCTGGATCACGCGCTTGAGCGGCCGCGCCCCGTAGGTGGGGTCGTAGCCCAGGTTGCCGAGCAGGGTACGCGCGGCTTCCGTCAGCTCAACATCGATATCGCGCTCGCGCACACGCTCGATCACCTTCGCTACCTGAAGCTCGACGATCTCTGACAGCTCGTTGCGGGTAAGTGGCTTGAACTCCACGATGTCATCCAGCCGGTTGATGAACTCCGGCTTGAACTGAGCCTCGACGCCGGCCCTGCCGCCAGGAATGTTCGAGGTCATGATCAACACCGTGTTCTTGAACGACACCGTCCGTCCCTGGCCATCGGTCAGGCGGCCGTCGTCCATCACCTGTAACAGCGTGTTGAACACGTCCGGGTGCGCCTTCTCGATCTCGTCGAGCAGAACCACAGAGTACGGGCGGCGCCGCACGGCCTCGGTCAGCTGGCCACCTTCCTCGTAGCCCACGTATCCCGGCGGGGCGCCGACCAGCCGCGACACGGAGTGCTTTTCCATGTACTCGGACATGTCGATCCGGACCATCGCGTCCTGGGAGTCGAACATGAACTCCGCCAGCGCGCGCGCCAGCTCGGTCTTGCCCACGCCGGTCGGACCCAGGAACAGGAAAGTCCCGATCGGACGGTCCGGATCCTGCAGCCCGGCGCGCGAGCGCCGGAGTGCGGCTGACACTGCCTCCACCGCTTCGTCCTGGCCGATCACCCGCTGGTGCAGGCGCTCCTCCATGTGAACGAGCTTTTCGATCTCGCCCTCCATCAGCCTTGAGACCGGGATCCCGGTCCACTTGGCGACTACCTCGGCTACGTCCTCGGCGTCGACTACCTCCTTGAGGAACGTCGGACCGGCGCCGTCCGCTGCCGCGGCCTCCGCCGACTCCGCCTCGTGCAGCTGCTTCTCGAGCTGCGGGATCGTCCCGTACTGAAGCTCGGCTGCCCGACCCAGGTCCGCCTCGCGCTGCGCGCGCTCGAGCTCGATCCTGGCCTGCTCCAGCTGCTCGTGCAGCGAAGCCACGGCGCCGATCGTCTCCTTCTCCCGCTGCCACTCCGCGTGCATGGCCGCCGAGCGCTCGCGCTCCTCGGCCAGCGCCCGCTCGAGCTGCTCGCGGCGAGCCACCGCGCCGGCGTCGTCGTCAGCGCCTGAGCCCAGCGACTGAAGCTCGATCTCCAGCTGCATGATGTGGCGGTCGACCTCGTCGATCTCCGTGGGTTTGGAGTCGATCTCCATCCGGATCCGCGAGGCGGCCTCGTCGACCAGGTCAATGGCCTTGTCGGGCAGGAACCGGTCGGTGATGTAGCGCTGTGAGAGGGTGGCGGCCGCCACAAGCGCCGAGTCCTGGATGCGGACCTTGTGGTGGACCTGGTAGCGCTCCTTCAGCCCGCGGAGGATCGCGATCGTGTCTTGCACCGTCGGCTCGCCGACGTACACGGGCTGGAAGCGACGCTCGAGCGCCGGATCCTTCTCGATGTGCTTGCGGTACTCGTCGAGTGTCGTGGCGCCGACCGCGCGGAGCTCGCCGCGGGCCAGCATCGGCTTGAGCATGTTGCCGGCGTCGACCGCGCCCTCGGCCGCGCCGGCGCCGACGATCGTGTGTAGCTCGTCGATGAACACCACGATCTGGCCCTGTGCGTCGGCGATCTCCTTCAGCACGGCCTTCAACCGGTCCTCGAACTCGCCTCGGTACTTCGAGCCGGCGACCATCGCGCCGATGTCAAGAGCCACCAGCTTGCGGTCCTTCAGGCCTTCGGGGACGTCGCCGTCGACGATCCGCTGAGCCAATCCCTCGACGATCGCCGTCTTGCCCACCCCGGGCTCGCCGATCAGCACCGGGTTGTTCTTGGTTCTCCGCGAGAGGACCTGGACAACTCGCCGAATCTCGTCGTCGCGGCCGATCACCGGATCAAGCTTGCCCTGAGCGGCCGCTTCGGTCAGGTCGCGTCCGAAGCGCTCCAGCGCCTGGTACTTCTCCTCCGGGTTCTGATCAGTCACGCGATGCGAGCCACGAACCTCCTCCAGCGCCGTGAGCAGCTCGTCGCGAGTCGCTCCGGCCGAGCGCAACGCGTCGCCGGCGCCACCAGGATGAGCGGCCAAGGCCAGGAGCAGGTGCTCGGTCGAGAGGTATTCGTCCTTGAGGTCTCGCATCTGCTGCTCGGCGTCGCGGAGGACCTGCGATAGCTCGGTCGAGCCGCCGGCCGACTCGGCAGCCGGACCGGTCGTGATCGTGGGCAGCGAGTGGAGCGGGGGGCCCAGCGCCTGACGCACAGCAGCCGGGTCGACGCCCAGCTTGCGAAGTACCGGCACGACGACGCCGGAATCCTGCTCCAGGAGCACGGCCAGCAAATGCTCTGGCCTGGTCTGCGGATTGCGGCGCTCGTCGGCCAGGCGCTGCGCTGCCTGTAGCGCCTCCTGAGATTTGATCGTAAAGCGGTCTGGGTGCATGCTTGTCCTGTTTCGGTCTCGTCCGTTCGTCTGGGGAAATCTAAGTCGCTCTGACTTAGATTATGGCAGAGAATGGACGCCGTGGCAAGGCATGTCGCCCTGCGGCCCTGCCGCGGGCTGCTAGCGAATCCGCCCCTGAAACCGCTTGAGATCGGCGCTTCGGATCAGCTTGCCGCCGCCGTCATATGGGACGATTTCGGCCCGTAGCTGGCGGCGCACAGACTCGAGCCGCTCCACTTCGGCCTTCAGCTCGCCCGCCCGTCGCTCGAGCGCCGCGACTTTGCGGGACATCAACTCGAGCTTGTCCTCGAGCTCGAAGACGCGCTCCACGCCGGCCAGGTTCATCCCCAGCTCGGCGGTCATCTTCTGGATCCGACGCAGCCGCTCGACGTCCTCGTGCGAGTACAGCCTGGTGCCCTTCGGCGAGCGCTTGGGCTCGATCAGCCCACGGGCCTCGTACATGCGCAGCGTCTGGGGATGCATCTCGGCCAGCTCCGCCGCGACCGAGATCATGAACACGCCGCGCTTGGACTCCACCGAGACCCGCATCGTCGTCGACCGGCGCACGGTGGTCCGCGTGCGGCGGGTGGCCATCACTTACCCACCTGCTCGAACAGCGCGGCCCGTGGATCGCCGTTCATGACGGCAGACAAACGATCGATGGCCTCGCTCTGCTCGGCCGAGAGGGCATCCGGGACGTCGATCACGAACCGATAGTGGATGTCTCCGCGGCCCTTGCCGCCGAGCCGCGGCGGGCCCTCGCCCCGCAGGCGCTGGACCGTGCCGTGCTTGGTAGAAGCCGGTACCCGCAGGCGCTTGGACCCGCGGAGCGTGGGCACCTCAATCACCGCCCCCCGGATTGCCTCGGGAATCGTCAGCGGCACCTCGACCTCGAGGTTCTCGCCCGCGCGCTTGAAGACCCGCGAGGACGCCACGTGCGTGACGACGTAGAGGTCGCCCGGCTCAGCCCCTTGGGGCCCGTGCTCGCCCTTGCCCGCCAGCCGAATGCGGCTGCCTTCGCGCACCCCGGCCGGGATGTTGACCCGCATCCGGCGCACGCTGCGGGTGGCGCCCGAGCCGCCACACGTGGGGCAGGGATCCTCGATCACCGTCCCAGACCCGCCGCAATTGGAGCAAGGCTGGGAGATCGAGAAGATCCCCTGGCTCTGGGACTCGACACCCCGGCCGCCGCACACGGGACACACCTTGGGGGCGGTGCCGGGCTTGGCCCCGGAGCCGTGGCAAGTGGGACAGGGCTGCGAGGTCGGCACCGCCAGCGGCACCTGCGCTCCCTCCACGGCCTGATCGAAAGTCAGCGAGACCTCGGTCTCGAGGTCCCTGCCACGCGCCTGGGCACGTCCGCCGCGCACGCCGCCGCCGCGAGCGCCGCCGCTGGCCCCCCCTCCGAACAGGTTGGAGAGGATGTCGCTGAACCCTCCACCGAACGAGCTGGGGTCGAACCCGCCGGGCACGTTGAATCCGAACGGCCCGGAGCCGCGGTCGTACTGCTTGCGCTTCTCCGGGTCCGAGAGGACGTCGTGAGCCTGCGAGATCTCCTTGAAGCGTTCCTCGGCCTGCTTGTCCCCCGGGTTCCGGTCAGGGTGATACTTGCGCGCCAGCTTCCGGTAGGCCTTTTTGATCTCCTCGTCGGAAGCGTTCTTACCGACCCCGAGGACCTTGTAGTAGTCGGGCCTGGTAGCAGCCATCGCGCGCTTGCCTTATGCCGCCACTACCACGCGCGCGGGCCGCAGCACAGAGTCCCGCAGCATGTAGCCGCGCTGGTAGACCTCAACGATCGTCCCGGGCTGCGCACCGTCGACGGGCTGCTGGGCAACTGCCTCGTGGTGCTGGGGGTCGAAGCGCTCGCCCTGGGGCCAGAAGGGCTCGATGCCCACGCGGGCCAAGGCGGCGATCACGTCCTTGTGCACAAGCTTGATCCCCGAGGCCAAGTCCGACTCCTCGGCGCCGTCCTTAGCCGCCAGCGCCCGATCCAGGTTATCGACCGCCGGCAGCAGCTCCAGGGCCAGCTTGGCCGCGCCACGCTCCTGGGCGGCCGCGGCCTCGCGTGCCGCTCGTTTTCGGTAGTTCTCGAAGTCCGCCTTGGTCCGCTGCGCTAGACCCAGATATTCGTCGGCCTTCTCCGCCTTCGCGGCCAGCTCTTCGAGATCGTGCTCGAGCTTGGCCTCGTGGTCACTCGCTGGCTGGGCAGCGGGGTCGGCCCCCTCTCCCATATCCCCCGGCTCCCCCTCCAGCGAAGGCGTGGGCGAGGGCCCTGATGCGGGGTCCGGTTCAGGCTCGGAGGACTCAAGCTCCCATGCGTCCTGGAACTCGGACATCGTTTACTTGCCCTCGTCGACGACTTCCGCGTCCACAACGTCCTCCTCGGCCCCGGCGCCGTCGGCAGCTGCGCCTGCGCCGTCGCCCGACGCGGCTTGAGCGGCCTGGGCCTGCTCCTGCGCGCGCTGGTACATGGCCTCGGAGACTTTGTGGAAGGCGGCCTGGAGCGCCTCGGTCTTGGCGTTGATCTCGGCGGCATCCTCAGCGCTCAGCACGTCGCGGACCTCCTTGATCGCCGCCTGGATCTCCTCCTTGGAGGAAGCGTCGACCGTATCGCCCAGCTCGTTCAGCTGGCGCTCGGCCTGGTAGGCGGCGTTTTCGCCGTTGTTGCGGGCCTCCGCGAGCTCGCGCTGGCGGCGGTCCTCCTCGGCGTGCGTCTCGGCGTCGGAAACCATGCGCTTGATCTCGTCCTCCGAGAGTCCGGAGCCCGCCTTGATCTCGATCTTCTGCTCCTTGCTGGTGCCGAGGTCCTTGGCCGAGACGTTGAGAATGCCGTTGGCGTCGATGTCGAACGCCACCTCGATCTGCGGGATGCCGCGCGGCGCCGGCGGGATGCCGGTCAGCTGGAACTTGCCCAGCGACTTGTTGTAAGCCGCCATCTCGCGCTCACCCTGCAGAACGTGGATCTCCACCGAGGGCTGGTTGTCCTCGGCTGTGGAGAAAATCTCCGACTTGCGGGTGGGGATCGTGGTGTTGCGCTCGATGAGCTTGGTCATCACGCCGCCCTTGGTCTCGATACCCAGCGTCAGGGGAGTGACGTCGAGCAGCAGGACGTCCTTGACGTCGCCGGCCAGTACGCCGGCCTGGATGGCCGCACCGACCGCCACGACCTCGTCCGGGTTGACCCCGCGGTGGGGTTCCTTGCCCGTCAGCTCCTTGACCTTCTCTTGGACCGCCGGCATGCGGGTCATGCCGCCCACCAGGACCACGTGGTCGATCTGGGCGACGCCCTTGTCCTTGGCGTCGCCCAGCGCCTGGCGGACCGGGGCCACCGTGCGATCGAGCAGATCGCTCGTCAGCTCTGTCAGCTTTGCGCGCGTCAGCCGCGTGTCGAGGTGCTTCGGCCCGCTGGCGTCAGCGGTGATGAACGGCAGGTTGATCTGCGTTTCCTGCGTGGTGGAGAGCTCGATCTTGGCCTTCTCGGCCGCCTCGTAGAGGCGCTGAAGCGCCATCGGATCAGCAGCAAGGTCGATGCCCTGCGAGCGCTTGAACTCGGCCACCAGCCAGTCGACGATCGCCTTATCGAAGTTGTCGCCGCCCAGGTGATTGTCGCCCGAGGTCGCCTTGACCTCGAACACGCCCTCGCCGATCTCCAGCACCGACACGTCGAACGTGCCGCCCCCGAGGTCGAACACCAGAATCGTCTGGTCGGACTCCTTGTCCAGGCCGTAAGCCAGGGACGCCGCGGTGGGCTCGTTGATGATCCGCTTGACGTCAAGGCCGGCGATCTTGCCGGCGTCCTTGGTGGCCTGACGCTGGTCATCGTTGAAGTAGGCAGGCACGGTGATCACCGCGCTGTCGACCGTCTCCCCCAGGTAGGACTCGGCGTCTGACTTCAGCTTGCCGAGGATCATGGCGGAGATCTCAGGCGGCGAGTACTGATTGCCGCCCGCCTCCACGCGCGCGTCCCCGTTGGGCCCGGAGACGACTTTGTACGGCACGATCGACTCCTCGGTCTTGACCTCGGCCTCCTTGCGGCCCATGAAGCGTTTGATCGAGAAGACTGTGTTCTGCGGGTTGGTGACGGCTTGGCGCTTGGCGACGGTGCCTACGAGCCGCTCGCCGGACTGCGTGAAGGCCACAACCGAAGGGGTTGTGCGTCCGCCCTCCGCGTTCTCCATCACCGTCGGCTCGCCGCCCTCGAGCACGGCCATACAGCTGTTGGTCGTTCCCAGGTCGATACCGATCGTCTTTCCCATTGCGTTCTACTCCTCTGCGTATGCGTTCGCGAAAATCTAAGTCGCAGAGTAGCAGATTTACCCGCGGCCGCCAAGCCCTGCGGAGCGCGCGGGCAAGAGCCGGCGAGGGCAGCGGGGGCCCTCGCCGGCTAGCGATTCGCCTCTATTTCAGCGCCCGGGGTACGCCTTCGCCGGCGACGATGTCGAACCACATCGCGGCCTTGACGAACGACAGCGACAGCAGATCCTGGTAGGCCTACGCCTCCCTTAGCGTCCGGGATAAGCCGACGCCAATTCCTGGAAGACAACCGCCGCCGGCTTCTGTCCGAAGTCGTACTCGAGCAGCCCGTAGTGGTAGAAGAACGACGGATCGGGGCTCGCGTACCCGGGCTGGTAGTCACGCACGTTGAACCACATTGCGGACTTCACGAATGGCAATTGCAGAAGATCCTGGTAGGCATCCTCTAAATCTTGGGCCTGCTCGGTTTCGCTGGGGAAATAGGCCCCCTCAGGCTGCGCGTTGCCCGGCCAACCGAACTCGGTAATCCACAATGCCGGGTCTCCGTAGCCATGGTTGGCGAACTCCTGCTCGTAGGCCGAGAGCTCTTCAGGCCAAGTCATCTGGCACCACGGCGAGGCGTTGCAGCCGAACTGGGGGAACGGCCCAGCGGCACCTCGCGCCGCTGGCACTCCACCTACGTAGTCGAAGGCCGGGACCGATGGGCCGTAGCCGCCGGGCGGGAAGCGATAGGCGTGAAGCGCCACGGCGTCGAATGGCTTTGCACCGTCCAGGGCGTCCAGCACTTCCTCGGTGTAGGGCAAGACGGCCTGCCAGCCTGTTGTGCCGGGAGCGACTGAGAAACCGGTGGGCGAAGCGAACAGCAGCTGCAGGTGCACGCCGTACTCGGCATTCACCGACTGCATCACGGAGTATTCGGCCTCGAGCAGTCGCACATAGGCCGCCGGCTGGGGGCCTGGCACCCACGACGAGGAGTTGTTGGGCTCAGTCCAGCTCTCGTAGTACTGCACGACATTGCGGTAATGGATCAGGAAGTTACGGAAGTAGGCCTCGTAGGCGAGGAGATCCGCGCTCGAGGTCGGCGGGCACGCGTGGATGTTCCCCGGCCGGGGATGCAGCGAGCAGGCCGACGGGATGCCTCCCATGGTCAGAACCACTCCCATCCCGTACTGCCGGGCTTGCTTGACCTCCCAGTCGAGCGCTTGGTACTGGCCGCTGGCCGTCTCAACGCCGGCCGTGAAGTGGTCCCAGCGGGCGCCGAGCTGATGTGCGGCGGGAACACCGGCGACGAAGTTGGAGTGGCTCGAGTCATAGACCGCGGTTGAAAGCCCGAAGATCGAGGGTTCGGGCTGGCCGCCGGTCGTTACCAGCGCCCGATCGTGCGAGCGCTTTTTGAGTTTCGCCGCCGGGTGGGCGTGCTTGTGGTGCCGCGCCGCGTGGGGGCGACGCGCGCTGGCCGGTCCGGCCGACACCAACCCTCCCAGCCCGAGCAGCGCCAGCGCGATCCAGATCACCGGCCTGCGCGGACCTCGAGCCCGCCTTGGCGAGGTCGGCGTGAACAGGTCGTCGTTTGGGGCGCGGCCAGCCTGCCCTGAGCTCACGGATCGTCTCCTCGATCTGCGCTTACACGGGACAGCGTGTCCTTCGGCTTGCGGCCCGCGATCTGAACGGAGCGAGAGAAATTGCACAGCGTGTCGTGACCTTTCGGCGAGAGTTGGGGCTCGGAGAACGGACGCAGGCAGCGCCGCGTGGACGAATGGTCGAGCGGGCGCCGGCCGGCGATCTATCAACCAGACAACGCGAGGGCGACAAAACTCACGCCCGCGCGGACTAATGTTTGGTCGAAGCGGACCCCGGTTTGGTCGAAGCGGACCCCGGTTTGGTCGAAGCGGACTCCGGTTTGGTCGAAGCGGACTCCGGTTTGGCCGAAGCGGACTCCGGTTTGGTCGAAGCGGACTCCGGTCCTTTCGGCCCGGGCAGAGAGTCGAAGCGGGCTCAGGCCCGGTCGGCCCGGGCGGATCCTCAGGCTCGCGGCGTCAGGTCGGCGCTCGGGCACATGCGCCGCAATGCGCATCCCGGGCAGTCCGGCCGCCGCGCGTAACAGGTCCTGCGGCCGTGGCGCAGCAGGTTCAGGTGAAACTCCAACTCCTCGCCTTCAGGAGTGATGGCAAGCATCGTGTCGTGGAGCTCCTCGAACGGCGCGCCCGGCCTGAACAGCGCCAGGCGGGCGCCAACGCGGGCCACGTGTGTGTCGACGGGCACGTCGCGCTTGCCGAGGGCAAACAGGAGGACGCACGCCGCCGTCTTGCGCCCCACGCCCGGTAGGCTCGTCAGGTAGCGCTGCGCGTCCTCTACCGATTGGTCGGCCAGCCAGTCAAGCGACAGTTCTGCGCCCGGGGCCGTCTCGGTGATGCGAGCCAGGATTGACTTGATGCGGGCCGACTTGATGCGGGAGATCCCGCCCGGGCGGATCGCCTCCTCGAGCTGATCGACCGGGGCGTCACGCACGTCCTCCCAGGTCGGGAACCGCTCGCGCAGCGCGAGATAGGCCACGTCACGGTTGCGGTCGTTGGTCGACTGCGAGAGCACGGTCAGAATCAGCTCGGCGACCGGGTGGCCATGTGGCTTGGCCAGCGGTACCCCGTACACAAGTCGTAGCCGGTCCCGGATCGCCCGGACGCGACGGCGGGAAGGGCGACGCCTTCTCATCGAATGCACGTTAGGCCCTCACCGAATGATTGCTGATTGATTCACCTCAGGACCCTTTATCCTCGTCGCCGTCGACGAGCACACGATCGAACTTGCTGGAGCGCCCGTCTTCTACCGGAGCGCTCCCGCCCCGGGAAGTGCCGCCACACCGATCTACCTGCACGGCATCCCCACGAGCTCCGATGACTGGCTCGCGCTGCTCGAGCGCACGGGCGGCGTGGCCCCGGATTTGATCGGCTTTGGGCGCTCGGGCAAGGGCGGCCACCTCGACTACACGCTCGCTGCCCTGGCCACGTTCCTGGAACACCTGCTGGCGACGCTTGGGATCGAGGAGGTGGCGATCGTCGGCCACCAGTGGGGGGCCGCGGCTGGCCTGGTGTTCGCCCAGCGCCAGCCTGACCGCGTTCGGCGCCTGGCGGTCTGTAATGCGTTGCCGCTGACCGGAGGCTTTCGCTGGCATCGGCTGGCTCGGGCCCTGCGCACGCCGGGGGTAGGCGAGCTGCTGATGGGCTCAACGCCGCGCTGGCTTCTGGGGCGCACGCTGCGCGGCGGCTGCGCCGAGCCCGAGGTGTTCTCCGCGCGGCGCGTCCGCTCCGTGTGGGAGCAGTTCGACCAAGGCACACAACGCGCGATTCTGCGGCTGCACCGCTCGGCAGATGAGCCGGAGCTTGCCGCCGCGGGCAGCGACCTCGCATCGCTGCGCATGCCGGCGCTGGTCATCTGGGGCGAGAGGGATCCGTGGCTCGCAGCCGAGTTCGCGGCCGCATACGGCGAGCGCCTGCCAGGTGCGACCGTGCGACGCGTGCCGAACGCCGGGCATTGGCCGTGGCTCGAGCGCCCGGAGGTGGCGGATGCGATCGCGGATTTCGTCAGCCGATGACCGCTCTCGCCCCTCCCACGGAGCGAGATGCCGGCCAGTCCGGCGGTCGGCGTTCTCGTGCAAGCCACGCGCGGCGCGCGTGCCGGTAGCGATCGCCGCAACTCTGGCGCTCCTATACGTGGTGCTGTCGCCGCCGAGCGGCGATCTGGCCGCTCACATGTTCCGTGCGCATCTGTTCGCCTCCGACCCGTTCGGCATCTGGAACGACTACTGGTACGGCGGCCACCACACCGTCTCCTACAGCCTGCTCTATCCGGCGTTCGCTGCGCTCTTGACGCCCCAACTGGCGGCGGCCCTCGCCGCCACCGGGGCCACAGCCCTGTTCGGATCGCTCGCTCACCGCCACTTCGGCACCGACGCCTGGCTCGGCGCCGTCTTGTTCGCCGCCGCGACCGCCACCGACCTTTACACCGGCAGGCTGGCGTTCGCCTTTGGAACGCTGCCGGCGATGGCGGCCGTTGTGGCCCTGGACCGCCGCCGTCCGGCGGTGGCCTGCGGGCTCGCCGTGCTCGCCGCGCTGGCCAGCCCGGTAGCGGCGCTGTTCGCAGGCTTGGCCGGGGCCGCCTACGCCGTCGGGACCTACTGGCGTCAGCGGCGGCTCCGAGTGCCGCTGGGCGGTGTAGCGCTGGCGCTGGCGGCGCTGGCCCCCATCGCCGTGCTGGCAGTCCTCTTTCCTGAGGGCGGCACCGAGCCCTTCGCATTCTCCGCCTTCTGGCCCATTCCTCTGCTGGCGGCGGCCTTCCTCGCGGCGCTGCCGCGCGAGGCGCATGTGCTGCGGACCGGCCTCGTCCTGTACGCGCTGGCGACGATCGCGTCCTATCTGATTGCCACGCCGGTCGGCAGCAACGCCACCCGGCTGGGGACGATGCTCGCGGCGCCGCTGGCGGCGCTGTTGTTGTGGCGCCGGGCGGCCGATACGCAGGCCTGGACACGGCGAGCGACGGTGCTGGCGCTCGCGGCGCCGGTGCTGCTCTATCTCGGCTGGCAGGCGCCGATCCGCGACCTGGTGGGCGCCTCCGGCCAACCCTCGACGTCGAGCGCCTACTACAGCCCCGTGATCCGCTTTCTCGAGCGCCAGCCCGGCGGCCCGTTCCGGATCGAGGTCCCGTTCACCCGCTTTCACTGGGAGGCGTATGCGGTCGCGACCCGTATTCCACTGGCGCGCGGCTGGGAGCGTCAGCTGGACATCGCCGATAACCCGCTGTTCTACAGCGGGACGCTGACCGCCTCCAGCTACGCCGCCTGGCTGCGACGCAACGCCGTTCGCTTCGTCGCGCGCTCCGATGCCCCGCTTGACTACTCGGCGCGCCAGGAGAGTCGTCTGATCGCCGCCGGTCTGCCCTACCTGCACCTCGAGTTCAAGAGCGCCCACTGGCGCGTCTACGCGGTGGCCGGCGGCACGTCGCTGGCGCAGGGGGTTGCGAACGTGCGCAAGCTGGGACCAGACTGGCTCACGCTGTGGGCGGGACGATCCGGACGGACGCTGATCCGCGTTCGTTTCACGCCCTACTGGAAGCTGGTGGCGGGAACTGGCTGCGTCGCGCCGGCGGGGGACTTCACTGCGGTCACCCTGCGCCGGCCCGGCCCGGCGAAGCTCGCCGTGTCGTTTGCAATCGGTCGCATCGGCGCCCGCTCGCCCCGCTGCAACTAGTGGTCTTAGAGACAGACTCGTAGTCCGTACGTATCGGCGGGGCCCACTTAGTTGGTCCTACAAACGATCTGGGAAGGCGCAACGCTAGGATCCCCGCAGATGGCGCGTGTGTTTACGTTCATCGGAACCCGGGTACTCCCGCGGGGCTGGAAGGACCTGGGGCGGCAGGTAGCGCTGTCCGTCGGCGTCTACTTCCTATACGAGGTCGTACGCGGGCTGGTGGACTCGCCGGGCTACAAACCGTTCGGCGACGCGATGAAGATCATCAACCTGGAGCGCGTGCTGCACGTGTTTGCCGAGCCAAGTGTCCAGGCCTGGGCCCAGAACAAGCACCTGCTGATGGACGCGCTCGACTGGACCTACCTGAACGGCCACTTCATCGTCACGCTGGCGGCGTTGATCTTCATCTACGTGCGCCGCAACGACTCGTTCTACTTCGTGCGCAACATGTTCATCATCGCCATGGTGATCGCGCTGGTCGGCTACTGGCTGTACCCCACGGCGCCGCCGCGGCTGATGCCTGAGTGGGGCTTCACCGACTCGATCTCCCAGTTCATGGGTCTCCAGGGGTCGCTGCACTTCGACAACAACAGCCCCGCGGGTGCACTGGTGAATGCCTACGCCGCGGTCCCATCGATGCACGTGTGCTTCGCGATCATGACCGCTTGGCCGCTGGTGAGGCTCGTCAAGCACCGGGCGGCAAAGATCGCCTGGGGCCTGTATCCATTGCTGGTCATGTTCGCCGTCGTGGCCACCGGCAACCACTACTTCGTAGACGTGTGGCTGGGCATGCTGACCGCCGGGCTCTCGGCGCTGCTCGCAAAACAGTTGCTGGCCCGAGCCCGGCCCGACATCTGGGCGTTCCGTCGAGCGCCCGCCGGCGGGGTCGCGGCCTGATGGCCGAGCAGACCGAGCTGCCGCGCACCAGGCGCCGGGTGGGCGGGCAGCGCCTGCGCCAGGGACGCCCCGGACCGACCACACAGGAGTTGATGCGCGAGCGACTGATCGAGTCGCGCCTCACTCCGAACGCGATTTCCCTCACGGGCTTCGCCCTGAACGTGGCCGCAGCCGTGCTTTTGACCCAGCGCTTGTTCTTCCTGGCAGGGGTGGCGTTCATCGTTGGGTCGGTGATGGACACGCTCGACGGGCGCTACTCCCGCATGTCGGGCAAGGGCACGCAGTTCGGAGCGTTCCTGGACTCGACGCTCGACCGTTTGGAGGAAGGCATCGTGCTGACGGCAGTCGCCGCGTACTTCGCCGCCCGCCACAACCAGGCAGCGGTAGCCGCGGTGGTCGCGGCGGTGCTGGGCTCGCTGATGGTCTCCTACACGCGCGCCCGGGCCGAGGCCCTGGGCCTGGCCTGCAAGGTGGGCCTCGCCACCCGGCCGGTCCGGGTCGTGATCCTGTCTGCCGGGCTGGTGTTCGCCAAAGGTGCCTCGCTGGGCCACTTCGAGCTGCTGGAGCCGGCGGTCTATGTTCTGGCGGGGCTAACGCTGCTGACGATGCTCCAGCGCATCTGGCACGTTCGCTCACAGCTCTAGCAAGCTGTAACCAACGGGCTGCGCGGGACTACTCATTCCCGTGACGACACAAGCCTCCACCAACGGCGCCGGGCGCTACCAGGCGGACAAGGTCCGTGTGGCGATCATCGGCGTCGGCAACTGTGCGAGCTCGTTCGTGCAGGGCGTCGACTACTACCGCGACGCAGACCCAACCGAGCAGGTCCCGGGGCTGATGCACGTCGACCTGGGCGGCTATCACGTCTCGGACATCGAGTTCTCCGCCGCCTTCGACATCGATTCGGAGAAGGTCGGCCTGGACCTGAGCAAGGCAATCTTCGCCGGTCAGAACAACACGCTGAAGCTCCCGGGCGACGTGCCCAAGCTGGGCGTCGAGGTGCAGCGCGGCATGACCCACGACGGGCTCGGCAAGTACCTCAAGCAGAAGATCCGCAAGGCCCCCGGGCCGACGGCCGAGATCGCTGAGATCCTGAAGGAGACCCACACCGACGTGGTCGTCTCCTACCTGCCGGTCGGCTCCGAGCAGGCCACCAAGTGGTACGTGGAGCAGGTGCTGGAGGCGGGCTGCGCGTTCGTCAACTGCATTCCGGTGTTCATCGCTCGCGAGGACTACTGGAACAACCGCTTCACGAAGGCCGGATTGCCGATCATCGGCGATGACATCAAGTCCCAAGTGGGAGCCACGATTGTCCACCGCACGCTGGCCCGGCTGTTCCACGAGCGCGGCGTCAAGCTCCTGCGGACCTCACAGCTCAACGTCGGCGGCAACATGGACTTCTACAACATGCTCGAGCGCGAGCGGCTGGAGTCGAAGAAGATCTCCAAGACCAACGCCGTGACCTCGATCATGGGCCACGAACTGCCGGCCGACGATGTGTACATCGGCCCCTCTGACTACGTCCCCTGGCTCACGGACCGCAAGTGGGCCCACATCCGGATGGAGGGACAGGCGTTCGGTGACGTGCCGCTGAATGTCGAGCTCAAGCTCGAGGTGTGGGACTCGCCCAACTCGGCGGGAATCGTGATCGACGCCGTACGGTGCTGCAAGCTGGCCCTGCTGGGCGGCGTCTCCGGCCAGCTCGACGGTCCCAGCTCCTACCTGATGAAGTCACCGATGCACCAGCGTCCTGACGCCGAGGCGCGGGAGCTGACCGAGGCATTCATCAAGAAGTACGCGCGGGGCCATGGGGCCTCTCGGAGCGGCGCCCCCAAGCCCGCTCGGGCGAAATCCCACCGCTGACCGGCGCAATCCCGGCGCCGCACATAGACTGAGGCCGTGCCCAGAGACGGCCTCGCGATCGCGCAGGTGACACCGTTCGCCTGGGAGGCGTCGAACGAGGTAAACGACTACGTGGCCCATGTCGCCGCCGAGCTGAGCGGGGCGGGGCACCGGGTGCTGGTGATCGCGCCATCAGACTC
Source organism: uncultured Actinomycetes bacterium (assembly GCA_963756555.1). Classification (GTDB taxonomy): domain Bacteria; phylum Actinomycetota; class Thermoleophilia; order Solirubrobacterales; family Solirubrobacteraceae; genus Palsa-465. The sequence continues at coordinate 267,120 of CAVWOC010000005.1, forward strand.
GAGTGCGCTGGTCCGCGACAGCCGCCGGGCGATTCGCTCCGATGCCGATGAGCTGCTGAAGCGCGCGGCGCACGAGCCGCTCGTACTGGGGGTGGGCGAGGTGCTGCCGTTCTCGGGCGCGCGCCGCCGGGCGGCGTCGATCCCCGTGGACGTGGCGCGGACGATCGAGCAGGTCATGGAGGCCGTGCCACTGGACATCGTCCACGTGCATGAGCCGTTCGCTCCCAGCGCCGCCAGCTCGGCGCTACGTCACTCCCGTGCGCTCAACGTCGGCGGCTTTCACTCCCCAACCGAGCGCGTGCTCTCGACCCAGCTGGCCGGTCCGCTCACGCGGCTTCTGCTCTCGCGCCTGGACGCCCGCATCGCCGCGTATGGCTCGACCCGGGAGTTGATGCAGCGCTACTTCCCCGGTGAGTATCGGGTGATAAGGCCGGGCGGCGAGGGTTCCGAGCGCCGCGGCGGCGAGGGCCCCGTGCGCCTGGCGATGATCGCCACCGAGGAGCGCGCCGCGCTGCGGAGCTTCCTGCGAGCGCTGAAGCTGCTGCCGCCGGAACTCAAATGGCGGGCGTGCGTGTATTCGCCAAGGGCCCTGGCGAGGCCGGCGACACTCGATCGCGGGCTACGCGAGCGCGTCTCGTTCACCGGACCGGAGGACACGACCGAGCTTCAAGCCCTAGCCGACGCCGACGTGGTGGTTCTGGCCTCGGAGGGCGTGCGATTCACGCCGGGAACGCTGCTGAGAGCATTGGCAGCCGGGACGATCCCCGTAGCGTCGCGGCTGCCAGCCTATGAAGAGCTGCTGGAGGAGGGACGGCTGGGACTGGAGTTCGAGCCGGGAGACGCCCAGACGCTTTCCTCCCACCTCGGACGACTGATCGCCGATCAGCAGTTGCGTCAGCGCCTGGCCCGGGATGTGGACGCGCTGCGCGATTCGCTCGGCTGGCCGCGGGTGGCGCGGGAGCTGGAGGACATCTATCGCGCCTTGGTCGCCCGCCGTCACGACGGGGCCGAGAAGAAGCGCATGCGAGCCCGCTTGCGCGAGCGCCCCCTGATCGACGTCGATCTGCACATGCACACCGATCACTCGTACGACTGCGCGACGCCCGTCGAAGTGTTGCTGGCGGAAGCCCGCGCGCGCGGCTTGGGGGCGATCGCAATCACCGACCACAACGAGATCTCCGGCGCGCTCGAGGCCCGAGCCAAGGCCGACGGCGTCAAGGTGATCGTGGCTGAGGAGGTCAAGACCGCTGCCGAGGGCGAGGTCATCGGCCTGTTCATCGAGGAGAAGATTCCGCGCGGCGGGACGCTTCGGGAGGCGATCGACGAGATCAAGCGCCAGGGCGGTTTGGTCTACGTCCCGCATCCCTTCGACCGACTGCACTCGGTCCCCGACTACCTGCACCTGCTGCCGGTGCTCGACCAGGTGGACGCGATCGAAGTCTTCAACCCCCGAGTGGCGATCAGCGAGTTCAACGACGAGGCCGTTCGGTTCGCCGCCAAGTACCGGATTCCGGCCGGCGCGGGCTCGGATGCCCACGTGCCCCAAGGTCTGGGATCGGTGCGGATCAGGATGCGCGACTTCGACGGGCCCGAGGAGTTCCTGGAATCGCTGCGCGACGCGGACATCGTCCGCAACCCCGCCAGCCTGCTCTACGTCCAGGCCTTGAAGTTTCTGCAAACCACCGCCCTGCCACCAGCCGCCAGGCGTGCAGTCCGTGATCGTCGCGTGCGCCGGGCCACGGCCCGTAGCGGCCGACAAGGCTGAGCGACGGGGCGCAAGTCCTGATGCACTCGCAAGGACAAGCCCCGCAGCCGTCCAATCGGAGGGGGATGCCGGCCACCGACGACGAGATTCGCGAGAAGTACCTGGAGCGGGCGATCAGGGAGCTGAACGTGTTCACCCGCGAGCTCCAGGCATGCCCTCACTGCCCCCGAGGCCACTTGATGCCGGTGCTGGGCTCGGGGCACCCCCAAGCCGACATCTTCCTGCTGAAGCATGCGGCGAGGCCTGCGGAGGTCGAGGAGGGGGTGGCGTTCTACGGGCGGACGGGCAACGCCCTGATGAAGTCGCTCAAGCGGCTGGGCATCGACCCCCTGGCCGTGTACGGGACCTTGTGCGTGAAGTGCCCTGTGCTCGACCCGCTGGCGGCCGATGAGGCCTGCGTCTCGAGGCTGGTGGAGGAGCTTCAAATCGTCCAGCCCAAAATCGTCGTGGTCATGGGGCCCGAAGCGTTGGCGGTGTTGGGCGAGCTCGACGTCCCGCTGGCGCAGCAGCTCGAACCGGAACCTGGCGTGGTTCAGCGCTTTACGCCGTCGGTCGAGGCGCTCTACACCCCGAACATCGACGAGGCGCTTGACGAGGAGAGCGCCAAGCGCGAGTTCTGGGCCGCGTTCCGCGCGCTCGGCCAGTGGTGGACCGATCTGCCCCCTTATTAGACAGCCGGCGACCGCGCGCTTAGCCTTCCGCCGGTGAGCGAGCGGCTGCCCGAAGAGCTCCGCCCTGCCGCGGAGGCCGCCCGCGAGAGGCTCCGGCAGGTGCAAAAGCAGCGCCCGGCCGTCCAAGCCTACCGCGAATATCAAGCAATGTGCCTCTACCGGGCCGAGCGGGAGCTAGACGGCCTCTGGGGGTTCGGCGACAAGCGTCCACGAGCGTGGCCGTTCGGGCAGGCCGCGCGTACCTGGTCTGTGAGAGCTTCGCGGATGATCGACGAGTTGACCGCGCTTCTGGCATCAGGGATCTCAGCTGAGGTCAAAGGCCTCCCGGAGCACGCGCCCAACCCGTTTCAGATTCGCGCTGACGACATTGCGCTTTCGCCTCAGCAGGTAGAGCTTTATGCGCGGTGGGTCCCGTTGGCCCGCGACCATCTCGCCTATCTCGAAGGAGTGGTGCGGACGGCGCCCCAGAACTTCCGCCACGACCCGTCCACTGTGGAGGATTTCGTCTATCTCGCGCAAAGGCTGGCGGAACTGCCAGGATGGATCTTGGAGCGAGCCGCCGAGGCAGCCCGCTCGCCCCAGGACTACGCCGCGGATTCCGGCAGTGAGCGGGACGGGCGCGCTGCAGAGAACAGCCTGGCGATGATCGACCTCGAGCTCTCGGATGCCGAGCTCCAACCAGTGTGGAGCGCGCTCGTGGAGAAGATGTCAGCGGAATGGGCTCAGTCATTCACGGACGCGCTCACGCGCGCACACGAACACACCGAACGGGACCTGCAGCTCCCGTTCGAAGCCTTCTCGTACATATTCACTAATCGGCCAGGCCATGTGAGCTCCGATGGTCACTCGCTGAGGTTGGGGGGCCCCAACGACGAAACCGTCTTTCAAGCGCCCATCTCTCAAGTCCGCGGGCGCGCCCGGCGCCTGACCGGTGGAACTGTTGTATGGGTCGACGGCGCCAAGTACAGCCTGTGGTGGAAGGGGATGTTCTTTCCGAAGTCGAGAGCCACCACGCGCGAGTTTCTGGCGTTCATCGAGGCGCACGGGGGACAGGTTGGCTGAGCGAGGATGCGCGCTCGACTCCCGATCTGTGTCGCTACGCCGACAGCCAGGAGCATGCCTCGCTGCTGTCGGAGTACGCGGATCCGACGCAGTATATGGCCGAGCTTGCAAGACGAGCGCTCGGGCGAACCGCCGAGGCGACGCGCTCGCCGGCGATGTTTGTGGCGGCACGTGACGACGTTCGAGCAGCCGAGAACAGCCTGGCGCTCATCGACTTGGACCTGTCCGACGTTGACGCTGCAAGTCTCGTGGAGTAGCTTGATCGAGAAGCTGCCGGCCCAATGGGTGGAGTCGCTACAGGCGGAGATGCAGCGCGTAGACGAACAGGAGAGGCTGTGGATGAAGATGGAGTTCCACGCCGGCGACTCCATTCGATATGACGTAGCCTCAGACGGCGAACTCCTGCGCCTGTTCGACTACATTCGGGCCGAAACTAAATTCCAAGTACCGATCAGCGAGGTCCGCGCGCGATCTCTCCGTCTTGGAAACAGAACCATCAACCAGGAGTTCTTGTCTCGCATCGAGTCGCATGGTGGACACGTGGAGTGAGATCCGTGCAAGCGTCGCCAGCGCGCCGAATCGGCGTGGTGGGCGGCAGCCGGCGTTTATAGACTCGGGCGTGATGGACCTCGAAGAGAAGACGATCGAGAAGCCCGGCGATCGCTGCGAGGAGTGCGGGGCCAAGCTGACCCCCGCCGAGCTGCAGGCGGCGATGGAGTCTGGCGGCCCGGCGCTGTGCTCGGTCCATGCCGATGAGGTCGTCCCCGTCAGCGAGGACGAGGCCGACTTCGGCGAGGACTAGATGCTGGGCGGCCTCGTCGGCGTCGTGGTCGCGCTCCTGGGAGGAGTGAGCTCCAGCGTGGGGGCATCGACGGCCCCGTCGCCGCCCTCCTCCCCGACTACGACCACCACCAGTTCGCTGACCTGCGCCTGGGTGGCCCGGATCTCCGGCGATCAGCTGAACGTTGCCTTCCCGGACGCGGCCGCCAACTACTGGATCGCGGACGTCCCGCTGCCGCCGGGCGGCCGGATCGAGGTAAGCGGCTCCTACCCGCGCGCTCGCTACATGTCGTTCATCGACTACAGCGCAGCCTCGCAGGCCATCGACGGGCTGGCCGATTTCCGCATCGCCCCGGATTCCGGCTCCACCAACCCGTTCGTTGCCGGTGCCAATCGCAACGCCACCCGCCGCGCGTACACGCTGCGGATCGTTTCCGGAGCAGTCCCTGCGTCGGGGCGCGCCAAGAACACGATCTACACCAGCAACGCAACCAAGGTCTCGCCGCCGGGCACGGCGCTTGTCATCTACCGGGTCTACGAAGCCGACCGGGGCCTCGACATCACCGGCGGCGTCGGGCTCCCCAAGTTCACCGTCGTCTCGGCCAGCGGACACCGCCTGTCGCTGCCGGGCTGTCAGAACGACTCGCTGCCAAACCTGGGTGTCACCGAGCGACTGGCCGCCGCCGGGCCGTCAGGCGCCTCGCCGCTCCCGAACACCGGGCTCGGCAGCCGCAACCCCCCGGTGTGGGTCAGGTACACGAACCCCGCCAGCGGCGCCGTCACGGGTGCGCTGGACAATGAACTGACGGGGGCAAGCCTCTACCCCTTCCTCTACTCGCTTACGAATGCGCTGCCGTCGGGCGGCTTCTTCGAGAACGTCGACAACGCCTACGTGACGAGCTTCTATTCAGCCGGTTTCGGCCCGGTGCTGACTTTCCGCGCCAAGGCCCCGACCACCCCCCGAACCTATGACGGCGAGCCGCGGATGCAAACGGGCCAGCTGCGCTTCTGGTCGTTCTGCACGGCCAACGCCGCGACCATGTACTACGCCTGCGTACGCGATGACCAGGTCCCGCTCGACCGCAGCGGCGACTACACGGTGGTGATCTCCACTCGAGCCAACCGTCCGAGCAACGCCACCGCCGCCTGCGGCTACACGTGGCTGCCGGCCGGCCCCGCACCCCAGGCCGTGTTGATCCTGCGGAACATGCTGCCCGCACCCAGCTTCAAGCAGGCCATCCAGCGCGCGACGCCGGGCACCGAGCGGCAGGTCATGGGCCCCTATTACCCGCAGGGGACCTATTACTCGAGCGTGGCAGCGTTTAAGAAGCAGGGCTGCGCCCGCTAGAAGCAGATCACGATCTTGCCCAGCTTGCCGCCCTCGGTAAAGCGGTCGTAGGCCTTGGCGGCCTCGTCGAGGCCGTAGGTCGCGGCCACGGGGACTTTGAGCGCACCGGCCGCGAACAGCGGCAGTACCGAGCGCTCCATCGCCCTAGCCGTCAGAGCCTTCTCCTCGAGCGGCCGGGCCCGCAGCGTCGAGCCCTGGATCCGGGCGCGCTTTCCCATCAGCGCCCCGAGGTTGAGCTCGCCCTTGGCCCCCCCGCCGATCCCGATCACCACGATCCGGCCACCGGTATCCAGCGCGGAGACGTTGTCTGCCAGGTTGGGGGCGCCAACCAGCTCGAGGATCACGTCGAACGGACCGCGCTCGGCGAAGCCCTCGGGGGCGATGACCTCAGCACCCAGCCCGGCCACCTGGTCACGCAACTCCCCGTTGCGGACGGTCGTCGTGACCCGGGCGCCGGCGGTGCTGGCCAGCTGGATGGCGGCGGTTCCCACACCGCCCGCGCCGCCGTGGATCAGGAGGTGCTCGCCTGGCTTCAGCCCGGCCTGGGTGAAGACCGCGTCGTGTGCGGTGGTGAAAACCTCTGGGACGCCGCCCGCCTGCTCCCACGGCAACCCGTCGGGGACTGGCATCAGCACCCGCTCGTGCACCGTCGCCAGCTCGGCCTGCCCGCCTCCGCCGACGATCGACATCACCCGTTGCCCAACTTCGAAGCGCGTGGCCTCGGGCCCCAGCGCGGCCACCTCGCCCGCCAACTCCAGCCCCGGGATGTCCTGCGGCGACCCGGGCGGTGCCGGGTAGCGCCCCAGGCGCTGGTGCATGTCCGCGCCGTTTAGCCCGGCGGCGCGCACTCGGACCAGGATCTCGCGGGCTCCCGGTTCCGGGTCCTCGTGGTCCTCGACGACGATCCGCTCGTCGCGAATGGTGACCGCGCGCATGGGGGCCGCACCCTACCGCCGCTCGAACAGCGCCACACATTCGATGTGCGGCGTCTGCGGAAACATGTCCACGGGGCGCACCCGTCGCAGCTCGTAGCCGGCCTCGGCCAGCTGGGCGGCGTTTGGCGCCAGCGTGGTGGGGTTGCAGGAGACGTACACGATCCGCTTTGGTCCGCCCTCGATCATCCGCCTCACGATTTTCTGAGAGAGGCCGGCCCGCGGGGGGTCGACGACCGCCACATCCGGGCTGCCGGCTTCGGCCACGAGGTTGCGCAGAGCAAGCCGGACGTCGCCGGCGAAGAAGCGGGCGTTGTCGATCTCGTTCGCCCTGGCGCCTGCGATCGCGTCGGCGACTGCTGATTCCACCAGCTCCAGCCCCCAAAGCTCGGCCGCCCTCGGCGCCATCGCCAAGCCAATCGTGCCGATCCCACAATAGAGATCGAAGACCCGCTCGAACCCGCGCAGATCGGCGTACTCGATCGCCAGCCCGTAGAGCCGCTCGGCCATCTCCGTGTTGGTCTGGAAGAAGGCATCGGGAGAGATCGCCAAGCGCAGTCCGCCGAGCTCCTCTTCGAGCTTGTAGGAGCCGGAGATCAGCTCGGTGTCTCCACCGGTCGTGGTCTCGGCGCGGGCTTCGGTCTGCGTCACCAGGAGGCTCGACTCGGGCGGGATAACGGCCGCCAGCGCAGCGCGGTCGAGCTGCCCGGGGCCGGTCACCAGCCGCAGCTGGAGCTGCCCGGTACGCCTGCCCTCGCGAACCACGAGGTTTCGCAGCAGGCCCTCACCGGTACGGCGGTCGTAGGGCTCGAGGCCTTGGTGGCGGCACCACCGTACGACCTCCTCGCGGGCCTGGTTTGCTCGCTCCGAGGCGAGCAGGCAGTCGCCGACCTCAACGATCTGATCCCAGCGGCCTGGCACATGGAAGCCGCAGATCAGCCGTCCGCCGGGATCGGCGCCGAACGAGTACTCGAGCTTGTTGCGGTAGCGCCATTGCTGGAGCGCGGGGGTGATCGGCTCGAGCGCGAAGCCCTTCAGGCGCCCGATCCGGCGCAGGGCATCGTCGACCTGGGCCTGCTTGATCTCCAGCTGGCGGTCGTAGCGCAGCACCTGCCACGGCGCCCCCGGGTGCTGGGCCACCGGCGGGATGCGGTCCGGGCCAGGCTCGAGCACGTCGGTGAGCCGAGCCTGTGCGTATCCGCGCTTGGCCTTCTGCACCTCCGCCCGCACCCGGTCTCCTGGCAGGCCGCCCGCGACAAACACGACGTAGCCGTCGAGCCGGGCCACACCCGCGCCGCCGTACGCCAGCGAGTCGACGGTCAGCTCGAGCTGCGCGCCTCGCGCCGGCCGGGTCTGGGCCTGGGACTGCATGCCCCTAGGATGGCAGCCGCGGCTTGGCGGCCCGGGGGCCGGGCCGGCCCCGACCGGCTCACGAGACTCGGTCTAGGTCTCGAGCGCCTTCTCGATCGCCTCGAGCACCGATTTGCGGTTCGCGTGGCGGCCCTCGTAGTCGCGCAGCGTGCGCAGATCGGCGGCCGTCAGCCCATCGAGCCTGGCGGTGACCTGGCTGGCGGTCAGCTCGTCGTAGCCGGCGATCGGAGACGACGAGCCGATACCCACCGAGCGTCGCGCGCGGTCGGCGGCACGGACCAGCTGGTCGACGGGCTCAGAGTGCCGCGCGCGCCGGGTGGCCTGGCCCAGCTGGCTTCGGCCGCGGCCGAGCAACTGCTCGAAGTCCACCAGCATCTCGTCAGTCTGCTCGCGGCCCCGACGAACAAGCTCGGCCACCAGGGCGTTGGCGTCGGCGCGCGTCATGCGGCCGCGCTCGGCGGCATCGTCGAGGGTCTCCTGGATCCCTTCGCGGCTCAGCATGACCAGGCCGAGCGGACGGATGACCCGGTTGACGAGCTGCTCCATCAGCGATCTCAGGCCATCGCCGGCGGCTGCGCTGCGCTCGGACGTCGCTGCGTCAGGAGATCCCGCGGCCTTCGTGCCGGCGCCTGCGCCCTTCGAGCGCGTGCCCTTGGTCGAGCCGGCGCCCTTTGCGCGGCGGCCACGAGACTGCGTGGAGCGCTTGGCTCCCGACCCCTGGCGGGTCTTGCCTGTGCCACCGGAGCGGGTGGCCGATCGTGACGAGCGGGGTGCGGGCATCTGGTGCGCCTCCTAATTGACTGCCTGCGCCGAGCCTACTCCAAGCCGCTCGGCTCGGCCCCGATCAGCTGCTCGAGCAGCGCCTTTTGGGCGTGGCGGCGGTTCTCTGCCTGCTCCCAGATCCGCTGCCGCGTCCCATAGAGGACCTGCGCGCTGATCTCTTCGCCCGGATGGGCGGGCAGGCAGTGCAGCGCGATCGCATGGGGCGATGCCTGGTCCAGCAGGCGATCATCGAGCCGGTACGGCGCGAGCGCTCGCCGCCGCTCGGCGGCAGTCTGCGGATCGTCGTTCATGCTGACCCACACGTCCGTGTAGACGGCATCGGCGTCTCTGACCGCTGCGTGCGGATCGTCTGTGGACCGGGCGCCGGCGGTCGGCTCTGCGAGCGCGAACTGCGGCGGTGACGCGATCCAGACCTCGACGTCCGCCAGGTCGCCCACCACGGCCAACGAGCGCGCGACGTTGTTGCCGTCCCCGACGTAGGCGACCTTCAGGCCATTGAGCTGGCCGAACTGCTCCTTCAGGGTCAGCAGGTCAGCGAGCGCTTGGCAGGGGTGATGGCCGGCCGTGAGCATGTTGATCACCGGCACGCTCGCGTGCTCCGCGAGCTCCGCCACGAGCTCATCGGGTCCGGTGCGGATGCAGATTGCGCTCACGTGCCGGGAGAGGACGTAAGCCGTATCGCGCACTGACTCGCCGCGCGTCAGCTGCAGGTCTTCCGTGCGGAGCACCATCGGATGACCTCCGAGCTCTACGACCCCAGCCTCGAACGACACCCGGGTGCGGGTCGAGGGGCGCTGGAAGATCAACGCCACCGTCCGCTTGTGCAGCACGTTTGAGCTGAGCGGAGTGTCCTTGAGGGCCGCGGCTCGGTCGAGCAACGCGGCCAGCTCGTGCGGCGACAGCTCCGCGCCCGTTAGGAAGTGGCGGGTGGAGGTCAAGGCGGCAGTGTACGTTGCGGCTAGCTCATGGTGCGGCTGCGAGTGCTGAGTTGGAACTTGATGCACGGCCGCTCGGTTCCCGGGTCCGGACGTGACCTGTTCGATGATTTCAAGGCGGCGCTGAGGAGCTGGAGTTGGGACGTTGCGCTGCTCCAGGAGGTGCCGCCGTGGTGGCCACGTGACCTGGCCACAGGGATGGAGGGCGGCGTCCAGGGTGCGCGGGTGCTGACCTCCCGGAACGCGCTGTTGCCGCTGCGGCGCGCGGTCGCCGTGCGCTTCCCAGATGTGATCAAGTCCAATGGCGGCGGTGCGAACGCGATCCTCGTACGGAGAGCGCAGATCGTCGAGCATCGCACGCTGCTGCTGTGCCTCTGGCCGGAGCGGCGCCAGCTACAGGCGGTGCGGCTGGCGTCGCCGGCCGAGCCGCTATCGGGGCTATGGGTCGGCAACCTTCATGCCACCGTCCACGACGACGCGGCGGCGCGCCGAGACGCAGAGCGGGCGCGGAGCGCTGCGCTGGCTTGGGCGAACGGGTCAGCGCTGATCCTGGGCGGCGACTTCAACGTCCGCACGCTGTCGCTCGATGGGTTGCGCTACGCGGGCGGACACGACGTGGACCTCGTGTTCGCGTCCGGACTGGAGCCCGTCGGCGAGACCCGGGTGCTCGACCGGACGGTTCGCTCGGACGGCACCTCGGTCGCGCTGTCGGACCATGCGCCTGTGCTGGTTGACCTGGCCTGCGCGAAGGCGGTCTCGGGTTGTCGGTAGCTGGCCAGGGGTAGCAGCAGCGCATGGGCGTCGCGCAGAAGATCGACCGGGCACAGAAGCGCACCGCCGTGAGCAGCGTCGCGGTGGCCACATTCACGAAGTTCCGCGAAGACCAGTCCACGAGCATGGCGGCGATGATCGCCTTCTGGGCGTTCTTCTCGATTTTTCCCCTCTTCATGGTGCTGGTCACCGTCCTGGGCTGGGTGCTGCCCACCAGCGACAAGGACAACGTGCTCAGCCACATGGCGACCATGTTCCCGCTGCTCAACCCCCAGACGATCAAGGGACTGCACGGCGCCTGGTGGGCGCTGGCCGTCGGCGCGCTCACCTCGCTGTGGAGCGGCCTGGGGGTGGTCCGCACGACCCAGACGGCGTTCAACTCGGTGTGGGAGGTCCCCATGCACGAGCGCCCGGGTATTGCGGCCCAGGTGCTGCGCAGCGTGACGGTGCTGGCCACGATCGGGGCCGGTCTGGTCCTCAGCACGCTCGTCTCCGGGCTCGTGATGAGCAACTCGAGCGGAGTGAATCTGGGAGTGGCCGGCAAGATCGGCGGCTACGTGCTGGCCGCCGCACTCGACGTGGGCCTGTTCATGGCGGCGTTCCGGATGCTGACCGACCGCGACATCAGCGCCCGAGATGTCTTACCTGGGGCCATTTTCTCGGGGCTGGTGTTCTTCATCCTCGAGCAGCTCTCCACGTTCATCATCGCCCGCCATCTGAAGAGCGCCCAGGGGACCTATGGACAGTTCGCCACGGTGGTGACGATCCTCTGGTGGTTCTACCTGCAGTCCGTGATCACGTTGCTGGGAGCGCAGCTGAACGTGGTGCTCAAAGAGCGGCTTCACCCCCGCTCGATCACCGATTCTCCGCAGACCGAAGCGGACCGTCGCGCCCTCGACGCATACGCCAAGGAGCGGACCTACCAGCCCGAGGAGAAGGTCTCGACCGAGGTCGAGCAGCGCGAGGGTTGAGGGGGGGAGAAGGCGCTAGGAGAGCCGCTTCGAAGCTACCCCTCTCAAAGGAGGGCCTCAGGCCGGGACGGCTCCCGGGCTAACCGTCACACAGTTTTGACCGCCTCTACGAGCTTCGCGCCGCCCGCAGCCCGAACCCGCGCAGCATCAACAACGCCTTCTCCCCAAGCGAGCCGCGCCCCGGAAGCACGCCGAGCTGCACCGCCGCGTCGTAGAGGTCGAAGAACCCGCGCACGCGCAGCAGCCGTCCGCCCTGAACCTCGCAGTAGAAGACGCAGTGCACCACGACGAAGCGGTTGGTGGGTGGGAGCCCCTCGAGCTGGGCCTTGTGCGTACCCAGGAGCTTGCACGGGGCGGCGACGTAGCGCTTGGTCGACAGCCGCTCACCGGTTCGCTCCAACCGGGCGTCGGGGAAGCCCGCCCATAGCCTGCCGGCGTGCTGGGTCAGTTCATCGACGCCCTCAAGCGGCTCACCGGTCAGCGGATCTTCGTAGTGCAGGTCCGGATGACACACATGCTCGAAGGCGTCTGGATCCTTGTCCGACCAGGCCGCTTCCCAGCCGTCGATCAGCCGCTCGACCGTCATCCGCTGCGTCGCAGAGGGGCGGGCGCGGCGGGCGGTGGCGCGTCCTCGGCCGACGCGTTCGCGAACACCGGCATGCCCTCCTCGGGTGTCGAGGCCTCGGCGTAGAACCGGCGCGGGATCCGGCCGGCCCCGCGCGCCAGTCGACCGGCCTCCACGGCAAGCTTGATCGCTCGGGCCATGGCCGCCGGATTCTCCGCCCGAGAGATGGCGCTGGCGCACAGCACGGCGTCGCAGCCGAGCTCCATCGCCAGCGCCCCATCCGATGCGGTTCCGACGCCGGCGTCCAAAACCACGGGCACTCCTGCTCGCTCGATCATGATCGAGATGTTGTAGGCGTTGCGGATGCCCATGCCGCTGCCGATCGGCGAGCCCAGCGGCATCACAGCCGCACAGCCCACATCCTCAAGCCGGCGGGCCAGAACGGGGTCGTCGGTGGTGTAGGGAAGGACCACGAAGTCATCGGCCACGAGCTGCTCGGCGGCCGCCAGGAGCTCGGGCCCGTCGGGGATCAGCATCCGGTCGTCGCCGATCACCTCGAGCTTTATCCAGTTGGTCTCGAATGCCTCGCGCGCCAGCTGGGCGGTTGTGACTGCGTCGCGGGCGGTGAAGCATCCGGCGGTGTTGGGCAGGATCTCAACCGAGGCTTCGTGGAGCACGTCCAGCACCGACCCCCGCGCGGCTGGATCGAGCCGGCGCAGGGCCACCGTGCACATCTCCGCACCTGACGCCGTAAGCGCTTCGGACAGAACGTGGTGGTTGGTGAAGCCGCCGGTGCCCAGCATCAGCCGAGAGCGGAACGTCCGGTCGGCGATCAGCAGCTGGTCGGCCCCAGCTCGAGCATTCATCCCGCTCATCCTCCCTGAATCGCCGCCACGACTTCGACCTGGGCGCCCTCGGGCAGCGACGTCTGCTCCCACTCGCCGCGGGGGACAACCTCGCCGTCGAGGGCGACGGCCACCCCCCGGCGAGGCGCCGAAAGATCCTCCACGAGGCCCGCGATCGTGGTCCCTTGTGGCAGCTCGCGGCGTTCGCCGTTCACCGAGATGATCACCTCCTCGCTCCCGAGATCGCGGCGGTGGTCGTGGGCTCGGGGCGCTCGGCGTCTCCTCGCGCCACGAATCTCAACGGAGACACCGGCTCGGGCACCGCCTCGCCGGCCATCGCGCCCGCCACCAGCTCGGCGGTGATCGGCGCCAGCAGGATCCCGTGCCGGTAATGACCTGTGGCCCAGAACAGCCCGCGGACGGCGCCCGGGCCGATGATCGGCGCGTTGTCGGGGGTGCCCGGTCGCAGGCCGGCGGAGAACTCGTCGATGACGAGCTCCGAGAGCCCCGGGAGCAGCTCGCTTCCGTCGCGCAGCAGCTCGAACATCGCCCCAGCGGTCACGGTGGTGTCGAAGCCACGTTCCTCGGTCGTGGCGCCGAGCACATAGCGGCCGTCGCCGCGGGGCACCACGTAGGCCCCCTGCATCCTGAGCACGCTGTTCAACAGCCCGGGTCCGGCGGGGTCGTGGAGGCGCAGGATCTGGCCCTTCACCGGCCTGAGCGGCACCCGAGCCTCCGGTGGCAGGCCCTCGAGATCAGCCGACCACACGCCGGCGGCGAGCACGATCGAGTCTGCGCCGATGCGCTCTCCGTCCATCAGGCGAGCGCCGCGGACGGCGTCGCCCGAGAGCTCGAGCGCGGCCACCTCCGCGCCCTCGCGGACGCTGGCGCCGCTGCTGCGAACGGCGCGGGCGAGGGCGCTCGACAGCTTGCGGGGGTCGATGGCGTGATCATCGGGCAGCTGGAGTGCGCCACGCAGCGTCGGCGCAGTCGCAGGCTCGAGGCGCCGCGCCTCGCTGGGTCGGAGCATGGTTCCCGCGACTCCGAAGCGACACTTCAGCGCATGCTCGCGCTGAAGCCACTCGGCCTCGTCGCGGTCGCGGGCGACCATCAGCGTCCCACAGCGCAGGTACCCGGGGTCTCCGCCCGCCTGGTCGCGCAGCCGGGCGATGAAGTCCGGATATAGCCCAGCTGCCTCTACGCCCAGTTGGAGCAGCGGCTCCTCCTTGGGGTCGGCCTCGGCGACTGGCGCCAGCATCCCAGCGGCCACGTGTGATGTTCCGCCTCCGGTCTGGCCCCGCTCGAGCACTACGACGCGAGCCCCCCGCTCGGCCAGCCGCCAAGCGGCCGCGAGTCCGATCACGCCGCCTCCGACCACGATCGTGTCGAATGATTCTGTTAGGTCAGGCACGACGTCTGAAGTCTGATGCTAGCGATGGTCCCGTGTCAGACTTGCGGCGTGGATGACCGTCGGCAGCGGCTCTCAGCGGCGCACCTGTACCTGGTTTGCGACGCGCGAAGCGACGAGTTCTTACACGCCGCGCTGCGCGGCGGGGTGGACATCGTGCAGCTGCGCTGCAAGCAGAGCTCGGACGAACAGATCCTGGCGGCTGCCGCGCGCTTCAGGCGAGTCAGCTCCCAGCATGGTGCGCTGTTCATCCTCAACGACCGCCCGGAGCTCGTCATCGCGGCCGAAGCCGACGGCGTCCACCTAGGCCAGGACGACGCGCCGGTGGCGGAGGCCCGAGGACTCGTGGGGTCGGAGCGGCTGATCGGCCTCTCCACGCACACTCCCCGTCAGCTCGACGAGGCACGGGGAGTTGATTACGTCGGCGTGGGCCCGGTCTATCCCACCCCAACAAAGCCCGGTCGAGCGGCGGTGGGACTCGAGCTGGTGCGCTATGCCGCCGCACGAGCCGCGAGTCCCTTCTTCGCCATCGGGGGTATCGACTCAGACAGCGCCCCGGCTGTTGCCGAGGCGGGCGCTCAGCGGGTCGCGGTCGTTCGGGCGCTGACCGAATCCGCTGATCCGGAGAGCGCGGCGCGGGAGCTTCGCACGAGGATCGCCTCGGGGGTGAAACTTGGCGCAGCGTAGTCGCAAGCGCGGCCGGCGGACACGTTCGGCCGCCAGCAGGGCGACCCGTCCGCCCTCGCCGCCCGCCGGGCGTCCACCGAGGCGCACGTCCGAGGAGCGCAACGCGGCCGTGCGGGCGACGCTCACCCCGATCGCCCCCGGCGAGCGTCCTTGGCCGCTGCTCGTCAGCGCACTCGTGGCTTTCTCGCTCGTGATCGCCAACCTGGTCTTGCTGGTGGCGCAGATCAAGCTCAGAGGCGCCAAGCCTGGCAGCGAGATCGTCTACCTGGTGCTCATGTCGATGTGCGCCTACGGGCTGTGGCGGGCGCGTTACTGGGCCGTGCTCGGCTTCATGGTCCTGCTGCTGCTGACGGTGCTGGAGGGAGCGCTGCTATTGGTCCGGGCTTCGAACATCGCGGGCGTGGCCATCACCGTGGTTATGATCCTGGGTGGCGGGTTCCTGTTCTACAAGCTGGTCCGCGTGCTGAGCCGCCTGCAGCTGCCAAAGCCGCCCGGACAGTAGGCCTCAGCAAGGGTGATATAGGCTGAAAAGCCATGCCCGACTCGTCCTACGACTGCCTCGTCATCGGCTCGGGGCCGGGCGGCTATGTGGCGGCTATCCGCGCGGCGCAGCTGGGAATGAAGACCGCGGTGGCAGAGAAGGACGCGGTCGGTGGACGCTGCCTCAACTACGCCTGCATCCCGGCCAAAGCCGTTCTGAGAGTCGCCGACGTGCTCTCCGAGGTCCGCGATGCCGACGACTTCGGAATCAAGGTGGCCGAGCCCACAGTCGACTTCCCGGCGGTCAGCGCCAGGCGCAAGAAGGTAATAACCACGCTGACCGGCGGCGTCTCCGGGCTATTCAAGAAGAACGGCATCGAGTTGCTGGAGGGTGAGGCCGTGCTGGGCGACGAGCGCACCGTGCGGGTGGGGGAGCACAGCGCGCAGGCCAAGACGATCGTCCTGGCCACTGGCTCGGTGAAGAAGCCGATCCCGGGCACTCAATTCGGGGGGCGCGTGATCGGAACCGAGGAAGCCTGGGCGCTCGAGGAGCTGCCGGCGACGATGGCGGTCGTCGGAGCCGGCGCCTCCGGCGCCGAGATCGCCTCCGCCTACGCTCGTCTGGGGGTGGACATGACGCTGTTCGAGGCTCTGGACCGCGTCCTTCCGACCGAGGACGCCGACATCTCGCGGGTCGCCGAGCGCGGCCTCAAGCGCCAGGGCATGACGATCCACTTATCGACGCTGGTCGAGAACGTCGAAAGCGACGATCGGTCGGTCAGGTTCGGCCACGGCGAGGAGTCGGCGGAAGTCGACTGGCTGGTGATCGCCGCCGGCCGGGGCCCGGATATCGAGGCGCTCGGGCTGGAGCAGGCCGGTGTGGCGCTGGACGACGACGGGCTCGTCCGGGTGGACGGAGCCCAGCGCACGAGCGTCGAGGGGATCTATGCCATCGGCGACCTGGTCCATGGACCCGCACTGGCACACAAGGCCTCCGACGAGGGCATCATCGCCGTGGAGAACGCCGCGGGGCTCCAAACCCATCCGATCGAGTACGTCGACATCCCGCGGGCCACGTTCTGCACCCCCAATGTGGCCAGCTTCGGCTTGACCGAGGCCCAGGCCAGAGATCAGGGCCACGACGTGGCGGTAGGCAAGCTGCAGTACGGCGCGGTGGGAGCCGGAACGGTCTACGGCGACCGCACCGGACTCGTCAAGATCGTCGGTGAGAAGCGCTACGGCGAGCTACTCGGAGGTCACGTGGTGGGCGCCAAGGCCACCGAGTTGATCCAGGAGCTGGTAACCGCGCGTGCGCTCGAGGGCGGCTATCCCGAGGTTGCCCGGCAGATCCACGGCCACCCGACGCTCTCTGAGGCGGTCATGGAGGCCGCCCGCGCCGCGGACGGCTGGCTGATTCACGGCTGATCCGCGCGTGGCGGTCGGTGGGGTCTTCTACTACGACCTCGGCAGCCCCTACTGCTACCTGGTGGCCGAGCGCCTCCCCGCCGCGCTGCCAGCCATGCCGGAGTGGGAGCCGGTGCTGGCCTCTGAGCTCTCTGCTGTCGGGGAGGCCGTGGACCGCGACGTTCTCGAGCGGCACATCATCTCCAACGGAATGCAACCGCTGCGCTGGCCGGCGCAATGGCCACCTGATACCCGCCTGGCGATGCTCGCCGCGACCTACGCCAAGCAGGTGGGACGAGGCGTGGCCTTCTCGCTGGCCGGATTCCGCCAGGCGTTCGCCGGGGGCCGCGACCTGGCCGACCCGAACACCGTGCTGATCGCAGCCGCCGCCTGCGAGATGCATCCCAGAGCTCTGCTGAAGGCGGTCGACACGCGCTCAGTCAGCGATGCGTTGGAGCGAGCTACGTCCCGCGCCCGCGGAGAGGGCATCGAGGCGCTGCCCGCTTTGCGGCTCGGCACCCAAGTGATCGCCGGCACGAAGCTCCTGGATCGAGCCTTGGAGACGCCGCCGTGAAGGCCAACCGCGCTTACGAGCTGATCGTCTCACGGGAGACCCGCGAACCGGCGTTTCTGGCCGATCGTCATCGGCTTGACCGAATCGAGGTCGTTTCGCTCTCCGACGGCGAGGTGGTCCTGTTCTGGGAGCTGCCCGCCAAGGAGGCAGCGAAGCTTCTTCGCCAGCTGCGCCTCGAGCTGGTCTCCTTCGACGCGGAGGAGTTCAGACGGGCCTGGGGCCTCGGATAGTGTGAGCGCGATGGCCCAGCCCGCGCCCCCAGGCGTCAAAGGGACGGTCGAGATCGTCGAGCCGACCAAGGCCGAGCAGGCGATCGCCAGGCGAGCCGCGGAGGCGAGGGCCACGGTTCCCGACCTGGAACTCGCCGTGGAGGTGAGGATGGATGCCTGGATGCAGAGGTCGGAGTTCCCGGTCGACGGAGCGCTGGTAAAGGCATCCGCGCTGGCCCTGCGCGAGCACCCGCGCGCGAACTCCTCCTATCGGGATGGGCGCTTCGAGCTCTATTCGCGCGTCAACGTGGGCCTGGTCATTCCCCGGGATTCAGAGCTCCTGACGGCCACCGTGTTCGATGCGGATCTCAAGCCGCTCGACGAGCTTGGAGCAGAGCTGCAGGACCTGAAGCGGCGCCTGGACGAGCTGACGCCGCCCGAGCGCTCCGGCGCCACGTTCATGCTGAGCACGTCCGGCGCCCATGCCGTCACGCGGCTGGCGCCGCTGGTTTGGGGACCGCCGGCCGCGGCACTCGCTGCCGGCGAGCTCAGGGAGGCCGCACTTGTGCGCGACGGGGCTATCGTCTCCGGCCACGTGATGACCCTGGCCCTGGCCTGCGATCACCGCATCCTGTACGGCGAGCCTGCGGCCGCGTTTCTGGCTCGCGTCAGGCAGCTGCTCGAGCGCGCCGAGCTGTGAGCGATCTCGAGGACGAGGCTCGGCGGATCGCCGGTAGAGGGCGCGACGCGCTCGTCGCCAGGCTGCGGCCGGCGTTCAGAGAAGCCGCGCAGGCTCATCAGGGCGATGGGCTCGACGACCAGCAGCTCGAGGAGCTGGTACAGCAAGCCGCAGACGAGGCCGACGGACTGCAGTGGCGACGGGCCCTGGCTGCCGTGGCCATGGACGAGCTTGGACTGGAGCTGGGCGAGGCGCTCCTGCACCCCGCTGTGGCGCGCGCGCAGGAGATCGTCGCTGCTCCGTCGTATGACGACGCTGTCGCCGCGCTGGGTATGGTCGAGCGACAGTATGAGCGCCGGACCGAGGACGATCTGGGTCCGGAGCATGAAGAGGATCTGGACGCCGACGCGGTGACCGGCGAGGAGGTAGCCCTCGAGGCGGCGACCGGCGAGAGCATCGCCGTGTGGGCAGCAACCGGACCGCCTGGGGAACCCTCTTTTGGGGGCCACACGCCGACCCAGACACCGCTCCAGCTGGTCTGTACGCACATCGGCGGCATCGCGGACCTGGCGTCTCCCGAGCCCGGGGTGGAGCTTTGGTTCTCCGAGCACGGGCTGGACATCGTCCGCCCCACCCGCGAGCCACTCGGTCGCCTTCGGTGGGAGGAGGTTCGCGCGATCGAGGTGGTTGCCGCCCGGGGGCGCTTTGCGCTGCGCCGATCAGTGCACAGCTACCTCGTCATACGTGGCGTGCAGGGAGACGCGAGCTTCGAGCTCCACGACGCCACCCCAGCTGAGCTGCGGGAGCAGCTGGCGGGTTGCGCCGGCGAAAAGGTTCCCATTGTCTGATGGGTGACGCCCCTGACGATCAGGGTCTCAGCCCGGCGGCGAGGCTGGCATTGGAACTGAGCCCGGCGATCGCAGACCAGCGCGTGCTGGCCGCCATCGCGTCAATCCCGCGCGAACGCTTTGTGCCCTCAGCAGAGCGCCGCCGAGCCTATGCGAACGTGGCGCTCCCGATCGCCTGCGGCCAGACGATCTCCCAACCGCTGGTGGTAGCCAGGATGCTCGAATCGCTCGAGCTGCGACCAACGGACCGCGTCCTCGATGTCGGCACCGGATCCGGCTATCACGCCGCACTGCTGGCACTGCTTGCAGGCGAGGTCTTCACGATTGAGCGGCACCGGCAGCTGAGCGCGTTGGCCGCCACCACAATCGGTGAGCTGGGACTTGACAACGTCTCGTTCTTCGTTGGCGACGGCTGGGCGGGGTTGCCCGAGCATGGCCCGTTCGACGCCATCAACGTGGCAGCCGCGACGGGGTCCGAGCTGCCGGTCGCACTCGAGAAACAGCTGGCGGACGGTGGCAGGCTGATCGCTCCGGTGGGGGACGCCAACCAATACCTCACACTTGCCCGCCGCACCCCGGCGGGCATCCGCCAAGAGAAGCTGGAGGGGGTGCGCTTCGTTCCGCTGGTACAGGAGCGGGGGGCCGGTGGCCCCCCGCCTCCGTCAGCTGCGATTTGATCCTCAGGCGGCGCGCGGCGAGCGCGCAGTTGAGCTGCCGTCCGGGCTGCGGTGAATCAGTAGCCGCCGACCAGGTTCGAGGAGGGCTTCAGCAGTTTCCCGTTCTTGCCAACCACGTACCAGTAACCACCGAACTGACGCTTGTCCTGGCCGTTCTGCTGGCCCTTCTTACTGTCGCCCGTGTAGTGGTACAGCGGATTGCCGCCGTAGGTGATCTGCTTCTGGCCGTTCGACCGCGTGACTGTGCCCAACTTGCTCTGGCTCAAGCCGGACCCGGCCTTGATTGTGACCGTCCCGCGGACGATCCACGGGATCCAGGTGGAGGCACAGCTGCCAGTGCAGGCGCTCTTCTTCGAGCTGTCCTTGCTGAAGCCATAGAGCGTCAGCCCGGACTTCGAGACGACGACCGTTCCCCGCTTGACCGTGCCGGTGCCAAGCACCGTGGTCGTGGCGCCGATCGCGGGCGCAGCGGCCATGGCGGCCGCTGCCGCAACGGCGGCCACGCTGGGCACGAGGCGTCTGTTGTTCAACATCGAGTTGCTCCTTTCCGGTCCCATCGGCTCCTCCAGAGAGCGAACACGTCAGCCCGCACAGGGTTGCGGCGCCGCCCCTACTGCTTGCCCCAAGCCACGAACTGCGGGTTCTCGAACCCCGGCTTGCCATAGGCCAGCGGCTGGCCGGCCAGATCGGTCACCCGTCCTCCGGCGGCACGCACGATCGCGTCTCCGGCGGCGGTATCCCACTCCATCGTCCGGCCGAAGCGGGGATAGAGATCGGCCTCACCAGCCGCAACCAGGCAGAACTTCAGCGACGAGCCGGCCGAAACCGACGCGGCCACGCGGCGTCCTGCGGTGAACCGCTCGAGCGCCTCCGGATTGCCGTGCGAGCGGCTGGACACGACAACTGCGCCTTCCCTGGGAACCCGGCGCGCGGCGATGTCCCGGACGCCGGAGGCGTCATGGACCAACGCGGTACGCCCCGGCGCAGCGGCGAACAGCCGCTCCTTGGCCGGCGCCAGAACCACCCCCAGGACCGGCGCGCGATCCTCGATCAGCGCGATGTTGACTGTGAACTCACCGTTTCGCGACAGAAACTCCTTGGTCCCGTCCAGCGGATCGACTAGCCAGAACGCGTGACCCGACTCCTGCCGCTCCTCGCCTTCCTCGGCTATGACCGGCACCTGCGGAGTGAGTTCAGCCAAGCGGGCCAGAATGATCTCCTGCGAGCGCTCATCGGCCTCCGTGACGGGAGACCCGTCGGCCTTCGTACGTGCCTTGCCGCCGCGCCGATAGACGTCGAGCACCGCTTCCCCCGCCGCGCGCGCGGCATCGATCACCTGCTCCAACTCAACGTTCACGCCGGCTCGAGGATCCCCCGCTGCCGGAGCTCGGCGAGGATCTGGTCGGCGGCCTCCTCTGGCGTCGCCTTAGTAGTGTCGATGTGCACTTCCGGAGCCTCGGGCGGCTCGTACGGCGAGTCGATGCCCGTGAAGTTCTTGATCTCGCCGCGCCGGGCTTTCTCGTAGAGGTGCTTGCAGTCTCGTTGCTCGGCAACCGCCAGCGGAGTGTCCACAAACACCTCGATGAACTCGCCGCGCTCGACCAACGTGCGTGCCATGCTGCGCTCCGAACGGAAGGGAGAGATGAACGAAACGAGCACGATCAGTCCTGCGTCGACCATCAGCGCCGCTACCTCCGCCACGCGGCGGATGTTTTCCACGCGGTCGACGTCGGTGAAGCCGAGATCCTTATTCAGCCCTCGGCGGACGTTGTCGCCGTCCAGCAGGTAGGTGTGATGGCCCTGGCTGTGTAGCTTCTTCTCAACCAGGTTGGCGATCGTCGACTTGCCGGCGCCCGACAGGCCAGTCAGCCACAGCAGACAAGGCCGCTGGCCCTTCAGCTTGGCGTGGGCGCGCTTGTCGATGTCGATCGCCTGCCAGTGGATGTTGTGCGAGCGCCGCAGCGCGAACCGCAGCATGCCGGCCCCCACGGTGGCGTTGGTCAGCCTGTCGATCAGGACGAAGCCCCCCGTGGCGCGGTTCTCCGCGTAAGGATCGAAGGCGATTGGCCGGTCGAGCTCGAGCTCGCATACTCCGATCTCATTGAGCTCTAGCTGCTCGGCGGCGATCCGCTCCAGCGAGTCGACATTCACCTTGTGCTTCAGCGGTGCGACCGTCGCCGTCGCGGACGCTGTGCCGGCGCGCAGCAGGTAAGTGCGACCGCGGAGCATCGGCTCCTCTGCCATCCACACGACCACGGCCTCGAACTGGTCTCCGACGCGTGGCTGCTGCTCGACGCCGGCGATGATGTCGCCGCGGCTGACGTCGATCTCGTCGTCCAAAACCAGGGTTATGGATTGCCCGGCAACGGCATGGTCAAGGTCGCCGTCGGCCGTAACGATCCGCGACACTTGGCTCTGGAGCCCGGAGGGGGAAACGGTTACGGTCTCCCCGGGCGCAACGCGGCCCGAGGCAACCATCCCCGAGAATCCTCGAAAGTCAAGACTCGGCCGGTTGACCCACTGAACCGGGAGGCGGAACGGACCGGACTGAACGCGGTCCTCGTCGATCTCCACGGTCTCCAGGTACTCGAGCAGCGTCCGGCCTTCGTACCACGGGGTCCGTCGGCTGCGCTTGATGACGTTGTCGCCGCGGAGCGCCGAGACCGGGATCACGGTCACGTCCTCCAAGCCAATCTCGGGGCTGGCGGCGAATGAGTGGTACTCAGCTGCGATCTCCCGGAAGCCGGCTTCGGAGTAGCCCGTCAAATCGAGCTTGTTGACCGCCAGCGCCACGTGGCGGATGCCGAGGAGCGACACCAGGTAGCTGTGTCTGCGCGTCTGCGTCAGCACCCCCTTGCGCGCGTCGACCAGCAGAACAGCGCAATCGGCAGTTGACGCTCCGGTGACCATGTTGCGCGTGTACTGCTCGTGGCCGGGGGTGTCGGCGACGATGAACTTGCGCCGCTCGGATGCGAAATAGCGGTAAGCGACGTCGATCGTGATGCCCTGCTCGCGCTCGGCAGCGAGCCCGTCCAACAGCAGCGCGAGGTCGAGCTCGCCGCCCTGCGTGCCGTCGCGCTTGGAGTCGGCCTCCAGCGCCGCCAGCTGATCCTCGAACAGCAGCTCCGACTCGTACAGCAGCCTGCCGATCAGCGTGCTTTTGCCGTCGTCAACGCTGCCGCAGGTGAGGAACCGCAGAAGTCCCTTGTGCTCCTGGGCCTGCAGGTAGGCTGCAAGTTCATCGGCTGCGGGCGCTCGGAGCGCCACTAGAAGTAGCCCTCCTGTTTTTTTCGCTCCATCGAGGCTGAGGAATCGCGGTCGATCACCCGGCCCTGTCGCTCTGATGTGCGCGCCACCATCATCTCGCTGATGATCCCCTCGAGCGAGTCCGCTTCGCTCTCGATGGCACCCGTCAGCGGATAGCAGCCCAGCGTGCGGAAGCGCACCTTCTTTTTCGACGGTCGCTCTCCGTCTTCGAGCGGCAGCCGCTCGTCGTCAACCATGATCAGTGAGCCCTCGCGTTCCACCACCGGTCGCGGCCTCGCGTAATACAGCGGCACGATCGGGATCTGCTCGGCATAGATGTAGAGCCAGACGTCGAGCTCTGTCCAGTTCGACAGCGGAAACACGCGCACCGATTCGCCCCGCCGCTTGCGGGCGTTGTAGAGTCGCCAGAGTTCAGGCCGCTGGCTCTTGGGATCCCAGCGATGCTGCGCCGAGCGGAAAGAGAACACGCGTTCCTTGGCCCGCGAGCGCTCCTCGTCACGCCGCGCGCCGCCAAAGGCGGCGTCGAAGCCAAAGCGGTCGAGTGCCTGCTTCAGGCTCTCGGTCTTCATCACGTCGGTATAGGCGGCTGAGCCGTGCGTGAACGGGTTTACGCCGCGCTGCACTCCGTCCTGGTTGACGTGCACCAGCAGCTCGATGTCATGCTCGCTGGCCACCCGATCGCGAAACGCGTACATCTCCCGGAACTTCCACGTGGTGTCGATGTGCAGCAGGGGAAACGGTGGCTTGGATGGATAGAACGCCTTGAGCGCCAGGTGCAGCATCACCGAGCTGTCCTTCCCGATCGAATAGAGCATCACCGGGTTCTCCGCCTGCGCCACGGCATCGCGCATGATGTAGATGCTCTCCGCCTCCAGGCGTTGCAGGTGGGTGAGCCTGTCGACCGCTGCCTGCCCGGTCATCTTCCCAGAGACCCGGTTCACTAGTGGGCCGCGGTAACCGCCTGGTCCTTGGCGCGCCACTCCTGCAGCGCGATCAGGGAGCCGTCCACGACCCGGTCGTTGAACGTCTTGGTGTCATTTAGATGCGGGAACGGCATCTCGGGAACCGGGACGTCGAGGAAGGCGCACAACGGCTCCCAGCCCTCCGCCACCGACCACTCCAGTAGGCGCTCCGACGGGACGTCGCGTCGCACCTCGGCGTGATAGCGGCCCATTGCCGCCGCCATCCAGTCTAGATCCGGCTCCTGCCCATAGATCAGGCCGCTGCGCCGCCACATTTCCTGCATCAGGTCGATGTACGCCCGCCATTTGGGGTTGACGATGCACTGCGCTTCGGAGAGATGCTTGATCAGGATGTCGCCGTACAGGACGCCCCAAATCGTCTCATGCATGCTCTGGGCCCATGCATCGGCGTCACGGACGCTGAGCAGCACCTTGGCATCGGGGTAGGCCTCGAGCAGCTGCCGGTAGAAGTAGGCGCCCGGCCAGTCGACGGTGGCCTGGAAGCCGCCCAGGATCTCGGGCCAGTCGGCCTCGCCTGCCAGGGCTCGTTGCCACTTCGGCACCTCGTCGAGGTCTCCGAGCACGTTGACCATGTGGTAGCAGGGGCCACACCCCAGCATTTCCAGCGCTACCTTCTGCGACAGCGTGCCGGTGCGGGGCAGTCCAACGCCTATCAACCTCATGCGCTACGTCTCCTGTTCGTGTGCAGTGGCAGCCCTACTCGACCCCGCGCAACGTTCGCCACTGTACCCAACCGGCCCTGGGCACGAAGTTGCGCATCAAGTCGTTCACCGATCACCCCGCGCGCTCAGGCGGCGACCGACCCGCCCGAGCGCTGAGCCGTTCGCGCATCACGCGGAGCGCCACAGGGTTCGAGTCAACCAACACGAACCGGCGTCCCAGCGCCTTGCACACAGCCCCCAGCGTGCCGGAGCCGGCGAATGGATCAAGGCACCAGCCCCCAGGCCGCGCGGAGGCCGCCACTAGCCGGCGTAGCACACCTTCTGGCTTCTGAGTCGGATATCCGGTCTTTTCGTGCCCGTTGGTGGCGACAATCGTGTGAAACCAGACGTCCGTCGGGCGCTTGCCCCGGGCCGCCTTCTCCGGGCCCACTAGGCCAGGGGCCATGTATGGCTCACGTTCGACGGCATCGGCATCGAAGTGGTGGGCGCCGGGCGTGCGCACATAGGCCAAGATCGTGTCGTGCTTGGCTGGCCATCTGCGCCTGGGCTTGGCGCCGTAGTCATAGCTCCAGATGATCTCGTTGAGAAACGCCTCCCGACCGAAGATGTGGTCGAGCAGCAGCTTGCAGTAGTGAGCCTCGCGGTAGTCGATGTGGAAATACAGGGTCCCGTGCGGCGCCAGAAGCTCCCGGGCGCGCTCCAGGCGCGGCTCGAGAAAGCCGAGGTAATCGCCGTAGCCGTCCTCGAAGCTCAACGTCCTCAGCAGCTGCGAGCTGTAGCGACGCCCGCCGAAGCCGGTACGCGTGCCCTCCTCGTCGGCGCTCACCCGGAACGTATGGCGATCCTGGGAACGGCCCGTGTTGAACGGCGGGTCGAGATAGACGAGATCGAAGGCCGCAGCGGGAAGGCGCTCGAGCGCCAAGGCGTTGTCGCCGGCCACGAGTAGATCGTCGTCCAGGCTTAGCTCGTCTGCCGCTGAGCAGAGGCGCATTGGCGCTGCCAAGCTAGCGCCACGTGCGGTCGCGCCCGGCTAAAGGCTCAAAGGACAAGCGGGACGGGACGCGAAACCAAGTTCCGCCATTCGTGTTCTTAATTCGAACGGTTCATCTCCGGACCCTTACGCCAGCTTGACGCACCAACCCGATACCATGACTCACTCGTGATCGCTGACAGGTATCGGCGCTTGCGTAGCTCTGCACTGGGGGTACGCATAACGCGCTACACAATCGGATCAATAGTTGCAGCCGTTACGAGCGCGCTCGTATTCGCGTTGCTCTACGTCCTGGGCCTGAGCACCACGGCTTGCTCGGTGGTGGCGTTCGTGGCCGGTGCGGTCCCGAACTGGATACTGAACCGCCGTTGGGCCTGGGAGATCAAAGGTCGCGTGGCCTTCGGCCGCGAGGTGTTCGGCTACGTCGTGGTCTCGGCGCTGACGCTGCTGGCGTCCTCAGAGGCCACCGCCTGGACGCAGCGACAGGTGCAGGGCATCCCCTCCCACTACGGGATCCGCGTCACGCTCGTGACCGGCTCCTATCTAGCGGTATTCGCGATCCTGTTCATGGTTCGCTTCGCGATCTACGAGCATTGGATCTTCTCCGGCCGCAGCCGGCTTCGCGCCGCCTTGCGGTCGCGCTTCCAGGTGTGGAGCGCGGCGCGGGCGAACCGCACGCCGTAGCCGAAGTTACCGCCCTTCTTCGTGCCCGTGGCGTGGGCGCCACGGTCACGCATCGTCGTCGGCACCTCCGCCAGCCGGAAGCCGTGCAGGGCAGCTGAGATCATCAGCTCGGAGGCCTGATACTGCGGCTGTTCGAGCGTGACCGCCCCGGTCACCTCGGAGCGCATCGCTCGGATGCCGCAGGCCGGATCGGTGATCCGATGGCGAACCAAAAGGCTGAACAGCGCGCCGAACACCAGTACCCCGAGATGGCGCGTCCTGTCGCTGGTCAACTCCGCCCCCAGCCGGCGCGAGCCCGACACGAAATCTGCCCGTCCCGCAAGGATCGGCTCGACGACGCTGCCCAGCTCCCGGGGCTCATACTGGCCATCCGCATCGATCGTGGCGATTATGCGAGCACCGCGGGCTCGCGCCAGCCAGTAGCCCAACCGCAATGCGGCGCCCTGACCGCGATTGACCGGTACCGCACAGACCAAAGCGCCGGCAGACGCCGCCTTTCCGGCGGTCTCATCGGTCGCGCCATCGACCACCACGATCACCTCGGTACGAAGACCGGCAGCCTCGGCGGGGGTCTCGTCCACCACGGCGGCCACCGTCGGCTCCTCGTTGTAGGCGGGGATAACGACAGCCAGCGGCGCGCCGGTTGCCGGCGGATGGGCAGTCAGAAACGCCCCAGCGGCGCCTCGCTCTGCGGGCTCCAGCTCGGCGAGGTCAGGGTCCGCGCGCAAGGGGCGAGCAGGCGCGAGGCTCATGAGCTGACTCCGGGGACCGAGAGCGGCCCGGTCATCGATTCCACGTCGGCCTCTGCCCACTCCGCCCAGACTCCCTCCAATCCCTGCGCAAGCGCGTAGCGCGGTGACCAGCCTACCTGCAGGGCTCGCGCCGGATCGACGATGACGGCCGGCATCTCGCCGGGTTTCGCCGGACCGTGGCGGACGCTCAGCTCAGCACCGGACACTCGCCTGACCTCGTCAACGACCTCGAGCACCGACAGCGATGTACCGGTGCCGATCACGGTCGGTCCACGCCAGCGCTCGTCCGACAGGGCCAGCTCGATCGCGGCCACCACGTCGGCGACGTGCACGTAATCCCGAACCTGTCGGCCATCGCCATAGATCTCGAACGTTTGGCCCAAGCGTATGGCTCGCATCAGCCGGGCGACAATGCTGTCCTTGGCCTGCATGCCCGGCCCGTAGACGTTCGTCAGCCGCAAGCTGGCGCAGCGCACGCCATACGAGGCGGTGTAGGCGGACATCAACATCTCGCCCGCGGCCTTGGTCGCCCCATATGGCGTCAGCGGCTCGAGCGTCGCCTGCTCGGTGATCGTGGGCGCCTTCATCGGCCCCGTCACCGCATTGGTCGAGGTAAACGCGAGCGCCTTCACGCCAGCCGCGCGAGCCGCCTCCAGCAACTGCGCGGTTCCATCCACGTTGGTGCGATGGGTCAGCTCTGGATGCTCGATCGAGCGCAGGACCGACGTGATCGCAGCAAGGTGAACGACGAAGTCGAAGCCCCCGTCCAGCGCCTGCTCGAGTACGCCTCGATCGGCGATGTCTCCGCGGACGACCTCCACCCCTGGGTTGGGATGCGGCTTCAGATCGACGATGCGCACGGCGGCGCCGGCGCGACCCAATTCAGCGACGACATGCCGTCCGATGAAACCGGAGCCGCCCGTAACTAGGACCCGGCTCCCGTCGAAGGAGCCGGGGACATCCTTGCTCACTGCGTCGTGGGCGTTAGCTCACTCGCGGTCCTGGGAAGTTCGCTGGCGGTTGATTGCCAGCGAACCGTGGGCATCATGGCGGCCAGATCGACGCGATCCTTGTGCCGCTCGACTACCTCGAACATGTGGTCGATGAGCGCATCGGAAAGCAGCGTCGGCTCGAGCCCCAGCTCCTCCAACCGTGAGTGCTTGACGTTGTAGTAGTGCCCCTCGGCCTCGACGCGCGGGTTGTCGACATGCTCGATCGTCGCCTCCCCCGGGAATGTGGCCGCCACCGTCTGTGCAATCTCCAGCACCGACTTCGACTCCGTCATCTGGTTGAAGACGCGGAACTCGCCTCGGTCGGCGGGATGCTCACAGGCGATCCGGATGCATTCGACGGTGTCGACGATGTTGATTAACCCTCGCGTCTGTGAACCGTCGCCATAGACGGTCAGCGGATGCCCGAGCACAGCTTGGATCACGTGGCGATTCAGCACCGTGCCGAACACCGCGTCGTAGTCGAAGCGAGTCGTTAGCCGCGGATCGAGCTTCGTGTGCTCGGTGTCGGCGCCATAGACCACGCCCTGGTTGAGGTCCGTGGCTCGCATGCCCCAGATCCGGCAGCCGAACTCGATGTTGTGGCTGTCGTGGACCTTGGAGAGGTGGTAGAAGGAGCCGGGGCGCTTGGGAAACAGCACTCGGTCCTTGCGGCCGTTGTGGACGACCTCGAACCACCCCTCTTCGATGTCGATGTTGGGGGTTCCGTACTCACCCATCGTGCCCAGCTTGACGAGGTGGATGTCCCGATCGGTGTCGGCGATCGCGTACATCACGTTGAGGTTGCCGACGACGTTGTTGGTCTGGGTATAGACGGCGTGCGCCTGGTCGATCATCGAATACGGCGCCGCCCGCTGCTCGCCGAAGTGGACGATCGCCTGGGGATGGAAATCCCCGATCATCTGGTGCACGAAGGCCGCATCGCAGAGATCTCCGACGTAACAGTCGATCGTCTTTCCCGCGACGTCCTGCCAGGCGGCGAGTCGCTCTTGGAGCGTGTGGATCGGAACCAGGCTGGAGACACCCATCTCCTCGTCGTAGCTGCGGCGAGCGAAGTTGTCCGAGACAGCGACCTCGTGCCCGGCCGCCGACAGATGGACGGCCGTTGGCCACCCGAGGTATCCGTCTCCACCCAGAACCAAGATGCGCATGCGGATTGCTCCAGTACTCCAGTTAGGGATCTAGCGGCGCTTGCAGCCGGACACGCGGCCCTACTGTTGCGCACGCCCGTGCATCGCGCTGCGAAGCGAGAATGCCTCAGGATAGCCGACGCCGGAGGCGAAAGTCCGAGCGCCGATGCTCGAACTTACGAGCAACTTACGGATCACCTGGCCGGCGGGCCGGCCAGGTGTGAGCGACCCGGGTCAAGGGGACCCAGAGCAGAGGGTTATATTCGCTCCGGTGACCTTGAAGCGGTCGGCTGGCAGGCTCGTGCTGGCCCTCGGGGCCGGCCTGCTGCTTGCGTTGATTCCGGTGACGCTGCTGGGCGGTGGAGGCCAGGGCTCGCTGCCGTTGCCGGGTATTGGCAGGCCGGCGCGGGCCGGTGACCCGTTCGCCTACATCGCAAGCCGGGCGGCCGATTTCGAGGCGAGGGCGGTAGCCGGAAGTGAAAACGTTGTGTTCGCCAAAAGCCCGGGAGGCGTACTGGCGACGGCGGAGCGCGTGTCTGCCTACCGGGGACTGATCGACTCGGTCACGGCTGGCACTGGAGTCGACCCCGACACGCTCGAGGCGATCGCATTCCTGGAGAGCGCCGGGAATCCCCAGGCGATTGCGGGCCCCGATCCAGCGGCGGCGGCAGGCTTGACCCAGATCCTGGCCCAAACCGGCCACACGTTGTTGGGGATGCACATCGACCTGTCTCGGAGCCGCCGGCTGACGGCGGGGATCTACAAGGCATACCAGGAGGGAAACGCAGTCCTGGTAGAACGCCTTCAGAGACAACGGGCCAGCGCGGACGCCCGCTTCGACCCCCGCAAGGCGCTTGCGGCAACGATCCGCTACCTCCAGCTGGCGAATGGGTACTTTGGCCGCCCCGACCTCGACGTGGAGTCCTACCACATGGGGATCGGCAATCTACGAGACGTGCTGGGCGCCTACGACGGCCGTCCAGTCCCGTACGTCCAGCTGTTCTTCGACACCGCGCCAGACCACAACGCGGCGGCGTACTCCCTGTTGCATTCCTTCAGCGATGACTCGCTGCTCTACTACTGGCGGATCCTGGCGGCGGAGGAAATCATGCGTCTGTATCGCACTGATCGAGCGGCGCTGGTCCGTCTGGCCTCGCTTCAGACCGCGGGCGCCTCGGACGCCGAAGTGCTGCACCCGCCCGACTCGACCCCTTCCTTCACCGACCCGGGCGCACTGCGAGCGGGCTACGCAAACCGATCGGTGCTACCGCTGCCCAGCAACTCGCGTGCGCTTGGCTTGGCCTATGACCCCGGCATGGGCTCGCTGGCGCACAGTCTCGGCCAGCCCCCGCGGCTCTACCAGGGCCTCCGCCCGCCGGCCCTCGATCTGCTGATCGAGCTAGCCGCGCGGGTCCGAGCGCTGTCGCATTCGCCCGCGATCGTGGTCGCCAGCACCGTCAGCGACAAGCGCTACCAAGACCTCCTGGGCGTCTCGGCAGTGCCAACTGCCGCCACCGGCTACTCGTTTGCGATCGAGCGTCGTTATGCGAGCCGGGCTCAGGCCGCGGCCTTGCAGGCCATGCTCGATCAACTCCAGGCTCTGAACCTGATCGCTTGGGTGCGCACCCCGACGACCATCGACGTCACGGTGGCCTCCGACGCCGGGAAGGTAATTGTCAACGGCCCCTAGCGCGCCGCATATATATTCGCGGCGTGCATGACGCGGTCCGGACGCCAGACGAGCTGCTGGCGGAGCTCCCCGACTTCCCTTATCAGCCCAACTACCGCGAGCTTGACGGCCTGCGGCTGGCGCACATTGACGAAGGCGACGGGCAGCCGGTGGTGTTCTTGCACGGCGAGCCCACGTGGTCGTTTCTGTGGCGCAAGGTGATCCCGCCGGTGCGCGACGCCGGCTTTCGCTGCATAGCTCCGGACCTCCCCGGCTTTGGCCGCTCCGATAAGCCGGTCGAGCTCGGGTGGTACAGCTACGACCGCCACTACTACGCCATGGCCGAGCTGTTCGAGCAACTCGATCTCAAAGACGCGACCGTGGTGGTCCACGACTGGGGTGGGCCGATCGGGCTACGGGCGGCCGCCCAGCTCCCGGAGCGCGTGGCGCGAATGGTGGTCCTCGATACGGGACTGTTCACCGGCCATCAGCAGATGACCGACGCGTGGAGAGCGTTTAGGGACTTCGTGGAGCGCACCGAGGACTTGCCGGTGGGCCTTCTGGTTCGGGGGGCGTGCAAGCGGGATCCGGGCGACGCCGTGATCGCCGCCTACGACGCCCCGTTCCCCAATCCCGCATCCAAGGCCGGCGCCAGGGCGTTTCCGCTGATGCTGCCCACCTCGCCCGAGGCGCCGGGCGCCGCCGCGGGGCAGCGGGTGCTGGAGGCGCTACGCGCTGATGAACGACCGAAGCTGTTCATGTGGGCGGACTCGGACCCCGTGATTCCGCTCGAGACCGGACGTCGGTTCGCCGCCGCGCTGGGCGGTGAGCTAGATCACGTAATCGCCGAGGCCAGCCACTTCCTGCAAGAGGACGCCGGGCCCGAGATCGGCGATCGGATCGCCGAGTGGCTAACGGCCTAGCCCGCCAGAGAGCCGAGATCGGCCCTCAGACGAGCTCCTGCTCGCGCTCGGTAACCACGTCGTCGTGCTGCTCGACGGTGGCCGCCATCCGCTGCTCGTACTGGGCCCGCCGGGCGTGGTCGGGATTGGCCAGCACCTGGTCGCCCTTGAGCGCTCTGCCGACCGCCTCCATGACCCGCACTGGCATCAACGCTTTCATTCGGAACAGCGCCTTGGTCGACTTGGGCACGTAGACCTCGTAGCGGTTGTATTGCAGCGCCTCGACAATCGCGCCGGCTACGTCCTCAGGCTCGACCACTTTGAAGCTGCGGGTCTCCGGCAGGCCGGAGCCGAGCTGGGTGTTGACCACTACCGGCATCACGACGCTCACGCCGATGTCGGTGTCACGCACCTCGGCCCGGATCGCTTCGCTCAGACCGACCACCGCGTGCTTGGTGGCGCAGTAGGTCGCGCCACCGGGGAACCCGGACTTGCCGGCTGCGGAGGCGATATTCACGAGGTGACCGCTACCCCGAGGGAGGAAGCGCTCGAGTGCCAGCTTCGAGCCGAAGATGACCCCGTGGATGTTGATGTCGACGAGCGTCTTCGCCGTGGCGTCGGTCTCCTCGATGAACGGCCCGATGGGCATGATCCCGGCGTTGTTGATCAGCACGTCGAGCGGACCGAGGCGCTGCTCGGCGTCCTGTAGGAAGCGATCGAAGCTCGTCCGGTCGGTCACGTCGAGCGGCAGCCCGGCGGTCCCCGATCCCAGCTCGGCGGCGGTCTGCTCGGCGAGCGCAGCGTCGATGTCCCCGATCGCCACGCGCGCGCCGTGTGCGATCAGCGCCTGGGCCGTCGCGCGCCCGATTCCCCGGGCTCCGCCGGTGATCGCCACAACCTTCCCGCCGAGGGGCTGTGGAGCTTTCGCCATTTCCTGTTCCCTCCTGGTAGACGCCGTGGAATGGGGACGGTATCGCGCGAAGGTATGCTCGTGCCATGCCGTACTTTCGCCACGACGGCCGCCGGCTGGCCTACACGGCGCATGGCGAGGGCGACCGGGTGACCGTCTTCACTCCGGGGCTACTGCTCTCGCAGAAGATGCAGACGCCGCTCGCGCGGCAGCTCGCCCGGCGCGGCAACCGCGTGATCACGCTCGACCCGCTGGGTCACGGGCAGTCCGACCGCCCGGACGACATGACGCTCTACTCGATGCCCGCGTTCGCCGAGCAGACGGTGGCTCTGCTTGACCATCTCGAGCTCGACGAGGCGATCGTCGGTGGGACTTCGCTGGGTGCCAACATCACCCTCGAAGTCGCGGCCCTCGCGCCGAAGCGTCTGCGGGGAATGATCGTCGAGATGCCGGTACTTGACCGGGCGATCCCCGCGTGCGCCGCGGCGTTCACGCCTCTGTTGCTGGCGCTGACGCTCGGCGAGCCGGCCATGCGGGCCCTGGCCCAAGCCGCCGGCCGCGTCCCGCGAGGCCACGTGCCTTTCCTGCTCGAGCTAGGCCTCGACTCGGTTTCCCAGAGCCCCAAGCCCAGCGCCGCCGTGCTGCAGGGAATCCTCTTCGGCCGCACTGCGCCCACGCACGAAGAGCGCAGGCACTTCGACGCACCAGCACTCGTGATCGGCCGTCCGCGCGACCCGATCCATCCCTTCTCGGACGCCGGCACGCTGGCTGACGAGCTTCCCAACGGGCGACTGATAAACGCCAACTCGATCATCGAGCTGCGCACGCATCCCGCCCGGCTGACGGCCG
Organism: uncultured Actinomycetes bacterium; assembly: GCA_963756555.1. Taxonomy (GTDB): domain Bacteria; phylum Actinomycetota; class Thermoleophilia; order Solirubrobacterales; family Solirubrobacteraceae; genus Palsa-465. The sequence goes on from CAVWOC010000005.1 coordinate 300,694, forward strand.
AGATCGCGCAGTTCGTCGACGAGTGCTGGGAAGAGGAGCCCGCCGGCGCCAGGCAGGTGGCAGGGGCGTAGCCGGCATCTACCGCGGCCGCGGCGGGCCCGGCGGCTCGACTATGTCCCGTCCCGTTGGCTGCATAGCCTCGTCCAGCTCGAGCTGCCAGTAGTAGCGGGTGAAGGTAGTACCCGCTCGGAACTGGCCGACGTGCGGCTCCACGCGCTCGCCGCCCGCCATCCGGACGATGAGCTCCGGGTAGGTGCGCCCCGGCAGCGCGGCGTACATCGGCGCCGGAAAGGCCCCTCCGAAGCGCGTGTTGACGTCGGTGATGCCGAGACCGATCTCGCGGTCGCGAAAGACCTGTACGGTGCACGGGCCGCGCACGGCAAGGCCCTCCACCACTCGCCTGCCGAGCGCAACAAGCTCTGAGTCGCCGATCACAGTGCCCTTGATCGACTCCCCGCCACGCGACTCGATCATCGTCCGCGGGATCGCGTTGAGACACCTCCCGTCGGGGTCGGAAAGCGTGTCGATGGAGAACTCGGGGCCGTCCATCAGCCGCTGAATCATCGTCGGCTCGCGCACATAGTTCACGAAGAACTCGGCGGCGCTCGCGTCATCGGCGCGGTGGATCGAACGCGCGCCGGAGCCCCAGCGGGGCTTGACCAGAACCGGGTAAGACGGAACAGGCTGGCCCGGGAGCACGGTGGGCGGCGACGGCAAGCCAAGGCGCTCCAGCAGCAGGTGTGTCCCGTACTTGTCAAACGTGGCCCGTGCGATCTCCGGATCGGGGACCAGCGCCGGCAGCCGCCCGGCGCTGCGCGCCTGCGCCAGGACCTCCAGGTCGAGGTCCGTCAGCGGCACCACGGCGCCGACGGAGAAGCGCTCGCAGAGCTCGGCCAGCGCCGGCACATACCCCTGATCGTCGATTCGAGGAACCGCGAAGCGGTGATGGGCGGCGTACTGCGCGGGCGCCAGCGGGTTGGGATCGGCGGCCACGACGGTCGTGTGCTGGGCGAACGCGGACACGATGTCGTAGCGCTTGCCGACGCCGGTCAGGAGGACGGCTGGAGTTCCAGGGTGGGCAGAAAACCGGCCTATATTTCCGGTTTCCCGCCCAGCCTCGGCTGGATGCTCGGTCACAAGGCCTCGGCTGGATGCTCGGTCACAAGACCTCGACTCGGATGCTCGGTCATCGGACATCCCCCACGGCTACAGCGTCCCCTGCCATCCGCCCGTCTCTCCCTTGTAGAGCCCATGGCCGCCCAACACCAGGCGGACGGTGCGGGCGATGATCTTCAGATCGAGCGCCAGCGACCGATGGTCCACGTACCACAAATCCAGCTCGATGCGCTGCGGCCAGGGAAGCGCGGCGCGGCCGTTGATCTGCGCCCAGCCCGTGATTCCCGGCTTGACCTGAAGCCTCCCGCGCTGTCGCTCTGAGTACTGCTGCACCTGGACCGGGAGCGTCGGGCGGGGGCCAACGATCGACATATCGCCGCGGAGCACGTTCCAAAGGTTCGGCAGCTCATCGAGCGAGTAGCGGCGAAGGAACGCACCGAGGCGCGTGATGCGGTCATCGCCCTCCTGGATCGCCAGCCCGGCGCCGGTGAACTCGGCGCCCCGGACCATCGTCCGCAGCTTGTAGATCGAAAACTCCGCCCCGTCCTTGCCGGCCCGGATCTGTCGATAGATCGGATGCCCGCGTGACTCGAGCCGGATGGCCAGCGCCAGCAGCCCGATCAGCGGCGCGGTGATCGCCGCGGCGACGCCGGCCACCAAGAGGTCCAGAAGACGCTTGGCGATCGCGTAGGAGCCGTCGATCACCGGGTTCCCTCCGCTGGCTCCCAGCCCACGGGGGTGCCGTGCCGGAGCCAATCCCATAAGCCCGCCAACAGCGAGGCGGTGGTCAGCACGTAGTAGCGCGCAATCAGCAGCGGCCGCAGTGGCAGCACCGACGCGGCCGCGGCTAGCGCCAGCACGGCGGCCTGCGCGGCCACCGCGGCGATGTACAACCATCCCTGGCCGAGCAGGGCGATGCTCGTACCGAGAGCTATTAGATGCAGGAACGGGGAGGCGTAGCGCAGCACCCGGTGCGAGAAGATCATCAGCGTGTACAGCGCCCCATAGCCTCGGGGAGAGAGCATGCCGCCCCGCAGCACGATCGGCCAGGTGTGGGCCATCATCCGCCGCTTGCGCGCGAACTCTCCCTCGATCGTCGGCACCATCCGCTCGCTGGCGCGCGCCGCAGGGTTGAAGACGGCAAGCCAGCCACGCTTGACGATGTTGAACGGAAACGAGAGGTCGTGGCCCATGACGGGATCGACGACGAGGTAGGCCTCGCGGCGAGTGGCGTAGATCGCTCCGTTTCCGCCAGTGACCGAGCGCAGCCGCGACTCGCCGCCGCGAATCGCCAGCTCGTAGCGCCAGTAGAGCCCCTCCTGGTTGGTTCCGTCCTCGCCCAGCAACTGGACCTCGCCGCAGACATAGCCCACACGGGGATCCGCGAACGGCTTGATCAACTCGGTCAGCGCGTCTGGTTCCCAGCGCACGTTGGCATCGGAGAACGCCACTATCTCCCCCCGAGCCCGCTCGACGCCCGCGTCCTGCGCCCGGACCTTGCCCCCACGCGGAAGCTCCAGCACGAAATCGGCGCCGGCCTCGCGGGCCCGCTGCGCGGTCCGGTCGGGTGAGCCGTCGCAGGCAACGATCAGCTCCAGGTTCGAGCGCGGAAAGACGACCTCGTCGCGCAAGTTGACGATCCGCCGCGAGATCACGTCCTCCTCGGCGTAGGCCGCCACAATCACAGACACGAAAGGAGGCGCGGAGTCGGGCGCCCATGCCGGCTCCGGGCGTCGTCTCACGCGTGAAAGCAAGCCCAGCAGCAACGGATACCCGACATGGGCGTACACGAGCAGGCCTACCGAGACCCAGAAAAAAACCACCACGACAGTCACAAGCCGATCAGGAAGTCAGCACCACAGTCACGAGCGGCGGGGATTGTGGCGCAGCCTGTATCGTCATCGCTGCTAGGAGTCGCCGACAAAGGAGCGCTAATGCAGGCTGGGGTCGCGTCGAGAGGCGGGTATTTGCGAGGCCGAAGCGTCTCGGTCATATCGACGTTGGCCGCCGTCGCCGTGCTCTGCGGTTGCGGCAGCTCTTCGGATACGACCGCCAAGTTCAAATCCGGCTACAACTCGCTGCGTGGGCCGCTCAACCAAACCGGGACCCAGATAGCGACCGAGATCGAACAGGCGTCAAAGCAGACCGACGCCCAAGTCGAGCAGGCTTTCCGTGGTCTCGCGCAGCGCTTCCAGGGCCAGCTGAGCCAGCTGCAGACGCTCAAGCCTCCGTCGAGCGTCGCGGCCGAATGGAATTCCGTCCTGGCCGCCGCATCGCGGCTGGAAGCCGATCTGAACGCGATCGCGGCCGCGGCCGCCACCCACAGCGCCGCTGCCGCCAAGCAGGCCGGGGCCAGCCTGGTCCAGGACTCCCAGGCGCTACAGACAGCGACGCAGCCGGTCAAAACCAAGCTCGGTCTCAAGTAGCCGTCAGCCGGCGGTAGAGCTCGAGCGTCTGCTCGGCGGCCTCGTTCCACGAGTAGGGACCGGCGACAGCGGCCCTGGCCGCCGTCGTCAGCCGCTCGCGCGCCGCCGGGTACGCGAGCAGCTCCTCCAGCGCGCTCCGCAGCGCCTCGGAATCGTCAGGTGGAATGAGCTTCGCCGCGCCGGTCGCGGCGACCTCGGCGAAGCTGCCGACGTCGGAGAGGACCAGCGGGCGCCCGAACGCCAGCGCCGTGGCCAGCACGCCGGAGAAGTCGAGGCGCTCGGTGCGCGTATAGGGCAGAACCACGACATCGGCGCGGCGGAAGTAGGCGGTTAGCTCGGCGTCAGAGACGAACCGCGGCACGAAGCGCACCCCCGCCGGAGCGGCCGCGCGCAGCGGCTCGAGCGGCATCCGCGGCCGTCCGACGATCCACAGCTCCGCGCCCTGCACTCCCCGCCAGGCGTCGAGCAATACCTGAAGCCCCTTGTAGGGACGCAACAGGCCGAAGAACAGCACCACCGGGACCGACACGCGCGTCAGCTCGTCCGGCAGCGGCATTTCCTGCGCAACGAGGTGCTCGAAGGCGCCGTGATGGATGACGCTGATCTTGCCCGCCGCCACGCCCAGGCGCTCTACCAGTTGGCGGCGGCCGTAGTCGGAGTGCACCACCACGGCATCGACCCTCTCGTAGAGCCGCCGCTGTCCTTGCTCCTGGCCTCGCCGTGGCTCGCGTGGCAGCAGGTCGTGGGCTGTCAGCACCACGGGCCGCGCGGGAAGCAGATGGGCATCCAAGCGCTGGACGGGCAGCCACTGGAAATGGACCACTTCGGCCGCGCGCGCCACCCTGCGGTACCGGAACATGTCCGGGACGTGCTCCGCGAGCTTCGATGCCGTTCTGACGCGAGAGCCCGCTCGCCCCAAGGCACGCCGGTAGAAAAGCTCACGCACGGTGTAGCCGGCGGGAGCGGGTGCGCGGCCGTAGGGAAAGGCGCTCGTGATCAGCTCCACGCTCGCCCCCAGGCGCCCCAGGGCCGAGCACAGGGCGTGGTCGTAGGGTCGCGTGAAGGCGGATGGGTCGACCACATGAACGCGCATGAGCTTGTTCCTTACTCGAGTGGCCTGCCGGCGAGCGACGCCAGCCGGCGAGCGACGCCCTGGGCCTGAGCCGCGCCGAGGGCGTGTACGCGAGCGCCGCGGTCGCGGTTCAGGCGCCTGACCGCAGGCGCCAGCGCGCGCAGCGGCGGCTCACGAGCGTCCGCACGCAGGGCATCTCGCACGGAGCGGAGCGGATGCCTGAGCACGAGGTAGGCGAGGGCGCCGAGTCTGGCCAGTAGCCCGTCATCTTCGCGGTAGTCGATCGGCAGGGCCCGCGCCGCCTCCAGCGCGACGATGTCCGGGCGTGACACGGCCTCCACCCGCGCCCCGTCGAGGGTGCGAGCGAAGTCGATCAGCGGATCTCCAACCGCGGGGAACCGCTCGGCGACCAGCACCACGCGCGACGATTGCCGACTTCGATCGCGCGCGGCCGGCCGGTTTGAGAGAACGAATCCCGCCAGCTCTTCGCCCGCCAGCAGGGCATCCAGAGCCAGGTAGCGTCCGCGCTCGACTGCGCCGGCGTCGCTCGCCGGGGCGGCTCGTGCGGGGCCTCGCGGACGATGACGACGGACGACCGGCAACCGGTCGCGCACACGCCCCGCGGCACGGGCTGCGGCTGGCTGGGGCTCGAAGCCGTCGTAGCGGCGTGACAGCCACGCTCGCCCGGCGGCATAGCCGCGCCACTGGCGGCGCAGCTCGCCGACCGAAGCCCGGTAGCGATGCTCGACGGCCGCCGCAGGCCTGAGCTCAAGCCGCCAGCCGAGCTGCTGAAGCCGCCAGGAGAAGTCGGTGTCCTCGGCGGCGCGCAGGCCCTCGTAGAAGCCGCCCAGCTGCTCGAACGCTTGACGCCGCACCAGCAGATTCGCGGCCACCGCTCGCGGGCGGTAGGGGTGGGCCAGATGCTGGCGCTGGTTGAGAAAGCCGCGCGCCGCGCCATAGCGGGCCGCCAGGGCCTCTTCGGCGGGGGCCGGTGACACCTGGCCGGCCAGGGCACCCGTGCGCTCATCGATCGGCTCTGAGAAATAAGCGTCCAGAAGCCCGCTGCGCGCACTGCAGTCGGCATCCAGGAACAGAATCCATTCGCCGCTTGCCCGCTCGGCGCCAACGTTGCGGGCGTGGGCCGGAGAGCGCTCACCGCTGGCAGGCACTACCTCGATGCCCGGCGCGGGGCTCAACTCGATTTCGGCCGGGGAAACCTCGAGTGAGTCCAAGTTGTCGACGAGTATCAGCTCATCGCCCGGTTGCGTCTCCAATTCCCGCAGCGCCTCGAGCGCCGACTGCGCGCTCTGTCGATCGCCGGCGAAAGGCATTACAACGCTGACCGACGGGCGCATCAGCGGCCTCCGGCCGGCGTGGGCCTCGGGGCGCGGACCCGGGCGAAGATCGAACGTAGCCCCTGCAGTTCCTGAGGATGTAGGAAGCCGCTCACGAGCAGCGCCAGGGGGATCGCGGCGAACACGCCGGCCCGAGCGAGGAAGCCCACTGCCCCATGGGTCGGAAGCAGCAGGTCGCCGACAGCGGCGAAGCCGCCGATCACCACAGACAGCTGCGCCAGGCGTCGCCACTCGAACCTCACCACAAACGCCCGCCTGGTCAGCACGTGCATGACACTCAGCATCGCCAGGTATGCGCCGCACAGGGCGATTCCCGCGCCGGCGATCCCCAGCGCCGGAACGAGCAGCACGATCAGCACAACGTTCGCCACCAGCCCCGCGAGCGCGGCAGGGAAGTTGCGCCTTGTGACCTTCGCCCGGCCGGCGATCACCAGGAACACGACCCACAGACCGTACATGGCCCATCCCAGCGACACCCAGGGAAGCGCCCGGTAGGCGCCGAAGAAGCTGTGCGCCGCGAGCAGCCGCACTATCCAGCGGCCCTCTAGCGTCAAGCCGGCCACCACCCAGCCGGCCACCAGCGCGTAGTAGGTGGTGACCAGCGCGTAGAGCCGCGCCGCCTGATGGTCATCGCTCACCGAGTAGGCAAGCGGCGGCCACGCGTACTGAAAGGCCCGCACGATGAACGCCACCGCCCCCGCCAGCTTGACGGCGATCGAATAGAGGCCCGCCAGCGACGCGCTGCGTTCGTGGTAGATGTAGTAGCGGTCGATGATGCTGAGCGCATAGACCGAAGCCTCGGCCGGGACTGTCGGCAGGCCGAAACGCATGAGCGTGGCCAATGGCTCGGTGGCGCCCCCGCGGGGCCGCAGGCGCCTGCGCATCGTCCACCACAGGACGAGCAGCACGACGGTCGACGCGCCGTAGTTGCCGAGCAGGAGCCCGCGGGCACCGTCGCCCAACCCGACCACCAGCACGACCGACGCCGCGATCGTCAAGCCCACGTTGGACAGCGACGCGGTGGCGTAGGCCCGGAGCCGCTCGTCGACCCGTAGCAGCCCGTAGGCCAGCTCGAGGTTGGTGAAGGTCCACAGCCCGAGTACCGCGATCAAGAACAGGGTGGGGTCGCGGTGGCTGAGCACCAGCTTCGAGAGCGGCGCCGCGGCCAGCGCCAGTGCGGCCGCGGCGACCGTGGTCGTCACCAGCAGGAAGCCGATCGCGCGCCGGGCGAGCGCGTCGCGGCGGTCCTGATCGAGGTCCGTGAAGTAATAGCGGAGGAAGGCCTCGATGATTCCGAAGCGGACGACGATGCTGATGAAGATGACCCCGTTTCCCAGCAGCTCCACTTCGCCGTAGCCGCTCGTGCTGATGTACCGCGTGTAGACCGGCAGCAGCAGGACCGCCATGAACTTGGAGACCAGATCGGCGACCTGGTAGGCGCCAAGCGAGCTGACGAGGCGCTTGAGATACGAGCTCACGGGCTCGAAAAGTGAGTCAGGCCCGGGAGCACGACTGCTTGACCGTGACGGTCGCCGGCTGCTCGTAGGTCTGGTTGATCAAGGGGTCGATCGTCCGGTGCTGGTGGATCAAGGTGACCTTGAAGTCGTACTGGCCCCTGGGAGCGGGAGCACCGTCAGCCTGGCGCCCATCCCAGGTGAACTGAAGCGGCTGTTTCCTACCAGCCGGGACGCCGGTGGCCAGCGTACGAACCATCTGGCCCCGACCGCCAACCACGTAGACGTTGATCTCGTCCGCTTGATGCAGGAGGTGGAACGAAACCGTCGCTTGGCCCGGGCAGCCGCCGTCCCCGGGGTGGATCACGGGCGGGATCGGTCCGAAGGCGCCTGCGATCAGCGGCGTCGTGACCTTCAGATGCTGGGTGATGAAAAACGCCGCTATGGTCGCCAGGGCCAGCCCGCCGAACGCCGCCAATGGCAACCGGCCCACGGCCCCGCGAGCTCTCATAGTTCCACCACCGCCACGTTCGGCACCTCGAAGTCGTGAAACGCGTCGAGGCCCCGGGGGTCGCGGTCGCACAGCATCACTCGGATCGAGCCGCCGTGGCAGACGACGAGTGCGGGCAACGGTCCGGCGCTGCGAATGTCCGCGAGCGAGGCCTTCACGCGGTCCCGCTGCTCGCGCAGCGACTCTCCGCCGGGGAAACGAAACTGCTCACCCGCTCGGCGCCATGCCGCGTACAGATCCGGCTCGTCGCGTTCGATGTCGATGAACCGATGTCCTTCCCAACGACCCCGGTTCGCCTCGCGCAAGCGAGGATCGAGCCGCGGCGTCAGACCCACCCGGGCGCCGACGATCTCGGCCGTCTCGCGCGCCCGGCTGAGGTCCGAGGACCAGAGCGATGCCAGGTCCAGTGGCGCGACGCGCTCGGCAAGCTCAGCCGCCTGGCGGCGACCGGTGTCGTTGAGCGGAGTGTCCGTGAAGCCCTGGACCCGGATCGGCTCCAGGTTGTCGTTGGTCTCGCCGTGGCGAGCCAGGTACAGGCGCCCGCCCGCGGCAGGCTCAGGCACGGTCCGTTATGCCCAGCGTGTCCGAGCGCAGCCCGACGCGTAGGGTCTCGAGCGCCAGAACGTCGTGGGGAGCGATGTTCGACAGGTTGACCTCGGGGCCGAAGCGCCGCACAAACCACACCTGCTGATGCTTGTTCGGGGCGTCGAACAGGATCTGGCCGGAGTCGATCTCGTGGACGACCTCTCCGATCAGGCCCTCCCTTACCTCGCCCGTGGGCCTGAATATGCCGGCAGTGCCCGCTTCGCGCCCCTCCGCGATCACCTTCCACGCCCCGGCGTCTAGCTCGCCGCGCATCTGCTCGACCCAACGGTAGGGAGGGGTGATCGCCCCCGTGTCGTCCTTTGAGCCGACTTCGGACAACACGACGAAGTCCTCGGTCAGGCGCGCGATCAGCTCTACCTTCCGCTCGTGGTCGAGCGCGATCGTGCCGTCAGAGATCTCAAAATGTCCCAGCCCGAGCTCCTTGACCCATTCCACGAGCCGCTCGAGACGATCTTGGGCGATCGCCAGCTCGGTCAGCGTGCCGCCCAGCACCACGGGGATGCCGTGCTGGCGATAGCGCTCGAGCTTTGGCTCCAGGTTCCCCGTCTTGAGCGCCGTGCCCCATCCCAGCTTGACGATGTCCACCGACGCACCGGCGACTTCGATCAGCCCGTCCACCTCGGCGACCGAAAGCCCGCGGTCGATGACATGCGTCACTCCCTGGTCGCGCGGCTTCTCGCTCCTGTGCGGGAGTTCGAGCAGGTCCACCATGGGGCCGGAGTATGGCTACTGCCGCGCTTAGTGACTGTTGGTCAGATCGGAGCCGACCGTCACGATCACGTTCGCCGAGCACGCTCCCGGGGGCGGGCAGGCGATCGCTCGCGCACTCTGGTCGGCGGCCTGAACGGCAGTGGCGGGCAGAGTGAGCGTTCCGGCTACGTGCGATGCGTCGGTGCGGAAGCCGGGGAGAAAGGCGACGATCGTGGTGGTATGGGTCTGATCGGCGGCAGTGGCCACCGCGCCGCCCCTGTAGCCGCTGTGGGCGAGCTTCTGCGCCACGCGGTGTGCGAGCTGTGAGACGTCCGTACCGTTCAGCACGGCCACCGTCACCGAGCTGGCTTTGAAGCCGGCGCGCGAGCCGGTGGCGGGGACTGGCGCATTCGTGCTCCTGGTGCCGGCCGTGTGCCGGGCGCTCGAGCCATTGGATGTCACGACCAGCAGCACGACTGCCACGGCGGCGGCAAGAAGCAACGCCACCAACGCTGGTAGCCATCGCGTCCTGGCGCTGCGCCGTCCAGGCGAAAGCGACGCTGATAGTCCGGGGGCGTCCGGACGCAGCGCAAGCCGCGGCGGCAGCCGGTTCCCGGCGCCGGCGGTGGCACGCTCCGGCTCGCTCGCCCCGTTGGCGCCCACCGGGGTTGGCGGGCCAGAGGCTGCGATGGGTGAGGACCCGGTCTGCCCGGCGGGTGCGATCGGTGGCGGCCCGGCCGCGCCGGCGGCGGCTGTAGCGGGCGGGGGCGTCGCCAGCGCAGTGGCGGCGGTGGGCTTTGCCTGTTGGTCGGCGCGCTGCGGGCCGTCGGGTTCATCGGCTTCGGCCGGCTCGACGCCAGGTGGCGCCTGGGCTCCGGCCTGTGGAGCACCGCCCGCGTCGGCTGAGACCGGGATCAGGCGCGTGGCGTCGATCAGCGCGGGAGCGCCGACTCCGGCGGGCGCCGCCGGGATCGGCGGGCGCGCTTCGGCGTCCGCGACTCGACCGGGTGCCTGCGAGGCGGCCGCAGACGCTGCTGGGCTCGCCAGCGGCCGGGGGTTTGCGGGCCGAGAAGAGGGCGCCACGCCGGTAACCGGGGGTCCCGCGGGGGCGGCCGCGCCACCGGCGCTCTGGGCAGCGCCTCCGGCCGGAGTGCCAGCAGTCTGCGCGCTGGCCGTCGCTTGGCCCGCCACTCCCTCCGGCGGCGGCGTCACGGCCGGTGAGCCGAGTGCGGCCACGCGGCGCTCGAGCTGCTCTACGCGCTGCGACGCGGAGATCGCCTCGTCACGGAGCGTCGTTGTCTCCCGGGCCTGCGCGAAGTACAGGAGCACGAGGATCGCCAAGCCGATGATCGCGGCAAACCCCGCGTCGGCGCCGACGGAAGAGATGAAGTGATGGATGGAGAAGGCGAAGAGGAAATGCACTTCTAGGATCAGGCAGTCTACGTTGCGGTCCGGTTGCCCCGGCCCTGGGCACCACCGACAGCCCGGCCGGACGTACCACCGACAGCCGAGCCCGCGGCACCACCGACAGCCGGGACTCGGGCCGGCGTGACCATCGCCTCCGCCAGCCTCGAGACCTCCTGCGCCAAGGCGCGGGCATCGCCCTCCAGCACCAGCAGGTTCACGCGGTCAAAAGTTTGCTCCACCCACTCGGGGTCGAGTGGCTCGTGCTCGGCGCGAACGATGCGCTGCGCCGGCGTCGGCTGCGGCACCTCGTGTGGATTGAACAAGTCCTCGTGAAACTTCTCACCCGGCCTGGCGCCGACGATCTCGATCGCGATGTCGCGCTCCGGCTCGAGTCCCGACAGGCGGATCATGGCTTCCGCAAGCTCGATGATTCGTACGGGCTCGCCCATCTCGAGCACGAACACTTCGCCGCCGCGAGCGCGCTGGGGATCGACGAGGGATCCAGCCCGGATGATGAGCTGGACGGCCTCTGGGATCGTCATGAAGTAGCGCGTCATTCGGGCATCGGTGACGGTTACCGGGCCTCCGGCAGCGATCTGGCGACGGAAGATTGGGACCACCGACCCTGACGAGCCGAGGACGTTGCCGAACCGGACCGTGGCGAAGCTGGTGGCGGGGAACCCTGCGGCGGCGGCCTCCACGGCCCACTCGGCGAGCGCCTTGGAGGCCCCCATCACGGTCGCCGGCTTGACGGCCTTGTCCGTGGAGACCAGCACGAACGTCGCGACCCCGAGTTCGCCTGCGACGCGCGCCACTACGCGCGTGGCGAGCGCGTTGTTGCGCACGGCTTCGACGGGGTTTACCTCCATCATCCTGACGTGCTTGTAGGCGGCCGCGTGGAAGACGAGCGCCGGTCGGTACTCGGCGAACACCTCGCGGATCCGCTCCTCCTCCTTGCAGTCCGCCAGGACCGGGACGGCGGTGCGAACGTGGCGGTCCTCCTCGAGCTCGCGCTGGATCTCGAACAGGTTGTCCTCTGCGTGATCAACGAGTATCAGCTGACGGGGGCCGACGCGCGCGATCTGCCGGCAGAGCTCGGAGCCGATCGACCCGCCGGCACCGGTGACCAGTACGACCTGACCCGAGAGGTAGGCGCCCACCCGCTCGAGCTCCATTAGCACCGGCTCTCGTCCGAGGACGTCCTCCACCCGCACTTCGCGCAGCTGGCGCGTCACCGCCAGGTGCCCCGACCCGTCGCGCAGTAGCTCGAACATGGTAGGCGTGGTCCGGACCGGAATCCCGCGCTCGCGGCAGGCGGCGACGACCCGGGCCCGCAGCGTCCCCGGGGCGGACGGGATCGCGATCACGACCTCTTGAGGTTCGACCTCGTCAAGGACCTTTGCCAGATCGCCGGTGGAGGTCGAGCCCAGGACCCGCAGCCCGTACTCGTCCTTTAATCCCTGCTTGCGGGGATCGTCGTCGACGAACCCCACCGGGCGCAGGCGCAGCTGGGGATTCCGCACCAGCTCTCGTACGACGAGCCGTCCGCCGTCGCCGCCGCCGACGATCAGCACGTCGCGAGCGCCCTTGGCCACCTTGAAGCTCCGCACCCGGCCCTCGGCGGTGAGGTGGACCAGAAAGCGGGCGCCGATCAACAGCATCAGCGTCAGCAGGAAGAAGAGCGCAATCACGCTGGCGGGCAATGTCACGGCGGTGCTGGGGACCCCTGGGGCGGGCGCGGTCTGAACCGGGTGAAACAGCGTGATCGCTCCCACGATGATCACGGTGGCCGAGATCGCGGCCTTCAGCACCGCCTCGTAGTCGCGCTGTGAGACCAGCGTCCACAGCCGCTGGTAAGCGCCGAACGCCGCCAGCACGAGCAGCGTCCCGACGACCACCCACGGGATCGTGTCGTCCAGCAGGTGGGCGTAGCGCGCCGGGAGCGCCTCGAAGCGCAACCGGAACGCTAGGTAATAGGCGAGCGCGACCAGCACGCCGTCCACCACGAGCTGCGGGAGCGAATGCCGGTGAACGGGGAGGGCCGCGGATCTCATCCGCCGGCGCATGTGTCCCGATTTTAGGGGCCCTTACGCGCCGAGTGCGAGCGTTTGGTTATGGCGTCGGGGTGAGCGGCGACGTCAGCAGGGCGGTGAGCACCGCCGGGTCACGGCGCACGCGTACCGCCGAGCTGTCGTAATCGGCGCGCTTTGCGAGCTGTACCTCCCCCGCCCGCGTGAGACGCTTGAGCCGCCCCTGCGCGATCAGCTGCTCGTCGACGGCACCCATCTTTCCCTCGAAGATCGTGTAGACGGGCGCCCCAAGCGCCACCGCCTCGCGGTTCATCGTGCCGCCGGCGGAGACCACAAGGTCGGCATCGGCGATCAGGGACTGGGCGTCGATCGCCCGCTCGGGAACGATCCAGCCCCCCGCGCGAACTAGTTCGGAGCGCTGCTGCTCGGTGCGAGGCAGCACCACCGCCTGTCGCCCTCGCAGCCGCTCGAGCACCTGGCCGAAAAGGTCGTTTTCGAACCGGTGATAGAGCGAGACGGCCGGTGGCGTCCGCAGCACCGCGATCGGCTGCTGGCGGTCCAGATCCAGCTCCCCAAGCACGCTCTGATCGGGCTCGAAGTCCGCCAGGTAGTACTCCTCCTTGAGGCCCTCGTAGCGCCGCAGCTTGCCCCGCGCGCCATAGCGGTGGAGGCGTTCAGGGGGGATTGCTTCAGGGATCACCACCGCTCGCGCCAAGCGGCAGTTGATGTTGTGCTGGACGGTGGCCCACTCGTAGTCGAACATCGTCGAGGAGGGGATCCGAAGGATCGCCGCGGCCACCGTCACATCGTTTGAGCCGTGGCCCAGCGCCAGGTCGAACTTCCGCGGGGCAGCCCAACGGGTCAGGGCCAGCGAGCGCGATACGAGGCCGCGGGCCTTGCCCGCCAAGCCGCCGCCACCGTGTCTGCCGATCACCGTGTGCTCAATGCCCAGGCGCCGGCAGAGGCCAAGGGTCTGCGCGAAGTCGCGCGCGGTGACCTCCACGTGGTGGCCTCGGGCGCGCAGCTCCTCGATCACCGGCCGCAGGACGAGTACGTGCGGTGAGTTCGTGAAGTCGACCCAGACCCTCACCGGGCCTGCGCCGCAGGAGACCCCAGCAGCTGCTGGATCGCGCCGACCACATCGCCCACCTGCGAGCGCTCCGCAACTGGGCTGATAGGCAGGGCGAAGTTAGTCCGCGCTAGTTCCTCCGTGACAGGAAGCTCGCTCTGGTTAAAGCGGGCCATCGCGGGCTGCTGGTGGACAGGCACTCGGTAATAGCCGCGAGCTTCGATCCCCAGCGCGTTCAGCTCCGGCACAAGCCCGTCGGCATGGGGGTGGGTGACCACGAACAGATGCCATGCCGGAGCTGCGTCGGCTGGCGGAGCCGGCAGCCCGACCAGGCGCCCCAGCCCTCCCTGGACGTACTCCTCGCCCGCCCGCCGGCGCGCCTCGCTCCAGGTGTCGAGGTGCGGCAGCAGCACGCGCAGGAGGGCAGCCTGAAGCTCATCGAGGCGCGAGTTGTAACCAACCTCAATGAACGTTTGCTTGTCGCGCGAGCCATGGAAGCGCAGGGTCCGCACCTCCTCGGCGACTGCGTCGTCGTCAGTGGTCACCGCTCCCCCGTCGCCAAAGCACGGCAAGTTCTTTGAGGGATAGAAGGAGAACGTCGCCACATCGCCGAGGGCCCCGGCCCGCTTGTCCTCGAGGCTCGCACCGGCCGCCTGCGCCGCATCCTCCAGCACGGGCAGCCCGAGGCGCTTGAGCTCCGGAATCGGCGCCGGGCAGCCAAATAGATCGACGGCCATCACAGCCCTCGTCCGTGGCGTCAGCGCGGCGCGCACCGTGTCGACCGTCACGTTGCGCGTGTCAGGATCGACGTCGCAGAAGACGGGCCGGGCGCCGGCGGTGACGACCGCCTCGGCGCTGGCGTAGAAAGTGAACGACGGCACGACGACTTCATCGCCCGGCTGGACGCCCAGCGCTCGTAGCGCGATCGTGATGGCGTCGGTCCCGTTTGCCACCCCCACCGCGTGTCTGACGCCGAGGTAGGACGCAAACTCCTCCTCGAACGCGCGTACCTCCGGGCCGAGGATGTAGCGGCCGCGCTCTATCACCTCTACCGCGCGCTCGACAATCTCGGCGCGCAGCGGATGAAGCGCGGACTCGTTGTCGAATAACGGAATACTCATCTGATCGAGGGTCAACCCTAGCGATGGCTGACGCTACGCTTGGCCCCCGTGCTGGGCCTTGCTTCTCTGACCGCCCCGCTGGTCAACCTGGCAACCAACGCGATCGGGAGCCTGGGACTGGCCGGGGTGACACTGCTGATGGCCATGACCGGGGTGATCGCGGTGCCCGGCACGGAGCCCACGATGCTGTTCGCCGGCTTCGACGCGTACAAAGGGACGCTGAGCCTGCCGGGCATCATCGTGGCCGGCGTCATCGGCGACGTTCTGGGGGCCACGATCGCCTACACGATCGGCTATTACGGCCGTGGGGGGCTGCTGGAACGGCAGGGCTCGAAGCTTCATGTCTCTCAGCGCCGGCTAGACCGCGCTAACCGGTGGTTCGCTCGCTACGGCTCGCCGATGATGCTCGTCTCGCGCCTGATTCCCGTTGTGCGCTCGGCTTTCCCTTACGCGGCGGGCGTAGCCGAGATGCCGTTCAAGCGTTTCGCGCTGTTCACGACGCTGGGGTCGATTCCCTGGGTGACGGGGCTGGCGATCCTGGGGCGGGAGGTTGGGCGAAATTGGCAGAACTGGCGACACCACCTGGAGTACGTGGACTACGTGGGTGCAGTGATTGTCGTGGCCGCGATCGTCTATCTGATCTTCCGCGTGCGCCGCGCACGGGGGGTGCGGCGCGATCCGGCGGTGGATGCGCTTTCCGACTAGCCGGCGGTTTAGGACTGCGACGGCCGGCGGGTTGGCGCCGGGGCAGGCGCTGGCCCTAGGGGCCGTTCACGGACCAGCCGAGCTGCTCCCGATCTCCTCCTCGGCACATCTGAGCCTAGTCCCCTGGCTGTTGGGCTGGGACTACCAGGAGCTCGACGACGACCTTCGAAAGGCGTTCGAGGTGGCGCTCCACGCGGGCACGGCGGCGGCGCTGCTGATCTCGCTGCGCGCTGACGTCTCGAGGGTGGTGCGCGGCATCAGTCCCCGGCTGGCGACGTTGATCGCCGTCTCCGCAGCACCCCCCGCGGTGTTCGGATATTTGCTCGAGCGCCCGATCGAGCGCCGCCTGGGTACGCCCCGGACGATCGTCGCTGGGCTTCTCGCCGGTGCGGTGGCCATGGCCTGGGCGGACCGCAGCCCGCAGCTGCGAGACACACGCGACGCGCGTCCGGCCGACGCGCTGTGTCTCGGGCTGGCACAGGCTTGCGCGCTCTTTCCGGGCGTGTCCCGTGGTGGCGCGACGCGGGCGGCAGCGCGGGCCCGGCGGTTCACGCGCGCGGACTCAGCCCGCCTATCTCAGCACACCGCGCTACCCGTGATCGGCGGCGCCGCCGCGCTGAAGACGATCCGCGTGCGCAGTCGCGGGCTGCCTCCGGGCGCCGCCACACCGTTCGCGCTGGGAGCCGGCGCGTCGTTTGCCTCCGCACTCGCGGCGGCGAGGCTGATCCGCCCGCTGGACCGCGGCGGCTCGCTGGCGCCCTACGCCCTGTACCGCGTCCTGGTGAGTGCGCTGGTCATCAGGCGCCTGCCCGGGGCCAGCGACTTTAGGCCAGCGTCCACAACTCGCCGCTCCCCAATCGCTCCGGCTTGACGTGCCACTCGCTGGCCAGCCGCCACAGCTCGGCGGGGGCACGGGGGCCGGGAAGCTGGCAGACAGCCGCTACCTCGGCCGTGGCCATCGGCTGAAACTGACCTAACGCGTCCTCTACTGCAGGCGTGGCTGCGGCGACTTCGCACGGTGTGGCGCCGGCGCCCAGCGCCGCGTCACGCAATGCCCCGTAGTCGGCATAGCCATACACCCCGCGCGTCCCGCCGCTGCCCTCGAACTCGAGCGAGGGCAGCTTCACCCGGCCGGTCCCCGGCGCATGATGCTGCTCGGGCGCGGTGCGGCCGAGCTCCAGGTCGGCGCCAAAGGCCTCGAGCGTGGCGTGAGAGCCAAGGTCTATACGAAAGCGCCCGAGGTCGATTCCCCCAGTTGCGCGTGCCTCCTCCAACAGCGAGTCGGCACGGTCAAGCTTCCGGCGGCGACATTGGAAGCCCTCGCGCAGCCGGCGCAGGTAGCGACCCTCCTGGCCTTGCTCAGCCGCGGCCTTGACGGCGATGCAAGCCGGGTGGGAGCCGGCCGGTGGGCCATCGAGCCACAGCCGCGGATCCACCGGCATCCCGCTCTGGGCGGAGGCCTCGAGCATCTGCCGCACGGGTTCCACCGGGTCTGTCAGCTCGCGCATCATCCCGCACATGACATAGGTGAAACGCAGGCCGCCGTCGAACTCGTGCTGCAGCCTGCGCACCGCTGGCTCGAGCGCCCAGGACCAGGAGCACGCCGGATCCGTGTAATAGCGAACGTGCACAACGCTCACGTAGCGCAAAATAGAGGCAGCACATGACCACGCTGCTCGGCACGACCCTCAATGGCCGCTACCGGTTAGAGGCTCGGATCGGCGCGGGCGGCATGTCGACGGTCTACCGAGCGCTGGATGAGACCCTCCAGCGCCGGGTGGCGATCAAGCTCATGAACCGCGAGATCGTCAGCCGCGCGGTGGCTCCGGCGGGCCCCGACGACTCGCGGCTCGACACCGAGCCGGACCCCAGCGCCATCGATCAGCTCAAGCGGTTCCGGCGTGAGGCGCGGGCCGTGGCGCAGCTTTCCCACCCGCACGTGGTGGGCGTGATCGACGCCGGCGAGGACGAAGGGCGGCCGTACATCGTGTTCGAGTACGTGGAGGGAGAGACGCTGAAGGAGCGCATCCGCCGCGAAGGCCGGCTGCCGATCACGGAGGCCGTGGCGTATGCGATCGAGATCGCCCGTGCGCTGGGCGCCGCCCACGCGCGCCACATCGTCCACCGGGACGTGAAGCCCCAGAACGTGCTGATCGACGAGGAGGGGTCAGCCAAGGTGACCGACTTCGGGATCGCCCGCACGCTCGAAGAAGACGGGTTGACCGCCGACGGCCGCGTGCTGGGGACAACCGACTACGTCTCGCCTGAGCAGGCCTTGGGACATCCCGTCACTGGGCAATCGGACCTCTACTCGCTGGGCGTGGTGCTCTACGAGATGCTGAGCGGCGAAGTCCCGTTCACCGGCGACAGCCAGGTAGCGGTGGCGATGAAGCACGTCCGCGAGGAGGTGCCAGACATCCAGATCAGGCGCCCGGAAGTGTCGGCGGCACTGGCCGCGGTGGTGGAGCGGGCGACCGCAAAGCGCCTGGAGGATCGGTATGCGGACGACGCTGAGCTGATCGCCGACCTGGAGGACGTGCTGGCGATCGAGACCGCGCGCGGCGGCCACACGCCCGGCGAGGTCACCGCAGTCCTGCGCACGCTGCCCGCCGGAACGCAGCGCCGGATCCCGTTCTGGGTTCGCCACCGCGTGTGGACTACGTTGCTGGCGCTGATTGTCGTCGCCATCGTCGCCGGCGTCATCGTTTGGTTGAGCACTCGCACGCACCACGGCGTCGGCAGGGTGACTCAGACCCCGCCGGCCAAGCTGAGTCAGGTCGTCCTGTGCTCGAGTTGCGCCCATGCTTATAACCCCGACGGCCTGGGCGGCGACACCTCGCAGAACGACAACCAGGCGGGTCTGGCGATCGATGGCAACCCGCAGACCTACTGGCAGACGCAGCAGTACTACAGCGGCACGCTCGGCAAACCGGGTGTCGGCGTGTACGTCGATGCCAACCCGGGCGTCTCAGCACACGAGATCCGGCTTTTGACCGCTACTCCCGGCTGGAACGTGCAGATCCGCGTTCGCAACACACCGCCCGACCCCACGACAACGGATCCCGGCGGCAACGCCGACAGCTGGACGTTGGTAGGAAGCGCGAACTCGGTTCAGCGCCGCACGGACATCATGCTGAGCACCGACGGCGCCCGTTACCGCTACTACCTGGTGTGGATCACCAGCCTGCCTCCGGGGCAGAACAGCATCCAGCTCAGCGAGATCTTGGTCTATCGGTAGTCGCCCGCCGAACATGTTCGGCGGGCCCGCGGGCGCATGCGCCCGCGGCGAGGCTGCGCATGCGCAGCCTCGTCAGTAGAGGTGGGCCCGATCGGCCTCGTGGCGCTCCCGCGCCAGCTGCAGGAGGCGGTCGAGCAGGTCGGGGTAGGGGATCCCGCTGGCGGCGAACAGGGCGCCGAACACGCTCGTCTCGGTGAAGCCGGGGATCGTGTTGAGCTCGTTCACCAGCACCCTCTCGCCCTGGACGAAGAAGTCGACCCGGGCCAGCCCACAGCAGCCGGTGCGACGGAAGGTCTCCAGCGCGAGCTCCTGCACTCGCGCTCGCACCCGCTCGCCAACCCGGGCGGGGACGATCAGCTCCATTCCCCCTGGCGCGTACTTGGCTTCGAAGTCGTACCAGCCCTGCTCGCCCGAGGCCAGCAGGATCTCCCCCGGCTCGGACGCGATCGGTTGCTCATTCCCGATCACCGAGCACTCCACCTCGATGCCGCCAGCCGCAGCCTCGACGATCACCAGCGGGTCGTGGCCAAACGCGCCGTCCAGGGCGGCGGGCAGAGCCTGGGGATCCGCGACCCGCGCAATGCCCACCGAGGAACCCAGGCGGGCCGGCTTGACGAACACCGGCAGGGCCAGCTGGGCGATCGACTCCAGCGCCAACTGGGGATTGGCCCGATAGCGCTCGAGGCGCACGGCGCGGTAATCCACCTGGGGGACGCCCGCGCTTCCCATCAGTTCCTTGAAGAGAACCTTGTCCATGCACAGCGCCGAGGCCAACACACCCGCGCCCACATAGGGGACATCGAGGCACTCGAGCAGTCCCTGGACGGTCCCGTCCTCGCCGAACGGCCCGTGCAACGCCGGAAACACTACGTCGGCGCCGGTCAGCCCCTGGCCGGGAGTCAGCGTCAGCGGTGTCCCGTCTCGCCGCCAGACGCCGTCGCGCCCAACCTCGATCTCGATCGCCTCGTGACCGGCCTGCCGGAGCCCAGCGCGGACCGAGGCCGCAGAGGCCAGCGAGACCTCATGCTCCGACGAGCGTCCTCCGCCGAGAACGGCGACCCGGGTGCCGCTCACGGCCCCGTGGTCGTGGTGCCGGTGGTGGTCGTAGTCGTCGTTCCGCCGGCCGGCTGCTGGAACTGGCCCACTACGATCGTCACGGTCGAGCCCTTTTTGGCGGTGGCGCCGGAGGACGGGCTCTGGCTGAGGACGGTGCCGTCCTTGCTCTTGTTGGAGACGGTCTTGGTCGTCTGGCTGACGCTGAAACCGGCGGCGCTCAGCGCGCTGTTCGCGGCGGCGGTCGTGTCGCCCTTCACGTCCGGAACCGTGGCCGTGTTGTTCGGCTTCTTCGGCTGGGCCTGGGCGACCACGATCGTCGCGGTCGAGCCGGGAGCCACCAGCGTGCCACTGGCCGGGCTCTCGCTGATCACGTTGCCGGCCGGCGTGCTTGCGCTGGTCTGGGTGGTGCTGGTCACGCTGAGGCCCGCCGACTGCAGCGACGAGGTGGCGCTTGCCTGCGACTGACCAACGACGTTCGGCACCGATACGAGCGGCTTACCGGAGGAGACCACGATCACGACGGCGCTGCCCACCGGCACGGACTGGCCAGCCGACGGCGAGGTCGAGACCACGTCGCCTGACGCCACCTGACTCGAGTGTTGGTGCTGGATCACGCCCACGGTCAGATGCGCCTTGGTGATCGCCTGCTTGGCCTGCGACAGCGTCTCTCCCTGCACCGCAGGGACGTTCGTGCTCTGTGGCCCGGCCGAAACGGTCAACGTGACAGTGGAGCCGACGTCCACCTTCGTCCCGCCGGGCGGGTTCTGGGCGAACACGTAACCGAGGGGATGGTTGCTGCTCTCCTCGAGCTCGGAGACCTTGAAGCCGGCGTCGAGCAGCTGCGTGCGGGCGGTATCAAACTGCTCGCCCACCACCGGCGTCACCGCCTTCTGCGCCGGGCGGGTCAGCAGATACGCCGCGACCCCCGCCCCAGCCGCCAGCAGCAGCACCAACGCCGCGAGCCAATAGGTTCGCCTGCGGCGCCTGCGAGGCGTTCCGGGAGGCTCCTCGGGCGGCGGCGCTCCACCATTGCCGTCGACGGGGGCCGGCACAACCGGCGGTGGGGTCGTTTCCGAACCAGCGGTCGAGGCCGTTGCCGGGACGGGAACGGCCCCACCGGCGGCCGCTCCCACAGCTCCCACGGCGGCGATGGCTGACGTGCGCTGCCCGGCGCCCCCGGAGATGATCGCCGCCTTGGCGTGCTCCAAGGCCGCGATGAACTGGTCCGCATCCGCTGGGCGGTCGGCGGGGTTCTTGTTCAGCGCCCACATCACCACCTGCTCCAGCTCCGGCGGGACGCTCGGGTTCACCGCGGTCAGCGCGGTGGGCGCCTGCGAGACGTGCTTGATGGCGATCGTCACCGCCTGATCGCCGTCGAACGGCACGCCGCCGGTGAGCATCTCGTAGAGCACCACGGCGATCGAGTAGAGATCCGAGGAGGCGCTGACGGCGTGACCCTGTGCCTGCTCGGGAGAGAGGTACTGGGCCGTGCCCAGGATTGATCCCGTCTCGGTCATGTCCGAAGCCCCGGCGCGGGCGATGCCGAAGTCTGTGACCTTGGCCTGGTCGTCGTCGCCGATCATCACGTTGTGGGGCTTCAGGTCGCGGTGGATCACGCCCCGACGATGGGCGAAGCGGGCGGCCTTGAGGATCTGGAGCGTGATGTCGATCGCCCGCACCGGCTCCAGCGGCGCCTCGTCGCGGATCAGCTGCTTGAGCGTCCGGCCGGCGACGTACTCCATCGCAATGTAGTAGGTGCCATCGAAATCGCCTCGGTCGTAGACGCCGACGACGTTTTGGTGCTGGAGGCCGGCGGCAGCCTGGGCCTCGCGCCGGAAGCGCTCGACGAAGCCCGGATCCTCAGCGAACCGCCGGTGCAGCAGCTTCAGCGCCACCTTGCGCCCCAGCTGCTCGTCTTCCGCCAGGTAGACGTCGGCCATCCCGCCGGCACCCAGGCGCGAGAGCACCTTGTAGCGGCCGTCCACCGTCGAGCCGAGCACCGCGTCGGGCGCCATCACTGTCCCTCGGAGAGCAGCGTCTGCATCACCTTGGCGGCGATGGGAGCAGCGACCGTGCCACCGAACCCGCCCTGGGTCTGGTCGATCGTCACGGCCACCGCGACCTTCGGGTCGCTAACCGGTGCGAAGCCGATGAACCACGGCTCGGTCAGGTTCGAGCCTGTGGGACCGATCGAGGCCGTGCCGGTCTTCCCCGCCACGCTGACGCCGCCCAGCTGAGCCGGGGTGCCGGTTCCTTCCTCGACGACCTTGGTCATCATCTGGGTGATCTGTGCGGCGGACGACGGCTTCATCACCTGGTTGTAGAACCTGGGCTTGATCGTCTCGACGGTGCGCCCGGTCTGGTCGACGACCTTCGAAGTGAGGTGGGGCACCATCAGCTTGCCGCCGTCGGCAACCGCGGCAGCGACCATTGCCATCTGCAGTGGCGTGACGAGCAAGCCGCCCTGCCCAATGCCGATCCGCCCGATGTCCTCACTAGGGCTGGCCAGGGGATAGGCACGCCCCTTGGGGTCATACGGGCGGCTCGCGTTCAACTCGCCAGGGGGGTAGTCGAGTGGGGGCTTTGAATAGAACCCAAACCGCTGCATGTACTTGGTCATGGTCGCGCGGCCGACGTCCTGCGCCACTTGTGCCCAGACCGTGTTGACAGAGTAGGTCAGCGCCGTCGTCAGGTCGATGTCGCCCCACGACTTGTTGCCGTCGTTGTTGAGCGGCACACCCGAGATCGGCTTCGGAGAGTCGCCGTTGACCACCGAGCCCGGCGTGAACTTGCCGCTGTCGATGGCGGCGGTGGCCGTCACGATCTTGAACGTCGATCCCGGCGGATAGGAGGCCTGGGTGGAGCGGTTGAAGGTCGACTGCCCGGGCTGGTCGACGTTGTTGTCGTTGTATGAGGGGTTGGCGTACAGGACCTTGACCGCGCCCGTCCGCGGGTTGAGCGCCACCACCGACCCGTGTTGCCCCGTCAGCTCCTGTACGGCGATCTGCTGGGCCTTCGGGTCGAGCGTCGTGTCGATGTCATCGCCGACCCGGTCGGCGCCGCCGAGCTGGCCAAAGACCGAGGACACGCCGGTCTGCAGCCCACGCAGCTCAGAGCCGCGCGAGCGCTCGAGGCCGGCGGCCCGGCCCTGGGCCGCGATCGAGTACCCGACCGCCTGCGCAAATAGCGCACCGGTGGGGTAGGTGCGTGACCAGGTGTGCCCCGGCTGGGGGACGGAGCGTGCCAGCACCGTCCCGTCGTCGGCCAGAATCCGCCCCCGCTTGATTCGCAGCTCGTCGATCAGCGTGCGGCTGTTGAGCGAGTTGTTGTCCAACGAGGAGGCCTCGAACACCGTCCACCGCGAGGTCCACACGAACAGCAGCGCAAACAGCGCAACCACGACCACGAACAGCCGCATGATCGGGAGGTTCACGGGTATTCACCGCGGCAAGTACCGGTCACCTAGCTTGCTCCCTCCGGCCTCCGAGCCCGGTCGGATACCAGCAGCATCAGCGCCAGCAGCACGAAGTTGGCCAGGATCGAGGAGCCGCCGTAGGAAATGAACGGCAGCGTGACGCCGGTCAGGGGGATGACGCGCGTAACCCCGCCGACGATGACGAATACCTGGAGGGCGAGCATCGCCGTCAATCCGGCGACCAGCAGCGTCGAGAACGAGTCGCGGGCAAGCATCGCCACCTTGAACCCCCGCCACACGAGCAGCAGGTATGTGAGCAGGACCGCGGCGGCGCCGAACAGGCCGAGCTCGTCCGTGATGACGGCGTAGATCATGTCGGTCTGCGGCGCTGGCAGCAGGTATGCGTGCGTTCCCGGAATCGTGAGGATCGCCTGGCCGAACCCCTGGCCGAACATCCCACCCGCTGCCTGGGCGAAAATCGAGTTGGCGATCTGATAGCTGCCGAGCGGCGAGTGGTAGAGGCGGGGGTCGAAGGGGTGAAGCCAGGTCTCCACCCGGGCGTGGACGTGCGGGATGTGTGTGCCGAGGAACCAAAACCCGATCGCCGCCGCGATCACGCCCAGCACCACGAACGACAGCCGGTTGGTCGCCACGTAGAGCATCGCCAGCAGCGCCCCGTAGAACATCACCGACGACCCGATGTCCGAGAGCACGACCAGGATCCCCATCGCCAGGCCCCAGATCAGAAGCACCGGGCCGAAATGCTTGAGCGGGGGGATCGTCACGCCCAGGATGCGCCTGGCGCCCATCACCAGCACCTGCCGGGTGTCGCGAAGGTAGCTGGCCAGGAATATGACCAGCCCGATCTTTGCGAACTCCGGCGGCTGGAAGACGAACAGCCCAGGAATGCGGACCCCCAGGTAGGCCCCGTTGGCGGCATAGCCGATGCCCGGCAATCTGGGCAACACCAGCAGCAGCAGCGAGCCGGCCATGATCACGTACCGGTAGCGCTCCAGCTTGCGGTAGTCGCGGAACACGATGATGGTGGCCGCGAACAGGATCAGCCCCAGCACGAACCACTGCGCTTGCAGCCGCGCCTGGGTGGCGTCGATCCGGTAGACCATGACGATCCCGAAGCTCGCCAGCACCGCGGCCAACGGGAACAGGTAAGGGTCGGCATTGGGCAGCGTGATCCGAATAACGACGTGACCGGCGACGCACAGCCCGAGGAAGATCGCCCCATAAGTCAAGGAGACGTTGGAGAGCACGTTCGAGCGCTGAATGAAGACGCCGGCGAAGCCGGCTGTGACCAGCAGCGATGCCGGTATCAGCGCGAACAGCTCGCGGTTGCGCGCCCTCACGAGGAGACCTTGCCGAGCTCCAGCTGGCGCACCAGTGACGAAGCATCGGACTGGGAGCGCAGATCGTTGTTGAAGATCGCCCCGCGGCGGTCAGCGGGCACCAGCGCCGCGGGCAGACCGGAGGTGTAGAACGTTTCGTAAAGGTGGATGCCGGCCGGGAGGTCATACGGCAGCCCCCGGTAGATCGTCACGATCCCCTGGGAGTTGGTGCCGATGAAGTACAGCTGGCGCGTGGCGAGATACCCGCCGCCGACGATCAAAAACAGAACGATTACCGTGGCGATCAGGGCGACCAGCGGCTTATGCCAGCGTCGGTCCACCCGGTCGCGTGGCCGGGGCCGGCGGCCAGCTTCGACCACCGGCACGGGCGCCTGGCGCGCGCGGTCGGTTGGGGCTGCCTGCTGCCGGCGCCCGGAAGGCGCGCTGGGCGCCGCTCGAGCGGAGCTTGCCTGCGGCCCGGGGTCCTCGGCCGGCGCCTGCACCGCCGGAGCGCCCACCATCGTCGGCTGCTCTACCGCGCCGTCGCCCGAGCCCTCTACGTCCTCGATGCGGAATAGAACGACCGTGATGTTGTCCCGCCCGCCGGCTGCGTTTGCCTCGTCGATCAGGGCCTGAGCAGCGGCGTCGAGGCGCTCATTCGAAGACAGGACCTCTTCCACCCGCTCCTCGGGGACCATCGAGGTCAAGCCGTCGCTGCAAAGCAAAAGCACGTCGCCGGCGCGGACGGGGTAGGACCAGGTGTCCACCTCCACGTCGGGCTCGGGACCCAGCGCCCGGGTGATGATCGAGCGCTGCGGATGCTCGGCTGCCTGCTCCTCGGTCAGCTTGCCGCGCCGAACCAGCTCGTCGACCAGCGAATGGTCGCGCGTCAGCCGCTTGAGCGAGCGCTCACGGAACAGGTAGGCCCGGCTGTCGCCGACGTGGGCAATCGCCACCTGCGAGCCATCGAGCATCGCTGCCGTGAGCGTGGTCCCCATGCCTGCCCGCTCGCGCTCTGAGCGCGACACATCGAAGATCCGCCGGTTGGCCTCCACAACACGCTCGGCCAACCGCTGCTCGGCTGTTCCCGAATCTGGAAGCCCCTGCGCAAACGCCTCCACCGCCAGCTTCGAGGCGACCTCACCCGCCTGCGCTCCGCCCATCCCGTCCGCCACCACGAACACCGGGGGACGGGCGTACACGGAGTCCTCGTTGTCCCGGCGCTGTCGGCCGGTATCAGTCTTGGCGATCGTGTCGGCGGCACGGAGCATGTCTTGTCGTTTTATTGCACGTAGGAGAACTCGCTGTCTCCGATCCGGATCCTGTCGCCGCTGTGAAGCGGCTGAGGCCCGGTCAACAGCTCATCGTTTAGATACGTGCCGTTCGTGGAGCCAAGATCCTCGATTACGACAACCGGGCCTTGCCGGGAGATCCGCGCGTGCCGCGAGGACGCGAACGGATCGTCGAGCCGAATCTCGACATCCCCGCGCCCGAGGGTAACGTTGTTATCCAGCTCATAGGAGATTCCCGCCTCGTGCCCCGCGGCACGCTCCACGAGCAGTCGCGGCTCCACACCGCCGTCCGCGTCGATCAGTCCCTCCGCCGCCGAGTACATCCCGGTGGCGTCGGGCGGTCGCTCGCGGTCCACGGTCCTCACCCCGCCCCGCCCGCGACGAAGGTCGCGCAGCGCGCTCCAAGTCACCCACAGCAAGAACAGGTAGAGCACGGCGAGGAACGCAAACTTCAGGCCAACTGATGCGGGATCCAACATCGTTTGCGTCCACCGCTACTCGATCTCGAACTGCATCCGCGATGTGCCGAGCTCGATCTCGTCGCCGCGCTTGATCACGGTCGGGGCGTCGATCCGCCGGCCGTTGACGCTCGAGCCGTTGGTCGAGCCCAGGTCGGTCAGCACCCAAGATCCGCCTCTGGGGCGTAGGTCCGCGTGCTCGCGGGACACGTTCTGATCGTCGAGGACCACGTCGCACTTGCTGCTGCGGCCGATCGTGACGCCGCCGGAACCGACCACGAGCCGCTTGCCGTCGATCAGCAACAGCGCGGTCTGGCCCTGACTGCGGGCCCGCTGCTCCAGCGGCTCGGCCACTCGGCCCGCGGCGCTGTAGACCATCGTTCGGCCGCTCGGCTCGGGATCGGCCACGGCCGGCTCGCCCGCATCCTCCTCGGGCCGCACCACCCGCGTCTGGATACCGAACTCACCCAGGCGCAGGCGGTCGTCGGTCTCGAACTCGATCACCGGTTTGGACAGCATCGCCAGACGTTCTCGACGGGCATGCTCGAGCAGGTATCCCGACAGCTCCGAGGCCAGCGCATCCTCGTAATCCGCGAACCGCTGCCGGTCACGTGGGGATAAATACACCCGATACTCGTTGGGGACGTACGTGCGCGAGACCGAAAGGGCTTTGTGTTCGTCCATCTCGCGCGTCAGCTTGCGCGCGATCTCCACCGGGCGGACCTCTGAGCGAAAGGCACGGCTGAAAGTCCCTTCGACGAGGCCGGCGATCTTGCTCTCGAGGTTTCTGAGAACGCTCATGGAGATGGCTGGGCGGCGCTCTAGATGACTGCCATCTAGGCCACGGTGATGCTACGGGACTTCTCTGGATCGCCAGGCCCTAAGCGCGGTCGGCCCCAGCGCGACCAACACTGCCGCCACCGTGCCCGCCATCACGACTCCGAAGCTTCGAAGCGCGAGGCCGCTCCCCGCCGTGAGCGCGATAGCAGTTGCGGCCACGAGCCCTAGGGCCCACGCCGTGACCTTTAGCGTGCTGCGCGCCAGCGAGCCGGAGCCTGTCGCCATCGGCAGGAGCGCCGCCGCCAGAGCCCATACCAGCGCGCCGGCGATCACGCCCGAGCCCTCAAGCGCCCCCAATACGTGGTGGGCGGTGTGAAAGATCGATGGGGCCCAGACGGTCCGCGGCGGGATGGCAGCCGGAAGCCTGAGGTAGAAGCGCGACCCGGTCAGAAGCTCGGCGGCGATCAGCCACAGCCAGCCGATGAATCCGAGCGCTGCCCGCTGCCAGCTGTTTGACGCTCGGGCGGCCAGGGCGGGCCAGGCGCCGGCCAGCCCGACCGCGCCCAGCAGCGGCGCACCGATCGCCAGGGGCCAGTTCGAGCCAGAGCGTGCTAGCAGTAGCGCCGGCGTGCACAGGGCGGCCGCGACCAACAGCGCCTCGCCCGGCTGACCGCCTGCTGCGGCCGCCACCGTCAGAGTCACGCCGAGCAACACGAAGCCGATTCTCGGCAATAGCAACACCGCTCCCCCGGCAATCAGCGCCAGCGCCGCCGGTGCCGCCACCGCCTGGCCCAGGAACCGGGAGCCGAGCCACGCCCCGAGCAGCCCCGCGCAGGCGGCGCCCAGCCCCCGCCGCGGCCACGGGACGGGCGTGGAGGCCCCGGTGCCTTGGAGCGGTCCCGCAGGGCGCTGTGCGTCGGCGACCTCGCGTGGCCGCTGCCGACCACGCGCTGGCGGGCTGAGCAGCGGCGAGCGCACGGCGTCGGGAGAGGTGGCTGCCCCCGGAGCTGCGGGCGCCCGCGTGGACAGGCGCGGTCGCCACGGCCCTTCCACGACGCCCGGAATGTCTTTGAGCTCGGAGAGGGATGCAGACAAGGCCAGTTGAAACTCCTGGACCGTCCCCCGCTCGCGGGGTCGCGGGCGAAGCGCGAGGTCTATGCCTCGCCCCAGCTCGCGCGGCAAATCGCGCCGCTGACGTCGCACCGGGGGCAGATATGCCCTGAGCCGAGCGGCTCGCTGACCCGCGCTCCCGGCAATCGGGTTCAGGCCGGTCAAGGCCTCGTAGAGCACGAGTGCCAGCGAATACAGGTCGGCGGGAGCCTCGGCCGCCCGCCCCACGGCCTGCTCGGGCGCCATGTAGGCAGCCGTGCCGATCACCTCGCCGGTCTTGGTCAGCGAGTCGCCGCCGATCACGCGAGCCACGCCGAAGTCGGTCAGCTTGGCCGGATAGGCCGTACTCGCCGCATGGTCCGGCACCAGCACATTTGACGGCTTGACGTCACGGTGCACGATTCCCTGCCCGTGAGCGTGGGCCAACGCGCCGCACAACGCTACGACGATGGCCACGATGTCCCGGTCCGAAAGCCGACCGCTCTCGAGCAGCTGATCCAGCGTGGCTCCCCGCACCAGCTCGGAGACCAGATACGCGGAATCGTCATCGGCCAGCGCCTCGTAGAGGGTGACGATCGCCGGGTGCGAGAGACGAGCCGCAGTCCGGGCCTCGCGCTCGAAGCGAGCATCCATGATCCGCTCCCGCGGGATCACCTTGACCGCTACCTCGCGCTCGAGATGTTCGTCGCGGGCGGCCCAGACCGTCCCGAACGACCCCGCTCCCAGCCGTCCACCGAGGCGGTAGCGCCCGAGCACGAGCTGCTCGCCGTCCCTGCGCCGCGGTCTCTTAGGTGGCGCCTCGCCCGGGTCCGGCCGGGCTGTCGACAGCTGGCTCGCGCGCACGAGTGGGTTTTCCACGCCTGGCCGCCGGTCCCTGTCTGTGAGGCACGGCAGGACGAGAGCCGATGCCGCAAGGGAGCTCCCGGCATTTGCATTTTCCTCCGCTCATGTGGTCATACTGGGCTTTCCGCAGATCGCCCAAGGAGCCACAGCTTGTCGTTCTTCGACGAGGCGGACGAGCCGCTGACAGAGCAGCGCACGGCGCAGCGCAGGCGCGCACCGTCACGGGGCGGCCGGCCACCGTCGGGGGGTAGACGCTCCGGCAGCGAGCAGCAGGCGTTCGTCATCCGCCGAGCCGTGGCGCTGACGTTCGTCGTTATTGCCGTGATCCTGATCGTCCTCGGTGTCCACAGCTGCGAGGTCTCCCAGCGCAACAGCTCGCTCAAGAACTATTCGGATGACGTGGCGACAGTGATCGCCAAGTCGACGCAGACCGGCAGGACGCTGTTCACCGAGCTCTCGGGTGCCAGCGGGGCATCGAACGCTGCGAATCTGCAGACCCAGGTCAATCAAACCCGCCAAGACGCCCAATCGCAGCTCAAGCAGGCCAAGGGCTTCAGCGTGCCCAACGAGATGAAGGTGGCCCACCAGGACGTCCTGCTGGCGCTCGAGATGCGGGCCGATGCGGTCACGAACATCGCGGGCAAGGTCCAGGAGGCGCTCTCCAAAACCGCAAGCGCCGACGCGGTCACCGCGATCTCAGCGGAAATGGCGCGGCTCTACGCCTCGGATGTTCTGTACACGGACTATGCGGCCCCCGGGATCGCCGAACAACTGCACGGTGCCGGGATCGCCGTCGGGTCCCCGAACGGTCAGCCGATCGCCTCCTCGCAGGTCCTCCAGAACGTGCAGTGGCTGACGCCGTCGTTCGTGGCCAGCAAGTTCGGTGCGGTGCTCCCCACCTCGGAGGGCGGCAAGCCGGCTCCGGGGATCCATGGTCATGCCATGCAGTCGTGTACCGCAGGGGGCACCGCCTTGGTCGTCGGCGGCACTAACACCCTGCCCGCCAGCCCGCCGCCCACGTTCAGCTGCACGTTCAACAACGACGGCCAGAACACCGAGACAAACGTGGTGGTGAAGGTCCAGGTGAGCGGCACGTCGGTCAGCGGCCAGCAGGTGGTCCCCCAGACCGTCCCCGGTCACACCTACATGGCCCAGATCCAGCTCAGCTCATCGCCGGCCGCTGGGAGCTATACGGTCACGGCCACCGTGGAGAAGGTGCCGGGCGAGACCGTCGCGACGCACAACACGCTGAGCTTCCCGGTCACTTTCCACTAGAGCCCCGGGGGAGCGCAGTGCTCTGGGGGAGCGCAGTGCTCCGGGCGCGTCCCATATCCTCTCGGCCGTGCATCAGTTGACGACCACCACCACCGGCATCGTCGCGCTGGCGGCCGCGGCCGCGGCGGTCGTAGGGATCTTGCTGGCCGGCGCCCTCGCGCTCAGGCTGCGCCGTGTCCGTCTTGCCCAGCGAGTGCTGCTGGGGGACGGCAGACAGGACCTCGTGGAGCACGCCGCCCACCTGCAGGCCCAGTTCGAGGCCCTTCACCAATATCTGGAGGACGCCGCCAGGAACCTGCACGCCCGGATGGAGACGGTCGAGGGCCGCCTGAACGGGACGATCGCCCACCGGGCGCTCGTGCATTACGACGCCTGGGGCGAGATGTCGGGCCAGCAATCCACCTCGATCGCCCTGCTCGATGCCACCGGCTCGGGGCTCGTGCTCTCATCGATCCATCATCGCGATCAAGCACGCCTCTACGCCAAGCAGGTCCGCGACGGCAGCTCTGACCACGAG
Source organism: uncultured Actinomycetes bacterium (assembly GCA_963756555.1). GTDB lineage: Bacteria > Actinomycetota > Thermoleophilia > Solirubrobacterales > Solirubrobacteraceae > Palsa-465. The sequence goes on from CAVWOC010000005.1 coordinate 331,580, forward strand.
CTCTCGCCCGAGGAGACCGAGGCGATCCAGCGGGCGCTCGGCCGCGCCGGCGACCGGGCGCAGCCCGCTTAGCGGGCGCTCGCTCTAGCGGTGCGAGTCGGCTACTTCGGGCCCGAAGGGACGTTTACGCATGAGGCCCTGATGTCGGCCGTGGGCGAAGGCACGGCGTCCACCAGCCCCGGCGGCGGCCGCCTCGAGCTCGTCCCCCTGCCGACCGTCTACGACACGGTGATGGCGGTCCACGACGCCACGGTCGACCGGGCGCTCGTGCCGATCGAGAACTCGCTGGAGGGATCGGTGAACGCCACGCTCGACGCCCTGGCAATGGAGACCGAGGACGTGGCGATCGTCGGTGAGGTGGTCCACCCGATCCGACACTGCCTGATCGCGCGCCGTCCGCTGGAGCTGGATCAGATCGAGACGGTGGTGTCCCACCCCCAGGCAACCGCGCAATGCGCCCGCTTCATCCGCACACGGCTGCCCGGAGCTCGTGTCCTGGCGGGCAGCTCCACGGCCGACGCGGTCCGGATGGTGGCCCAGCACGACGGCCAGTGGGCGGCGCTCGGCAATCGCCTCGCGGCCGAGCGCTACCGCTGCCTCGTGCTGCGAGCCGGGGTTGAGGATGTGGCCGACAACGAAACACGGTTCGTGTGGCTGGCGCGGTCCGAATCGGCGCCCGAAGCGTCGGGTCACACGGAGCCGGTTCTCGGACCCTGGAAGACGGCGATCGTCTTCTGGGGGGTTGGTTCCGAGGCGCCCGGCTGGCTCGTCCGCTGCCTGTCCGAGTTCGCCGCTCGCGAGGTCAACCTGACCCGGATCGAATCGCGCCCCCGCAAGCAAGGGCTCGGTCGCTACATGTTCTTCGCCGACCTTGAAGGCCGCGAGTCCGAGCCGCACGTCGCCCAGTCGCTCGAAGGCCTGCGCCAGCACGTCGAGGTGCTTCGCGTACTGGGCTCATTCCCCGTCTGGTCGGGCGGTTGAGGCTGCTCCAGCCCGGCTAAGAAGGGACTACCCCTCGCTACACTGGCGCCAGCCAAATGGCCGTCACAGCACCAACAGAGCCACCGCGGTCCGCGTCGCCGCCGGAGCACCAGCGACGCGGGCCTGCGGTTGGTCGGGTGCTCGTGCTGAACGCGACGTATGAGCCGATCAATGTCTGCACGGTGCGCCGCGCGGTGGTTCTGTTGCTGAAGGAGAAGGCAGAGGTGATCGAGCACGCCGAGTGGCACTTGCACTCCGCGACGCAGACCCTGGCCCGGCCGGTCGTGATCCGGCTCGTGACCTACGTCCGTATCCCTCGCGACACGCACCGGCGCAAGATCACTCGTCGCGCGGTCTTCGCCCGTGATGAGTGGACCTGCCAGTACTGCGGCTCGCGCTCAAACCTGACGGTCGATCACGTAATCCCTCGTTCCAAGGGCGGCGCCTCGAGCTGGGAGAACATCGTCGCCTCCTGCGCCCCCTGCAACCGGCGCAAGGGGAACGCGCTGCTGCGCCAAGCCGGCATGCAGCTGCTGCGCCAGCCGCGCACACCAAGCCCCCACGTCTTCATCCAGGTGGCGAGCCCGACGATCCCGGCCGCCTGGCGCGCCTACCTGGCGGCCTGACGGCCGAGCTCAGCTCGGACCATGCCTGTCCAGACAGGCGCTAAGCCGCGTAGCGCTGCGCAGCCCTAGCTTGGGCCTTGGCCCGCTCGAGCGCCCGGTTCTTGGGCGGCGCGGCCGTACTGAGGGCATCGAGCAGCTCGCGGGAGGCGGCCGCGACGGCGTCCACCGCCAGAGAGAAGGCCTCTTCGTTGGCGCGCGAGGGCTTGGTGAAGCCGCTGATCTTTCGCACGTACTGAAGTGCGGCAGCCCGCACTTCCTCCTCGCTGGCCGGCGGATCGAAGTTGTAGAGGGCGCGGATGTTTCGGCACATACCGACAAGCCTAGATCATTGAGTTCAAATCGCTTGGTGGGCGAAGTCGATCTGACCAACGCGGGCGAGATGTCGCGCACACATACACGAAGGGCGCCGCGGCGACGGCGCCCTTCGCTTATCAACTGGCTGCCTGGAATCGAGGTGGAGTGAACTGCTGCCGGAGGGACAAGTCCCGGCTCCCACCACGACGGTGTCTCGGGGTGGACTCCGCTACGCGGGGTCAGCCTCCGACCTAGCGGCCGGACACCTCCAGGGTCCACAACGAAATCTTCAGACGGACCACCTCCTTTCTCTGGTAGGCGCATCGTAGCGTAGGGCCGCGACGCATCAAAGAAGCGTGCGACCACCTGCGCCCCTAGAAAGCGGCGCTACGCGGAGGAGCCGTCGGGCTCGGTCCGCTCGGCGACCTTGGCTGCCGTCTCCGCCTCGGACTCAACCACCAGCGCTACGGCGCTGACCTGGTCATCGTCGCGAATATTCATCACTCGCACGCCCTGCGAGGCACGCCCGTAGCGGCTGATGCCGCGCACGGAGGTCCGCTGGACCATCCCGTTCTGGGAGATGAACACCAGCTCCTGGTGCTCGCGGACCACGAGGGCGCCGGCTAGCTGGCCCTTATTTTCAGTCAGCGTGATCGTCTTGACACCCATGGTGCCGCGGCCCTTGACCGGATAGTCGGGGATCGGCGTCCGCTTGCCATAGCCGTTCTCGGTCACGACTAGCAGCTCCTGATCGTCCCGCGCCACGTCCATGGCCAGCACGGCGTTGTCCTTCTGCGAGACGTTCATGCCGCGAACGCCGCTTGTGTCGCGGCCCATTGCCCGAGCCTGGTTCTCGTTGAACCTCGCGGCCTGGCCGGAGCGGGAGACGATGATGATGTCGTCGGAGCCGCTGGTGCGGCGCACCGCGATCAGCTCGTCGTCGTCGTGGATGTTGATGGCGATGATCCCGTCGGCCTTGATCGGGGTGTTGTAGGCGCCGAACTCGGTCTTCTTGATCATGCCTCTGCGCGTTGCGAACACGAGGAACTTGCCTTCCGCGAAGTCGCGCGTGGAGAGCACGGATTGGACGCGCTCGCCTTCCCGAAGCGGCAGCAGGTTCACGAGCGCGCGGCCCTTTGCCGTCCGAGACGCCTCGGGTAGCTCGTAGACCTTGAGCCGGTAGACCTTGCCGCGATTGGTGAAGAACAGCAGGTAGTCGTGAGTCGACGAGACGAACAGATGCTCGATGTAGTCGTCGTCCTTCATCTCCATCCCGGTCACGCCGACGCCGCCGCGTCGCTGCTGGCGGTAGGTGGACAGCGGCAATGACTTGATGTAGCCGGAGTGGGTGATCGAGATCACCATCTGCTGGTCGGCGATCAGGTCCTCGATGTCGATCTCACCCTCGGCGTAGGTGATCTCTGTGCGCCGCTCGTCGCCGTAGGCGCCGGCGATCTCGCGCAGCTCTTCCTTGATGACCCCGTAGATCCTCTGCTCGTCGCCCAGGATCTCGCGGAGCTCCTTGATCCGTTCGATCAAGTCGGCGTACTGCTGTTTGATCTTGTCGGTCTCGAGCGCCGTCAGACGACTCAGCGTCAGCTGCAGGATCGCCTGGGCTTGTACCACCGTCAGCTCAAACCGCTCGACCAGCCCCTCACGTGCCTCCCTCGCGTCGCGTGATCCCCGAATCAGCGTGATCACCTCGTCCAGGTTGTCGAGCGCAATCAGGTAACCCTCGAGCACGTGCGCCTGTTCCTCGGAGCGGCGCAGCTCGTATTGCATCCGCCGCACGACGACCTCGCGCTGATGATCGGCGTAGTGGCCGATCACCTCGCGCAGCGACAGCGTCCGCGGCACGTTGTCGACGAGCGCCACCATGTTGACGCCGAAGGTGGCCTGCATCGGGGTGTGCTTGTAGAGCTTGTTCAGGACCACCTTGGGAATCGCGTCGCGCTTGAGCTCGATCACGATCCGCATGCCGTGGCGGTCGGACTCGTCACGCAGGTCGGTGATCTCAGGGAGCTTTTTGTCCAGGACCAGGTCGCGGATCTTCATGATCAGGCCGCCATCGCCGCCCTTGCGCACCTGGTAGGGCAGCTCGGTGACGATGATCGCCTCCTTGCCTTGCCCAATCGGCTCAACGTGAGCCTTGGCCTGGATGCGGATCCGGCCCCGGCCGGTGGCGTAGGCGTCGCGGATCCCGTCGCGCCCCAGGATCGTGCCCGCGGTGGGGAAGTCGGGCCCCTTCATGTGCTTCATCAGACCGTCGACGTCGATCGCCGGGTCATCGATGTAGGCGATCGTGGCCTCGATCACCTCCCGCAGGTTGTGGGGCGGGATGTTGGTCGCCATCCCCACGGCGATCCCGGAGCCGCCGTTCACGAGCAGGTTTGGGAACCGGGCCGGAAGCACGACCGGCTCCTGCTTGGCGCCGTCGTACGTGGGCACGAAGTCGACCGTCTCCTGGTCGATGTCGCGCAGCATCTCGGTCGCCAGCCGATCCAGGCGCGCCTCGGTGTAGCGCATGGCAGCTGCGCTGTACCCGTCGATGTTCCCGAAGTTGCCGTGGCCGTCGACCAGCGGGTAGCGCATCGAGAAGTCCTGCGCCAGGCGCACGAGGGTGTCGTAGATCGGCGAGTCGCCGTGGGGGTGATACTTGCCCATCACCTCGCCGACGATCGACGCACATTTCACGTGCTGGCGTCCGGGCTGCAAGCCGAGCTCGTTCATCGCGTGCAGCACCCGGCGGTGGACCGGCTTCAGACCGTCGCGGACATCGGGCAGCGCCCGCGAGACGATGACCGACATCGCGTAGTCGAGATACGCGGAGCGCATCTCATCTTCGAGCGGACGGGGCTCGATGTTCCCGCCGGAGATGGTGTCGATCGTCGACATCGGGCGCTACACGTCGACGTTTGCGGCGAGCGCGTTGTCTTCGATGAAGGCCCTGCGCGGCTCGACCTGATCGCCCATCAGCATCGAGAACACGAGGTCCGCCGAAGCGGCATCCTCCATCGTGACCTGCATGAGCGTCCGCGTCTCCGGATCCATCGTCGTCTCCCGCAGCTCCTCGGCATCCATCTCGCCCAGGCCCTTGAAGCGGTAGTAGTGAATGCCGCGCTGGGAGACCGTCAGGATCGCCGCGCGCAGCTCGGCGAACGTGGTCGCGTCGCTCGAGCTCTCGCCGAAGCGGACATGGAACGGCGGGGTCCCGACCAGCTCTGCGAGCTCATGGTGGACGGCCGCCAGCCGGTGATACTCGTTGGCGTCGAGCGTACTCCGGCGGACGTGATGGGTGGTCGCCAGCCCGCTCTTCGCCTCGATCGTGCGGATCACGACCTCGTCGGGCGTCTCGGCGATCAGCTCTGATGAATAAGCGTCCCCGTTGGCTCCGTTCTTTGCGACGTGACGGAGCAGGGCGTCTACGTCGGTGATCTGCTCCTCGAGCAGGCGCGCCTGCTGCAGGAACGAGACGACGCCATGGCCGTGGGCCGCGCGCAGCGCCGATGCCCAGCCTTCGTACTGCTTGAGCAGCCGCGAGAAGCGCTTCCAACGAGCCTCGGTGAGCTTGAACTGCTTGCCGGCCCGGTCGCGAACCTCGATCTTCTCAAACTTGTCGCCGAGCAGGATCTCCTCGAGCTCGGACTCGCGCTCGAGATAGCGGTGCTTCTGACCTCTGGTCAGTCGGTACAGCGGCGGCTTTGCGATGTACACATAGCCCGCCTCGATCAGCGGCTGCATCTCCCGGAACAGCAGCGTCAAGGCCAGCGTGCGGATGTGGGCCCCGTCGACGTCGGCGTCGGTGAGCAGCACGACCTTGTGATAGCGAGCCTTCGCGAGGTCGAACTCGTCACGCACGCCGGTGCCGATCGCCGTGATCAGGGCCTGGATCTCCTGGTTCTGGAGGACCTTGTCGATCCGGCTCTTCTCGACGTTGAGGATCTTGCCCCGCAGCGGCAGGATCGCTTGAGTGCTGCGGTCCCGGGCGCTCACCGCCGAGCCGCCGGCGGAGTCCCCCTCGACCACGAACAGCTCTGCCAAGGCAGGATCCTTGACCGAGCAGTCGGCGAGCTTGCCGGGCAGCGTCGAATTCTCGAGCGCCGACTTGCGCCGCGTCAGGTCGCGCGCCTTGCGCGCCGCCGCGCGGGCCTGGGAGGCCTGGACCGCTTTGCGGATCACCGCCCGGGCGTCCTGAGGGTTCTCCTCCAGGAACTCCGACAGGCGCGCGTAGACGATCGACTGGACGAAGCTCTGCATTCCCGGATTGCCGAGCTTGGTCTTGGTCTGTCCCTCGAACTGCGGATCTGAGAGCTTGGCCGAGATGACCGCGGTCAAGCCCTCCCGTACGTCCTCGCCCGTGAGATTGTCGTCCTTCTCCTTGAGCTCACCCTTGTCGCGGGCGTACTTGTTCAGCGCGCCGGTCAGCGCGGAGCGAAAACCACTGAGGTGCGAGCCACCCTCGTGGGTGTTGATGTTGTTGGCGAATGAGAAGACCGACTCCTGATAGGAGGAGTTCCACTGCATCGCCACCTCGACGGCGCCTTCCTCGCTCTCGCCCTCGAACGAGATCACCTTGCGCTGAATCGGCTCCTTGTTTTCGTTGAGGAAGGCAACGAAGTCGACGATCCCGCCCTCGTAGCGGAACTCGGCGCGCCGGAGAGCGGCGGTCCCGGCGCCGTCGCCTGGCTCTGGTCTCGCCTGGACTGCCGTCTCGGCCCGCTCGTCGATGATCTCGATCCGCAGGCCGCGAGTGAGAAATGCGGTCTCGCGCATCCGCTCCTCGATCGTCGTGAAGTCGAACTCGAGCGTCTCGAACACGTCGGCGTCAGGCAGGAAGGTGATCGTGGTGCCGGTTTCCTTTGTCTTCTCTCCCTTCTTCAGGTCGGCGAGCGGCGTGCCGCGTTCGTAGGACTGGCTCCAGACGTAGCCATCGCGGCGCACCTCGACGTCCAGGCGCTCGGAGAGAGCATTGACCACCGACACCCCGACGCCGTGCAGGCCGCCCGAGACCTTGTAGCCGCCGCCCTCGCCGAATTTGCCCCCGGCGTGGAGCACGGTCAGAACGACCTCGACCGCCGGGCGCTTCTCCTTCTCCATCACCGCCACGGGAATCCCCCGGCCGTTGTCGACCACGGTGACCGAGTTGTCGGGATGGATCGTTATGACGACGTCGTCGCAGTGGCCAGCGAGTGCTTCGTCGACGGAGTTGTCGACTACCTCGTAGACCAGATGGTGGAGCCCGCGCGGGCCAGTCGAGCCGATGTACATACCGGGGCGGCGGCGGACTGCTTCCAGCCCCTCGAGGACGGTGATGTCCTCGGCGTCGTAAGTGCTGTTTCCCTTGTTGCGGCGCAGGCCGCCGTTAGCGTCTGCCAACGATCCTCCGATGACGTTGAGACGCCCCGATTCCGCGCGACTCGAGGCGCGCCGGGGCGTCGGAAGTTGGTGTACAAAAGAATAGCACAGAGGGCCTCTTCACTTCGTGGCAGATTGGCCCAATTTTGCCTGCAAATCGGCACAAAGTAGGGACAGAGAGGTCACCTCGCGAACACTGTTAGCTCGGCCTTCTCGCCGCTGTTCATTAAGTGGTGTTCGATGACCGCCCGGCAACGCCTGCTCACGCCCGCCGTGGAGCCGTCGTCACGCACCGCAAGCGAGCGATCCGCTCGTCTCCGAGGGCGCGATTGAGTCGCTCGACAATGGTCTCCGCCATCAGATCCAGCTCCTGCGCCCACACCGAGGCCGCGCACGACACAGTCAAGGCTCCATCGCGCTCGGCGACCGGTTCCGCGTTGGCGGCGATCACCTCTCCGACGGCGCTCGGCCACACTGACTGCACGTCGGCGATCAGCGTCTGCGGACCGAGCTCCGCGCGCACGCCATCGAGCGCCAAGGCGAGCGGGCGTGGGCTACGTCGCCAGGGACTCATGCCGCTGCCATCTGCTGCAGCACCCTTCCGTCGGAGACGGCCACCCGGGACAGCTCCATGGCCGCGGCACCTGGAACGTGGTCCAGGTCGGTAGTACTGATCACCGACTGGCCCCCACTGGCGCGCAGCTGCTCCACGAGCGCCAAGCGGCGTTCCTGGTCCAGCTCACTCATCACGTCGTCCAGCAACAGCAGTGGCAGGGCTCCACGTGCGCTGCCGATGGTGTTCCGCTCGGCCAGAAGCAGCGCGAGCAGGGCCAGCCGTTGCTGCCCTTGGGAGCCGAAGGCGCGCAGGTCACGCCCCGCGCGCGTCATCGCAAGCTCGTCGCGGTGCGGGCCGTGAGAGGTAAAGCCGCGCTCCAAGTCGCCCTCTAAGCGCTCGCTCAGCTCCGCCGCCAGCTCGTCCGGCGTGGCCGCGCGCGACCGTGGCCGGTAGCTGAGCGATCCTTCCCCGCCCAGGCCGAGAGCCTTGGCCTGCATGGAGAAGGCCTCGCCAATCGAATCGACGGCCTGTCCCCGGTCGGCCATCACCTGGACGCCGTGTTGGGCGAGCTGTATATCCCAGGTCCGCAACGACTCGCGAGACGCTCGACCGGAGCGGATTCGCCCGATCAAGGCATTGCGATGGGCCAATGTCTGCACGTACGCGCGCCGGGCCGCGGCACGAGCCGGCCACAGCGCACTTACGAGCTGGTCCATATGCGCCCTGCGCAGGGCGGGGGGCCCCTTGATCAGCTCGAGCCGGTCGGGCAGGAACACGCTCACCAGTGGCCGCAGGGGGGATTCCAGCAAGCGCTCCACCGGCGCGCGGTCTACATGCATGCGCTTGGGCTCGCCTGAGGAGAAACCGACCGACAGCTCGTGAGGACCGTCATCGCCCACAACATCCACCACGACGCGCGCCGGTCCAGCGCCGAGACGCACCACCTCGCGCTCATTGCGGGTTCGGCACGAACGACCGGTGCACCCGAAGTAGATCGCCTCGAGCAGATTGGTCTTGCCGGCGCCGTTGCACCCGGAGACAACCGTGAGACCCTGACCGAGGGCGACCTTTGCCCGCTCGTAGGAGCGGAAATCGCGCAGCGAGCAGGTGGTCACCTGCATCGGTCGAGCTCTACACGTTGAGGCGGATCGGCATGATCAGGTATTGAAACCCGCTGCCGTCCGCGGCTTCGATCAACCCCGGCCGCAGCGGACTGATCAGCTTGACCACAACGTCGCCCTCCTCGATCGCCTCCAGCCCCGCCCGAAGAAACTCGGGATTGAAGCCGATCTCGAGTGGCTCTCCCTGAAACGCCACTGGCAGAGACTCGCGCGCCTCTCCTACGTCCGGGGTCTGCGCCGACACAGTCAGCTCTCCGTCAGCGAACGCCAAGCGCAGCGGCGCGTTCTTCTGAGCCAGGAGGCTGATACGCCTGACGACATCGGTGAGCTCCACGGACGCCACCCGCAGTTCGTGCTCGAAGCTCTCTGGTAACAGCTGGCGGTAGTTGGGGAACTGCCCCTCAATCAGCCGGGAGGAGAGGATCGTGCGGCCGAGTAGGAACACGATCTGGTTGCGCTGGACCGCCACGCGAAGCTCCTCCTCGCCGGCGTGAGCGGCGACCCGCGCCAGCTCCTGCAGCGCCCTGGCCGGGACATTCACTTCGAAGGCGCTGGCCAGTGGCTGCTCGAGCGGAGTCTCCTTGACGCTCAACCGGTAGGAGTCCGTCGCGACCATCCGCAGCTCTCGCTCCGACGCCGACACGTGGATTCCCGTCAGGACGGGCCGCGTTTCGTCGCGAGATGCGGAGCCGGCGACTTTGAGCGCTGTGGCGACAAACGCCTCGGTCGGCACGGAGACGAGCGCGTCGGAATCGGGCTCCGGGAACGGCGGGAAGTCGTCGGCGCGCAGCGTCCGGATATCGAATGTGGCCGAGCCCGAGACGACCTCGACATCCTGCTGCGCGGACCGCAGCTCGAGCGAGACCTGTGGTGCGGGAAGTGAGCGCACGATGTCCAGCAGCAAGCGGGCAGGAAGCACCACGACCCCTTCTCTGACCACCTCTGCGGACAGTGGAACGCGGAGGCCGACGTCCATGTCCGTGGCACGTAGCTCACACCGATCGTCGCCCGCTGAGATCTGAACTCCCGACAGGGCCTGGATGGCGCTACGTGTCGACGCCACCCTGCCCACCGTCTGGAGCTGCTCAAGCAGGGCATCGCGATCGACAGAGATCTTCACGATGAATACCTCAAAGAGAACTTAGGAGTCATAGGGTTGGGAACTTCTGTGGATAAGGCCAGGATTTGCCGCAAACAGCGGGCGAGGTTGCGGTGGTAGGCCCAAGTCAAGTCTGTCAGCAGGCCCGGTCGGGTTGTTCAGAAGTGAGCGCCGCGGCCAGTTCATGAACGTCGGTGGCCGCGTCCCGGTCTGAGCCCACGCGCTCAGCAACGCGCTTGCAGGCATGGAGGACCGTGGCGTGGTTACGGCCGCCAAACTCCTTTCCGAGCATACTCAGAGGGGTATCGGTTAGCTCACGCGCAAGGTGAAGCGCGACGTGCCGAGCCCATGCCACCTTGGCCGTTCGAGCGGTGGAGAGGAGCTCTGCGACCGACACTCCATAGCGCTCGGCGACGGTGTGCTGGATGGAAGCGATCGAGGGCGCTGAGGGAGAAAGCGGCGCGATGCCATCCAGGACGGTCGCTGTCAGCTCCACGTCGATTGGTTTGCCGCTAAGGGAGTGGTGGGCCACCACGCGGATCAGGGCCCCTTCGAGCGCCCGGATGTTGTTCGTGATCCGCCCGGCGATCTGCGATAGGACCTGGTCATCCGCGAGCTGGATGTAGTCGAGCGCCACCCGCTTGCGAAGGATTGCCACTCTGGTGGCGAAGTCGGGAGGCGAGATGTTCGCCACCAGGCCGGCCTCGAAGCGCTCGCGAAGGCGCTCTTCGATTGCGACGAGCTGGCGGGGCAAGCGGTCACAGGAGACAACGAGCTGCCTGCCGGTCTCATACAGCGCGTTGAACGTGTGGAAGAACTCCTCTTCGGTCTTGGCCTTGCTCGCCAAGAACTGCACGTCGTCGATCAGCAGGACGTCCGCGTCACGATAGGTCTCCTTGAAGAGGTTGATAGATCGCGAGCTGAGGGCCCCAACGAAATGGTTCGTGAACGCCTCGGCAGTCGTATAGCGGACGGCGGGACGATCGCCGAACGCGAGCAGGTAGTTGCCGATGGCGTGTAAGAGATGCGTCTTTCCGAGACCCGACGCTGCATGCAAGAACAACGGGTTATAAGCCTGACCGGGCAGTTCCGCGATGGCCAGAGCGGCGGCGTGAGCCAGCCGGTTGCCCTCCCCGATCACGAACTGGTCGAAGCTATACCTCGGGTTGAGAGTTGGGGGAGGCGGAGGAGAGCGCTCGGCAGGAGCGCTGGCGCGCGTCGACGCCGAGGACGCGGTGGGCGCCAGCTCGGCCCGCGCTCGGGAGCCCAGCGCTGCTTGCACGGAGCGCTGGAGCACGCGGTTGAAGCGCCGGGAGATCCACGGCGCCGTGTCGGCTGGGGCCTGCAGCGAGAGCACTGTGCCGTCCCATCCGCACGGCTCGAGGTCAGCTAGCCACAGCTCGTAGGTGGACTCACCGACGACACTCCGCAGCTCGGCACGGATCGCGCGCCAGGCAGGCGCCAGCTCGGATTGCGCGGACAGCTCCAATCGACTCCTAGTGGGAGCGTGACGGCAGAAACGTGAAGAAGGCCCCCGGAGACCTCCCAGGACGGCGGGCGAATATATAGCAACGCGTTCACATCCCGGAGCGGGCGTTGGCGCAAAGCGCGGGAAAATGCTCGGGCGGGCGCGAAGTCCGCCGATCGAGGGTGGTCGTGGGTTTGGGCGCAGGGGTCAGTTTCCACCGCCGCCGACGGTGAGCCGGGGTCTAGGCGGCTCGCGCCGGGGAGTTGGCGGCTCGGCGCCGTGGTGTTGGCGGGTCGCCGCCGGGGAGGGAGCCGGCCGCCCTGAAGCGCTGGGCGCCCGGGGCCAGCAACGCGCCCCTTCACGGAGGCTCTGGGGCCGCTGCGTATACTGGCTGTGCAGTCCCCCTGCGCGGGAGTGAGCCAATGAAACGGACGTATCAGCCCAAGAAGCGCAAGCGCGCTCGGACCCACGGTTTTCGGGCCCGAATGCGGACCCGGGCTGGCCGGCACACGTTGAAGCGCAGGCGGGCGAAGGGCCGCAAGCGGCTGACAGTCTGATGCAGCAGGCGCTCGGCCCGCGGGCGGCAGCCCGGCGAGCGAGGCTGTCGCGCAGCGCCGACTTCGACCGCGTGTTCCGCCACGGCCGAGCGCACGCCGGCCGCGAGTTGGTGCTGCACGTGTTTCCGCGGGGCGAAGAGACCGGACCGCCGCGGCTTGGGCTCTCGGTTTCGCGGAAGGTGGGGGGCGCGGTCCAGCGGAATCGGGTCAAGCGGCTGCTGCGTGAGGCGTTTGCGGCGGAATCGTCGCGCCTGCCGGCCGGGACAGACGCCGTCGTGGTGGCCAGGCAGGATGCTTGGGCTCTAGCTGAGCGTGAGGGCCTGTCCGGTGTCCGCCGGAAACTGGCGGGACTTGATCGAGCAGGCCGGAGGGGAGTCGGTGTGACCGTCGCCCGACGACTGGCAACCAGCCCGATCCGCCTCTATCAGCTCGCCATATCGCCGGCTCTCGGCGGCCGTTGCCGCTACTACCCCTCTTGCTCGGAATATGCCGCGCAGGCCATCGCCCGATTCGGCATACTGCGCGGGCTCATCCTCGCCGGCTGGCGGCTGCTGCGCTGTAACCCGTGGAGCCGCGGGGGATTGGATCCGGTCGACAGCCAGCGCCTGTTCAAGCCGCGAGTTCCGGCGCCGAGCGCCTGACGAATGCTGCTTTACACAACCATCTTCCAGCCGCTGGTGACCGTCTTCGATGCGGTCCTGAACTTCTTCCACAACAGCATCGGCGTCCCGTGGGGATGGGCGATCGTCCTGCTGACGGTCGTTGTGCGGGCGATCATGGTTCCGCTGACCGTGAAGCAGTTCCACTCGATGCAGAAGCTTCAACGGCTAACGCCCGAGCTCAAGCGGATCCAAGCCAAGTACAAGGAAGACAAGCAGCGCCAGCAGCAGGAGTTGATGAAGCTCTACCAGGAGCACGGGGTCAATCCGTTCGGGTCCTGCTTGCCGCTCGTCGCTCAGCTGCCGGTGTTCATCGGCCTGTACTACACGCTGCGAACGAGCCTGCGCGGGAGCATCTGCCCCCAGCTCCAGCCCGGCGCACACTTGGTCAACGGGAAGTGGGTGGGCTTCAGCACTGCGCATACGGTTGCCTGTGGCCCCCATGGCGGCGCTGGCTTTCTGTTCATCCCCGATCTCACAAACAAGGCGACCGGCGCTGTACTGATCGCCTTGATCCTGCTCTACGTCGGCACGCAGGTGGGCTCACAGCTGCTCATGTCGACGCCGCAGATGGACAAGAGGCAGCGCAACTTGATGCTGTTCATGCCGCTGATCTTCGTGTTCATCATGATCCGGCTGCCGACGGGCGTGATGGTCTACTGGATCACCACCAACCTGTGGACGATCCTTCAGCAATACGTCGTGCGCAAGCGTCTTGGTCCCATGACTCCGCTCGCGGCGACGGAACCGGCGGATGGGGACGGAGCGCCGGCCCGCAAGCCTGGGTTGTTTGCCCGCGTCGCCGCATCGGCGAATGGCGAGCGCGAAGCAGCGCCAAACGGCGCGGGCGGCGGCCTGACGGGCCTGCTGCGGGGCCGGAGCAAGGCGGAGGAGCCGGAGAAGGTGGGCGCGATTGCAAAGCCGGAAAAGACAGGTGCGGACGCGAAGGCGGGAGCAGGCGCCAACGCGGGAGCGGGTACGAAGGCAGGAGCGCGTACGAAAGCAGCAGGCGCGAAGGCCGGAGGAGGCACCAAGGCGGGATCGCGGCGTGCGTCTGCGCCACCGCCACCACCACGGAAGAAGAAGAAGCGATCCGGACGGCGGAGGTAGCGTGAGCTCGACCGAGGGCACTGCGGCTCTGCGTGTCCGGGAGTTGATGCAGCGCATCGCCGAAGCCGCGGGCATTGATGCCCGTGTCGACGTGCACGAGGAGGACGACGGGCTCCAAGGAGTGTTCTCCGGAGACGATCTAGGCGTCCTGATCGGCCATCACGGCCAGACGATCGACGCCATCCAGCACCTCGCGTATCGAATCGCCTTTCACGGCTTCGAGGAACGCAGGGCGGTGCTGATCGACGCCGGCGGATATCGAGAACGGCGCGCCGTCGCCCTTCGCGCCGCGGCCGATCAGGCCGCCGAGGCGGCGCTCCACGACCGCCGGGCCGTGGCTCTCGAGCCAATGAGCGCGATCGAGCGAAAGCTCGTCCACGAGCACCTCCGCACGCGTCGCGACGTCGAGACGTATAGCGAGGGCGAAGAACCCGGCCGCCGGCTGGTCGTGGCCCCGCTGGTCTGAGATCGGGCGTTCTGGGGTTAGGCGCTGGCGGTTTCCGGCGGTTCCGCGTGGTCCCGGGGCGAGTTGACGGGTCCCGGCGGGTTTCCCGCTCATTGGCGGGCCCTGGCCGAGCCTGGCGGTCCGCTGCGGTTCCCAGCGGGTGCCGGGACGAGTCGGCGATTCCCGGGGCGAGGTGACGGGTCCCGGGGAGACTTCGCGTGCGCGGGGGCCGATCCCGAGCTAGCGCCGCCACCGCAGTGCAAAAAACGCAGCAAAGCGCCATTCGCTCCCCCGCTGTAGTGAGATAAGCGTCTCTAAGACGCTTATCTGCACAAATCTCCGCGACCCAGGGCGATTTACTGCGTTTTGTGTGTTGACGGGTGCGAGACGGGTGATCGTGGCCCGATTGCGCGACAGCCCGAGCGGCGTCAGTTGACGCCGCGGAATGGCGGCCCGGCCTCGCCAGCATGGGAACCCGCGCCAGCCTAAGCCCCGCCACGCCAGCCGAGGCCTACGCCCGCCGCGCCAGCCTACGCCCGCGACGCCAGCCCAGGCCCCGCCTAAGCCCCGCCCCGCCGCGCCAGCCTAAGCCCCGCGACGCCAGCCCAGGCCTGAGCCCCGCCTAAGCCCGCCCCGCCACGCCAGCCTAAGCCCCGCCACGCCAGCCCAGGCCTGAGCCCCGCGACGCGCCCACCACCTCGCGTTTCACGTTTTACATGACGGTGAAACAACCGGCGTCTGCGGTACAACTGCTGCGTGAGTACTCCCCGAGGCGCGAAGCAGCCGGGAAGCGCTGACCCGACACCGCGTTCCGAGCGAACCGGCCGCCGAGCGAACCCCGCCGCCGAGCGAACCCCCGCGGGCGAGCGAACCTCCGCGGGCGGGGCGGCCTTGAGCGACTTCGATCGCGGCGTGATCGTCGGGTTACTGATCGGAGAAGGGTCGTTCGGTGGCGACGGCAAGCAGCCCCAGGTCACGTTGCGTATGCACGTCCGCCACGAAGCGTTGTTCCGGTGGCTCGTGGATCGGCTCCCCGGCACCCGGCTCTATGGCCCCTACCACCACGGAGGCCGCTCCTACTACCAGTGGATGGCGCGGGGGGAGATCCTGGTCAAGAGTGTGCTGCCGTTGCTCGAGCGCGAGCTACGCCCCGATCTCGACGGTCACGCCGCGGCCAGGTACGCCGCCATGCGCGAGCGCTACGCGGCTTTCATCGAGCGAGCGAGCCAGACGCTTTGACGGTTACCGGCCGGTCGCACAGCAAGTTGAGCGCAGCCGCGTTGGGCCGGCTGGAGCAGCTGGCGAAGCGGTACGCGCTTCCCGCTTCGGCCGTGAGAGCGCTGCGGCAGTTGCTGGCGCTTCTGGTTTTCGACGCCACGGCGCCGACGAGCATCCGCGACGAACGCGCCGTGCTCAACGATCATCTGGCGGACTCGCTCGTGGCCCTTGAGCTCGGGGAGGTCAGGGCCGCGCAGAGACTCGCCGATATCGGATCCGGGGCAGGCCTTCCTGGGCTGGTGCTGGCAGCGGCCTTGCCCGACGCGGACATCAGCCTAATCGAGAGCAACGGGCGCAAGGCCGCGTTCCTCAGCCACGCCGCAGCGGTGTGCGGCGTTGCGAACATAAGCGTCGTCGGCCAGCGAGCCGAACTGTGGCGGGCGGGCTTTGAGCGGTCAGGCGTAGTCACCGCCCGGGCGCTGGCGCCCCTGCCCGTCGTAGCGGAGTACGCCGCCCCGTTGCTCGCAGTGGGCGGGACGCTCGTCGTTTGGCGCGGCGCTCGCGACGAAGAGCAGGAACAGGCGGCCAAGCGTGCCGCGGCAGAACTTGGGCTGGTCGTCCGTGACCCCCTACAGGCTCAGCCTTACCCTCAGGCCCAGGACCGGCACCTCCACCTCATGTTGAAGGTCAGCCCAACGCCGGATCGCTTTCCCCGTCGACCCGGGATAGCCGCAAAGCGGCCGCTGGGTAGCGAGCGCTGACGGCAAACGGATCTGACCGCCCTCGCCGCTACCGTCCCACGCCACATGGGCACGGTGTATGCGATTGCCAACCAGAAAGGCGGGGTTGGCAAGACGACGACCGCGGTCAATTTGGCGGCATGCGTCGCAGCGGCGGAGTACGACTCGCTGCTGGTCGATATTGACCCGCAGGCAAACGCGACGGTCGGCCTCGGGCTGGGCAGGGACAGCTCTCCGAACATGTACGACGTGCTGGTCGGCGGTGCCGCCCTGAGCGGCGTGGTCGTCGAGAGCGGACTGGCGCACCTGTGGATTGCCCCTTCGGGGCCTGATCTCGCCGGCGCGACGATGGAGCTGCCGCGGCTCGCCGGCTCCGAGACCCGCCTGCGCGAAGCGCTCGCACCAGTGCGCGGCCACTACGCCTTCACGCTGTTGGATTGCCCGCCGTCGCTTGGGCCCCTCACCGTCGGGGCGCTGGTCGCCGCTGACAGGGTGATTGTGCCTGTGCAGTCCGAGTACTTTGCGCTCGAGGGCCTCGCCGGCCTGCTCGACACGCTGTCATTGATTCAGCGCGAACTCAATCCACGCCTTACGATCGCCGGAATGCTGCTGACCATGCACGATGGCCGCACCCGGCTGGCGCAGGACGTGGAGCGGGAGGTTCGCGAGCACTTTCCCGAACTGGTGTTCGATACGGTCATCCCCCGGAACGTGCGGATCGGCGAGGCGCCGAGCTTTGGCAAGCCCGTGATCCTGCACGACCCGCATTGCGCCGGGGCCGACGCTTACTTCGAGTTCGCCAAAGAGGTCGCGGCCCGTGGCTGAGCGCCCCAAGGGAATGGGCCGTGGGCTGGCGGCGATCCTGTCGGTTGCCCCCCGAGACGAGGCGCAGGAGCTGCGTCAGCTGCCGGTAGAACTGATCGAGCCCAATCCCAGCCAGCCGCGCAGGGCGTTTGACGAGCAGGCGCTGCTGGCGCTGGTGGAGTCGGTCCGAGCCTGTGGGGTGCTGCAGCCCGTGCTCGTGCGCCCGCTGGCGAGCGGTGGCTACGAGCTGATCGCCGGCGAGCGGCGCTGGCGGGCGGCCCGGATGGCGGAGCTCGAGTTGATCCCCGCCATCGTCCGCCACCACGACGACGCGGCGTCGCTGGAGGTGGCTCTGATCGAGAACATGGCCCGCGAGGACCTCAACCCGGTCGACGAGGCCCGCGGCTGCGCGGCCCTGGTGGATGAACTGGGGCTGTCGCGCGAGGAGGTTGGCCGTCGCGTCGGCCGGAGCCGGGTAGCCGTATCCAATCTGATCCGCCTTCTCGAGCTTCCGGACGACGCCCTCGACTTGCTGGCGCGCAGCGCGCTGAGCGAAGGCCACGGGCGGGCACTGCTGCTGGCGCGGGAGCACGAAGCACGCCGCCGTCTAGCCCGGGAGGCGGCCGAGCGCCGGTGGTCGGTGCGCGAGCTCGAGCATCGAGCCCGGGCGGCGAACGCCTCCCCCTCGCCGGAGTGGCGTCGGTCGCGGCCCGTGCTCCACCCTGACCAGCAGGCCGCAATCGAGCGGATCGCCGAGGACCTCGGCGCGCTGGTCGGGCGTGAGATCGACGTCACGGCCCTGGGCGCCGGCGGCTACCGCGCCCATCTGACGTTCGACTCGCTCGACGATGCCTTGGAGATGATCCGCCGGCTGACGCTCCACGCGGCCGCCTAGCTTGCGAGTCGGCCGGTCCCAGGTAGCCGCCCGATGGTTGTCATAACGCCGCCGGACACCATGGAGGGAGCGCTAAGATGGCCGCCCGAGGCGACCCAACCCGGTTGCCGGCGAAGGGCGATTAGCTCAGTCGGTTAGAGCGCTTCTCTGATAAGGAAGAGGTCCCTGGTTCGAGTCCAGGATCGCCCACTGGGGGGAAAGGCCTGCAACCGGCCGGTTTCTGTCCGATGGGAGGAGCGGTGGCTGCGTGCTGGGAGTGCGGCATGGAAGCATTTTGGAAGCCTCTTCAATGACTCCCGCTCGCGGGTCGTTCGGCATCGTCTCATCGATCGAGCGATTCCTCTCGAACCGGGAATCATGTGGCTGCCGTTTCGAGCGGCACGATGGCGCTCGAAATGGCAGGCGTTCGCGTCGCGCCGTGAGCCAAGGAGATCACCGCCGCCTTCGGGCGCGACGCGATGAACACCCGGCCGGACGAGGGCCGGGAGACGGCGTGGCACCGGCTCGCCGCGACCTCACGACGCAATCTACCTGGCAACGGAAAGCAGAGCGGCCTCAACGCGTTCGACTCCTGCGTCGACCGAATCGTGTTCCCAGAGCCGCACAACGACCCATCCTGCTTTGCGAAGCAACGCATCGGTCTGGCGGTCGCGCTCGCGGTTAGCAGCAACCTTGGATGCCCAGTAGTCCACATTCGTCTTCGCCGGCCACCGGTGATCGGGGCATCCGTGCCAGAAGCACCCATCCACAAAGACGGCAACCCTTCCTCGCGTAAAGGCGATGTCCGGGCGGATCGGGCGTCGTGCCTGAACCGCGACCGGAAAGTCAACTCTGAAGCGCAAGCCGCGCTTATGGAGGGCGGATCGAAGGCGGAGTTCTGGCGATGTGTCCCGCCGTCGGTTCGCCGCCATGATCCGCCGACGGTCATCGGGCACCCCCGGCCAGGGATCGCGGGGCCCTCTCGCGGCTTCCATCGTCGCGAGCCTAACTGTTTGACCTGAGTCGCCGTACGTTCGTCTTGCCCGGCGAGTACTGGGTAGCCGTGGCGTCGCGATATGTCGCGCGGACCGCCTCGATCCGGCGGCGGAGTTCGACCACGACGACTGGTTCTCCCCCTTCGACCCGGCGTGCCAGGTCGCTCGCGCGAACGACGATGGTGTGCCGCGGGACACCCCTGGCCTCGATGACCGCCCAGAGTCGGGAGTGCCGCTGGAGGAGCACCTGATGGAGGCGGCTTCGCAGATCTCTCCATGCGGCCTTCGCGCGCTTTGGTCCCACCGCAGAACGCAGCTCCGCGTACGACACGAGTTCGATGACGTCAAGTTCCTCAAAGCCCCGCCGCTGCCGCAGGTCGCCATCCTTGGCCCAGGCTTGCCGCTGGGCGAGCGAGACGCCACAGATATCGCACAACTCGTCGGCGGTCAGCATCGGAGAGATCGATTTGTCCGAGAACTAACTTAGGATAGCTGTGCAGAAATCTCCTCAGAATTCGACGATGATTCCTCCACTTCGCGCACTCGATCTCTTCAGCGGCGCCGGCGGCCTGAGCCGGGGATTCGAGTGGGGAGATCTCGGGCACGTCGTGGGCGCGGTGGAGATCGATGACGCGGCAGCGGCCACGTTTAGCGCCAACCACCCTTCCGCTCGGATGTGGACGGACGACATCAGGAGGCTTGATCCGCTGACCGTGCGCGACGAGGTCGGCCCCATCGACGTGGTGCTCGGAGGCCCTATGTGTCAAGGGGTATCTCAGCGCGGTCCCCGCGATCCCCACGACGAACGAAACTTCGCCTTCTGGGCCTTCGCGGATTATGTGCGCAAGCTCAGGCCGAGGTTCTTTCTCATGGAGAACGTCCCAGCGGTGGCCTCAGATGTTCACAACCGCCTGCTTGCAATCGCGATCTTCGAGGAGCTGGAATCGCTCGGATATCACCTGTCAGCTGAAGTCGTGTGTGCAGCCTGGTTCGGGGTCCCACAGCTGCGCTACCGACTGGTCGTAATGGGACGACGCGATCGCCAAGCCGTGTTTCCTGCTTGCGTCCGCGCCGGAATAGAGAACCGGCTTGACGACCGCGACTTCGTCACCGTCGCTGACGCGATCAGCGATCTGCCTCCAGTTGTTTCCGGCGGGGGACTGGACGACCAGCCGACGCCACCACCTTCACCGGGCTTGTCTCGCTATGCGGCCATGTTGCGCCACGGAACTCATCGTCTTTACAACCACTGGTCAGCGGATACCGCACCGGTCAACCTGGACCGGATCCGACACGTCCCCGAAGGCGGCAACTGGCACGACATCCCTCTGGACATTCTGCCGGGGCGCTTCAGGCACGTCCGCTTGTCTGATCACACCACGACCTATCGGCGCCTGGACCGCCACCATCCGGCGCATGTGATCACGTGTCTCTGCGGCAACGTGACCGCCGGAGCTTTCACCCACCCGACCCAAGATCGCGCGATCACAGTGCGGGAGGCAGCGCGACTTCAAGGCTTTCCCGATATGCACCGCTTCATTGGACCTCGATCGAGCCAATATCGACAGGTTGGCAACGCGGTTCCAGCACTGATGGCACGCCGTCTGGCGGAGGCCCTGGTCGGCGACGAAGCCGCGTCGGCCTGGGCCGGCGAACAGCTCTCGGTCGATGGAGGCTGGCGCGGGCGTGTCACGCTCGACGTGTTGAAGCACTATCCGGATCGTCGACTCCCGTTCACGCTCGCGCCGCGGTACAAGGCGCTCTTTGGCGCGCGTGTGCATCGTCGGCGCCAAGATCTCCGTGCAGTCGCTGCGTGATACCTGCTAAGCCGCGGCGAGTTCGCTATCGACCAAGAATCTCTGGAGATCCTCCCGGACATGTGGGGGGCGAACCTGAACAGTCCAGACGTTCGCTCCTGTCTTCGAGAGACCGAGATATCTACACGCGTACCGGTCCTCGCCGGCGTACACGAGAAAGGAATGCTCCGCCCCTAGAGAACGGGCGTGGACGAGCAACTGATACACGTCTGCTCGGCTCTCCTTCTTACGCCTCTCGATGTCAGGCTCCTCGGCGCCGGAAACCTCACCGAACCCGGTATCGAGTAGCTTGTATTTGACGTCTCCGACTGCCCGCACTTGTCCGGTTCTGTGCACGACCAGATCTGGATTCGCCCGACCGCTGTCAGTTCCCCCGGAAAAAAGACGACGTTCATAGCCACCCCCTCGGTCGACGTCGTCCTCGTTCAAGAGGTCGTTCAACGCAACTCGAACCGCTTGCTCAAAGAGCGTCTCCAGGTCAATGAACAACGCCCTGGGCACGTCCGCTTCAGCGACGCCCTCAAGTTCAAAACCGCGGTGCAGGAGCGCGACGCTCGCCAGCCGAGCCAGGTCGAGATCCGGCGGAAGCACGTCCGAGGCGCGCGCGATCATGTCACCGATCTCGATGTAATCATCCCTCGACGTAGCCAGAAATTGCTCATCTCGCACCTCATCCAGGGCGGTGGCGAGCCAGCGAGCGTCGTACAGAGTTGACGCGTCGAGATCGAGAGCATCGGCGGCGCGATCGAGTTCATCGAGTCCCGCTAATACCAGACGGTCGAGAGGTTCGTCCCGAACCAAGGTCCCCTCTCGATATGCGAACTGCCCAAGCCGGCCGGCCGCGTGTAGGCGCATTGTGGCCGGCATGTCGAGGCTTCCCGCAAGGATCGGCCCCGTCGCATCTCTGTATCGGTATCGGGCGATGCGTCGACCTGCTATGTACCGGCCGGCGGCAATAGTGAACTCGCTCATTAGGTGACGAGTGATCGCATCGAACTCGGCCGCCGGCGCATCTTCGAACTCCAACCGCAGCTCGGCGCCCGTCGCGGCGCCCACCAAGGCTTGCAGCGTCCCGTGCACCTTCTCGCGAACCTGCACTTCGAGATTTCCCGCAACAGCGCGGCCGACGTACTTGTGACCAACGATCTGGTACCGGTCGAGCCCGCTTCGATGGACTGAGAAATACCCGGCCTCAGCTAGCCGCCAGAACCCTGGGGCGTGATCAAGCGCTTCTATCTCGCCGGGCGACAGTAGACGCCGTTGCCGCTCGGTGATTGGGACTATGAGGCGGTCAGGTACCGGACTCGTCCTCTGGCTGCCCAGAATCGTTCGCCGGCTGAGCGACGACTGTAACGTCCGGGGCTTCCTGCCAAGGGTAGTTGGCGAGGATCGTTGGATATAGCTCGTTTTGCGGAGCGTGGGGTCGAACGAGGATCCGCTTGAGCCCTTCGTGCCACAGGTAGAAGAGGTCCGATTCCTTTTGCACCGCAGCGAACATGGCATGCCCAAAGGGCATCTCGCTGTCGAAGCGATCAGGTCCGGTGATTTCCCGGCAAGCTTCGAACATGGAAATGAGCTGCTCTACCACAGCGCCATCGACACCATTCTCAGTCAGCATCTCGCGAAGCAGTTCCATGTTCGGCGGGAAGTCCAGAATCCGCAGGCGCCGGATCAGGGCCGCGTCGATATTGATTGCTGAGCGATCGGTCGGGTTGTATGTAGCGAGGATTGCGACATTCGGAGCGATCCGCGTCGTCTCCTCCCGCCGGTACATCGTTGTGAACTGATCTTCCTGGCCGCGATATTCGACGTAGGTAAGCAATTCCCCCAGGACCCGGGGAAGATCAGCTCGTGTGAGCTCCTCGATGAGGAAGACGTACTGCTGCGACGGATCCTCAACAGCCCGCTGATTAAGTTCGAGAAACGCTCCTGGGATGACTTGGACCTCCATCTCCTTCCCGTAGCGTGGCCCCTCGATGAACTCTTCGTAGGTGTAGCTCGGGCTGAACTGGATCTCTCGTAGGCATCCCTCCGATGCATAGGTCCTCGCCGCGATCCGCGCCACGTAGCTCTTACTGGTCCCCGGTACGCCGGCGAGCGCGATGATGGATCGTTGCCCGTGCTTCCTAAGGGCATCCAGCACTCGCTCGACTTGCGAGCGCACCTGCTTCGGCAGCTCGTCAATTTGCTGCTCGAGCTGTTTGGCATGTTCCGCTCCGGGTGGCCGAAGCTGCCGCGACAGAGCGGTTGGGTCCCATGGATCTCCGTCGAAGGGATCCAGACCTAGGGCGTCCGCAGAGGTGATGCTCGACCACTCGTCCTCGGTCAGGCCAAGCTTGTTGCATGCCAGCTCGCCAAGTTGATCCCAGTCGGAAGCCGGGTCTAGAACGTCATTACGAAGAACGATCGACGTGAGCGCCTCGCGCGGCGGCCATGCGTAACCCGATCCTCCGAGCGTTTCGGTGACCCTATCCACAGCGTCCGCGACGAGCGGCTTGTGCCAATTCTCGTCCTGGAACATCAAGCGACCCGGTGAGTTCGGTCCTGCGTAGTCGATGAACGCCCCTCTGTAGCTGTCATTCCGCAGCCAGACGGGACCTCCCTTGCTCCCTCGGAGAGCGATCGTCCCGTTGTACTTCGAATCGTCAACGCCCTCGGGGGTTGGAAGTAGCGTGAACAGCTCCTCGACCGCCGCCTTCACGACTGCGTTTCCGACATCGTCGCGGACGCCATCCCGATGCACGGCCTTGAATGCCAGAAATGTGCGCAGCATCGCGTCGGATTGCGTCTTCAGCCTGGTCCCGATGAGCGCCCTGATGGCACCCTCCACTGCCGCGTGCGCGATGGTTCTCCTTGAGTCCTCCTCAGCCACCTGCCCACATCCTATGTCCGGACGCGCTTCAACTTCCTGCAGACGGACGCCCCGGCCCTCGTCCGGCCGGGTGTGTTCATCGCGTCGCGCCCGAAGGCGGCGGTGATCTCCTTGGCTCACGGCGCGACGCGAACGCCTGCCATTTCGAGCGCCATCGTGCCGCTCGAAACGGCAGCCACATGGATTCCAGGTTGGAGAGGAATCGCTGGATCGATGGAGAGAAGAGCTCACCGAGCCGCGAGCACCTGACGTCGGTGTGGTCAGTCGGCCATGCTTCGGCGTGGACGCGTGCGGCCGAGCGCAACCTGACGGGCATGCCACCGCTCGACCTCGTGTCGGAGCCAGAGCTTTGAGCGACCTCCGCCGAGGTCCACCACCGGACGCGGCATGTCGCCGTACCGTCCTTGGTACTCGCTCACCGTGTTCCGATGCGAGAGGCCGAGGATTTGGGCGACCTCCCTGGTGTCGATTAGGTCATCGACGTCCACCTTCCGTCCCATGGTCCGTACCTTACATCCGTCGGCGGCGCCACCTTACAGACGGACTCTTTCCGTCCGACCCGACCGCTACCTTCTCTGCGTAAGGTAAGAAGACGGCCCCGGCGGTGTGGCATCACCCCGGGGCCTGGACGAGACCTATTGAGGAGGTCCCGACAATGCAAGCGTACGCCACCGCGGAGCGGCTCTCGCCTGAGGCTCAGCTCCACTCGCTTGATCCCGTCCTGCAGGTCCCAGGACAAACCCAAAGGACGGGCGGCACGTTCAACCTGGCGGCGATCGACGGCCTGCTGGGTCGGCTGGCCGACCTCGTCGTCGATCGTTTGATGGAGCGGAATGCTGCGCGCGAGGAGCCGTCGGGCGAATGGTTCGATGCTCGCGCGGCTGCCGACTTCCTCGGCGTCCATCGCGACACGCTTCGGAAGCTCGCCGCTGAGCGGGTCGTCCCCGTGCACCAGGAGGGGCCTGGTTGCAAGCTCTACTTCCGTCGCGACGAGCTTGATGATTGGCGTCGAACGAGTCGAGCCGCACACACCGGGCTGAGGGCAGTCTCGTGAGCGGTGCGAGCAATACCCCTCGCCGTGTCCGTGTCGAGCGGAACATCTACCGGCGATCGACCGGTGTCCTCGAGGTCGGATTCAAGGACGCTGCCGGCATTCACCGCTGGCGCACAGTGGACGGCGGGATCATGGCCGCCCGCAAGCGGCGCGACGAGCTACTTGCCAGGCGAGCACGCGGCGAACCGGCGACGCGAGACTCTCGCCTGCGGTTCTGCGACGCAGCTGACTTATGGCTTGCCGGACCAGTCCTGGATCTCCGGGACTCGACACAGGCGAGCTACCGGAACGCAGTCGAGCGTCACTTGCGCCCCCGATACATAGGACGGAGGCTGGACAGCATTACCGCCGAAGACCTTGCGAGCCTCGTCCGGGACATGCGTGAACAAGCCAAAAGCGAGGCGACGATCGCGGTGGTGCTCGGCGTGACCGGTCGGATCTACAAGTTCGCTGCCCGCCGCCTCGGATGGACTGGCACAAACCCGGTGACCGTAATGCTCTCGTCCGAGCGACCAAAGGTCTCTCTTGCCAAACGTCGGCCGATCTTCACGCCCGAGCAGATCGAGCAGACCATCGCCGCGGCCATGGAGCCCTACCGCACGATGTTCACCGTCGCGGCCTTGACGGGCGCTCGCATGTCGGAGCTCTGCGGCGTCACGTGGGCCGATGTGCGCCTCGATGACCTTGACGACGCTGAAGTCACGTTCGCTTGGCAGGTCGATCGGAAAGGCAACCGGCGCCCAACCAAGACGGATGGCTCAGCGCGGACGGTGCCGATCCCGAGGGAGCTAGCTCTTCTTCTCACGCGGCACAAGCTCGCATCCCCGGACACCACGCCTGACGCATTCGTCTTCTCCACCCGTTCGGGTAGGCCTCTCGGGCAACGCAACGTCCAGCGAGCGCTGAGGACGGCTCAGGAACGGGCCAGAGATGAGAACGGGCAACCAACGTTCCCCGTTCTCCACGAGACCGACTCGGATGGACAGCCAATCAACGGCCTAGCCCGCTCTCTGCCGTCGATGCACTCGTTCCGACATACCGTTGCCTCTCGCGCCTTGCTTGCTGGCGAAAGCGTGGATGAGGTTGCGTTCCTGCTCGGACACCGGGACGCCACCGTTACCCGGACGGTCTATGTGCGCGAGATCGCCGACGCTCGTCGCCGCTCTATGCGTCGGTCGCGCATGCTCGCGGAGTACGGGGGCGCGCTCGAGGTCGCGCTGGAGTCGGACGGTCATCCGGCGCCCCGACTGCAGTAACGGTCACCGGTTGCCGGCTCGAAGGGACAGCAGCTCTGGACGCGCTCTAAGACCAGCCCCGGGACGTCGGCCATCCGCACGCCCCTAGCGCATTGGCCGCGAACGAGGCAAAGACCCGGCGACGCGTATCTGTGTTCAGGTCCTCAGCTAGGACGGAGTGGTTGAGGACCACCGGAGCAATCACGCGAAAACGCTCCACCTGGCGTTGAAACCATTCGATTTCCTCGCCGGCCGGCAGACTCATTGGTGGTGACCGGCGCAGCGTGGACCGAAGAAAAGCGGTGATCGGTTCAAAAGCACCCTCGTGCTGCAGCATGAGTAGCGC
The DNA here is from genome assembly GCA_963756555.1 of uncultured Actinomycetes bacterium. Lineage (GTDB taxonomy): Bacteria > Actinomycetota > Thermoleophilia > Solirubrobacterales > Solirubrobacteraceae > Palsa-465. The sequence goes on from CAVWOC010000005.1 coordinate 357,806, forward strand.
GAACTCATCGGCCACCCTCGTGAACTCTTTCGCGCTGATCGTTGGGCTAAAGACTTGGCCTCGCATGGCACAAAGAAAGAAGCCGAGATCCGAGGCCATCCGCTGCGCCAGATACGCATAACGCACACATACGAGAACCGGCACAACGGACATCGCGGTTGCGAGAGCAGCAGCCTTGACGAGTAACTGCCACAGCTCGGGAGCTTGAGGGTAGATCCACGTGTTGATGTTCTTCACCTCGATAAGCATGACCGCAGTCTCACGGGCGGTTGATCGGTCCATGATGTGCGCGAACGCATCCACGGGGCCTCGCGCGATAGGTATCCCTTTCACCTCGCTTACGCTCCCAGTGGCCTGATGCGGCACGTAGAGGTCGGCGTCTGATGCCGCGGACTGCATGGACTCAAGAACAACACGTTCACCATGCTTGCCACACACGACGTGATCTCCAGCCCAAGCGAGGTATTTGCGGTACAGCTTTCGTTTTGAACCGGCGAGACGCTGCAGCCGGCGCTTATCTCCTTCCGGATATTCCAGTCGAATCAGATGCACAGGCGGCTGGTGTCTCGAGATGTCCTCGACGATCCGACCATCCTCTCGCAGCAGTCGTCGTGCTCCACCGAGCTGCACAGGCTGTACCTTCGGGAACTCTTTCCAACCCCGCGCCGAGATCCGGGCTTCGGCCTCAGCCCACGGCACGACGAACTTCTCCGCCAAAAGGTCCAAGATCGCTGCTTTGCCGACCTCCTCCCACTGTGCCGGCGTGCGCCCATTAGAGCCGCGCGCTGTCATTCGGCCGGTCTAGGGGGACGAAGTCCTATTTCGCGCCGCGGCTCCTCCATATGGCGCACCGCCATTTCCGTTGCTGCTGGTGCCTTCGTTCCGGTTGTCCCCGCGCCATCGATGCGGAACTGGGGTACGCCCGGGATACCGCTCAGCCATCTCGCGCACGATTTGATCCACCCTGCTCTTCTTGAGCCCAGTGGCGTGAGCAATGTCAGATCGGCTCAGAGCCCCCGCAAGCGCCAAGGCGAAAATCCTGTCGTCGCGGGCCAAATATGCGCTGGCGATGCTGTTCGAGAGACCACGTAGCTCCTGCATCGCTTCGACCTGCCGGTCACGATCGACGCCAGACGCGGTCCGCGTGGGTTCTAAGTCGCCAGCGACGAACACGTGTCTTCGAGCGCGGGCCATATGCCGCAATGATGACCTGCAGGTCGGCGGCATTTCCTAGCGCGCCAGGCGGTCCCCGGCGGCCCTCACGATTGCATAGTTAATTGCGCATCTCGCTGGAGCCGGCTCGGGTGCGCTGCGCTTGCGTACAGCTAACGACCAGGTCTCTCGGCTGGCCATCCTCAACGATGGAAGCCTGATGGAAGCCGGATTCGCCAACCACGCTTCCACAGGCGCCCTCACGCGTGGCCGCAAACCGCCTGTCCGCCTGCAAATCCCTACATCCAACCCACACCCGCCCACCCTTGCGCTTCCCTGATAAGGAAGAGGTCCCAGGTTCGAGTCCTGGATCGCCCACTGGGGGATGGCCTGAAATAGGCAGGTTTGTTGTGTAGGCCACGACGTGCCGGGGACGTCAGTGTGCAGCGCGATGGAGGCGATTTGGAAGCCTCTACGCAGCGGGCTCTGGCAGCGCCGGGCTCGGCTCGGCTCGCAGACGCTGTCAAGGCCGCTCGAAAAGGCACCCCCTCTGGGGCCTGGCGCCGGTTGAAAGTGGACTACCTCTGGGGTGCCGCCGGCGCGGTCGCTTGTCGGGGGTGGCCTTGTTTTCGACCGGCGTGACGCGGGCGAGGCCGCGGTCTTTGAGCCGGTAGCTGTCGCCCTTGAGCGAGAGGATTTCGGCGTGGTGCACGAGCCGGTCGACCATGGCGGCGGCGGTGATCTCGTCGCCGACGATCTCGCCCCAGCCGCCGAAACGGCTTGTTTGAGGTGACGATCAGGCTGGCGCGTTCGTAGCGGCGGCTGACGAGCATGAACATGAGGTTTGCGGCTTGGGGATCGAAACGGTATGTAGGGGCAAGACACTGCCGGGTGGAGCGTCTGGTTCCGTCCGGGGTGCGGCTTAGCGTCGCGGTCTGGTCCCGGGCTGGGGGCTCTGGGAGATCGCTGGTTGGGCAGGCCTCCTGGTTGGTTTGGGCTGCGAGCCCGCGGTATGTAGGTGGCCGCCCCCGCGAGCGCCCGAACCCCCAGCGCCGTTCTTTAGGAAGTACGAGCTCACCCGCAGATACGAGGCATTCAAAGCCGGATAGTTCGAAGAGCCAAGCAGATCCCCGAACACGAGACCGCATCCGAACAGCACCACCGCCAGCGCACCGCTCGCCGGCCACACGCGCCGTAGGTTCATCGAGGCCATCCTACGGACGAGGACCACGGATCTCGAGATGGGGTCTCTCTAACTCTGCCGGCGGCTGGCTGCGTGCTGGTTCAGGTCACCCGAGCATCATGTCCTCGGCCTCATTGGCAAACACGTGCAAGCCGAGCCTCTCTGAGAGTTCTTGACAAACCTTAACCCCGCGCACGCTGTTGCCAAAGCGGTCAAGCCCGGGCGAGAACACGCCGACGCCCATCTTGCTAGGAATGATGGAGATGATCCCGCCGCTGACGCCGCTCTTTGCCGGAACGCCGACCTGATAAGCCCACTCGCCCGCGAAGTCGTACATGCCGCACGTATACATCACGGTCAAGACGTCACGGTTGACGCGCGGCGAAAGCACCCGCTCTCCTGTACGCGGGTTTACGCCGCCGTTGGCAAGCGTCGCGGCGCTTACGGCGAGGTCCGCTGACGTAACGCTAATCGCGCATTGCCGCAAGTAGACAGAAAGGAGCTCGTCGACGTCCCCGCTGAGCATCCCGTCGCTACGCATCAAGTACGCGGTGGCGCGATTGCGGTCTGCACCCTCCATCTCCTGCGCAAACACCTCCTCATCGACCGTCAGCTGGTCGTTGGCCGCAAGGCGACGGGTTAGCGCCAGGACTCGCTGCGCCTTCTCTTCCGGCCCGTTCCCGCGAAGCAAAGCGCTCGTGGCGAGCGCCCCGGCGTTAACCATTGGATTGAACGGGCGCTGGTTTTGCTCGTCGAACGTGATCGAGTTGTAAGCATCTCCGCTCGGTTCGACACCGACGCCTCGCAGCACGGCGTCCCGCCCGCAGTCTTCGAGCGCGAGCGCATACGCAAATACTTTCGAGATCGAGTGCAACGGAAAGATGTGCTCGTGGTCCCCCGCGTGGTAAAGATCTCCGTCGAGCGCCGCAAGGCAAATTTCGAACTGGTTACGTTCGCGGCCGGCGACCTCCCGCCCGTAGTATCCGCGGCCCGATTTGTAGTAATGCTCGACATCCTCGTCGCCCACCGCACAAATGCGCCGGTACAGTTCATCAAGCCGTTCGTTCACCTGCCGCGTGATCTCGTCAGTGGGCACGTGCCTCCGTGTTCAGCCTCGCGGGTCCAGCACCGACGCCGATCGTAGCCCACGACGAGCCTCGACCGAGCGTCTGAGCTGCGAGGAGAGCCTTCAGAGGAGGCACACTTCAGAAGCGCTCGCGGCGCAATAGCTACCCCCTCCTCGACTGCGCCGGCCGACGCCGATCACCAGCCACCGTTGCGAGCTTCCATGTTGGCCATCCGCCTCGGAACAAGGGGCGGCGCTATCCGCCGGACCCACCGACGGTCGAGGAGATCATCGCCGTGATAGCTGCTGCTGGCAGTGAGCCGGACGGCCTCCGGCTTCGGGGGTTGATTGTTGTGCTCTGGCGCGCAGGTCTGCGGATCAGCAAGGCTCTTGCGCTGGTCGACGCGAACGGCTTTCTGTTGACGTACACGTCGCCGTCGGACTTGAGGGCGCTACGAGGTAAGGTGGCCGCGCTGTCAGGCAACGTGCACTACCGTGGCAAGCGTTCACCGACTCGAGCTAGCGCGGCGCCGAGGACCGTGACGGACGTCCCCCCGATCGTGCTGCTCACGCTGCAGTTTCCCTTCGGGGATAGGAGCGAGACGTTCCTCGAGGATGAGATCGAGGTGCTCGCCGCGCGCTTTCCAGCGGTGCTCGTGCTTCCGTCCCAACCAGCCGGACCGCCACGGCGTTTGCCGGCCAACGTCGAGCTCGTGCACATGGACTGGCTGAGTACGCCGTCAACTGCCCGCAGGATGGCGGCTTTGCTGTCTCCGGGCGCGCTGGAGGTCGCGGTGTCGACGGTGCGTGCGGGCGAGGACCCGCGGCCGTACATGCGGGCGATGCGCCCGTACTCGGACAGGCTGGCGCGCAATCTGCTGAAGCTGCGCTCCCTGAGACGACTCGTGCGGGCTCGCGGGCTTCAACACGCGATCTTCTATGACTACTGGTTTGAGAACTCCACCCTCGCGCTGGCGATGCTGAGGCGGTCCGGAGAGATCAGCACTGCCATCGCGCGCGCCCACCGCTTCGACCTCTACGACGAAGACTGGCCGGCCGGCGTGGTGCCATTTCGCGCGGCGAAGCTGCGTGGCCTCGACGCCGTGTTCCCCGTGTCCGACCACGGTCGGCGTTACCTCCACGCGCGAAGTCCCGGCACCCCTAACACGATCGAGCTCGCCCGCCTGGGGGTGGCGGACTTCGCCCGGGAAGGGGCGCTGATGCAGAATGGCGGAGCACCGCCGCTCGTACTCACATGCGGCGCGCTGATCAAGCGGAAGGCGATCGAGTTGGTGCCGAGCGTGCTGGAGGCCGTCGGCTGGCCGTTGCGCTGGGTGCATCTCGGCGATGGTCCATCGCGTGAGCGGGTGGTGCATGCCGCCGCCCGCCTGCCCCCGTCGGTGGCGTGGGAGCTACCAGGTCACGTGTCCCATGACGAGGTCCGGCGCTTCTACGAGCAACACCGCGTGGCAGCGCTCCTCTCGCTCAGTACCTCGGAGGGGGTGCCGGTGTCCATGATGGAGGCCCAGAGCTATGGCGTGCCGGTGGTGGCGCGGGCGGTCGGGGGGGTGCCTGAAATCGTCAACGAACGCACTGGCGTGGCGCTCGCCCCTGACGCGACGCCGGCGGACTTCGCCGCCGCGCTCGCGGCAGCGATCGAGCCGGGGCGATTTGCACCCGAGGCGATTCGCTCCTTCTTCCTCGAGAACTTCGAGGCAAGCCTCAACTACAACCGATTTGCCGACCGCCTGATCGCGCTCCACGGCCGGGAATGAGGGCGGCTTACAGGGTTCCCGCAGCGCGTCGCCGGTCGAGCGCTCCTTTCAACGTAACGGCGTACTCACTGGCGGCGTCGTGCTGGACACGACCGTGGTTGGCCTCGTGAAGCCGCCGCCGCAGGACGACGTTGTTCACCATGACCTCGCGCAATCCCTGCTCGCGAGCGCGGAGCAGCCAGTCGAGGAACTCGCTGCGGACCGCGGTGGTCGAGAACGGCCCCACGCGGTCCCAAGCGGCGCGGGGCATCAGCATCGTGTTGGCTAGAACCGCCGGTTGGGGCTGGTCCGGGCATTGCAACTCCGCGCGCGCGGCGGGACTGAGCTCCGGTGAGACGAACTGCTCGATGTGCCCGAAGACGAGGTCAGGAATAGGGTGGGCGGAGAACGCGGCCAGCTGGCGCTCGAGCCGATCGACCGGCCAGGCGTCGTCGCCGTCGAGGAAGGCGAGATATTCGCCGCAGGCCTCGGCCACACCGCGGTTGCGAGCGGCGCCGATCCCCGCGGCGCGCTGGGAAATGCAAGATACCCTCGGGGCGTAGCGCTCAGCGACCGCGACCGTCCGGTCGGCCGATCCGTCGTCGACCACGACGATGTCGCACGGTGGGTGAGTTTGCGCGAGGACGCTGCCCAGTGCCTCGGCGAGATAGCGCTCGCCGTTGCGCACCGGAATGATTACGGCGACGTTCATCTCGCCATCCGTTTGCGCGCGAGCGAGGCGCGCAGGAGCTCGAACATCTCCTGCTTCATGCCCAGGCTGTCGTATGAGTTGTTGTTGCCGTGGATGCGGTACTCGACGAGGACATTGGGAAGCAGCTCCCAACGCGTTCCGGCGTCCGCGGCACGAGCTTGCCACTCCGTGTCTGAACCGTGACGAAAGCCGGTCTCGAACGGTCCGATCCTGTCAAGCACGGTGCGGCGCACCAGCGCGGCGCTGGGTAGCGTGCCCGGCTGCGGCTCCTTGAACCAGCTTGCGGGTGTTCCGGGTGGCCACGGCGCGCCCGGCGAGAGCGACCGCTGCATACGGACGAGCACGTAGTCGAGTTCGGGATGGGCCTGAAGATGCGCGATCTCGGTCGAGAGCTTTGATGGCCTCCACAGATCGTCGGCGTCGAGAAAGGAGACGAACGCTCCCCGTGCCGCAGCGACGCCAGCATTCCGGGCGGCGGCCTGCCCGCTGTTTGCCTGTCGCAGACATTCAACTGGATAGGGCGAGGCGACGGCTGCGGTGCGGTCTGTTGAGCCGTCATCGACGACGATCACCTCGATGGGACCATAGTCCTGGGCCAGCACCGACTCGATGGCCTCAGTAAGGAACGCCTCGGCGTTAAACGCGGGTATCACCACGCTGATCAGGGCCCGCTCGTTCATCGTGGCACCACTTCCGCGGCACGCCTGCGCTGGATCGATGACCGCAGCGTGCGCAGCATGCCCCGCTCGAGGTCGGCTCGCCGTGACACGCCGGTGTTTGCACCGTGGACCCGGTACTCCAATACGACGTCGTCGAGCACTTCGTATGGGATCTCGGCCTCGCGGCCGCGAACGAGCCAGTCGAAGTCCTCGCAGATGTCAATCGACTCGTCGAACCCGCCGACGCGTTCGAACAACTCCCGCCTGGCGACGAGTGTCTGCCGCGCGAGGACACTCTCGCCCACGGCCAGGCCATCGGTGAACCACTCGGGGCGCGGGGTGCCAAATTCGAGGAAGAGCCGCGCTCGCCCGATCACGAATCCGAGCTCCGGACGCCTGACGAACCGCTGCACCTGGACGGCGAGACGGTCCACGGGCCATCGGTCGTCGGCATCGAGTAATGCGATCAACTCGCCTCGAGCGGCGGCGATCCCAGCATTCCGTGCCGCGCTCACGCCGCGGTGCGCGCACCGCAGCACTCGAGCTCCGAGCTGCGCCGCGAGCTCAGCGCTGCCGTCCACCGATCCGTCGTCGACGACGATCACTTCGACCGGCTCATAGGTCTGTGCAAGCGCGCTTTCGATTGCAGCAGCCAGATACGCCTCGCCGTTGAAGACTGCGATAACGACGCTGACGAGCGGCGAGTTCAGAGGGAGGCCTCCAGGAGGTGGCGAACGGCTGGCCCCACCGCCGCGATGTCAGACCCCAATTCCAGGGTGTAGGCGGGGATCTGCCGTACGAGCCGTGACATGAGAGCCAGGCCGGTGGAGCTCTCCTCCGCATGCTGCAGGATCGTGCTTGGCGCCAGGGCACGAAAGGCCTCAGCGGCGCTGGCCGGCCGGAGTAACACGCGCCCCGTCGTGACTTGGGGCAGGAGGATTACCGAGATGGCGACCGACCGCTGCATGAGCCGCGGCCGGACGCGCGCGATGTCGACGATGAACTTCGACGCATCATCTGGCGAGGGCCGCGGCGCGGGGAGGCCGGGCAGCAGGTTGACGCTTGCGGCGTTTAGCTTCGCGGTCCCGTACACGCTGATGGCATGCGGCGAGGGTTCGATTTCGACGAGGACACAGTCGTCCCCGGCATAGCCGAGGCCGAGCCGTGCGCAGGCGAGCGAGGTGGTGCTCTTCCCAGACCCGTTCGGTCCGACGAGTAGCGCGCCGGAGCGTTCGTCACCGACCGCCGCTGCGTGCAGCAGATGCCGCCGCGGGCTGGCAAGACCCCAGTGCAGGACCAACCGCAACGGCGCTGCCTGTAGCCAGTAGGGCAGTCGGTCAGGATCGGCCGCCCACATGATTCCCCTCCGCCGATCGCAATCCCACATCGTGAGGACCTTGTGCCCGCGGGCAACGTGGGCGCGGATCCGTCCCCCGGACAGGGTGGGTATGTCGCCACGGGCGATTACATCACGCAGGCTCCACGGAGGTGGCGGGATCCCCACGCCGGTGGTTGCCTCGTCCCACAACTCGACTTCGAAGTCGTTCGGGCCGCTGCCCGATTGCAGCACTGGAGAGAAAGCGGGCAGAAGGACCGCAGAGAGCCCGGGCCCGGCGAACCGGAGCTTGACGCGGACCTCGCCGACTTGGAGCCGCTGCTCGAACTCTCCGGCCTCTCGACTGGCGCGCTTGAACGCACGGCGGACAGACTCGTAGTACGCCAGCGCCGCTTGCCGGCCAGGCTGGGCCATACGGGTATCGTCGCGAAGACGCGTCGGCAATTCGGCCCTCGGCGCTCAGCGTTCGAGCTACGCCCTCGAGACGTCGTTCACTACGCCGTCTTCCGACTCGGCCAGCCGGTCTGGTCGACCTCGTGAATCGGGTCGACGAGCAGAAAGTCGCGCATGTCGTCGTAAGCACTCGAGCTTCGGCGGTTCCCACGGTCGGTCGGGGTCAGCGGCTTCCGTCCGTAGGCCACTCGGCGGGGCGTCGCTGGCCTCGACGAGGCCTTCGCGCTCGAGTCCGGCGATGAAGCTCTCCACCGTGCTCGAGATCTCGCTCTCGGGTCGCGCGTGACGTCGAGCGAGCACGGCGCAGATCTGCGCGACGGAGCCTCCTTCGTCCAGGAGCTCCCAGATCTCTACTCCTGACCCGGTCAGGCTGTAGTAGTTCCCCGTGTCGAGGTGGATGACGATCGTCTCACCCTCGAGCGTCTCATACACGATGTTCGGTGCGTGAATCAAGCCCCCTCCTGGGGCGCTAGCTCAGGATGCTCACCCCCTGCCCGACACCGAATAGTAGTTCAACCTTCCGTGTTCCGCTCCCGATCCGAAGGCTCTGCGGGGTGGCAAGTCGATCTCCATGAGCCGCGGGGATGGGGGCGGCTCAAGGCGCTATTCACGCACCGTTGCTCAACACGACTTCGGCCGAGACCTCATCCATCGTGCAAAGCCGCGCCTGGTCGGCGAGACGCTCGAGCAGCGCCGGGTAGCGGTGAAGCCACCACCTCGCATAACAGTCGTGCAACGACACGGCCGTGAACGATCGCTCACCGACGACCCTCAACAGCAGCCGTTCCCAGAGCTCATAGGTGACCATGCCGCGGTACAGGGGATAGTCGTCCAATGCGATCGGCAACCGTACGAGTCGTCCGCTTAGCTTCGGATCGTCCACCCCCAGCGACTTCTGAGAGCTGGCCAACCATTCGAAGTTGTGAAAGGCGAGAGCCTTATCGCTCATCTCGCGGGTAATCAGCGATCTTGGGGGTCGATAGCCCTTGATCCGGTAGTCGACTTGGCGGCAACGCTTGAGCTGATCATTGGGCTGGGCATCCGTCTGGGATGAGTGGTCGAAGGAGTGGAAGGCCACGCAGTGGCCGCGGGTGCGGAGCGTGTCCTGTACCTCGGGCAGGATCGAGCCGACGACGTTGTATGTGGTCCGGACACCGGCCGCGTCCTCGAGCTCCAGCATCCGCTCAAGCGTGCTCGAGGCACTGGCGTCGGCCTGCACCCGTAGCGTCTCGTCGACTCCGACGTGACCGAGACCGCGCTCGAGATCGTGGCAGATACAGACGGTGCGCTGCTTCTGGAACGACTCAGTCACGCGCTCGGGCATGACCATCAGGTCGAGGTTGGCGGAAACGTCGATCACCCAGAAGCCCCCCTCCTCGCGTGCTCCGTAGCGAGCAACCGGATGATCGTAGACGCGCTCGAACAGCGTCCTCCCCACTTCCCGCCTGGGATCGGTGTGCCGCATGGCCAGGTCCGCGGTGGGGGTGCGCACGCACCTGATGCCACGCTGTGCCGCAAGCGCGAGTATCCCGTTTAGCAGCATCCGTGGCCAGCCTCGAAAGCGGTTCTCGACTCGGCTTTTGTGCTCGGGCGCCCGTCCGATCCGCTGCACTAGGTCGGACTGTTGGGCGACGCACACCAGTTCATTCGCGTCGAGGAGGACCGCGGCCCAGGCGATCTGTCCAGGCTTTCCGAAGTGCTGGCGATGCCACAGGAGCTCATCGTCGAACAGCAGCTTCCGGGGAAAGTCCGCGATCTGGGCGGCATCGGCATACAGCAGGATCTCCCAATGCTGCTCGATCTGCCACCGCCCGCACATCCGCAGCCCCTGTCCATAGCCATCAGGCGCGCACTTGGGCAGGTGATATAGCTTGTGGGCGAAAAAGTAGCGGGGCCGGAGCCCGCTGCGCACAAATTCCCCCTCGCGCGCTTGACTGATTTCCCAGAAGCTCGATCGGCGCACGACCGGCAGCGTACATACCGCCTGTGACCTCGATTCGCTTGCCTCCGCTGAGCGTGCTGATGCCGGTACGCGCTCATCGACCGGAATATCTTGCCGCGGCGATCAGCTCGCTACTTTCACAGAGCTCGCCGGAGTGGGAACTGCTAATGGTGGCGGAGCCGGACAACATCGGCGCACTCGAGCAGGAACTCGAGCGCATCCTTCTTGACCCCCGCATTGGGCTGATCACCAACGAGGGGAGGAAGCTGGCGGGGGCGCTGAACACAGCCATGCGTCACGCGATCGGTTCCTTTGCAGCGACTCTGCATGCAGACGATTTGTGGGCGCCCGACGCGGTCGCGGTGCTCAGGGGCTACATCCGTGCACACCCGGCGGCGGACTTCTTCCATTCGGCTCGCAGGTACGTGGACGAGCATGGACGTTCAATTAGCTGCGTCTACCCGCCCCCGCCAGACGTGAGGATGGCGGACTTCTGGCGCGGCTCCCCGATCAAGCATCTGTTGTGCTGGCGGCGGGAGATGGGGCTCGCGATCGGGGGTATGGATGAGACCCTGAACTCCGTCGGTCCGGACGATTTCGACTTTCCGTGGACTATGGCCGAGCATGGAGCCAGGTTCGTCGCAGTCCCTGAATGCCTCTACATCTACCGCGACCACAGGGAGTGCTTCAGGCTGACGACGCACCTTCCACGTAGGACCCACGAACGCGAGCTCCGGCGGATCCTTACAAAGCATGGAATGCCCGAAGCGCTCGTCTCCGACCGCGTGGCCGCGGCCCGCGATACGTACCTTCGCCAGTGCTTGTATTCGACGGCGTTCGAGGCGAGGTTGCGAGGCCTGTTGAGGATCGAGCGCCGCGACGGGTGGCGCGAGCGCTATCAACAGCGGCCTCAGCTGGGCAGTGGGCATGCCCCGCCAGGGGGCGCGGGTAAGCCCAGGGAGCGCGCAGCCGAGGGGACGTCGCCTACGGGGCAGACACCGCACACATGATCCACCGCATCAGCAGGCCTTGGCGGCTGTACGCCCGGCTGTTCCACGATTCGCGACGCCTGCTCGGGATCACCATCACGCTGTCGGTGCTGCAAGCGTTCGCTTTGATTCCCATCGCCCGACTCCTGCAGCGCGTCTTCGACAAGCAGATCCCGCACCACGACGCCGACGCGGTCGCGATCACCGCCGGGCTGATCCTCCTGCTCTACGCGGCCAACGCGGGCCTGGGTCTGTGGACGCGGTACATCAGCCTCAAGGTCAACAAGCATGCCGTTGCACGCCTGCGCCTGATGCTCACCGAGCGTCTTTACGCGCTGGACCGGGCCGAACTTGACCGGTCCAGCGCGGCAATGCTTCAGTCGATCGTGGTGCAGGACACCGAGCGCGTGGACGTGATGACCAACTCCATCATCGCCCTGCTCATGCCGGCCGTGATCGTGTCCATGGGCCTCACGGTGGCTGCGCTCTTGGTCTCCCCATTGCTCTTCGCGGCGCTGCTGACCGTGGTGCCGATCATGGTCGGCATCAACCGATTGCTGACTCCCGTCATGCGCCGGCGTACTCGTCGCTGGCAGCGAATCTTCGACGAGTTCGCCGCGGCGACGGCATTGGGCCTGCGCGCGATGTCGCTCACCAAGGTGCATGCAGCCGAACAGATCGAGATCGAGCGCAGATCGCGACTGGTCCGGGGACTCGCCGAGGCGGGGCGAGAGATGGCCTGGTTGGGGGGGGCGTACGGGATCGTGCAGCAGGCCATCAGCGCGTGCGCAGGCGTGATCGTTCTCGTGGTGGGCGGTTGGGCGACATCCCGCGGCGAGCTGACGACTGGGGAGCTGATCGGGTTCTATGCCATCGCCGTCCTGCTGCTGCGGCAGCTGTCACCGCTCATCAGTGGCGTTCCCGCGGTGGTGATCGGCTACGAGTCGATGGTCCGTCTCGACCGGTTGTTGCAAGCGGGGGGTGGTGAGCCGTATTCGGGCACTAAAGTGATCGACTTTGATGGCTCGTTGACGTTCGACGGGGTGTCCTTCGGGTACGACCGCCGGCCGGTTCTCCTCGAGGTCGACGTCACCATCGCAGCCGGTGAGCGAGTAGCGATCGTCGGGCCTAATGGCGCTGGGAAGAGCACCCTCGTCAGCCTGTTGCTGGGGCTATACCGGCCGGGGGCTGGTCAGCTGCTGGCCAGCGGCGTTCCCTTCGACGAGCTCGATATGCCGAGCTTCCGCCGCGCCATCGGAGTCGTTCTCCAGGACCCGGTGATCTTCCCGGGAACCGTGGGCGAGAACATCGCCTACGGCCGCCCGCACGCCACCGAGGCGGATATCAGGCATGCGGCAGCCTGGGCGACGGCGGCCGAATTCGTCGAGGCGTTCCCGCAGGGGTACGCCACACCGGTGGGTGACGAGGGGGTTCTGCTGTCCGCGGGACAACGCCAACGCGTTGCGATCGCGCGCGCACTGATGGCTTGGCCTGCCCTGCTCGTGCTCGATGAGCCGACGTCGCACCTGGACGACGCGGCGATCGACCGGTTGCTGCGGAACCTCTCAGAGCTGCCTCGCTCGCCCACGATCGTGGCAATCAGTCACGACCCCGCGATCGAGGCTTGGGCCGAGCAAGTGATCCACCTGCGCGATGGCCGGATCATGAACGAGATAGCCCCCGCGGCGGCGAAAGCGTCCTTGAGCTCGTGAGTGCGATCCGCATCCGGCTGTCGACTCGGGGTTCCCTCCAACTGCCGAACAGCACGCAGAGGCTATTGCTGCGCGCGGCGACCGGCGACGGCCGGTGCGCGTGCTCCGCGTGGGCGCAGTGGCGACACGCCGGCGGGAGTCTCGATGGCCTGGACTCATCCACATCCCGCCTGCTGCCGATGATCTACCGAACCCTGGAGGCCCATCGGATCGACGACCCGGACATCCTGCGGCTCAGGGGTGTCTACCGACACGCGTGGGTGAGGAACCAGCGACTGCTCAACCGTCTCGGGGATGCACTCGCGTCACTGAATCGCGAAGGCATCCCAACGATGGTGCTCAAAGGTGCGGCGGTCAGCGTGACCCACTATCGCGATGCCGGCGCGCGGCGACTGGATGATGTCGGCGTGCTTGTGCCACCGCCCGAAGCCGAACATGCTCTTGACCTCCTCCGGGCGGACGGATGGTCTCCGCTCGGCCGCATCAATCGCGGCCGCGTACTGCGGATGCGTCACGTGACCGCGCTGGCGGGCCCGGGCGATGCCCAGATCGGCCTGCACTGCCGGACGCTTACGGAATCCGTCGGCGACGAGGACTTCTGGTCAGGAGCACTACCGGCGACCGTGGGTCGTTCGGCGACACTTGCCCCGGGCCCTACGGAGCAGCTATTGCATGCGTGCGGGCCCGGAGCGAGAGCCGGGCCTAACGGGCTGACCTGGATCGCTGACGCGGCCGTGATCCTCCGTAGCGCCGGGGGGGAGATTGATTGGACGCGACTGGTCGAAGGCGTCACCCGGCGACGGATCGCGCTTACGACCACCACGTCGCTTGCGGTCCTGCGCGTCGTGCTCGATGCGCCGATCCCTCAGCAGGTCATGACTGAGCTCGGCCGGCTCCAAAACATCTCGCGGGAGCGGCTCCTCCTGCGGCTTTCTCGCCGACCGATTCGCATCACCGCTCACGGCGGCGATGCAGTGGACTCATAGCGTGAGCTCCCGCCGTCCGCGTCTGCTAGCCGTGGTGTCCCGGTTCAAATGGACGCACATCGACTACTTGGCAGCACTGGCAGATCACTTCGAGGTGTTCGTCGCCTGGTCGGGCCAGGGCGGCAAGGGTGCGCCGCTCGCCGGCCTGCGCGCGGGGATGCGCGGCCTGCCGATTGGTTGGATCCCCGACGTCGGTGCCGAGGCCGTGCGGGCTCGACTGCGGAGAGTGATCTCGGCGTTTCGGCCAGATCTGATCCATGTCATGTACTACCACCACGAGGAGCTGACCCTCGTCGTACGGCAGCTGGTCGGCGGCGAGCTGCCGATTGTGTTCGAGTGTCGGGATCCCCTCACGGCGCTCAACCGCGCAACCCCCGGGGACGCCGACTGGACACTCGAGCGCGACGCGATCCTTGCCGGAGATCGCCACATCCTCCTCACCGCGGCCCAGCGCGTCTACTACGAGTCCGCCCACCAGCTCGATCTGAGCCAGAGCTCGCTGATCATCCCGCACGCCTTCCGGGCTTCGACGGTGGCGCCGCCATCGCCGAAGCTCTCCGCGGTCGACGGACGGACCCATATTGCGCTCGTGGGCACAGCCGATGCGAAGCCGGACCACGGCCGCTGGTATGGCGACATCATCCGCCGCCTGATTGACCTCGGTTTCGTCGTTCACTCTCACTTCTGGGACCTCAGTGAGTTCGGTGTGTCACTCGAGCCGTATGTAGCCCTTGCCGAGGAACTCGACGATTATCACCATCACGCCACCGTCTCGTTCCGCCGTGGCACCGAGCTCTCGGAGGTCATCTCGCGCTATGACCTGATGGGCGTGTTTCACGAGCTGAACGCGACGCATCGCAACGAATCAGCGATATTGGCGTTTGGTCTTACCACCAAAGCCGTCTGCGGTTGGCTGCACGGAGGTATCCCGGTGGTGTGCTTTCCGCACTACCGCGGGATCGTCGAACAGATCGAAGAGTTGGGGATCGGGTTCGTCGTGGGCAGCTGGGACGAACTCGGCGCCGTCGGTTCCGATCGCGCCGCGATTGCAGCCGCCACCGAGCTCTGCCTCGCGCGCCGTCCGGAGTTCACCACCGAGCGCACTGCGGAGCGGATTGCGTCCTTTGTGGCGCCCCTGCACGATCGCGAAGCGGCGGCTCGGCTGGCTACGCCGTCGTTCGGGCCGAGGAGCCGTTGATACCAATGCCGAAGCACGGCACGTGGGGTGCGGAGGGCACTGCCGAACGTTTCCGCGCGATCCACATGATCAGGCTTGATCACGCGCTGTCGGAAGTGGTGGCGGAGTTGGCGGCCTCGGGGCAGCGGGCGATCCTGCTGAAAGGCCCCTCGTTCGCGGAATGGCTGTACGACAATCGGTGGCAGCGCACCTACGAAGATATTGACTTGGCCGTCGATCCGGCGATATTCGACCAGTCCGGGCAGGTGCTCGCGAGACTCGGGTTCACGCTGCGTCCCGGGTCGAACCACCACGCCGTCTGGCAGCGAGGGCCAGTCACGGTCGAGCTTCACCGTTCGCTCTACTGGACGCGCTGCGGCGACCAACTGGCATGGGAGATCCTCAGCGCCGAGACGAGCGAGCTCATGGTCTGCGGCCAACCTGTCGAGACGCTCAGTCCTCCCGGACGCTTGGTCGTGGTGTGTCTTCACGCGGCCCAGCATGGCCGCGATTTCCCGCACCCGCTGGCCGATCTGACGCGGGCCATCGCCCGCGTCGATCGGCGCGATTGGAAACGCGCCGCTGAGCTAGCTCGCCGCCTGGGGGCGATTGAGCCGTTTGGCGCCGGCTTGAGGCTGTGCCCAGAAGGCGAGATACTGGCGCAAGCGTTGTCCATCCCCCAGGCGCGGTCCCGGGAGATCGCCCTGCTAGCGCGCACCCCCCCGCCAATGGCGGTTGGCTTTGAGCAGCTCGCGACCGCCGAACGGGCCCGTGATCGCCTTAGCCTGATCGTGGATGAGCTGTTGCCGAGCGCAGCCTTCATGCGCAGCTGGCAGCCGCTGGCTCGGAGAGGATGGATCGGCTTGGCCGCCGCCTACGGGTGGAGACCGTTCTGGCTGCTCGCGAAAGCCCCGCGTGGCCTTCGGGTTTGGCTCGCCGCCCACCGAGAGCACAAGCGTGGTGCCAGAGGCGCCGGTCGGCGTCGCCGATGAGCTCGGGGGTGTAGATCCGCGCAGGTGCGCTGCCGCCGCGCACGCCGATGTTGCTGACGAACATCGTCTCGATCGGCGCCTCCACGCCGTGCGGGGCGCGACGTAGCCGACCATCGACCCCGGGCCGGGCGGGATGACTGCTAGGCGCCCGCGGGCTGCGGGTCGGGCCGGACAATGACCGTGTCGGCGATGGGGATGATCTCGTCCACGGGGAGCTCCGCCCGCGCCGCGTGCTTGCGGATGGCCTCCGGGCTCGTTGCCTCGTAGATACAGACCGTGCCTACGGACCCGCCGCTCTCATCCAGCACGTAGCTGCGGATCCAGCGCACGTCGTCGGGCATCTCGTCACCGACGTGCGTCGAGCGCGCAGCGGCCTCCTGTAGCTCGGTCCCTGACCGCCAGCCGCTCCGTCTGAGAATCGCGTAAAGCTCCATTCCGTCCTCCCACCATGAGTAGAATTACAAACCGACTGTCGGTCGCAAAATAGGCGATGAGGATCCTAATGTCAACCCCACCTCGCGCGTCCCCGTGACCGAGCCGACCGAAGATGGCAGCGCGTCCGGCCGGCCGCGGGGCCGGCCTCCCACAGGAGCCCGCGACGCGCTAGTGCGGGCCATGCGCGAGCTGCTGCTCGAGCGCGACTTCGATGACATCGCCACCGAGGACGTCCTGGCTCGTGCCGGTGTCAGCCGCGGCGCGATGTACCACCATTTCGCCAGCAAGGTTGGGCTGTTCAGGGCCGCTTATGAGGCCTCCGAGCGGGACGCCCTCCAGCGCCTCGGCGAGTCCGCCGCGCAAGCAGCGGCCGGCAGCGGCGCATTCGAGTCTCTCGTGGCCGGATGTCTGGCCTATGTGCGCGCGTGCGCGCAGCCCGGCGAGCTTCAGCGCATCGGTTTGCGCCAGAGCCGGGCGGTACTGGGCTGGGAGGGCTGGCGCAAGGCCGCGGACCCGCTAGGGATCGGCCTGATCAGAGCTACGGTCCAGGCCGCCGTCGACTCCGGCGAGCTGGCCAGCGATGACGTGGCCATGACCGCTCACCTCCTCCTGGCCATGCTCATCGAAGCCGGCCTGATCGCGGCCGCCAACCCAGAGCCCGAACGCGCCCTAGCCCGGCTCGAGCCCGAGATCATTCGGATGCTCGAGGGCCTGCGGCGAAGGTGATGATGTCCGCGGCTGGGTTCGAACCAGCGATCTGTCTCGCGCGAAAGCGGTCATCCAGGCGGGCGGCCGGGCGATTCGAACGAGGCGAGTCAGCTCGCCCGCCACCACGGCGTCGACGCGGTGGGGTCCTGGAGGACGTTGGAGGTGCAATGCACTTCGCCCAGGACGATGTGAGCGTAGTACCAGTCCTCTATCCAGCGTACGCGCACTCCGTGCGCGCGGAATTGTCGCTCGATCTCGGTCTCGAAGGCGTCGCGCCCGCCGACGATCGGCCCGTGGGGCCTGGGCGCCGCGAACTCGCCGCGCCGGAGCGGCACGCCGTTTACGGTCGCGGGCACGTCGGAGACCAGTAATCCGCTCGACGTGCGCTCGTAGAACGTCGGCACTCGGATGACCTGGTTGTCGCGCACGCCGGTGGCACGCTCCAACGTCGCGAGCGCGCGATCGATGTGACGGGCAGCCGCGCGGGTGGCCTCCATCTCGTTCGAGTCGGCGAGCAGGCTGTCTACGGTGCGGGCCGCCGGGCCGATGTCCGTGGGCCCGTACCGCGCGAGCCCGGCGAACACGCGAGCGCCGCCATGTCCGGTCGCGCGCAGCCGCTGCAGCAGCTGGATCCCAGAGCGCGGATCCTCCACAGCGATCGTCCATCCGCGCCGCGAGTTGTTCGACACAAAGCTAACGATCTCGTCGACGTGGCCCACGGCCAGCCAGCTCGTGTCGATCACCAGCGGCCGTTGAGTGCCCTGGGCTCTCAGCATCCGGGCGAACACCGGATCGGGCGTGCGCCGACCACCCGAGCCCCAGATCATCCGACCATTGGGAAAGCGCGCGCCTCCGTTGCTGTACGGCGGAATGGCCTCGAAATTCCCGGTCGAACTCATCGTGTCAACGTTGCCGTGAAGCGAGAGGCGACGTAGCCGCGCCGCATCGTAGGCCTGGACGACGCCGACACCGGGTCCGCGCAGCTGGCTGAACAGCAGGCGGGAGCCCTCGCGCAACAGGTGGCCGGCCGGCGGGTTGGCCGTGTCGCGGTTCCTCGTGGCCGATCGAAGCAGCAGGATGATCGTGACCTGTCTGCCGTGCGGGCCCGGCATCGAGACATACGCCGGCTGGTAGAAGTCCTGCATCCAGCGGTCGCCGTTAACGCTCGCGAGCAGATCGAAGCGGACATGCGGTACGTCGCTCAGCGCGGCGCGCCATTGCCGGCGGTACGCGGAGCGTCCCTGCAGGTTGAGCGTCTCAAACGTCCTTTGGTCGATCGGCCGCTCGTTCTCGTCAACGTTCGGAATCGCCGTGTCCAACGACTCCGAATCCGTGTTGTCAGCAGGGTCGACATTGGCCGCGGCGAAGACCCGCTTGAGCGGCATCGTGTTGTTCTCGAAGAGAACGGGCGCCACACGGAAGCGCACCATGTCCGTCGCGACGCGGCTGCCGACCTGGATCCGGAGCACGACGCGCAGGCTGCCATCCCACACGGCGCGGTTGCGGACGATGTCGCGCCCCTCGAGCACGAGCTTCGTCCCGCGGCGCAGCTCTGCCACCGTAAGCGGACCACCCGTGCCCAGCGATTTCCAAACGGCGCGACGCTTCACGAAGAGTCGCGCGCGTCGCGGCTGCGACGCGAGCACCGCGATCCGCACGCGCGTGCCGGCCGGCGCGCCAGGCCAGGCGCGCACCTTCACGGGCGCCATCTGGGCGAGGTCCCGGGGGCCATCAACGACGTTGTCGGAGGCGTCATTGCAGGCCGCAAGCTGCGCGTCGCTGAAGCGCTCAAGCTGCACGCGGGGGCACCGGCGAGCATCGTCGTCGAGGTTGGGAAGCACAATCGCGTAAGCCCTCGGATTGGCTTTAAGGCGCTCGTCAGTCGCCGTTACCACGCCGTCGTGGTTGAGGTCCGCGAGGACGTCCGCGATCGGTCCCCGGCCGCGCGCAGCCGCGCCCGGGACAACCGCGCCCCGGAGCAACAACGCCCCGGCGAGGACAAGCGCCGCAACGCTCCCGGCCAACCTCAGCCACCCGAAACCCCGGGACCGAATCATGGGCGGTGCAAGCCCCACTTAACGGCACGGGCCTTCAAGAAGTTGCAACCCCTACCGCTAGCGCCTCGCTCTCGCGGTCTTCCACGCATCCATCATCGCGCTTCCCAACCGTTCCGGCAATCGTTTCGTCAAATCCTCCTCGGACTCAGCGATCACGCTGTACTGCGTCTCTCCGGCAGGGGTTGCTGCGCATCCGCGTCGAGATCTTCCACTCAGTTGCCACTCGCCCAAAACACCCGGCGCAAGCGGGGGCAAGAGCACTCGGCGCACGCTTCGACTGCCAGGGAAGGGGCGACTGAGGTTGTACTGGCCCTGCGGATGAGCGCCTAGGCGCTGCCCCTCATCCACCGCGAACACGGGCCCCCGCCGCGTCCACGCCGTGCTAGCTCAAAAGCCTTAGGAGCCTTTGGCTAGCTCAAAAGCCTTCGGATCAAGCGTCTGGCCGCAGGGCCAGTGGGTACATCTTACTCCTAAAAACGGATTCGTGTTAGCGCCAATCAAACTGACCCGCTACCGCACTTCTACAGAGACTTGATACTTGCCCGCGGCTTTATCCCCTGAACGCTTCGGCGAGAAGCAACTCAGAGCCGGTTTCGTGCGTATTAGGTCGCGATTGGGTCGCGGCGGGGTACATTGCCTGCGTACCGGTATCGGAATGGCAGCAGACCTTACGTGTCCTAATTGCGGGGAGCCAGTCCTCGATATGGGGAAGTACACGACAGGCCAACATGAT
Organism: uncultured Actinomycetes bacterium; assembly: GCA_963756555.1. Classification (GTDB taxonomy): domain Bacteria; phylum Actinomycetota; class Thermoleophilia; order Solirubrobacterales; family Solirubrobacteraceae; genus Palsa-465. Next base: position 377,852 of record CAVWOC010000005.1, read on the forward strand.
GTGCGGTATGAACGGGCGACGTGCCCGCAATGCCGGGCCGAACTCGTGCGCCATCCCGACTTAGAGGACGATACGTGGAAGGTCCATCGGTCCACGGCAACACCGGATGCAGAGCTAGGCGGCAGCGGCTAGCCGGAAGCCAGGTGGTTGCCCATCACACCTGGGCGGCGGGAGAGGTTGAGGTTGAGTCGAGTCACGCCGGGATGTCGGTCAACCGCGCGGTCTACCGAATCCTGGCGGAGATCCTGGAGGAGGAGCCGGCATGGAGTGGATGAGCCCGCAGGACGCGTCGTTTCTGCACATCGAGGGGCCCAACACGCCGATGCACATCGGCGGGGTGAGCATCTTCGAAGGCCCGGTGCCTGCGTTTGAGCGCCTCGATGAGATGGTCGCCGGCAAGCTCGACGCCGTCCCCCGCTACCGCCAGAAGGTCCGCTTCGTCCCGCTGGCGCTGGGACGACCGGTCTGGGTGGATGATCCGCACTTCAACCTCGGATATCACCTGCGCCACAGCGCTCTGCCGGCTCCGGGCACGGAGGAGGTACTGGGCCGTACCGCCGCCAGGATCTTCGCCCAGCATCTCGATCGCCGAAAGCCGCTGTGGGAGATCTGGATGCTGGAGGGAGTGAGCGACAATCGCTGGGCGCTGCTCTCGAAGGTCCATCACTCGATGGTCGACGGCGTGTCGGCCACCGACCTGATGACGGTGATGTTCGACGACAGCCCGCTGCAGCCCGCGGGACAGGGCTGGCAGCCGGCGCCCGAACCGAGTGGCGCGGAGCTCGTCGTGCGTACGTTGACGCGCCAGGCGGTGAATCCGGCCGAGCAGGTCCGCGTGTTGCGGGCGGCGGCGCGCCGGCCGCGGGCGACGCTCGAGCAGGCGCTGGCGCTGGTGCGGGGGGCGAGTTCAGCGGCAGGGTTGCTCAGACCGCTGGGCTCGTCATCGCTGACCGGGTCGATCGGGCCGCATCGAACATGGAGCACGGCCTATGTGCACCTGAGCGATGTCAAGGCGATCCGCTCGGCTTTGGGGGGGACGGTCAATGACGTCGTGTTGACGATCGTTGCCGGCGGGTTGCGGGAGCTGCTCCAAAGCCGCGGCGAGAACGTAGAGGGCCGCGGTGTCCGGGTGCTCGTCCCGGTGTCCGTCCGCCGGCCGGGCGAGCGGGACGTCTACAACAACCAGGTGTCGGCCATGCTCCCCACCCTGCCGGTGGGCTCGGAGGATCCGGTCGAGCGGCTGCGGTCGGTGCGTACGCAGATGGATGCGTTGAAACGGTCAGGACAGGCCGTGGCCGGCGAGGTGCTCACCTCGCTCTCGGGGTTCGCGCCGCCGCTGCTGCTCGCCCTCGGCGGCCGCCTGGCGGCCCGGTCGCCCAGCCTCGGCGTGCAGACAGGCGTGACCAACGTCCCCGGCCCGCAGCAACCCCTCCAGACGCTCGGACGAAGACTGCTCGAATCGTTCCCGTTCGTCCCTTTGATCGGCAACGTCCGGATCTCGATCGCGATCTTCTCCTACAACGGCGGCCTCTACTACGGGGTCACCGGAGACTACGACAGCTCCAGCGACATCGATGTCCTGACCACGGGCGTCGAGCACGGGATCGCAGAGCTACTCGAGGCGAGCCAGCCGCGACGCCGGGCACAAAAAGACGTTGCACCTGAGCGGCCGAAGGGCAAAGCCCGAAGCAGCTAGTCCCCCCAGTGCCAGCTGTACCCGCCGGTACTGTTGAAGCGATGATGTACGAAGACCGGGATCCCGTCTACGAGGAGCAGCACGCACGGCTGCTGGAGGGTCTCGCGGCCTCGATCCGCCAGAAGGGTCTCGCCCAGACACAGGTCACGGACATCGTCGCCCACGCCCGCGCGTCGCGGCGGACGTTCTACAAGCACTTCCCGGACAAGGAGTCGTGTTTCGTCGAGCTCACGGAGCGGATCTCGGTCCTGATGCTCGAGCAAGTCAACCGCGCGATCGACCGAGACGCTCCGCTGGCCGGGCAGATCGACCAGGCGATCGACACCTACGTCGACACCCTGGTGAGCGAGCCCGACCTAACGGCCACTTGGGCCAGTCCGGGACTGGGAGATCGCGTGGTGATCGCGCAGCGGGAGGCGGTCGAGCACTATGCCGAGCTGCTGGCGTCGGTCGTGGAGGCGGACGCCGAGCACGACCCGGCGGTTGAACCCGTCTCCCGCGCGCGCGCGTACATGGTCATCAGTGGCGTGCATCAAGCGCTGATTCGCGCTGTGGCGAGAGACGAGGACCTAAGCGAGCTCGCCACGGAGATCAAGGCCTTCATGAAGGCCGTGCTTCTGGCACAGCCAACGCCTGCCCGCTGAGGACGGGGCTCAGGCGCCGACCGCCGCGCCTTCGCTGCTGACATCAACGGTGGCGGCCGCTGCCTGCTCGGATCGCACCGAAACGAACTGCATGTGGTCGCCGACCGGACCCTGCAGTAAGGCCTTTCGATCGTGCAGGTAGTCCATGTTGAGCTCCCAGGGGGGTGTGGAGCCCTGCCTTGGAAACTCGTGCACGGAGCGGAGCACGTAGCCGGCGCCGAAGTCCAGCAGTGGCCGGGTGGGCGCATCCGGATCGGGAGCCTCCGGCACGCAGTAAGCGTGGCCGTGCTCGTCCATCAGCGCCAGCAGGCGGCAGAAGTGCTCGCAGATCAGATCGACCTTCAGGGTCCACGATGCATTGATGTAGCCCACCGCGTACAGGAAGTTGGGCACGCCGGTCAGCATCATTCCCTTGTAGGTGACCGCCTCGTGCAGGCGCAGGGGGCGGCAATCGACCTGGTAGGAGACGCCGCCCAGGGCAAGGAGGTTTAGACCCGTCGCAGTGATCACGATGTCAGCTTCGAGCTCTTCCCCGGACTCGAGCGCGATGCCGCCCTCGGTGAACGTCTTGATGCGGTCGGTGACCATCGAAGCCTGACCCTTGCGGATCGCGCGGAACAGATCGCCGTCGGGAACGACGCAGAGACGCTGGTCCCACGGGTTGTAGGGCGGCTTGAAGTGTCTGTCGACGGCGTAGCCCTCGGGAAGTGCTCGGACCGCCCCCGCCCGAATCAGCTTGCGGACCAAGGCCGGCCGGCGCTTAGACAGGTTCCAGACGAACCGCTGAAGCTGCACGTTCTTGTACCGAGCCACTTTGTGCGCCCGTTCCCCTCCAAGCCATTTCTTCAGCCGCATCTCGAGCGGGTCCACAGACGGGACCCCGACCACGTAGCTCGGCGTCCGCTGGAGCAACGTGACGTGGGCGGCGTCGCTGGCCATCGCGGGGACGATCGTCATCGCGGTCGCGCCGCTGCCGATCACGACGACGCGCTTGTCTGCGTAGTCCAGGTCCTCCGCCCAGAACTGCGGATGGATGATCGGTCCGTCGAACCGCTCGATCCCCGGCAGCTCCGGTATGTAGCCCGAGTCGTAGCTGTAGTAGCCGCCGGCGCAGAAGAGCCATGAGGCGGTGAAGCGCAGTGGCTGCGGCGCGCCGGCCCGCTCGACCTCCACTGTCCAGTGGCCGTCGGCGCTCGACCACTCAGCGGCACGGACCCGGTGGCCGAAGCGAATGTGATCCGGCACGCCGTATTCCTCGGCGGTCTCTCGGATGTAGCGCAGGATCGACTCGCCGTCGGCGATCGCCTTGTCCTCGAGCCACGGCTTGAAGGCGTAGCAGAAGGTGTGCAGGTCCGAATCCGACCGGATCCCCGGGTAGCGGAACAGATCCCACGTCCCCCCGATCGCCTCGCGCGCCTCGAGGATCAAGTAGCTCTTTTGCGGCTGCTTCCGAGTCAGGTGTGCGGCGGCCCCGATGCCGGAAATGCCGGCTCCGATGATCAATACGTCAACGTGCTCTGTTCTCATGTGTGATTCCGATTCTCCGAGATGCGCACCGCAACCGCTTCCAGCTTGCTGAGCACGGTCCAGTAATGAGACGGTGTCAGGCGAGTGATGAAGTCGAACAGGTAGGCGTCGGGCCCGACGAGGATCCGCGCCTTGCCGCCGTCGACGCCCTTGTGGATGATTTCCGCGGCGCGCTCGGGCGTGGTGTGCACCAGGGCCTCGAACTCGTCGGCCATCTGCTCCCTGGTGCGGCCGAGGCCACGGGGATCGGTGTGCAGGCGGCCGTTCCGCGCAATGTTGGTCTTGACGCCGCCCGGATGGACGGTGATCGCACGCACCCCCGTCCCTTGGAGTTCGTGCCGCAGCGACTCGGTGAAGCCGCGCACCGCGAACTTCGAGGCGCAGTAGGCGCTCTGATGAGGGATCCCAGCGAGACCGAACACGCTCGAGGTGTTGACGACCGCGCCAGAGCCTTGCTCCAGCAGGATCGGCAGGAAGGCCCGAACGCCGTGAACGACGCCTTCGAAGTTGATCGAGTGCAGCCACTCGTCGTCCTCGATCGCCGCGGCCACCACGGTGGAGGAGACCGCGACTCCCGCGTTGTTGAAGACGGCACCGACCGGACCCGGAGACCAATCTCTTACCTTGGCGGCGAATGCCAGTTGGCCCTGGCGGTCACGGACGTCGAGCGGTTCGGCGAGCACCGCTCCGGCCAGGCCGGCAGCGGTGTCCTGGAGGCGGTCCGAATCCTGGTCGACGATCGCCACCGGCGACCCGTGCGCAGATAGGCGCTGGGCGACAGCTCGGCCGATCCCGGAGGCAGCTCCGGTTACGACGACCGTCTGGCCGGCAAGCGGCCGATGGGCAGCAACCCGAGCCACGCTACGCCGCCACGCCGCGCTCGACAGGACACCGTGCCTCGCCATTGTCGCCCCGCGCCGCTTCGCCGCGATCTTCGTCGGACGCGCCGAGCCGGTGGGGGCGGCGCCGGACGACGGCCCTGCCGCCGCGGGACGGTGCGAACGCGACCCCGCGAAATCGCTGGCGCTCGCCGGGAGCGCCGCTGGCCAGAAGCTCGAAATGCTGCAGCATCGTCCTGATCACCACGTCCATCTCCAGCTGAGCGAACGCCGCGCCGATGCACCGTCGCACACCGCCGCCGAACGGAACCCACGCGTATGTATCGGGCTTCTGTCCGATGTAGCGATCGGGATCAAAGCTGCGGGCGTGTGGGTGAAAGCGCTCGTCGCGGTGGAGCGTCGCCGCCTGCGTGACCACCCGCATCCCGGGCGGGAGGTGCCACTCTCCGAGGGCAAAGGGCTTCATCGCCACGCGGCCCGTGGCGGCGATCACGGGACGGGTGCGGAGCACCTCGAGGATCGTCGCCGTGCGCAGCGTCGACCCCCCTTCCTCCACCTCATGCTCGAGCCGGCGCAGGATCTGGGGATGGCGGCGCAGCCGCTCCACGGTCCAGGCGAGCGAGGACGCCGTAGTCTCGTGGCCGGCGACGAGCAGCGTCAGCAGCTCATCCGCGAGCGCGGCGCGGTCTATGTTTCCGCCTGCCCCCTCGAGCATGCGCGCGAGGATGTCGATCCGCTCGGCGCTTCCCGCGTCTTCCAAGTGCTTGTCGATGAGCCGGCTCACGATCTGGTCGTAACGGCGACGCATCAGCGCAAAGCGCCGCCCCGGGCTCCAGCGACCGAAATCACGACGCAGGATTGGGATCGTCACCAGTCGCTGGCCAAACGCCGTCATCCCAGGCAGCAGCGCTTCGAGGCCGGCGAGCTCGGCGCCCTCGGCGCCGAACACGGCGCGCAGGATCACGCGCAGCGTGATCGACTGGAATGTGCGGATGGTCGGGAACTCGCGATCGTCTGGCCACGTCTCGAGCGCCCGCAGCGTTTCCTCCTCTATCAACGGCTCGTACGAGCGCATCCGGTCGCCATGAAACGGTGCCAACAACGTGCGGCGCTCTTGAAGGTGGGGGTCCTCATCCATCGAGAACAGCGACCCGGGCCCGAGCAGGCTGCCGAGCGGGTTCTTCCCGCCGTGGAGCACGGTCGGGTCCGCGGTATAGACCGCCTTCATCAGATCCGGCCGCGAGACCACCACCGTTGGACCGATGACAGGCAGGTCCACCGTATAGGCATCGCCGTACCGGCGGTGCAGGCGCCGGATCGAGCGCTGCTGGGCCACGAGGAAGAGGAACCCGTTCAGCAGCCGAGGCGTCTGGGGGCCGCCCGGCAGCCGGAAAGGCTCTGCTCTCGGCGCGTCCGCAGCTCCGGCGACGGCCGTGCCCGCGTCAGGCGAGGGCCTGTGAACGTAGGCGGTACTCATGAGTACCCATCAGCATACCCAACGGTATGTGAATGTCAAACCAGAAAGCGGGGCGGCCAAACCCTTCCAGCGGCCTAAGTCCGGACCCGGCGCGTCGACTGAACGCACCATCCAACCGCGACGAGCGCCCACGCCGCGAGCGCCACCCACGCCCACGCGTGTCCAAACGCGAGCAATCCCTGTGCACGCCCCACGCTCCCCGTTGCGTCGCTCATCACCGCGTACATCCCAAGCGGAAAGACCGTCGCCCAGCGCCGCACGTCATATCCGAGCCGGCGCCACCGCAGCTCTGCCAGCAGCAGGATCGGGAGCCAAGCGACGGTCAATGCCCACAGCACGAGCGCCGCGACGCGGAGCGGGTGCGCCAGCCACGTTGCGGCATGGGCAGAGGCCAGCGCTTGCGAGATCTGTGCGCAGCCAAGTGTCGAGATCGCCAGCGCGCCGCCCGAAACCCAGTGATCGCCGGCTCCCTCGCGGAGCTCGGCCAGGCGGAAACGCGCCAGCAGCACGGCGTAGGTCGCGATGCCGGCCGCGAACGGCAAGAGCGCCGCGATCGCGGCCGCAGCATTCGGGGTTCGGCTCCCCAGCATCGCGGCCAGAACCGCGAGCGACTGTAGGCCAACGACGACCAGGAAGCTCGCACCGGTCCGGGCGCTGAGCGCCGCCGGGGTTGCGGCGGGAATCAAGCCAAGAGCGAGAACGGTCGAGAACGCGAGCAGCGCCCAGCCGGCCCATGACCAGCCCAGCACGGTCAACCGAGCGCCGAGCACCGCAGTGCCCGCCACCGCGGTCAGCGCCGCCGGGCGCTGGACATCGGCACGCCACCCTTCTCGGTCAAGCATGATGCGCCACAAAAAGCTCGCCGCCAGCAGCAGCCACATGCCAGCAGCGATGGCGAGCAGCACACGCGAGATCAATTGCTGTCCGGCGCTCAGCATGGCGACAGACACGATTCCCGTGCCCATCACGGCGCCGCCGGCCTCTGGGCCCTGCGACGCGGCTATTCCGTGCAGTCCTCGCAGGCGCCGTGCAGAACGATCTCGTGCTCGGCGACGTGGATCGGGACGCGCGCGCTCAGGTTTTTGATCGCGCGCTCGAGGTCGGGGTCAGTAAATGGCATCACCGCGCCGCAGTTGTCGCAGACGAGATGGTGATGGTGTCCCGCCTCGCCGCGGACCGGCTCGTAGCGCGCCATCGTTTGGCCTACCTGAACCTTCTGCACGAGCCTTAGCCGCTCCAGCTCGTCGAGGATCCTGTAGATGCTGGCGCGTCCCACTCGGCGCTCGCCGGCGCGCAGTGCGTCCTCGATCTCGAGCGCCGACAGCGCGCACCGTTGGGAGTCCAGCAACTCGACGAGCGCGCGCCGCGCACCGCCCGAATGATGGTTTGACTCCGAGAGCACCTGCTGGGCGTGCTCCGACCAGCTTTCGGCGTTCGCCCGCAGCATCGCGCCCAGTCTAACCCGCCCTCCCTTCTCGCCAGATCGGGCGAGAAGGCCCTCCAGGGGCCGGCCGCAGGCCAAGAAAAAGAATAAGACTAAGACTCATCCCTGCGGTAGCATAGCCAAAGCGATGACGCCTGCAGTCAATCGAGTCCTGTCCGTCCTGGTGATCCTGGCCACCGGGGCGCTGGCGATCTCCGGCTGCGCCTCGGCTGGCGCCGCCGCTCGCGTGGGTCCAGGCCAGATCCTCGCGCTGGGGGCCGAGAACGAATACGCCGACGTCATCGCGCAGGTGGGCGGCCGCTACGTAGTGGTCGAGTCGCTGCTGAATAACCCCAATACGGACCCGCACACGTTCGAGGCCAGCCCTAGCGTGGCCAGCGTCGTCAGCTCTGCGCGACTCATCGTCCAGAACGGGGCGGGCTACGACGACTTCATGTCCAAGCTCGAGTCCGCCTCGCCAAACGGCGAGCGAGCGGTCATCGACGTCCAGAACCTGCTCGGCCTCCCGGACTCGACGCCCAACCCGCACCTCTGGTACATGCCCCGCGCGATGGCGGTGGTCGCGAGCGCGGTGGCCGACAAGCTTTCGGCTGCCCAGCCGGCCCACACCACGTACTTCCGTGCCAATGCAGAGCGCTTCTCGCGCTCGCTTGGGCCTTGGTACGCCGCCCTGGCGCAGCTGCGATCGCGCTATCCCCACGTCCCGGTGGCCACCACCGAGCCGGTCGGCGACTACATGCTCACGGCAGCAGGGGCCGATGTCCTAACTCCGTTCGCATTGCAGACCGCAGTGATGAACGGCTATGACCCCGCACCCCAGGACATCACGATCCAGGACCAGCTCCTCTCCGGCCGCAAGGTAAAGGCGCTGCTCTACAACCAGCAGGTGACCGACCCGCTGACCGAGCGGTTCCTGGACCAGGCGCGCTCACACCGCGTCCCCGTGGTCGGCGTCTACGAGACGATGCCCCCCGGCTATCACTACCAGTCGTGGATGCTGGCCGAGACCACGGCGCTGCAGCGGGCGTTGGCCGGCGGAATCTCCACGGAACGGCCATGAGCCTCGGCATGGCCGAACGCTCCGCGAGCGATCTTGCCCTCGAGGAGGTCCTATCCGTCGAGGGTCTCAGCGTTCGGCTTGGAGGCCGAGATGTGCTCTCAGACGTCACCTTCAGCATCGCGGCCGGTCAGTTCACGGGCTTGATCGGCCCAAACGGCGCCGGAAAGACGACCTTGCTGAAGTCAATCCTCGGTCTCCTAGCGGCCAGCCGCGGCAGGATCGAGCTTCACGGCAAGGCGGGATCGCCTGCAGCACGCGCCAGGCTCCGCCGACTCTGGACGCAGCCACCGCTGATCGGTTATGTCCCGCAGCAGCACGCACTGGATCCCGACGCCCCCGTGCGCGCGCGCGACGTGGTTTCCCTGGGGCTCGACGGACATCGGCTGGGCATCCCGCTGCCGTCCCGCGCGCGCCGCGAGCGCGTCGAACGGATGCTGGCGGCCGTCGACGCCACCGCTTTTGCCGACGCCCGGGTGGGGGAGCTCTCGGGCGGCCAGCAGCAGCGCGTGTTGATCGCCCACGCGCTAGTCGCGGGACCCCGCCTACTACTGCTCGACGAACCGCTCGCCAACCTGGATTTGCGAAGCGCGAGCGAGATTGTCAAGCTGCTGGCGCGCCTCGCCGCCGGCGAGCGGATCGCGGTGCTGATCTCAGCGCATGAGATCAATCCTCTGCTGGGGGTGATGGACCGCATCGTGTACATCGCCGGCGGCCACGCGGCCAGCGGCACCACCGCGGAGGTGATCCGAGGCGACGTCCTCAGCGCGCTCTACGGCTATCACGTCGACGTGCTGCGCGTCCACGGCCGCGTGATCGTCGTCGCCGGAGCGGCGGCGGGCGAACGCGTTGAGGCTGCCGGCGGGCACGGCGTAGAGGTCCTGGCGTGAGCCACTTTCTGGGCCCGGTCTTCGGGCCGGGATTCTTCACCAGCAGCCAGGTGCATCTGACGCTGGTAGTCGGCGGCCTGGTGGCGGTAGCGTCGGCGATAGTCGGGGTGTTTGCAGTCGTTCGGGGCCAGGCGTTCGCGAGCGAAGCACTGTCCGACGTTGGGGCCGCCGGCGCGTCGGGAGCCTCGCTGGTGGGGGCCGGCGCGATGTGGGGCTTCTTGGCGGCGGGAGTTGCGGCCGCGGGGGCCATGGAGATGATCGGCGTCCAGCGTCCTCGGGGACGCGACCTGGCGACCGGCGTGGTCCTCGGAGCGAGCCTTGGACTGGCGGCGCTGTTCCTGTATCTGGACACGACTGAGCAGAGCACGACGGGCCTTACCGTGACGGTGCTGTTCGGCTCGCTGACCGCCGTCGCGCCCTCAACGCTGCCGGCTGTGATCGGGTTCAGCCTTGCCTCGGTAGGGCTGATCGCGCTCATCCAGCGGCCGCTGCTGACCAGCTCGCTGAGCGCCGAGCTGGCAGCCGCCCGGGGGATCCCGGTGCGACTGATCGGGGCGATCTACCTGTTGGCGCTCGCGCTGGCGGTAGCCCTCGCGGCGCTGACGATTGGCGCGGTACTGGCCACGGCGCTGCTTGTCGGGCCGGCCGCGACGGCGCTGCGGCTCGTGCGGCGACCCGCTACTGCCATCGCCGTGGCGAGTGCGATCGGACTGGGCACGACCTGGCTAGGCATCGTCTTGGCGTATGACAGCTACGACTGGCCGCCGCGGGGCCAGGGTTGGCCGGTGAGCTTCTTCATCGTGGCCGCGATCCTGGCCTGCTACCTGCTCAGCGCCGCGTCGAGGGGATCGCGGGGCGGGAGCGGGGCCGGGCGGAGATCCCGGGGCGGGGGCAGCGCGCGGACCCCAGCCGCCTGAGATGTTCAGCGGGTTCATGGTCAACGCTTGGGTCGTGGCTACGATCGTCGCCGTCGTTGGGGGCGTGATCGGCTTCTTCACCGTGATGCGCGGCTCCGCGTTCGCGGCACACGCGATTCCCAGTGGCTCGTTTGCCGGCGCGGCGTGGGCGGCGCTCGTGGGCGTCAACGCTTTCGTCGGCCTGGGACTGTTTTCGCTGCTGGGGGCGCTGGGCATCGGGGCGCTCGGCCGCCGAGGACGAACCGACGTCGGCACGGCCTTGACGCTGACCATGATGCTCGCGCTCGGGGCGCTTTTCCTCAGTCTCAGCGGCGATTACGCTCCTGGGGTCTACTCGCTGCTGTTCGGGGAGGTGCTCGGCGTGAGCGGCAACCAGATCGTGCCCACGTTCGGCCTAGCCGCTATGTGCGTAGTGCTTGCCTCACTCTTCTACCGCCCACTGATGCTCTCCTCGCTGCTGCCGGAGTCCGGCGAGACGCGCGGGATCTCGACCTTCGCGGCGCAGCTCGGCTTTCTGGCGGTGCTGGCACTCGCCACGGCCGTGACCGTGCCGGTGGTGGGAGCACTCTTGATCTTCAGCCTGATGATCGGCCCACCCGCCGCGGCGCGCGCATTCACCGCCCGGCCGGGGCTCGCGCTGGCGCTGTCGGTGCTGTTGGCACTCGTCGTGGTGTGGGCGGCGCTGGCGCTGTCTTACCGGACCAACTATCCGATCGGTTTCTATGTGGGGGCTTGCAGCGCGGGCTGCTACGTCGTCGGACGGCTGTGGGCTGCCTGGCGACGGATCAAGCGGTAACAGCTCACACTACGATCAGGCCGCGATGGTGGTCCAGGAACAATCGGCGCGGGCCGGCCGGGAAGGGGCGAGGAGTACATCGGCGCCAGACCGCGTGGACGCCCGCCTCGCTGTCTGGGGCTGGGGCGGGCTTGGTCTGCTCGGCTCGTCGGCGGCGGCGTACACCGGGACGCGGCTGCTCGGACCCGGGGCGGTCAAATGGTGGTTCGTAGCCCCGTTTCCGTCCGCTCACACCGGGGCGAAGGTGGCCTTCTGGGGCGGAGTAATGGCCCTGTGCGCGGCGTGGATGGGCCTGGGGCGCGCGCTCGCGCGCCACCCGAGCATCCGCGTCGGCCAGCTTTGGATCCTCGCGGTTCTGTGGTGCCTGCCGTTCATGCTCGGGCCGCCACTGTTCAGCCGCGACGTCTATAGCTATCTGGCCCAGGGCACGCTGGTTCACCTCGGTCACAGCCCGTATCGCGATGCGCCGCTCGTGCTCGGTCACCTCGGTCACCAACACGTACTGGGCGGAGTGGATCCGTTCTGGCGCAAGACCACTGCGCCGTACGGACCGCTGTTCCTAGGCGTGGTCAGCCTGATCGTCGGGGTGACGGGGTCCCATCTGGTGTTGGGCGTGATTGTCCTGCGTTTATTCGACCTTCTGGGCGCGGTGCTGCTGGCGGTATTCACCCCACGCTTGGCGCGTGCGCTGGGGACCGACCCGCGCCGCGCGCTGTGGCTGGCTGCCCTGAGCCCCCTGGTCTGGCTGCAACTGGTCTCGCCCGCCCACAACGACTTGCTGATGGTGGGGCTGCTGATGGCGGGCGTGACGCTGGCGGTGCAGCGGCGACCGCTATGGGGAATCGCCGTCTGCGCCGTGGCGGCTACGGTCAAAGTCCCGGCGGTTGCGGCGATCGTGTTCATCGCCGTGGCCTGGGTTCGGGCGTTGCAGGGCGACAATGCGCCCGGAACTGCGGCATCCACCGCGAGGCTCCGGGTCCTGGCGCAGGCCGCGCTGGTTACCGTCGCGATTGCCGGTCTGGTGACCCTGGTCACCGGCCTGGGGCTGGCGTGGATCTCGACCGGCTTGTTTAACACTCCGGGCCGCGTGCGGCTGGCCATCACGCCGGCCACAGCGTTGGGCTACACGATCGCCCACCTGCTCAAAGACGCAGGCCATGCGATCAACGGCAAGGCGTTCGAGGCCACCCTGAGCCACGTGGCGTTCGCCCTAACGGCGCTGTATGCCCTGGTGCTGCTTTACCGGACGCGACTCGAGAACCTGGTCAGGTGCCTGGGACTGGCACTGGTGGCTGTAGCCATCGGCGGCCCTGCCGCCTGGCCGTGGTATTTCATTTGGGGGTTGGCGCTGCTCTCGGCCCATCGAGACTTTCAGCGCTCCTGGGCGATCCCGGTGGCTGTCGTCGTGTCCGCATTCATCGTCATCCCCACCGGGCAGCTGGCGCTGTCGCTTGGCACCTCGCCATACATGGTCGTCGTCTACGTGCTGGTCGCCTGCTGGTATCTATGGAGACGACGCCACAGGACCGGCGCGCTGACCGACGCGGGCTCGGCGCTGGCGAAGCCCTGAGCTCGGGCGCGCCATGACCGACGACCCTAGATGAGCCGTCGGGCTCCGCAGGCCTCTGACGCTGCACTGGTCATCGGCCCCGCTCTGCTGACGGCGGCGCTTTGCCTCTACCGGATCGATACACGCAGCCTGGGCTTCGACGAGGGGGCCACAGTGGCCATCGCCAGCCAGCACGGAGCCGCGCTGCGCTCCGCGATCGCCCATGACGGCGGCAACATGGCGGGCTACTACGTGCTCGTGCACGCGCTGGTCGGGATCTTCGGCTCCGGGCAGCTAGCGCTCCGGCTCCCATCGGCGATCGGCGCCGCGCTGGCGAGCGCGGTGGTCCAGTTGCTCGCGCTGAGGCTGTTCGAGCGGCCGGCGGCCCTAGCCACCGGAGCTTTGACCGCGGTCAGCCTGCCGCTCGTCTTCTGGGGGCAAAGCGCGCGCAGCTACGCGCTCCTGGTGGCGCTGAGCGCGGCGTCCTTCCTGGCCCTCGTGGCCCTGCTCGAGGGCAGCCGACCTCGTTTCGCCTGGCCGGCGTACGTGCTGTGCACCGCCCTGACGGTCTACGCCAGCTTGACGGCGCTGCTGCTGATCCCCGCTCAACTGCTGCTGCTGTTGTGGCGAGGCCGGCGCTGGCGTGCGCTGATCGCAGGCCTCCTCGCCGTGGCGCTGTGCTGCATCCCGCTGGCGATTTTGGCCACGCGCCGGGGATCGGGCCAGCTGTTCTGGGTCCCGCGCCCGAACGGCACGGGCATCAAGCAAGTGCTGGAGGCATTGACCTCGGCCGGGCTCGAGCCGAACTTCCACGCCACCTCGACTACTACCGCGCTGCTCGTGTTGACGCTGCTGGCGCTGGTTGCCTGCGCGACGGCCGTGATGCGCGATCCCGAGCCGTGGCGGCCGGCGCTGCCACTGGCCTGGCTCACGATCCCGGTCCTGCTTGCGCTGGTGGAGTCGTTGGCCGGGCAGCCGATCTTTCTGCCGCGCAATTTGTTGATGTGCCTTCCGGCCGCGTCGCTGCTATTGGGCTGGGGCATCACCCGAGCAGGCGTGCCTCGGGTGGCAGCGTGGTCGGCGCTGGCCGCGCTCGTTGCGCTGCGGGCGCTACAGCTGGCGCCTAGCTACGGAGTGTCGCCTGAGGACTGGCGGGCGGCGACCAACTACGTCCTGGGGCGGACGGCTGGTAGTGACTGCGTTGCTTTCTATCCAGCCGATGGGCGTAACGCCTTTCAGTACTACGTGCGCGGGAGGCGAGCCCCGTTGCCGATCCTGCCGTCCCTTCCATTCGACAAGACGCGGGCATACGTCGAGGACTACGCGACGCTCTCCCCGGCCCAGCTTCGCCGTCTCCCCGCCGTCTGTCCGCGTCTGTGGCTGGTCTCGAGTCACCAGGGTCAGCCGAATGGGACCGCCGGCTCCCGGGCCAATTGGAACCGCTACCTCGCGCTGCGCGGCTCGCTGTTTCGCCGCTACCCACGCCACGACGCAGCCTCGTTCGGCTACGCGGCGCCGGTGGATGTCGATCTGTTCGCGCGCTGAGGGGTTTGGCTCGCCTCAGGCGGGCCTATGGCCGCAGCGTCGTTCCCACGAACGTCAACGCGCTCAACCCGGCGAGCAGCACGCCGTTGGCCGACGCCCACAGCAGGTAGCCGCTGCGGCGGAGGTAGTAGGCGGGGACGACGATCAGCGGAAACGCCGTCAGCAGCAGCCGCGGGTTGGGCGGCGTGAACTCCGAGGTCACCATCAGATAGGTGACGCCGAGCGTCCAGATCCAAGCCTCCAACGAGATCGAGCGCCAGCAACGGACCAGCAGCACCAGCAGCACGACGAGCAGGATCGCGCCGGCCATCCCAACCACCAGGTTGAGGTTGATCGTGGGGTGATTGAAGTGGGAGAACGAGATCTCGTCGACCAGCGAGCGCGCGAGGTGACCCAGCGCCAGGAGATCGGTCTTCTCGTCCCAGCCGTACCTCTGTGCCTGGGTATAGGCGAACGGGGTCCCCGCGTGAGCCCACAGGTAGATGGCGAACGCGCACACGCCGGTCAGGGACAGCAGCGGCGCCAAAAGGCTTCGCCGCGCTCGCCAGCCGCGCCGGCGCAACTCCAGCAGCGCCGCGCCGGCGCATGCCACCACGAGCACCACCGACTCCGGAGTAGTCGCGGTGGCGATTCCGGCCAGGGCGCCAGCCAATAGCCAGCGCCGGCGCTGGAGGGCGATGATGCAGCCGATCGCCAGCGGCAGCGACACCCCCTCGGCGTAGGCCATCGAGAACACGACCGAGCCCGGGAACAGGCAAAACAGCACGACCGCCCGACGTCCGGCAGCCTCGCCCCACCAGCCGGTGGCCAGCCGTTGCACGAGCACGGTGGCGATCAGGCCGCCGATCCCAGAGATAATCACCCCCGCCAGCGTCAGCGAGTTGACGATCGACTGCGATATCAACGCACTGAGCGCATGCCCTAATGGCCACATCATCAGCGGAAAGAGCGGAAAGAAGCCGAGCGTGGAGCGGACGTGGGGTACGTAGCCCGGGTAGCCGTTGTTGGCTAGCTGCCGGTACAGAAGCCCGTCCCAGTTGGACAGCTCGTGCAGCAGCGCATGGTGGCGCAGGGCCCCATTGATGAGCGCTACAACCAGTAGCAGCGCCCGGCTGGAGAGGTAGACGACCAGCGCGTAGCGCACCGCGCCAAACGCCAGCCCCGGGGGCCGTTCGGGCCGGGAACCGGCCGCGGTTTGGCGGTCGCGGGCGGTGAGGAGCTCGGAACTGGCCTGCACCGACGGGCAGTCTAGGGCCGGGCCAGGTGCGACACGGGAGGGTAGGCGGCAAGCCGGAGGCACTCAGTTCGGCGCCCGCGCGTCCCTATACTTGGCCGACGAGCTACCGAGGAGCGGCGCGTGCAGGAAATGGTGATCTACGGCGTGAGCTTCGACATGGTCGGCAAGCAGCCGATCGTGCTATTGAAGACGGTCGAGAGCAACAAGTTCCTGCCGATCTGGATCGGCCACCCCGAGGCTGCGGCGATCCTGATGAAGCTGCAAGGAGCGTCGACGCCGCGGCCCATGACCCACGATCTGCTCTCGGATGTGCTGGGGGAGCTGGACGTGGAATGCACCCGGGTGGCGGTCACCGAGCTGCGAGAGAACACCTTCTACGCCTCGATTAGCTTGCGCGCCAACGGCCGTGAGCTCGAGATTGATTCGCGACCAAGCGACGCGCTGGCGCTGGCCGTGCGTTCCGGGGCGCC
This sequence comes from uncultured Actinomycetes bacterium, assembly GCA_963756555.1. Lineage (GTDB taxonomy): Bacteria > Actinomycetota > Thermoleophilia > Solirubrobacterales > Solirubrobacteraceae > Palsa-465. The sequence continues at coordinate 393,940 of CAVWOC010000005.1, forward strand.
AATCTTCGCCGCCGACGACGTGATCTCGGAGTCCGCGATCGAATTCGAGCACGAGGTCGAGGACACCGAAGAGGTGGTCGAGAAGTTCAAGGACTTCCTGGACCACGTGACGCCTGAGGACTTCGCCAGCGAGGATTAACCTGGCCGGGACCGGTCAGCAGTATCCAGGGCCGCGGCGCCGTCGAGTTGGCGCGCCCATCACCCCGCGTAGCTGAAACGGTTGATAGTCGCGTTGCCGCAGCCATGGTTGCCCGGTAGGCCGACGCCTGTTTTGCGCTCGTTCTCCTTCCAGCAATAGTCGGTGGAGAACGCGAACTGGCCGACCGGGAACTCGACCGTGTACTGGATCGTCAGTGAGAAGCGGTTACGAGCGAAGTAGCGAGGCACGCTCTGGACCAGGTTCAGATAGGTCGGTCCGGCGGTGGCGTTGGTGGCCGCGCCGTAATAGAAGTAGACCGGACCGGTGACCTTCGCACCGGGTGGCGTTACGTAGGTGCCGTTGATGACCAGTGTGTAGGTCCCGGACACGTTTTGGGCGTTACAGAGGTTGCACGAGCTCGAGAGGTTGCGCTCGAGCACGTAGACCGGGAGCACCCGGCTGCTGCTGGAGCCGACCGAGATGCGATAGCGCGTGGCGCGGACCGGCCTCACAACGAACGAGTATCTGCCATTGGTTGAGCCGTGGGCGATTGTTTGAAAGCCGCCCTTGAACGGCCACCGCTCAGCCTGGAGCGCATACGGTTGGCTTCCGCCGGAGGCGCGCCCCGAGAGCTCGATTCCTCGGCCGTATGCGACGGCCGCAAACCCGGCGATGTGCTTGTTGGCTTTGAGCGTCGGGCCTGATGAGGCGTCCGCGCTACTGGCGAGCGCGCCAATCGCCGTGGCGGCGAGCGCACCACTCGTCAGCAGCGCGACTACCGCCCGAGCCGCCCGGATACGACTGCTTCGCATAACGCCCTTACGCCTCCTGAAGGTGCGGTGATCCTTGAGCGAACCGATCCGGCCGCCTCGCGGCTCGCGGCGGGCAGTCTACTGCGCGGGCGCCGCGGCGCCGAGGATCAATTTCACCAGCTCGTCGAACGAAATGCCGGCCGCTTCGGCCGCCTGCGGCAGCAGGCTGGTCTCGGTCAGCCCCGGTATCGCATTCGCTTCGAGCACGTACAAATCCTCGCTGTCCGCATCCAGCATCAGATCCACACGACCGAAACCCGAGCAGCCGAGCAGCGCAAATACGTCGAGCGCCAAGGCGCTGGCCTGCTCGGCGACATGCGCCGGCAGCTCGGCGGGGCAGACGAACGTGGTCCGTCCGATCTCGTAGCGAGCCTCGAAGTCGTAGAAGTCCTCTTGCTTGGGCACGGCCTCGACAATCGGTAGCGGCGCCGGGCCAGCGTTCCCGGCGACGATCGACACCGCCAGGTCCCGCCCCCGCACGTGACGCTCGAGCAGGACCTTGCGGTCGTAGGAGAACGCCGCCACCAGCGCGGCGGGCACGTCGGCCGCCGTGCGCGCGAATTTGATCCCGAGCGCCGAGCCTTGGGCGGCGGGCTTGACCACGATCGGGAACTCCAACCGCTGCTCGATCGCCGGCAGCGCCTGAGCGGCCCCAAGCTCCTTGAACGCCGTTTCGTTGAAAGCGAAGAAGTCGGGCGTCGGGATCCCGCGATCGCGCATGGCGTGCTTGGCCAGCACCTTGTCAGCGGCCCGTATGCAGGCCGAGACGCCCGAGCCGGTGTAGGTGATGCCCATGGCGTCGAGCAGCTCCTGCACCGTTCCGTCCTCGCCATCGCGACCATGTAGCGCAACGAACGCCACGTCCGGTCGCTCGCTTTCTAGTCGGCGCACCAGATCGGCCCCGACGTCGACCGGAATCACCTCGTGACCCAGCCGCTCGAGAGCGTCCTGGACCCGAGCTCCGGATTTCAACGAGACCTGACGCTCGAGCGAGCGGCCGCCCTTCAGGACGGCAACTCTGCTCATCCCGCGCGCTTGCGCTGGGCCGGCAGCTGCAGCACCTTGGCCAGCTCGGCGGCATCGGCGCCGGGTTGCCGCGCGCTCCAGGCGGCCCCCTGCTGGGCCTCGCGCGCCGCGGCGGGACGAGCGGCCGGCCCGGCGCCCGTCAACGTGCCGTACAGAGCGACCTGCTCCTGGACCACCTCGCCGATGCGGCGAACCCCCTCCTGGATCTCGCCCTCGCGGACGCCGGAGAAGTTGAGCCGCATCGCCGATCCCCCGCGCCCATCTACGAACGCCGCACGGCCCGGGACGAACGCCACGTGCTCCTCGAGTGCCCGGGCCAGCAAGTCGGTGGTGTCGATGTAGTCGGGGAGTGTGGCCCAGATGAACAGTCCGCCCCGGGGGTGCGTCCAGTGCGCCTCGCGTGGGAAGTGCTCGGCCAGCGCATCGAGCATCACGTCGCGCCGGCGCCGGTAGATCTCGATCAGCGAGCGGACGTAGCGCTGCCACGGGCCGGAATCGAAGTAGGCGCTCACGAAATACTGCGAGATCGAGGACGAGCAGAGATCAGAAGCCTGCTTGCCGATGTTCATCTTGGCCAGCACAGGCGCCGGAGCGACCGTCCACCCCAGCCGTACGCCTGGTGAGAGGATCTTGGAGAACGTGCTCGCGTAGATGACGAACTCCTCGTCCAGCGAGCGCAGGGTGGGCAACGGGGTGCCCTCGTAACGCAGCATCCCGTAGGGGTTGTCCTCCAGCACCAGCAGCTCGCGCTCGGATGCGATCCGCACCAGCTCGTGGCGTCGCTCGAGCGACAACGTAACGCCGGCGGGGTTATGAAAGTTCGGCACCGTGTAGATGAACTTCGGCCGCCGGCCTTGGTGCTCCAGGCGCTCGAGCGTGTCTCCCAGCTCGTCCACCCGCATCCCATCGTGGTCCATCGACACCTGGACCACGTCGGCCTCATAGGCGCAGAACGTGGGGACCGCTCCGGGGTAGGTCGGCGCCTCGCAAACGACGACGTCGCGGGGATCGAGCAAGGTCTTGCAGACCAGGTCGATCACCTGCTGGCCGCCGGTCGTGACGAGCACCTCGTCGGCGTCGATTTCCATGCCCTCCTCGCCCATCACGTCAGCGATGCAACTCTTGACGAGCTGCAGGCCCTCGGTGGGGCCATACTGAAGCGCCCTGGCGCACGAGTCGGCGGCCACGGACTCCATCAAGGCCGCATAGGAGTCAGGCGGGAAGGTGGAGGTGTCCGGTAGGCCGCCGGCCAGCGAGATCACATCCGGCTGCTCGGTCAGCGCCATCAAATCGCGCATCGCCGAGGACTTCATGACCTTCGTGCGCTCCGCGAACAGCGCCGCGTAGCGCTCGATATCGCGGGCGGTCGACCGCCGCCGCCCGCGTCCGCTGTCCGAGCCCGACCTCATCCGCTAACTGCGTTGTGGCCCGGCACCCGACCGGCCCGAACACGTATCGTCACGGTGCTCCACCGTAGCGCACATGCATCTCGCGTTCGACATCTTCCAAGGCATCGGCGTCGCCACGGCGCTCGGGATTCGCCCGTTCCTGCCAGCCCTGGCGGTCGGCGGGCTCGCGGCGGGCGACGTCGGGATCCACTTCACGGGCACGGACTATTCGTTCTTGCAGAGCGCGCCGTTCCTGCTGGCCATGGCGGTGGCGGCGATTGCCCTGGCGCTCGTCCAGCGACGCCTGCTGCCGGAGGCGCGAGGGCCGGCGATCGTGCTGGGGATCGTCGGCGCAGCCCTCGGCGCGCTGATGTTCGCCGGCTCGCTGGCCCGTGGCCACTATGCGGCGTGGCCCGGCTGGATCGGCGGCGTCATCTGCGCGGCGGTTGGCTTGGCAGCCACAATCCCACTGCTGCGACGGGTGCGCCGCCGGCTCGACGAGGGTACGGCGTCGGCGCTGCCGCTCTATGTGGAGGGTGTGGCGCTGCTGCTGGCGGCGCTTTCGGTCCTGGCCCCACCGGTGGGAGTGATCGGGCTGGCCGGGCTGGCTTGGTTGCTCGTCGCCGGCCGCCGGCGCGAGGAGCAGAAGTACGCCGGGCTGCGAATCCTGCGGTGAGCGCACCGTTACCAGAGCATCCTGCGGTGAGCACCGGTGGCAGCGGCTGAGCGCAAGCGGGCCGGGGAGCCCAAGAAGCTCGTGCTGGTTGTGATCGACGCGCTCAAGCCAGCGATGCTCGAGCGCGCGGTTGCCGTGGGACGGGCGCCGGCGCTGGCCAAGGTCATGGAGCGCGGCGCGTACGTCCCCGACTGCGTGGCGGCTTTCCCTTCGGTCACGCCCGTCTGCGCCGCCACGATCACCACCGGCGCTGGGCCCGACGGGCATTGGATACCGAGTATGAACTGGTACCACCGCGAGGAGGCCCGCTACGTCGAATACGGCTCCTCGTTTTCCGCCAGCCGTCAGTTCGGGGTGCTGCGCTCGCTGACCGACACCGTCTATCGGATGAACGCCGAGCATCTCTCTCCGTACGTGGACACCGTGTTCGAGACGCTCGACGATGACGGGCTCAGAACGGCCGGCACCACCTATCTCATCTACCGCGGTCGCCATCAGCACGAGGTCTCCAACGAGACAGCACTGGCCCGGATCGTGACCTCGACCTTGTTTCGCCGCACGATCGACGGCCCCCAAGAGCTGTTCTACGCCGATCTCTACGCGTCTCGCAAGACCGGCTGCCGGGGTCAGCTGGGGATGCCCGGGATACGCGACCAGCACACCGGTTGCGTCGGCGCCTACCTGGTGGAGCACGACCTGTTCGACTTCCTGTTGTTCTCGCTGCCCGACAACGACGCCTTCTCCCACCGCAATGGGCCGCATGCCCAGGTAACCTCGATCGCTGCGGCGGACCGCCAGCTCGAGCGGCTGATGCACGCCGCCGGCGGACCAGATGCGTTCTTCGAGCAGTACGCAATCATCGTCACCTCCGACCATTCCCAGGCGCCAGTGGAGGAGCGCATCCGGCTGGATCAGGGCTTTGCCGACTTCGACGTCGCGACGCCGAGCCCTGCGCGCTCGATCGGCGCCGAGATCGCGCTCAGCCCCGCCCAGCGCTCGGCGATGCTCTATGCGCTGGATGACGAGCGCCACGATGAGGTGCTCGAGCGCGCAATCGAGACCGCGGGCGAACTGGAGGGGGTGGACCTGATCCTGGTCCGCTCTGACGCAGAGGCCAGGGTGATCTCAGACCGAGGCGAGCTGCGGTTCGCTCCGGGCGATCAGGTCGAGGATCTGCGCGGTGGCCGCTGGAACATCGAGGGGGAGCTGGGAGCGCTGACGGCCGCGGTGGAGGACGGGCGCTTTCGGAGCTCGGCCTACCCCAACGCGCTCGAGCGGATCTGGTCCGCGCTCAGCTGCCCAACGGCCGGAGAGGTGCTGCTGTCGGCCGCCCCGGGCTACGAGTTCGTCGACTGGGGCGGCGCCGACCACGTCGGCGGCGGCAGCCACGGTTCGTTGCACGCCACCGATTCACTGGGTGCCCTTTTGTGGTGTGGAACGGGCCCCGACTCCGGCGCGGCCCGTGAGCAGTGGTCGCTGCGGGACGTGGCTGGCATGGTCCGCGAGCACTTCGGCGCGCAGGATTAGGAACGGGTTAGCGCGAATGCTTTCTTACGGTGAGCTGAGACGCCGCCGCTAACTTTGGCCGCCGTGCCTGACGAGCTGAGCACCACAGTCGAGCTTCCCTTCCGCGTACGCGTGCGCCACGGGGTCACGCAGCCCGCAAACTGGCTGCAGCTGGGCCGTTTCGCGGCCGTCGGCGCGAGCGGCTATGTCCTCAACTTGGCGGTGTTCGCAGCCTGTGTGCACCTTCTGGAGATCGACTACCGGCTTGCGTTCGTGGTCGCGTTCGTAATCTCCGTGGTCAGCAACTTCTGGTGGAACCGCCACTGGACATTCGACGCCAAGCACCAGCACCCGGTCCTCCAGGGAACGCGCTTCTTCGCCGTCTCGGTGCTGGCCCAGGCATTCGCCTACGTCCTGCTGGTGGCACTCGTTTCGGGTCCCGGACTGCCGAAGGTGGTTGCACAGGCTGTGGCGGTGGCCGCGGCAATGCCGCTCTCGTTCATCGGGCAGAAGCTTTGGAGCTTCCGGGCGTAAAAGCCTGTCCAAGGCTTCGTCGCCCCGGACCTCTCCTTCTTCTCGCCCTCGTCGCCTTAGCCGCGGCGATCTTGGCGCGGCCGTCCATCGCGGCCGCCTCAGACCAGCCGGTACTCGTCACCCAGCTCAACAAGCCCCCCGCCGGCTTCAGGCACACGGCGGCGCAGGTGGAGTCGATCGCCGCTCGCGATCCTCGCGTCCGCGCCGAGCTCCGCCGTCATCGCACGGCCCTTTCCTACGAGTACACCAAGGGCGCGAGCCAGTGGCAGGTCAGCTGGTTCTCCAGGGGGCGCCACCAGAAGGAGCTGCTCCAGGCCTACGTCGATGATCAAAGCGGCAAGGTCACCGAAGTCTGGACTGGCTTTCAGGTGGCGTGGACCATGGCTCGCGGCTACCCCGGCGCTTTTGGACGGCGTGTCAACGCGCTGTACGTGTGGCTGCCGCTGTGCGCCGTGTTCCTGCTCCCGTTCATCCCCTGGCGCCGCCCCCGGCGGCTCGGCTTGATCCATCTCGACCTGATGATGGTGCTCGGCTTCTCGATATCGCTGGCGTTCTTCAACCACGCGCTGATCGGCCTGTCGGTGCCGCTGGCCTACCCGTTCTTGCTCTATCTGCTGGTGCGGATGCTGCTCTTGGCCTTCGGCCGCGGGCGTCCGCGGACGAGGCTGCGTCCGACGCTGCCGCTGTCGTGGATCGTGGTGGGGATCGTGTTCCTGGTGGGCTTCCGGATCGGACTGAACGTCATCGACTCGAACGTCATAGACGTGGGCTATGCCGGCGTGATCGGTGCCAACAAGGTGCTGCACGGCCAGCACCTGTACGGCCATTGGCCCTCGGATAACGCCTACGGCGACACCTACGGGCCGGCCAACTACTACGCCTATGTTCCCTTCCGAGCGATTTTCGGCTGGAGCGGGACATGGGACGACTTGCCCGCGGCGCACGCGGCGGCGATCGTGTTCGACCTGCTGGCGCTGCTCGGTCTGTACCTGCTGGGCCGGCGCGTCCGCGGCCCCACGCTAGGCGTGCTGCTGGCGTATGCCTGGGTCTCATATCCGTTCACCCTGTACGCGTTGAGCTCCAACACCAATGACACGCTGGTGGCGGCGCTCGTGGTGGCGGCGCTGCTGGTGGCGACCTCGGCGCCGGCTCGCGGCGCTGCGGCGGCCCTGGCCGGGCTGACGAAGTTCGCGCCTTTCGCCCTGGCGCCGCTTCTGTGGCGCGGCGTGGGCGCCTGGCCCCGCCGGCGCTCTAGCGCTCTGTACGTGGCCTCATTCCTGATCGTGGGGTGCCTGGCGATGCTGCCGGTGCTGCTCGAGGGCAACCTGCACCGGTTCTGGCACGACACGGTTTCCTACCAGGTCGGGCGCGGATCGCCGTTTTCCGTCTGGGGACTGTGGGGCGGTCTCGGTCTCGAGCAGCACGCAGTCCAGGGCCTGGCCGTCCTGTTGGCGCTCGGGGCTTGCGTGCTTCCGCGCCGTCGCGGTCTGGTTGAGGTGGCGGCTCTGGCTGCCGCGATCATGATCGCCGTCGAGCTCGGCCTGACGCACTGGTTCTACCTCTACATCGTGTGGTTCTTCGCGCCGCTGAGCATGGCGCTGCTGGGCGCAGAGCCCGTGACAACGCCGGAGCGGCCAGCGGTCGCTGAGCCTTTGGAGCTGGTGCCGGCGCGGGCGTAGCCCCTCCGGCCGCCCGACTTTCACCGACGAGCGCGTGCTTTCCTATCGCCGGCGTGCCCCCTCTGCTACAGAGCGACCTGACCCGCCGGCGCGCCGCTGCCCGGGCCCGGCGCAAGCGCCTGCGCCTGGCTGCCTCCGCGCTGCTCGTGGCGGTGATCGTCGTTGTGATCGCGGTGGCGGCGCTGGCCTCCGGCGGCTCGGGCCACAAAGCGGCGAGCCGTAAGCCGGCCTCGTCGCCGCGCGAGCGAGCGGCCGCCACTCACACAGCCGCCAGCTCGCCGCTGGCCGCCGCCGACGCCGCAGGACGGGCCGAGATCGCCCGCCTGGCGAGCTATGCACTGCCGGTCTACTGCGGCGGCCCGCACGGCAACGAGGTGGCGTTCACCTTCGATGACGGGCCCGGCGTCTATACCCACTACGCGGTCAAGAAGCTGACCCAGGCCCGGGAGCGCGCCACGTTCTTCGTCGTCGGCAAGAGCATGAACGCATGGCCAGGCTGGCTGCCGCGCGAGCGCCGCATCGCGGCGATCGGCGATCACAGCTGGACCCACCCGGTGCTCCCGTCCCTGTCGCCGGCGGAGATCCGCTCCCAGCTCGACATGACGAAGGTCAAGATCGAGCGTGACTCCGGGGAGCTCCCCGATCTGTTCCGGCCGCCGTACGGCGCCACCGACGTCACGGTGCAGGGCGTTGCCAGATCGCTGGGGCTGCTCGAGATCATGTGGACCGTCGACTCGGCCGACTCCCTCGGCGCCGACTGGCTGGGCATCATCCACAACGTAGAGGCCGGGCTGCACCCCGGGTCGATCATCCTCATGCACGAGAACCGGGGACAGACGATCCGTGCCCTGACCACGATTCTGCCCTACCTCAAGAGTCGCCACATGCGCTCGGTCAGCTTGCCGGAGCTGTTCGCCACCGATCCGCCGACCGTGGCCCAGCTACGCCGTGGCCCGAACGGCTGCGGCTCGACGCATTTCGCCGGCAACGGCGGCTGAGCCGGCCCGGTTTATTCAGGCCACGCTCACCGGCTCGAGCAGCTGCTCGATCGACTCAGCGCGCATACGCTCGCCTGCCGTGATCAGAACCGCGTTGACCCACGGATCCTCGCTCGAGGTCTCGAACTTGACGGGCATCTTGGTCACCAGCGACTCGATCGCCTGATCGCGCTTGACCCCGATCACCCCGCCCCTCGGGCCGGTCATGCCGACGTCCGAGATGTAGGCCGTCCCACCGGGGAGGACGCGGGCGTCGGCGGTGGGCACGTGGGTGTGCGTGCCGACCACGGCCGTCGCCCGGCCGTCGAGATACCAGCCCATCGCCACCTTCTCACTGGTGGCCTCGGCGTGCATGTCCACCAGCAGCTGGTCTGTCTCCGCCCAAAGTGCGTGAAGCGCGGCGTCGGCTTCCGAGAACGCGGGGCGGCCGGCGTTCATGAACAGGTTGCCGGACAGCGATAAGACGCCTAGCCGCGTCCCCGAGCGCTCCACGACACACCACCCATGGCCCGGCTGGCTGCGCAGAAAGTTGGCCGGCCGGACGATGCGCGACTGCGAATCCAGGTAGGCGTAGACCTCTCGGTGCCGGTAGGTGTGGTTGCCCAGCGTGATCACGTCCACTCCGAGTGCGAACAGCTGCTCGGCCACTTTGGGAGTGATGCCCACGCCGCCGGCGGCGTTCTCGCCGTTGACCACGACGAAATCCGGCCCGTGGCGCTCGCGCAGCGAGGGCAGCAACGCCTGCAGCGCCCGGCGGCCGACTCCACCCACGATGTCGCCCACGAACAGGATCTTCACGCTGGTCATGCTGGAGCCATAGTCGCAGCCGCGGCCGCGCGCGGCAGCGGGCGCCCACGGCGGTGCGCCCAGGTAGCCTGCGGTCAGTGTCGACCGCTACGCGACAGGGTGAGCGGAGCGAGGTCCTGGCCGCGCGCTCGCTGTCCAAGCGCTTCGGCTCGCGCCTGGCGCTGGGCGGAGTGAGCTTCGGGATCGGCGCCAGTGAGTTGATCGCGGTGATCGGGCCAAACGGTGCCGGCAAGACCACGCTGCTTTCGATGCTGGCCGGAGTGCTCGAGCCCAGCGAGGGCGAGATCTCGCGACCGGCCGGCGCGCGCCCCTTCGGCTGGGTCCCACAGCAGACTGCCCTCTACTCCAAGCTCTCGGTCGCCGAGAACCTGCGCCTGTTCGCGCGGCTCGAGCGACTCGAGGACCCCGAGGCCGCCGTGCAACGGATGCTGCGCGAGACTTCGCTCGAGGAGCGCGCCGCCGAGGAGGTCGGTCGCCTCTCGGGGGGAAACCAGCAACGCGTGAACATCGCCATCGGCTTGCTCGCCGAGCCCTCCGTCCTGTTGCTCGACGAGCCCTCGGCGTCGCTCGATCCCCGCCAGCGCGAGCGGCTGTGGCAGTTCATCGCCTCCCTGGTGCAGCGTGGCACCACAGTGATGTTCTCAACCCACGACGTCGCCGAGGCCGAGCGCTACGGGCGGCGGGTGCTCGTGCTGGCCGACGGGGAGCTTCTGTTCGACGGCAGCCCGACCGAGCTGGAGCGAACCGTGGGGGGCCAGGAGCGCGACTTCGAGTCGGCGTTCGTGCGGTTCCTTCGCGAGCGCGGCCACTGAGGGTCGACTGATGCGCTGGCTGCTGCTGAAGGACATCCAGATCCTGCGGCGCTCGCCGCTGCTGGTGGGGTTGCTGATCGTCTATCCGATCGCTATCGCCCTGATGATCGGCTTCGCCCTCTCCAGTCCCCCGGGCAAGCCGAAAGTGGCGTTCTACAGCGAGGTGGCCCCGGGCAAGGGCCGGATCCAATTCGGCAACCAGCAAATCAACATCTCCAAGTACGCCAACGAGCTGTTCCAGTCGATCCAACCGATCAAGGTTCACTCCCAGGCAGAGGCCGTGGCCAAGGTCCGGGACGGGCAGGCGCTGGCAGCGTTGATACTGCCCGCGGACATCGTCAGCCAGATCCAGTCGCTGGTCACCCAAGGCGTGGGCAGCCCGACGGTGCAGCTGGTCTTGAACTCCCGTGACCCGCTGGAGCGCCAGTTCGTCGATCAAACCATCTCGACGCGCCTGAACGAGGTAGAGCAGGCCGTCTCGAAGCAGGTGCTGCGCGTGGCCGTCGAGGATCTCCGCCAAGTCCTCAACGGTGGCACGGTCCAGATCCTGAATCAGAACGTCCCGCTCTTAGGCCTGCGCAACTCGCGGACGATCCTCCAGGGCACGATCGCCTCGCTGCCCAGAGGCTCGCCGCTGCGCACCGCGGTCGGACAGGTGGTGGCGTTCGCCGATTTGGCGATCGAGGGCCTCGGCTTCGCCAGCCCCGTGCTCTCGTCGATCGGCACGCCGCTGACCGTCCAGCAGACGCAGCTCGCGGGCGCCACGACCCCCACGACCACCTACGCCGTGGCGATCGCGGTAGTGGTCTCACTTATGTTCGTGACGCTGCTGTTGGCGGCCGGGATGCTGGCGCTGGAGCGCTCGGAGAACGCCTACTCGCGACTGGTGCGAGGGCTGGTGGCGCCCGAGGGGCTGCTGTCGGAGAAGATCGTTCTGTCGGCGGGCTGCGCCGGCACTGTGACCCTGGTGATGTCCGCGGCCGTGTCGGCATTCGTGCACCTGGACTGGGGGCGCTTTGAGCTATGGGTCGTAGCGCTGGCGCTCGGCGGCCTGGCGTTCGGCGCATTAGGCGTGGCGATCGGCGGCCTGGCGCGGGAGGTCAGTGCTGCCTCGCTGATGGCCTTTCTGCTTTCGCTGCCGATCGCGTTCGTGGCGCTGGTCCCCGCCGATGCCGTGTCGAGCGGGTTGAAAACCGCGCTTGACGTCGTGGCGTTCGTGTTCCCGTTCAAGGCCGCGCTCGAGGCGGCCAGCAACGCCTTCAGCGGCGCCGCGCCGGGCATTGCACTGCCGCTTGTGCACCTGGCCGCGCTGACAATCGCCTTCGCGGTGCTTGCAAGGCTGGCGCTGCGGCGCTTCGCGCCAACCTAGCGCGGAGAGGTCATTTGGCGGAATAGAACCGCGCAAATGACCGCCACGATCAGGGCGATGATCGGAATCCCGGCGGAGACCACGCCCACCACGGCCAGAACCAGCGTCACGACGCCAACCGCGCCGGCGGCCCCGCCGACCATCACCAGGCGGTAAGCGCGGCGCTCGCGTACCCGCCGTGGCGTATATCCGCCGCGTTTCTCGATGTTGGCCACGAGCGGAGCGTAGCGCGCGCAGAAGCTAGGCTGTGGGTGTGCCGATTGCCGACGAGCACCACTTGCTGCTTTATGAGTACGTCAAGGACATGCTCGAGCGCCGCGGCCCGCACCGCGACGCCCACCTCGAGCGGATAGCTTCGGAGAAGCAGGCCGGAAGGGTGGTGATGGCGGGCGCGATCGGCGACCCTCCGAAGGGAGGGGCGATCGTGTTCAAGGGGGTGGGGCGCGAGGACATCGAGCGCTTCGTAGGGGATGACCCCTACGTCCAGGCCGGCCTCGTGACGGCCTGGCGGCTCGAGCCCTGGAAGCTGGTCTGAGTATTCTCGAAGGTCTACCCATGGCGTTTCCCCAGACCCGTCTGCGCCGGCTGCGCGCCACTCGTGAGCTGCGGGGATTGGTGCGCGAGACGCGCCTCGAGCCCCAGGACTTCATCTATCCGTTGTTCGTGGCGCACGGGATCGATCGCCGCGAGCCGATTGCCGCGATGCCGGGAGTCGACCGCCTGTCGATCGACCACGCGGTGACCGAAGCACGCGAGGCTGCCGAACTGGGGATTCCCGCCGTGCTGCTGTTCGGGATTCCGGCCGCCAAGGACGAGGAGGGCTCTGGCGCCTGGGACCAGGAAGGGATCGTCCAGCTCGCGACCCGGGCCATCAAGGAAGCCCTGCCGGACACGCTCGTGGTCTGCGATCTGTGTCTCTGCGAGTACACCAGCCACGGGCACTGCGGCCTGCTGCGGGAGGACGGGCGGGTCGACAACGACGCCACGGTCGAGCTGCTGGCGCGCGCCGCTGTCTCGCAGGCGCGGGCAGGAGCCGATTTGATCGCGCCCAGCGACATGATGGACGGCCGTGTGGGGGCGATCCGCCATGCGCTCGATGACGAGGGCTTTGGCGAGACGCCGATCCTTGCCTACTCGGCCAAGTTCGCGTCTGCGTTCTACGGCCCGTTTCGGGAGGCGGCGGACTCCACGCCCGCGTTCGGCGACCGCCGCGGCTACCAGATGGATCCCGCCAACGGATCCGAAGCGCTGCGCGAAGCAAGGCTCGACGTCGAGGAGGGCGCCGACATCCTGATGGTCAAGCCCGCGTTGCCCTATCTCGATTTGATCAGGCGGATCAAGGACGACACGGGCATGCCCTTGGCCGCCTACAACGTCTCGGGCGAGTACGCGATGCTCAAGGCTGCGGCGGCGGCCGGCTCCCTGGACGAGCGCACCGCGGTCCTGGAAGCCTTGACCGGCATCCGCCGCGCGGGCGCCGACATCGTCATCACCTACCACGCAAAGGACGCGGCACGGTGGCTTCAGTAGGTTCGGCCGCTTCCGGCAGCGCGCGGCACGGTCCCAAGCTCCGGAGCCGCGAGCACGGCGCTGCGATTCCCCTCGACGAGCGCGACAAGCGGCTGCTGAACCTGATGCAGGGCCACTTTCCGCTCACCCCTCGTCCTTACCAGCACGTCGCGGCCGAGGCGGACATGACGGAGCAGGAGGCGATCACGCGCGTACGCGAGCTGATCGCCGAGCGAATCATCCGTCAGGTCACTCCGATCTTCGATACGCGCGCCCTCGGCTACTCCTCGATGCTGGTGGCCGCAAAGGTCGACCCTGAAAACCCGTGGCGCGCCGCGAACGTGATCAACGAGCACCCTGGCGTCTCGCACAATTACCTGCGCAACCACGAGTTCAACATCTGGTTCACGATCGCCACCGAGCCCGGCTCGCCGTTGGGGTTGGACGGGACGCTCGACGTGCTGGCCCGGGAGGCCGGGGCTGAATCGGTTCGGCAGCTGCCCACGCTCAAGCTGTTCAAGATCCGCATGGACCTGGAGATGGAGGGCGGCACGTCGGCGCTGGCCCGGGCGGCGCAGCCCGTCGAGCCCGCGGAGACCGAGCCTCAGCCCTATGACGAGCTTGACGTGGCCCTGATCCGCACGCTTCAGGGCGACATGCCGGTCGTCGCCGAGCCCTACGCCCCTGCGGCCACGGAGCTGGGAATGCACCAGCACGACCTCCTGACCCACCTCGAGGCCATGCGCGAGCGCAGGTTGCTGCGCCGCGTGGCGGCGATTTTGTATCACCGGCGCGCGGGCTTCAGCGCCAACGGGATGGGCGTATGGAAAGTGCCCGAGCCCAACATTTTGGAGCTCGGGCCGCAGATGGCCGCGTTCCGGGGGATCTCGCACTGCTACCAGCGGCCGACCTACGAGGACTGGCCCTACTCGATCTTCACGATGGCCCACGGACGCTCGAAGCAGGAGTGCGACGCGATCCTCGACTCGATCGCCGAGCACACCGGTGTGCAGGAGCGCGCCACCCTCTACTCCTCCACCGAGTTCAAAAAGATCCGGCTGCTCTATTTCACGGACCATTATCGGGACTGGGAACGTAAGCACGCGGGCGTCTAGCGCTCCGTTGACGAACGAACGCTCCGCCGAGCTCTACGAGCGGGCGCTCAGACTGCTGCCGGGCGGCGTCAACAGCCCGGTGCGCGCGATGCGGGCCATCGGGCGCGATCCGATTTTCGTCGCGTCCGGGGAGGGTGCGCGGCTGACGGACGTTGATGGCAACGACTACATCGACTGGGTCTGCTCTTGGGGCCCGCTGATCGCCGGACACGCCCACCCGGACGTTCTGGACGCCCTCGCCGCGGCTGCTGCTCAGGGCACAAGCTTCGGTGCGCCGACAGAGCAGGAGGTCGCGATGGCGGCGGAGGTCGCCGCGCGTATCCCGTCGGTGGAGATGGTGCGTATGACCTCCTCGGGTACCGAAGCGTCGATGAGCGCGCTGCGGCTGGCGCGCGCGGTGACGGGCCGCGAGCGACTGATGAAGTTTGCGGGCGCTTACCACGGCCACGTCGACGGGCTGTTGGCCGAGGCGGGCTCGGGTCTGGCCACCCAGGGGATACCTGCGAGCCCAGGAGTCCCCGAGGCGACGACCAAGGCAACCGTGATCGTCCCCTGGAACGACCGCGAGGCGGTGATCGAGGCCACCGAGCGCTTTCAGCTCGCGGCCATCCTGGCCGAGCCGGTGCCAGCCAATATGGGCGTGGTACCGCCGGCGCCGGGCTTTCTCGAGCTCCTGCGCGAGCGAGCCGACCAGAGCGGCGCGCTGCTGATCTTCGACGAAGTCATCACCGGCTTTCGGGTTGCCCCCGGAGGCGCGCAGCAGCTCTATGGCGTCCGACCGGACATCACAGTGCTGGGCAAGGTCCTCGGCGGGGGCCTGCCGGCCGCCTGCTTTGGAGGTTCGCGCGAGTTGATGGATCGGCTGGCTCCGGCGGGCGACGTCTATCAGGCGGGCACGCTGTCCGGCAATCCGCTGGCCGTAGCGGCTGGGCTGGCGACGCTGTCGCTGCTGGGCCAGGAGGCTTATGACTATCTGGCAGCCACCACCACGGCGCTGGCGGACGGGTTGCGGGCCGCGGCCACGGAGGCAGGGTATCCGGTCCAGGTACAGTCGCTTCCAGGCCTTCTGACCGTGTTCTTCACGCGTCAGCCCGTCGTTAGCTACGCTGGTGTAGCCGACGCCGACCTCGAGGCGTTCGGCGCGTTCGCTCGGGCGTTGCTCGAGCGCGGCGTGTATCCCCCTCCGTCCCAGTTCGAAGCTTGGTTCCCGTCCCTGGCGCACACCGAAGCGGACGTCGAGTCGACGATCGACGCCGCGCGCGAGGCTTTTCAGCTGCTGGCGGCCCGATGAGAACCGCCCGACACGGCATCTGCGCGCTGTACGACGCCCTGAAGGCCGAACCCACTGTGGCGGCTCATCTCGACGGTGCGGCCGTGAATGGCGTGGAGGAGAAGCCCGGACCGGCACAGCTCGCCGCCGCCGGTCCACGTGCCGCCCGAGACCCGGGCGAGTACGAGCTGCTGCTGGAGATGATCGTGGAGGGCTCACGGCTGCACTACGGCCCCCAGCGACTCGTCCGCACGAGCGATCAGGACCTGGCCCTGCTGCTCGGCGATCAGCTCTATGCGATCGGCCTGGCGCGGCTGGCGGCGCTCGGCGACCTCGAAGCGGTGGCCGAGCTGGCCGAGGTCATCTCGCTGGTGGCGGAGGCTCACGCCGGCGGCGACCCCACACTGGCAGAGGCGGTCTGGGCCGCTGGGGCGGTGGCCATCGGCTGGGGCCAGCACGAACGCCACGCGCTTGCCAAGCGCCTGGCCCGGGCCGGCGATCGCGGCGCCGCACAGGCGCTTCGGGAGGCCGCGCTCGTGACTAGTTCGTGACGGTAGTCGCGTTGTTGACGATACGCTCCGCGCCGCGTTCAATTCAGGACAGATTTAAGAGGCGCACGTGCCAGACGGATTCAGCAAGCCCAAGTCCAAATACACAACTGACCGCAACATCCCAGGTGCCTTCGAGGGTGAGACCGTCACCCGCCGGCGCTTCATGACGGGGGTCACGCATGGAGCCGGAGGCATCGCGGCCGCGGCCTTCTCGCTTCCGGCGCTGGCGTTCGCGATCGCCCCGATCTTCAAGCACGAGGGTTGGAGCTGGCAGTCAATCGGTCCGCTCTCGGATTTCAGCGACAGCGACTACACCACCAGGGTGATCACCGTCCAGGAGGGTGCGGGGGAGTCGGGCACCACGCTCGTCTATGTGCGCAAGCGCAACCCGAGCATCGACACGCAGGGCCCCCAGGACCAGTACGACCAGATCATCGCGCTGTCATCGCGCTGCATGCACGTAGGTTGTCCGGTGCGCTGGACGCCCGCGGCGCAACGGTTCATCTGCCCCTGCCACGGCGGCGTCTACAACATCCTCGGAAAAGTCACGGGCGGTCCCCCCGTCCGGCCGCTCGATCGCTTCTACACGCGAATCAACAGCTCGACCGGACTCGTCGAGGTCGGTCCGCGGTACTCCGTCAACTCCGAACTCCAGCGCTTCTCGCCACGGCTTCCGGGCGAGCCAATAGACGGGATTGGCCAGTTCCTCTACCCCTCCCAGTTCGCAGGCCCGAAGAAGCCCTAGTGTTGGTCGTCGCCGCAGCCTGATGCCCCGTCTTCCAGCCCCACCCCTCCCGAAGATCCTCCAGCCCCGGCCGAAGCGTCCCGGCCAGAACGGCAACGGCAACGGGCAGATGACCCCAGGCGAAACGGTTCAAGAGGCCGGCGTCACCGTTGTCGACTGGCTCGACGAGCGCACTTCGCTCTCGGGTGGAATTCGCTGGGCCATGTTCCGCAAGGTGCCGCGCGGCATCAACTGGTTCTACACGCTGGGCTCCGCGACCTTGTTCGCGTTTTTGAACCAGGCGGTCACAGGGGTCTTCCTGGCGATGTACTACCGCCCCGAAGCCTCGGGCGGGGCGTACGAATCGATCCGCAACATCAACGACAACATCTTCCTCGGCCAGCTGGTCCACGCCATGCACAAGTGGGGCGCGTCGGTGATGATCATCCTGATCTTCCTGCACATGGGGCGCGTGTTCTTCTTCGGCGCCTACAAGTACCCGCGCGAGCTGACCTGGATCATCGGCGTGGTGCTCGTGATCTTGACGCTGATGATGGGCTTGACCGGGTACCTGCTGCCGCTTGACAACCGGGCCTATTGGGCGACCGTGGTGGCGACCAACATCCAGGCCGGCGGCCCATTCGTCGGTCCCTATCTGGCCAATTTCCTGGTCGGGGGGACCGACTTCGGAGCCACCACGCTGTCGCGCTTCTACGCGATCCACATGCTGCTCATCCCCGGCGCGATCGTCGCGCTGATCAGCGCCCACCTGTACCTGGTGGCGAAGCTCGGGATCTCGGCGCCGCCGTGGCTGAAGTCCGAGCCCGAGGCCGAGGTGCGGGCCGAGGCGGAAGTGTGAGGCCCGCCACGCCATGAACCGGACCGAGAAGGAGGCATACCTCCGCGAGTACTCGATCCTGAAGAACGAAGGCAAGCCGTTCTTCCCCTACGCGGTGGCCAAGGACTCGATCATGGCCGTGATCGTCATGGTGGTGATCATCTTCCTGGCGCTGATGTTCGGTGCCGAGCTGGGCCCGAAGGCCAACCCGACCACCACCACCTTCGTGCCGCGGCCCGATTGGTATTTCTTCTTCCTCTTCGAGCTGCTGCGGGTGATGCGCAACGTGCCGAAGTTCACCCCCATGGCCACCGTCGGGATCCCCACGATCTGTATGGCCTTGCTGCTGCTGCTGCCGTTCTACGATCGCAGTCCGGAGCGGCGGATCGAGCGGCGTCCGGTGGCGCTGGTGACTGGACTGTTCGTGATGGCTGCGATGGCTTATCTCACGTACACCGGTGCCAACACCGGCTCCCCGAACTCCGTGGACCTGAAGCCGCCAGCGAATTTCACCGCCCAGCAGAAGAACACCTTCACTCAGGGCGAACTGGTTGTCGGCCAGTCTGGATGCTTGGCCTGTCACGTGATCGGCGAGAACGGCAATTCTGGCCCAGGTCCCGCCCTCACCCACATCGCCAAGACCGTCCCGGCGGCACAGATCGCCTCCACGCTGATCAACCCCACGCCGCCGATGCCTTCGTTCTCGGCGCTGCAGCACCAGGGCAACAAGTTCAACGTCCTAGTCGGCTTTCTCTCAGAGCTGCAGTAACCGGGGCCCCGCGATGACCGGGACCCTGCAGAGCTCGAGCGGCCGGGGCCTCGCCGCGACGGGGGCGCCCCAGGAACGCCAGGTGCGCGCGATGTTCGACCGGATCGCCGGTTTCTACGACCGCATGAACTCGGTGATGACCGCTGGTCTTCACCACCAGTGGCGTCGTCGGGCTGTGGATCTGGCGGCGTTGGAGCCAGGTCAGCGCGCGCTCGACGTGGCGACCGGCACCGGCGATCTGGCGATCGAGCTTGCCCGGCGCGTGGGCCCCAGCGGCGAGGTGATGGGGATTGACTTCTCCGAGCGGATGCTGCAACTGGCTCGGGGCAAACAGGGGTTGCTGCCGATCCGCTTCGAGGCGGCCAACGCGCTCGCCCTGCCGTTTGCGGATGGAGGATTCGACGCCGCCACGGTGGGGTTCGGCGCTCGTAACTTCTCGGATCTGGAGGGTGGCGTGCGCGAAATGGTCCGCGTCGTGAGACCTGGGGGCCGGATCGTGGTGCTCGAGATCACTACTCCGCGCCGGCCGCCGCTGTCCACCTTCTTCGCGTTGTGGTTCGACCGCGTCGTCCCGGCTCTGGGACGTCTGGCGGGCGACGCCGACGCCTACAGGTACCTGCCCGAGTCGGTCAGGCGGTTCCCCGGCCCCGACGCGCTCGCCGCGCTGCTCTCGAGTTGCGGCCTGTCCGACGTGCGCTTTGTGCTGACGGCCGGCGGCATCATCGCGCTCCACGTGGGGGTGGTGCAGTGAACGCGCTGGACGCGGTGCTGGATGCCGGTGGCCCCGGCGTCTCCCAGGTCATGGCGCGCGTCGAGCGGCGAATGGCAAGTGTGGCGGCCGGCTACGGGCAGGCGCTCGGTCGTCATGCCGGCGAGACGATCAGCGCCGGTGGAAAGCGCCTACGGCCACTGCTCGTCTGCCTGGCAGCGGGGGTCCCGCCGCCCGACAGCGACGTGCTCGTGCACGCCGCCGTCGCCGTCGAGCTCGTGCACGGCGCGACCCTCGTCCACGACGACGTGCTTGACGGCTCGGGACTTCGCCGCGGCCGCCCGACGGTGCTCGCGGTCGGTGGGCGCAAGATGGCCACCGCCACGGGCGACCTGCTGTTCTCGCGCGCGTTCGCCGAGCTGGCAACGGCGGAATCGCTGCCCGCTGTGCGCGTCCTCTCGCGCGCCAGCAGCGAGCTCGCGCTCGGGGAACTGATGCAACGCGCCGACGCCTGGCGGACGGACGTCTCGGTGGGCCGCTACCTGGAGCGCAGTCGGCTGAAGACGGCCGTCCTGTTCCGCGCGGCTTGCGAGCTGGGGGGGCTCGCCGCCAACGGGTCGGGGTCTGGTGTGGCCTCGCTGGCCGCGTTCGGCGAGTTGATTGGCCTGGCCTTTCAGCTGTTCGACGATGTGCTCGACGTGTGCGGCGCCCCCGAGCGCACGGGCAAGCCCCGCGGTGCGGATCTGTTGGACGGCACAATTACGTTGCCGCTGATCGAGGCCCGCTCGCGGGACGGAGAGCTGGGCTCACTCGAGTTGAGCACGGTGCGCAGCACGACTGAGGCAGCACGGGTGTGCGAGCGGATTGCTGCGACCGGCGCGCTCGACGTTGTCCGCGTCCGCGCGCTCGAGCTCGTGCGGCGCGCCAAGTCGGTGCTTCCCGAGCTGTCGCAGAAGCAGCGCCGGGCGCTTGAGTTGGTCGCCGACGGCGTCGTGGAGCGCTACGCGTAGGCGAGCTTGGGCGCTCGCCGGACGGGGTCGTGGCGAGACGGTGGCGCGGCCCGCTAGAAGTCTTCGGGAAGTATCAAATCCGCTTCGAGCGCCGCGGCGAAGCGGTCGACCTCGTCGGCCATGTTCGCGTCGGTGAGGCGCTTGAGATCATCGAGGATGGCCGCGATCCCGTCGTCGAGTCGCTCCTCGAGATCCGCGACCTGCTCATGGCCATAGCTGCCATGCCGGCTCCAGCCGCAGTTCGGGCAGCGCAGCCTGAGCTTCCAGTGCTGTCCTTGTGTCACGCCCCATTCGACGGGCTGGACGAGCTCTGAGCGGCAGCTGGGACAGACGTGTAGCCCCGGTCTGGCGGACACGTCGATGCGATCGGCCGCGCCGATCACATCGATCGCCCGCCCGCTCGGCAGCACTATGCGCCTGACCGACCGTTGATGCTTACCCGCGTGGTGCTGGCTCATCCTGGCTCCTGGATGGGGCACTTATCGGCCAAATGCCGCCCCTACTTGAGAATCTCTTTTCCTGAGCGGCGTGGAGCGCCGCTTGGTTGGCGACAGCGCCCTCTCCGGCTATGGGCTACAAGAGCCGCCCGACCGACGATCGTGGAGCGGTACTCTTCGAAGCCCACACCCGGAGGACCCGTTAGAAATGTTCTTTAGGAGTCCATACGCCGACGCGCTGATCGTCGTACTGATCCTGCTGCTGTTCTTCGGCCCCAAGCGGCTGCCGGCGCTGGGAAAGTCACTGGGCGAAGGCATGCGCGAATTCAAGGACTCGATCACCGGCCGTTCGAAAGACTCAGATGAGGAGCGACCGGAGCTCGGAGCAGCACCGGCGCCGCCCGCCGTCCAGAGTCAGGCTCAAGACCAGCAGCAGGCGGCGCCGCCCGCAGGCGTGTCAGCGCCCGCGCAGCCCTCTGAGCCGGAAGCCGGCTCGAGCCCCCGTCCGTAGCACGTACGCGCGATGGGCAGGGTTCTAAGGCCCATCGGGCACGACGACCGGCTGAGCGTCGTCGATCACCTGGATGAGCTGCGCTCGCGACTGATCATCTCCGCGCTGACGCTGGTCGTCGCGTTCGGTGTGTGCTTCTGGCAGAACCATCGGCTTTTGCAAGTGCTCAACCGCGCGCTGCCTTCAGTTGCCAGCAATTCGAGTCCCAACCACCTCAACGGCCTGACCGGCGACTCGGTCAAGGAATCTCGCGAGCTGGCCCAGGCAGCGGCGGGACTTCGCAACCTCGCCCAATCACGATCCCAATCCGCTCACGATCGCGCCCAATTCAGCGCCGTCTCCCAGGCGCTGACGCGCGCGGCCCAGGCGCTGCCGCAGTCGAACCCCCAGCGGCTGCCGGTAACGATCGGGGTCGGCGAGCCCTTCACCACCACACTGACCGTGGCTGGTTACTTCGCGCTGCTGGTGTCGCTGCCTGTGTTGATCTACCAGGTCTATGCCTTCGTGCTGCCGGCGCTCAATCGCCGGGAGCGACGCGTGGCGCTGCCGCTGATGCTGCTGGCTCCGTTGCTGTTCATCGGCGGGGTCGCATTCGCCTACTTCGTTGTGCTGACGCCCGCCGTGCGCTTCCTGCAGAGCTACAACGACCAGAGCTTCGACATCCTGGTTGGCGCCAAGCCCCTCTACACGTTCGAGATTCTCACCATGCTGGGCATCGGCCTGGCCTTTGAGCTACCGATCGGGCTACTGGGACTCGACTGGGTAGGCGCCATCAATGCCAACACGCTGATCAGGCAGTGGCGCTACGCTGTGGTCCTCATCGCGGTCCTCGCGGCCGCGCTTCCGGGCGCCGATCCAATCACGACCGCACTAGAGATGGTTCCGCTGCTCTTCCTGTATCTGTTCAGCATCGTTCTGCTCAAAATCGCTGACCGTTACCTGGCTGCTCGGGCCGCAAGCGAGTTTGGGCCGCTCGACGACAGGCTCGACCTAAGCGGCTAGTCGTGCTGTTCGACCTCCGAGGCCGCGGCAGGCGGCGCACCGTGCAAGGCGTGTACCTGGGTCTGGCGCTCCTCATGGGCGGCGGCTTGATTCTGTTCGGCGTCGGCACCGGCAGCGGCGTCGGCGGACTGCTGAACGCTTTTACGGGCAACAGCTCGAGCAGCAACAAGCCGGCGATCAGCCAGGCCGAAAAGACTGCGCTACGCCAAACTCAACTCGAGCCGAACAATCCCGGTGCCTGGAAGGCCCTCGTCCAGGCTCGCTACGAGTCAGCGGGCCAGAACCAGAATCCGAACACCGGCGAGTACACCGCCGCTGGCATCACCGAGCTGAAGGGCGCCGCGCAGGCATGGCTGCGCTACGTGCAGCTGACCAATACGCCCGATTGGACGCTGGCCGTCCTGGTGGCGCAGGTCTACCGGCAGCTGAACAGCCCCAAGAACGAGACGAGTGCTTGGCAGATCGTCACCCGGGCCAACCCCAACGTGGCCACCTATTACGAGGATCTCGCTGGCTCTGCCTGGAGTGCTAAGGAGACAGACCTCGCCCAGCTCGCCGCAAATAAGGCGATCAGCCTCACGCCCAAGACACAGCAGGCGCAGATGAAGGCGACGCTCAATCAGCTGAAGTCACAGTCGACTTCTTCGTCGTCGACTAGCGCCACCGGCGGCTAACATCGCACCGAGCCAGCGCCGCCCTGGCCCCGACGGGATCCGCGCGCGTGGCTGACAAGGGCCGTTAGCTCAATTGGTAGAGCAGGGGACTCTTAATCCCAAGGTTGGAGGTTCGAGTCCTCCACGGCCCACTAGGGAGGCCTGCGTAGGTGGGGGTTTTTGTGGCGATGCGCGCGGCCCAGTCGCCTCCCAGCCGGCCCGAGGAACGTGCCTTGGGCGTGAACGCACGGGACGTGCGGCGCGGACCCGGCGCTCGTGCCGGAGGAGTCGCGGCTGCCTGGCGCCCAGACATTCAAAGACGCCGGCCGCGTGCTGATCACCACGCGCACGACCTGCGCGTGGGCCGCGCTCGGCCACGCTGTCGCGGCCTACGACACGGCACTGACCTACAGCAAGCAGCGCGAGCAGTTCGGTAGGCAGCTGTGCTCATTCCAGATCGTCCAAGACAAGCTGGTTCATATGCTGGCCGAGGTCACCGGCATGCAGCTCTACTGCATGCAGCTCGCGCGCCTGGAGGAGACGGGCCGGCTCACCGACACGATCGCCGGTCTGGCCAAGCTCAACAACACCCGCAAAGCCCGACACGTAATCGCCAAGGCGCGCGACCTGCTCGGCGGCAATGGCGTCCTACTCGAGAACCACGTCATCCGCCACCTAGGCGACATCGAGATCATCCACACCTACGAAGGCACCGAGACGATGCAGACGCTCATCGTCGGCCGCGACATCACCGGCGTTGCCGCGTTCGCGTAAAGCCCCGCATCTTCGGTCGCATCGGTGACGTGCTGCAGGAGATCCCTGCCGGTGAGCGAGCGAACGTCGCGGCTTATTTGGCGACCGATGATTTCTCAGCAGGTCGGCGGTCTAAACGTTCCATGACACCAACTACCTGCCACATGTCGATATCGCTTGACGGATTCGTCGCGGGCCCTGATCAGAGCCGCGAGAATCCGTTGGGTATCGGCGGCCTCGAACTCCATCACTGGCACTTGGACGAGCCGCTCCACGAAGCTGACGCCCGCGCCCAGAATGATCTGATGCGGCGCCGCGGTGCGTATGTCATGGGCCGCAACATGTTCGGTCCTATCCGCGGCCCTTGGGATGACGAGTGGCGGGGATGGTGGGGAGACGAGCCGCCATATCACGCACCGGTGTTCGTCCTGACCCACTATCCGCACGAGGCAATCGAGATGAACGGCGGGACGACCTTCCACTTCGTGACCGAAGGGTTCGACGCCGCGTTCGAGCGCGCGACAGCAGCGGCCGACGGGCTTGGGGTCGACATAGCCGGCGGCGCCTCCACGGTCCGCCAGGCGCTCGCCGCGGGCGTGGTCGACGAGCTCATGCTCGACATCGTTCCAGTCCTGCTCGGTACCGGCGAGCGGTTGTTCGACGGGGTGGAAGACCCCGGGTTCGAGCCGCTCGAGATCATCCATTCCCCACACGCGACACACGTGCGCTACCGCGTCGGCGGCTGACTCGACCGACACCTGAGGACTCTTAGGGCCGACGCGACGCTGCGCCCCGCCTTCCCGTGCCCTTTAGTCGATATCGGCGATCTGTCAGCATTGGCTGGCTTTGCCCTTGTTCGGGAAACGACCGGTACCGCTCAGCGACGAGGAACGTCAAGCGGCAGCGGTCGATCTCGAGCGCATCCAGCGCGGGGGTATTCCGCTCGGAGCGGAAGAGCGCCTGAAGCGGATCGCCGCGGCGAGTTCGCCCGTCTTCAGCAGCGATCTGAGCGCCAAGGAGTATGCGATCGCGCAAGGGTCAGGTTTGACGCCGCTGGCGCAGGTCATGGGTTCTTCGGTCGTCCAGCACGGTTGGCAGAACTACGGCTGGAACTCATTTGGCGGTGGGATCCAGGAGGTCCCTTCCTTCGCGGCGCCGTGGAACCTGTCGCGTCAGCGTGCTTTCGACCGTCTGAGTCAAGAGGCGCGGTTCGCTGGCGCGGACGCCGTGATCGGGATCGACATGACTACGAACAGCTTTCTCGACGAGCCCGGCAACGTCGAGTGTGTCGTCTTCGGCACCGCCGTGCGTGAAACGACGCTCGCCTCTCGCGGCTCTGGCCGCTCGGGACCGCGGATGTGCGCGCTCTCGGGCCAGGACGTCGACAAGCTGCGCCGGATCGGCGCTGAGACGGTGGCAGTGATCGGCCATACCTCTGTGGTGGTGGTTTCACTCAGCCTCCAGGCCAGTCAGATGATGCGCTCGTGGTGGGGCAACCAGGAGATGACCGAGGTCACCGCGGGCGTGTACGCAGCGCGCAAGCTGGCGATGGACGAGGTTCGCCGTCAGGCGAGAGCGGTCGGCGCGAATGACATGGTCATCTCGACACTTACGCATAAGATCGATCACCACGAGTACGAGAGCCCCGGTTACCCGCGGCACTTCTTCATCGTCTCCATGCACGTGCTGGGCACCGCGATTCGACTCGGCGCGCATCAGCCTCACCCCGCGCCGCTTGGCACACCGGTCATGGCGATCAACCTGGGCCTCTAGTTCGCCAACACTTTCAGGAGAGCATCTGATGTCGACATACGATCCGACGAGTACCGAAGGCCTCGCCGAGCACGCCGGCGAGCGTCTACAAATGAATGCCCGCGGGCTGTTCACATCCGACCTGTCCGTGAACGAGTACCTGTGCGTGGAGAAGGCGGGCTTCGAGCCGGTGGGCCTTGTCGTGGGCTCGAGCATCTACCACATCGGCTTTCAGCAGGCCAACTGGAAGGCGAGCCAGGAGATGGGCGTCCTCACCCAGGCGATGTACTCGGCCCGCGAGCTCGCGATGACGCGAATGGAGGAGGAGGCCGATCAGCTGGGGGCCGACGGCATCGTCGGGGTTCGCCTAGACATCGGGCGTTACGAGTGGGGCGCCGACATGGCGGAGTTCATCGCGATCGGCACTGCCGTCAAGCACAAAGGCGGCAAGGTCCACCGCGCTCCCAACGGACGCCCGTTCACGTCCGATCTCAGTGGTCAGGCCTTCTGGACGCTTATGCAGACCGGCAAGCGGCCCGTGGGCATGGTCATGGGCAATTGCGTCTACCACGTCGCTCATCGCGGCATGATGCAGTCCCTCCGGCAGACGGGTCAGAACGTCGAGCTCGAGCAGTACACCCAGGCCCTGTATGACGCGCGCGAGCTCGCGATGGAGCGCATGCAGAAAGAGGCCGAGGCAATCGGTGGCGGCGTTCTGGGAATCGTCGAGGTCAAGCTGCACGAGAACAACCATGGCTGGGGCAGCCACGTAATCGAGTTCTTCGCCCTGGGCACCGCTGTGGTCCCCAACGAGCACACCGAGGCAGACCAGCAGTTGCCGGAGATCACCCCAGTCCTCGATATCAACGATTAACCCGCGAGCGGGGTCGCAGAAAGCGGCTCCTGAAGATCACCGCTCATCGCTCACCGCCGGCGGTCACGCCGCGTCCAGGACTCAGGACCACCATCCTATCGACGAGCTGCGTAGCTTTCGTCCCTACCGGGGAGACCACTCGAAAGACGCCAACAGCGTTCCCTCCGGTGGCTGGTCAGCGTCATGTGCCATCGATAGAGGAGTTGGGCTGATGAGTCAGATAGCCGTGGTGAGTGGAGCGTCCGCGGGGGTTGGGAGAGCGACCGCACGAACGTTCGCGGAGCGGGGCTTCGACGTGGCCCTGTTGGCCCGGGGCCAGGCTGGTCTCGACGGGGCCGCCGGTGACGTCCGGAACGCCGGTACCCGCGCGCTGCCGATCCCTACCGATGTATCCGAGTTCGAGCAAGTCGATGCGGCAGCTGCGCGTGTGGAGGAGGAACTTGGGCCGATCGACGTGTGGGTCAACGACGCGATGACGACCGTGTTCGCGCCCGCCTGGGAGGTCAAGCCTGCTGACTTTCAGCGAGCGGTGGAGGTCACATTCCTCGGCCAGGTATGGGGGACGATGGCCGCGCTGTCGAGAATGCGTCCTCGAGATCGAGGCCAAATCGTCAACGTCGGCTCGGCGCTGTGCTTCATCGGGATCCCGCTGCAGTCGGCCTACTGCTCATCGAAGTTCGCCTGCCGCGGGTTCTTTGAGTCCACCCGCGCGGAGCTGATTCACGAGAAGAGCCGCGTCCGGATGAGCATGGTGCATCTGCCGGCGGTCAACACGCCGCAGTTCGACTGGTGCCAGACCGTATTTGACGAGCATCCCCAGCCGGCGCCGCCGATCTACCAGCCGGAGATCCCGGCCAAGTTCATCGTCGAGGTGGCGCTCGACGGTCGCCGCGAGAAGGTAGTCGGGTCATGGAACAAGATGCTTGTGGCGATCGCCAGCGTGGCTCCCGGACTCGCCAACCAGTACGCGGCGATCGGCGCGTGGGAGAGCCAGCTCACCTCCCAGAAGATCAGCCCCGACCGACCGAGCAACCTCTACCAGCCACGCGACGTCGACACCGACCATGGCGCCCACGGTGAGTTCGACCACGACGCAGATGGCTTCTTGACGCCGAGCTTCCTCAAGACGCTGCCGCAGATGGCGGCGAAGTTCGGCAGAGCGCTCGCCCACACTGTCGAGGACAAAAAACGTCGCTACAACAGCGGGGGGACCACGGCCTCCTGAGTTGCCCTCACGACGGGGCGAAGGTCGTGACGCGAAGGTTGCCGAGCGGCAGGCTCCCTATCGAGTAGGTCGTCGGACTGGCTGCCTCGATCTGCAGCGAGCGGGCCCCAGCCGCGAGAATGTTATGGATGGACAATGTGCGTGCGTTGGCGGGGCGCTACGAGCTGGCCGAGGTGATCGGCCGCGGCGGGATGGGCACGGTTTACCGCGCCGTGGACCTAGTCCTGAAGCGATCTGTGGCGGTGAAGATGCTTCCTGGACCTCTCGCGGATCAGGACCCGACAAGCGTCGCGCGCTTTGAGCGCGAGGCGCGCGCCGCGGCTGCGTTGAGCCACCCGGCGGTCGTGGCGGTCTACGACACAGGCGCCGATGAGACGACGCGGTTCATCGTCATGGAGTTAGTCGCCGGTCGCAGTTTGGAGGCGGTCCTGAACGATGAGGGCCCGCTCGACCCCGATCGGGCCGCCGCCATCGCCGCGCGGGTCGCCGATGCGCTCGCGGCCGCACACGCCGCAGGGATCGTGCATCGCGACATCAAGCCCGCCAACGTGATGGTCGCGGAGGACGGATCAGTCAGGGTGTTGGATTTCGGCATTGCTCGAGTGATGGACGGCACCACGCTCACGCAGAACGCGTCGGTGCTCGGCACCGCGGCCTACATGTCCCCCGAGCAGGCACTCGGCAAGCCTGCTGACGAGCACTCGGACATCTACTCGCTGGGGTGCGTGCTCTACGCGCTGCTCGCGGGACATCCGCCGTTCAGCGGCGATGGCGCCGCCGCGATCCTCAACCAGCACGCAAACATCGCCCCACCCCCGTTGCGCGCTGCGAACGGCCGCGTCTCGCCCGAACTCAATGCGCTCCTCATGGAGATGCTCGCGAAATCGCCCGACGACCGGCCCCAGAGCGCCGCGCAAGTCCGCGACCGGCTCACATCCCCTTCCGCGAGCCAGTCCGCAACGCCGGCGGTCACGGCGGCGACCGCGCGGATAGACGAGACGACCGCCACACGACTGCTGCCGAGCGTCGCTGCGCGCCGCCGACCGCCGGCGGCTAATCCTCGCGGGCGCACTAGCTGTGCTGGTGCTCGCGATCGCCGTGGTCGCGCTCGCGTCGAGCGGGAGCTCGCCACACACCGCAGCAACCAACGCCACAACTCCCAAGGCACGATCGTCCGCGACCACGCCAGTCACGGCCCCAACCAAACCCACCGCAAGCACACCCACGACGGCGCCGAGCCAGAGTCCACTACCGCGCAGCGGCCAACCACCCGCGCAGCCCGCACAGCCCCGCGGCAAAGCAAGGCACGCTAAACCAGCACAACCCCCCGGCAAAGCAAAGCACGCTAAACCGAAAGGCCACTAACTCTCAAAGACCACAACTCCCACCGACGGGCCTAGGCGGCCTCAATTGTGTGACGCTCTGGCAGCACCGCGTGCCCTGCCGGTACAGCTCCCTGTCCCAGCGTCGGCGCCACCAGCATCTGCTGTTATGGCGGAGACGCCTGCTGCCCTTGCGCCGCCACCGGCGGCTACATCTGCTGCGCCGGCGTCATCGGCTGCATCTGCTGCTGAGCGCCGCCAACCGCCGTCCATCCTCGATTTGGGGATGGTCGACTGCGAATGCCCTGCCGATGATGGTTTCCGTAGGGGTCACTCGGCCATGCGTAGCCTTCGCTTCCTCTGATGTGTGACCGCTGAGGACGCCGCCCCGTGCGGACGGATTCGACTCAGACCGTCCACGCCGCGCGAGAATGTGCTGAGGTTGATGACAATCCGTAGCGATAGTCGAAGTTGGCTGGGCGCCGCGGTCGCGTTCATGCTCACGGGCGCGCTCGGGTTCGTGCTCACCGGCGCGGGGCTAGGGCGGATCTCCCCGAGACCGACGCTGAGGTTCCACGTGATCACGAAGACGAGGCAGAAGCTGGACAGCGTCGTCTGGACCGGCAGGCGGTTCCTCTACGTCCAGAACACTAAGAACACGGTCTGGGCGGCGCCGCCGGCAGGACGGCCTCTCAGACGGTTCGCGACGATGCCCGAACTGGTGGAGGAGACCCGCTGCGTTCTTTCGCCCGGCAGAAACGGCTTCTCGCCCGGCGCGATCTTCTGCCACTCGCCGGACAACAAGATCTATGAGATCAGCCCAGACGGCTCGAAGGTGACGGTGTTCGCGACTCTCCCCGCGCCCTACCCGCCCGCCTCGGACGGGGCGCTCGCATTCGACACCGTCGGCCGCTTCGGCTACCGGCTGCTGGCGGCGACCGGGCGCTCTGGCGCCCCTGAACCGGCCGGTGGCGTGGTGTACGCAATCGACCCTCGGCGCGACGTGCAGCAGATCGGCAGCTACGCCGGGCCGGGCGGCGCCGACGAGCTTGTGATCGCACCGCGTCGGTTCGGTTCAGTCGCCGGGGACGCGCTCCTCACAGTCGACGCCGGCGCGAGCGGCGGGGCCGTCGTCGCGTTCGACCCAAGCGGAGGGACGCGAACGATCGCGACCCTCCCCGACGGTCCGAATCCGATCGCCCCGATCCCGAAGCTCCCGATCAAGACCCGGAGAGCTCGCGCTCCTTTTCCGGGCCTCTACATCAGCGACGACAGCACGGGCTATACCTACGTGACGCCGGCGGCCTCCCTCGCCAGATACACAGGCGATGTGATCGTCGGCACCGAGGCCCGCGCCTTGTTCTGGATCCTCAAACCGAGGGGCAACGGTTTCGCCGAGATGCCGCTGAGAGACAACCTGCCCGCCGGGACCTACAGCCTCGAGCAGGCGATCCTGGTGAGCTGAGCGACCAATCAGTCGCCGGCGCCCGCGGCATGCGTGTTCTCCCCGCCGCCCCGCCGTGGCGAACTCAGGCAAGCTGGCTCGGGGTGAGGCCGGTCAGCCGCAGACACTCTCGCGCCAGGTGAGCCTGGTCGGCGTAGCCTGCGTCGAGCGCGGCCCGCGCGAGGTCGGTCCGCTGGCTTGTGAGGAACCGGCGGAGGCGGAGGACACGCTG
The DNA here is from genome assembly GCA_963756555.1 of uncultured Actinomycetes bacterium. Taxonomy (GTDB): domain Bacteria; phylum Actinomycetota; class Thermoleophilia; order Solirubrobacterales; family Solirubrobacteraceae; genus Palsa-465. The sequence goes on from CAVWOC010000005.1 coordinate 424,386, forward strand.
GAGGATCTTCGGGCCGTAGCCGACAGACGCCAGGAAGCGGCGTCGTAGCTGACGCTCGCTGAAGCCGAGATCTGCGGCTAACTCCTCTACACGCTGAGTAGGGTCCACCAGACGCTTGACAGCGGCCTGAACCGCGGAATCTGGCGGGCCGGCAACCACGAGCCCTGCGGCTGCCGCTACGAGCAGCCAGGGCACGCAGCGGGGATCGGCGTCACCGTGCAACTCCTCGCGCGAGTCGAGGCCCAGTTCGGAGATTGCGATCCGGCGGTCCCGAAGCTCGCACAGCGGGACTCCGAGCGCCGGTCCGCCCGCGCCTGGGAGGAAGCGAACGCCGAGGATCAGCTCCCCGGGGTGCGTGTGCGAGTGCCACGGCGCGGTGTCCGGTCCAGCGACGACGGCGCCCTCGCCGCGGCGCCAGACGATGTCCGTGCAACCGTCCGGAAGGACCCGCACTTGGCCGGAGCCCCGCCTCACCCAGACACACTCAAGCGCGCGGCGCAGATGGGGGGGCGCCGGAAGCTCGCGATAGGCAAACGTGTCCGTTTCCTTCAAGACAGCGTTTGGGTGGCTTGCTTTATTGACCGCCATGAAGATCGAGTTCATTGCCAGCATCGCTGTGATCACTGCCGACCCATCGGCGAGCAGCCGACTCTATGTAGACGCTATCGGCCTGCCACTCGAAGGGCAGGACGACTACATCCACAGCGAGAACATCGGAGGTTGCAAGCACTTCGGCGTTTGGCCCCTGGAGCAGGCGGCCCAAGCGTGCTTCGGGACCAGCGAGTGGCCGCCCGACCGGCCAGTGCCGCAGGCCAGCATCGAATTCGAAGTGGCCGACCCCAAGGCCGTGGCGTCCGCAGGCGAAGAACTGCGGGGCGCCGGCTACGAGCTGCTGCACCCCGCGCGCGAGGAGCCATGGGGGCAGACCGTGACCCGTCTGCTTTCAAGCGAGGGCCTGATCATCGGATTCTCTTACGCGCCAGCGCTGCACAGGTAGCGCACCCCGACTCGCGCCGCGGCCCGAGACTTACGCTTTGATCACGTTGCCCGGATCTGGCTTGAGCTCCGGCGGTGCTTGGCTGTAATCGCCGAAGGGGCCGTCGCGCTCGGCGACCGCGGTGTGAACGCCGTCTTTTTCGGCTCGCCGGATGAAGTCGAGTGCATCGGGCGTGTTGCGCATCAAGCCGTCCAGGATCGGTCCGAGGACCTGCGTGGAGGAGATCCCCATGTTCTCGTAGGCGTGATTGACGACGAGCTTCATCGCGGCGAGCTGCGAAGACGGGATCCTCGCGAGATCGGCAGCAAGCTCGGCGACTGCCGCCTCGAGCTGCTCAAACACCACTGCCTTATTGATGAGTTGAATGTCCGCCGCCTGGCGGCCAGTCAGCGGCCGGCCGGTGAGCGCGTGCTCCTTTGCCTTGGCGAGCCCGAGGCGGTAGATCCACATCCCCGATAAGTAGGCGCCCCAAATGCGGCTGTAGGGGGTGCCGATGATCGCGTCCTCGCTGGCGATCACCAGGTCCGCGCTGAGAGCGAAGTCGCTGCCGCCCCCGACGCACCAGCCATGCACCTGGGCGATCACCGGCTTGCACGTACGCCAGACGCACATGAACTTCTGGGTCGGCGCCAGCTGGGGCGCGGTGGCCATCGCGAAGTCCTTGCCAGGGTCCCACTCGCCGTCGGTGGTTATCTCCTCGTCCCAGTACCGGAAGCCTCCACCGAAGTCGTACCCTGCGCAGAACGCGCGGCCGGCTCCGCGCACGACGATCACCTTGATCTGCTGATCGCGGGTGGCGCGCTCGACGGCTTGCTCGACCTCGTCGGGCATTGGCGGCACGATCGCGTTCAGGTGGTCAGGACGGTTGAGCGTGATCGTCGCCACGGGTCCGTCGGTGGCGTACAGAATCGTCTCGTAGACGGTGGGCATCGAAGCTCCTTTCTACTTAGGGGCGTGGCCGGCCGGGACTCAGCGCGAGCGCTGGTCGACTTCGGCCAGGCGTAGCTCGAGCAGTTTCTTGACCAGCTGCTTCGGCAGCGGGCGGTCAACCGGGAAGTGCAGCGCGCTCTTGGTTGAGGTGTAGCCGGCGAGCTCATCGGCGAGCTGCGGAAGAATCGAGCCACTGAACGGCAGGTAGCTGAGGTGATCCTTGAACGCCGCGAAGCCGCCAACGATCTTGCCCCGCACGCGAAACGCGGGCACGCGATAGGAGATCACCTGTTCAGCCTCCGGGACCAGTTCGAGGATCGTCTGGCGTAGCTCCTCGAGCGTGCCGCGCTTGGGCTCCTCGAGCTTCCGCAGATACTCGTCGACTTCGTTGGCGCCCTGCGCACCGACTTTCGCTCGCCTCGTCGTGCTCACTTGATTCCTCCTCATCGCCTCTGGTGTTGCGTAACCACGGCAATTGCTGAGACCATCACGGACCGCGACAATCATCGCTGACGTCGTACTTTGCTGCCGTATCCGGGGCAGCATCAGCTTGGCAAGCGGACGGCAGCAAGCGTGACTCAGGCGCGCGAGACCACGACTGGGATGGCTGCGCCCACCGCTGTGCACTCCGTTGCCCTGCACGGCAGCGCTCCATGGATCTGAGCGTTGCCAAGGCCGATTGCCTTGAACTTGACTGTCTCCTGTGAGCAGTCGTCTACCCGCGGCGCGTGCTCGACGGCGATCACCGACGGCTCTGTCGACCACGGGGAGCCGCACTCTCCGAGGCTCTTGCGCACGCTTACCTCCTCTCCGACCCTAAGATGAACCGTGCGGGGGTGGCGGCCAAAGCTGACGGTCACACCGGTGCCGCAGCCGGCCAGGGTCCAGATCGAAGCAATCACGGCCATGAGTCCGGTCGCTTTAGTCCCGAGCACGTTCACTGATCCGTATTGGAACAAACACCACGGTGCTCGGCGGGTACAGTCCGTAGGCCATCCGGGAGCTCCAGCAGCAGTTCGACGGTGACATCGAATTCAGCGGCAGCGGGACAGTTGACCTACCAGCCCACCAGGTAGCGAGCCCGTCACCGCATGAATCGCCGTGAGCGAAGCGGTCTTACTGCATCGTGCTGCTCAGAGCAGATGCATGCCGATGCCCAGCAGCGCATGCCGCTCATCGGTGACAGGGCGGCCTGGCTCGAGCAACTCTGTGCACGGACTGCGCCCTGGGAGGTGGCCCACATCGGTTGCACCGACACGCCCTGCACCGAGGAGCGCCTGGCCGCGGGCGTGCTGCTCCACCAGCGGCTGGTGGAAGTGGCGCCGGTCACCGGTTTCGACATCGACGAAGGCGGGCTGCAGCTCCTGAGGGACTCACTTCCGAAGGAGCGCTTCATCCTGGCCGATTTGGCGAAAGACATCCCAGAATCCGAGCGCGGGCGCTACGAGCTCGCGATTGCGGGCGAGGTGCTCGAGCATGTGCCCGACGCCGATTCCTTCCTGCGGGGCTGCCATCAGCTGCTACTCACCGGCGGCCGCCTGTGCGTCACCGTCCCGAATGCGTGCTCGCCCAAAGTCGGCCTACGGGCACTCGCCGGAAGCGAGGTAACGCATCCCGATCATCGCACCTACTACAGCCCGCGAACGATCGCGCGGACCCTGCAGGGCGCAGGGTTTGAACCCCAGTGGCTTGCATCATGCCTCACTCCCGGCGGCACGCTTGGCGAACTCATTTATCACCCTCTACTGCGGACCGCACATCGTCTTTTTCGAGGACCCGTCGGCGAGGGGCTGATCGCCGTAGCCCAAAAGCAGTAACGCTCACCCACGGAACGCGCGCATCCGCGGTCTTCACTGGCGAGTAGTCGCGACCAGCGATTCCGTGGTCTCCCAGAGTTTCCGCGCCAGCGCTTCATCTTGCGTTGGGGGATCGGTTGAGAGCTCTCTGCGCCGTTTCAAATAGCGGCCGGTGACCCTGTCAAGCGCCGGAGCGCTGGCTTCAAGCAACTCGAGCAGCCCATTGGTGATGGCGAATGGGGCCATGTAGTTGACTGCGAATGTCAGCTCGAGGCCGTCGGCCGTTACCTGACGCTGCCCAACGTCTACGCCTGCGTTGTTGATCAGGACGTCGAGCCGATCGAACCTTTCGCGAATCGCCGCGACCATCTGCTGGGCGCCGGCACCCGAGGAGAGATCCGCAACCACCAGGTGAGCGTCGCGGTTACCCGTCGCCTCGGTCAGCCGCGCCAGGGCATGTTCTCCGCGCTCGGTGCTCCGAGCCCCGAGGATGACGCGTGCTCCCTTCGCGGCGAGCGCCTGGGCCGTGGTCAGACCCAGCCCCGAGCTCGCGCCCGTGACCGCGACGGTCTTACCAGAAAGGTCGGTGCCAGAGCTCACCAGCGAAGTCACGGAGTCGAGGCTACATCGGCGTCCAGCCCGACTCCTCATGCAGCTCAGCCGAGTGGCGAGTGCCCGAGCTGCTCGAGCACCTGCGTGAAGACCTCGTGTGGCTGGGCGCCCGGCACCAGCAGCCTGCGATCTATCAGCCAGGCTGGTACCCCGCCCGCGCCGAGCTCGATCGCTCCGTTCGTGTTCTCCTGGACTCGCGCCAGATAGCGCTGTTCATTGAGGGCCGTGAGCATCTCTCCCTCCTCCAGCCCCACGGCGGCTCCCTCCTCGATCAGTACTTGCTCGTCGCCAATGTCCCGACCCCGGGCCCAATACGCATCGAAAAGCCGAGTATGAAGCGGGTCAAAGCGTCCCTGCTCGCGCGCCAGCTCGGCAAGCATCAGCGCCTGGCGCGAGTTTGGGATCTTCTCGAGCGTGCCTGCGAAAGGCAGCCCGGCCTGTTCGAATATCGCGCGCTGTCGCTCGACTAGCCCTGGGCCGTAGCGGCGCTCGAGGTCGGCCCGCCGTATCCCTTCGGGTGGGTACTCCGGATGCAGGTCAAACGGTCGCCATTCGATCCGTGCGCCGAACTGGCGCTTGAGCCACGCGACCCGCTCCAGGCCCACGTAGCAGAACGGTCATATGTAGTCCGCCCAGACCGTGATCTGCGGTGCCTCGGCAATCGCTTCGGGCATGAGAACACTGTAGAACGGGGGCTGGCATCGGTTACGCGCGGGCGCCGGCGATCGCACGCTCGAGCAGAGGCGAGACCGAGGCCCATGTCTGCGGCGGGCCGGCGCCGACCACGACCGCTGTCGCTCGCCGGCCCTGGAGCAAGCAGGCCAGCTCCGTGTATCGGGCGTGCGTCGCGGTGACGTAGCTGTCCTCTACACAGGACTCGGTCTCCATGCCACCTCCCCGGGACGTCGTAGCGGCCAAAGTGCGGACGTTTCGATCACCCTCGTCGGCGTTGTGCTCTACCCGAAACTTTGGCCAGTTCGCGAGCGTTTCCGAGCCCTGCCGGGGCGTCAGATTGAGATAGCCGAGATACGCGTGCCCACTGCCGAGGAGCGCGACGCTTGCTGTTCCCGCGTCGCCTTTGATCCGGGCCCAGGCGGGGGGGTAGGGCATCGACGACCCTCCCGGAATCCTGACCACGGGCCACCCGCTCGGCGCCGCGGCAGCCCGAAGCCAGCCGAAGGATCCCGGTGTGGCCGTTGAAGCCGCGGGCCGAGCCTGCGAGGAGCGCCCGGCCGGGACCGTCGAACCGACGCCTCCACAACCGGCCGCGGCCGCCGCCAGGACGGCGACGGCGATCAGCCCTCGCTTAGATGTTGCCGTCCCCATCGCTCGGGCCGCCGTTGTTGTCGGAGTCCCGGTCGCCAGCGTTCGGGCCCTGCGGAATGCCCGACGAGCTGGCGCTCGAGCTCGAAGCACTCGAGCCAGAGCCCGAGGCGGACTGGGAACTAGACGTCGTGGCTGCGGGCGCCGAGGACTTCGTCGACGAAGACGACGAGCCTCCGCCACACCCCGCTACCAGCAGTGCCAGCGCGAGTAGCGCCGCACAGGCCACCCGACGGCCGGAGTTGATACGCGTTGTCATCTTTGGCCTCCATGATTCAAGAGCGCGAAGCGCTCGTGGCTTCTTCTAGGTGCAGACGCGAACGGCTTGGCGAACCTTCCCGTCGCCCACCAACACCCAGGGGGAAGATACGCGCCCGCCGCCGTCGTGGCGACGCTGGGTCGCGCCCGCGTCAGGGGCTAGCGCCCAGTTGCCGACCAGCCCCGCTTACTGGTTTCACTTCTCAGCTGCCTTCTTCTTGTCGCCCGACGGCTTGCTTGCTGAACACAAAACGTTTATGGCGGCGCACGCGGGGCCAGATACCCGAAGCACGACTCAATGCTCATGACCGAGCGCATCGGCCCCACGATGAACCGGCTGTGCCCCTCGCCGAGGTCGTGACGGCGTGCACGACGTCATCGTTCTGGCGATTAAAGGGCTGGTCGGCGGGACGCTGGTGGTCGCTTTTGCGTTGCTTTCGGAGGGCTTGGGCCCGAAACGCTTCGCCGGGCTGTTCAGCGCGGCTCCGGCAGTGGCTCTGGCCGGTCTGGCGGTCGTCCTGCTTGACAAGGGTGCGCACGACGGCCACCAGAACGCCACGGGAATGATTGCCGGCGGCGTGGGAATGATTGCCTACGCGGGGGCTGTGATCCCGTTACTCAAGCGAACTCGCGCCCGCCGCGCGGCCTCGAGCGCCATGGTGGCCTGGTTCGGGGTCGCGGCGCTGATAGCGCTTCCTCTGCTGCTGTCATGAGCCCTGAGCACGAGCCCACGATCACCGAGCGGCTGGATGAGCGTCCCACGCTCCATGTCCGCAAGATCACCGGCGTGCCTTCCCGCGAGCTGCTCTACAGGTTCCTGGCCGGGGCCTTGACCTCGATCGTCTCCGGTGTGCTTACGCTCCTCTTCGGCCCCCGGGTCGGCGGGATCTTCTTGGCCTTTCCGGCCATCCTGGCGGCGAGCCTGACGTTGATCGCGCAGGAGGAGGACAGCGCTGACGCCCGCGAGGACGCGCGCGGAGCAGTAGTGGGCGGTGCGGCTCTGGCGATCTTCGCGCTGGTCGCCGCCCTGATGCTGGGCCATGTGGCCGGAGCTCTGGCGCTTGCCGCCGCCACGGGCGCCTGGCTCGTCGCGGCGCTCGGCGGCTATGCGCTGCTGTGGTGGCGGCGCTGAGTCGATTTATGCTCAACGCACGCGCGGAGCCAGCTCTTCGCCTAGCAGTGCAACTGCGTCGAGGTCGTCGTGCAGAAGCTGCTGGCACATGACGCGGGCGACGCCGGCGTCGCGGATTGCATCTAGTTGCTCGGCAGCCTGGTCGATGGTTCCCACGATCCATCCGGAGGGCGGATCTGACAGGAAGGCCTGGGCGTCGCCGCCCTGCAACTCGGCCAGTCGTTGTGCGCGCTGACGGAGATCGTCAGGATCCGCTCCGACCACGATGCCGGTCATGATCGAGAACGGCAGCGGCTCGCGGCCCTCCTGCTCACAGGCCTGCTCGATCCGCGTTCGCCGCCGCTCGATGTCCTCCAGAGTCGGGAACGGCGTGTTGTATTCCTGGGCGTAGCGGGCGGCCAGCGCGGCGCTTCGGCGTCCGGCGTTGCCGCCGACGATCAGCGGCGGATGCGGCTGCTGCACGGGTTTAGGCTGCGCGCTCAGCCCACTAGGTGAGTAGTGCTTGCCGGCGAAGGAGTAGTTGTCCTCGGTCCAGCTTCCTAGGACGACGCGCAGCTGCTCCTCGAGCATCTCGAATCGCGTGGCCTGCGGCGGGAAGTGGAAGCCGAACGCCTCGTGCTCGCGGTCGTGCCATCCGGCGCCGAGGCCGAGCTCGATCCGTCCCCCGGAGATCCGGTCGGCAGTGGCCACGAGCTTTGCCAGGACCGAGGGGTGACGGAAGGTCGCCGGCGAGACCAGCGTGCCGAGCCGGAGCGCGGAAGTGACGGCGGCCAGCGCGCAGATCGTTCCCCAAGCGTCAAGCGATCCTCGCTCGGGATGCTGGCCATCCAGATTCAGGTAGTGATCGGAACGGAACAGCGTTCGCACCCCATGCTCCTCGCAGGCCCCGGCCAAGGCCGCCCACTGCTCCCAGCTGACGCCCTCCTGGCCCTCGATCATCAGGCAGAGATCCACTGCGTCGATCCTAGTGTCCCGAGTCGCCTTGACCGCGGTCGGTGGCCCCCCGCACAATGGCGGGACTAAGCGACGAGGGAGACAGAGATGGCCGACTACGACTATGTGATCGTCGGTGCGGGCTCGGCGGGCTGTGTGCTGGCCGCCCGGCTGTCGGAAGACCCCGATGTGAGTGTGTGCCTGTTGGAGGCAGGGCCGCCGGACGCCGCTGACGAGATCCACCTGCCGGCGGGATGCCTGGCGCTTGGCCAGTCCAAGTACGACTGGGCGTTCATCTCCGACCCCGAGCCCGGGCTCGGCAGCCGTCAGCGCCACCTGCCCCGGGGCCGCACGCTGGGAGGGTCTTCTTCGACAAACGCGATGGTCTACATCCGCGGCAACCCGGCCGATTACGACGGCTGGGCAGCGATGGGGTTTGCGGGTTGGGGCTGGAACGATGTCCTCCCCTACTTCTTGAGAGCGGAGGACAACGAGCGTGGTGCGAGCGACCTGCACGGCGCGGGCGGACCGCTGCACGTCGCCGATAATCGCTCGCGCTACTCGACCTGTGAAGCCTTCATCGAGGCCGGCATCGAGGCCGGTCTGGGGCTGAACGACGACTTCAACGGGCCGCGTCAGGACGGCGTCGGCTTCTACCAGGTGACACAGCGCGACGGGATGCGCTGCTCGGCCGCGGTGGCCTACCTGCACCCGGCGCTGGAGCGCCCGAACCTGACTGTCACGACCGACGCCTACGTGACGCGTGTGCTATTGGATGGGATCACGGCGATTGGCGTCGAGGTCGAGCGGCTTGGACAGTCCGATCAGGTTCACGCCGACCGCGAGGTCATCCTCAGCGCTGGTAGCTATCAGAGCCCGCAGATCCTGCTGCTGAGCGGCATCGGGCCTCCCGCCGACCTCGAGCTTGTCGGCATCGCGCCGGTCCACGACCTCCCGGTGGGGAGGGGGCTGCAGGACCATCTCGCAGCCTGGATCACTTACCGCACCCATGAGCCCTCGTTGCTCAGCGCCGAGGACCCGGAGAATCTGGCGCTGCTCCAAGCGGAGGGCCGCGGCCCGCTGACCTCGAACTTCGCCGAGTCCGGCGGGTTTCTGCGCACGGACGATGGGCTGGACGCGCCAGACATCCAGCTCCACATGCTGCCGATCCTGTTCCCGGACGCCGGCGCGGGGGAGATCGTGGAGGACGGATGGGCCGCGTCGCCTTGCCTCCTGCGGCCGCAGAGCAGCGGCCACGTCAAGCTCCGCTCGCGGATCCCGAGCGCCAAGCCTCGGATCCTTCACAACTATCTCCTCGACGAGCAGGATCGGGCCACCATGATCGCTGGATTGCGGCGGTGCCTTGAGCTGGCCGACCAGCCAGCGCTTCGGTCGGTGACGAGCGGTCCGTATGCGGCGCCGGAAGGCGATGACGATGCGAGCCTGATACGGCACGTCGAGCGCAACGCGACGACCCTCTACCACCCGGTCGGGACGTGCGCCATGGGCGCTGTGGTCGATGACGAATTGCGGGTTCTCGGGCTGGAAGCGTTGCGGGTCATCGATGCCTCTGTGATGCCCACGCTGATTCGCGGCAACACCAATGCGCCAACGATCATGATCGCCGAGCGCGCCGCGGATCTGATCAAGAGGCGCTCACCGCGGCTCGCCGCGCCAGCGCGAAGCTCAGCGTCACGAGCCACATGAACATGACGACGGCCGCCAGCAGCAGGTTGCCGTAGAAGGGAGAACTGTTCGCGGGCCCGAGCACCGTGGCCGCCGGCGCGGCGCCCAAGACAGTGGCCACCGCGCTCAGCCGCCGGCTCCAAGCAGGAAGACGGCCGGAGGCTCCTATGACAGTGCGGTCGCTCCGGTGGCGAGCGCCCGGGGGCACCCGATCGCCGGGCCCCGGCCAGGTAGGGGGCGAGGACGAGGCCGCGCACCGGCGCCGCATCACGGTCCACGCTCCCGTGGAGCCGCCCTCTTCTCCCCCCGAATGTTGTCCACCGGCGCGATTGCATCAGTCACGGCGGCGTGTGGGTACGCTGGCGGCGGTGCGCTACGTCCGCCTGATCGCTTCGATCATCGCCGCGGCGGCGCTGGCGGCGCTTTGTGCGCCGCAGGCCGCGCTCGCAGGGTCCTATAGCTGGAGTCAGCCCGGGGATTTCTCGGGCACGCAGGGGGCGCTCAAGTACCGGCAACCTTCGTGGTACTACGACGCGGGATCCCCTTCAAGCAGCTTGACTCCACTGACCTACAGCGGCGGAACATGGAGTGACGTGCTTGGGGACTCGGTAAGCGTCAGCGAGGGGGACCTGATCATGCACGCGGCCACCCTGAGCGCCGTCACCGTTGAGTGGAGCGACCCGTTCGGCTCCACCCAGCCCGTGACGGTCACCTACACGCATAGTGCTTCGTGCTTGAGCGTCACGGATCAGAACGGCAACGCCGTAGCAAGCGGCGCGGCGATCACGGGGTCCCTCTACGCGACGGTAAGCGGCGGCGCGACGTTGGGCTGCAGTGAAGACCTCCAGGTCCAGCTTGAGGCCACGACCCCGGCGGTCACCCTGACCACCCCTGCCAACGGTGCGGCGATTCTGCCCGGCGCGCCCCAGTTCGCGGGCATCGCCAGCACGGCCTTCGATGCGTCGGGGCTTGTGGCGGTCAACATCTATGCCGGCGGATCTCTGGTCCAGACCCTGACGGCCCCGGTGGGGGCCGGCGGCTCCTATTCGGTGACTGCCGCCAGCTCGCTGCCGAGCGGCACCTATACGGCGCAGGCCGAGCAGGAGGATCCCGTGGGCCAGGCCAACTTCAGCGCGCCTGTGACGTTCACGGTGAGCAGCTCGGTGGGCCCCTCGGCGCCAAGCTCAGCCATCACGCTTGACTCCCCCGGCTCGAAGCCCCTGCTCACCTCCACGCCGACGCTGACCGGGACGGCCGGAACGCAGCCCACCGACGCCAACCAGGCGGCGCTCTTGGTTTATAGCGGCAGCGGCGCCAGCGGATCACCGGAGCGCGTGCTAATGGGCAGCGTCGGATCGGGCGGCCGCTTCGCGGTCCAGGTGACACCAGCATTGTCCGACGGTGCCTACACGGCGTACGCCGCCCAATCCAACACCAGTGGCGGTGTCTCGTTCAGCTCGCCCGTCGAGTTCCGGGTCAAGGTCCACCCACCGGCGCTGACCCTCGCCTATCCGGGGAAGGACGGTGCGGTGCCGCGCTCGAGCCTGTTCTTCTCCGGGCAGGCCGGCAGCGACCTCGGTGACTCGGCGACGGTCACGGTCGAGCTGTGGCGTGGGCCGCGGGCTCGGGGCAAGGCGCTCGGGAAGACAACGGCCAGAGTCCAAGGTTCCAGCTGGTCGCTGCAATGGCCACATCGACTGGCAGACGGCCGCTACGCCATCAGAGCCCAGCAGGTTGACGACGCCGGGCACACCACGCTGACCTCCGCGCACAGCTTCAGCGTGGTCCCGGGGCCGCCGACGATCGGCTCCGTCGTGTCGCTCGCGCATTCGGACCGAGCGGGGGTCAGGGTTAGCTGCCTGCCCCGCGCCCAAGGCGCATGCCGAGGCACGGTTCTTGTCGTCAGCTCTCAGAGCCTCCGCACCACGCCCGGGGGACCAGCTGGCCCGCTGCGCGTCTTGTTTGCCTACGTGACGATTCCTGCGGGCCAAACGGCCGTCGTCAGATCCACTACGGCCGCCGAGGTGGCGCGTGCGCTACGTGGCGCCGGGCAGGTGACCGTCCGCGTGACGGTGGCGCTCAGGCACGGAAGTGGTCCCCGAAGCAGCGTTGCCGCCGAGCGCGTGCTCAAGATAAGTCCGTGATCGCCCGCTACACGCGCCCGGAGCTCGCCCAGGTCTGGTCCGATCACGCTCGGTTTGAGGCCATGCGGCAGGTCGAGGTGGCGGCCGCGGAGGAGATGGACGGGCCTGACGCAGAGGATCTGCAGGCGATCCGCGCCGCCGATTTCAGCGTGGCGGCGATCGCCGAGCGCGAGAAGGTGACCGACCATGATACGGCAGCGTTCGTCGACGTCCTGGCCGCCTCCGCCGGGCCGGCCGGGCGCTGGATCCATCACGGGCTGACGTCGAGTGACGTGCTTGACACCGGTCTGGCGCTTCAGCTGCGCCGCGTGGCGGAGCTGGTGTTGCCCGACTCGCGCCGGCTGGTCGAGGCGCTCGCCACGCGGGCCCGGGAGCACGTCCACACGCTGTGCGTCGGCCGGACCCACGGGATCCACGCCGAGCCCACGACCTTTGGCATCAAGCTGGCCTCGTTCGCCTTCGAGGCTGAGCGCAACGCCCACCGGCTGGAGCGGGCCTTCTCCCAGGCTTCCGTGGGCGCGATCTCGGGCGCGGTCGGCACCTACGCCTGGTCCTCGCCCGACTTCGAGCGGCGCGTGCTGTCCCGCCTTGGTCTGGAGTCGGAGCCCGTTTCGACGCAAGTGGTGCCGCGCGACCGCCACGCCGAGTTGCTGTCGGCTATCGCGTTGGCGGGGGCCGGCCTGGAGCGCTTCGCCACCGAGCTTCGCAACCTGGCGCGGACCGAGGTCGGGGAGGTCTACGAGCCGTTCGGCGCCGGGCAGAAAGGCTCCAGCTCCATGCCCCACAAGCGCAACCCGATCAAGTCCGAGCAGGTGGTCGGTCTGGCGCGTGTGCTGCGCGGCAACGCCCAGGCGGCGCTCGAGAACGTGGCGCTTTGGCACGAGCGGGACATCTCGCACTCCTCGGTGGAGCGGATCATCCTGCCCGACTCCACAACCCTGCTTGACCACATGCAGCGCCGCACGATCGGGCTCGTGCAGGGGATGGTGGTCGAGGAGGCGAGAATGCGGGCCAACCTCGAGCTGACCCACGGCGGCCTGTTCTCCCAGGCCGTGCTGCTGGCGCTCGTGGAGAGCGGGCTGACCCGGGACGACGCCTACCGGATCGTCCAGCGCCTGGCCCAGCGGGCGCTCGCCGAGCGGGTTTCGCTGCGCGAGCTGCTGGCCGCGGACGACGCGGGCGCCGGACTGGACCTCGACGGAATCTTCGACTACTCCCCCTACATCCGCTACGCCGACGAGATCGTCGGCAGGCTGGAGCGGATCGCGCCGACGCCGGCGTCTGTGGCGGGTTAGCGACAAGTTCGTCGCAGGGGTGTCGCGGAGCGGCCCGTCGCGGCCGGCGCGTGGGACGCTTGAGCGGCCATCGCCACCGACCGACCGGGCATCAACAACCGCGCACGACCCACCCTCGCAGTGCCCGGTTCACCGCGCCCGGATACCGGGCGCAACGAACCGCGCGTCGTTGAGGTCCTCGGCGCGCGGTCGCCCATGCCCGTCTCAGGACCGCCGCACGCCAGGATCAACGCCATCGTCGAACGTCAGCGCGGCCATATAACCCGAGCTCAGCTGCTCGCAGCTGGCTTCAGCAGCAGCGGCATCGGGCGGTTGGTGGCCGGCGCCCGCCTGGTCCGTGTTCATCCCAGTGTCTACGTCATGTGCCCGTGGGTGCCGGTTCCGTTCGCCCGCGAGACCGCCGCGCTCCTTGCCTGCGGTCCCAACGCTCTGCTGAGTCACGCCAGCGCGGCGGCTCTTTGGAACCTGCGGACCGCGCCCACCGACGTCGTCGAGCTCACGATCGCCAGCCGCCGGCATCTCCAGCAACCCGGGATTCGTGCCCACCGCACCGCCCGGCTGCAGCCGCGCGACGTGCGGGTGGAACAGGGCTTGCCGGTCACCTCCCCGGCACGGACGCTGCTCGACGAGGCGGCGACCGCCACAGCCGGCGAGCTCGAGCGCCAGCTGGATGAGGCGCTGCAAGTGCTCAGGATCGTCCGTCCCAGAGAGCTCCGAGATGTCGTTGCTCGCGCCAAGGGCCGGCCGGGCGCACCACTGCTCGCCCGCTTGCTCGTAGCCCGGACCCCCGACACCATCACCCAGTCCGAGGCCGAGCGCATGTTCCTGCGCCTGGTCCGCGAAGCCGGCCTGCCGGAGCCAGAAACCCAAAAGAGGATCAGCGGCTTCACAGCCGACTTTCTCTGGCGCCCGCAACGCGTCGTCTTCGAGATCGACGGCTACCTCTTCCACACCAGTCGCTCAGCCTTCGATCGCGACCGCCGCAAGGACCTGGCCCTGAAAGCAGCAGGCTTCGACCCCAACCGCGTCAGCCGCGACCAGGTCAAGAACGAGCCGCTGGTCGTCCTGGCGCACGTCGCCGGCGCCCTCGCGCGCGCAGGTGTTGCCGTCGCCCCCGCTCGCTAGCATCGCGAGAGTGAGCGCCCTAGCCGACCTCTTGCTGCTGGCCTCGGGCAAGGTTCGCGAGATCTACGATCTGGACGAGACGCTCTTGATCGTCGCCTCGGACCGCGTCTCGACCTACGACGTCGTCCACCCCAACCCGATCCCCGACAAGGGCAAGGTCCTAACCGGCCTCTCCACGTTCTGGTTCGAGCGCACCGCCGAGCTCGTTCCCAACCACCTGATCTCGGTCGCCGAGGGGGTTCCCGACGAGGCGCGTGGCCGCGGCATGGCGGTCCGCAAGCTGGAGATGCTGCCCGTCGAGTGCGTCGTGCGCGGCTACATCACCGGTTCGGGCTGGAAGGACTATCAAGCCACGGGGGCCGTCTGCGGGATCGGCCTCCCGGACGGACTGCGCGAATCGGACCGGCTGCCGGAACCAATTTTCACGCCCACCACGAAGGCCACCACGGGGCACGACGAGGCGGTCGATTTTGAGGGCGCGGTTCGCCTGGTCGGCGACCGCGCTGTTGCGGAGCGGCTGCGGGAGGTATCAATCTCGGTCTACGAGCATGCAGCGGAGCACGCCCGTCAGCGGGGGATCATCCTGGCGGACACGAAGTTCGAGTTCGGGGTGGACGGCGACGGAACGCTGACGCTCGGCGACGAGGTGTGCACGCCCGACTCCTCTCGCTTCTGGCCCGCCGACGAGTACGAGCCGGGTCATGGGCAGCCTAGCTTCGACAAGCAATTCGTCCGCGACTGGGCCTCCTCGACCGGCTGGGACCGCAACCCGCCGGCGCCCGAGATTCCCGACGACATAGTCGCGCGCACGCGCGCGAAGTACCTCGAGGCCTACGAGCGGATCACGGGCGAGCCGTTCGACGAGTGGCTGCGCCGCACCGCGGCGTGATGCGCGCCCGCGTACTGGTCCGACCCAAGCAGGGGATACTCGATCCGCAAGGCCAGGCGGTGGAGCGGGCCTTGCCGGCGCTCGGCATCAAGGGGGTACGCGACGTCCACGTCGGTCGGCTGATCGAGCTCGAGGTCGAGGACCCCTCGCGGCTCCCGGAGATGTGCGAGCGCCTGCTCTCGAACCCCTTGATCGAGGACTACGAGATTGTCGAGGACAGCCGATGAAGTTCGGCGTGATTCGCTTTCCCGGCTCCTGCGATGAGGTCGACGCGCTCCGCGCGGCGGCCCGCGTCGGAGACTCGGTGCTGCTGTGGCACGGCGACCGAGATCTGCAGGGGGTCGACGCGGTGATCGTGCCCGGCGGATTCACGTATGGGGACTACCTCCGCGCCGGGGCCATCGCCCGCTTTGCGCCAGTGATGGAGGAGGTGATCGACTTCGCGCACGAGGGCGGGCTTGTGCTCGGAATCTGCAACGGCTTCCAGGTCCTGTGCGAGGCGGGGCTGCTGCCCGGGGCGCTGCTGCCGAACACCTCGCTGCGGTTCGTGTGTCGCCAGGTGGAGCTCGAGGTCGCGGACGCCGAGACGCCGTTCACCCGGGCCTGCACCCCCGGACGGCGCCTCTCGGTGCCCGTCAAGCACACCACCGGGCGCTACTACACTCCTGAAGCCGTCCGCGTCGTCTTGCGCTACGCACCGGGCCAGAACCCGAACGGCTCTCAAGATGACATCGCCGGCGTTTGCAACGAGCGAGGCAACGTGTTTGGGCTGATGCCGCACCCCGAGCACGCGGTGGACCCGCTCACGGGGTCAGGCGATGGACTTTCGATCTTCGAGTCGATGCGAGCCGAGGTCGATGACCACGCTTACGCCTAGCCGCCACCGCGAGCTAGGGCTCACCGACTCCGAGTACGAGCTGATCGTCGAGCGCCTCGAACGCGAGCCAAACGACGTAGAGCTGGCCATGTTCTCGTTGATGTGGTCCGAGCACTGCTCGTACAAGCACTCGCGCCGACTGCTCTCGCGGCTGCCGACCGAGGGATCGCACGTGCTGCTCGGACCAGGTGAGAACGCGGGTGCCGTCGATGTGGGCGGCGGACTGGCGGTGGCATTCAAGGTCGAGTCGCACAACCATCCGAGCGCGGTTGAGCCGTTCCAAGGTGCAGCGACGGGCGTGGGCGGCATCCTGCGCGACGTGTTCGCGGTCGGCGCCCGTCCGATCGCCGTCCTCGACTCGCTGCGCTTCGGCGACCCCAATTCCTCGGAGCGCTCGCGCTATCTCTTGGAGCACGCCGTGGCGGGCATCGGCCACTACGGCAACTCGATCGGCGTCCCGACCGTCGGTGGCGAGCTCTACTTCGAGGAGAGCTACGAGCAGAACTGCCTGATAAACGCCATGTGCCTGGGCCTGGCGCCCAAGGAGCGGCTGATCCGGAGCGCTGCCGCCGGCGTGGGCAACGTGGTGGTCCTGCTGGGCGCGCTGACCGGTCGCGATGGCATCGGCGGCGCGTCGGTGCTGGCCAGTGCGGAGCTGGGCGAAGGCGACGAGGCCAAGCGCCCCTCGGTCCAGATTGGCGACCCGTTCGCGGAGAAGAAGCTGCTCGAGTGCTGCCTCGACCTGCTCGACAAAGAGCTGCTCGTCTCTCTCCAAGACCTGGGCGCCGCCGGCCTGACCTCTTCAGCCTCCGAGATGGCGAGCAAGGGCGAGGTGGGCATCGACATCGACGTCTCGCGGGTGCCGCTGCGGCAACCCGGCATGGAGCCCTTCGAGATCATGATCTCTGAATCCCAGGAACGCATGCTCTGCGTCGTCGAGCCGGACCGCGTAGACGACGTGATCGCCGTCTGCGAGCGCTGGGAGACGCTCGCAACAGCGATCGGGAAGGTGACGGACTCAGGGCGGCTGCGAGTTTTGGACGGCCACGAAGCCGTCGGCGATCTGCCCGTTCACGTGCTGGTCGATGAATGCCCGCTATATGAGCTTGAGGTAAGTGACCACCCCCCGCCACGCGGGGGTCCCGCGGCACGCGCCCGCCGGGTGGGGGATGCGTCACGCATCCTCCTGAGATTGCTGGGAACCCCCAACCTCTGCTCCCGTCGCCCCGTCTACGAGCAGTACGACTGGATCGTCCAGTCCCGGACCGTGCGCAGGCCTGACGAAGCCGACGCCGCGGTCCTCCAGCTCCCCGACGGCTCCGCCATCGCCGTCTCCATCGACGGCAACGGGCGCAGAGTGGCCTGCAACCCACGCAAGGGCGCCGCCGAAGCGGTCTACGAGTGCGCGGCCAACCTGGCCTGCGTCGGTGCGGAGCCTCTGGGGCTGACCAACTGCCTGAACTTCGGCAATCCCGAGAAGCCCGAGATCGCCTGGCAGCTGAGCGAAGCGGTGGAGGGGATCGCGCAGGCCTGCGAGTCGCTCGGGGTTCCGGTCGTGGGCGGCAACGTGTCGCTCTACAACGAGGCTCCGCGGGCGGCGATCTTCCCCACGCCTGTGATCGGGATGGTGGGCAAGCTTCCGGACGCGTCACGGGCGGGGCGGCTGGGTTTCCTGCGCGAGGGCGACGCGATCGCGCTCGTCGGCGACTTCGCACCGTCTGAGAACGGCTCCGAGCTGCAGAAGCTGCGGGGCGAGGACGCGCATGGCCCACTCCCCGACACGGATGGTGCTGGTGTCCGTGACGCGCAGGAGAAGATCCGGATGGGGGTCCGCTCCCAGGCGCTACATAGTGCGCATGACATCGCCGAGGGAGGCTTGGCGGTAGCGCTGGCCGAGTGTTGTATTGCCGGCGGCATCGGGGCCCGAGTGACCCTGCCTGAAGGGCTCGACCCGTTCGCCGAGGCCCCGGGGCAGGCGTTCTTGGTCTCCGGCCCTACGGACAAACTGACCGAATTCCGGCAAATCGGGGGGGTCGGTGTCCGCCGGATCGGGGGGGTCGGTGTCCGGCAAATCGGGATTGCGGGAGGCCGGGTGCTCGAGATCCCAGGTCTCTTGAAGCTGCCAGTTTCCGAACTACGTGCGGCTCACGACATGGGGCTCCGCTACCCTTGATGACGAGGGCTTCGATGCCTGTGCTCTCAGACCACCGCGATGGCCCGCGCGATGAATGTGGCGTCTTCGGGATCTATGCGTCCGGACACGACGTCGCCCGACTCGCGTACTTCGCGCTGTTCGCATTGCAGCACCGCGGGCAGGAGTCGGCGGGGATCGCGACCGCCGCCCACGGCGGCGACATCATGGCCATCCGTGACCAGGGGCTGGTGGCGCAGGTCTTCGACGAGCACACGCTCCGCACGTTGTTGGGCGACATGGCGATCGGCCACGTCCGCTACTCGACGACGGGCTCCTCCGAGTGGCAGAACGCCCAGCCCGTCGTGCGCGACGACGTCCGCGAGCTCGCCCTGGGCCACAACGGCAACCTGATCAATTCACTGGAGCTCTACGAGGAGCTTCGCTCGGACGACGTGCCGTTCCGGTCGAGCTCGGATTCCGAGATCATCGCCGCGTTGCTGGCGCGTCACCCCGCCGAGCGAATCGAGGACGCGGTCGCCGACGTCGTACCACGGTTGCGAGGCGCGTTCTCGACCGTGGTCATGACCGGCGAGGCCGTGGTCGCATTTCGCGATCCGTCCGGGCTCAGGCCGCTGGCGCTGGGGATGATCGAGTCCGACGACGGTCCCTCCTACTGCGTGGCGAGCGAGTCGTGCGCGTTCGACCTGATAGGGGCCAAGTTCCTGCGTGAGGTGCAGCCCGGCGAGGTGATCACGCTGACCGAGGGCGGCTTTCGCTCCCGGATCGTGGGGGACGCCCAACGGCGCGCGTTCTGCGTCTTCGAGTACATCTACTTCGCCCGTCCGGACTCGCGGATGGGTGGCACGGTGCTTCAGGTCGCGCGGGCCAAGATGGGCGAGGCCCTGTGGCGAGAGGCGCCGGTGGAGGCCGATCTCGTCATCCCCGTGCCGGATTCGGGCAACGCTGCGGCGCGCGGCCTGGCACGGGCCGCGGGGCTGCCGCAGGACGACGGCTTCATCAAGAACCGCTATGTGGCTCGGACGTTCATCCAGCCGGGACAGGACCTGCGCAAGCAGGGGCTGCGGCTCAAGTTCAACCCGCTTCGGGAGGTGGTGGAGGGCAAGCGTCTGGTCGTGGTCGACGACTCGATCGTGCGCGGCAACACCACGCGCCAGATCGTGCAGATGCTCCGCGAGGCCGGGGCGGCGGAGATCCACCTACGGATCTCGGCGCCGCCGATCAAGCACCCCTGTCACTACGGGATTGACATGTCCACGCGCGAAGAGATGATCGCCCACGGCCGCACCGTCGAGGAGGTAGCCGACGAGCTGGGCGCAGACTCGCTGCACTATCTCTCGCTGGAGGGCGTCTACGAGGCGATCGGGGGCTCGCGCGAGGACCACTGCGACGCGTGCTTCAGCGGCCGCTATCCGCTGCCGGGGACAGAGACGGCAAACGGCAAGCACGCGCTCGAGGCTGCGCTGGCATAGCCGCAGGAGCTTGGCCTAGCCGCCGGGGGCGGCGCTATGGTCGCCGACCCCATGGAAGCTCCCGAGCAGGCGCTGGCTGGGACCTTCGGCTTCAGTCGCTTTCGTGCCGGCCAGGCGGAGGCGGTGGCCGCCGCGCTTGCTGGTCGCGACTCGTTGGTGGTCATGCCCACCGGCTCGGGCAAGTCGCTCTGCTACCAGCTGCCGGCGCTGATGGCCGACGAACTCTCGGTCGTGGTCTCCCCGCTCGTCTCGCTGATGGAGGACCAGGTCGGGAGGCTTGAGCGGATCGCTCCGGGCCGCGTCGAGGTTGTGAGCAGCTTACGGAGCGGCGCTAGCAATGCGGCGGCCCTCGAGCGCCTGACGGCCGGTGAGACACGGCTGCTTTACGTGGCGCCTGAGCGATTCGCCGTGCCGGGGTTTGTCGAGGCGCTGGGCCGCGGTTCGATTGGACTGTTCGTGGTGGATGAGGCGCACTGCGTGTCGCAGTGGGGCCACGACTTCAGGCCCGACTACTTCGCACTGGCCGAGGTCGCGCGGCAGCTAGGCGCGCGAGCCACCATGGCTCTGACAGCCACAGCAACCCCGCGCGTGGCGCGGGACATCGTGCAGCGCCTGCTGCTACGGGACCCGGTGCAGGTTCGGACCGGTTTCGACCGTCCCAATCTGACGTTCGCCGTCATCCCCTGCGGAGGCGCACTTCACAGGCGGCGGAGGCTGGCCGCGGCGCTCGCGGAGCCCGGCGCCCTGCCGGCGATCGTGTACGCCGGGACCCGCAATGCGAGCGAGCAGCTAGCCGCTGCGCTGTCGGTCGCGCTGCGCTGCGAGGTGCTGCCCTACCACGCGGGGCTCGCCCGCTCGGCCCGGGCTCTCGTCCAGCGGCGTTTCATGTCGTCGCAGACACCCGTGATCGTGGCCACCAACGCGTTCGGAATGGGCGTCGACAAGCCGGACGTGCGGACCGTGTGCCACGCGGCTGTTCCAAGCTCGCTCGAGGCCTACTACCAGGAGGCGGGCAGGGCCGGCCGAGACGGCCTGGAGGCCCGGTGCTTGCTGCTCTCCGAGCGTCGGGACAAGGGGTTGCACGCGTTCTTCATCCAGCGGGCGCGCATAACCAAGGGCGGGTTCGAGCGGGTGGCCGAGCGGCTGCGCTGGGCCGGCGCCGATGGGCGCTACGACGTGGCAGCGGCGGAGCTGGCGGGCGTGGTCGGCGCCCGCGGCGATGCCGACGCGCTCAGCGCGGCGGTCGGACACCTGGCGCGCGCCGGTTTCGTCAAGCCTTCTCCGGCGCCGGCTGACCGCTTCGCCGGCGAGGTCGTGGCGAACTGGGACCGGCTGCTGCTCGGAAGGTGCGTGTCCGCGGCGCGTGACGCCGAGCGAGCACGCTGGGCTCAATATCGCGCGATCTGGTCGTATGTCGAGGGGGCTGAATGTCGGCGGCGGACGCTGCTTCGGTACTTCGGCGATAGCACCGATCCTCCGGCGGACGGCCGCTGCTGTGACGTCTGCGCGGCCACCGTCGGGCGACAAGCGGCATGAAAGTCGCAGTCCTGGCTTCCGGGGAGGGGACCAACCTGCAGGCGCTGCTCGACCGGGTCCACGGACGCGGCGGCGTCTCGATCGTCGCGGTCGCTTCCGACAAGCCGGGAGCACGGGCGCTGCAGCGGGCTCGCGCGGCGGGCGTACAGACAGGCCTGTTCGAGCTCGCGGAGTATCCGGACCGCGCCGCCCGGGATCAGGCCATGGCGGTCTGGCTCAGTGCTCGCGACATAGAGCTGGTGGTCCTGGCGGGCTACATGCAGCTCCTAAATCCGGCCTTTCTCGACGCGTTTAAGGGACGAGTCATCAACGTCCACCCGGCGCTCCTGCCTGCCTTCCCCGGACTGCGCGCCGTCGAGCAGGCGCTGGCGTACGGGGTCAAGGTGTTCGGAGTGACCGTCCACTTCGTGGACCGGGGCGTCGATACGGGGCCCGTGATCCTGCAGCGGGCGATCGAGCTGCCCGAGGCGAGGACTGCTGCGGAGGTCGCGGACCGCCTTCGTCCGATCGAGCACGAGCTGCTGACTGAAGCGGTAAGGCTGATCGCGCGCGGAGCGGTGAAAATCGATCCTTCCAGTCCTCGGCGCGTGGTGGTTGACCGGTAGAGTCGAGATCTCGATGGAGCAGGCCTCCAGCAGCCCGTCCGCGCCGGCCGCCCCCGAGCAGGTGCGCGTCGCTCGGGCCCTGCTGTCGGTGTCCGACAAGACCGGGATCGTTGAGTTTGCGCGGGGGCTAGCGGAGCTGGGAGTGGAGATCGTCTCCACCGGGGGAACGCTGCGCGAGCTCGAGGACGCCGGCCTGGCTGCGCGCTCGATGTCCGATCTGACGGGCTTTCCCGAGATCATGGACGGCCGCGTCAAGACGCTTCATCCCAAGCTCTACGCGGGGCTGCTGGCGTTGCGCGACGAGCCAGCGCATCTGCAGGCGGCCGACGAGCACGAGGTGGAGTTTGTCGACCTGGTGTGCGTCAACCTCTATCCGTTCGAGCGCACGGCGGCGCGGCGGGACGCGTCCGAGAGCGAGGTCATCGAGAACATCGACATCGGGGGGCCGACGATGATTCGCGCCGCGGCCAAGAACTGGCGCTACGTCGCGCCCGTGGTCAGCCCGAGCAGCTACGACGCGGTGCTGGCGGAGCTGCGGGAGTCCGAGGGCCAGCTGGCGTCGGTCACACGCGAGGCACTGGCCGCCGCGGCTTTCGCCTACACCGCGCGCTACGACAGCGCGATCGCGCGCTGGTTCGAGGAGAAGCACGGTGACTTCCCGCCGCTGTTCGTGCGGGCGTTCGAAAAGGCGCTCGAGCTGCCGTACGGCGAGAACCCGCACCAGCGGGCCGCGTACTACACCCAGGTCGGCACCCGGCGCCACCTCCTTTCGATGGTCTCGCAACTCGGTGGAAAGCCGTTGTCGTTCAACAACCTGCTGGACCTCGATGCCGCCCGGCGCCTGATATCGGAGTTCCAGGTCCCGGCCTGCGTGATCATCAAGCACAACAATGCCTGTGGGGCGGCGATCGGCACCGATCCGCTGGAGGCCTACAAGCGCGCGTTCGCCTGCGATCCGATGTCGGCGTTTGGAGGGATCGTATGCCTCAACAGGGCGGTCGATGGTCCGCTGGCGGAGGCCCTGGTGGGGCAGTTCATCGAGGTGCTGTTCGCGCCCGGGTACGACGAGGGGGCGCTCGAGGTGCTCCGAGCGAAGCCCAACATGCGGATCCTCGACGACCGTGGAGGGGAAGCCGCCGACGGGATCGAGGCCGACATGCGTCAGGTGGCCGGGGGGATGCTAATCGAGGATCGCGACTCCGGACTCGAGGAGCGCGATGAGATGCAGGTCGTGTCCAAGCGCCGCCCGAGCGAGCCGGAGTGGAACGAGGCTCTGTTCGCCTGGCGCGTTTGCAAGCACGTTCGCTCCAACGCCATCGTCCTGACGCGCGACCTTGCGACCGTGGGAGTCGGCGCCGGGCAGATGAGTCGCGTCGACTCGGTACGGCTGGCGCTGGAGAAGGCGGCTGCCGCTGACAACGGTGCCGAGCGCGTGCGCGGGGCGGCGATGGCCTCCGACGCGTTCTTTCCGTTCGCCGATGGCCCGCAGCTGGCGCTCGACGCCGGGGTGAGCGTGATCATCCAGCCCGGCGGTTCAATGCGCGATGAGCTGACGGTGGAGGCCGTGGACGCCGCTGGGGCGGCGATGGTCTTCACCAGCCGCCGGCACTTCAGGCACTAGGGTCCGGCACAGCAGCGGTGGGCCGTGGTGTCCAGCAGCGTTGCTCGCCCGCCGCTGGGCGACTAGTGTCGGGGCCAGCTCGCTCGTCGAGGGATTGGAGGATTGCTGTGCCACAGAACGACCGATATCCGCATCTGTTCTCGGAATGGAGCATCCGGAACACAGTGGTACCGAACCGGGTCGTGTTCGCGCCGACGTGTCCGGTATGGGTGCGAAGTCCATACGAAGGGTCTTTCACCGATCAGGCGGTCGCCTACTACGAGGAGCGGGCCAAAGGCGGCACCGGAATGATCATCATCGGCGGGACGCTGATCAATACCGACACGATGTACTCGCCGTTCCTGTTCCCGGGGCTGTGGTCGGATCACCAGATTGAGGGTTTGGCGGCGGTGGCCGACGCGGTTCACCGCCATGGCTGCAAGCTCGCCGTTCAGCTGCTGCACGTTGGCCTGCGGGCCGCCACCACGTTCAAGACAGACCCCGCGTACGACTTCGATGCCACGTGGTACCAGGTCGCGCCGAGCCAGATCCCGCCGGGCGAATATCCGGGAGCCATGACGCCGAAGGAGCTCGAGGAGCACGAGATCGACCAGATTCTCGATGACTACGCCTCCGCGGGCCGCCGCGCTATCGCAGCCGGGCTCGACGGCGTGGAGTTCCACATGTCACACGGGTACCTCCCATGGCAATTCCTCTCGCCGCTCTACAACCATCGCCAGGACGGATGGGGAGGAACGTACGAGAAGCGGCTGCGCTTTCCGCTCGAGGCCATGAGGCGGATCCGCTCCGCGATCGGTACTGAGCCGTTCATGGGTTACCGGCTGAACTCCACATCCTTCTGGCCTGGTGACTTGGAGCTGGATGACATTCGCCGGATCATCGCCGACCTGGACGCGGACGAAGTCAGCCCGGATTACGTGTCCGTGTCGGCGGGCGTCCACCACTCCTATATCCACACGCCAATGGACTACGAGGGTGGTTGGGAGCGCGAATACACCCACGCGATCAAGGAGGTGACCGACAAGCCCGTACTCCTCGTCGGGCGGGTCACCGATCCAGCCGTCGGCGAGGAGTTGCTGGCGGGCGGCGAGGCGGACGCAATCCTGCTCGCCCGGCAGATGTTCGCCGACGCCGAATGGGCCAAGAAGGCTCGCGCCGGGGAGGAACGGGACATCCGGCGCTGCGTGGCGGCCAACTACTGCTGGCGCAGCGTCATTCGCGGGGGACGCGTGCAGTGTGTTTACAACCCGACGGTGGGGCGTGAGCGCAACTGGGGAAGCGGCAGCCTCAGTCCCGCCGGCTCCCCACAGCGGGTGCTGGTTATCGGCGGAGGTCCAGCAGGGCTTGAGTACGCTCGCGTGGCAGCTGCGAGCGGACACGACGTCACCCTTCTCGAGCGCGAGCAAGAGTGCGGTGGACACACGCGCGCCTACGGGGCGCTCCCCCACCGAGGCCAGTACGCCTTCATCGGCGAATGGCTGACCGGACAGGCGGAGAAGAACGGTGCCGCCATCCGGCGCTCAATGTCGGTGGACGAGGCGACAATCGACGGGCTGCTCGCCGAATTGGAGCCCGATCACGTCGTGATCGCAACCGGTGCCCGGTACCGGCGCGACGGCTTTCAGGGGCAAACCGCTCAGGCCGTGCCGGGATGGGAAAGCGGAAACTGCGTCACGTGGGACGACGTGGCGCTGAAACGCGCCAATCCCTCGGGAAACGTGGTCGTCGTCGACGACCTACAGGACGTGGCAGCGCCATTGACGGCGGTTTCGCTCGCGGAGTCCGCCGACCGGGTATCCCTGGTCACGCGGTGGCCGATGATTGCGATGGAGACCGCACCGGACGTCTACCTGCATTGGATGCTGACCTACGTCTATGCGGCCGGGGTGGAGATGCTCTGCGATCGGTTGGTCACTCAGATCGACGGCGCCAAGCTCTCTGCGACGAACATCTACAAAGAGGACGACGTACGAGAGCTAGACGCCGACTGGGTCGTGATGGCTACCGGGCGCCAGTCTGAGAACTCGCTGTATCGCCTGCTGCGCAGCCGTGACGTCAGTGTGGAAACGATCGGCGACGCGACGGCGCCTCGCGGCACCTACGAGGCGACATTCGAGGGACATCGTCAAGCGCGGAAGCTCGGCAGGACCTGAACAGAGTGGGCCGCCCGGGAATCGAACCCGGATCTCGGAGCTTAAAAGGCTCGTGCGTTACCGTTACGCCAGCGGCCCGGGCTCAGGATAGACCGGGCCTTGGGGCTGGCGGCGCGGGGTCCGTCGTCGGGGCGGCCCTACTTGGAGCCGAAGACCTGCTCTAAGAGCGCGGTGTCGCCGGCGGTCTGGAACCGCACCAGTTTGCCGTCCTTGAAGGTCATCACGTCGGCCGCGTCCGCCTGCTGACCGTCGGCCGTGATCAGCGACAAGCAAACGACGCGCTCATCGTCCGAGAACCAGAACTGCGGCTCGGTCTTGAACTCCTTCTCAGCCAGCTTGCCCCACATCTCGCCGACCTCCTCCTTGCCGTGGAAGGTGCCGCTGATCGCGCTGTTGCCCGGATTGACCCACTCGATGTCGTCGGCCATGTTCTCCATCGCCCCTTCGGCGTCTCCTTTTGAGAACGCCTCATATGCGCGTTTCGCGGTCTCGACGTTGTCCTCTCCGGCCATGGTTCCTCCTTCTTCGGCTCTCGCCGGGTTCGAATGCCCTCGTGGCGCTACCTTAACTCGCCAGGCCCCCATGGTCTAGTGGCCTAGGACGCCTGCCTTTCACGCAGGAGATCGCCGGTTCGAATCCGGCTGGGGGTACTTACTAACTACTCCTGACCGGCGGGCCGGCGATTCCTTTCGTAGCGGAGCTGGCCCTCGGTTGACCCTGGTGCCCCGGTAAGGTTGCCGCGCAATCGCGACCAGAGGCGACATCGAGCTGTTCGGTCGGTCCGAGGACCTCGATGGTCCAAGCGGCATCATCCGAGGGCCCGACGAGCGCGTTTGGTTCACCAGCATTGGCAACGATCGACTCGGTCGAATCGATCCAGCGACCGGACAAATCGAGCTGTTCGCCGATCCTGCCGGCGCCGTACGGTTACCGGCCAATGTGTATCCGGGGCCGGACGGACGCATCTGGTTCACGAGTCTCGGCAGCAACAGCGTGGGCTGCATCGACCCCACCGCGCCCGCTCCGGCGTGCACGATCGAAACTTTCACGGCCCCCGGTCTGGATCGTCCTGTCGCAATCAAATTGGCGGCGGACGGGCGGATCTGGTTCAGCCTACGAGGCGCGAATGCACTCGGGTCGGTCGATCCACTCGCGGAGGACCCGGAACGCTCGATCGAGGTCGTGCGTGCCGATGGCATCCATGCACTCGCCGCCATCTTCTCGGCTGCCGACGGCACTCTCTGGTGGGTTAACTCGGAGTTGGGCACTGTGGCCCGACTCGATCCTCGGGCTCCCGCGCCGCGCGAGACGGTTGAGCGGATCGCGGCGCCCGCGACCGGTGCGGCGCGTGCTTGGGCGAACGATGGACGCGGTCGGATCTGGTTGACAGTTCAGGACCCGGACGCGCTCCTTCGCATGGATCCGTTCGCTCCAAACCCTGCCGCGAGCGCCGTTACGTTCACATCCCCGCTGCTCGCGGCGCCAGACGGAGTTGGCTCGGGGCCGACGCCGGCATCTGGTTTGCCAACACCGGTACGAACTCGATCGGACGGATCGACCCGAACGCACAGGACCCTGCCTCGACGGTGCAGACGTTCGGCCAGCCACCCGAGGTCGAAGGACCTTTCGACATCAAAGACGGCCCGGGCGGCTGGCTCTGGTTCACGAACAAGGCCGGCAACTCTCTCGGGAGGATCTACGCGGGTTCCTGTTGAGCAGCCAGGCGGCAGGCGGGAATCGACGCGATCCCGCGTCGTGCGTCTCGATCGCCCTTCTCAGGCGGCCGCTGGTTCGGCCGCCGCGTCGGACGGCGAGTGAGTCTGTTCGCCGCGCGTGTTGGTGGCGCGCAGCGCGATGACCGCGGACGCCAGCAGAAACAGGCTGCCTGCCAACAGGCCGCGCTGGAGCCCGGAGTTCAGCGCCGCGTCTGGCGCTGTGTGGACGGCCAACAGATGCGTGGTCCTAGTCGCAGCCAGCGCGGTGAAGATCGCGAGGCCGAGCGCTCCGCCGAGCTGCTGGGAGGCGTTGACGAGGGCGGCGGCCAGGCCCGCCTTATCCGCTGGCACGCCGGCGTTGGCCGCGGTCGTGACGGCGACGAACATCGGGCCCATTCCAAGCGACATGATCATCATGCCCGGCAGCAAGTCGGACACAAAAGAGCCACCCACCGGGATACGAGAGAGCCAGTAGATGCCGCCGGAAGCGAACAGCGCGCCGACGACGATGACGGCTCGAGTTCCCACCCGGCCCAGGAGCTGTGAGGCCATCCCGGCCGACGCGCCGATGACGATGCAGACGGGGAGGTAAGCGACTCCGGTCTGGATCGGCGAGTAGTGCAGGACGCTCTGCATGTACAGCGTCAGGAAAAAGAACATCGCCAGAAAGCCGGCGAACGCAACCAGCTGCGTGACGTCCGCATAGCCCAGACCATTGATCCGGAAGATCGACAGCGGCGCGAGCGGATTGCGGTGCCGCCGCTCGTTGAGCGCAAACGCGGCGAGCAGCCCCATGGCCGTCACGAGCTCACCGACAGTGCGAGCCTTGCCCCAGCCCACAGCCGGGGCCTTCACGAGCGCGTAGACGAGCAGCAACATGCCACCCGTCGCCAGCAGCGCGCCGAACAGGTCGAAGTTCTCAAGTTTCTTGCTCGGGCCGTCAGGGCGGATCAAGCGCAAGGTCGCGCCGAGTACGAAGAAGCAGGCAACGGGATTGACGAACATCACCCAGCGCCAGCCGAGCCCCTGTGTCAATAGGCCGCCGAGCAACACGCCAACCGCCGACGCCAGTCCACCGACGCCGCCCCACGCGCCAAGCGCGGTGTGCCGGTCCTTGCCTTCCCTAAAGGTGGTGGTGAGGATCGACAGCGCGGCCGGAAGCGTCATCGCCGCGCCGATTCCCTGGCCCAAACGGGCGCCGACCAGCTCGCCCGAGCTCGCCGCAAAGCCACCAATCAGCGACGAGATCGCGATCACCAGGATACCGCCGACGAGCAGCCGTCTGCGCCCGAGCAAGTCTGCGAAGCGCCCGCCCAGCAGCATGAAGCCGCCGTAGGTCAGCAGATACCCGCTCGGAACCCACTGTAGGCCGGCCACCGAGAAATGCAGGGCACGCCGGATCGACGGCAGCGCGATGTTCACGATCGGCGCGTCGACGAAGTCCAAAAACGCGACCGCGCACAGCAGCGCGAGCGTGAGCTTGCCCCGGCGCGTCGATAGATATGAAGTGCTCATCAGCGGTACCTCGCAATCGTTGACTCTGAGGTCAGAGACCCGCGCCGGCGGAGGAATGTGACGGCGCCGTGTCACACGACGCCCCGCCGGCGGGTCTAGTAGTCATGACCCCATTGGCTGACAACGACATGCTGGCCGAGCAGTTCGAGGAGCATCGGACCCGACTGAAGGCGGTCGCCTACCGGATGCTGGGATCGCTGACGGAGGCGGACGACGCGGTTCAGGAAGCTTGGCTTCGGCTGAGCCGTTCAGAGTCCGATCAGATCGAGAACCTTCCGGCGTGGCTGACGACGGTCGTGGCTCGCGTATCTCTGAACATGCTCCGCTCCCGTCGCTCACGGCGCGAGGAGCCCCTCGATGAGCTTCACGTGCCAGAGCCGATCGTCGACCGGTTGGACGAGACAGATCCCGAGCACGAGGCGCTGCTGGCCGACTCGGTTGGGCTTGCGCTCCTGGTCCTGCTGGAGACGCTGACTCCCGCCGAGCGGCTCTCTTTCGTGCTGCACGACATGTTCGCTGTGCCGTTCAACGAGATCGCGCCAATCGTCGATCGCTCACCCGAGGCCGCACGCCAGCTTGCAAGCCGCGCGCGTCGTCGTGTGAGGAGCGCGGCGCCGCCTCCCGACACGGATCGCAGCGCCCAGCGTGAGGTGGTGGAGGCGTTCCTGGCCGCGGCGCGAGAGGGCGACTTCGAGGGCCTGCTGGCGGTCCTCGATCCCGATGTCGTGCTGAAAGCCGATATGGGTGAAGGCGCGACGCAGCTCGTGCGTGGAGCGGAGGCGGTCGCGGGTCGTGCCCGCATGTACTCCAGAATCGGCCTGGTCATCCAACTGGCAATGGTCAACGGGGAGGTGGGGGCGATCGCGACGAAGGACGGACGGCCGTTCTCGGTGATGGGCTGCACGATCCGCGGCGGCAAGATCGCCGAAATGGACATCCTGGCCGATCCCGAGCGCTTGGGCCGACTGGACCTCACCGCGCTAGACGGCTAACCGTCACGCGTGTCGGGCGTGCTTTCGGGACCCGCGTAGCGCCTGCCACGCGGGTGCACGACGTATGCACGGGAGACAATCGATAGAACACCGGCGTGCCCATCGTCGACCTATCCGTCCCGATCGTGCCCAGCCCAGCGTCGGCGCCTGACCTACTGCGGACCGAGATCGAGTTCGCTGATCACGGCGCGGGGGCGGCGCAGATCGAGGCGATGTTCGGCGTGGGGCGTGAGCTGCTGCGGAACGGCGAGGGTTGGGCGCTCGAGACTTTCACCCGCCTGGGGACGCACAACTCGACCCATGTCGACGCTCCCTATCACTACAACTCGACAATCGCTGGGCGCCCCGCGGAGACGATCGACGAGCTCCCGCTCGACTGGTTCTTTCGCCCGGGGGTCGTGCTCGATTTTCACCACCGGGCGGACGGCGAGATGATCGAGGCGGACGACCTGCCGGGGGCGCTGGCTGCCGCCGGCCACGAGCTGGCCGAGCGAGACATCGTGCTGATGCGCACCGGCCGCGATCGCTTCTACGAGGAGCCCGACTACATGACACGCGGTCCCGGCGTCAGCGCCGAGGCGACGCGCTGGCTGTACGACAGGGGCGTGCGGGTGATGGGAATCGACGCTTGGGGCTGGGACCGGCCGCTTGACCGGCAGGCAGCACAAGCCCTGGCAAGTGGGCAGCCCGGGATCTTCTGGGCCGCTCACCAGGTCGACCTGCCCTACTCGCAGATCGAGCGTCTCGCTAATTTGGACCAGCTGCCGTCCACCGGCTTCACCGTCGCCTGCTTTCCGCTGCGGCTCGTGGGCGGGAGCGCCGCGCCGGCGCGAGTTGTGGCCATCCTCGGCGAGCAGTAGGGCGCGCGTGATGTTCGCGGGCACGGAGCAGAACGACTCGAATGGCTGACCGCAAGGACATCGACTTCAGCTATTCCCTGACCGACCGCGTCGTACGGCTCAGCCTGGGCGAGCTGGCCGATTTCAGCTGTGCCAAATACGACGGCAACTTCGAGCTGTCACTCGAGCAGGCACAGCGGCGCAAGCACGAGTACATCGCCGAGCAGCTGGGGATCCAGCGCGGCCGTCGTGTCCTGGATCTGGGCTCCGGCTGGGGCGGACTGCTCAACTACATCCGGAGGGTCGGCGCCAGTGGAATCGGCGTAACGCTGTCTTCGGCCCAGGTGGCGTCGTGCCGTCGCCACGGCCTCGACGTCCACCTTCACGATGCCCGGCAAGTGACCCGCGAGACCTTTGGGCCCTTCGACGCCGTGGCCAGTCTGGGGGCCTTCGAGCATTTCTGCTCGCCCGAGGATTATCGCGATGGCCGGCAGGACGAGATCTATCGCCGGCTGTTCGAAAACGTCGCCGGCCTGCTGCCCGATCGAGGCAGGTTCTACCTGCAAACGATGGTCTTCGGGCGCAACATGATCCCGGTCGAGGAGATCGACCGCCACGCCCCGAGAGACTCCGACGCGTGGTATTTGGCGATGATGAGCGCCGCGTTTCCGGGCTCGTTTTTGCCGTTCGGGCGCGACCACGTCGTGGCCTGCGCCGAACCGCATTTCCGGCTGGTGTCGAGCGAAAGCGGTCGGCTGGACTACATCGAGACGATCCGCCAATGGGACATGCGGACCGAATCCTGGAACCCGCGGATGGCGCTACTGAAGCTTCGTCTGCTCCCCCGGTGGCTCACGAGTCCGGACTTCCGCTTCGCCTACACCTCAGGCGTCAGCTCGAACAGCGCCTGCTTCGAGCGAGAGCTCATGGACCACTACCGGCTCGTGTTCGAAAAAGCCTGACGCCCCATTTTCCCCCGAAGCGCCTAGAATCCGCGACCGCACGGAAGCGGCGCGTAAGTCCCAACCGAGCGGGTAGCGTCAGCATCGATCTCGACCGACCGGAGGACCTTGACGGAGACCGACACCCTGCCGGCCTCGTTCTGGCGCGAGCGTTTGGCGCCATATGCCCAGCCTCACCTGGGTCGAGCAGTGCTAGACGTAGCCACCTCCCTGGTCCCGTACCTGCTTCTGACGGCGGCGATGTACCTGCTGGTGCCCGTCTCGACGCCGCTCGTCCTGTTACTCGCCGTGCCGGCGGCGGGCTTCCTGTTGCGCACGTTCATCGTCTTTCACGACTGCGGCCACGGCTCCTTTCTCCCCAACCGAACGGCCAATCACTGGGTGGGGATCATCTGTGCCGTGACCGTCTTCACGCCTTTTCACAGCTGGCGGCACGAGCACGCGGTTCATCACGCCACGGCCGGCGACCTCGATCGCCGGGGGATGGGCGATGTCGACACGTTGACCGTGGCGGAATATCTGGAGATGTCGTGGCGGGGGCGGCTCGGCTACCGGCTGATGCGAAACCCGTTCGTGCTCCTGGTGCTCGGTCCACTGTGGGCCATGATGCTCGAGCCCCGCCTGGTGCCGGCCTGGGCGCGCAAGCGCTTCTGGCGCCAGATCATCGCCACCGATGTAGCGCTCGTGGTCGCGATCGGCAGCCTCTGCCTGTTGGTGGGCTGGCCGGCGGTTCTGCTGGTGCAATTGCCGAGCGCGATGCTCGCCGGCGGGACTGGAATCTGGCTGTTCTACGTCCAGCACCAGTTCGAGGACGTCTACTGGGAGCGCAAGGACGCCTGGAGCTACCAGGACTCGGCTCTGCGCGGCAGCTCCTACCTGAAACTGCCGAAGGTGCTGCA
The DNA here is from genome assembly GCA_963756555.1 of uncultured Actinomycetes bacterium. Classification (GTDB taxonomy): domain Bacteria; phylum Actinomycetota; class Thermoleophilia; order Solirubrobacterales; family Solirubrobacteraceae; genus Palsa-465. Next base: position 456,844 of record CAVWOC010000005.1, read on the forward strand.
GTTCTTCACCGGCAATATCGGTCTACACCACGTCCATCACATGAACGCGCGCATCCCCAACTACAACCTGCAGCGCGCGCACGACGAGAACCCAATCTTCCACGATGTCCCCACGCTCACTCTGTGGGATGGCATCCGCACCTTGCGGCTCAAGCTCTACGACGAGCGTTGCGGTCGCCTGGTGGGCTTCGCAGCGGCCAGGCAGTGACTCTTCACCACGATCGGTATGTGAAGCTGTCTGTGTCTATCGGGGCTCGGGCTACTGCGCGGTAAACCCTCCGTCCACCGGCAGCGCGACGCCGGTGATGAACGAAGCCGCGGCCGAGGACAGAAACAGGGCTGCGGAGGCGCATTCCTCCGGCGCCGCCAGGCGTCCCAGGGGCTGAGCGGCGGAGAATTCCCGACGTGCGCGCTCTGCGTCCGGGAGCTGCTCGAAGAAGCTCGCCAGCATCGGCGTATCGACGATCCCCGGGCACAGGGCGTTGACCCGGATTCCCTGAGGTGCCCAGTCGAGCGCCAGCGCCCGCGCCAGCTGAACCGCGGCGCCCTTGGTTGCGCAGTAGAGCGGAGAGTCCGGCTGCGCCACCAGGCCGGTCTTGGAGGCGACGACGGTCAGGCTCCCGGACGTCTCCGCAAGCGCCGAGTGGATCGCCTGAGCCAAATAGATCAGGGCTCTGATGTTGACGTCGAACAGCCGGTCGATCTCTTCCTCGGTCGTGTCATCGACCGAGCGGGCCAGCGTGGCTCCGGCGCTGGCGATTGCGGCGTCCAGGCGACCGAAGCGCTCGCGAGCAAGCGCGACGGCGTTGTCGTTGGTCTCCCGTCGGGTGACGTCGCCGCACACGCTCTGCGCGCGAGGGCCGCAGGCGTTTGCCACGCGGGCGAGTTGTTCCGCGTCGCGATCGACGAGCACTACGTTCCAGCCGTCGTCGGCGAATGTGCGCGTGCAGGCGGCGCCGATTCCGCTGGCTGCGCCGGTGATGATCGCCGTCCGAAGCTCGTCCGTGCTCATGCTCGAACACCGTATAGCCGTGCCGCCGTCCCGCCGAGCACCGCTTCGCGAGCCCCCGGGGCCAGCTCGCCCAGGCTGGCGGCGGTCTGGTCCCAGACGAACTCGTAGTCGCCCGATAGCAGGCAGACGGGCCAGTCGGAGCCCAGCATCAACCGGTCAGGGCCGAAGCATTCGGCGGCCACCTCTACGAATGGCCGCAGGTCGTTCGACGACCAGCCCTCCGGCCCCGCATCGGTCCCCAGTCCCGAGACCTTGGCGTAGACGTTCTCGTAGGCCGCGGTGGCGGCCAGTTGAGCTGCCCATGGCTCGAGTTCCCCGCTTGCGATCGCCGGCTTGCCGAGGTGATCGATCACGATCTCGAGGCCCGGGAACTGTTCGGCCAGCGACGGAATGAGAACCAGGTGGCGCGGGAACACGGCTGGGATCTCGAACACCAGGCCGCGCTCCGAGAGCAAGCCGAGGCTCTCGGCTACCGCCCCGCGCCGCAGCCAATCGGGATCGGGCTCATCGTGCACCAGGTGCCGCACGCCGCGGAACGCGGGATGGGCGAGGTAGCGATCGAGCGCCTGCTCGGCGGCCGGCGGCTCGAGCAGCGGAACCCATCCGACGACCGCCGCGACCCACTCGCAGCGGTCGGCATGCCTCAGCATCGCGTCGGTGTCGGCGTATGAATTCTCGGCCTGCACCACGATCGTGCGATCGACTCCGGTGTCCCGCAGGTGGGGCGCGAGGTCTGCGGGCCCGAAGTCGCGGCGGATCGGCTCCAGCCCGGCGCGCGCCAGCCACGAATACCGGCCGTTCTGTAGCTCCCAGAAGTGCTGGTGGGCGTCGACCCGCACCGGCTGCCGTGAGCGTCAGCCCACGTCGACCTGGCGCGGAGACCCGCAGCGCGGGCTGACGAACTGGTGCACGACCGGGTTGCTCAGATTCGATTTGGTGACGAACACCGCGCCGGTGTCCTCGTTCTTAGGGTCGCCTTGGTGGCGAAACAGGTCAACGGCGGCGCGTACGCCGTCGTAGCCCATCCGGAACGGATCCTGGGAAATCAGCCCGGAGACGATCCCCTCCGTTACGCCGCTGACCTCATCCGGCGAGGTGTCCCAGCCGACGATCTTGACCTTGCCGATCCGGTGCCCAATCCGCGTGGCCTCGACGGTTCCGATGTCGCTCGCTTCGTTGGCCGCGAAGATGCCCTTCAAATCAGGATTGGCCGTGAGGATGTTCGACGCCACCGTCAGCGCCGTGTTGTAGTCGTTCTGGCTGTACTGGGTGCCCACGAGGTGCAGCTTTGGGTAGCGTTTCAGCCCCTGCTCGAAGCCCTGCACGCGCTGGTCGTTGGTCTGCGAACCGGCGTGGAAGGCGACGATCGCCACCTTGCCGCCGGAGGGGCCGATCGCCTTGGCCAGCTCGCTGGCGGCGAGCTCGGCGCCGCTGATGTTGTTGGTCTCGATCAACGGCACGTTGGAAGGCTGCGGTGTCGTCCCCGAATCGATCGAGACTGTCTTGATCCCTGCTTTGGTCGCGCTGTTGGAGATCTCGTTCATCGCCGTGGCATCGGTGGCGGCGTAGACCAGGCCGTTGACGCCCTGGGCGATGTAGTTGTTGAGCAGGTTAAGCTGCCCGACGACGTCGGTCTCGTCGGTGACCCCGTTCCAGGTGACCTTGACGCCGGGTAACTGCCTCGCGGCGCACTCAGCGCCCAGGTGCACCTTGGACCAGTAGTCGAGACCAACTGATTTCGGCACGACCGCGATATGGATCGGCGGCGTCTTCTGCAGCGTGACCTTGGCCTTGTGGTCTTTGACCACCGCACATCCCGCCATCGCCAGCGCAAGGAAGGCGAGCGCGGCTGTGATGATCCTATGCGGGCGCACTGGCGCTCCTTTCCGGTCCGGGTGGCTCGCTTTGCTCACCGCCTTCCCCGCCTCGACGTCCGTGCTGCGCCTCCGTTGTGGCCTGCAGCCGGCGCCTGCGGACCTGGTCCCACCACACCGCCAGCCAGATGATCACGCCGATGATGACCTGCTGGTAGTACTGCGTGATGTTGAGCAGGACGGCGCCGTTGGTGATCACAGCCATCAAGAAGGCGCCGATCAAGGTCCCGCCGATCGTGCCCACGCCGCCGAACAGGCTGGCGCCGCCGATCACACATGCGGCGATCGCGTTGAGCTCGAGCCCCACGCCGTAGTTGGGCTGCCCGGAGTGCACGAGCGAGGCCGCGATCATTCCGCCGAACCCGGCGAGGGCGCCGGCGATCACGTAAACGGCGAGCTTGTAGCGGTTCATCGGGATGCCGGAGATCCGGGCTGCGTCCTCGTTTGACCCGATCGCATACGCGTAGCGTCCGAGCTTGGTCCGGCTGAGGATCACATGACCAACGATGGCGATCACGATCAGGTACAAGAGCGGCATCGGGATGGGGCCGATCTGCCCCTCGCCGAACAGGCGGAAGTTCTTCGGCAGGCCATAGACCGCGTTCTCGCCGCCGACGATGAACGTCAGCCCCCGGGCGACGCCCAGCATGCCCAGGGTGGCGATGAAGGGGGGCAGCCTGAACTGCGTGACCAGCGTCCCGTTGACCACCCCGATTGCCCCGCCGACCAGGACACCGACGATGATCCCGGGGATGATCGGAAAGCCTGCCTTAGCGATGGCCATCGTGCCCAGGACTCCGCCAAGCCCCGCCACCGAGCCGACCGAGAGGTCGATTCCTGCGGTGAGGATGACCAGCGTCTGCCCCACCGCCACGATGGCCACGATCGACACCTGCACGCCGATGTTGAACAGGTTGTTGGATGTCAGGAAGTACGGCGAGGCGATGCTGAGCGCGACGAAGATGATGATCAACCCGCCCGCCGCCGCCAGCTGCGAGACGACGTCGCTCAGTCGGTCGCGGACCGCCTCGGGCAGTCGTAGGCCCGGTCCGGGGCGCGGTGGTGCTCCGACATTGGTGCTCATGCTGCCTCCTTTTCCAGGCCCGACGCGAGCACCATGATGCGCTCCTCATCGAACTCGTTCCGATTCAGCTCGCCGACTGTCTGGCCGTCCCGAATGACGACGATCCGGTCGCACATGTTCGTCAGCTCCGGGAGGTAGGAGCTGATCAGGACGATGGCCCGCCCCTGGGCGGCGAGGTCGCCCATCAGCTTGAAGATCTCCGCCTTGGCGCCCACGTCGATGCCCCGGGTGGGCTCGTCGAAGAACAGGACGCGGGCGTGGGTCTCGAGCCACTTGGCGACGACCACCTTCTGCTGCGTGCCGCCCGACAGCGACTCCACCGCCCGGCGCAGCGACGGGGTGCGGATGTCGAGTTCGTCACGGCGCGCCTGCGCGACTTCGTGCTCCGTCCCGCGGTCGATCCAGATGCCAGGTCCCGGTATCCGCGCCAGCGTCACGTTCTGTTCCACCGACAGCTGCATCGCCAGCCCCTCGCCCTTGCGATCCTCGGTCAGGTAGCCGATGCCGGCGGCGATCGCGTCACGCGGTGATTTCAGCCGAAGCTCCTCGCCGTCGAGCTCGATGCGGCCGGCCGACATTGGGTCGGCGGCGAAAACGGCTCTGGCCAGCTCGGTGCGCCCGGCTCCGACGACCCCGGAAAAGCCGAGGATCTCGCCGACACGGACCTCGAATGAGCAGTCGAGCAGAACGCCCGGCCGGGTTATGCCCTCTGCACGGAGCAGCACTTCGCCGATCTCGCACTCCTGCTTGGGATAGAGGGTGTCGATCTCGCGCCCCACCATCAGCGAGACCAGCTTGGACTCGTCGACGTCTCCCTTCTCGACCGTCTCCACGACTTCGCCGTCACGCATCACGGTCACGCGATCGGCGATGCGCACGACCTCCTCTAGGCGGTGCGAGATGTAGAAGATCGCGATGCCCTCGCCCTTCAGCTGCTCGATCAGCCGGAACAGATCGTCGATCTCGGCCTCGGTCAAGGTGGCCGTCGGCTCGTCCATGATCACCACCTTGGCGTCGACGGCCAGCGCTTTGGCAATCTCGACGCGCTGCTGGTCGGCGACGGACAGAGTCGAGACCCGCCGACCGGGATCGACGTCAAGCCCGACACGCTCGAGCAGCTCGCGCGCGCGCTGCTTTTCCGCGCCCCGCACGATCAGACCACCGCGGCTCCGCTCGCGCCCGAGCGCCAAGTTCTCGGCGACCGTCAGATGCGGGGCGAGCGCGAACTCCTGATGCACCATGGCAATCCCCAGCCGCTGCGCGTGGCGCGGATTGCGGAACTTGACCTGCTCGCCGCTGATGACGATGCTCCCGTCGCTCGGTTTCTCGAGCTGCGAGAGGAGCTTCATCAGCGTCGACTTGCCGGCTCCGTTCTCGCCCGCGACGGCGTGCACCTCGCCGGGGCGGATATCAAGGCTGACGTTGTCCAGCGCCTGGACGCCGGGGAAGCGCTTGCTGACGCCGCGGACCTCGACCAGCGGCTTACGCTCATCGGCCATGGATCTCTCCCTCTTGAAGACTCCTCTCCTGTGAGCGTTCACTTCCCCGCGAGCAGAAGTGCAAACGTTCGCTCGGAACGAGCGCCGCTTACCGCTGCGGCAGGGTCAGTGGCGATCCGTCCAGGCCGACCCGTGAGGGAACTCGTACTCGCGCAGCGAGTCCTCGGCGATCTGGATCGAGTAGCCCGGAGCAGTCGGAGCGCGGTAGTGATGATCGACGATCACGACCGGATCGAGAAAGTGCTCGTGCAGATGGTCGACGTACTCGAGCACCCGGTTTTCGAGCGACGCGCCCACGCGGACGTAGTCGAACATCGACAGATGCTGGACGTACTCGCAGAGCCCAACGCCGCCGGCGTGAGGGCAGACCGGGACGCCTAGCTTGGCGGCCATCAGCAAGACGGCGATCACCTCGTTGACCCCCGCCAGGCGGCAAGCATCGATCTGGCAGAACGAGATCGCGTTCGCCTGCAACAGTTGCTTGAACATCACCCGGTTGTGGGCGTGCTCCCCTGTGGCCACGCCGACCGGGGCCACAGCCTTGGCGATTGCTGCATGGCCGAGCACGTCGTCTGGATTGGTCGGCTCCTCGATCCACCAGGGGTCACAGGGCTGCAAGCGCTTGATCCAGGCGATCGCCTCGTCGACCTCCCACACCTGGTTGGCATCCAGCATCAGCGTCCGGTCCGGTCCGATCTCCTCGCGGGCGATCGCGGTGCGGCGCAGATCTGACTCCAGGTCGCCTCCGACCTTGAGCTTGATGTGCGTCCAGCCGTCGGCGACCGCTTCGCGACACAGGCGCCGGAGCTGCTCGTCTCCATACCCCAGCCACCCGGCGGACGTCGTGTAGGCGGGGAAACCACGTTCGCGCATCTCCTGCATCCGGGCGGAGCTGCCCGGCTCACGATCGCGCAGCAGCGCGATCGCCTCCTCAGGCGTGATGGCATCCTCGATGTAGCGGAAATCGACGCAGCCGACGATCTCCTCCGCGCTCATCTCGCTCAACAGCTGCCACAGCGGCTTTCCCTCGAGCTTCGCCCACAGGTCCCACACGGCGTTGATCAGCGCCGCGGCGGCGAGGTGGACCACTCCCTTCTCTGGGCCCAGCCAGCGGATGTGGCTCTCTCCCGTCACCCGTCGCCAGAAGCCGCGCATGTCGCTCTTCACGGCTGCGAGCTCCGTGCCCACCACCAGGGGCTCGAGCGCGCGGGCCGCGGCCACGACCACCTCCGTGCCGCGCCCGATCGTGAACGACAGCCCGTGCCCCTGGATCCCGTCATCCCGGTCCGTGTCCAGGATCACGTAGCACGCCGAGTAGTCGGGTGCCACGTTCATGGCATCCGAGCCCGCCAGCGTGGCGGAGGTCGGAAAGCGGATGTCAAGCGCCCGCGCGCCTGTGATGCGTCCGGTCAGCGCGCCGTCATCCCGCCGTCGACGACCATCACCGCTCCGATCACGGACGACGCCTCGTCGGATGCCAGATACGCAGCCATGGCGGCGATCTCAGCCGGGGTCACCAGGCGCCCGTGTGGTTGCCGCGCTTCCATGGCCGCCCGGGCGGCGGCGGGGTCGTCGTAGCCGCTGGTGATGCGCTGAATCCAAGGTGTGTCGACGGTCCCCGGAGCGATGCAATTGATACGGATGCCCTCCTCGGCGTGATCGATCGCGGCTGCACGTGTCAGCGCCAGGATGCCGCCCTTGGCGGCGCTGTATGCGGCGCGGTCGCGCACCCCGACCAGCGCGGCGGCGGAGGTGACGTTGATGACCGTCCCGCTGTCGTTCCCGCGCATCGCCCGGATCGCGTGCTTCATGCCGAAGAACGTTCCGGTCAGGCAGACGTCGAGCACGCGGCGCCAGTCGTCCTCGCTCGTGTCGGGCGTGGTGGCCGCAATCCCCACGCCGGCGTTGTTGACGAACACGTCCAGGCCGTTCCATTCCGCCGTAGCGCGGCGCACGAGATCGCCGACGCTCTGCTCGCTGGTGACGTCGACTCCATGCGCTACTGCTTGGCCGCCGAGCTCTTCGGCCACGCGCTCGGCTGCCTGAAGATCGATGTCCGCAACGATCACCCGCGCCCCCTCGCCGTTCAAGCGAGCGGCGATTGAGCGCCCGATTCCCGAGCCGGCGCCGGTGACGATCGCGCGCCGGTCGACCAGTCGACGGGGAAGCTGCTGCTCGGCAGTACTCACGAGACGGGCCAGGGCCGGTTCAGCGACGGCACCAGCGCGCCCAGCAGTCCGCGGATCACTCCAACCGTGAGGTCCATCCAGTCAAACGAGTCGCGCCAAAGCGTGATCTGTCCGTCCTGCACCTCGAAGCGCCCATAGACCCAGAGCCGCACCTCGACCGGCCCCAGGATCAGTCCGTCGGTCCGCTCGGTGAGGACCGTGTTGCCGTCGGCGGCGACCGTATGGAAGTGAACGCGAAAACCGCCGGGCAGCTTCTCGTACCCAGGCCGGAAGAGCCGATCGACCCGCTTTCGTCCGCGTACCGTCGGCAGCGACACGTTGATGTAGACAACGTCCTCGGCCAGCAGGCCCAGGGCCCGGTCCAGCTCTCCGGCCTCCAGAGCGAGCAAGAAGCTGCGCACCACCTCGGCGGGTTCGGTGCTCGCTTGCGAAGCGACCGCTGAGGTCCCGGTGCTCATGAGGCGATCATAGGCGTTCATGCGCCCCAAGCCGAGACCCTCCTCGCCCTGGCCCTCTTCCGAGATCGCCGAGGCACTGCCCCAGCGGGCAGCCACGCTTTCGCGGCTGTTCCTGTGCCGCACCAAGGTGCCCGTATCGCGCATCGAGCTGGGCGTTCTGGCGGCGCTGGCCGAGCGACCGCGGCGAATCACCGAGCTGGCTGCTCGCGAGGGCGTCACCCAGCCAGGGATGACCCTGCTGGTCAACCGCCTCGAAGAGCGGGGATGGGTGCAGCGGGACGCCGACCCCGCCGATCGCCGGGTGGTCCTGGTCAAGCTCACCGGCGGCGGTCGCGAGGTCCGCGAGCAACTGCGTACCGAGTATCGAGCGCTGCTGCATGAAGAGATGGCGACCTTGGGGGACCGGGACGTCAAGACGCTGTCCAAGGCGATCGAAATCCTCGACGGGTTGATCGAGCGGCTCAGGCACCAGCCGTCGTGACCGGCGGGAAGAGCACCAACCGCGCCGGCAGCCAGCGCCAGAGTCCGCCGGCGCACCCCGACCGAATCACGGCCTCACCGCCCACGGCGTGAGCTTGGCGGACGCTGCTCGGGTGTCACATCTCCCGCCCGTCGGTAGCCTGTTCGCATCGTTCTTGGGCTACAACCCGATGGACACCTTGCTGGGTCCGGCGCTGGGCAAGCTGCCGCACAGCACCGCTGTGTACCTAACCGGCCATCGGTCCTTCCCCAGCCTGGTTTCGCACCCGTTCGCCACCGGGATCCATGAGGCGTTCTATTTCGCCGCAGGCTGCTGCGTCGTGGCGGCGATCGCTTCCTGGCTACGGGGCGGCAAGTATTACCACGGAGACGTAGTGCAAACACAGATACGCACACAGCCGGCGCCGGCGCAAGCTCCCCTCCCGTCCGAGCGCTCACCACAACCGGTTCGAGCGCGTTGACCGCGACGTGGGCGTTCGCTGAACGTCCGTCTGTAAGCCCCCGGACCGCGGCGCCAAGCGTCCAGCGGCCACTAGCTGTATTTGTTAAGCCTCGCGTAACTCAGATCGCAAAGGGTTGAGGTGCTCGACCGAGTCATAGCCCCGCCAGAGACGACGGTGGAGAGAGATCGAACGACGGCGCGGGGCGCCGTCACCGAGGCGCTCTCGCGCGCCCGCGAGCATCTGTTCTCGCTGCAGTATCCCGACGGCCACTGGCGAGGTCTATTGCAGACCAACGTGTCGATGGACGCCGAGGATCTGCTGCTGCGCGAGTTCCTCGGCATCCGCGATCCGGAGCGCACCGCGCGCTCGGCGGCTTGGATCCGATCGCAGCAGAACAGCGACGGCAGCTGGTCGAACTTCTTCGCCGGCCCGGGCGACCTCTCGACGACGATCGAGGCCTACCTGGCGCTTAAGCTCGCCGGCGACGCGCCATCCGCCGAGTACATGCAAAGCGCGGCGTCGTTCTGCCGTGAACACGGCGGACCCCGCAATGCGCGCGTGTTCACGCACATTTGGATGGCGCTGTTTGGCCTTTGGCCGTGGGACGACGTGCCAGCGCTTCCGCCCGAGATGGTGCTGCTGCCCAGCTGGTTCCCGCTCAATCCCTACGACTTCGGCTGCTGGGCGCGCCAGACGATCGTCGCCCTGACGATCGTCCGGGCACACCGTCCAAGGCGCGCGCTGCCAGTTGGCCTCAGCGAGCTAGGGCCCTCCGCGCCGGCCGCTCCCCGCCGGGCGAAGACGCTCACCGGACGGGCGCTGCGCCTGCTCGACGTCGTCCTGCGGCGCTATGAGCAGATGCCCTTCCCGCCGCTGAGGCGCGCGGCGCTGACGGCCGCCGAGCGCTGGATCGTGCAGCGCCAGGAGGCCGACGGCAGCTGGGGAGGTATCCAGCCTCCGTGGGTGTACTCGCTGATGGCATTGGCGCTGCAGGGGTATCCGCTCGATCACCCAGTGGTGCGGTCCGGACTGGACGGACTTGAGTCCTTCACCGTGCACAGCGACGGGATGCGCTGGCTCGAGGCCTGTCAGTCGCCCGTCTGGGATACCGCGCTGGCGATTCTGGCCCTGGTCAATGCCGGCGTCGAACGGGACGACCCGAGGCTGGTCCGCGCCGCCGACTGGCTGCTCGACCGGCAGGTCACCGATGTGGTTGGCGACTGGGGCGTGCGCCGTCCCAACCTCCTACCGGGCGGCTGGGCATTCGAATACGCGAACGTCAACTACCCGGACATCGACGATGCGGCCGTGGTGGCGCTCGCGTTGCGCCAGGTGGCACATCCCGACTCGGGCCGGGTGCAGGATGCGCTGCGCCGCGCCGCCGACTGGCTCGTTGGCATGCAGAGCGCCGGCGGGGGCTGGGGAGCGTTCGACGCCGACAACACGCGCACTGTCGTCCGCAAGCTGCCCTTCTGCGACTTCGGCGAGGTGATCGATCCGCCAAGCGCCGACGTGACCGCTCATGTCGTCGAGTTCTTGAGCCACGAGGATCGCGTCTCATCGGTGGAGAGCAGCGCCCCGGGGCTGGAGTGGCTGCTTGAAGAGCAGGAGAAGGACGGCTCGTGGTTCGGCCGCTGGGGCGTCAACCACGTCTACGGGACGTGGTCCTCCTTGTGCGCGCTCGAGGCGGCGGGGGTCGACCGCGGGCACAAGCGAGTGCGCAAGGCGGTGGCCTGGCTCCGGGACCATCAGAACACAGATGGAGGTTGGGGCGAGGACTGCCGGTCCTATGAGGATCCGTCTTGGATCGGCCGCGGCGAGAGCACGGCCTCGCAGACCGCGTGGGCGCTACTGGGGCTGTACGCGGCCGGCGAGGGTGGCTCCGAGGCGGCTTCCCTCGGGATCGAATGGCTGCTGAGGACACAGCGAGCGGACGGCACCTGGGATGAGCCTCACTACACGGGGACGGGCTTTCCGGGCGACTTCTACATCAACTACCATCTCTACAGGCTCGTGTTCCCGGTAATGGCGCTTGGCCGCTGCGTGCAGGGATGGGGCTCGTCGTGAGCCCGAGCAACGATCTCGCTTCACCTCCCAACACGCTTGTGAGCGGACCCCGGCGCCCGGAGCCGGCCCCGGATGCCCAGGCGGTGATGTCCCAGGCTGGGAGCGAGAACTTCACCGTTGCCAGCCTCCTGTTGCCCCCCTGGGCACGCTCGAGCCTGCTGGCCATCTACGGCTTCGCGCGGCTGGTCGACGACGCGGGCGACGAGGCCCCGGGGGACCGCCTGGCGCTGCTGGACGAGCTGGAGAGCGACCTGGAGCGCCTCTGGGCGCGCGGATCGGCGAACGGCGGGCCGCGCCATCCCCTGATCGCGCGGCTGAAACCTGCAGTCGACGCCTGCGGGCTGCCGCAGGATCCGTTTCGCCGGCTGATCGAGGCCAACCGCCGCGATCAGCACCTGCACCGCTACCACAGCTACGAAGAGCTGCTCGACTACTGCACGCTTTCGGCAAATCCGGTGGGCGAGCTCGTGTTGCGGGTCTTCGGGGCCCTCACTCCGGAGCGGCTCGCGCTCTCGGACAAGGTCTGCACCGCGCTGCAGCTGACCGAGCACTGGCAGGACGTCGGCGAGGACTACCGCCGCGGACGGATCTACCTCCCGGCCGAGGACCTCGATCGCTTCGACGTCGGTGATGGAAACCTGGCGACGAGGAGCGTTACGCCGCCCCTGCGCGCACTGATGAGCTATGAGGTCACGCGGGCCAGGCACCTGCTGGACGAAGGGGCCCCATTGATCCGGACGCTGCGCGGACGCTCGCGTCTCGCGGTGGCCGGGTTCGTCGCCGGGGGCCGGGCGGCGCTGGCCGCGATCGAGGCCGCCGACTACGAGGTGCTGGCCTCGAGTCCGCGGGCCGGCACGGCTCGACGCGCCGTGTACCTGCTCCGCGCGCTCGGGCCGGGAGCCGGCCGGTGAGCGTGGCGCTGAGAGAGAACGCGCTGGAAGGCGCCTACCGGGCGTGCGAGTCGATCACCAGAGAGCGCGCCGCGAACTTCTACTACGGGATCCGGCTGCTGCCGGCGCCGAAGCGACGAGCGATGTGCGCGGTGTACGCATTCGCCCGCCGCGTCGACGACATCGGCGATGGTGAAGAGTCCGCGGATCGCAAGCTGGCGCTGCTGGCGGAGGCCCGCATAGAGCTCGAGCACCGGGACGGGAGTCCGGTGGCGCTGGCGCTGGCCGATGCCGAGCGGCAGTTCGAGCTACCGCGCGATGCCCTCGTGGATCTCATCGACGGCGTGGAGATGGACGTGCGGCCGGCGAGCTATGCGACCTTCGACGAGCTGGTCGTCTACTGCCGCAGGGTGGCCGGGTCGGTCGGGCGCCTGTGCCTGGCGATCTTCGGCTCGAGCGATCCGCTGACGGCAGGTCCTCTGGCCGACGACCTCGGGGTGGCCATGCAGCTCACCAACATTCTCCGTGACGTGCGCGAGGACTTCGACCGCGGCCGGGTGTACCTCCCGGCCGAAGACCTGCGGCGCTTCGACTGCCAGGGCATCCTCGCCGCCCCTCCGGAACAGTTCGCCGAGCTGGTGGCGTTCGAGGTGTCCCGCGCGCGCGAATGGTTCGACCGGGGTCTCGGGTTGCGCGAGCTGATCGATGCCCGCAGCGGCTCGTGCGTTTCGGCGATGAGCGGCATCTATCGCCGGCTGCTCGAGCGCATCGACCGAGATCCAGACGCCGTCCGGGAGCATGGACTATCGCTGGCGACGTGGGAGAAGACCTGGGTGGCCCTGCGAAGCCTCAGCGGGGTGGTGCGGTGAGCGACCGGCGGGTGGTCGTCGTTGGTGGCGGGCTGGCCGGGATCACTGCGGCGCTCGAGTGTCTCGACGCCGGGGCCGCGGTGACCGTCGTCGAGGTGCGCCCGCGGCTGGGGGGCGCCGCGTACTCGTTCGAGCGCGATGGCCTGTGGCTGGACAACGGGCAGCACGTGTTCTTGCGCTGCTGCGGCGCGTACAGGAGCCTGTTGGAACGCCTCGGCAGTAGTGGCGAGACGGTGCTCCAGGATCGGCTGGCCCTGCCGGTGCTGGCGCCGGGAAGCCCTCCTGCTTGGCTCAGGCGTTCGGGTCTTCCCGCGCCGCTGCATCTGTCTCGCTCGCTGCTCGGCTACCGGCACCTGCGCTTCGGCGAGCGGATGTCCGCGGCCCGCACGGCGATCGCTCTGGGGCGTGTCGACCCGGAAGACCCGGCCGCCGACGGGCAGAGCTTCGGAGCATGGCTCGAGCGGCGAGGTCAGGGCCCGCGGGCCGTTGAGGCCTTGTGGGAGCTGATCGGGCGCCCCACGCTCAACCTCCGCGTCCATGACGCATCGCTGGCGGCGGCAGCGTTTGTGTTCGGGGTGGGGCTGCTGCAGCGGGCCGACGCCGGCGACATCGGCTACGCCCGAGCGCCGCTGCAGCGTGTCCACGGCGATGCGGCGCTGCGGACGCTGCGGACCGCCGGCGCCGACGTGCGCCTCGGTTGGAGGGCGGAGCGGATCGAGGTCGGCGAGGAGGGGCTATCGGTCCTCGGTGGCGCCGAGCGGCTGGGGGCAGACGCCGTCGTTCTGGCCGTGCCGCACGAGCGCTCGGCCGCCTTGCTGCCGGAGGGCGCGGTTCGAGATCCGGAGCAGGTTATGCGCCTCGGCACCTCGCCGATCGTCAACCTGCACCTGGTCTACGACCGGCGCGTGCTGGAGCTCGAGTTCGCCGCCGCCGTCTACTCCCCCGTCCAGTACGTATTCGACCGGACCGTCGCCGCCGGCTTGGATCGCGGTCAGTGCCTGGCCGTGTCTCTATCGGCCGCCGACGAGGAGATCGACACCGGCGCCGAGGAGCTGGTGAGCCGCGTGACCGAGGCGCTGGCAGAGCTGCTTCCGGGCGCCCGCGGCGCCACGCTCGAGCGGTTCTACGTGACCCGAGAGCGCGCCGCGACTTTCAGAGCCGCGCCTGGCTCTGGGCACCTCCGACCGGGTTCACGGACCGGCGTGCCGGGACTGGCGCTGGCCGGGGCCTGGACGCAGACCGGCTGGCCGGCCACGATGGAGGGAGCGGTGCTATCCGGTCGCGGCGCGGCGCGCGTGGCGCTTGCGGCGATCGGCAGCGAGCGCGCCATTTCCTCTACCGAACCGTCCGGGTCCGCCGGACTGGGCCGTGCCGCCGGTCAGCGACCGACCGCGGGGGCCCTGCTTTGAGTCGCGTCCTCATCGCGGCGCCAATGGGCATCGAGGCCCGGGCCCTGCGCTCCGGAGCGGCGCGGCTCGAGGTGGTCTGCACCGGCGCGGGGCCGCGGCGGGCACGACGCGCGGCGGCCAGGCTGGCCGAGATTCCCTTCAACGGCCTGGCGGTCGCCGGCTTCGCGGGGGCCCTGGCCGATGATCTGGAGCCCGGGGAGGCGATCGTGGCGTCGAAGCTGCTCACACGCGACGGCACTCGCGTCGCCGATATTCAGGGCGCCGAGGTGATCGCAGGCATGCTCCGCCGGCACGGCATCCGGACGCGCGTCGGTCCGATCGTCTCAGTTCGCGGCCCGGCCCTGGGGCGGGCACGGGCGCAGCTGGCAGCCAGCGGAGCGCTGGCCGCAGACATGGAGTCCGTCTGGCTCGCCCCGGCGGCGGCCGGCCGTCCCCTGGCAGTGGTCCGCGTGGTGCTCGACGGCCCCACCCGCGAGCTCTGGCGTCCGGTAGCCATGGCTGGTGGCTACTGGCGGGCGGCGCGTGCACTTCAGTCGGTGGCCGCTGTGCTCGAGGACTGGCAAGCCGCGATTGCGCCGCGTTGCCTGCAACTGGCAGCGCCGCGCGCTGCCTGCGCCGGCGTGGAGCGGGCGATCGAGGTCGTGGAGCGGGCGCTCGAGCGCTACGGTCCACCGGTGTACATGCGCAAGCAGATCGTTCACAACAAGCACGTTGTATCCGAGCTCGAGCGCCGCGGCGCGATCTGCGTCGAGGAGCTGGACGAGGTTCCCGACGGCTCAACTGTCGTCTTCTCCGCCCACGGCGTTTCGCCCCGGGTCCGCGCCGACGCGAAGCGCAAGCAGCTCAACGTGCTCGACGCGACCTGTCCACTCGTGAGCAAGGTGCACGCCGAGGCCCGCAACTTCGCCGACGGCGGATACACGATCGTGCTGGTGGGCCACGAGGGCCACGAGGAAATCGAGGGCACCGCCGGCGAGGTTCCCGATCGGGTCCGGGTGATTGCGCGCGAGGACGAGGTCGAGCGACTTGAGGTTGAGGATCCGGAGCGGGTGGCGTACCTGACCCAGACCACGCTGGCGGTCGATGAGACCAGCGACGTGGTGTCGCGCCTGCGCGAGCGCTTTCCGTCGGCCGTCGGCCCGCGCTCCGACGACATTTGCTACGCGACGCAGAACCGCCAGGACGCGGTCCGCGCGCTGGCGGCAAACTGTGATGTCGTGTTGGTCGTGGGGTCACGCAATTCGTCGAACTCAAACCGTCTGGCCGAAGTGGCCGAGCGCTCGGGCGCTCGGTCTCAGCTGATTGACGACGCGGCCCAGATCGATCCCGCGTGGCTCGGGGGCGCCACCCGGGTGGGCGTCACGGCCGGAGCATCGGTCCCGGAGCGGGTCGTGCAACGGATCGTCCAGGCACTGACCGTGCTCGGTCCGTTAGAGGTCGGCGAGCGGTCGGTGGCCACGGAGAGGGTGCGGTTTACGCTCCCCCGCGAGCTGCGAGGCAAGGAGTACTAAGGGTATGGCCGTTCCACTGAGGCAGAGCGTCAAGGTCGGTAGCTACATCTTTCGCCAGCGGCTGGCGCGGCGCGACAAGTACGCGCTGGTGCTGGAGCTGGAGCCGCTCTATCAGTGCAACCTGGCGTGCGCGGGGTGCGGCAAGATCCAGCACCCGGATCACGTGCTGCGCCGCCGCATGCCGGTCGATGACGCCGTATCGGCAGTGCTGGAATGCGGCGCCCCGGTGGTCTCGATCGCAGGCGGGGAGCCCTTGGTCCATCCCGAGATTCACACGATCGTCTCCGAGTTGGTGCGGCGCAAGAAGTTCGTCTACCTGTGCACCAACGCGCTGCTGATGGAAAAGAAGATGAAGCTGTTCGAGCCCTCGCCCTATTTCGCGTGGGCGGTGCACATGGACGGGCTTCGCGAGCGCCACGACAAGTCGGTCTGCCGCGACGGCGTGTTCGACAAGGCCTGCGCCGCGATCGCCAGCGCCAAGGAGCGCGGCTTTCGGGTCACCACCAACACCACCTTCTTCTCCGACGACACGCCGCAGACCGTCCGGGAGGTGCTCGACTACCTCAACGACGAGCTCGAGGTCGACCAGATGATGATCTCGCCGGCCTACGCCTACGAGAAGGCGCCTGATCAGCAGCACTTTCCGGGCGTGGAGCAGACGCGCCGCCTGTTCAGTGCCGCGTTCGCTGACGGGCGCAGGAGGCGCTGGCGGCTGAATCATTCGCCCCTGTACCTCGATTTCCTCGAGGGCAAGAAGGACTACAGCTGCACTGCCTGGGGGATCCCCAGCTACTCGATCTTCGGCTGGCAGCGCCCCTGCTACCTGATGGCAGACGGATACGCCAAGAGCTACCAGGAGCTGCTCGAGCAGACCGACTGGGAGCGCTACGGCCGCGGTCATGACCCGCGCTGCGATAACTGCATGGCGCACTGTGGCTATGAGCCGACGGCCGTCAACGAGACCGTACGCGCCCCCCAGAAGGCTCTGCTGTCGCTGCTGCGCGGTTAGCGCGAAATGCGCCGGGCGGGGTCAGGTACGAACTCGAACGGGGTCCACCAGGTGAGCGCGGCGGACCGGCAGCCGGATGGCACGTACGTCGCCGACCTTCTCGGGCTGCGCGGCGAGGAGGCCATGGCGCTGAACCAGCGCTACCTGAACCGTCAGCTAGGGCGAGTGCTCAGGACATTGGGCTTCGACCGCCAATGGGCCGCGGGCCGCGGGCCGTACCTGATCGATCGCCAGGGCCGGCAATACCTGGATTTGCTTTCCGGCTACGGCGTCTTTGCCCTGGGCCGAAACCATCCTCAGGTCAAGCGCCAGCTGCAGGACGTTTTGGCGATCGACACGCCGAACCTGCCGCAGCTGGGAGTCTCGACGCTCTCCGGCACCCTTGCGGAGCAGCTGATCGAGCGCTCGCCGTCCTCGCTCGACGCGGTGGTGCTGACCAACTCCGGAACGGAGAGCGTGGAGGCAGCGCTCAAGCTGGCGCGCGCGGCGACTGACCGGCAGCGGCTGCTCTACTGCCACCGCGGCTATCACGGGCTCAGTCTGGGAGCGCTGTCAGTAAATGGCAACGAGGAGTTCCGGGAGCGATTCACGCCCCTCTTGCCTGGCTGCGACGCGGTGCCATTCGGTGACGCGACCGCGCTTGAGCGCGAGCTCAGCAACGGGGACGTGGCGGCATTCATCGTCGAGCCGGTGCAGGGCAAAGGCGTCTATCTCGCGCCAGAGGGCTATCTCCAGCGGGCCCAGGAGCTCTGTCGGCGGGCGGGTGTGCTGTTGATCGTCGACGAGGTGCAGACCGGGCTGGCGCGAACCGGAAAGTTCCTGGCGCTCGAGCATTGGGGCATCGAGCCCGACCTGGTGACGGTGTCCAAGGCGCTATCCGGCGGATACGTGCCGATCGGGGCGCTGCTCGCCAGCCGGGACGTGTTCAATGCCACGTTCGACTCGATGGAGCGAAGCGTCGTCCACGGTTCGACGTTCGGCGGTGGCGATCTGGCCGCCGCCGCCGCGCTGGCAACGCTTCAGGTGATCGACAGCGAGGCGCTCGTGAAGCGCGCCGCCTGGCTGGGCCAGCTGCTGCTCGAGCTGACGCAGCCCCTGAGCGAGCGCTTCGAGATCGTTCGCGAGGTGCGGGGGCTGGGACTGATGTGGGCGATCGAGCTGGGCCCTCCGTCCGGCAGGACACCCCGCAGGCTGTGGGAGGCGATCGAGCGCCGCCAGCCGGGCCTATTCGCCCAGATGGTCACCGTGCCCCTGTTCGCAGAGCACCAAATCCTGACCCAGGTCGCCGGCCACCACATGAACGTCATAAAGGCGCTTCCGCCGCTGGTGACGGCGGAGGCGGAGCTGCGCCGTTTCGCTGACGCGCTGACAGAGGTGCTCGAGGCCGCTGAGCGGCATCTGTTTAGGCGCTACGCGGGCCTCGGGCTGGGGCTGGGACGACGGAGCCTGGCGGCCACTTGGCGGAGCACGAACGGAGCCAGGCAGCCGGAGCGCTCTCAGACCACCGGCGCCTGATCGCCGCTCCAGCGGCCGCTACCCGCCAGAGGCCTCAGCGGCCGCTACCCACCCGAGGCTTCCACCGGTTGTCGCACTTCCGCCAAGGCGCGAGCGTCCTCTTGCTCCCAATCGTGGACGTGTCGCCGGAGCGCGATATAGCCCCCGATACCGGGTAGCGTCGGCAGCCAGAACGAGATCGCCCGGTATGCCAGCACCCCGACCAGAGCCCGGCTGCCGGGCATC
Organism: uncultured Actinomycetes bacterium; assembly: GCA_963756555.1. Taxonomy (GTDB): domain Bacteria; phylum Actinomycetota; class Thermoleophilia; order Solirubrobacterales; family Solirubrobacteraceae; genus Palsa-465. The sequence continues at coordinate 475,378 of CAVWOC010000005.1, forward strand.
CCGAAGCCGACAAAGGCGCCGATCATCCCGCCCTCGACACCACCGATGCCGCCGGGCAGCGGCAGCAAGCTTCCCAACGTCCCCAGGAAATAGCCCATGACCAGGACGGCCACGGAGACCGTGGTGCCGAACGCGCGAAACGACAGCCCGAGCACGGCGATGTCGAAGCCCCAGTATGCGACTGCACCGAGTAATCCGATCCGTCGCTCGCGAATCATGTCGACCGCCGTGCGTACGCCGCGACCCAGCGTGGCTGGAGCGGTGGCGAACCGGGACGCCAGCCGGCCGACCCGTCCGCGGCGCCTGGAAAGGCGCCCCAGCCGCCGCTCGACGTCGCGTGGAACGAGGCCCATGCTGCCCACCAGCGCGATGACCACGATGCCGAACAGCGCCGGGAACACCGTTAGTGCGAGCGGGTCCGAGCCCGCGAACAGCCCGATGCGCAGACCGATTCCCCCAATCACCAGTGCGCCGAGGTAGACCCCGTACTGGATCACGTAGCTGGCGACCATCCGGCAAGCGACTGTTCCGGCCGACATGCCGGCTCGGGTGAGCGCCCAAGCCGTGACTGCGATGCCGCCCGCACCGGCGGCGGCCAACAGGCGGATGGCTGCGATCCCGGCCAGCGGTACCTCGATGCTGGCCCGCCAATCGATCCTCGGCGTGTCCCGTCCGAAAACCGTGCGGAACAGCAGCGCGTAGCCACCGACCGAAAACAGCTCCAGAACGGCACCGATGATCAGGTAGACCGGGTCGCCATGCTTCAGTTGACCCCAGGTCTGGTTCAGCCCCGCGAGCTTTGGGATCAAGAAGTAGAGCCCACCGAGCGCGGCTGCGATGAACACCGCCCCCAGCAGCAGCCGCCGCCGTGTAAGCGGCGCCGTCGGTTCCTTCACTTCGCTGGCTTCCCAGTCCCGCTCGCCCTGCGCGGGCGGAGGCTGGTCGGAGTGTTCGGACATCTGTCTACGTACCACGGTACCCGCGTAGGCGGCGCAGGCATCGCGGCGAACAGTGGTTTGTGGCTGCCGTGGTCCGCGGTAGCCTGCCATCAAGCGTCAAAAGGAGGAGTGATGGGCGACCGCATACAGCGTCTCAAAGGCAAGACCGAGGAGACCAAAGGACGGATGAAGCGCGAGGGCGGAGCGGCATCCGGACGGCCGGGCACCGAGGCGCGTGGCGCCGGCGAGGAGCTCAAGGGGAAGGTCAGGAACGCGGCCGGCAAAGCCCGCAGCGCGGTCAAGAAGAACACGCGCTAGCGCTCGCGGTTCGCGTTGGGCGTAGCGGCTGCGGCCCGCGACCGCGGGCTGCCCACACGCGTACCCAAAGCTCCATAAACCAGATAGAGTCTCCGCCGATGAGGTTGAGGTGTGCACGGATGCTGGGAGGCCTGATCGCCGTCGCCGTCACCGCCGTCGCCGCTCCTTCCGCGGCGTCTGCGGAGATAACCAGTGTGTTCGCCGGCCAGACGGTTAGCGGCAACCCGATCCCGTGTGTGGCGCAGGCTGACGGAACTCGGGTCTGCCACGGCACGTACAACAACGGGCCCGGCGGCTCGGACATCAGGCTCAAGAGCTTCGACGGCTCGCCGCTCGAGGTATACGTCACGCTGCCGCCCGCCCCAGGCTCTGCTACGGACGGCAACTTTCCCTTCATCGCACAGAACCACGGCTGGGACGAGCCGCCCACTGGGCCGAATGACACCCAGTACTACGGCCCGACGGCCGATTCTTGGGCCCAGAACGGCTACGCGGTGCTGCAGCTGGCGGCCCGCGGGTGGGGGGACTCTTGTGGCTCGGTGCAGTCGCGCTCCTCCGACACCGCCGCCTGCCAGAACGGCTACATCCGCCTGGATGACGAGCGCTACGAAGCCCGCGACGTCCAGAACGCCGCTGGGCTGCTGGTAGACGAGAGTGTCGTCGACCCGCAGCGGATCGGCGTCACCGGCGAGTCATATGGCGGCGGCGTCTCGCTCGAGCTGGCCACGCTCAAGAACCGAGTGATGAACCAAGACGGGACGCTCGGCCCGTGGACCAGCCCCAACGGAACAGCGCTCCATATCGCGGCCGCGGCGCCGGTCATTCCCTGGAGCGACCTCGTCTACTCGCTGCTTCCCAACGGTCGCACGCTGGATAACGCCGTGACCTCTCCGAAGGCCGACCTCTATCCGCTCGGCGTGATGAAGCAGTCGTTCGTCAGCGGCCTCTATGCGAAGGGGCTGGCTGGCGGCTACTACGCCCCGCCGGGCACCAATACTGAGGCTGACCTCACGACCTGGTACCAGGCGCTCTCTGCCGGCGAGCCCTACGACGGCAATCCGGAGGACGAGTTCATCGCCTATCAGATCGCCCGCTACCACTCGCCCTACTACCTGCTCGACAATCTCTTCGGGACCGGCTCAACGAGCCCGTCGCCACTGCTGATCGCCAACGGCTTCACGGACGACCTGTTCCCCGTCGATGAGGCGATTCGCTATTACAACTTCGAACGCTCGCGGTATGGCGCCGACCCGATTGGGCTCATCGACGGCGACTTCGGACATCAACGGGCGCAGAACAAACCCGGCGACCTGGCTTTGCTTTCGAGCCGCATTCAGAGCTTCCTCGGCTACTACGTCAAGGGAAGCGGAAGCCAGCCCCAGTTGGGCGCCACAGCACTGACCGAGACCTGCCCCTCGACGGCGCCCTCCGGCGGTCCTTACAGCGCGTCGAGCTGGGCGGCGCTTCATCCCCACACCGTGAATTACAGCTCCGCCCCGCCGCAGACGATCCTCTCCAGCGCCGGCAACCCCGCGATCGCCGCGACGATCGACCCCGTCGCCGGGGGCGGCGCCTGCGCGACGGTGACGGCCACCGATCAGGGTCCGGGCGTGGCCACTTACAGGCTTACGCCGGCGACCGGTGGCGGCTACACGCTGCTCGGCGCACCGTTGGTCACGGCGAACCTGACAGTGACAGGCCAGTTCGCGTTCATCGCGGCCCGTTTGTGGGACGTCGATCCCAGCGCCAACACCGAGACGCTTGTCGCCCGCGGTCTGTATCGCCTCAACAGCAGCTCCCCCAACGGGCGACAGACCTTCCAGCTTCACCCCGGCGCCTGGCACTTCGCCGCGGGCCACATTCCCAAGCTCGAGCTGCTGGGTCAAGATCCGCCATACGCCCGCACGTCGAACGGGACCTTCTCGATTCAGGTCAGCAAGCTGTACCTGCAGTTGCCGACGCATTAGCGCTGTCGGCCGGGACGAGCTCAGCCGCTTCTGGCGCCGTCGAGCTCGGGCTAGAGCGCTGCTCGAGCAGCGCCCTGCGGGCTAGCGGATGATTCCCGCGGACCGCGCGCCGGCGACGGTGGCGCGCAGAGTGTCTCGGGCGTCGTGCGCTGGGTCCCATCCGAGCTGCTCGCGGGCTCGGGTGGTGTCCATGATCACCGGAATCCGGACCGCCTGGATCCACTCCGCCTGCGAGGGCAGGCCGGGAACGCGGGCCACCAGCGCCGCACTGAGATTGACGGCTGTGCGGGGGACGGGGATGCTCCGCCAACCGAGCTCGCGTGCCACGTCGGCCATCGTAATCGTCCCATCGCCAGCCAGGTTGTAGACGCCGGGGGGACCGGCGCCCAGGACTGCTGCGCGCAGCGCCTGGGCCACGTCGTCTGCGTGCACCAGCTGGATCGGCGTGCCGGGGTTAACCAGCACGGGCGCCGGCGTGGGGATGCTCTGCACCAGCCGGCGGAAGGAGGAGGGGAGATTTGAGAGCGCGCTCACGTACGGCGTGCTCTTTACGAGCGCCAGCGAGTCTGGGCCGCCGACGATCGAGGGGCGAAACACGTACGCTTCGACCTCGGTCTCGCGCAGTGCGCTGGCAAGCGTCTTCTCGAGCTCGGCCTTTTGGGCCGAGTAGTAGAACTCATCCGTTCCCGCCGTGGGCACGTCTTCGGTCAGCGGCTGTGGGTTCTCGGCGTGAAACCCATACGCTGCCACCGACGACGTGTAGACGAGCCGCTCTGCGCCGGCGCCCACCGCCGCCTCGAACACGTTCCGAGACCCTGTGAGGTTCACCTCGCGGGCTTGCTCGCGGTTGCCGAAGATCAGAAACGCCAGGTGGACCACGACATCCGCCCCAGCGACCAACCGCTTCACCGAGTCGCTGTCAAGGACGTCCCCCTGCACGTAGCGCGTCTTGCTCCATCCCCTGGCCGCGGGATCGAATGGACGCCGCGCCATCCCTCTGATCTCGTCCACCTCGCCCGTCGCTTCGAGCGCCTCGAGGAACGCCAGCCCGATCTCCCCCGTGGGCCCGGTGACGGCCACCGTCAGCCCCGTTTGTGCGATACGCGTCCGCTCTCCGGCCACGCCGCCACCCTACCTGCCGCGGGCGGGCGGCATAGGATCCCAGAGATGGACATCTCGAGGCTCGAGCAGCGTCCGGCGTTCGTCACCGCCGACGGTTCGACGATCCGCGAGCTGGCCGGGTTGCCATCGGGTAACGCCAGCCAGCAGTCGCTAGCCGAGGCAAGCATCTCGCCGCGGGGCGAGACCGTGGAGCACTATCACCGCACCACCGAGGAGATCTATCTGTTCGTGCGCGGTGCTGGAAGGATGCGGTTGGGGGACGAGGAGGCAGACATCCGCGCCGGCGACATGGTGGTCATCGCCCCCGGCATCAAGCACAAACTGTGGAACCCCGGCCCTGAGCCGCTGGTCCTGTTCTGTTGTTGCGCGCCTCCCTACCGCGACGAGGACACGGTGCTGACGGGCTGACCGCCTGACCCAGAGCCCGAGTCGGTCTTGCCCGGGACGCGGAACAGCGAGCGCATCCGCGCGGCGACCATCACGTCGCCGGCCAGTGAGATCCGGCCCTTGAAGTAGGCCTGCATGGGGTCGGAGTTGGCCGTCGCCAGCTTGACGAACTCGGCGCCGTCCAGGGTGATCGTGACTCGCGGCTCGGCACCGGTCTCCCCACGGTGCACCCGGCACGTCCCGTTGTCGACCTCCAGCTGGTAGACGTCGGTGCCGCCGTCCGGCCGGCCGGTGATGCACCAGCGAATCGTGGTCTTGGTCGTCGCTGCCGCCTTGCGGTCCAGCCGCTGTGGCATCTGCGAGAAGATCGCCTCGAGGAGTGCCCGGCGGACGGGCATCGTCCGCATCACCTGCTCGAGCCGCGCGTCCGGAGTGGCTCGAACCAGGCGCGAGAACCCGATTGCCACCTGCTCTCGGGCGTTGGTCAGCAGGCGCCTGGCTTGACCGAGCGCCGCTCCAGGACCACTTTCCGCCGAAGACATGCAGGCAAGGTACTACGGCGGCGTAGGAATCGGCTTGCTGTCCGACCCATGCGCCTTTCGGCCACGCCTGAGTAGCATCACCGGGCCGGGGCGGTTAGCTCAGCTGGTAGAGCGCCTGCCTTACAAGCAGGAGGTCGCCTGTTCGAGCCAGGCACCGCCCACTCGGAAAAGACCTGCTAATGGACTCTTTGGCTGGGAGCGTGGCCGGTCGGACACCGGCGTCGGGTACCAGTTATGGGTACCAAATCGGCAGGCGGTCTGCACAATCCTGGGCACCGAGAGATCGCCGGGTCTCGGTGTGGTCTGCCTCGTGCAACTGCGGACGGGGCAGCGGGACGACCGGATTGATGGCCAGCCGGCGCGGACCGGCGCGTTGGTGACTCCCTAGTCGCGAGGCTGTCGGAAAATCGGTGCTGTCTGACCGGTTTAAGACACTTCCGGGATGGCTCTTGATTTCGATAGTTGTGATCGTGGTCAGTTGTTGTTGATGCCGTTGTCGTTGACGGATTGGCTGCCGGAGAATCATTTGGTGTGGACGGTGTTGGGGGCGGTGGACGCGATGGACCTCAGCCGCTTTGAGGAGGCCTATCGGCTGGGTGCGGCGGGGCGGCCGGCGTATGACCCGGCGGTGATGGCCGCGCTTTTGATGTACGCGTATGCGCGCGGGAATAGGTCGTCGCGGGGGATCGAGCGGGCGTGTTGGGAGGATGTCGCTTATAAGGTGATCACGGGGATGCGCATGCCGGATCACTCGACGATCGCGGAGTTCCGCCGTCGGCACGAGACCGAGATCGCCGAGCTGTTCGACGACGTGCTCGCGTTGTGTCGGGAGGCGGGGTTGGTGTCGTTTGGGGTGATCACGATCGACGGGACGAAGGTGAAGGCGAATGCGTCGATGGATCAGAACTGCTCCTACCGGGAGTTGGTCACTGAGATCTTGCGCGGGGCGGAGGAGATTGATCGCCGCGAGGACGAGCTCTACGGCGAGAGGCGGGGCGATGAGCTCCCCGAGCAGCTGCGCACTCCCGAAGGCCGCCGGGCCGCGCTTGAGGAGGCCAAGCGGCGGTTCGAGGAGCGCAAGGGTCGTGCGATCAGCGAGGAGCAGGCCGCTGCCGAGGTGAAGCTGGATCCAGAGTTGGTGCTGAGTCGGGATAAGCGTCGCGGGGGGCGGCGCGAGTGGCCTCGGGTCGCGCGCCGCGAGTTCGAAAAGCAGCGGGAGCGCGAGGCGCGGCCAATCCCGCGCGATCGAGAGCACCGCTTGTTCCTGGCGCTCGGTCGGCTTGAGGAGAACCATCGGGTCGACCTGGCTGCCAACGAGGCCTATGAGCGGTGGCGGGCGACCGAACGCGACACGCTCGGCCGGGTTTGAAGGGCTACAGCAAGTCGTTCGTGGCGCCCGAGCTGCCGGAGGGGTCGATCAATCTCTCCGATCCGGACGCCAGGGTGATGCGCACCCAGGGCACCCCGCCATCTTCTACGCGGCGATGCGCCGCAAGCTATCCAGCGAGCGCGGTCGCAAGCTCTACGCGCCACGCAAGATCAGCATCGAGCCGGTCTACGGGCAAATCAAAATACAACCGCCGCATCGACCGGTTCATGCGAAGAGGCAGAGCCGCCGCGCAGTCGGAGTGGCGGCTGGTGACAGCAACCCAGAATCTCCTGAAGCTCCACAGCCACTCGCCGAAGCGATCGTGAGCTCGGCGACGCCGGGCTGAGCAAAGCGGTCGTCCGCGACCCGCGGCGCGCGATCGGCGGACTCGCGGTGATGCCTTCACGCGAAAGCAGCGGACGCGTGGACTCGGCGGCTACCCCTTGGTCCGATGAGCCATCGAGGCCCCCTGACCTGGCCCGTCGGCAATTGGTGGGGCTAGCTGGTTAGGCGCCCAAGACCGTCACGATGAGACTCCTCAGCTACAGCGTTCAGGGCTTCCAGAGTGACGGCGTCGAGCAGACGGTTTCGCTGCGGCCCGCAGCTCAGGTATATCGCCGGACGAAACAACGTCGGCACGTCGGCGCGACCTTCTCGACGAGGTCCTTCAAACTCCTTGCGCGTCGGGACCGGGATCTCGTGTCCTCTTGGAGTCGTCTGCGTGGGCGTCTCGTCCTCGAGTGACTGTCGTTCTCCATCTTGATCATGACTATCGGGAGGTCCCCCAGTTAATCCTGCCTGCGAAACCTTCGCCGCTTTTGGGGTGCGTCAGCCGATCCTTGCTTCTTGCGCAACACGCGGGCGCGCCTCAGCGACTCGGCAGCGCGCTCACGAACCCCCTTGGCGCGGCGAATGATCTTCCGGCTGCGCTCGCTCTCGCTCTCGCGGTCTTCCACGCTTCCATCATCGCGCTTCCCAACCGTTTCGCCAATCGTTCGTCAGACCCTCCTCGGACTCAGCGATTCACCCTGCACCACGTCTCCACCCGGCGCAGGCGGGCGCAAGAGCACTCGGCAGCGCGCTCCGACTGCAGGTAAGGACGACAGAGGTTGTACTGGCCCTGCGGATGAGCGCCTAGGCGCTGCCCCTCATTCACCGCGACACGTGCCCCCGCGCGTCCACGCCTTGCTAGCTCAAAAAGCCTTAGGAGCCTTTGGCTAGCTCAAAAGCCTTCGGATCTGGCGTCTGGCCGCAGGGCCAGTGCATACACAGTACTCCTAAAACCTGATGCGTGCTAGCGCCGATCAAACTGACCCGCCACCGCTCTTCTACAGAGACTCGATACTCGCCAGCAGCTTTATCCCCTGAAGACTCGTCGTGCCAGCACCGCTTGTGGCGGCGAGCAGGTCGTTCGCCGCCCTCCGACACCTGCTTTTCGTAAGTGAGTTCCTCAGCAGGTTTCGGCTTGATGCAGTGTCGCGAGCGCGGGGATAGCCGGGCGCGGGTCGGCTAGGGTCGGTGCGCCGGCGCCGAGCCGTCCGGGCAGCAGCGCGGCGCCGAGGATTACCAGGCAGAAGGCGGCGATCCGTGCGGCGATGCGGCGCTCCCCTCAAGCGACCGAAAAGCCGTAACAGCATCTGCGCCCCCTGTCCCAGGTCGGCCTGACCGGGCGACCGGCTCCCCCGCCACCGAGCGCGACGACCGACGACACCAACGAGCCGCCGCACGAGAGCGAATGGCCGGGCGAGTCACACCAAGGTCGGGGAACGCCTCCAACAAGGCAAGTCACAGCCGACGGGGCCGTCACGGCGAACGCGACTCGCGCTCGGCAAAACGGTGCCTCTCGGGCTGATCGGCATTGTTGTGACCGGGCTGATCGTGGGAGCGATCTTGGGCGCGCTGAGCGTGCCGGGCTGGGTCATTGGCCTCCTGGTCGCCACAGTGACCGTGATCCTCTCGGCGGTCCTCCACCGCATCTCACGCGTCCGCTGACGCCGGCGCCAGCGCCGGCAGCTACAGTCGGGACGCGCAGCGGTCGCCGGGTAAGTTGGTTAGTCCCAACGGGCCCGGGCCCGCTGCGCCGTCCATTGTCAGGTGTAGGTGCGCTTGCCGGCCGAGGTCAGCTGCACGTCGTCGGTGAAGGGGGTCAGCAGCGCCCGGGGCCACAGGTGCCGCTGAGCTACGAGGTTGATATCTGCCGATAGCACGGTTATCAGCGCCAGCAGGTAGATCCAAGCGATCAGACCGAATACGAGGCCGAAGACGTGCTCAGCAAATCAGCGGCGCGCGAGCCGGCGTCCGCTCTCCGTACCAGGCGGGGTGTAGTTGAGCTCGTAATGGTGATAGAGAACCGACTCGTCTGACTGGGAGAGTTCCTCGCCGTGCTGCTCGATGTTGGGCGCATCCTGAACCTGCTCTTTGGAGACCGATACCTGCAGGTCATCGGGACCAACCGTGATCCCCCCGAGCGGCACGAACGTCAAGTGACGCCCGATCAAGCCCTCCTTGACGGTGCCGAACTGCGGCTCGTCGGTCTCCACGTCGACGTAGACATCTTGCAGCTTGCCGATCTTCTCGCCGTTACTGTCGACCAGCATCTTGCCGTGCCACTCGGCGACGTTCCACTCGGAATCCCGCTGATGCTCGGTCATCGTCTGAAACCTCCTCGTCTCTCCTCGTGGCCTCGCGCGTCACCAATTGTAGAACCGGTCCAGCCCCTGCGGGAACTCCATGGGCCTACCGAGAACCCGGCTTCGGCCCCCGGCCGCCCTTACTGCCCCCGCCAGCGCGCAGCCGACCGCCAGCCGCAGCCCCGCGATCACCGGCTCGTTCCCGCGCGAGCGACGCGCGGCTTGGAGCCGCGGGTGGCGGTCAGGATCTCGAGCAGTCCCGCGATGTTCTGCTCGCGGGCGATCGGATCATGGAGCGGCAAGTGCGTGTTGATCGTGTACTGGTTGCGGCGTCCGTTTCGCCGGCGAGTGATGTAGCCGGCGGCGGCCAGCTCCACGACGATTCGATACGCGGCCCGCTCGGTGATCCCCACGCGCTCGCCGATGTCGCGCAGGCGAATGCCTGGATCGTCGGCGATACAGACCAGCACCTGGGCGTGGTTGGTCATAAACGTCCAACCGGGTGAGGGGCTCTCAACCATCCGAAGTAGCTTAGAATTTCTAGACTCTTTTTTCATGCTATGATCGTCATACATTCACGAGAGGACAGAAGAGTCCCTCGCACCCACCCGAGCCATGTCCAGCGACCGCCGGCAACACCTCGCACGAGCGGCAACGCGAACCAGGGCGCGCGTCGCGGACGCCCAAGCCCGACGGCGCCAACCCCGGTTAATTCAATTCTCCTGACCGCGACCCGCGAGTTCTCGCGCGCTTCGGACGAGTTCCGACAACGCCGACCGCGTGGCCGCCCGCTCGTGGAGTCCCATCGCGATCAGTGAGAGTCGCGCGCCGGGCTCGCAGCTGAGCGGCTCCAACAGACCGAGCATCGAATACCGTCGCTCGCGCTTTGACGACGCGACGCGCATCTGAAGGCGGTCCAGGAAACACCCCCTAAAGCACGGAAAGCACGCATCCGCCCGCGATCGTTATATGAGATGGAAGTGTGTAAAGGAAGTGATGTGTGTGATAGTGGTGGTGGAGGTAGTGTGCGTGAGGGGGTTAGAGAGAAGGTAATGGATGAAAGAGGTGGGTGGAGGGATGGGGGGTTGGGTTTGGCTACGTGGAGATAGATAATCTGGGAGAGAGGCAGAGAGCGGTGGCGGCCGGTGACTAGATGGTAGATCGGTAGTTAGGGTGGAGCGATGCGGCCGCTATGTATAAAGTGGGCCGACACGCTGGGCGTGGGTGCCAGATCGCTGCTGGAGCTGGCCGAAAGCTAAGAGAGAATAGGTGATGGGTGGGCTTGATAGGAGAGATGGTAAGGAGGGTAGAGCGAGGAGGGGAAGAGTGCTCGCAAGATGTGGTAGGAGAGAAGAGAGAGTTTGCGGGCGATAGTCAGCGACGAGAGGGTGTGAGAGAGCTAGCGCGCTTTCAGCGAGTGATAGTCGTGGTAGTCGGGGCTACCGACACGGTACGCCGACTGGGCGGCCTCGAACAGCGCTCAGCGCAGGGGCGCGGAGCCTGGCGGGTGAGCTTGCTCAGCTGCGCGTGACGGTCGGAGCGGTGCACGCTGATGTCGATCTCGGCTATCCGGACCGCTTGGCGGGAGGCGTGCAGCCGTGAGACGTCACCGAGCTCGCACAGAGTGACGAGCGCTGAGATCTCGCCGATCCCGTACTGGGTCATTAGCGCTTGGCAGCCGGTCTGATGGCGCGCGAGCGTGCGCGGTCCCGCTGATCTCGGCAAGCTGGGCGTCGAGCAGGTCGATGATCTCGAGAGAGAGCTTGATCCGCTCGCGCGCGTCGCGGGCAGCTGGAGGCTGGCGAGGAACTGGCGGCCGGCTAGGGTGCGCAGCTGTCGGGGGCGCCGGCGACACCGTGGTGATAGAGCGTCGCGCGGATCCGCTGCGTACAGCTGGTGCGCTCGTCGACCAGCGTGTTGCGCAGCTGGGCGCGCGAGCGCCACTGGCGCACGTGCTCGGGCGGCGCTCAGGCCTCCGGCAACCTGCTCGCACAACAGCTGCCGCAGCAGCGGGCGTCGGTGCGGTCGGTCTTGGCGCGGCGTTTGCGACCCCGCAGCGCGCTGGTCTCCATCGGCTCGGCCAGGTGCGCGACAGCGCCGCAGCGCTCAAGCGCCCGACACACGAACAGCCAGCCGGTGCACGCCTCGACCGCGACATGCACGATGCGGCCGGGGAACCGGGCGACCCACTGCTCGACCGCCGCCGGCGTGGACTCGATCTGGCCGCGCAACACCTCGCCCGTCGCGGTATCTAACGCGTCGATCGTGATCTGCCGCCGGTGCACATCAAACCCAGCCACGATCGCTCCCGGCTCCTCGCCCACCACAAACGGCGCGTGCGCGACCGCGCCAGCGCCACAGCCGCCAGATGCCATACCGTCACTCACGGTCGGTCCTCCTATTCGAATGACCGGGGGCGCGGGCAGCAACCGCGCACGCCTTCAACCCAAGTCGTTCGACACCGAGGGCCGACCACCTGCCGCCGGCTCAACCCGAACGCGACGAACGCCGGGCCTGCTCATGTCATCTTTCGCCAATCGGTCGGCCCGAACGAGCGATCCCAATGGCGACCGCGCGGTCGTCCGGGCGAGGTACAGTGCGCCGTGCGTTTCTCGCGAGCGAATCGGCGGTCCGTTCGTGACGAAGCAGCGAGGATGTTCGAAGATAGGGAGGAGTGCGAGATATGGCCTGGGTAGATGAGCTCGTCGACGGGATCTACAGGATCTGCACAACTGTCCAGCTTCCGGACACCGAGTTTCAGTTCAATCAGTTCGTAATCGATGACGAGCGGCCCGCGCTGATCCACACCGGGATGTACGGGCTTTACGACGGCGTCCGTGACGGGGTCGCGGAAGTGCTCGATCCCGGCAAGCTTGAGTATGTGATCCTGCTCCACTTCGAGGCCGATGAGAACGGCGGCATGGACCGCTTCCTGGATGGAGCGCCGAACTCGACGCTCGCTTGTAGCGCGTTGAGCTCCATCTTGAACTTGAACGGTTGGAACTACTCCGGGCGCGTCGAGGGCCACACCGAGGGCGAGGTTGTCGATCTGGGCAAGCACAAGCTGCGCTGGCTGGAGACGCCGCACGTGCATCACTGGGACTCGATGATGCTGTTCGAGGAGACCACCAAGAGCGTGTTTCCCTCGGATCTCTTCATACAGCCCGGCGACCAGCCGCCAGTGGTGACCGAGAATCTCGGCAGCGCCATGTGCGCGTACTACCGCCAGATAGGGATCTTCGCCCACGATGAGCCGGTTAGGGACGTCGTCGACCGTATCGAGGCCCTCGACCCCGATTGGATCCACGGCATGCATGGCGGGAGCCTTGCGCGGGAGACAATCCCCTACTTCATAGACGCGCTACGCGAGGAGTCTGTCGGCTATCAGGGCAAGCTGTTCGGTCGAGACGTCGTGCCCGGATAGAGCCGTCATCTCGAAAGTGCGGCGCGGAATGCGGGCCCGCTGCGGACACTTGCATCCGTCGTCCCGGCAGCGCCAGGCCGGACGACTCCTCATAGGACATCCTCTGGTTGCCTCGACCGCCGCCGGGAGAGGGCCGCGATTCCTTGCCCTTGTGTGGAGGGCCTGCCAAAGACCAGCCCGTCCCGGCGGTGGTGAGGTGCCGCAAGCGGCAACAGGACGTAGCCCCGAACTATGAGGGCCTTGTCTATGAGGAACCGCAACGGTACCTCCGGGTCGGGGCGTTGTGAAGGCGATCCGAGGAGGAGGTGGAGATGGCGTACCGGTATGCCGGGATCGACTGGGCGTCCGACAAGCACGACGTGCTTGTTGCCGAGCAGAACGGCGTGGCACTGTTGACGGCGACCTACGCTCACGACGAGAAGGGCCTGACGGCGTTGTGCCGCGCTCTGGTGCGGCTGGAGGTCTGTCTTGTCGCGATCGAGCGACCGGACGGGCTGCTGGTCGAGCGGCTGCTCGATGCTGGGTTGCGGGTGTTGGCGTTGCACCCCAACAAAGTCGCCGCGGCGCGCGACCGGTTCCGGGTCTCGGGCGGCAAGTCCGATCGGTTTGACGCGTTCGTGCTCTGCGAGCTGGCCCGCACCGACAACCACCGCTTCCGGGTGTTGGAGCCCGACTGCGATCGGACCAAGGCGCTACGGGCGCTGACCCGGGCGCGGGAGGATCTCGTCGGGACCCGCACCGGTGTGATCAACCAGCTGCGCGCGGAACTGGAGCGGTTCTGGCCAGGGCCGCTGCGGCTGTTCTCGCATATGGACGCGGAGATCCTGCTCGCGTTCCTTGAGCGCTACCCGAGCCCCGCAGATGCCTATGGTCTCGGGGTCGCTCGAATGCAGGCGTTTCTCGTGCGCGAGCGGTACTCGGGTGGGCAGCAGTCGACCGCGCTCATGGCCAAGCTCCGCAGCGCTCCGCGTGGGCGCGTCGGTGAGTTCGAACTCGCCGCCCGCCGGCAGCTCGTGCTCACGTTCGTGGCGATGATCCGGACGCTCAATGCACAGATCAAAGACCTCGAGCGGCAGATCCGCACCCAGGTGCACGCGCATCCCGACGGCCGGATCTTCCTCTCGCTGTTCAAATCGCCCGCGAGCGTGATCACCGCCGCCGAGCTGCTCGCAGAGATCGGCGACTGCCGCGAGCGCTACCCCAATCGGGACGCGCTCGCCGCAGACGCCGGCCACGCCGCCGTGGCCAAGGAGTCCGGCAAGCGCAAGACCGCCGGCTTCCGGTGGGGGTGCAACAAGCGCCTGCGAGTCGCGTTCTGCCGCCTGGCGGACAGCAGCCGCCACTGGCACCCCTGGGCCCAAGACCTCTACGCCCAGGCCCGGCAGCGCGGCCACGAACATCCTCGAGCGATCCGCACCCTTGGACGCGCCTGGTGTCGCGTCGTGTGGCAATGCTGGCGCAACCACACCGCATACGACCCTGCCCGCCACCGCGCACTGCAACGCCACATCACCGTGACCATCCCGACGCCGTCGGGCCCGGTGCCCGACCTCGCCGCCACCCAGCGCATGGCCGGCGCCGCTCTCACCCCACAGTCGGCCCGCACGGGCCGAGCGCGCAGCGCTTGACAGCAAGCCGCCATCCGCTATCCAAGCCCGGAGGTTGACACAGGACGTCTTCGGCGACGAGGGGGCGCGCCGAGTCGCGGTGCCCGGACGATTGCAACCGCGTTTCCCAGGGTCAGAGCGGGTCGCCGATCGTCAGCCTTACCGACTCGCATACCTCCACCTCCACGAACTCCTGGTCGTACCCGGACGTGGTCACGAGTAGGGGTCGGAAACGGTCTAGCTCGTCCACGCTGAGCACAAAGGGGCCCACGGGATACATGCTGGCGAGGTCGGCGTTTTCCTGTAAGAACTTCAGCTCGAAGGAGTCAGAGGAGTGGCCCAGCGTGGCCCTCCCATTCAGCAGCGGCAGCCAGCCAGGGGAGTGGTCCAGGTCAACGCTCAGGATCACGTCTTTGTTGCGCCTGTCGTTCAGCCACATCCGCAGCTTGTCGCCGGAGAGGGGCTTCGTATCTTCCATGACGGCAGGGTGGCAGGGGGAGCAGACGGCTCGCGCCCGAAGGAGCAGTCCTACGACGCGTGCTTTGGCGAACTCGACAGAGACGCATGCCTTCGCCCATTCTCGGGCGCGGGCCGCGGCCCTCCGGGATGATCCGCCCCCCACGCCGTGGCGGACTTCGCTCTGTTCGATCCTCGACGAGCACTGAGTTCTGGCCGTCTCCGGCGCGTGCTTGATGCGACTTGGGACCGCGTTACATTTGAGGAGCGATGACTTCGCGCGAGAAGCTTCACCTGCTGGTCGACGACCTCAGCGACTCCGAGGCAGAGGCCGCGCTCGCCCGACTCCTCCGAGAGCGAGAACTGCTCCAACACTGGGCGGACGGAGACGACTCCGGCGCGACCGAGGACGCCTGGGCTCTCGCCAACGCGCGCGAGGCGATCCGCGAAGAGCGTTGGTAGTCCGCGGCGAAGTCGCCTGGCCGGAACTCGAGCAGGAAGGCCGCCGCCCCGTACTGGTCCTCACCCGTGACGAAGCACTTCCGCGGCTGCGCAACGTCGTCGTCGCGCTCGTCACCCGCACAATCCGCGGAATCGACACCGAGGTCGAACTCGGACCCGAGGACGGCATGCCGATTGAGTGCGCCGTGAGCCTCGACAACCTCCGCACCGTACCCCAGGCACTGCTCACAACCTCGATCACACGGCTCGACGCAGAACGCATGGGCGCCATCTGCCGAGCGCTCGCACGCGCCGCTGGCTGCTGAGCCACCGCCGGTTCGTCGCCAGAGCAGCCGTCCGGTCTGAGGCCCATAAAACGCCAAAGCGATCGCCTCGCGTTGCGCGGTTTCTCAGGGTTTGGGGCGTGTGCCCCGGGGCGCCAGATTGGCCGGAAGACCGAGCTCGACCCCACGACTCGTGCGTCGTGTTTCAGCAGGCACACCACCTCTGGCAGCCGAAGTTGAGTCGGCTCGCTGCCGAAGCCCGCCGCCGCTCCCATACCTCGAACAGTTCCGCCTGCCGCGGCGTCAAGCCGCCCTCGGGCCGCCCGTATCTCTACGGCGTCCCTACCAGCGATGCGAGCATGCTACTCGCAGTCTTGGGTACTCGCCCGGGCGCTTACCCGCCAACATGGGAGGCGATCAGCGCTTCGGCGTCTCGGACGATTGCGCCGCCTCCTTGCTCGCGGGCGAGCCCGGCGGCCCGCTCGATCAGCTCCCGCGCGCGCTCGGAGTCGGCGGCGTGGCCATGGGCCAGCAGCGCGCCGCCCCAGTTCAGCCAGGTGCGGGCCAGGAACAGCTTCGCACCCACGCGCTCGTGGTACTCCGCCGCGGCGGCGAAGTGCTGCTCGGCGTCCTCCCAGCGTTCAAGTGTGGCAGCCAGCATGCCCAGCGTCTGCTCCACAGAGCCGCGGTGGACCGTGAACACGGCAGTCACGATCTGGTCCCGGTAGGGCAGCAACTTGTCGTAGATGACCGCGGCCGGCCCGGTCGCACCAAGCCGCGCGGCGATCTCGGCGTAACGGGCCATTCCGCTGATCCAGCCGATGTCAAACGGCAGAGAGGCAAAGTCGTCCGCGGCAGCGCGATCGAAGATCGCCTTGGCTTCCTCGTGCCGTCCCAGCTCGCTATAGCCATAGGCGAGCGTTGCCTGCAGCGTCGGCAGTCCGGGGTTCTCAGCCACGCGCTGCTCGAGGATCTCGATCAGCTCCTCGACACGTCCCTGCTCGGCGCGGATCGCGAACAGCTGCACCCCGACGATCATCAGCGCGTCGGATTGTCCTGACTCGTGCCCCATGCCGGCCGCCTGGAGCGCCATTGCTTCGGCGGCTTCGAGTCGACCGTGGAACTGGTGACTGGACGAGTGGTAATAGGTATTGACCCACTCGAGCGCCGGCTGACCAATCTGGTTGGCGAGCTCCCCGGCACGCGTCAGCGCCCGATCCATCTCGACCGCATCGCCGAGCAACAGCGCGGCCGTAAATCGCCACTGGAATGCGCCCCACAGTAGGAACGGATCCGCCAGCTCCTCGGCCCGCGTCTCGAGCTCGCCGGTCAGCTCCCAAAACGTATGCGCAGTATCGGCAGAGCCGAGTTGGGCATTGCCGACGTGGTAGAGGGCGCGCACCAGAGTACGTGGGTCCTCAAAGGTCCGGGCGCTGGCCAGCGCCTCGTCGGCCAGCGATTTGACCCGCTCGAAGTCACCTGAGAAGGTCAGCTCGGCCGCGAGCAGGGCGAGCAGGATCGGGCGGTCGGGCGAGCCAGCATCGACGGCCACGATCGCTGCCTCCAGTCCGTCCACGCGTTCGGAGTCCACGACACCCGCGGCCGCGTGCCAGCCGCGCGTGTTGGCGAGCGTCGCGCGCACGAGCTCGGATACGTTGCCGGTTCGGCGCGCGATTGCCGCGGCCTCGAGCAAGGTGGCCCGGAATTCTGGATCACCAAGATCCCTCTGCGCCGTGCCGACTCCGATGAGCAGCTCGCAACGCTCGCTCTCCCCCCCGTCTGGCCCCGCCAGCTCGAGCGCCTGGTTGAACCAGCGCAGCGCCTGATCTGGAGCCAGCTCCTCGAGCGCCCGCTCTCCCGCCCGCCGAGCGTAATCCTGCGCTTTGGTGTGGTCGGCTGCCACCACGGCACGTGAGAAGTGGTTGGCCAGCTCCGGCAGCCGCTCGCCGGGATCCGCGCCGTAGAGCTCTTCCAGCGCCTCGGCTATGCGACTGTGCATGCGCGCGCGCCGCGTGGCACTCAGCTGCTCGTAGAGCGTGTTGTTGATCAGGGCGTGGGAGAAGCTGAAGCGGCCCACCCGCTCGGGTGATTCGGTCACCACAGATGCCTCGAGCGCGGTGTCGAGCGCATCGAGGATCTCGTCCTCGTCCTGCTCGAGCAGACGCGTCAGCAGCTCGAGGTCGAACGTGCGACCGATCACCGATGCGATCGTCAGGATGTGGCGCAGCTCCTCGCCCAAACGCTCGATCCGCCGGCCCACCACGTCTCGGACGCTCTGGGGCAGCCCCAGCTCGGAGATCGTCTTGTGCAGCCGCCAGCGCCCGTCGTCATCCACCGCCAGCGCCCCTGACTCGGTCAGGTGTTGGAGGATCTCGCCCACGAAGAACGGATTGCCGTCGGTCTCCTGGGCGATCTCGGCGGCAAGCTCCATGCCGACGTGCCCGATGTCGTGCCCTGCGGCGGCGGTCAGCACCTCGGCGACCTCGTCGGGCCCGAGCCCGTCCAGCGCGATCCGCTGCACGCCGTCGACTCGCCGTAGATCGGCCAGGATATCGGTCATCGGATGGTCGCGATCCAGATCGGAGTCGCGGTAGGTCACCAGCAGGAGTAGCGCGGCGCTCTCGATCGACTTCGTGATGTGGCGCAGCAGCGTCAAGGACTGCTTGTCGGCCCACTGAAAGTCGTCCAGCACCACGGCGATCGGACCGTTCTCGGCGGCGGTCTCCAGCAGGCCGGCCACGGCGCCAAAGAGCAGGTAGCGCTCGGTCTCGGAGTCTGACTGCTGCGGCTCAGGGACCCCTGAGACCCGCCGCGGCAGAGAGCGCGCCAGACGAGCGATCTCGCCTCCATGGGTCGCCACATGTCGGGTCAAGACCTCGTCGGGCGCCCCTTTGACATAGCGATCCAGCGCCTCGATCCACGGAGCGTACGGGGCGCCAAGGTCCTGCGAGGCGGCGCCCCAGAGCACCGCGGCGCCCTCACCGTGGGCCGTGACCGAGGCGTGCGAGGCCAGGCGCGTCTTGCCGATCCCAGCCTCACCGGAGATCAACACCATCCTCCGAGCACCCTGCTGGACCTGGGTCCAGGCCGATCCCAGCAGCTTCTGCTCGCCCACACGTCCGACGTAGGCGATCCTCGGCACCGTGCGCAGGGGAGCCGGCAGCGGGATCTTCGAGACCCAGGCGCCTACGGGCTCCCAGGCGATCTCATACGCCGGGACCGGTTCGGGGATTCCCTTGAGCTCGAGCTCTCCGACCGGCTTGAAGGCTTCTCGGTCACCGCGCGCGGCCATCAGCCGGACGAGCTCGCCGGCCAGGATGCCGTCGTCGGGCGCCTTGGCGCACAGGCGAGCCGCCTCGATCGAGGGCATGCCGAAGTAATCGCCGTCCTCGACCGTCGACTCGCCCATCCCGATCCCGACGCGAATGTGCAGCTCGGCATCGGCGTCACGGTTGCGCCGGTCGATCCGCTGGTGCATGGCCTTGGCACACGCAACCGCGCCAGAAGCGGTGTTGAACGCGACCATCAGGCCGTCGCCGGTGTTCTTGATCTCGCGCCCGCCGTTGTCGGCGATCGCTTGACGGAGGACCTCGAAATGCTCGTGCCGCAGCTCGTCGGCGCGCTCCGGACCGACAGTCGTCCCAAGACGAGTCGATCCGACGAGGTCGGAGAACAGGATGGCGGCTGTCTCGATGGACGTCATGGAAAGATGACTCGGCTAGCCCCTACACCTCAGCCATGCCTTCGCCGAGGCTTCCCGCGGGAAGTATGCCCCGCTTCGTCCGGGATGTCCAGGCAATCGCAGACAGGGCATCTATGGAAGTGAAGTACACCGCTGCGTCGAGCATCGAACGGCCCGCGATCCGACGCACGCGCTTCCTCGAGCTCGCGGCAAAGGCCCTCCTCGCGTCTCCCGCGCTCCGCCGGAGAACGTAGGGTGTCACCCGGCGTGAAAGGACTCCCCCAGGTACCGACCGCGCTCCTCACCAATCGGCTGAGCACTGCTCGTGGCGACGAGCAGGGCCTAGGGTGGGCGTGTGGGACCTGCTTCCGTGGTCTGAGGGTCTGCGGCGCACGCGTCCAGCGCCTCGCATTCCGGGCGCGACCAGCTCTAGTGAGGCTTGACAGAAAACCCGCGCGACGTCCTAGGCTGGGGATATGCCAACGACAACTCCTCAGCACAAGATCGGATCGGGTTTCGGAGCGCGCAGCGCCGCGCGTGAGGTGCTGGAAGGAATCGACCTGGCTGGCAAGCTCGCAATCGTCACTGGTGGCTACTCGGGGCTGGGGCTCGAGACTACGCGGGCGTTGTCGGGCGCCGGGGCGCACGTCGTCGTTCCGGCCCGGCGGCGGGCCACGGCCGAGGAGGCGCTTGCGGGGATAGACGGGTCGAGGTTGACGAGCTCGACTTGGCCGACCTCGCGAGTGTGCGCGGCTTCGCCGAGCGCTTCCTCGCCTCCGGGCGGAGCGCGGAGATCGTGATCAACAACGCCGGGATCATGGCCTGTCCCGAGACACGCGTCGGCCCGGGGTGGGAGGCGCAGTTCGCGACCAACCACCTCGGCCACTACGCGCTCGTGAATCTGCTGTGGCCGGCGATCGCGCACGAGGGGACACGCGTCGTGTCGGTGTCCTCGGCCGGTCACCGTCGCTCCCCGATGCGCTGGGACGATGTGATGTTCGAGCGCGGATATGACAAATGGGAGGCCTACGGCCAGGCGAAGACGGCGAACGTGCTGTTCGCCGTACAGCTCGACGCGCTTGGCCGGGATGCTGGCGTGCGGGCGTTCGCGGTGCACCCTGGCGGGATCCGCACGCCCCTGCAGCGCCACCTTACGATGGAGGAGATGGTCGCGGCGGGGTGGATCGACGAGCAGGGCAATGTGGTCGCTTCGGGGTTCAAGACGCCCGAGCAGGGCGCGGCGACGCAGGTGTGGGCGGCCACTTCCCCGCAGCTCGCGGAAATGGGCGGCGTCTACTGCGAGGACTGCGACATCGCCGATATGGTGCCGGCGGACGACACCACAGCCGGCGGGGTGCGCGAATACGCGGTCAACCCCGACCAGGCAGCGCGCCTATGGGCGCTGTCAGCCGAACTCACCGGCATCAACGCATTCAACTGAAACCGCTTGAGAGATCCGTGGGATCCAGGCGGCGTCTCGTCGCCAAGGCGGTCGCGTGAGGGGAGGCGGCGGAGACGCGGAAAGATGACATGAGCAGGCCCGGCGTTCGTCGCGTTCGGGTTGAGCCGGCGGCAGGTGGTCGGCCCTCGGTGTCGAACGACTTGGGTTGAAGGCGTGCGCGGTTGCTGCCCGCGCCGCCGGTCATTCGAATAGGAGGACCGACCGTGAGTGACGGTATGGCATCTGGCGGCTGTGGCGCTGGCGCGGTCGCGCACGCGCCGTTTGTGGTGGGCGAGGAGCCGGGAGCGATCGTGGCTGGGTTTGATGTGCACCGGCGGCAGATCACGATCGACGCGTTAGATACCGCGACGGGCGAGGTGTTGCGCGGCCAGATCGAGTCCACGCCGGCGGCGGTCGAGCAGTGGGTCGCCCGGTTCCCCGGCCGCATCGTGCATGTCGCGGTCGAGGCGTGCACCGGCTGGCTGTTCGTGTGTCGGGCGCTTGAGCGCTGCGGCGCTGTCGCGCACCTGGCCGAGCCGATGGAGACCAGCGCGTGCGGCAATCGTGCCGAGCCGGGCCGCCGAAGTGCCGGATCACCCGGAGTCGGTAGCGGCGACCTCTGGCGCCTGTTCCGCGACGCGGGTCTCAGGTGCGGCGAGGAGCACTGCGCCGAGCGTCACGGTGGCGAACGCGAGCAGTCGGGCAGCGCCCAGCGCGCCTGATGGGACCGGCTCGTGCAGCACGACCGTGGCCGCAAGGATCGGCAGAGCGTTGGTTAGCAGCGTGGCGAGTCCGGCCACCGTCAGCGCCCCGCCGCGTTGGTAGCCGAGCTGGAGGTACGAGGTGCCAAGTGTGTAGCCGATGATCAGCGTCAGGACGAAGACGAGGTGAGTTCCGCCTTGTGTCGCGAGCTTGGTCGAGAAGTCGCCGATCGAGAAGAGGAGGCCGCCGGCGATTCCGTCGGCCACGGCAAGCTCCCCCCGCCTGCGTCCGATCACAAGGACGATTACCCCAACCGCCGCGGTTCCGCCGAGCCACGCGAGGATCCCGGCGGTCGACCCCCGGCCGCCGCCGCCGCTGTGCTTGATCAGCGAGACCCCGAGCAAGGCCAGGCCGAGGGCTGAGATCGCGACTCCGGCTGACTGGCGAGTTCCCAGGTGTCGTCGGCTGACCTTCGCGGACGCGTACGCAAGCACTCCGATGCCGCCGGCTCCGATGCTCTGAACGACGGCGAGCGGCGCCAGCGCCAGCGCCGCGGCGTAGGCGGCGAACCCACCCGACTCCATCGCGAAGCCGAGCATCCAGCTTCGGTCCTCGAGCAGGAGTTGCAGTGAGTGCAGCGGGCGGCGCAGCGAAAGCGCCGGCAGAGCGGCAGCGGCATCGTGCTCCCGCGAGTACGCGAGATTCGTGAGCGTCGTCGAGATTGCTGCCAGGAGCAGCCCAAGCGCTACGCCGAAGTTCACGCGCAGGCCAGCCTACTTGGGCGTCTGAGCCTGGGCCGCTAACGGCGCGGGGCACCTGTTCCGCCCAAGGCCGTGCAGCCTCGATCTCCGCCCCGGCCGGAGACAAAACGCAACGGCCTCGCCCCCCAGACAAGCGAGCCAGCGCTTCGACGGTCGACGTCGGGCTCCCGAGATCTTCTCAAGCGCCCACGCAAGGAGGTGCCCCGAAGTAGTCGCCCAGTGCCGACGACCCCGTCGGGCCCGACTCGGCGAGGCGGAATGCGAGCGGAGCGTCGTGGGCCGCATGGCACTGGAAGCTCGCAGGACGCCGCCGAAGCGAGCCGCCGTCTAGGCTCGTCGGATGGGTGTAGGGGTGCGACGGCCGCTGCCGCCCTGGGCCCGGGTGGCCGGTCTCATGTTCGGGGTCGGCTGGGGTGCGAACCAGTTCTCGTCCCTGCTGCTCGCCTACCGGATCCACCGGGGTGTCTCGGAGACGACCGCAGACGCGCTGTTCGGCGTCTACGCGCTCGGGCTGATCCCGGCGCTGCTGATCATCGGGCCGATCTCCGACCGCCGTGGCCGGCGCACCAGCGTGATCGGGGCGGGCGCCGTTTCGCTGCTCGCGTCGCTCGCCCTGATCGCCGGGGACCACGCGCTCGGGCTGCTGTACCTTGGCCGCTTCCTCGCCGGCGTGGCGAGCGGGGCGGCGTTCGCCGCCGGGACGGCCTGGGTCAAGGAGCTCTCCGGGCCACCGCACGATCTGGCCGCAGGCGAGCAGGCCGGTGCTCGTCGCGCTGCGATCGCACTCTCGGCCGGCTTCGGCCTTGGCCCGCTGGTCGCCGGCCTGATCGCCCAATGGGTCCCGGACTCGCTGATCTCGGCATACCTGCCGCACCTGGTCGTGATCGCCGTGTCGCTCGCGGTGATGCTGGACGTACCGGAGACGGTCGGCGAGGCGAACGGAGGCCGCACGCTGAGCCTCCCCGCGAGCGCCCGGCACATGCGCTTCCTGCTGATCGTTCTGCCCAGCGCGCCCTGGGTGTTCCTCGCTCCGTCAGTGTCCTTCGCGGTGCTCCCGGGCCTGGTGACGCATTCGACAGAGGGCTTCCGGGTCGGCTTCGCCGCGCTGATCGCGGGCGTCACCCTCGGTGTCGGCATCCTGATCCAGCCCCTCGCCCGGCGTCTTGACCGTACGCCGGGCGTCCGCGGCACGGTGGCTGGGCTCGCCGCGATCACCGCCGCTCTGCTCCTCGGTGCGCTCGCCGCGCACGCGCACGAGTGGCCGCTCGTTGTTCCCGCCGGCGTCCTGTTCGGCGCTGGCTACGGGCTCTGCCTCGTCTCCGGCCTGCTCGAGGTGCAGCGGCTCTCACCGCCCGATGAGCTCGCCTCGATCACCGCCATCTTCTACGCGGTGACCTACGTCGGATTCGCCGCACCGATCGCGCTCTCCGAGCTCGAGCACCTCGCCGCGGCGGCGACTCTGCTGCTCGGCGCCACAGCGCTCGCGATCCTCACCGCGCTGACGGTGCTCGCGGCCCAGGCCCGCTATCCGGCGGTGGCTACTCGCTCGCCGACTTGATCACGGCGAACCGATGACCGTAACTTCAAAGCGCTTGCCGGAGGCCTCGACGTGTAGCCGTGCTCGGCCTTCTCCTCGCCTGCTCGTCGCTCGGCGCCACCTCGACGGCGAGTGTCTTCAGCCACTCCTTGTCCTCGATCACAACCGGCGGCCTCCCGTGACGGCGCGCCGCGGCAATTCTTGGGCGGTGAGGACCACCTTTCCGGCGGTCTCCGCGTCGCGTGCAGCGGCCAGCCATCCGCGCAGGACACGAATCTCCAAGCGCTCCCACTCGATCGGCGACCCCTCGCAAGCGCATCCTACGCCCTCCTCGCCTGTGTTCCGCGAGCGGGATTCCCGGGTCTACCAGCGCCTAGGGGATCTGGACGAGCCCGGTCTGGTAGGCGATCACGACGAGCTGGGCACGGTCGCGGGCGCCGAGCTTGATCATCGTGCGGCTGACGTGCGTCTTGGCGGTGGCGGGGCTGACGACGAGCCGTTCGGCGATCTCGTCGTTTGACAGTCCCTCGGCCACGAGGCTCATGACCTCTCGCTCGCGGGGGGTGAGCTCGCGTAGCTCGGGGGGGTCGGCAGGTCGGGATGGCCGGGCGAGCGCCTGGGCAATCAGCCGCCGGGTGATGCGTGGGGAGAGCAGCGCTTCGGCGGTGTTGATGGTGCGCACGGCGTGGATGAGCTCAGCGGGCTCGGTGTCTTTGACCAGGAAGCCGCTCGCCCCGGCGCGGAGCCCGTCGACCACGTACTCATCGCTCTCGAACGTGGTCAGGATCAGGACCCGGACCTTGCTGAGCGTCGGGTCTGCGGCTATTTCGCGGGTCGCGGCGATCCCGTCGAGGTTGGGCATGCGGATGTCCATCAAGACGACATCGGGCTTCTCGCGTTTGACCATCCGCAGCGCTTGGTTGCCGTCGGTGGCTTCGCTGATGACGTCGATGTCGGGCTCGGCGGACAGCAGGGCTTTGAAGCCGGCGCGGATCAGCGCCTGGTCGTCGGCCAGGAGCACCCGGATCATCGGCCCTCTGCCTCGAGCGGGAGCGTCGCCGTGACCCGGAACCCGCCCGCGGGAGTCGGTCCGGCGCTCCAGGTGCCGCCGAGTGACTCGGTGCGCTCGCGCATCCCGATCAGCCCGTAGCCGGCGCCGTCGGCGAAGCTCTCCGCTGCGTCTGAGCCTGAGCCTTGGTCGTGGATCAGCACCGTCAGCTCATCGGGGCGGTAGGTCATTGACACGCGCGTCGGGGCTCCGCGAGCGTGGCGGAGCACGTTGGTCAGTGCCTCTTGCACGATCCGGTAGGCGGCGAGGTCCACGGTGATCGGGACCGCGACCGGCTCGCCTGACACATCGAGCGACACGTCGATGCCCGCCTGGCGGGTTCGGTCGATCAGCGCGTCCAGCTGTGCCAACCCGGCGGTGGGCTGCCGCGGGTCGGGAGCGTCGACTGCGCGCAGGACGTTGAGGATCTCGCGCAGCTCGGCCAGAGCGTCCTTGCTGAGGCGTTTGATCGTCTCCAGCGCCGTGCCGGCCTGGTCGGGCTGGGTGTCGATCAGGTGTGACGCGACTCCGGCCTGGACGTTGATCGTGGAGATGCCGTGCGCGACAGCGTCGTGCAGCTCGCGGGCGATCCGCAGCCGCTCGGCATCCACGCGGCGGCGGGCCTCTTCCTCGCGGGTGCGCTCGGCGCGCTCGGCGCGGTCGCGGATCTCGGCCACGAACGCGCGACGGTTCGCCACCGCCCAACCCAGAAACAGCGACGCCCCGATCCAGCTGACCCCGTTCACCGTTGTCGATCCGAGCGTTTCCCGCGTGAACAGCAGCCGCGTGCTGCTGAGTGCCAGACCGGCGATCACCCCGAGCAGCAGCGAGCGCACCCTGGTGTCGGCGGCCGCCGCCGTGTACACGGCCACCAGCAGCGGGATCAGGCCTGGGCCTCCGGGGTAGCCGCGCGCTGCGAAGATCACGCTGGCGCCGAGCGTGACCGCGAACACAGGCAGCGGCCGGCGCCGGCGCACCGCCAGGCCCATCGAGGCGAGCGCCGCCAGCCCGTAGGCGAGAGCGTCCGGGTGCCGGTAGCCGTGAGGGGTCGATTGCGCGGCGGTCCCAGCCACCGCGACGAGCGCGATAAGGGCCGCCAGCAGCCCGTCCAGAACCTCGGCGGGTCGAGTGCGCAGCCAGCTCGCGACCGGATCCATCTTTGCGCGAGCGTACGCCACGGCGCCGATCGCCCGCACGGGACGGACGATCGGCGTGGCACCGGAATGAGGGCCGCTGGTGCCGGTCATCTCGGCGTGGCTTGCGAGGCGGCGTTGGCGGTGGCGGCGACCTCGCGCAGCTCGCAGCGCACAACAGAAGCGGCCGCCTGGGGGCTGGCGCCGATCCCGAATTGGTCGGCGAACGCCTGGGCGGACTTCTCGCTGTCCCAGATCGTGAGCGACAGCCCGACGCTGTGCTCGTTGCCGGTCAGCCAGGTGCCCGACAGGAAGCCCGGCATCCGGCTGATCGACGGGACGAGCCACTCGCGCAGTCTCTGGATCCCCGCGTCCCGATCGACCTCGCTCACGTTGACCTCGATCACCACTGCTCTCATCACCTTGTCTCCTAGCGCTCGATGATTGGGTTTCGGTGCCGCTCTGCGGTCAGCGGGCGGTTGCCGTCGCCTGCTCGACCTGCGTGCCACTGGTCGGCTGGCTGGGTTTGCTCCATAGCAGCCGGCCGGGCAGCTCGGGCATCCACCAGTTCCAGTGCCCGAACAGGGACACCAGCGCCGGGACGAGCAGCGCCCGCACGACGGTGGCGTCGAGCAGGATCCCGGCGCCAAGGCCGGCGGCCAAGATCTTGATGTCGGTCTCCGGACCCGTGCCGAGGGCCACGAAGGACAGGAACAGGATCAGCGCCGCGCTGGTGACCAGCCGGCCGGTGCGCGCCATCCCCCGAACTGCGGCCTCGCGGGTGCAGCCGGTGGCGTCGTATTCCTCGCGGGTGCGGGCGAGGATGAACACCTCGTAGTCCATCGAGAGCCCGAACAGGAACGCGAACATCATCAGCGGCACCCACTGGGTGATCGTGCCGGTAGCCGGGATCCCGAACAGGGGCTTGGAGCCGTAGCCGTGCTGCCACACCAGCGTCATCACGCCCCAGGCCGCGCCGACCGAGACAATGTTCAGCACGATCGCCTTCAGCGGTAGCACGATCGAGCGGAATGCACGGGCCAATAGGGCGAAGGTGAGCAGCGCGATCAGCGCGATCATCTCCGGGAACGACCCGTACACGGCCGAGACGAAGTCCTCGTTGCCCGCCTGCGCACCACCAACCCTGACCTGCGGCCCGGCGGCAGCCTTCACCCGGTCGACCGTGGCCGCGCCGTGTGCGGTTGATGGGTCGGCGGCGGGGAGCGCCTCCACGATCGCCTGCCCGTCCCGCTGCCAGCGAGCGGCCGTGGGAGCGACCGCGGTGCGGACGCCTTGCACCCGGGCGAGGCGAGCGGCTGTGGCGTTGGCCAGGCCGGCGGGGGCAAGCGTGTCAATCGGCGAGAGCGCGCCGGCGCCGATCCTGGAGCGCTCGAGCGCGACCAGTCCGGCCCGGGCGGGGCCTTGCTTGGCCAGGCTGTCGGGAGCGGGGTTGCCGAAGTGGATGCCGGTCGCGGCGATCACCAGCACGGCGAGCACGCCGATGCCAAGCGCGGCGGCCGGGAAGCGATGGCGAGTCACGAGGCGCGCCCAGGCCAGCCAGCCGCGGCTGGCGCGGTCCTCGTGGCGGATCCGCGGCCAGTCCAGCCGCGGGCCGACGCTCGAGAGGATCACCGGCAGCAGGGTCAGCCCGACGGCCACCGAGACCAGCGGGATCAGCATCCCGGCCACCCCGACCGAGCGCAGGAAACCCACCGGCACGAGAATCAGCGCCAGCAGCCCGACCGCGACGGTCAGGCCGCTGAACATCACCGCGCGCCCGGCGGTGGCCATCGCCGCCACGATCGCGTCATGGTTCTCACGGCCGTTGGCGCGCTCCTCCCGCCAGCGCACGATCACCAGCAGCGCGTAGTCGATCGCGACCCCGAGGCCGATCAGCGCGACCAGGTACTGGACGATCGTCGAGACGGCCGTCAGCGCGGCGAGCCCGCGGATGATCAGAAGCGTCGAGAGGATCGCGACCGTGGCGGTCAGGAGCGGGACGATCGCGATGAACGAGGCGAACACGAACGCCAGCACCAGCAGCGCGCCGCCGGCGCCGAGCATGGCCTCGGCCATCACCCCATTGCCCTTGCCCTGCGTGCCCGCGCTGCGCAGCGCGTCGATGCCGGTCACATTCACCGGCGCGCCCGCCACGCTGACCGAACCAGCCGCCCGGCGGGCGGCGTCGAGCACGCCACCAGAGAGCTGCTGGCCGGTCACGCCGGCCGGGGTGAAGATCAGCGCGTACTCGGTGCGATGATCGCCGGAGAGGAACGCCGGATCGCCGGTCGACGCGTAGGAGGCGACCCGCGACCCGGGCTCGGCGGCCGCGACACGCGCGAACGCTGCGTTTACCTGCCGGGCGAGCGCCGGGGCGCGCAGATCGCCGCCGGCGACGCTCACGACCGGAACCAGCGGCGAACCGCCGGTGCCGAATTCGTGCCCGATACGGTTGTTAGTCGCGATCGCGGCGCCCGGAATCGAGAACTTCTGCGACAGCGCGCTCCCCAGCGAGGTCGCGGCTACCGCGCCACCGAAGGTCAGCGCCAGCCACGCGAACGCGACCACCAGCCGGTGGCGCAGCACCCAACGTGTCATTGAGACGATCATGTCTTGCTCCTTCCCACTCGCCGAAAACATGGCCGCATCGTCCCGGCATAAGCCTGCTCTGTCGTCGGCGCTGGGGAGACACTCGGTCACCTAGAGAAGGCTCTTCTCCGTCATCCCGGGGGAGTAGCCGGCGCGGGCAAATACGCCCCGTGCAGTAGCGACAGTGCTCGACACCACCACGACCCGCGGACATATCGACGGCCTACCAGGTCGCGTCGCGGTCGACTTCGGGAGCGAAGGCTGGGTGTTAGCGATGAGGTGTCATCGCATTTCCTTCATTGCTTGATGCGCTGAGGATGAGCCCGGCACCGTCAGCCCTGGGACCCGCTTGGGTGCGAATGCGACGCCGAGCGCGAGTACGAGGAGCGCCAGCGCGACGGCCGTGCTGGTGGCTCGTCGCCAGGGCAGCAGCTTCTCGATGGCGATGATGGCGGCAACGAGGATCATCCACCCGACGCTCATCACGCCGACGGCGAACAGCGCCGCCATCAGCGCCCAGCAGCACCCTATGCACCACGCTCCGTGCAGCCCGCCCATCGTCAGCGCGCCGCGATTGCCGTCGCGCCACTCCCCAGTGAGGAACTCGATCGGGCTACGACAGCGCCGCAGGCAAGCGTCCTTTGCGGGCGTGAGTTGGTAGACCGCGGCGGCGGCGATCACCGAGGCAGCGAGATAGCGGCCTCCGCGCTCGAAGCGGAGCGCGTCGAGTGAGATCGACTCGACGAGGTGGAAGAGTCCGTAGGCCAGCAGCCCGTAGATCGTCCAGCTGAGCAGGTAGCCGGTCACGAAGGCAGCGGTTGCGCCGGGTCGCCTGCGTGCCCGGAGCCCTGAAGCGACGCGGTCGTAGGCGAGCACCATTGGCACGATGGAGGGAAACATCATCGCCGCCATCATCGTCACCCATGCGGTGGTGTAGAAGCCGAGCGTGCCAAGGTCGGTCCAGGGGCCGGCGTCCATGCCCGCCATCCTCGCGTCGGTGGCCGCCCAGCTCACGGCGGCCAAGGTGAGCAAGGCGCCGGCGAGCGCGGCGTGGGCCCGGTGCAGCACCGGCCGTCCGGGTGTCGGCATGGATGTGGTCCCGGTTATTTCTGAGTGGGACCAACCAAGGAGTGAGACGATGGCTGACTGGCAGATGAAGGGCCTCTATTTCAAGAGCTGTAACTGTGCGCCCGGGTGCCCGTGCGACTTTGAGAGCCCGCCGACGTACGGGCCGTGCGAGGGCTTCATCGGCATGCGGGTCGACGAGGGAAGCTTCGACGGCGCGTCGCTCGCGGGCTCCAAATGGTGCGTGGCGTTCCACTGGCCGGGGCCTCTTCACGAGGGCAACGGGACGGTCAAGCCCTACCTTGACCCCTCGATGAGCCAGCAGCAGATGGAAGCGATCGGGGAGATCCTCACCGGCGCCGCGGGCGGTACCTGGTTCGAAGTACTCGCCTCGATCGTGACCGAGGTCAAGGAGCCGGCGGTCGTTCCGATTAACTTCCAGGTCGAGGGCAAGCGGGGCAAGATCACCGTCGGCGACGCGATGGAGAACAGCTTTGCTCCGATCACGAACCCCATCACCGGGGACGAGGAGACGGTCAGGATCGCAAGGCCCGGTGGGATGGAGTACTCCCGCGGGGACGGGATCGCCGAGATCCTCCGTTCCGACACGCTGCGATCGACCGACGAGATCGCCTTCGACCACGGCGGTGTTCACACGTCGCTGGTGAGCAATCAGGACTGGGGCAGCGACAGGTAGCAAGCCACGGGCGCAGGCAATGGGTCGGTGGACGAAAGCCCATAGGCCCAATAGTCTTCGACACCGTGCGACGACGGCGTCGAGTTGACTGCCGGCGAGGGGCGAGCACAGCGCTCGCTGTGACCGCTATCGCGATCTTGAGCAACGGCATTGCCGTGGCTGCAAGCCGCCCCGCGGGCACAGCCCGAGTCGGCGTCCCCTGCAAGCTGACCGCGGCCGCCCCCACGGTGGCCAACAACCAGATCACCGGCAAGGGCTCGATCCGTTGCAAGACCTCGCGCACCGTCCATGCGCACATCGAGACCCAGGTCCAGGAGCTAGGCCAGTGGGGGACGTTCGGCAGCTTCGATGACCCCTTTGTCCAGGTTAAGGCCGGCAAGACCCACCGCGTCAGCACCGGCCCGGCGAACTGCAACGGGTTCGGCCCGAACCACCCGATGCGCACCGTGCTCAGGCTGGTGGCGCTCAAGAATTTCCGCCGAGTCTTGGTGAGCGTGCAAAGCGGGACGGTGGAGATCAGCTGTAGCGGACGCTGATGCGCCAATCCGCGCGCCCGACCGCATCCTCCACACGAGGAGAGGTGTGCGTCTTGTCAGCCTTCCAGCGCTAGAGCCGCCAGAAGTCGCGACCCGCCACGCGAGGGCCGGACCGAGTGTCCTCCTTTTCGCGCGAGGGAGATCTGGTCGCGCCGCACAGAGCAATGCCCGCGGCGGGAACGAGCAGGTCTCCGAAGCTATCCGCGCGGGTGCGGCCGGCGACGTCGATCCCCAGGTGCGTTGGCTAAAGGAGGTCGTTGCCGGTGAGTACGTACACGAAGGGCACGAAGGGTACGATCGCCGCAATCGCCCACGTTAGCTTTGCAATCAGCTCCAGGTCGCTCCGGCCCGCCAGGTTGATCCAGATCAGGACCACCGCGACTGGATGCACGATGCATAGCACGAGCTCGAGGAGTTTCTTCATAACCGCCTCATGTGGTTGGTGTCCTTGATGCTGCCTACCCGCCGTTGGGCGGGTGGAACCAGCGCACTCGCTCCCGCTGTAGCACAGGGAGGGGCGCCGTCTAGGCCATCGGCGGGACGACAGCCGAATTCATGGTATCCTGGGCCCGTTCGCCGCATCGGACGGCACGTCGACCCCTCTGATGCTGCCTTGCAAGCAGGAGCTCGCCCGTTCGAGCCACCGCCCATCGAGAATTTGGCTCCCGGGTGACGGGCGTGGCAAGAATCGTCGCAGGGGCCAGCTGATCAGGTTGAGCGGTCGCTCGATGGGTCGATGAGGTATTTCGTCCCGGTGCTGCGGCGCGCGAAGACGGCGAGGACCTCGGGGTTCAAGACGTCACGTAACCCGATGGTCTGTGCATAGCCCGAGGCGAATGTTGTCTTGGCCTCGGCCAGGACGCGGGCGCGCATCCGGCCAATCGCCTCACCGCTCAGGCGGGCCAGCGCGGTCGTCAGGAGGAATCCGCCGACGCTCCAGCTCAGTCCGAACTTGCGGTCAATGACGGTCGGGGAGAAATCGAGCGAGCCGTAGATGTAGACCTGCTTTTGCACCGTGGTTCCGTAGGGCGTGTACGACGTGAGCGGCGGCTGTGCTCGTTCCATCGCGGTGAGGATGTCGCCGGCCAGCGAGCCGCCGCCGATGGCGTCGAAGGCTAGGGTCGCGCCGGTTGCGCGGATGGCATCGGTGAGTCGCCCGGCGAAGTCCGACTTTGAGGAGTCGATGACGTGGACCGCACCAAGGTCGCGCAGCACTTGGGCCTGCTCGGGGCGCCGGACAATGTTGACCAGGCCGATGCCATCGGCGGCGCAGATCCGTACGAGCATCTGCCCGAGGTTGGAGGCAGCGGCCGTGTGCACGAGCGCGTTGTGGCCCTCGGCGCGCATCGTTTCGACCATCGATAGCGCGGTTAGCGGGTTGACGAACAGCGCTGCACCCTCCGCGGTGCTCACGTCGTCCGGGAGTTCGACCACGGCGGCCGCGTCAGCCACGCGGTAGTCAGCCCACATTGACCCGCCGAACAGCGCGACGCGACGGCCGATCAGCGCCGCTGCTTCCGGGCCCGCCGCGATCACGGTGCCTGCGCCCTCGTTGCCGACTGGCAGCGGCTTGTCCAGACGGTCGCGATACAGCGGGAGCGCGGCCTCTGGCACGGCGCCCACCAGGTCTGGCCCGTCGGGCCGCAGCGTGCCGGGGACGACCGCACCCAACAGCACGCCGAGATCCGAGGGATTGATCGGCGAGGCTTCGACGGCTACCACCACCTCGCTGCCGTCAGGCTCGGGAACGTCGCGTTCGGCCAGTTCCAGCCGCAGTTCACCGATCGAGGAGATCGTAGATCGCAGACTGCGGCCGCGCCTGGGGTGGGCGTCGGAAGACGTCATCAGGAGCCTTTCGAGTCGGAAAGCTAGTGCTTTCGGCGATTCGGGTGCGGTTGTGCGGCCGTCGCAGTGGGAAGTACGAGCTTGAGTCCTCACGAGGGAGACGGGAGACATGCGGCAGTTAAGTAGCTTGGACGCCCAGTTTCTGGCGATCGAGACCCCGCGAGCGTTCGGGCACGTCGGAGGCTTGGCGGTCTATGACCCCGCCTCGGCAGCGGGAGGCGAGCTCACGGTCGGGGATATCTGTCATCAGATCTCCGAGCGCATTCACCTCCTGCCCCCGTTCACGCAGAAGCTGGCGACGATCCCGCTCGGGCTCGATCTTCCGTACTGGATCGAGGACTCGGACTTCGATATCGACTTCCACGTCCGTGAGATCGGCCTGGCGCCACCCGGGAATTACCACCAGCTTGCCGAGCAGGTGGCACGGATCATGGCCCGCCCGCTCGATCGCTCGCGCCCCCTATGGGAGCTGTACCTGATCCGTGGGCTGGAGGGCGGCCACGACGCCATGCTCACCAAGTTTCACCACTCGGCCATCGACGGCGTGTCGGGCAACGAGATCCTCGCGGTGCTGCTTGACCAACACCCCGAGGGCAGAGAGATTCCGCATCCCGAGCCCGAGCAGCGCCCCCAGGCAGCGCCGAGCGATTTGAGGCTCCTGGGGCGAGGTTTACTGGGGCTGCCTCGCCGGCCGCTGGCCGTGGCGAGCGCCGTGCCAACCGCGTTGGCGAACCTGGATGCCCTGCCCGGCGTGCAGAGGATCCCCGGAATGCGGAGGCTCCGCCGCGGCGCCGTGCGCGCCGCCGCGCTGCTGCCCGGCTTTTCCGCTGAGGAGGACATGCTCGAGGCGCCGCGTACCAACGCACCGCGAACCCGGTTCAATGGGCCCATCACGCCCCACCGCCGTCTGGCGATCGGCTCGCTGCCGCTGGAAACGGTCAAGGCAGTCAAAAACGAGTTGGGCGTCACGGTTAACGACGTGATCGTCGCTCTTTGCGCTTCGATGCTCCGCGCCTGGCTCGAGGAGCGAGGCGAGCTGCCCGACCAGCCGCTGGTGGCGATGGTGCCGGTGTCCGTGCGCACCGAGGAGGAGGCGGGCACGTTCGGAAACCGGGTGTCGGCCATGTTCGTCCCGATACCCACCAACGAGCCCAATCCGCGGCGGCGGATCGAGCAAACGCACGAGGTGCTCGCAGTGGCCAAGGAGCGGCACAAGGCGACGCCGGCAGAGCTCATGCAGGACGCGACGCAGTTCGTCCCGCCCGCGCTGATGAGTGCTGCCTCTCGCGTGACGATGGGGCTGCTTGCCCGCGCTCCGGTGCCGCCCGTACTGAATCTCGTTATCTCGAACGTGCCCGGTCCACGGGAGCCGCTCTACCTCGCTGGCGCGCGAATGCTGGCCTACTACCCGGTCTCCACGATCACCGACGGAGTGGGCCTGAACATCACCGTGATCAGCTATCTGGACCACATCGACGTGGGAATCATCGGCGATCGCGAGCAACTCGAAGATCCTTGGCCGATGCTGGAGGGCATGCGCGCCTCGCTCCAGGAATTTCAGGGCCTGCTCGGCGAGCAGGCGGCAGCGCCACCGGTCGAGTTCGTGTCTGTCTAGCCGTCCTGAGGGATCCGCCGATCGCAGTCCGGACGATCGCGTCTCAAGCCCCAAGGGAGATGACTGACGGAAGGCTGGTCCCGGGGTCAATAGTCGTTCGTGAAGGCGAAGTATGAGCCGCGAATCGTTCCGGCCAGCTTCGACTTCTGGGTCGCGAACTTGAACCGTGAGGAGAGCTCAGCGGGAGCTTCCATCCCTTCGGAGAGCTTGAACCCGACCGCCCGCTTCTTGGGGTCATCGACGGTGTACATCACGTTGATCGACAGACCGTTCTCGTAGAAGACGTAGGCGATTCGAATGTTCTCGAGTTGGAAGCCCGTAGCCTCGAGAGGGAGAGACGAGATGACGATGTCACGTTCTTCCTTGAGGATGCGGTGCACCCAGTCGATGGTCGCCGCGGCGTCGCTGGCCGGCTCCACCTCGAAGACGTGGTCGTACTTGTTCTTGAAGTACCGAGCCTCGTGTGCCCGCATGCCAGCCAGCGCGGCTGCGACCGGCGAGGACTCCAGACCGACGGTCGAAACGGTGTCGAAATCCACGGCATAGGGCATATCGCACTCCCGAACGCGTGCGGGCGTTTACGGCGGCCGGAGGTTACCTCAGCGTTGGCAAGCCGCTCAACACGGGCGTTAGCAATGCCGCGTCGAGCTTCGCGCGATCCCAGCCGCGGCCGTGCGCTGCATACGTTCGCAGGAGTGCCCAACTTCCCGGATCCGACCTTCGGCGCCGGCCGCGCCCAGGTCCTAGGAGGATGGCGCTGCGGCGTACTGCTCGTCGGTGACGTGCTCTCCCCAGGTGACGGGACTTCCGGTGTCATCGGCCTCCTGCATGGCGATGTGAACCATGAACCGATTGGGCGCCGCACCGTGCCAGTGGTTCTCGCCAGGTTCGAAGAAGACCCGGTCGCCGGGCCGGATTACCTCCACGGGTTCTCCTTCGCGCTGGCAAAGGCCGACGCCCTCGGTCACGAAGATAGTCTGCCCCAGCGGATGCGTATGCCAGGCGGTCCGGGCGCCCGGAGTGAAGTGCACGAGCGCGGCCTGGACCCGCGCCGGGGCGGGAGGGGCGGCGATCGTGTCGAGATAAACGTCTCCGGTGAACCAGTCGGCCGGCCCCTTGACGGTGTCGATTCTGGTGCGAGTTATCTCCATCCGACGCTCCTTAGTGGCCACACGAAGGATGGGAGGCTATCCGCCGGTCGCCGACCCGCGCGTACGGCGTGTCCTGCGGGGGGAGAGGTCGAGCTCGTCCGGGGTCACGGCGTGCCCGGCGGCACAGCGAAGCTCAACGGCTACGGACTGGCCGCAATCACGGTGGCGTAGCTCAACCGGTCCACCACGCTCGTCCAGCCAGCGGGCGCCCCACTGCATCAGGGCCACCAGCGCTGGGAATAGGTCCGCGCCCTTGTCGGTCAGGCGATAGCGCTGACGGGTGCGCTGTCCTGGCTCCCGGTAGTCCGCGCGCTCCAGCAGGCCGTGCTGGACCAACTCCTTCAGCCGCGTGGCGGTGACGGGCTCGCTGAGGTCCGCCCGCTGGGCGAAGTCATCGAACCGCGAGGTGCCATAGAAGGCCTCGCGGAGGATGAGGAACGCCGAGCGGGTCGTGATCACCTCGAGTGTCTTGGCGATCGTGCAGCCCTCAGCCTTCCACGCACCGCGAGGCTCGAGCCGACCTGTCATGCGAATGACGTGCTCCATGCCCAGATCATAGCTGACTATGTACTTCCTAAGTCAGTTTGTTACAGTGCCTGACTATGCGCAACCTTAGTCAGCTCTCCTCAAGATTTTCGGGCCTCACGAGCCGCAACCGCGACGCCTCGCCGCAGCTGGTGCTGGTCATCGTGTGCGCCGGCGTAGTCCTCGCCAGCCTCGACCTGTTCATCGTCAACGTGGCGCTGCCGCAGATGGCCCGCGACCTCCACGTTCGCGGCGACGCCGTGGCCGACCTCTCGTGGGTGCTGAACGGCTACGCGATCGTGTACGCGTCGCTGTTGGTGCTGTTCGGCCGGGCGGCCGAGCGCTACCCGCGCGAGCAGGGATTCCTGATAGGGGTAGCCGTGTTCGTCGCCGCCTCCGCGGCTTGTGGAGCAGCCGACAGCGTGCCGCTGCTCG
Organism: uncultured Actinomycetes bacterium; assembly: GCA_963756555.1. Lineage (GTDB taxonomy): Bacteria > Actinomycetota > Thermoleophilia > Solirubrobacterales > Solirubrobacteraceae > Palsa-465. The sequence continues at coordinate 511,625 of CAVWOC010000005.1, forward strand.
TCGCTTTCCGCGTCGTGCAGGCGGCAGGTGCGGCGTTGCTGACCCCTACCTCGCTGGGCTTGATCCTTGCCACCTCGCCGCCTGAGCGACGGCACGGGGCGGTCCGTGCCTGGACGGCCGTGGGCGGGCTCGCCGCGGCGGCCGGCCCGGTGGCCGGCGGGGTGCTGGTGGCGGCGAGCTGGAGGTGGGTGTTCTTTGTCAACGTCCCGATCGGGCTGGCCGCGCTGTGGGTCGGCTGGCGGCGGCTGCCACGCGTGGCCGGGCATCCTGTGTCGGTGCCGGACGCGCTTGGGGCGCTGCTAATCACCGGCGGAGTGGCCGCGATGGTGCTCGGGCTCGTCAAGGGCGGCAGCTGGGGATGGGCGGACTTACGGACGCTCGGAGCGCTGGCCGGCGGCGCCGGAGCGCTGGCACTGTTCGCCGCCCACACAGTTCGGCATCGCAATCCGCTGATTGACTCCTCGCTGTTCCGGTTGCGGCCGTTTACCGGGGCCACGGCCGTAGCGCTGTTCTTCTCCTCGGCATTCGGAGCGATGCTGCTCTCCCGGGTGCTGTGGGCGCAGGACGTCTGGCACTGGTCGGCGCTGACTACCGGGCTGGCGATCGCGCCGGGACCGCTGATGGTGCCGCTGTTCTCGTTCCTGCTCGCTGGCCGCCTGACGGCCAGGTTCGGTCCGGGCAGCGTGATCGCGGCAGGATCCGTGGCCTTCGCCGCGGGTGCCGTTTGGTGGGCACTGGCCATCGGCCTGGCCCCCGACTACGTCGGCGAGATGCTGGGAGGCATGATCCTGACCGGGATCGGAGTCGGCCTCACCCTTCCAACCCTGATGGCCACGGGCGCCTCTTCGCTGCCGCCGCACTCGTTCGCCACCGGCTCGGCGGTGGTCAACATGGTGCGCCAGATCGGTATGGCGATCGGGGTGGCGATCCTGATCGCAATCCTCGGGTCCCCCCGCTCGCCGATCGCGACGCTGAACGTATATGAGCGAGCGTCGTGGGTGATTGCTGGCCTGTCGCTGGCCGGAGCGGTTGTCGGCTTGGTGTTTCTGAATTGGCGCCTGCCGACCGGGGACGTCAGAGCCTCGACAAAGGCGGCGCCTGCGGCCATTAGTTGACGGCGCTGGCCCGGCGAGCCGGTGAACGTCTGACCGCCGTCAGCGCGGTGAGCAGGCACAGCGCGCCCAGGAGGGAATAGGGGACGGCGTCGGCGGTGGCCTGCGCGAGTCCAGCGCTGCCGGCGCCGCCGATGACTTGTCCCACGGCCCACGCCATGTTGAACATGGCGAATCCGTATGCCTGGTCCAGCCCTACGTCCCGCGAGCCGCCCGAGATCATCGCCCCGGCCGGAGAGTAGGGAACCCCGAACAGCCCATCGGCGACCACTACCAGCCCGAACAGCAGGGCCACGGTTCGTGGCAGGGCCAGCAGCACCGTCCACACCGTCGAGAGGCAGAGTCCGGCCAGGACCGGCAGTCGCCACCCGCGGCGGTCTGACAGCCGTCCAATGAACGGGCTGCTGAGGGCCGCGATCGCCGCGCCGGCCACAAACGCCAGCCCCACGGTCGGATTGCTTGCGCCGAGATGGCTCAGGCGCAACGGTGCGAGCACCGCGAGCGTGCCGTACAGCAGGGCGGCGAGCGCCGTCAGCCAGATGCCCATCAGCACCCGACGATCGCGCAGGGCGGGGGCGAACGACCGAAGGCGGGTCCCACCGCTGGGAGCGGGCGCAGCCTCGGTCGAGGCCCATAGAAGCAGAACCAGCCCTAGGGCGGACACGGCCGAGAACGTGGACTTGGGCGTCGTCTGGGATGCGATCGTGCCCAGCACGGGCCCCAGCAGCGCGCCTGCGATCGCCGCGGCCAAGGTGGCGCCGATCACCTCGGCCTGCCGTTCCTCGGGTGCCCGGGCGATCAGCCACGCCATGCCTGCGGCCCACGAGCCAGCACCGCCCACGCCTTGCACGAAGCGTGCCGTGTCTAGCACCGCGACGCTGCCGGCGAATCCAAACACCAGACTCGAGACGACCATCAAGCCCAGTCCGGAGCTCAGCGTTGCCCGTACCCCGAGTCGCGCCGCCAGCCACCCAGCCGGGAGCGAGCCTATGAGCGTGCCGGCCGCGTACGCGGCTGCGAGCACGCCGGCCTGCGACTTCGGGAGCTGGAAGTGGTGTACGTAGTAGGGAAGCAGCGGCGATATCGCCGCGTAGAACATCGTGTCCACCAGCACCACCGCCGCCACCAGTGCCATGAGCTTTCGCACATCGCGATTAGAGCGCAAAATCGCCGCAGTACCCCGGCGTAAACGGTGCAATGCTCCGAAACGCGCGGTTGCGGCGGGACTTGGCCCCGGGCGCGCGTAGGATCCGAACACAGATGGCGACGGCAACTCCGTCACGCTCCGCGCTCGGTGGCGCCGGGCCTGCCGGGCGGCTACTCGAAGCCGTGTACGACGACCGCGACGGGCCCCTGCCGGCCCTGCTACTGGGGTTAACGATGCTGGCTGGCGTGGTGGACGCCACAAGCTTTCTGCGGCTCGGCCACGTGTTCGTGGCCACGATGACCGGCAACCTGCTGTTCATCGGCCTGGCGGCGGCCGGGGCGAAAGGGTTTGCTGTCGGTATCTGCGCCATCTCGCTGGGCGCCTTCGCCATCGGCGCAGTGATTGGTGGGTGGGAGTGCCGACACGCTCATGCCCATCGCGGACGGGCGTTCCGCGACATACTTGCCACCAAGGCGGTCTGCGCGGTCGCGGTGACGGCCACGGCGCTCGTGGCAGGATCCTCTCTCTCGCCCGGAGCGCGGGATGCGGTGATCGTGCTCCTGGCCCTATCGATGGGCACTCAGCTGGCGCTGATCCGCTACCTAAAGGTCCCCGACCTGATGACCGTGGTCCTGACCCTGACGATGACCGGTGCGATCACCGAGTGGAACCGCGGCGTCTGGGACCCGGTCATGCTTCGGCGAGGGCTGGCCCTATTCGCGTTTGCCCTCGGTGGGGCCTGCGGGGCGCTGCTGGTAATCAACGTGGGGCCGGGCGGCGCGCTGGCCCTGGGCCTGGGCATCATCATCGCCGTCGGCGCCGGCGCTCACGCTGTGTCCCGCAGCCCCGCGGGATGGGCCGCTCCCCGCTGATCGTCAGCCAGCGAGAGCGCCGCTGAGCAGCTCGATTCCCCGCGCGATCGACGGCTCGGCCATGGAGCCGTGACCGAGCACCAGCCCCGGCGGGCTCTGACCGGTGTAGCTGTGAAGCGAAAGGCCCTCGACCCCCACGCCGTGTCGGGCGGCGGCCGCGATCAACGCGGCCTCATCGAGCCCTTCGGGCAGCGACGCGACTAGATAGAGACCACCATTCGCCGGTGCCGGACGCCATTTGGGGAGCGCGCTGCCCAGCGCCGCCAGGAGCGCCGTTCTGCGCTGCGCATAGCGCAACCGCATGCGCCGCAGGTGACGCTCCAGCTCGCCGCGGACGATGAAGTCTGCCAACGCGAGCTGGCCGGCGATCTCCGAGCCGGCGTCCTCGATCGCCTTGGCGGAGATCAGCGCCCACGAGAGCCAGGACGGCGGCAGCATCCACCCGAGCCGCATCCCCGGCGTCAGCCGCTTGCTGGCCGATCCGATGTAGAGCACGCGGTCGGGGGCCAACCCCTGGAGCGCGCCTACTCGTTCGCTACACAGCTCGCTGTCGTAGTCGTCCTCGATGACGAGGCGGTCGCCCCGCTCGGCCCATTCGATCAATGCCGCCCGACGACGTGCGCTGAGCGGAACGCCGGTCGGAAACTGGTGCGCGGGTGTCACCACCACGGCGTCGGCGCCGCTGCGCTCCAGCGCGGCGACGTCGAGACCTTCGCCGTCGACCGGGATCGGGGTCACCGCAAGGCCCGCCTCTTCGATGATCAGCCGCTGGGCGTGCCAGCCCGGCTCCTCAAGCGCCACGTGCTCCACGCCGTTGCCTCTCAGCCAGCGGGACGTAATCGAGAGCCCTTGGCGAAAGCCGGTGCAGACCAACAGATGCTCGGGATCGGCATCCGCGCCGCGGGCGCGTCCCAGGTAGTCGGCCAGCGCCTCGCGCAGCTCCGGGACGCCGCGCGGATCACCGTAGCCGACGGCGTCGAGCGGCGTCTCCCGCCAAGCGTTGCGTAGCGAGCGCAGCCACCGATCGCGAGGGAACCCGGCGAGGTCAGGCAGGCCGGGAGCAAAGTCGTACGGGTGACGCGTCTGCAGCGAGGGCGCCGGCGGCCGCGGGGTTTGGGCCCGGACGCCAGCAGCAACTCGCACCGGGGCCCCCTGTCTTGTCTCCAGGTACCCCTCCGCGACCAGCTGGTCGTAGGCGGAGCTCACCACCCCGCGCGAGATTCCGAGCTCCGCCGCCAGTCCCCGGCTAGACGGCAGCCGCGTGCCAGCCGGCAAACGGCCGCCGCGGATCGCATCGCGCAGCGTGCGCTCGAGCTGCTCGTACAGCGGCGCCTCAGCGCCTCTTTCGAGCTCCACCAGCAGATCAACTGGCCCTTTATAGACGCCCACAAACTGGAACTGTACGGAGGGCCAGCACTGGCGTACGGTAACCGGCCATGAACCAGATCACAGTCATAGGAGGCGGAGTCGCCGGGCTGACGGCAGCGATCACCTGCGCTGAGGGAGGCGCCAACGTGCGGCTGTTCGAAGCCCACGAGGTGCTCGGGGGCAGGGCGCGCAGCACCGACGGTCCCTACAAGGCCAACCTCGGGCCACACGCCGTCTACGTCGGAGGCGTGCTGTGGAACTGGGTGAACGCGCGAAACCTGATGCCGCCGCTGGCGCGCCCTGCATTGACCGGCGTTCGGTTTCATTACGAGGGAGCTACGCACCGCACACCGCCGCTGAGTCTGATCCCTCCGGGGCTGCGCCTGCGGGGTCGCATGGCACCCGTCGACCAATCGTTTCGGGCCTGGGTCACCGACCACAGCGACGAGCGAACGGCCGACTTCCTGTCCGCCGTGGCGGGCGTCTACACCTTCTACCACGACCCTGGCGAACTCTCGGCGGCTTTTGTCTGGGAGCGCACGCAACGGCTGCTCCTGACCCCCCGGCCGCCGGCGCGGTTCATCGTCGGGGGCTGGACGAGCCTGGTCCACTCGCTCGAGCGGCACGCGCGCTCGCTGGGAGTGGAGATCGTGACGGGAGAGCGCGTCGACTCGCTGCCCCAGCCGCCGGTGATCGTGGCCCTCGAGCTGTGCGACGCCCGCCGTCTGCTCGGCGACGACGCGCTGCACTGGCTGAGCGGCTGCACGGTCTGTCTGGACCTCGCGCTGCAGGAGCGCCGCGGCGACCCGTATGTGGTGTGCGACCTCGAGACGGCCGGGTGGGTGGAGCGCTTCTCGGCGCAGGATTCCTCGCTGGCGCCGCCCGGCGAGCATCTGGTCCAGGCACACATGCCGATCCGGCCCAACGAGAGTGCCGAAGACGCCGCCACCCGCCTCGAGCTGCTGCTCGACGCATCCTACGAGGATTGGCACCAGCGGGTCACCTGGCGCCGGCGCCAGGTGATGGACGGCCGCAACGGCGCGCTCGACCTTCCGGGCACGAGCTGGACCGACCGTCCGGCCATCGACCGCGGCGGAGGAGTTTTCCTGTGTGGCGACCAGGTGGCGGCAGATGGGTGCCTGGCGGAGGTCTCGTTCGCGAGTGCGATCAGCGCCGGCGGGCTGGCGATCGAGCACGCTCGGGACCGCGTGCTTCGGCCGGCCGCGTGAGGACGGGGTCACTTGACACCGCGTCCTGCGTGCGCCGGCTGTTGCTCGTCCAGAACCGTTTTGTCAACCGCGTGGTCAGCACGCTTCTGAGGGTTGGGCTGGCGCCGCCGACGTACGCGCTGCTTGAGACGACTGGACGGCGGAGCGGGCACCCACGCCAGATTCCGGTCGCCAACGGGCTTCAGGGGGACATCTTCTGGCTGATTTCGGCTCTGGGCGAGAAGGCTCAGTACGTGCGCAACATCCGTGCCGATTCCCGCGTCCGCGTCAGAGCTCGTCCCGCTCGTCTGCGAGACGGCCTCTCGATGCGCTGGCACTCGGGCACGGCGCGGCCGATGCCCGAAGATGACGCGCGCCGACGTCATCGCGCGCTCGGGCGGGGGAGGCCCGGCTACCGGCTGGACGGGATCCTGCTGCGCGCCCTCTCACAAGTCGCGGAAGGAGAGCTGCTCACAATTCGAATCGACCTCGATCCGGGAGATTGACGAGCCCGACTGCCGCGCGCCGGCCGGCCCGAGGAGTCCCGGCACCCTGACGAAGCCGGGCCGGAAGCGGCGTGGCCTGAGGGGCCCTAGCTCTACACTGCCGCCGGTCGATGCCCCGCCGCTCGCCAGCGTTCGTCTGCCTGCTCGCGCTGGCTTCCGTCATCGCCGTGACGCTCGCGGCGCCGACGCTGGCGAGCGGGGCACCGCTGCCGGGGTCTCCGGTGCCCAAGAGGTTCGTGGGGATGAATGCCGACGGTCCGCTACTGACCCCACAGGACGGGGTTAGCCTCGCCCCGCAGTTCAAGCGGATGGTGGCGAGCGGCGTGGAGAGCGTTCGCACCACGTTCGATTGGTCAGCGGCCCAGCCATATGCGAGCTGGAACGATGTGCCCGCTGGCCAGCTGAACCGCTTCGGGAGCGGCGCATATGGGGTGCCAACGAGCTTTGCTCAGACCGATCAGCTGGTCAAGCAGGCCGACGCGCGGGGCCTGTCGCTTCTGCCGGTGGTGATCTATGCGCCGTTGTGGGACCAGGCTCCGGCCCGGCCGTCGCTGTTTGCGGCCCCGGCTACAGATCAGCCTTACGCCAACTATCTGACCACCCTGGTGCAGCGCTACGGGCCGAACGGGAGCTTCTGGAGCGAGAACCCCGGTCTGGTCAAGCGCCCGATTCGCACGTGGGAGATCTGGAACGAGCCCGACATCACGGAGTTTTGGCCGATTCAGCCGTTCGCCCCCAGCTACGTCGCGCTGCTGCGCGCCGCGCACACGGCGATCAAGCAGGCCGACCCGGGCGCCCGAATCGTCCTGGGAGGCGTGACTGGCTACGCCTGGAGGGACCTGCCGCAGATCTATCGGCAGGGCGCCCGGGGGCTGTTCGACATCGTCGACGTCCACCCGTTCACGAAGTACCCGCCGGGCGTGATCGTCATCCTGAACCAAGTTCGACAGGTACTGAACCGGGAAGGCGATCGACGCAAGCCGATGATCGTCGGCGAGCTCACCTGGCCGTCTTCCCTGCACCGGACGACTCACGTCTACGACTTCGAGACAACCCGGGCCGGCCAGGCCCGGAACACGAGCGCTGCGCTGCGTCTGCTGGCGGCAAACCGAGCTTCCCTGCGACTGCTGAGCGTGTACTACTACACGTGGATGGGCGATGAGTACCGGGGAGCGGATCCGTTCGCGTTCTCGGGACTGTTCGCCTGGCAGAACGGCCGCGTGACCGCCAAGCCGGCGCTCACGGTGTTCCGTCAGCTCGCCCTGGCGATGGAGCGCTGCCGGCGCAAGGGCCGCATCGCCACGGTGTGCGCGGCGCGCGGCTAGCCATGGTGAGGCGAGCGTTGTTTGTGCTGATGCTCGCGGGTCTTTGCGGCCTGCTGTCGGCGCAGGCCGTGAGCGCCAAGACGGTATGGCTCTGCCGTCCCGGTTTGCAGCCTGACCCATGCACGCCCGGACTGTCGACGACGGTCTACTCCCCTAGATACGAACGGCTCGGCGTCCGTCAGCCACGGCAAGTGCGAGATCCCGCGATCGACTGCTTCTACGTCTATCCGACGGTCAGCGACCAGCAGACGGAGTATTCGAACCTCAAAATCGAGCCCGAGGAGCGCTCGGTGGCGCTTGTCCAGGTTGCCCGCTACTCGCAATATTGCCGCGTGTTCGCACCGATGTACCGGCAGCTGACGGTGCCCTACCTGCAACGTGTCGGCCCAGGGTCACCTGCCGCGCTGGCCGTCCCTTACCGAGATTTGCTCAGCGCCTTCCGTGAGTATCTGCGCCGCTACAGCGCTGGCCGTGGATTCGTGCTGATCGGACACTCCCAGGGGGCGTTCGTGCTTAGGAGGCTGCTCGCAGAAAAGATCGATCCAAACCCGAAACTCCGGCACCGGTTGGTCTCGGCGATTCTCCTGGGAGGCAACGTGCTAGTCCGCAGCGGGTCGGACATCGGTGGAGACTTCAAGCACATCCCGGCATGCACCCGGCCGAGGCAGCTTCACTGCGTCGTCGCTTTCTCGACCTTCGACCAAACGCCACCGGCAAACAGCTTTTTCGGTCGCGCCCCCGCTGGTTCTGGCGACCAGGTGCTGTGTATCAACCCGGCTCGGCTAAGTGCCAGCCACGGTCTGCTTGATCCGATCCTTCCCTCGAAGCCATTCGCCCCCAGGACGCTGACTGCGCTGACGATCAAGCTGCTGGGTGTGGTGCTGCCGAAACCGAAGACCGTCTGGAGCTCGGCCCCCGGCGCCTACCAGGCCCGGTGCTCGAGCGCAGCAGGCACCGACGTGCTCGAGATCACGCCGCTGCGCGGGGCACCTGACCCCCGTCCCAGTCCCACGCCGCAGTGGGGGCTGCACCTCGCGGACGCCAGCATCGCGCTCGGAAACCTGGTGACGGTCGTCGCTCGCGACGGCCGTGTATACGCCGGACGGGGTTGAGCCCTCACGATTACTGTCGGCAAACCCCGCTGGCCACGGCCTTTGCTCGCGCGAGCCGTACAGCGTGGGAAAAGGCCGCCACGTCTGGACCGCCGCCGTAGCCAGGTGGACTGATACCGAACCACTGTTCACTGTCGGCGGCATTGCGCCGCGGCGAGAACCACGTGTACAGGAAGACCGCCGCTATCCCGTAGCGGCACGCCGAGCGAGCGAGCGCTTGCACCGCAAGCGCGATATAGGACGGGCGCAGTCGCGCCGGCAGCCAGTCAAGCGCTCCTCGCGGACTGGTGGTCCAACCGAACTCCGTCACATACAGCGGAACGGCCGCCAGGCCGGCCGTATCCAGCGCCTGGCGCGAAGCCGCCACGCTCGCCAACACGGAATCCGGCGAGCGGCCGTAGGGATGAATGGCCACACCGTCGATCTCCGACCGCAGCGCCGGCTCGGCGGAAAGCATGGCCGCCACGAAGCGGGGAGCGTCCGCCAGCCCACCCACCAGCGCCCGGACGTGCGCATTCGCGGCGTGTACCGCCTGGCGCGCGCCCGCATACAGCCGGGCGTACATTGCCGGACGGGGGCCCGGCACCCAGAACACCGTGGTGTCGGGCTCATTCCAGATCTCGAGAGCCTCGATCGGCAGTGCTCGCAGCCGCGGATGTAGCCGCCAGAAGGAGCCACCGTCGGCGTAGCGCGAGGCCAACGCGGCGGCGTAGGCGGCGTAATCAGCACTCGACCGTGGCGGCGAGTGGTCCTGACCCCGGACCGACTGTACCCACGAGGGCGAGTAGTCGACGATCGGCAGCCAGCGCAGTCCGTGCGCGGCCAGCGAGCCGGCGATCAGATCGTCAAATGCCCAGTCATAGCGGTGAACGCCATCGACCGGAGGAGCCGGTTCGGTCCGCTCCCACAAGGCATCCGAGCGGGCGATTGTGGCTCCTGTAGCCCGCAGCGCCGCTAGCTGCTGGTTGATGGTGGCTGCGGCCACTCCTGAGCCGTTGAACAGCAGATTGACGCTAGCGCCAATCTGCTCTGTCCCCAGCGTCGGCAGCGGCAGTTCGTGCTCGGGCCGGCGACCGCGGCCGCCGGGCCCGGACAGCAGCGCGATAGCGACCGCCAGTGTCCCGACGCCGGCCGCCACGGCCACCAGCACCGAGCGGGGTCGACTCAGCGCGCGCGTGAGACGACCGCCAGCGCCTCGAGTTGCCGGTGCTCCCGGTCATTTGGTCTTCCCAGGGCACGCTTGAGCGCGATCCGCGAGCGGAAGGTGACCGCTTGGGCGAGGTCATCCAGATGCGCTCGTCGGGGACCGAGCTGTCGCCTGACCGCCTCGTGGCGAGCGCGAGCGAGCCGTTCGAAAGGTTCACCGCCGAAGGCGCGGGCGCTCGCGTGGGAACGTCGGTGAAGCAGGCGGGCGCGAGGCCAAAACCACGTCTCGATCCCCAGGGCTCGCGCTCGGAGCCCGAGGTCGAGGTCCTCGCCGTACATGAAGATCCGCTCGTCGAAGGGCCCGAGCCTGGCGAAGGTGGCGGTTCTCGCGACTAGCGCGCAGCCGACCGCCCAGCCCACGCGCCGCGGCTGGCGTGCGCGCCAGGGCGCCAGCGGCTCGAGCGCGGGCGCCAGCGGGCCCGCGACCAGCGCAGGTGAAATCAGCGAACGGACCAGGTCAGCGACCGACGTCGGGAGCGGGTGCACCGTGTCCTGACGCGAGCCGTCCGGTGAGAGCACCAGCGGTGCGAGCAGCCGCTCCGCCGCCTGCGGCCGGAGCGCCTCATCGGTGAGCTCGTCCAGTGAGCCATCGATCAGCTCGACGTCGGGATTGACCAGAGCGGTGACCGGCTCGCGGACCAGCCCCAGGCCGCGATTGCAGCCGGCGCCGAAGCCTGCGTTTCGCCCGAGCGCCAGCAGCTCGACCGAGATCCCGCGCCACGACCGCTGGGCCACGTCGGCGGTCCCATCGCGCGAACCGCAGTCGACTACTACCACGCGAGACCCCGGCAACTGGCGGCAGACCGAGTCGAGCAGACGCTCGAGGTCCGCGGCAGACTCGTGACTCACGGTCACCAGCGCCAGCCGCCCGGGCGCGCCACCCCTGCGAGGACGCGGTTCGTGCCGAGCCACTGGCAACACCGCCCGCGCAAAGCCGGCTCGGGCTTGAGCCAGGCTGAAGCGCGCCCGGGCGCTGGCTTGCCCCCGAACGCCCATAGCCCGCGCCTCGGCGGGGTCAGAGAGCAGCCGCAGGAGGGCGTCGGCCGCGGCGCGCGCATCGCCCGGGGGATAGAGGATCCCGCACTCGGGGTCGACGACTTCCCGCGGCCCGGCAGCGTCAGGCGCGACGACCGGGCAGCCCGCGGCCAGTGCCTCGACCAGCGCCAGGCCGAACGGTTCGCGCGGGGCGCAGTGCAGCAGGCAGATGGCTCGCGCCAGCTCGCCGCGAGCGTCCGGCAGGGGCCCGCACATCTTCACCGCGCCGGCCAGGTCGGGGCGTGAGGCCCGCTCCCGTAGGCTGGCGACGGCCATCTCGCCGTCGCGCTCGAGGGGCCCGCCCACGAATCGCAGGCGGAGCTCGGGTCGCTGCCTGCGGGCCAGCGCGAGCGTCTCGAGCGCCAGCTCCGGACGCTTCCAGGGGACCAGCGCGCCGAGAACGAGCACCTCGGGCGGATCGACCGGCTCCCGGGCTACCGCAGCGAGCCGGTCGACGTCCACCCCCGGATGGACCACCGCCATCTTGCCGCGGAAGCGACCGCGCGGATCGAGATCGGCGGCGACCGCCGACGATGGGACGAGCACGCGGGTCGCCGAGGCTGCCGCCGCCCGGACCACCGCACCGACCGCCGGCCCGGGCAGAAAGTCGTTGTGACCGAAAACCACCGGGAACCGGCGCATCGCGCCCCCGGACCACAGCGCGAGCGCCGAGCGCATCCCCCATGCCACAACCAGCTCGGGCTGCAGCGCAACGGCGAGTGAGCAGGCCTCGCGGGCGTGCCAGGCAAGTCTCGCCCCGGCCCTGAGCGGGTCGCGGCGCAACTCGAGGCGCCGAGGCGGGAGCGTGAACACTCGCAGCCCTCGCTGTTCCGCCGCGGCGGCGAGCTCCCCCGGGGGGCAGGCCATGGACCGCTCGCCTCCGATCGCCTCCGCGAGCTCGAGCAGCACCCGCTCGGCCCCGCCGAACGCGCCGGAGTAGCTGATCAGCAGGCGCATCCTCGCGACAGGCTATCTGCGAGTTCTGGTGGTGCCATACTTGTGCGCCCGGTGAGTAGAACGCTGGTCGTATGTCTGATCGTCCTGGGCTGCGCGGCAGTGCTGGCTCCGGCGAGCGCCTTGGCCACTGGTCCCTCCGCGGGTGACCAGCAGTACGTCGATCCGCTCGCCGGCAGCGGACACAACCAGTCCTCGTCAAGCACGTCGCAATCGTCGACCTCGACCCGCGCGCCGAGCCCCTCCACGAGCCCTGCACCGACCCCTACGCCTTCCACCAGCACGAGCAGCTCATCGACCAGCGGCCCGGCGACCGCCGAGACCAGCACCACGGCCGGGACCACCACCAGCAGCGCGCCCGCGACCGGGACCGGCACCACCGGACATGATCCGTCGGGTAACACGCTTCCGGCCACCGGCATGAACGTTCTGCTCGGGGTCATAATCGGCGTCTGCCTGATGGCCTCAGGCGCACTGTTGCGTCGCTCCGCGCGCGGGGCTTAGTGTCCAACTCCGGACGCAAGGCTTAGCGACCGCAGGTGAGCGCGGGCGACGGGCGCGCGCCTGTAGCGATCGATGCCCGCGCTGCGGCTCGCCTCCAGATCGGAGGCGTAGAGCGGTTCGCGATGGAGATGGCGCGCCGGCTGCCGGCGCTGAGGCCGGAGCGCTACCGGGTGCTGTCGCCCGGCCGCAGGCTGGCCCACCGCAGCGGCCACGTCTGGGAGCAACTGGTGCTGCCATGGCAAACGCGCGAGAGCTCACTGCTGTACTGCCCGGCCAACCTCGCTCCGGTCGCCGACCGGCGGGTGGTGGTGGTGATTCATGACGCCGCCGCACTGCGGATGCCGGAGGCCTACTCGCGCTCCTACGTCGCCTACCAGCGCCGGCTGTTGCCGTTGATCGCCCGGCGCGCGAGCCGAGTTATCACCGTGTCGGAGTTCGCCCGCTCTGAGCTCCGAGAGCTGCTCGGTATCACGCCTAAGCGAGTGACCGTGATCCCGCCCGGCGTCGACGAGCGCTTCGCGGCGGACATCGACCCCGCTCCGGCGCGGCGCGCCTATGGCCTGGCGCGGCCCTACGCGCTGGCGCTCGGGACCCGTTCGGCGCGCAAGAACCTCCAAGCACTGGAGCCGGCGGCGCGCGCCTTGGACGAGCGGGGCATCGAGCTCGTCGTGGCCGGATCGATGCGGCCGTACCTGCGCGGTGGTGGCGCACGACTGAGAGCAATTGGGTACGTGGCCGAGTCGCACCTGCCCGCGCTCTACGCCGGTGCAAGGGCGTTGGCGATGCCATCGCTATACGAGGGCTTCGGGCTGCCTTGTCTAGAGGCCATGGCAAGCGGCGTGCCGGTCGTCGCGGCCCGGCGCGGTGCGCTGCCGGAGACAGTCGCCGATGCCGGCCTGCTCGTCGACCTCGAGCGGCCCAGTGAGATATCAGATGCGCTGGTCGCCGCCGCCTGCGAGGAAGACCTGCGAGCGCGGTTGATTTCCGCCGGTCTGCGCCGTGCCGCTCGCTATCCGTGGGGGCGCACGGCGGCCATGACCGACACGACAATCGACGAACTGCTGGCGCGAAGCACTTAGACTCGCTTAAGTGACGGACCGCCTCGCACCGGCCAGCCACAGTCGCGTCGCCCTCGTCCACGACTTCCTGCTCGATCTGCGCGGTGCCGAGCGAGTCTTTTTAGAACTGTGCGCGATGTGGCCTCAGGCCGACATCTACACCGCGGTTTACGACGAGCGGGGCACCGAACAGCGGTTCGGCCAAAGGCGCGTGTTCACCTCGTTCCTGCAGCGAGTCAGGCCGTCGGCGAGAACGTTCCGCGCCCTGTTGCCGTTCTACCCCGCAGCTATCGAGTCGTTCGATCTGTCCGCCTACGACCTCGTTGTCTCGAGCTCATCAGCCTGGGCTCACGCGGTGCTGTGCAACGGGCAGACGCTGCACGTGAGCTACTGCCACAACCCGTTTCGCTATGCCTGGAACGATCGCGAGCGGACCCTGTCGCACCTGCGCAACCCGCTGGCCCGAGAGCTCATGCGAGGCGCCTTTCACCGCTGGCGTCAGTGGGACTGGATCGCCGCGCAGCGAACCGACCGCTATATCGCCAACTCGCACACGACTCAGGAGCGGATCCGGACCTATTTCGGACGCGACGCGGACGTTGTGTATCCCCCGGTGGACCGCCAGCGCTTTGCCCCCGGCGCCGTCCAGGGGCACTACGCCCTGGTCTCCGAGCTCATGGGTCACAAGCAGATCGACGTGGCCATCGCAGCTTTCAATCGCCTGCGGCTGCCGCTGGTCGTGGTCGGGGATGGCCCAGCGTCCCGCGAGCTTCGCCGACTGGCCGGCCCGACGATCGAGTTCACCGGCCGTGTGGCCGACGCTGCCGTGGCGGAAATCATGCAGGGCGCTCGCGCCCTGATCGTGACCTCGGTGGAGGAGTTCGGCATCGCCGCGGTAGAGAGCCAGGCGGCCGGCCGTCCGGTGATCGCGCGCCGGGGGGGCGGCGCACTGGAGACCGTCCGCGACGGCGTTACCGGATGCTTCTGGTCTGGCGGCGCGGCCGAGCTCGCCGAGACCGTGGCGGGCTTCGACCATGAGGCGATCGACCCCAAGGCGTGCGTGGAGAACGCCGCGCGCTTCGATGCGTCCCTGTTCAGGTCGGGCATCCGCGAGCAGGTGGCGGCTGCTGCTGCCGCCGCCGCCGAGCAGCGTCCGGAGGTGTCGCAGCCTCATGCGCTCAGCAGGCCACTTTTGAGGCGCGCGGTGCGGGACGCCCACGGGTAGCGGATGGGCGCCCGCTCGCGGGCGCCGCTCGGCGCTCCAGTCCTCTCCGTCGCCCGTGTCGCTCTCCTAGCCGGACCTACGGCGCTGGCGTTCTTCACCGGCGGCTACTTCGACGAGGCTCGGGCCTGGGCGGGAGTCGGTGCCTGGGTCTTGGTCGCGCTGGCGCTGGCTCTTCAGCCCCGAGCGCTTCCGCACGGACGAGCGGCGTGGGTGGTGCTCGGCGGCCTGGGCGCTCTGGCCGCCTGGGCGATGGCCTCGATGGCCTGGGCGCCGATCGCCGGCAGCGCCTACCACTCCGGCCAGGTCGTCGTCCTGTATCTGGGCGCGCTGGCTGCCGCCGCGATGCTGCTGCGGACGCGGTGGTGGCAGTGGGTGGTGGAGCCGGCGCTCGCCGCCGGCACCCTGGTCGTGATCGGCTACGGGATCTCGGGCCGGCTGCTGCCCGGGCTGCTCCACTTCTCGCGCTCGGTCAGCGCCCAGGGCCGCCTCGAGCAGCCGCTCACGTACTGGAACGCGATGGGCGAGCTCGCGGCCCTGGGGTTCGTTTTGTCGGCCCGGCTGGTGGGCGACGCCGATCGTCCGCGATGGCTGCGGGCGGCCGCGGCTGGCGCCTGTGCTCCGCTGGGAATGGGGCTGTATCTGTCGTTCTCGCGCGGCGCGCTGTTCGCGTGCGCGGCGGGGATCATCGCCCTGATCGTGCTGGCGCCGAGGCGCGAGCAACTCGGTGCACTGGTGTTGACGATCGTGGCCGCCGGCGCGGCAGCGGCGGCGTCTGCTCCCTTCGGCGGAGTGACCTCGCTGGCGGGTGGGCAGGGGCCTAGAGAACGGCAGGGGGCGATCGTGCTGGCATTGCTGGTGGTGGTGATGGCTGCCGCCGCCTCCGCCCAGTGGCTCGCGCAGCGCAGGCGGGTCGGCGAGCCACTGCGCCTACCGCGCGTGGCGCCATGGTTGGCCGCGGCCCTGATTTGCATTGGACTGGCAGGCGCGATCGTCGCCGGCGCCAAGGAGCACTCCGGCGCGCCCCTCAGCGCCGGCGCGTCTCGTCTCACGACGCTTCAGAGCAACCGCTACGCCTACTGGCGCGTGGCATTGCGAGCTTTCTCCGATCAGCCGATCCGAGGTGTCGGCGCCGGGGGGTGGGCGGTCTACTGGCTGCGTTATCGCCCGAATACCGAGGCGGCCCAGGATGCCCACTCGCTGCCGTTGCAGACGATGGCCGAACTCGGTGTGGTGGGGTTGGCGTTGCTGTTGACATTCGTTGGCGGCGTGGCAGTCACGTCCCGGCTGGCGATTCGTCTGCAACCGGCCCTGGGCGCGGGACCGGTTGCCGCGCTGGTCGTCTACATCGCCCACGCCCCCATCGACTGGGACTGGGAGATGCCGGCGGTCACGCTGGTCGCTGTCCTGCTGGCCGGGTTCTTGGTCGCCCTGGCGGAGCAACCATCTCGGCCGCAGCCCTCCGGGGCCCGTTCGGCCGCAGCCGAATCGCCTACGGTTCAGGTCGGGAGCGGATGAGGTCGACCGAGATGACCCGGCCTGCTGCGACGGCGCTGGCCCGGTGAGCGCGCAGCCGACCGAGGCCCCTGCGGGCGCAGATCCGCAGACGCCACGGGGTACACCGCCGCTCGCCGCCGGAGCTCCATCTCCGGCGCTCGCGCCCCCTCCGGGCAACCCTCGCTTTCCTCTGTTCGACGGCCTCCGGGGGATCGCCGTGCTCGGCATCCTCGCGTTCCACGTCTCCGAGTTCACCGGCCAGCTCGGGATCGGGATTGCGGGGCGGTTTTACGAGGTGGCAGGGGGCGAGGCGGTGCTGCTGTTCTTTGCGATCTCCGGGTTCCTCCTCTACCGGCCTTACGTGGCCGCCCATGCAGGCCGGCGCGCCGGTCCGTCGGCTGGTGTCTACGCGCGGCGCCGGGCGCTGCGGATCCTGCCCGGCTACTGGACCGCGCTCACGCTACTGGCGATCTTCCCTGGAATCGCCGGCGTGTTCTCGGGAGACTGGTGGCGTTACTACGGCTACCTTCAGCTGTATTCGGGGCGAACGATCGGCGCCGGCATTCCGGTGGCGTGGACGCTGTGCGTTGAGGTGACCTACTACCTGGCGCTGCCATTCTGGGCTGCGGCAGTCCGCCGTCTCAGCGCGCGCGGTCAGTTTGGCGCGCGCGGGTGGTTTGCGATCGAGCTGGTGGCACTGACGATCGTCGGCGCCGGTGGCGTGGTGGTCCAGCTGGCGGCCGCGGACGGCAAGGTCGGCTACCTGGTGGCGGTGTCGCTGGCGGGCGAGTGCCTGTGGATTGTCATCGGCATGTCTCTGGCGGTGCTGAGCGTGGCGGTCGAGCGCGGCGAGGCCGGTTTCCTTGGTGCCGCGGCGGGTGCGGCAGGTCGCTTCGCCGGCGCCTGCTGGCTTATAGGCGCGGCCGCATTTGCGGGGATGATGGCCCTTGTGCCCCAAGGGGGGCTGTTTGGGCTGATCGCCACCACCCAGGTGCGGCAGTCGCTGCACCTGACGGCCGCCAAGATCGCGCTAGGGATCGTGCTCGTGGGGATGCTGCTCGCGCCGGCGGTGTTCGGGGACTGGCACCGAGGAGCGGCCCGACGGCTGCTACGGCTACGACCCGTGGTTTGGCTGGGGGTCGTGTCCTACTCGTTCTATCTGTGGCACATGACCATCGTCGAGTTGATCGCCACGCCAGGCCACGGGGCCTCGTTCTCGGCCTCGGGCTTGAACCTGCTCGGTCACGTACACGCCGCTCGCACGCTGGTGCTGTACCTCGCCAGCTTCGCGGCCACGGCGGTGATCGCCTGGCTCAGCTACCGCATGGTCGAGCTGCCGTTCCTGCGCCGCAAGTAGCGCGTGGTTGGTGCATCAGAGCTCTTCCGCGATCCTGGGAGCTTCGCGGTTGAAGACCCACACCGACAGAAGGATCAGCACGACCAGCACCGTGACGGACACGATCAGCTTCCCCAGCCCGCCGACGGGAGCCGTTCCGGGATACGGGGCGCTCGATGCCGGACCGATGATCCACCTGTGCGCGAGCTCGAGCATCGGCGTCAGCGGGTTGAGTGCGATCAGCTCGGCGATCGTGTGGGAGCGTGCCTGCACCTTGTCGAACGAGTACAGGATCGGCGTGGCATAGAACAGCGCGGTCGAGAACACCGCCCAGATGATCGACAGGTCGCGGAAGCGGGGGTAAAGCGAGGACAGGAGCATCGCCACGGGGAGCGTGATCGCCCAGAACATCAGCATGATCACGGGCAGCAACAGCCACGTCCACATCGGCGAGACGCCGAAGCCGAGGATGAAGGCAAACACCACGACCATGTTCAACAGCAGGTTGAAGAAAGCGGTCGTTACCACCGCCGCCGGAATCGCCAGCCGCGGAAACTGCGTCTTGCGCACGACCCCTTCCTGCCCCACGATCGAGGTGACCGCCGTGACAGTTGACTCCTGAAAGAAGCCGAACAGGACCATGTTGAACAGCAGAAACACCGGATAGTGAGGGATCTGGGAGCCCAGCTTGAAAACGTGGGTGAACACCTCGACCAGCACCGCGAACAACAACAGCGGCCTGCCCACCGACCACAGATACCCGAGCGCGGTGCCGAAGTAGGTGCGCTTGAAGTCGGTCAAGGCGATCAGGAACGTCAGCTCACAGAAGCGCTTCCAACCGCCGCCCAGCGCCGACGGTCCACGCACGTCCCGCAGCTCCGCCGCGGCTTCCTCGTCTGATGCGAACGCCGCCTCCTCGCCTTGGCTCACTCCTGCACTGTCGGGGACCACGCTCATCGCAATGGCTCTACGGTGGCTGACACGTTCGCGTCCACGAACACCATGCCTGGCATCGGGTCGGCCCCCTTGACGACGAAATCGGTGAGATGCACATCGTGCAGGACCATGTCGCCTTGGGCCCGGCTGCGGGAGATCGACCCCAGCACGCTGTAGCGTCCCGGAACGAGCCGGTTGTCGAGTTCGGCGGAGATCCTCAGGCGCTGACCGGCCGGCATCCGTTGTCGGCTGCCGTCAGAGCTCTCGAGGTTGGCGCCGAAGCCCGACACGGCCACGTCGTCGACGTTCAGCAGCTCGAAGCCGAACGCCGGCGACGGGAGCTCGCGGTTGGCCTCGAGCAGGAGGTTGAACCGGAACCGCTGGCCCTGGAAGACGTCCTGGACGCGGGTTCCCCGCTCGTCCTCGAGCCACACGTCGAGCAGCCGGACGTCGCTCTCGATGCCCTCGGGGCGCTCCGAGCTGCCCGAGAAGTTGAGCCGGTAGTAGCGCAGCGTCGCTTCTTCTGGTTCGCCGAGGAATTTTTGTTCGCCGTCGTGGATCAGCATTGCTCTGTCGCAGAAGGCTTGGACTGTGGCCATGTCGTGTGTGACGAGCACCAGCGTCTTGCCGGCGGCTTTCTTTTCCCGGAAGACGTCGGTGCATTTCTGGGCGAACGCGGCGTCCCCGACGGCTAGCACCTCGTCGACGAGCATCACGTCGGCGTCGGCTTCGACCATCACCGCGAACGCCAGCCTGACCATCATCCCCGAGCTGTAGTTCTTGAGCTTGAGGTCCACGAACTCGTGCAGCTCGGCGAACTCCAGCACCGAGTCCAGCCGGCGCTTGGCGCCGCGGCGGCCGAGCCCCATCATCACCCCGTTCAGCTCCACGTTCTCGCGGGCCGTCAGCTCCGGGTTAAAGCCCACGCCGAGCTCGATGAACGGCGCCAGCCTGCCCGCGATCCGGATCCGCCCCCGATCAGCGCGGTAGATGCTGGCCAGCACCTTCAACAGCGTGCTCTTACCCGACCCGTTACGCCCCACGATCCCGAAGAACTCCCCCCGATGCACATCGAACGACACCCCCCGCAACGCCCGCAACTCCCGAAAACCCACCCGCCGCAACGGATGCACCACCCGCTCCTTGAGACCGCGGGGGGCGGCCGGCACCCTGAAGCTTTTGTGCAGCCCCTGGACGTCGATCACGACCGGAGCGGAAAGCACCTGGGCTCTGCTTCTGTAGCGCTCGCGGAGGGCGCCTTCATCGTCGAGCCCAAACGCCGCCCGCTGCAACGAGTGCTGCAAATTCAGCATTCCGAGCGGTGGATGCTAGTGCGCCAGCGACGGTTATACGCGGGCGCGCCAGCGTCGCAACCGCTTCTGGCTGAAGCTCTGCGGTGGTGGGATGCTGGCGTCGGACAGCCGTCCACGCCGGTGGCGCCAGCGACGAGCCCTAAGCACGATCAGGCGCTTCCAGGCGATCCCCTGGGCAAGCTCGAGCTCCGTGCCGAGGGTCTCCGTGTGACCCACCAGTGGGCGCAGTGCCCGACATGTCAGCCACAGCAGGGCGAGCAGCGAGGAGTCGGCGGCGAGAAACCGTTGCAGATCCCGGCGCTTGGCCGCAGAGAGTCTGTGCTCGCAGCGAAGCAACGTCACCTGGGCCTGGGTCGCCCGCGAGAGATAGCCGTAGAAGTAGCCGGCGCGCCAGCGCGGAATGCGGCTTGCCTCTCGGAGTCCTGATAACCGCTGGCGCATCCCACCAGGACGACTGCCGTGAGTCACATCGCCGAACACCGCCCCCGGGTGTTGCACATAGTCATATAGCGCCCGGTCGACGTAAGCCACGCGGCCCGCGGCCAGCGCCACCACCGCCAGCCAGTGATCGTGGAACTGGTAGCCAGGCGTGTCGGGGAACGGAAGCGCGAACTCGAGCAGTTCCCGCCGAAACAGCGACGCCGCGCCGGTAATCGTGTTGGCCACGAGCATCGATACGAGGTCCGTGTGGTTGTTCTGGCGCCCGCGCCACATCGTCGGGCGCCGCAGGCGTCCATCGGCTTCCACGAGCCGCATGTCCGAGTAGGCGAGCAGCGCATCGCCCAGCGCCGCTCGGAGTGTGCGCAGCTTGTCGGGATGCCAGCGATCATCCTGGTCGCAGAGCGCCACCAGCTCAACGTCCGCCGGCACCAGCTCGAGCGCTCGCTCGAAATTGCGGCAGGGCCCCACCCGCTGCGCGGAGCGGGAGATCGCAAACCGCGGATCGTCTCCGATGAGATCGACGATCACTCCGAAACGATCGGGAGCCGATGCGTCGTCGCTGATCAGGCAGATCCAGTTCTCGTCATCCTGTGCCCGGAGCGACTCGACCTGGGCTCGGAACAGCTTCTCGTCCGGCTCGAACGTGGCCATGCAGATCGCGATCGTCCCGGGCCGCAGTCCCGTGCGCGGCGCGGCGGGGGCGGGTTGTTCTGCCCCGCCCCCGCTGGGGGATGCGCTGAACACGATCGTCCCCAGCGGCGCCTCGACGCGCTGACCGCTCGCGAGCTCGGCCACGAGCCGGACCTCGACTGGTCCAGGATCCGCGCGCGCCGCAATCGGCACCACGGCCCAGAAGCCGCTGAAGAAGCTGTTGTCTGCGACCGGCGAGTCGGCGGCTGCGACATCGGGACGCGGGAGCCCGTGTGCGTCAACGAGATGAGCGCAGTTGTCGAGCACGACGTGAAGGCGCTCGATCCGCTCCACGGGGTGAAAGCAGCTGCCCACCACGAACACGGCGGTCCCGCTGGCGACAGGCAGATGCTCGGGGAGCGGCCGTTCTAGCCGCAGTTGCAGGCTCAATCCTGATCTGGAGGGTCGAGCACGACTTCGACCTCGGCGTCGAGCGCAACGTTTCCCGCTCCGGGCCGGGTCCCGTAGACGTAGAAGTCGAGCAGCCGGAGCATCTGGATCGCCATGTTCCCCTGCTGGCCGCTGCGCGAAATCCAGCATTGGGCCACATAGCGTCCGGGGCGCAACGGGTTCTCCACCTCGGCCACCACCCGGATCCGCTCTCCCTCCGCTACCCGGCGCTGCCCACCGTCCTCGCGATGAAGCCGGGCGGTGAACGTGAAGACCCAGTGGCCATCCATGTTTAGGCAGTGAAAGTTGAAAGCCGGGTCGATCAGCTCCTGGCGTGCTCGCGCGACCACGATCAGCCGAAATCGCTTGCGCTGCTCAACGTTGTCGACCCGCTGCTCCTGCTCGTCCTCCAGCCAGACGTCCTCGAGCCGGACGTTGACGTCGGGGACGTCGAAGGCTTTCTGCCCGTTGATCGTCGCGCTGGAAGCGCCGAAGTTGAGCCGGTAGTACCGGAGGGCGGCTTCTTCTGGTTCGCCAAGGAATTTTTGTTCGCCGTCGTGGATCAGCATTGCTCTGTCGCAGAAGGCTTGGACTGTGGCCATGTCGTGTGTGACGAGCACCAGCGTCTTGCCGGCGGCTTTCTTTTCCCGGAAGACGTCGGTGCATTTCTGGGCGAACGCGGCGTCCCCGACGGCTAGCACCTCGTCGACGAGCATCACGTCGGCGTCGGCTTCGACCATCACCGCGAACGCCAGCCTGACCATCATCCCCGAGCTGTAGTTCTTGAGCTTGAGGTCCACGAACTCGTGCAGCTCGGCGAACTCCAGCACCGAGTCCAGCCGGCGCTTGGCACCGCGGCGGCCGAGCCCCATCATCACCCCGTTCAGCTCCACGTTCTCGCGGGCCGTCAGCTCCGGGTTAAAGCCCACGCCGAGCTCGATGAACGGCG
This sequence comes from uncultured Actinomycetes bacterium, assembly GCA_963756555.1. Lineage (GTDB taxonomy): Bacteria > Actinomycetota > Thermoleophilia > Solirubrobacterales > Solirubrobacteraceae > Palsa-465. The sequence goes on from CAVWOC010000005.1 coordinate 533,806, forward strand.
CCAGCCTGCCCGCGATCCGGATCCGCCCCCGATCCGCGCGGTAGATGCTGGCCAGCACCTTCAACAGCGTGCTCTTACCCGACCCGTTACGCCCCACGATCCCGAAGAACTCCCCCCGATGCACATCGAACGACACCCCCCGCAACGCCCGCAACTCCCGAAAACCCACCCGCCGCAACGGATGCACCACCCGCTCCTTGAGCGTGTCGACCTTGCTGTCGGGGATCCGGAAGGTCTTCTGGAGGTCACGGACCTCGATCAGCACAGGCTCGCGGCTGAGGCGGGCGCGTCGCGACGCCCTGGCATCCTCGGCGGACAGTGGAATCGCCACGGCGGAAACAGTTTATGTGCGCGCCGAGCGAGCGGTGAGGGCTCTGGCCGCCGGCCGCAGCTAGCCGAGCCGCCGGCCGAGAATCGACCGGCCAGGCCGCGACGGTGTGCCTTCATCCCGAGGCGAGGGCGCGCGACGTCGAAACGCTTTGAACCTGCGAAGCGGCGCGGTCAGCCTCCAGCTGAGGCTCTCGGTCATCTCGGCCATGATCTGCTCGTGCTGGCGCCTCCGCGCCGTCTGCCGCATCCGCGTAGACATGGCAACGGCATGTGTGACTGCCGCCTCGGCTTCGGCGCGGCGCGCGCGGTAGCGCCAGTCGCCGCCGGCGAATCCCACGCCGGGCATCTTGCCTTCCCACTTCTCGCAGACTGCCATGTGCGCCTCCGACCAGTGCTCAAGATCGCTGGCCAGGTTCAGAGAGTGGTTGTGGACCACCTTGAAGTCCGCGGTCACGATCTTGCGCCCCGCTGCTCTCACTTGCAGGCACAGGTCGAAGTCATAGCCGTGTAGCGCCTGACCCAGAGACTCGTCGAAGCGAATGTTTCGGACCACCCATGGGGAGAGCCCGAGCACGAAGCCATCGACCGAGTCCACCTCCCCCAGCTGCGCGTACGGCGCCCTGCTGGTTTCGTCCCAGGTCACCGATGGCAGATCCCCTCCGCCGAGCTCGGTGTAGCGGTGCAGGAACGACGCCCACGTCACCGAGCCCTCCCACCAAGCGATGGTCCGCACGCCGAGCGAGCCCACGCAGCCCACGACGCCCGCGTCCGGATCCGCCAACGCCGCCCTGAGCTTCTGACAAAAGCTTCGGTCGATGATCTCCGCGTCCTGATGCAGCAAGACCAGCGCGTCGAGCCCGTCGATCTCGGCGGCCTGCTCCATGATCGCGTTGTAGTTACGGTAGATCGAGCCCGCCGCGGGGGGCGCCAGCACGACCGAGTCAGGCTCCCTGGCGAGCTCGATGCCGGGCTCGGCGCAGCGCGCGTATTCCTCCGGCAGCGTGACGGCCGATCCGAAGACGATCATCGCGGCGAGTCTATCCCCGCCCTCCGTGCGCTCAGCCCGGGCTTTCCGCCAGGTGAGGTGTGGCTATCATCGCCGACCCCGTGGTCACTTTCGGCTGCTCGATCATCGCCCCGGATGTCTACGAGCGGCATGCCAAACGTGGGTTCGAGCGCGCCGCCGAGCCCGACTCGCCGATCTTCGCCTACGCGGCGAGCGGCTCCGTTGCGCGCAGCTACAACCTGCTGTTCGAGGCCGCGTCCAAGCTGCCGGAGCTGCAAGCTCTAGTGCTGGTCCACGAAGACGCGGAGATCGTCGATCCGGCGTTCTGCCCCAAGCTGCGGCAGCTGCTGTCCGATCCGGGGGTCGGGGTTGTGGGCTGCGTCGGCGCACGCCAGGTCAGTGACCTTGCCTGGTGGGACGGACAGGCCACCAGGAGCTCCATGAGCTACCACTACGACGAGCTCGGCGGAGGCGAGCTTCGCTGGCCTCCGGACACGGCGCCACCCGGTGAGGTGGATGCGCTCTACGGCGTGATGCTGGCGTTCTCACCGTGGGTCGTCCGAAACCTGCGCTTCGACGAATCGATCGGGATGTTGCACGGCTACGACGTCGACATCTGCCGCAAGGCACGACGCGCGGGGCTGAAGGTGGTGGCCGCCGAGCTCGAGGTCGCCCACCACCACTCACTGGACCTGGTCGAGGAGATCGAGATCTGGGTCGCGGCGCACATGCGATCGGCGGAGCTATGGGACGAGGCAGAGCCCGCTGATCCCAATGGCCCTGTTTGGAAGGGACGAGCCCGCCGCGGGGAGGCGGCCGCCGCCGCGGCCCGCCTGCTGGCGGCCACGGAGCTGCTGCGTCTCGACGCGATCGCCAAGCAGTGTCAGCAGCAGCAGGAGGAGATCGAGCGCAGCCGGAGCTGGCGGCTGACCGTCCCGCTGCGCCGCGGCAATGCGCTCAGGCGGGTCGCCGCCCAGCGGCTCAGTCGGACAGCGTCTTGAGGATCTCCGCTCGGGAAACGGCCACGTCCGACGGCGCGATGCCTGCCCGCCGTCGCAACCGCGATAGGCGGTCCGCGAGCGCGAACGCGCTCGAGCGCAGCATCCGCCGAAGCAGCTCCTCCTGGCGCCGAAGCTGCTCGAGAGCGGCGGCGGCCTCCGCCATCTGCTGGTGAACCGCGGCCAGATGAAACGTGCGGTTCGCTTCGAGCCGCTCCACGATCGGATTGCGGTCCAGCGGGCCGAGTAGGCGCGCAAGCTCCGCAGCATAGGGTGCGCTCTGCGACCAGACGACGCCCAAGCCGAAGAACGCCGGCACGATCGCCAGTCGCAGGCCATCCCGTTCGCTGAGGAAATCCTCCACGGCAGTCAGGACGCCATTGCGGGGTCCGCCTTCCTTCGCCGCCGGGAACTTGTATGGCAAGCCGCCGCGCTGGGGCGCCGGGATCCCCGGAAACAGGCCTCCGCCCTCGACCGTCGGCTGGCGGAGCGCCGCCGGTATCAGCTCGGGGGCGAAGTAGTCGTCGCGCCGCCCGTGCGGCCAGCCCACGTCGTGGAGCACCAGGAGCGGTAGCGGGTCCTGTCCGGCGGCCTCGACGATCAGGCGAAGCTCCTCGGAAACCGTGAAGTAGTTGTGGTCGCCGTCGACCACGTACGCGTCCGCTCGAGGCAGGCGCCGGAGCGCCTGATGGCTGGTCTCCCGCACCAGCTCCACCTCCGGGTGCTCTCGGGCCAGGGCCACGAGCTCGTCTTGCGGCGCCGGATCGACCGCCCACAGCCGCGCTCGCGACGGCGCGGCCCAGTTCAGCAGGAACCGGGTGACGTCGCCGGCATAGGCCCCGATCTCGATGACCGACCGAGGGCCGGCGATGCCCAGGCAGGCGGTGAGCAGCTCGCCGTTGTTGATCAGCGACGCCCCCCATTGACCGGGATCGCTTTCGAACGCGCACTCCGGGTGCAGCGTCCACGGAAGCTCACCTCGCTCCAGGGCGCGCACCGCGGCCTCGGTGCCTAGGTTCAGCCAGACCCTCTCCATGGAGCGCCGGGAGTGTAACGCGCTAGCGTTGCTGCGCCTTGGCCACCGCACAGAGCGAATCGCTCCGCTCACCCCCGCAGACGAGTGACGGCCTCAACGTCCGGCTCGATCAGCCGCTGCCGCGCGAGCTGGAGGTGGGCGCCGGAACGGCGTTGTTCGTCTGCGGAACCTGCTTTCACCGCGAGCTGCGGATCAGCGAGCTCAGCTTCGTCCTGGACGGCCGCAGACAAGCGGTCGAGGCTCACAGCATGCCGCGCCTCGATTTCTTTCAGTCTCTGCACCCCGAGCTCGACGTGTATGCGACCGAAGGGATGCGCGCCGATACGGGGTCGCCCCAGGACCCGAACCTTCGCGCGTACCTGGCAGGCTTCTGGGGAACGGTGGAGATCGGGCCGAGGCCCGACGGTCCGTTCGCGATCGCGCTGCGAGCCGAGCTCGAGGATCGGAGCGCGGTAACCGTTCCCCTGGCTACGCTGACTGCGACGGGACCGCCTGCCACGCCGCTCCCCGATCCGGCCGCGGCTGGTCGTGGTCCACTGGTGGCGATCTGCATGGCCACCTACAACCCGCCGATCGATCTGTTCCGGCGCCAGATCGAGTCGATCAGGGCGCAGACCCATACCAATTGGATCTGCATCGTCAGCGACGACTGCTCGAGACCGAGGCGATTTGCGGCCATCGAGCGCGAGCTCTCGGGCGACCCGCGATTTGTCCTCTCGCGGGCTTCCCGTCGCCTGGGGTTCTACCGCAACTTCGAATGCGCGCTGGCGCTGGTACCCAGAGCGGCGGAGTTTGTCGCCCTCTGCGACCAGGACGACCGGTGGTACCGGGACAAGCTCTCGGTGCTGCTCGAAGCGATCACCGGAGCCGAGCTCGCGTACAGCGACGTGCGCGTGATCGATCAGGACGGCGAGTTGATCTCGGAGACCTACTGGAGCAGACGGCGGAACAACTACAGCGACCTGCTCTCGCTGCTGATCGCCAACTGTGTGACCGGTGCTGCGTCGCTGTTTCGGCGTGAGCTGCTCGCGCGCGCTCTCCCGTTTCCGCCCGCGCAGTTCGGCCAGTTCCACGACCACTGGCTCGCACTGGTGGCGCTCTCGCTGGGCGAGATCAGGTTCATCGCTCGCCCGCTGTACGACTACGTGCAGCACGGCGAGGCGGTGCTCGGACATGACGCCGCAAACAAGATGGTCGCCTTCGGGGAACGTCTCGGCAATCTCCGCAAGGACCCCCGGGAGCGGGTCAGGCTGTGGCGCTTTCACTACTTCATCGACGTTTCCCGCCTGACGCAGCTGGCGACGATCCTGAAGCTGCGCTGCGGCACGCAGATGCCGGCCGCGAAACGCCGCTCGCTCGCGCAGTTTCTGAAGGCCAGAGACTCGCCCGTGGCGCTGCTGAACCTATGGCGACGGGGCTTGCGAGAGCTGCTCGGGACACCGGAGACCTTGGGGGGCGAATGGATGCTGGCCTATGCGTTCACGTGGCGCCGGCTGCTCGCCGCGTCCGTCCGCGAGCGGCCCACGCGGCGACTGCGGCTCGACGCGGTCCCACCCCCCGACCTGTGGATAAACCCCGGCCAGCCGGCGCCTGCGGATCGGCGATCCCGGGGCGTCCCGCAGCGGCTGGCGCCGCTGATGCTGGCCTGCACGGCGGCTGCCCCAGCGCGGGTCAACATCCTGATCGGGACGCTCGATCCCGAGCATCTGTCGCGTGAGCTGATCGGCAGTCTCAACCTTGCGTGGCAGCTGGGTGAGCGCGGCCTTCGCAGCCGGATCGTCACGGTCGATCCGGTTCGCTCGTTGCGCGGGGATTGGCAGCGGAAGGTCGAGGACCAGGCCGGCCTGGCGGGGTTCTTTGCCCGGGTCGAGGTGACATTCGCGCGCGAGGCGCGCGACCTGGAAGTCAGCCCTCACGACCGGTTCATCGCCACGACGTTCACCGCCGCTCACATCGCGCAGCTGGCCGGCGAGGAGCTCGACGGCCAGCCGTTCCTGTATCTGATTGAGGAGTACCAGCCGATGACCGCCGCCACCGGCACCGACGCGGCGCTGGCCGAACAGTCCTATCGCTTCCCCCACTCTGCACTCTTTTCGAGTGATCCGCTGCGCGAGCACTTCCGGCTTGCGCGGATCGGCGTGTACGGCCCGGGACGGGAGCACGGCGACGACCGCTCCAATTCCTATCAGCCTGCGCTCGGGCCAACCACGGCGGTCGTTCCCGGTGAGCTCGGGCGGCGGTTGCTGTTCTTCGCCAGCCCCGACGTGCCGGGCCGCGCGAACACTTTCGATCTCGGCGTCGCGGGGCTTCAGGAAGCGCTCGGGGAGGCGACCCTGACAGGGTGGGAACTTGATTGCGCCGGCGCACCTGATCGACGCGCCGACCTGCGCCTCAGCGGGGGCTCGAAGCTCCGCTTCGTGCCCCCGAGCGAGAACGAAGCGGCGGCCGCAGTCCCGGGCGGCTACGACGTCGGGCTGGTGCTCGACCTGACACCGTCCGTGAACCTCCGCGCGGTCGAGGCCGCGGCGTCCGGGACCGTGACGGTCACCACGAGCTATGGCACCAAGACCGACGTGGTGCTGAGCGAGATCTCACCGAATCTGGTGCCCGCGACCGCGACCGTCGGGGGGATCGCCAAGGCGTTGGCGGTGGCAGCGGAGCGCGCCTCGAATCTGGATGGGCGTCTGCGGGGGACCGAGGTGGCGTGGAGTCGCAGCTGGGGACAGTCGTTCGACGAGCCACTGATCGATTGGATCACTGCGGTCCTGGGACGCTGATGTCAGTTGCTGAGACGGCACCGGTCGCGGCCGCCAGCCTGGAGCACGCGCGATCTGCCAGCGTGGTGATCCCAAACTGGAACGGCAGGCGCTGGCTTCCTGGGTGCCTGGGCAGCCTCGCGGCTCAGCGGCTGGCCCCGGCTCAGACAATCGTCGTCGACAACGGCTCGCGCGACGGATCGGCCGAGTACCTCCGCGCTGAGCACCCGGACGTGCAGGTGATCGCCCTCCCCACCAACACCGGCTTCGCCCACGCCGCCAACGTCGGACTGCGCGCCGCCCGCTGCCCGATGGTGGCGCTCGTCAACACCGATGTGGTGCTGGAAGCGGACTGGCTGCAGCGAATGACTGCGGCCTTGGTGGCGGATGACTGTGTCGCGTCGGTGGCGTGCAAGATGCTCGACTTGTCGGACTCCGACCGCGTGTATGACGCAGGCGATGTGCTGCGGCGCGATGGCGCGTGCGAGCAGCGTGGCCGGTTCGGGCTGGACGATGGCCGCTGGGATGAGCCCGGCGAGGTGTTTGGACCGTGCGCCGGTGCGGCGCTGTACTGGCGCGACGCGCTGCTTGCGCTGGGCGGCTTCGACGAGCGCTATTTCGCCTACCTGGAGGACGTCGATCTGGCGCTGCGCCTGAGGCTCGCGGGATGGACGTGTCGCTACGAGCCGGCGATCGCGCTGCATGCCGGCGAGGGCTCCTCCGGCGAGTTGCGAGGCGGGCATCTGTATCTGGTGGAGCGCAACACGCTGCTGCTTGTGGCCAAGGCCTTTCCCCTGCGCTGGCTGCCACTCGTCCTGTATCGCCAGCTGGGCTGGGCGTGGCACGCGTTCCGGGAGCGTCGGTTGCGCAACCAGGTTCGCGGCGCTCTGGCGGCGCTGCCGCTGATGCCTGCCGCGCTACGCGAGCGACGCAAGCTGCGCGCGAGAGCGAGGGTGCCGATCGAGCAAGCGGTGCCACGGCGTCCGATCCGCGGCCTCAAGTCGCGCGCGGCGGGCGCTCCCACCGCAGCGGAGCGCCACTAGTGCCCCGAGAGCGTTCGCTCAGCCCGGAGGCCCGAAGGGGTCGAGCAGCTTGACATGCGCCAGGGCGTTGCCGAACTCGGCGCCGCCGCTCGCGTGAGCCAGCCACAGCCATGCCTCGAAGTTCTCGGGCTCGCTGCGTGTGACGGGTCGAAGCACGGTGCGCGCCGCCGCTGTATCACCGTGTTCGACTTCGACCTCGCCGAGGAGGACCTCTGGCTCCTTGTCGGGGTTGAGCAGCCGGGCACCGCGCTCGAGCGAGGCAACCTCGCGTTCTTGTGCCGCCGTCGCTCTGTTGCTCTCGGAGGCGATCGCGGTGGCCCGCGAGGTGTCGATCGCCTGGCGCGCGCCGAGCGCAAACCACACGCTGATGACGAGCGCCGCCGCGGCGCCCAGAAGGGTGAGAGCTCGCACTCGCACATGATCCTCAAACCGAGCTCGCGGTGATCCGATCGCTATACCAGCGCCGCCCCGCGATGGGCGGCGCCCAGGGCGTGGTGTTCGTCGTCGTCGCGCTGTGGACCCTGGCACCACTGGCCCAGCTGGTGGTCCATGTGGCGCGTCACGGCGGCGTCTTGACCGGCGCCTACGGTGCAGACGCATACGACCAGCTCGCCTATCTGGCATGGATCCGGGACGAGGGCAGCCACCTGCTGGCCTCCAATCTGTATTCGATCGCGCCTACCCCGCACGACTATCTGCAGCCGATGTTCTTCCTGTCGGGACTCTTGTGGCGGCTTGGCGCCAGCGTGCAGCTCGCATACCTGATCTGGACGCCCGTTGGGCTACTGGTCCTGTTCGTGGGCTGCGCGGTCTACGCCCGGCGCCTGTTGCCGGCCGGTTGGGGTGCGCCTGCAGCCGCGGTGCTGCTGGCCGTGTTCTACGAGACGCCGGTGGTGGCGGTCGCGCACTGGACCTCGGTCCTGTCGCCCTTTCATCAATTTCAGCTGCTGCTCGCTTCCGACGACGCCAACCCGGCGCTACAGCTGTGGGGGTTCGCTCACACCGCGATCACGATCGGCTTGATGCCGGTGTTCCTGCTCGCCGTCGAGCGTCTGCTCACCGCCCGCGCACAGGGCGCTCTAGCCTGGTCCACGGTCGCTGCCGTTGCCGGGGCGCTCGTGTCGTGGCTACGGCCTTGGCAGGGGCTGATCCTTCTGGTGATCGTCGCGCTTCTGTTTGTCGCCCGTCCGCCGCGCAGACGCTTCCTCGTGCTGGTCCTTCCGGTCTGCGCGACAGTTCTGCCGCTCGTCTACGGGGTGGTGCTGGCTCGCGCCGACCCCTCGTGGGCTTCGTTTCAGCACAAGACGCTGACGACGGGGACCGCGCCCTGGTGGGCGCTGCTTGCCTCGTTCGGTCCGCTCGGCGCGCTCGCGGCGCTCGGCTTTCGCGTCCCGCGCGACGACGGCCAGGCGATGCTCCTCCTCTGGCCCCTGGCGTGCGCCGCGGTGTACTTCCTGGTCCCGGAGTTCCCTCCGCACGCGCTCAGCGGGATCACGGTGCCGCTGGCGGTGCTGGCCGTCCAGGGCTTCACCCGGCTGCGCCTTCCCCGGACGCTCGCGCTCCCCGCCGCCGTCGCGGCGCTCGCCGCGGTCACCGTACCCACTGCCGTCTACCACGCCCAGACCTTTCGGGACACCTTCACCACCCCGAGCGATGCGCCCGCGCTCGAGCTGCAGGTGATCTCCGCCGATCAGGCCGCTGCGCTGCGCTTAATCGCTCACTCACCACGGGCGGGGGGTGTGCTGGCGCCTCAGTATCTGGCGATGGCCGTGCCGGGTCTGACAGGCCGCGCGACTTTCGCCGGTCACCTGATGTGGCAGCCGTCGGCCAACAACGAGCTGGCCGGCCAGTTCTACGCGCCCACCCTCGCCGACCCGACCGGGGCCCTGCGGCGCGCGATCCTCGTGCGGTCCGGAGCAGTGTTCGTCATAGCCGACTGCGCTGCCCCGCGGTCGCTGTCGCGCGCGATCACACCGCTGGCGCGGCCCGTCAGGCGGTTCGGCTGCGTGACGGTGTTCGAGCGACGGCGAGCCGGCGGTAGCGCAGCAGCGTGAACCCCCAGAGCCTGCTCGGATAATGACGTCGCAGGGTCAGCGCGAACCCGCTGGGATGTGGCGCGGAGGCCTTGTCTCCGGCTGCCAGGCGGTCGTCAAAGATGAAGTAGACAGTCCGGGCGCCAGCGACCGAGCTGAATACGGTCGGCGAGCCGGCGATCACTCGGTGCTGTGGATTCAGGTAGACCGCGATCCCCCAGGTGATCGGGTCGAGGATGACCGGATCCCTGGGGGCGGCTACCCGGTTGACGTACCCCGCCACGGACTTGAAAGGCGGACGGGCGTACGTCGGGCTGATCGCCCGGATCGTCGCGAATACCAGCGTGGCCAGCACCGCCGCAACCGCCACCGGCCGCGCCACGCGCGGCAGCACCCACAGCAGCGCCCCCAAGACAAGGACCGCCGCGGGCAGCGATGCATACTGCACCCTGGGGTTCCAGATGTCGGTGCCGACGATGCTGTAGACCAGCACCCCGATCGGCGTAGCCAGTGCGAGCGCGACGATCAGCAGCGGCCCGCCGGCTCGTGCCTGTCCGCCGCTGATGCGTCGGAGTCCGATCAGGCGGCCTTCCCCGTGGCGTAGCCGTCCCCGAGCGCTCATGCCCGCCGCGATCAAGCCCGCCAGGGCGCAGATCCCGAGCACCGCCAGCCCCGCATACGTGGGGATTGCGGACAGCGTCGCGCCGGGGTAACCCGAAATCAGCCGCGCCACATCGGCCAAGACGTGGTGTGGCGTGAGCGGCTCGAACAGCGCGAACAGGGGCAGCGCCTTGCCTCGTATGTGCGGGAGCCATGGCGCGTACAGCAGCGCGATCAGCGCGTTCGCGAGCAACGGTTCTCGCAGCCGTCCGCGGCACGCCCAGAGTGACCAGGCAGCCTGGACGGCCAGTGGAAAGACTGCCGTGTAGTGGCTGTAGGCGGCGGCCGCCGCAGCGAACGCGTAGACGATCCACCAGCGGCGCTCCGCGGTCCGTACCGCCCGGACGAGCGCCAGCGTCGACAGCGCGACGAAGAAGGCCACCGTCGTGTAGGGCCGTGCTTCGACGCCGTAGTAGGTCGCAAACGGGCTTGCCGCCATGATCGCCGCACCGATCACGCCGGGGGCGCGGCCGACCGTCTCGCGTCCTAGCAGGTACACGAGCGGGATCGTCGCCGTCCCCAGGATCAACGTCGGCAGGCGGATCGAGACCGCGGGATCTCCGACCTTGGCCGACAGCCAGGCGAAGATGAAGAACAGGGGCGGCGAGTTCTCGGCCCCGGTGTGGACCGTGCGCACCACGCTTCCCAGGCTCCGTCCCACGACATCCTGATAGGTCCAGACCTCGTCGCCCCACAGGCTTTGGTGAAGCTGGCTCATCCGCAGCGCGAGCACCCCAAGTGTGAGAAGCGCGACCAGCACCGCGGCGGGCTCCACGGTGGTCCGCGCCAGCGAGCGTGCCCTGAGCTCGGAAACGGCGACAGCCACGCTCGGACAGTACACCCCGGGGGGCACCTCGACCCCCCAGGCTCAGGTCACCAAGCGCACGATCGCAGCGATCCCCACCACCACGATCACAGCGCGCAGCGCGGTGTCCGGCAGCCGCCGTCCGCCGACTGCGCCGAGGACGCCGCCGACTATCGACCCCACGGCGATCAGCAGCGCCGGCAGCCAGGCGACGTGCGCGGCGAACACGAACACCACCCCAGCCACCAGGTTGACGAGACCGGCCAGCACCACCTTGAGCGCGTTCAGCCGCTGGAGGTCGTCGTCAATCGCCAGTCCCAGTATCGCCAGCAGCAAGATGCCCTGGGCGGCGCCGAAGTAGCCGCCGTAGACGCCGCTGGCCAGCACGCCCAGCGTGGCCCCCGCGCCCGCGCTGTGGTGTGACGGCGGACGGTGCGCGGCCAGCACCCGCGCGATCCGCTTCTGGCCCACGATCAGCACCAAGGCGATGGCGATGAACGCGGGGACGATGGCCTTGAACGCCGAGGCGGGGAGCGTCAACAGCAGCGTCGCGCCGCCCAGCGCACCGATCACCGATACCAACAGCAACGGCAGCGCCCGCCGCAGCTGCCCGGCCAGCTCGCGCCGGTAGCCGAGGGCGCCGGAGGCCGAACCCGGAACGAGCCCGATCGTGTTAGAGACGTTCGCCGTGACCGGGGCGTAGCCGAACGCCAGCAGCACGGGAAAGGTGAACAGCGTCCCGCTGCCGACGACCGTGTTGATCGTCCCGGCCACAATGCCCGCGGCGAAGATCGCGATGGCGTGAAGCGCGCTCACCGGCGACAACGCTAGAGACCAGTGCGCGACACGGCGTGCCGCTTGCCTAGGGGGCGCTAGGGTCAGCCCAGCGGATGCTGGTTGCCCTGATCGCCGACACCCACCTTCCGCGCGGTAAGCGCGCGCTGCCGCCGTCGTGCGTAGACCAGCTGCGCCGTGCCGAGTTGATCGTCCACGCTGGAGACCTGACCACGACCGCCCTGCTGGACGAGCTGCGCGACTACGGCGAGGTGCTCGCCGTGCGGGGAAACGCAGACGATGAGCATCTCAAGATCAACTTGCCCGAGCAGCTCGAGCTGGAGCTCGATGGCCCGCGCCTGGCGGTGGTGCACGATGGCGGGCGGCGCGCACGTCGCCGGGAGCGGCTTCGGCGCAGGTTCCCCGACGCCGACGCCGTGGTCTTCGGCCACTCCCACATGCCTATGCACGAGACCGGCGAGGACGGCTTTCAGATTTTCAATCCGGGCAGCCCCACCGACAAGCGCCGCGCCCCAGGCCACACGATGGGACTGGCTAGGGCGAACGCGCGAGGCCTGCGATTCGAGCTGGTGGAGCTGGACTGAGGAGACCGCCGACCGCTTCCCCAGCTGCCTGCGCGCCCCAGGCGGCTCAGCCTTCCTCGAGACCTTCCCGCTCGGCCCACTCCAGCAGCGGCTCCAGCGAGAACGCCTGCTCGTCGATACCGGCGTGCAGGTCGCCGAAGCGCTCGAAGCGGGCCGGCACGGTGGCGATCGTGAACTCGCGGGGCTCCACGTCGTCGACCTCCTCCCAGCGTACGGGCGTCGAGACTGTGGCCTCGCTGACGCCGCGCACCGAGTAGGCGCTGGCGATCGTGTGGTCACGCGCGTTCTGGTTGTAGTCGACAAACACCTTGTCGGGGGGTCGATCTTTGCGCCACCAGGTGGTGGTGGCGAGCGCCGGAGCGCGACGCTCGACTTCGCGCGCGAACGCCAGCGCCGCCCGTCGCACCTCGCCGAACCCCCAGCGGGGCTCGATCCGAACGTATACATGCAACCCCGAGCCCCCAGAGGTCTTGGGCCAGCCGACGATCTGGAGCTCGTGCAGCACCTCGCGGGCCACGGCAGCGACGCGGCGGATGCTGTCCAGGGGGCAGGAGGGCATCGGGTCGAGGTCGATGCGCCACTCGTCGGGACGCTCGGTGTCCGCGCGGCGCGAGTTCCAGGGGTGAAACTCAACCGTCGACATCTGAACCGCCCACACCACGCTCGCCAGGTTGGTGACGCACAGCTCGTCGGCGTGACGGCCGTAGCGCGGGAAGTGAAGCCTCACCGTCTCGACCCAGTCCGGCGCACCGGCCGGGATCCGTTTCTGGTGGACCTTCTGGCCGCCGACTCCTGTGGGGAATCGGTGCAGCATGCAGGGCCGCTCCCGCAATGCGCGCACGATGCCCTCGCCGACGGAGATGTAGTACTGGGCTAGATCGAGCTTGGTCTCGCCACGAGCCGCGAAATAGACCCGATCGGGGTTAGTGATTCGGACCGTGTGCTGCCCGACCTCGAGTTCGGCGGCTTTGACCTGAGCCAAGTCCTCAGCTCCGCAGGTGCGGGGGCAGTCGCTCGAGATCGGGCTCCGGCGGCGGCTCTGGCCACACCAGCAGCACGCGACAGGGAGCGTGGTCGAGGACGAAGCGCTGCCGGCGCCCGATGCTCTTGGGACCGGCCCGAAGCTCGCCCTCGCGAGCCAGCAGCAGAAGGTCGGCGCGCCGGCAGGCATCGAGCAGCTCGTGCTCCACGCGACCCCTTCTGGACTCCAACTGCACCGGACGCTTGAAACGCTCCGCGGCGGCGGCCAGCAGCGCCTGCGCCTCCTCCTCGGCGATCGCTCTCAGCGGCGGCCCCGGGCGGCGCGGCGGGCGGCGCCCGAGCAGCCCCGGGCCCTCGGCCACCTCCTCCACGTCCCCCGCTGCCACGTGTACGAGCGTCACCGTGCTGTCCGCTGGCAGCAGCGCCACGGCGTCCCGGACGCAGGCCTCCCAAGACTCCTCGCTGATCCACACTACGGCCCTGATCATGTGACGCGCAGAGCCAACCACAACAGGACCGTGGAGGCGAGCAGAACGGGGGGCACGGTCAACGCTCCCAGTCGCGTGAATTCCGCGAGATCGGTGGCTTGGTCGTGGGCATGGACCACCCGGCGCCACAGCAGCGTGGCCAGCGATCCGGTGTAGGTGAGGTTCGGCCCGACGTTGACTCCCACGAGCATTGCCAGCACGGCTCCCGGGCCGCTCGCCGCTGCCGCCGGGAGGACGATCAGCGTGGCCGGAAGGTTGTTGACCAGGTTCGCCAGCACGGCGCTGATCGCGCTCACCGCTAACAGCGGCGCCAGAGCCGTTCCGTGTGGCAGCAGCGAGTGAACCGCCGACGACAGCCCATGGATACTGGCGGCGTTGACAACAACGCCGAGGGCTAGCACGAACAGCAGAAAGGTGGGCGAAGCGGCCCGCACCAGCTCGGCTGGGCCGACGCGGTTTCGGAGCGCCAACGCGGCTGCTCCGGCCGCGGCGATCCAAGCCGGGGCGATGCCGATCAGCGAGCTGATCGCAAACCCCGCGAGCGTCAGCCCCACCACTACCAACGGGAACGCAGGGAACGCGGCGGCGTCCCCGCCGCGTTCCTGGGCCGCGACGATGGGCCGCTGCAGCTCGGCGCGAAAGGTGCGGCTCAGCACCATCCACTCCACCGCCAGCGCCGCCAGCCAGGGAAGCGCCATCAGCTCGGCAAACCGAGCGAAGGCGAGGCCGCTGGCCTGAAACGCGAGCAGGTTGGTGAGGTTGGATACCGGCAGCAGCAGCGAGGCGCTGTTTGCGAGATGCGAGCAGGCGTACACATGGGGTCGCGCGTTGGTGCGCAGCCGCGCCACGGTGGCGAACACGACCGGGGTCAGGAGGACCACGGTCGCGTCGAGGCTGAGAACGGCGGTCGTCGCGGCGGCGACGGCGAACACCATGGCCAGCAGGCGGCGAGGGGTGGCATGGGCCCCGGTCGCAAGCTTGGCCCCGAGAGCATCGAACAGTCCTGCTTTTGCGCACTGGGCGGCGAGCACCAGCAGCGCCGCCAGGAAGCCGACGGTTGGGAGAAGAGTGCCAAGCGCGTGGCGAGCCTGCCGGGCGCTCAAGATTCCGAAGGCCAGCAGCAGAAGCGCCGCCACCGTGCTGACGGCCCAGTCGGGCGCCCACCGGGGCCTGGTCACGGCCGCAGCGAGGCTGACCGCCAGCCCCAGCAGCGCGGCGGCCTCGCTCACCGTCTCGACTCGCTGGGATCCTTGAAGGTCAGCTGCCCAGCTGCGAGAAGAACGTGTAGATGACCATCGCTCCGACGATCAGCCCGAAGATGCGCAGTGCCCAAAGGCCGGCGATCGCGCGCCGGCTGAACGGTGCTCGGGCCAGGCGTCGCGACCGGTCGCTGACCAGCTGGTCGCGCTCCAAGAACATCACCAGCTCCTCGTAGTCGTCGTCGGGCGGCGGCTGCACGGGGCTAACCCCCCGAGACCAGGTGGACGGCTTGAAGGAACGAGTGAACGCCGTAGGCCGTGCCGCATACCGAGACGAAGGCAACGATGGCGACCGCCAGGCGGTTGTTCCATCGTTTGTTGACCCACCTGCCCATCAGCTGGCGATCGTTGGCCAGCATGATCATGAACACCAGCGTGATCGGCAGGAGCACGGTGGCCAGCACATTGGCGTTCAGGGCGATCGAAAGCAGGGGCGCGCCGGGGATCAGGATGATCGCCGCAGCGATCATGGCCACGGCGATGTTGGCTGCGTAGAAAAGCGCGGCGTTGCGCGGAGAGCTGTTGAAGCTCGAGGCCTTGCCGATGCACTCGCCCGCCGCGTAGCCCGTGCTAGCGGAGATCGTAAGCGCCGCGACGGCCCCGGCCTCGATCAACCCCAGCGCGAACAGCGTGGCCACCGTGTGGCCGGCGACGCCGCGCAGCGCACCGGGGAAGCCGGCGCCGGCCAATCCCTGGATGCTGGAGCCGTTGTGTCCGGCCAGCAGCGAGCCGACGATCAACGCCCCGCACCCGAACGCCGCGGCCAGGGCGCCGCCGATCGCCGTGTCAGCCCGGCCGAGCCTGATGTCCCTGGGGGTGAGACCCTTGTCGGTGGAGGCGCTCTGCTGGAAGAAGATCATCCATGGCGTGACGGTGGCGCCGATCGTCGAGGCCACCAGCAACAGCAGGGTGTTGAGGCTGCCGCCCGGAAACGGCGAGAAGGTGACCATCGCCCGGCCCACGTTCCCCCAAGACGGACCGGACACGATCGCCGCGAGCAAAAAGAGCCCGTTGAAGATCGCGAGCCCCAGCACAATGCGCTCCCAGCGCCAGTAGCGCCCGCCGCTCAACGTGAAGACCACAAGCACCAGTCCGAGGGCGGCGGCCACGCCCGCGCCCAGGTGGAAGTACGCGAGCCCAACGCGGATGGCGACGAACTCGGCGATCAGTGTCACCAGGTTGGTGAGCAGGAGGTCGCCCGCGGTCAGCCATCCCCACAGCGGCCCGAAGCGCTGCAGCACGAGCTGCCCGTAGCCGCGGTGAGTGACGGCCCCCACCCGCATGCACATCTCCTGGCAGACGACCGCCATGGCAAAGGTCAGGACGATGAACGGCAAGAAGAAGCCCAAGCCGTATGTGGCGCCGGTTGTCGCGTAGGAGATCATGCTCGGACCGTCGTTCTCGCCGAGCATGGCCAGGATCCCCGGCCCGATCAGCAGCCACAGCAGATACCAGCGGCGCCCCTGACGGCGCGCCGTGTGCACGCGCGAGCGGTCACGGGAGCGAGCGACGTCCTCCGGTGTCAGCAGCGGAAGCGGCAGCTCGACGCCCGGAGACGCCGCGTGGGCTTCAGCGGGCGGCGGAGCCATGCCTTGCCTCCCGGACCTCGATCCGCATCGCCTTGGCCAGCTCCCCTCCCAGCGCGTGCTCGCGCGAGCCGAAGCGGGCGAACACAGGACCGCCGAACGGCTGGCGGTGCGTGACCTCGACGGCGTCGCCGAGCGTGATGCCTTGCTCAGCCAGGTACCGCAGCATCTCGGGGTGCGCATCCGAGACGCGCACGAATCGGCCCGTGGCACCGGTCGGCAGCTCGTCCAGACAGAGCGTCTGGCCCTCGTCGATCTCGAACTCTGGACTGGGAATTGGATCGCCGTGAGGGTCGACGGTGGGGTCGCCGAGGCGCGCGGAGATCAGGCGCTCCAGATCCTCCGAGAGCACGTGCTCCAAGACCTCCGCCTCGTCGTGGACCCGGTCCCACGGCATCCCAAGTTCTTCAGTCAGGAACAGCTCGAGCAGCCGATGATGGCGGAGCACCTCCAGTGCAACACGCCGCCCGCGCTGTGTGAGCCGCACGCCGTGGTAGCGCTCGTGCTCTACGACGCCGAGCGCGGCGAGCTTACGCACCATCGCCGACACCGACCCCGGCGTGACGGCCAAGCGCTCGGCGAGGTCGTTCGTTGCCACCGCGGCGCCGGCGCGCGCCTCGAGCGAGTAGACGGCCTTCGCGTAGTCCTGAACGGACGCGGAAAGAGAATCCACAACTGCCACGAGAACTAGTTTGGCATGCCAAAACCAAATATCAAGCGGTCGCGAATCGACCGGGGGAGCGAAGGTCGTCGTTTCGTCCAGGCAGCCGCCTGATTGTTCAAGTAAGCTGGCCGAACAGCGTCCACGCAGCCATCAGCGGGAGGTAGAAACTGTGCAGCTGACGACCAACCGGCGAGCCCGCGCCGCACTGGCGACCGTTCTGGCATGCGCCGCTTGCGGGCTGTTCACCGCCGGAGCTCAGGCCACGCCCGGCCCCGGCCTACTCCCGCGGGCCCCACTCCAAGGGCTCCACGTGCCGTTGCCGTGCGCCAATCCAGCCAACCACGGACTGACCGGCAGCCTGCTCGGCGCCGCGCGAGTGATAGTCGGCGGCGAGGTGCGCTGCTTCGCGCAGGCGATCGGGTATGAACAGGGGAGCCTGGGCCCCAAGATCATGTCCGGTCCGACCGGCTACGGCCCGGCCCAGATCCAATCGGCCTACAAGCTGACCGGACGGACGTCGGGCGGCAAGACCGTGGCCATCGTCGACGCGTACAACGACCCCCGCGCGGCGGCTGACCTCGCGACCTTCCGTAGCACCTACCACCTTTCTCCTTGCACGGTCGCCAACGGCTGCTTCAAGCAGGTGAACGAGAATGGCGCCACGAGCCCCCTGCCGAGCGGCGACTACGGCTGGGCAGAGGAGGAGAGCCTGGACCTGGACACGGTCTCCTCGGCCTGCCCCGACTGCCACATCCTGCTCGTGGAGGCCAGCTCGGCCAACACGCCGGACCTCGATAAAGCCGAGAACACGGCGGCCAAGTCTCCGGGCGTGGCGGCGGTTTCCAACAGCTGGGGAGGCTCGGAAGCGTCGTCTGAGCTCTCCGACGACGCCAACTTCAACCACCCGGGGGTGGCGATCACGGCCAGCGCCGGAGACTCCGGCTACGGGACGAGCTGGCCCGCGGTGTCGCGGTACGTCACCGGCGTCGGGGGAACGACGCTGAACCAGGCCAGCAATGCCCGCGGTTGGAGCGAGACGGTGTGGTCGGGGACCGGCAGCGGATGCTCGTCGTACGAGCCCAAGCCGTACTGGCAGAAGGACACCGGTTGTGCCAGGCGGACCGACAACGACGTGGCCGCGGACGCCGACCCAAACACGGGCCTAGGCGTGTATGACACCTACAACAGCTGCGGCTCGAGCAGCCTCTGCGATCTGCTGATCGAGCTGGGAGTATCCCAGGGCCTGGACGGCTGGGCGCAGGTCGGCGGGACCAGCCTGTCTTCGCCGCTGATCGCGTCGGTCTATGCGCTGGCCGGCAACAGCTCGTCGGTCCTCTACGGCAGCTACTCCTACAGCCACACCACGTCGTTGTTCGACGTCACCAGTGGCTCCGACGGAACCTGCTCGCCGGCATACCTGTGCACTGGGGAGCCCGGCTACGACGGGCCGACCGGCAACGGCACGCCGGACGGCACCGGCGGGTTCTAGCCGGCCATTTGATCAATCGGCACGTCCCGGCGCTCACGCCCGGGGCGTGCTGTATTTGGCTTCTCTAACATCGCCGCGGTGCCCGAACCAAGCGCCTTTCGCGCGCAGTTTCCGGTCTTCGAGCGCCTGTCCTACCTGAACGCTGGCACCGAGGGGCCGGTGCCCTGGCAGGCTGCCGAGGAGGCCCAGATGCGCATCGACTACGAGGCACGGTCCGGGCGCTGTGGCAAGCCGTATTTCGAGTCGGTGATGGGACTGGCCGGCTCTTTGCGGGATGCCTACACGCGCGTCCTCGGCTGCGGCGCCGAGGAGGTGGCCCTGACCGGCTCAACGACCGACGGCGTCAACACTGTGCTCAGCGGACTGGACCTGCGGCCTGGGCAGGAGATCCTCACCAGCGACGAAGAGCACCCCGGCCTGCTCGCACCGCTCGGACTGGCGCGCGCTCGCCGTGGCGTGCGTATCAGAGTTGCGCCGTTCGATCGGATCGCCGGCGAGGTCTCGGACCAGACGCGCCTGGTGGCCTGTTCGCACGTCTCGTGGGTCTCGGGACGCGAGGTGGATGCCGAAGCCCTGGCTGCCTCGCCGGCGCCGGTCTTGCTCGACGCCGCCCAGGCGCTGGGTGCGGTTCCCGTCGACGTCAAGCGGCTTGGGTGCGACTTCTACGCCGCCTCGGGGCAGAAGTGGCTGTGTGGGCCAGAGGGCTCTGGCTGTCTGTTCGTCGCTAGCGAGCACCTGGAGGAGCTGACAATCCCGTGGCCCGGCTACGGGTCGCTGGCTGCTCCGGAGCACGCGCTCGAGCTCCAACCGGCGGACGGAGCAGCGCGTTTCGACCACGGCTTTCCGTCAGGCCTGCGCAGCACTTGGGCGCTGGCCTCGCTGCGAGTGCTCGAGGAAGCTGGCTGGGAGTGGGTTCACACCCGAGCGGCGTCGCTGGCGGAGCAGCTGGCCACGTTACTGCGTGACCGCGGACTCGAAGTGCTCGACCGCAGCCGCTCTACGCTCGTCACCTGGAAGGCAGCCCCGGGCCGGGATCCGGCCGACGAGGTCCAGCGGCTCGCGGGCACAGGGCTGATCGTGCGAAGCATCCCGCTGTTCGGTGGGCTGTTGCGGGCCTCGGTCGGCGCGTGGTCGGACCAGGAGGAGCTGGAGCGGCTGGCCGAGGCCGCCGCGGCGTAGTGCTCAGACGACCCGCTCCGGGTGGGTGTAGACGTTCACGCTCTGGCCCCGGGCGAAGCCGCACAGCGTCATTCCCCGGTCCTCGGCCAGCGAGATCGCCAGCGAGCTCGGGGCGCTGACGCCCACCAGGATGGGCGCGCCAGCGACGGCCGCTTTCTGCACCAGCTCGAACGACAGCCGGCCGCTGACGCACAGGATCATGGTGGCCAGCGGGACCAGACCATCCAGCAGCGCGCGGCCCACGACCTTGTCCATCGCGTTGTGGCGTCCCACGTCTTCCCGGCTGAAGCGCAAGCTCCCGTCCGCATCGAACAGCCCAGCGGCATGCAGGCCGCCGGTCTTCTCGAACGTGGGCTGTGCGAGGCGATCGGGCAGCGCGGCCACGATGCCACGCGCCACCCGCGGTCCCTCCGCTGCCGGCGGCGAGTGAACCGCCACCTGCTCGAGCGCGCCCTTTCCGCACACGCCGCACGAGGATGTCGTGTAGAAGCGCCGCTCGCCGGGGTTGCCACGGAGCGGGCCGGTCACCTCGACGATGTTGGCCGCGAAATCATCGGTCGGCCCGGCGGCCCGCGGCCCGTCGAGCAAGCCCTCGCCGTAAAGGAAGCCGAGCGCCAACTCCTCGTCGTGCCCGGGCGTGCGCATCGTCACCGAGAGCGGCCGGCCGTCGACCCGAACCTCGAGCGGCTCCTCGACCGCCACCGCGTCGCTGCGGCCGTCGTGCTCGACGCGGACGTAGGACACCGCAATCAGCTGCCGGCGGGCGCTACCGATGTACCTCCGGCTTCGGAGACTGCGCGCTCCATCGCCGCCGCCGGCTGCCGCGTTGCTGGACCATGGCCCACGACGAGCAGCGTTGGGTCAAGGGCACGGAGCGCCTGCGCCGATTCGAGGTCTGTGGCCTTGTCCCACGTCGCCATGTACGCCAGCGGGAAGCGCAGATAGAAGTGGTTCGTGACGGCAACTCTGCCGAACGAGGTGAACACGTCTCCAGCGATCAGCGAGCGATCGCGCGTGTCAAGAAACGCCACATGGCCGGGAGTATGGCCCGGTGTCGGGATCACCTCGAGGCTTCCGATCCGCTCACCGCCCGTCAAGCGCACGTCCGGAGTGGTGGCCAGCTTCGGCCACGAGCCGGGAGGCTTCTTGTCGGTCACCGTCTCGCCCGCATGGATCCGCGCGTCTAACTCGGGCATCGCCACCTCGACGCCGCCCAGCTGTCGCTTCAGCTCGTCGAGCGAGCCGACGTGGTCGCCGTGGCCGTGGGTGAGCACGATCCGCGTGATCTGTCCTCCAGCGCTCTGCGCGGCTTCGATCAGCCGCTGCGCTCCTCCCCCCACGGTAGTGTCGACCAGGGTAAAGCCATCCTCCTCGCGGACCAGGAACGCGTTGACGAACCGAAGGCGAGTGATCTGGATCAGGTTGTCAGCTAACCGTGTTGTGCTCATCGCGCTTGTCTAGCACGAACGACGCGCCTGGAAGCGCTCGTATGGTTCGCTGTCTGAACCGTGATGCATGCCGAAGGTCTGACCGAGCTGATCCCGCCGCCCCTCGACGGCCGCGTATTCCCGGGCGTAGCCCGCGCCGGACTGTCCGATTGCGCCCCATCCGGTAGGGCGCGGCTCGATGCGATCGCTCGCTGGTTGCAGGATGTTGCATACGCCGACGTCGAGGACGCCGGGGTGGCACAAGCCGCGGTGTGGGTCGTGCGCCGCACGCGGATTGCCGTGGCGCGCTTCCCGCGCTTCGGCGAGCGCTTTGCACTGAGAACGTTCTGTAGCGGCTTCGGACGGGCGTGGGCCGAACGGCGGACGACGGTTGCGGTTGAGCAGGGGGCGACCGCCGTCGAGGCTGTGTCGCTCTGGGTTCACCTCGATCCTGGCTCCAGACAGCCCGCGCCTTTGACTCCGGAGGAGATCGACGTGTACGGCGGCTCGGCCGGCGGTAGGCGAGTCCGAGCTCGGCTGCGTCATCCCGCGCCACCGGCCGTCGCGAGACGGCGGCGCTGGACTTTTCGGGCCACTGAGTGTGACCTGGCCGGCCACGTCAACAACGCCGCCTATTGGCAGCCGCTCGAGGAGGAGCTGCTCGACGCCGGTGACCCAGCGTGGATTGACGTGGAGATGGAGTTCCGCAATCCCGCCCAGCCCGGCGAGAAGCTGGTCCTGAGCGACGCGAACCGGCGCTGGATCGTAGGCGCCGGCGGCGACATCCATGCCTCGGCGCTGCTGACTCAGCCCAGCGTGGGCTCTGCGGTCAGCTCCGCTTCGTAGGGCAGCGACTCGCGCTCGAGCTCGCCGTCCGCCCCGATCCGGTAGGCCCCCGTGCGCGACAGCGGCGGGGAGTAGGCATGGATCGTCACCGCCGGCCCGCCGCCCGCGTGAAGGACGCGGTGGATGGCCACCGGGGGCACCGTAAAGGTTTGGCCCGCCCCGAGCTCCCGGCTGCGGGGAGCGCCTCCTAGCGTCAGGCGGTCCTCCCGCACCCGGCCCGATACCACGGTCACCGCGGCCGCCGACTCGTCGTGGTCGTGATATCCAGTGTCCTGGTCCTCGCTCCAGCAGATGACCCAGGCATTGACTTCCTCGTCTTCGAAGATCTGCTCGTAGACGCGGGCGTCGCCGGCATGGCGCACCAGGTGCGCCCACCGCTCGGGCGAGGCGGCCAGCGCCGCCGCGAAGCGCTCGAGCTCCTCGATCGTCAGGCTCACAGCGCGGCCTCCGCGGGGCCCTGGAGGGCGTGCTCTCCTCCCGGGGCGAGGCGGGTCAGCAGCTGGCCGGCGTTCTCCTGCAGCAGCCGGTCGCGACCGGTCCTGCACGGCTCCACGACCGGGCGGTCCGACCCGTAGAGGAGCTGCTCGGGTCCCACGACCCGGGCCGTCATCTCGATCGCCGCTGGGCCGTAGCCCGAGGAGTCGTAGAAGCTGAACGGGTCCCGGAGCTCGACCTCAGGTCCGCCGCGAATCTCCAGGCGCTCGGAGAGCAGCGGCGCGCCACCGGCCAGCATCGCGAAGACCACCGTCAGCTCGGGGTGGACGGCGCGGCCGTAGGCGGCGAACGCGAGCCACGCCGCCTGCATCTGGGCTACGTAGTCGGTGACGGCGGGCCACCAGGGAGGGTCTGTGGCGAGCGTTGCACTGTTGGAAAACCGAGGGTGGGCATCAGAGCGGAAAATATGGCCGGTTATCCGCCCACCCCCCGCGATGGCGGGCGCGCCCGGGTGGATGAACACCGGCGCGCCACGCTGTGCCGCTCGCTCCAGCAACGGCCCGGCGGCTTCCAGCGCCGCTCGGCCAGCGAGCGCCGGGGCGGGCAGCGAGATTCCGACGCAGTCGCCTGCCAGCAGCTGATCGACGTCTGCGGGTACGGGCCTGTCGAGCGCCACCGGCCCCCAGTGCCGAAATGCGGGTGGCAACACGTGGACGCCCTCGAGGTGAGCGGCGATCAGCTCGTCAGCTTCGGGACGGGGGAGCGCCTCGATTCCGATCGGGCTCGAGAGCGCCACGAGCGCCGCGTCGAGGCCATCGGCGCGTACGAGCGCCGCGCGCCGGTCCGGCGCTTCGGCAGCCTCGTCGAGTACGTAGGGCTGCTGCTCACCGTGCGCGTAGAGGACCGCGGGCTCGCGCTCGGCGACGCCCAACTCGCGCTCCCGGGCACCTAACCCCCGCTGCCGCCGCACGAACGGCGGCGTTTTGCGGGCCGCGAGCGCATCGACGAGCGGGCGGGTCCAGACGTGCTGATGGACGTCAGCGAGCATCTCCCAAGCAATATAGCTAAGTCTATTGAGTTACTCAAGATGTGCCGGCCGGCGAGAAACCGGACCCGCCCGGGCCCGCGCGCCCTCAGCCCCCGACGTACGCCGTCCCCAGAGCCCCGGACATACGCCGCGGCCAGCCCCGGACGGACGCCCCGCCCTCAGCTCCCGGACCACACCGGGCCGAGCTGCGCGAACGGCAGCACCGGCACGAAGAAGGCGATCAGTCCGATCACAAAACTGACGATGGCCATGTTGCGCATCGTCCGATCGCTGCGGCGGGAGCGGTCGATCGCGACAAGCACGGCGAGGCCCATGCCCCATAGCGGCGCATAGAGCGCGACGATCACCATCACCAGCGTGAACATTGCCCCCTGGAGCGCCTGCTCCGACAGCGAGGCCACGGGGCCTAACGCGCTCGTCAGACGGGCCGTGGGCGATCGCCGCGCACGGGCGAGGTCGGCGCCGCATACCGAGCAACCGGCGGCGAACTGGCTGACCGTCGCTCCACAGCGCGAGCAGATGTTGGAACGACGAAGCACCGGCCAGCGACATTAGCGCTGCTCAGCGCCAAGAATGCTTACCTCACCTTGAGGCCGCGCGAGGCAGAATGCCCCGCTGTGCGTCCGTTCTCGATCCGATCGGAACTCCCATAGCTCTCGCCCCTCCTCGGCGTCTACCCGCGCCCCTTGCGCGCAGCCGGCGGCAGCCAGCCGTGCTGCCGTCGGTGCGCCGGCCGGGCATCGACTGGTTTGAGCTGCTGATTCTCGTGGCTTTCGCGGCGATGTCGGCCTGGGTGCTGGCCCTCGAGCTGACGCGTGTCGGCTCCCAGAGCGCTTTGTGGAACGGAACGACCAGCCCGTACCCGATCGATCAGCTGCAGTACCTGTCCTGGATCAAAGACGCCTCGAGGCACGTTCTGGCCTCGAACCTGTTCGTCCTTCACGGCACGCCACATGACTATCTGGAGCCGATGGTCCTGGCGTCGGCCGGCTTGGTGGCTCTCGGCACGGCTCCGGCGATCGCCCTGCTGGTCTGGCAGCCGGTGGCGATCGCCCTCGTGTTTGGGACAGTTCGCGCTCTGGTCCGCCGCCAGCTATGGCGGCGCTCACACGTGCGGATGGTCCTCTGCCTGGCGCTCTTCGCGGGCCTGCCCTCGATCTACGTCGACGTGTGGCTTCCGTTCTGGAGCTGGGGCTATCAGGTGGCGCTTTTGGCCCTGGCCTGCTCGCTGGGCTCCCTGCTCATCTATGACCGCGGTCGGCGCAGCGGCTGGAGCGTGTGGCTTGCGGCGCCGCTTGGGGCGCTGGCAAGCTGGTTGCACCCGTGGCAGGGCGAAGTGCTGGTGCTGATCGTCGCCGGAGCCGAAGTGGCGATGTGGATCCAGGGCCAGCGACCGCGCGTCCTTAGGCCCTTGCTCCTGATCGGCGTCAGCATCCTGCCGCTCGTCTATTACGTGATCTTGCAGCGCGTGGACCCCTCCTGGCGGTTGGGACAGCTCGAGGCGTCCGGGTCCCCGTCGCTGAACACGGTCTTGCTGCCGATCGGGCTGTTGGCGCTGCCGGCGCTACTCGCTTACCGGCTGCGACCGCTCACGTTCGTCCAAGCGGCGACGCGGGTGTGGCCATTCGCGGCGCTTGCCGTCTTCCTGCTCTCGCGGGCCGGTCTCGGCTCGAGTCCCATGCACGCCTTCCTGGGGATCAGCGTCCCGCTCGCAATTTTGGGCGTCCAGGGAGTCGCGTCCCTGCGCTCGCGCCGTGTGGTGGCCCCCAGGTCTCCTTGGTTGACCCCTGTCCGTGTCCGCCGCTCGCGGCCTCGCCAGCTGGCGCTTGTGGGCCTTGCGGCCGTGGTCGTCCTAGGGTTGACGGTGCCGGTCGCGGTGAGCAAATTCTCACTCGCTCATCGCCTGGTGCGTGAGATGAAGCCCATCCGGAGCAACGAGCAGCTTGCGCTCGACTACCTGGCCCATGACCCGCAGCATGGGGGCGTGCTCACGGGCATCCATCTTGGGGCGCTGGTGCCGATGGACACAGGCAGGCACACGTACATCGGCGACTGCTACTGGTCCCTGCCCAACTGCGAGTCGCGCAACACGGACGCCTGGTGGTTACTCAACTGGGCGAGGCTCCCGCCCCGGATCGCCGACGCCTTCGTGCTCTCCACGGGGGCTCGGTTCGTGCTGAAAGACTGCCGGGAGAAACCCCGGGTGTGGCATGAGATCAGGAGCATCGTTGTTGGCACTCACCGCTTTGGGTGCGCAACGGTCTACGAGGTAGCAGGCTCCGGAGCCGCGGCCTTCTGAGCGGCAGCCCACCGCGGCGGGCGACTCACCGCATGCGAAGGGGTGAGATGTGAAAAGGTCCCGGTATGTCGCTACCCGGCGCGAAACACCGGCTGGTCTATTACAGCGGGCGCATCGACGTCCGCGGCGCTTCGATCAGCCGTCCCCTGGTCTATCCCGTCAGGCCGAAGCTAGGTCCGCTCTAACCAGGGCTTCGCCGTGGACCGCTCGAAGCAAAGTCTTGGCTTGGCGGTGCTGGGCGGCTGCGCGCTCGCCGGCGCGGCCAAGGCCCGGGGCACCGATACGCACGGTCGCTGGCCGTGGCTCGCGGCGATCGCCGCTCCGCCGGCGACGACGGCGCTCTACGGAAGCCGCGGGCGGCTGCAAACCCCCGGGCAGGCGGCGACATGGATCGCGTTGCCACTGTTGCTATGGCACCAGACCGAGGAATGGGTGCTCCCCGCCGGGTTCATGCCCTGGTTCAACCGCACGGTGTGGAAGAGCCAGGAGGACGAGTTTCCGCTAAGCCCGCAGATCGGCTTCCGCGTGAACGTGCTGGCGGGATGGTTCCTGTCGGTTCTAGCGGCCGTCAGCGCGCGCCGCACGCCGTCGCTGGCCAGCGCCGTGCTCGCGTCCCATGCTGCGAACGGCGCGCTGCACGTTGGGCTTGCCATCGGCCAGCGTCGCTACAACCCGGGACTTGGCACCGGGATCGCGCTCGGGGCGCTGGGTGTGACCGGCACCATGGCCGCGATACGAGAAGCAACGCGACCGCGTGAGGCCGCGCTGGGCGCTCTCGGCGGCCTGGCCGCCTCCGGCGCGCTGCCCCTCGTACTCCGGCGACAGATGACGGGCGCACCCGCCCGGACGCAGTAGCGCGCGAACTTCGAGAACGCTTAGAACCCACTCACGGCGTTCCGACACAACGGCGGGAAGCTCTCGGCGTCAGATCCCCCTCCCCGAGGCTTCAAATGCACACCGTCACCGCAGAAGCAATGCCCGCCGTCCCCTCCGTCAGAGCACCGAGCGCGCAATCGACCGCCGGCACCGACGTGGAGATCGTGATCCCGGTCTACAACGAGGAGCGCGTGCTCGCCGCCTCGGTGTACCGGCTGTACGGGTTCCTCTCGCGGCAGGTGCCGTTCACGTGGCGGATCACAATCGCCGATAACGCCAGCACCGACCTGACCCCGGACATCGCCCGCACGCTGGCGGCGGAGGTGCCCGGGGTGAGCTTCGTTCGACTCGAGCAGAAAGGTCGCGGCCGAGCCCTGCGCCGTGCTTGGTCGGCGAGCGAGGCGCGGGTGGTGGCCTACATGGACGTCGACCTGTCGACAGACCTGCGCGCGCTGCTGCCGTTGCTCGCACCGCTCCTGTCGGGCCACAGTGAGATCTCGATCGGGTCGCGGCTTGCCCGCGGCTCACGGGTCCGGCGGAGCTTCAAGCGGGAGTTCATCTCGCGCTCGTACAACCACATCTTGCGGGCCGCGCTGCGCGCCAGGTTCACCGACGCGCAGTGTGGGTTCAAGGCTGTCCGCGCCGATGTCCTGCCAGAGCTCCTCGACACGGTGCGCGATGGGCAGTGGTTCTTCGACACGGAGCTGCTGGTTTGCGCGCAGCGCCGCGGGATGCGGATCCACGAGGTGGCGGTCGACTGGGTCGAGG
Source organism: uncultured Actinomycetes bacterium (assembly GCA_963756555.1). Taxonomy (GTDB): domain Bacteria; phylum Actinomycetota; class Thermoleophilia; order Solirubrobacterales; family Solirubrobacteraceae; genus Palsa-465. The sequence continues at coordinate 561,197 of CAVWOC010000005.1, forward strand.
ACCCGGACTCGCGCGTGGACATCGTCGGCACCGCGCTGGCCGACATGCGCGGTGTCGCGCGGCTGGCGCTGGCCCTGCCGCTCACCCGCTTCCTGCTGATCGGAGCCTTCTCGACGCTGGCCTATGCCCTGCTGTTCCTAACGTTTGCCGCCCTGATCGGATCGGCCGGGGCGAGCGCCATGGCGTTGGCGATAACGGCGATCGCCAACACCGCGGCTAACCGGCGGCTGACATTCGGGATTACCGGCCGTGACGGTCGCGCCGGCCAGCATCTCGCCGGCTTCGCGGTCTTCGTCATCGCTTTGGCGTTGACGAACGGCGCGCTTGGCGTCCTACATCGTCTCGACCCCCACCCCGCCCGCCTGCTCGAGGCCGCGGTGCTCGTGCTGGCCACTCTGGCCGCGACGGTCACGCGCTACTTCGCGCTCGCGAGCTGGGTCTTCGGCAAGCGCCCAGCGCGTCGGCCACGTCGCACTTTTCTGTCCCTCCCGAGCCAAGGAAATTAGATGAGCACCACAACCTTTCCCCGACCCGGGTGGCCGGTCCAGCGCCGGAGCCGGAAGCGCATCACCTCGTTGCTCCGCGGCGCGGTCGATGATCCAGCTTGGGCACGCCCGGCCCTGATCGGCCTGCTGGCGGCTACTGCGGTGGCGTACCTGTGGAACCTCACCGCGTCGGGGGATGCCAACAGTTTCTATGCCGCCGCGGTCCAGGCCGGGACCAAGAGCTGGAAGGCGCTCTTCTTCGGCTCGCTCGACTCCTCGAACTTCATAACCGTCGACAAGCCGCCCGCCTCGTTGTGGGTGATGGCGCTTTCCGGGCGCCTGTTCGGTTTCTCAAGCGCGAGCATGCTCGTGCCGCAAGTTCTCGAGGGCGTGGCTGCCGTCGGTCTCCTGTCGGCCGCAGTCAGGCGGTGGTTCGGCGCCGGCGCCGGCCTGCTCGCGGGCGCGTTGCTGGCACTCACGCCGGTGGCGGCGTTGATGTTCCGCTTCAACAATCCGGACGCCCTGTTGGTCTGCCTGCTAGTGGGCTCGGCCTACTGCCTGGTGAGGGCGTTGGAGCACGGCTCGACGCGCTGGCTGCTCGCGGTCGGCACCCTGGTCGGGTTCGCTTTTCTGGCGAAGATGGGCCAGGCACTGCTGGTGGTGCCGGGGTTCGCACTGGCCTACGTGATCGCCGCCCCGACGACCGCCCGGCGACGGATCGGACAGCTGCTTGCCGGCGGTGGGGCGATGGTCCTGAGCGCAGGCTGGTGGGTGGCGATCGTCGCCCTGTGGCCGGCGTCGTCGCGGCCGATGATCGACGGCTCGTCTAACAACAGCATTCTCAACCTGATCGTGGGCTATAACGGCCTCGGCCGCCTGGCGGGCAGCAGCGGTCCTGGAGGAGGCGGCGGCGGGGCGAATTTCAGCGGCAACCCCGGCGTGCTACGGCTGTTCAACGACCTGATGGGCGGCCAGGCTTCATGGCTGCTGCCGGCGGCGCTGGTGGTGCTGGCGATCGGCCTCCTCTGGCGGCTTCGTGCTCCGCGCACCGACCGCTCTCGGGCCGCGCTAGTCATGTGGGGCGGCTGGCTGCTGGTCAGCGGTGCCGTGTTCAGCCTCAGCGGTGGCGTGATCCACACCTACTACACGGTGGCGCTGGCGCCGGCCATAGCGGCACTCGTGGCGATCGGCGTGGTGCTCTTGTGGCGCCGTCGCGAGCGCCTCGCCGCGCGCGGCCTGCTCGCACTGCTCGTCCTGATGACCGCGGGCTGGTCGATCGCCCTCCTAGCCCGAACCCCATCCTGGGAGCCGTGGTTGATTCCAGTGACCGCGGTAGCCGCGATCTTGTCGGCCGGGGGGCTACTCGCTCCACCACGTTTGACGCGCCGCTTGACCGCGCCCACCGCGACGCTGGCGATCGTGGCCTGCCTCGCCGGCTCGGCCGCCTATTCGGCGCAGACAATCGGCTCGGTCCACACCGGCTCGATTGCCTCGGCCGGACCGGCATCGTCCTCTGGCGGGGGCCCGGGTGGCGGTGCTGGGCGTGCTGGCGGGGCGGGTGGCGCCGGAGCTAGTCATAGCTCGAGCGCGCTGGTCAGCGCCCTGAACGCTGCGTCGGGGTACCGCTGGGCGGCCGCTACCGACGGCTCGCAGTCCGCGGCGTCGCTAGAGCTCGCCAGTGGCGGGGTTCCGGTGATGGCGATCGGCGGCTTCAACGGCCAGGGTGGGAACCTCTCGCTGGCGCAGTTCGAGGCCTACGTCAAGGCACACGACATCCGGTACTACATTGCCGGCGGCGGCATTGCCGGCGGCGGGGCTCCCACCGCTCGCAGCGCTGCGGGGTTCGGCGGCGGCACCCCGAACGGCGGCGCGGCTCCCAACCTTCGCGGCGCCGCGGGGTTCGGGGCCGGCGGCGCCCGAGGGAGAGCCGGCGCCCCGAACGGCGGCTCGAGGACGAGTGCCATCACCAGCTGGGTCAAGTCGCACTACCGATCGGAGACGATCGGCGGGGAGACCGTCTATGACCTCACACAGCCGCTCTGATCGTGATGCCGTCAATGCCGAGGTTTACAAGCTGTCTCCATACAACGCGGAGACCGCGGCGGTCGTCACCCATGCTGAGGACCGGGTGTGGACCAGCAGCACGGAAATGAGGCGAAGCTCAAGGTAAAGATGGCCGGCGGCCGGCTCAAGAAGGGACTGATCGCCGGTGTCGTACTGGGTGTCAATCCCAAGGCCACGCCTGCGCTGATCGGGGCGACCTAGAGCGGCACTGCGACCACTGATCAGCTTGGCTGAACCGCTTCCAATGCCCCGATCAGCTCCGCTACCGCCTCCAGCGCGGCATGGTTGCTCGTGACCACCGGGACGCCCAGCTCCCGTTCTATCCGCTCGCGCGCCTCCAGCGCTCGCAGGTTGGTGCACGACGCGAACAGCAGGTCGATGGCCGTCGCGTCGAACTTCTCGCGCGCGACCCGCACGATCTGCTCCGGCTCGACGGCTCCGATCTTCGCGTTTGCAGTGATGCCCATGCCGTGAACTGCTGCGACGTCTAAGCCGTCTTCCTCCAGGCTGGCGCGGATCTTCTCGGTAACGGCCTCGACGTAGGGAGTGAGTACACCGACGCGCTCTGCATCTACGCGCGGAGATCGCCTTGCGCACCGCCGCCGCGACGCTGACCGTCGGCGCCTCCACGCGCTCGGCAATGTGCGCCACCAGCTGCTCCTCGGCCGCGTTGCCGCGGAGCATTCCGGCGCTCGTGCAGGCGAACACCACCGCATCGGGGCGGACCGTCGCCAGGTCGCGCAGCGCTCCTGGTAGGTGCTCATCGAGCATCACCGCCTCGTCCTCGGGCGTCACCTCGTCTAGGTACATGCGCGCCGTGTGGAGCGTCGCGTCAGCCGGGAGCCGGCGGTAGAAGTCGAGCTCGGCCACCGTGTTCGAGGACGGGACGATCAGGCCGACGCCGCGTCATTCATCTCCGGCAACAAAGTCGGTGTGCGGCTCAGCGGGCCACCGCCGGCTCGCTCGCCGCGGGCTCGGACGCGCCCCTGGGCGTCCCGCGATGGTGCCACCTCGGCTCCGAGGCCGGTGGTGCTTCGGACGTGGACCTCGTCGAAGTTGTCGGCTTCGGGCCGTGCTGAAGCGCCCGAGCCAGGTGCCGATCAGGCAGCCGAGGAATCCGACCGGAACGGAGACGATCGCCGGGTTGCCGAGCGGGAAGGGAGCTGCGGTCTTGGGAGACCAGACCAGCGGCGAGAGGATGATCAGGACAATCGAGGTTACGAGCCCCAAGGCGAATCCGAGTCACCGCGCCGAAAGAGTTGAAGCGACGCCAGGTGAGCGCCAACAGCAGCACCGGGAAGTTGGCGGACGCCGCAACGGCGAAAGTCAGGCCCACCAGAATCTGCACGTTGAAGTTCTTGCCGGCGATGATCGCAATGAATCGCCCCGACCGCGCCGATGGTCCCCACTGCCACCCGGCCGGCGAGGATCTCCTCGCGATCGGTCGCGCCTGGCCCTTGCGCCACACCGTTCCATAGACGTCGTGCGCCGCGGCTCCGGCGGCGGCCATCATACTCCGGCCACGACGGCCAGAATGGTGGTGAAAGCCACGGCGCTGATGGCGGCGAAGAACACGTCGCCGCCAGTGCTTCCTGGCCCGCCACCGAGGTTCTGGGCGAGGTAGGGAGCAATCAGGTTCCCACTCTTGCCGCCGAGCTTCACGCCGGGGGACCGAGGATCGCCCGGCCGCCGAGGCCGATGATCGCTACGAGGACGTAGAAGATACCGATCAGCCCCACGGACCAGCCAATGGAGCGGCGCGCGGCGCGGCCGTCGGGGACCGTCATGAAGCGCATCAGGATGTGGGGCAGGCCGAGCGTGCCGAGCATGAAAGCCAGACCGGTCGAGATCTCGTCGACCCGGTTGGGGAAAGCCAGCCCCGGACCCGCCGTACGCGGCCCCTGCCCCGAGCGCGCTTCGGCACGGTTGAGCAGGCGGATGGGGTCGAAGCCGAACTTCGCCAGCACCCAGATGGCCATCGTCGCGACGCCCACGCATCAGCAGCGTGGCCTTGATCATTTGCACCCACGTGGCGGAGACCATCCCTCCCAAGATCACGTAGGTCAGGATCGCCGCCACGGTGACCAGGACGGAAACCCAGTAGGGGATCCCGACCAACGCCGCGATCAGTGAGCCTGCGGCGACAGACTGTGCGACGACGTAGAAGGCGGCGATGCACATCGTCGAAATTCCGGAGGCGACGAGCACTCGCCCGATCGGCATGCGCAGACCGAGGACATCGGCCATCGTGTAGCGACCGGCGTGGCGCATGCGGTCGGCCAGCAACACGAGCAGCGGCACAAAGGAAAGCAGCGCCGAGATGCCGGTCAGATAACCGTCGAAGCCAGAGAGGAACATCAACCCGACGACGCCCAGGAAGGCCGCGGCCGACAGGAACTCACCCGCAATGGCGATTCCGTTTTGCGGCGCTGGTTATGCCGCCGGCCCGCAGACCAGAAATCGGTGGCGGACTTGATGCGGCGAGCCGCCCAGAAGGTGATGCCCAGCGCGAAGGCCAGGACGGCGACGAAGACGGCGATCGTCAGCCCGTTGGCGGGCGCGGCAGCCGCGAGGGAAATCGTCGACTGGCTCATCGACGTCCTCCTCCCCGTAGCCGCGGCGCCTGAGCATCTCGTGGGCCATGTCCTCGAGACGCCCTCCGACGCGTAGATACGCCCAAACCAGCACCCACGGCCAGCACGGTGAGGCCGAGAATCCAAACATAGGCAACCGTCAGTCCGCCGTCGACGGATTTACGCATGAAAGGACGGGCGTAGCCGCTCAGAACCAGGAAGGTCCCGAAAACACCGCAAAGATTCCGAGCGTGACCGCCATCGCTCGCCGGCGCATCGCCTCAAGGCGCCGAAACTCTCCGAATCGGCGATCTCGCTCCAAGGCACCTGGCGACGGTTCCCGTCGCCACCTCGGGCGTCAGATATCTCCGCCACTTCGCCTCCTCTCCTCGAGGTCCTAGGCAGGTTCCTACCCTGGCGAAACGCTCACAAACCTAGGGCCCCTCCGGGCTGTCCTTGCTCGCGGCCGGCCCCTTCTCTACAGTCGCCTCGCCCATCAACCACAGGAGGTAGAGGTAATGGAGAGAGTTCGTGTCCGGCACGCGGTCGGCGCCGTCGTCGTGAGTCTGCTGATCGCCGCGTTCGCCGCAGCGCCTGCCGGCGCGGCAAGCAAGAGGACCGTCAAGTGCACCGGCACTGCAAACTTCTGTGGTGCCACCGTCAAGCTCGCCGGGGGGGCCAGCAACGTGGCGGTGACGGTCAACCTGACCGACACCGACTTCACCTTGGTCGGCGTGAGGGTCATCCCCGGCTCGTCGCGTGGTTCATACAACCTGAGCCACAAGGGATTCGCGTTAGGCGGCTCGGTCTACCACTTCACGCTGAATGCCGCGTCCGGCAATCCGAGCAACGCCCGCATCATCTTGCTGTTCGCCGCAGGACGCGCCGGCTGACAGGCACCGACCAGGGCGGTTATCACGCGCGCCGTCGACTGGGTGATACTGCCCGGCGATGGCCCGCAACGTCCTCGGCGGTCGACTGGAAGCCTGCAGCACCAAGCCGCTCACGGGCTTCTTCCGCGACGGTTGCTGTCACACGGGCCCCGGTGATCTGGGCGCGCACACCATCTGCGCGGTGGTCAGCGCAGAGTTCCTCGACTTTCAGCGCGGCATCGGCAACGACCTCAGCACGCCGGTGCCCGAGTATGACTTTCCCGGTCTCGTGCCCGGGGACCGCTGGTGCGTGACCGTGCATGCCTGGGTGCGCGCGTACCAGGCGGGTGTCGCGGCCTATGTGGTCCTCGCCTCCACCGAGGAGCGCACTCTCGACGTTGTGCCGCTGTCCCTGCTGAAGGAGTACGCGGTGGACGTCCCAGCCGACCCGGGATCTATCGCAGGCTGACGATGCCGTCGGGTGAGACCTTCGCGTTTCAGATTCCGTTCAGACCGGACACGGTGGTCCCGGGTCAACTCGTTTTGATGGGGGAACAAACGGGAAGATCGAGTGGAGCCAAACTGCCTGGCACGACGAAGGGAGGCCCTGATGGGCGACCTCGAGAAGCGTGACGACAAGGTTTCGATGGACGAGATCGAGGCTGAGGATGCTGTTGCTCTGCCAAACAAGGAAGTACTTTCGCTGCTCGACGTCAACGCGAACGTCGACCTGGGACTCGATTTGGCGGCGCCAGTCGACCTTGCGGCCGCCGCGAACCTGAACGTAGCCGCGCCGATCGAGGCGGCAGCGACAGCCGACGTTCTGAGTCCTGGCGCTCAAGCGGTGGGCTTCGCCGAGCAGCACGGCGCCATCTCTCAAACCGACAGCGGCAACGCAATCGCCGACGCCCCACAGCACGCGGGTGTGAGCCAGAGCAGTTCGGCCGGTAGTGCCGGCGCGAGCGGCACCGCCGCCGCGCCTGCGGCTTCGGACGCTGCGGCGGGCCACGGAACGCCCGCCGGTACGCAGCCTGCCTCCGGCACGGCCCAGCCCGGGGCCCAGCCCGGGGGAGCCACGACCGAGCCTGCTAGCGGCACCGCACCCGCCCCGGGTACGACCGAACCCGCCTCGAGCGGCGCTGCGCCTGCTGGCGCTACGCCGGGTACAGCTGAGCCTGCCCCGGGTACGGCGGAACCCGCCTCGAGTGCGGTCCAGCCCGCTGCCGGCGCGGCGGAGCCTGCCGCGAGCGGCACGACCACCGGCGGCGTGGATTCGCTGCTCAATGGCGGCAGCCTGCTTGACGCGAACGTCAACCTCGATGCCAACGCGAATCTGGCGGCCCCGGTCGACGGTGCAGTGGCGGCGAACGCGAACGTCGCTGCGCCGGTCGACGCCGCGGTCGGAGCGAACGTCGGCTCGCCCGACGCGGTGTCTGCTGCCGAGGCTCCGCAGGAGGTCGATATCTCGCAGAACCTGGATCACGTCAACGCTGACGCGACGGCCAATCAGGACGCCAACGTATCTCAGGGAGCGAGCTCCGGGTCAGGATCAGGCCAGGGCTCGGGTGGCGCTTAGCAGTAGCGGCTGAGCCCCCCTTTCGAAACCGGGCCTCACGTTGACCGCAACAGTCGAGCCTCCCGTCTCACCGGGCAACGGGGCGGGAGGCCAAGTTCTCGAGCGCCCTCCGCTTGCACGAGCGGAGGGCGTTGAACTTCTCGGGGACATCCACGGCTGCGGCTATCGCGACGGCGCCTGCCTCGTGCGCCGTGCCGACGGCCAGATGTTGCAGATGGGGCGCCTGATGTACGCGCTGTTGGAGTCGATCGACGGACGGAGAGACGTGCGTGAGCTCTCCGGTGCGGTTTCTGACCAACTCGAGCGGCGGGTGACGGAGGAGCAAGTGGCCCGGTTGGCGCAGAAGATCGCGCTCCAGGGGCTGCTGGAGGGAACCGAGCACCGGGCACCGCCACGACGTAACCCCTTGCTGGCGCTCAGGTGGAAGGTGCTTGTCACCGACCCGAAGCTGACCGGGCGGCTGACCGCGCCGTTCACGTTCCTCTTCCGTCCTTGGCTGATGTGGCCGATCGTCGCGTGCTTCGCAGCAGTCTTCTGGTTCGTGCTCATCCACAAGGGAGTGGCATCCGCCACTGCCGAAGCGTTCCGCCGACCGGGACTGCTGCTGCTGGTGTTCGCGCTCGCCGTGGTCTCGGCCGGCTTCCACGAGCTCGGACACGCGGCAGCGGCGCGGTACGGTGGCGCTCGACCGGGCGGCATGGGTATGGGCCTATACCTGGTCTGGCCCGCCTTCTACACCGACGTCACCGACGCCTACAGGCTGCCCAAGCGGGCGCGGCTGCGCGTCGACCTAGCCGGCCTGTACTTCAACGCGGTCGTGGCGGTGATCACGATGGCCGTCTGGCTGGCGGTGCGCTCGGACGCGCTTTTGCTGCTCGTGGCGCTGCAGGTCCTGCAAATGGTCAAGCAGCTCTCCCCGGTGATACGGGCCGACGGCTACCACATCCTCTCGGACGCCACCGGCGTGCCCGATCTCTACGCCCACATGATCCCCACGATTCGCCGGCTGCTGCCCGGCCATCGCGATGAGCAATCTGCCCTGACGGGGCGCGCGCGGCTACTCGTCACGTTGTGGGTAGTGGTCGTGATCCCGGTTCTGTTGGCCCTGATGGTAGGCGCAGTGCTGCTGCTGCCGCGCTTGGTTACCACCGCGTGGGACAGCGGCCGCCACATCGTCAACTCGATTCCACACCAGGTCGACAAGGGTCAGCCAATCGACGTGCTCGCGTCCCTGATCAGCCTGCTGGCGCTGGTGCTGCCGGTGGCCGGAAGCGCCATGGTTTCACAGAAAATCGTGCGCACCACGGTGAGCAAGGCTCTCGCTTGGAGTCGGAACAGGCCGGTCCGCCGAGCTTTGGTGGCCGTTGCGGCGGCCGGTGCGCTGGCGGGTATCGCCTGGGCGTGGTGGCCAGCGGGCCAGTATCAGCCGGTCCGCGCCAACCAGGGAGGCACGCTGGCGGGACTCGTCAAGCTCGTGTCGGCCCCGACCGCTGTCGCCCGGCCAACGTCGGCATCCACTCAGCTCGGCCTGACGCCAGGAACGCACCTCGCCCTGGCGATGATCCCGGTGAATGGTGCGAGCAGCCGCCATCCGGCGCTGTTCATCATTGGCGGCACCAAGCATCGCCCGCCGGTCGCGGTGCTCAGTTCCGCCGCGCCCGCCCCGCCCTCGCGCGGCACAGCGAGCACGACCGCTGGCTCATCAGCTGGCGCTGCCAGCAGCGGTGTTCCAGGTGCCGGTGGCACAGCCGCGGGCGGCGCTGCGTCGTCCCCAGGCCACGGCTCTCCGATCGGCGCGACAGCGTTCCCGTTCAAGCTGCCACCGCCCCCGGGCCGCGGGGGGACCCAGGCCCTGGCCGTGGGCACTACGAACGGAGGAGTCACCTACGACGTCGCCTACGCATTGATCACGATCCGGGGCGGGGCGCCTGTGACAAACACCAACGGCGCCTTCGCATTTGCCAACTGCGACGCATGCACCACGGTGGCCGTCTCTTTCCAGGTGGTCCTGATCGTGGGCCAAAGCAAGGACATCGCCCCGATCAACGCGGCGCTCGCGGTCAACTATCGCTGTCCGGCGTGTGTGACGACCGCGATCGCTGATCAACTTGTGATCACTCTCCGCTCGCAGCCGTCTGCGACTTTGCTCGCTGAGCTGAACGCGGACCTCAGGCAGCTGAATGCTTTGTCAGCGCTTGGGTCTAGCGGGACGCCGGCAGCCGTGAGCACGGAGGTCGCGGGCGTCCAGCAGGAGATCGACACGCAGCTGGCGGGCAGCGGCCTACTCACAAATCAGTCGAGCTCCAGCAATACGTCGACGACGTCGTCAAGCAGCTCGCCTACGTCGTCGAGCTCCACGGGCGGGGGCACCCCCGGCGGATCTTCTTCGCAGGGCTCGAGCAACGCCACGGGGCAGAGCACAGCACCGCAGGGGAGCTCTCCGTCGACGACGACGGGCTCTACTACCACCACCGGCACTACGGCCCCTACGGCCACCACGACGACACCGACTACGACCACCTCGGCCAACGCTCCGGCAAGCACCACGCCGTCCACGACCCCCTCCTCTTCGACTACCACGACGTCGCCGTAGGTTGGCGGGCGCCGGTGTGAAAGTTGCCGGCTACCGGCGTCGGCCGTACATGCTGGCCGCGAGCACCATCGACAGCGCGACCAGTAGGCCGACGGCGCCTATCAAGTTGAAACCGGCGCGATCGCGCACGCGGATGGCGTAGGCGAGAAAGCCGATCGGAATCAAGCGGGAGACGGCGAAGGCGGCGCCGTGGGGTCGCTGGCGCGAGGCACGATGAGGCAATCGGAGCACTCTCTGCCATGCGGCAACAACTTGTGCTCCGAAAGCCAGCTCGCGTCCAGCGCAGCCCTGCTGGCGCCCTCCCGACGCTCAGGCGCAGCGCCGAGACCCCCGGTTTCCCATCGGAGCGCAACTCCCCACTAGCCATCGACCAGCCGGCCAGCGAGCGGTCCAAAGCGGGGAAGCACATGCAGGCACTCCTGAAGCGGGAGCGACGGGACTCGAACCCGCGACCTCCGGCGTGACAGGCCACTTTGGGGAGCGCGACGGTCGGCGACGGAGAGCGCGGATCGCCTTGATTTACGGCGCTGTCCAGGCGGTTCGCGGGCCCATCCCCAATGCCGGTCGAGAGCGGTGCGGAGGACGTTTGGGCCAGGATTGGGCCACGGGGCGGCCGCGTTCTTGGCTTGGCAGTGGCATCGCCCCAGAAGATCCGTGCCCATGCCCCCGGGCCATTTCCGGGCCGTTGGTACGATGGCTGTGGGGCCAAGGCGCTGGCCCTTCTGTAATCCGGCTCACCTGCGCCGATTAGACGAGCCAAATGCAGAGAGAGGAGAGAGCATGCCGCTCTCGGAAGTAGATAGACCGGCCAATGCTGGCTGGGCGGCGAAGATCACGATCACGCCGACGGGCAACGGCACGTACACGCCGCCCAGCAACGGCTTCGGCGGGCACACGTTCGACACCGTCGAGGTCGCGTGGTACGACAATCAGCGGATCAAGGTCACGCTCAGAGAAGGCGCGCCCGCTGTTCTGCGCCAGGTCTACCTGGCCGGCAAGCGGGATGTCATCATCGAGGTTGCCCCGCGCCAGGAGGTGGAGTAGATGGCCGCCTCAGCAGATGATCTGCGGTTGGCAATGATCGCTCACGTGCTCGCAGAAGGCGTGCGAGCGGGCCAGGTGACGCCATCGGATGCACGGCGCGTCATCGTGCATGACGTGCGGCGCGGAAACGCGAACAACAAGATGGCGATTCATCCGCGGTCTGCCGGTGCTCAAAAGGCGATCGAGCTGTACGCGCCGAACGAGCCGCCGAAGAACGGGTCGGCCGACGCTCTTCACGCTGATCACTACGGGATGCCGACGAGACACGAGATCGCGCAGCTCACATCGGTCGAGCAGTGGGTCGAGACGATCGAGCGGATTCGCCGCAGCGTCGTCTGTGTGACCGCGGCCGAGAACTACGCTCTGATGAAGTGGGAGCGGAGGGGCCATCTCGGGCCCGAGAAGTACGCAATGGCCGGAATCGACTTCGTGGATCCGGTGCCCTGGGCCACGCCCGAGATGATCTGATCGTCGCCCGCTTGATCTCCCTGCCACTGTCTACATTCGGCGGCAGCGAGATCTTGCAGGGCTGCTTGATTTCCCGCGGCTAATCGAGTAACTGACACGGAATGCTGAAGCTCGATGACGGCACGCTGGTCCTCGCCGCGACCGACCTGACGAGCCATCTCGCCTGTTCGCACCTCACACAGCAGCGCCTCGCGATCGCTCGTGACGAGCGAGGCAAGCCGCGGCCTGTCGACGATCCACATGCGGATCTGATTCGAAGCCGCGGGGAGGAGCACGAGCTGAACGTGCTGTCCAAGCTCACGGCCGAACAGGACGGCTGGGTGGACCTTTCGAGCGAGGTGAGCCCGCGCACGCGAACGGAACTGGAGGGGGCGGCTGCGAAAGCGATGGAGGCTATGCACGCGGGTGCATCGCTGATCTATCAGCCAGTCCTGTTCGATGGTCGTTGGCAGGGTCGTGCCGATTTTCTCCGCCGCGTTCCTGTCGCGTCGAAGCTGGGCGCCTGGTCGTACGAGGTGTTGGATACGAAGCTGGCGCGACACGCCAAACCCGAGTATGTGCATCAGCTGAGCATCTACTCGAAGCTCGTGGGCCTCGTTCAAGGGCGCGCGCCGGACCTTGCCTATCTGCTTCTAGGCGACGGCACGACCCTCGCTGTCGAATTGCGCCGCTATGCGGCGCTCCATCGCTACGTGGTTGCGCAGCTGGAGCAGATCGTCGGCGCGCCCGGGAACGACACGTACCCGGAGCCTGTTGCCCACTGCAACATCTGCGCGCTGGCCGCTGAGTGTGATGCAAGACGGCGAGCGGACGATCATCTGAGCCTCGTCGCCGGCGCCCGGCGCGATCACCGCGAGCAGCTCGTCGAGGTCGGGTTAAGCACCGTGCAGGCACTCGGTGAGGCCCCAGAGTCGACCGACACGCGGCCGCTCCGCGCCGAGCGCTTCCTGATGCTTCACCACCAGGCCGCGCTCCAAGTGGAGTCGCGGGACACGCATCAGCCTGTTCACCGCCATCTTGAGCCAGCGCGTGCGACTGGATATGCGCTGCTGCCGCCGCCCAGCGCCGGCGATCTGTTCTTCGATCTTGAGGGCGACCCGTTCGTCGGGGAGGTCGGCATCGAATACCTGTGGGGATGGTGCGATGCGGATCGCAGGTACGACTGTGCGTGGGCGCACGACGCGAATGGGGAGAAGGCCGCGCTGGAGCGGTTTATCGATGTGGTGATCGAGCTGCGAAGGAACCATCCGGACATGCATGTGTTCCATTACGCACCGCACGAGCGCTCGAAGCTGAGGTCGCTCGCGATCCAGTACGGAACACGCGAGCACGAGGTCGACGAGCTCCTTCGCAACGAGGTGCTAGTCGACCTGTACGCGATCGTGCGTCAGGGGATGCAGATCGGCGAGGAGAGCTATTCGCTCAAGAAGCTAGAGCGCCACCATGGTTTTGTCCGCCGTGAGCGACGCATTCGAGAAGGGGGCGGTTCGATCGTCGCGTACGAGACGTGGCTGGAGACCGGCGACTCTGAGCTCCTCGAAGCGATCCGTGCCTACAACGGGGAGGACTGCGAGTCCGCTCGGTCCCTGCGCGACTGGCTCGTCACGGACATCGTTCCCGAGGCGGAATCGCAATTCGGCGTCGACTTCGCCGACTTGCGCGAGCCCGAGCCCGAGGTGGCGCCGCAGCCACCTAGGTGGCTTCCCGACGTGTTGGACCTGGTGGGTCGCCTGACCGCAAGGCTCGAAGCGACCGGCGAGCGCGACACCCCTGCCGAGGCCGAGCGCCGTCTCCTCGCGCAGCTGCTGCTCTACCACTACCGCGAAAACAAGCCGGCGTGGTGGCGGTTCTTCGATCTGCGGGGCATGCCCGTTGAGGAGCTGATCGACGATCGCGACGCAATAGCCAGCCTTGTCCGTGACGAGAGCGTTCCGCCGGTACCAGTCCGCAACTCGCTTGACTACCGGTTTACGTTCCCGCCGCAGGAGTCCAGGATGGAGCGAGGCCAGGCCTTCGATCCCACCACGGGCGAGCCGCACACGATCGCTGCGATCGCCGACGATCACCTGCTGCTGCGCCGTGGCCGCGACAGGCCTCCGCCTTATCCAGTCGCGCTGATCGCAGGCGAGCCGATCAACCCAGCGCCGCTGAGAAACGCATTGGTCGAACTCGCGGAAGCTGTATTGGCTGACGATGGCCGGTGGGTCGCCGCTCGCCGCCTGCTGCGACGCGAGCCCCCACGGCTCACCTCCGGACGGCTAGGAGAGGCCGAAGACGAGTTGATCGGCGCGACGCTAGGGCTCGATGAGTCGGTGCTCTCGATCCAGGGACCGCCCGGCACGGGCAAGACCTACAACGGCGCCCAAATGATCCGGGCGGCGCTAGATGCTGGCATGCGTGTCGGGGTCACCGCGTTCAGCCATGCAGCGATCCACAACCTCCTGCGTGCGGTCGAGCAGCAGGCCGACGAGGTGGGTCAAGTCTTCTCCGGGATCTACAAGAAAGGCCCCGACTACGTCAGTCCGCACGGGTTCATCGCCGAGACAACCGACAACGCGGAGGTGACTGACGAATACCAGCTCGTCGCAGGTACCGCCTGGCTATTTGCCCGCCCGGAGCACAGATCCAAGTTCGGCGTCGTATTCGTGGACGAGGCGGGCCAGTTCGCGCTCGCCAACGCTGCGGCAGTTGCGCTCACGACTAAGAACCTGGTTCTGTTGGGCGACCCCCAGCAGCTTCCGCAGGTCACCCAGGCGCCACATCCAGGTGGTGCCGGTGCATCCGCCTTGGAACATGTGCTCGGTGGCGCCCCGACGATTCCTCCTGATCTCGGCGTCCTGTTGACTGAGAGCTGGCGGATGCATCCCGACGTGTGCAGCTTCGTCTCAGAGCGCAGCTACGAAGGCAAGCTCCATTCCAAGGATGACTGTGGACAGCGATGCGTCGAGGCAACCAACGGGTTCATCACCGATGCGGGGCTGAGAGCTGTGGCAGTAGAGCATGGGGGGCGCAGCCAGCAGAGCCCCGAGGAGGCCAGCGTGATAGCGAGCGCCTGTCGGCAGCTGCTCGCCCGATCAGCCGTTACGGACGACCATGGGATGACGCGCTCGCTGCTCGCTTCCGACATCCTCGTCCTCGCGCCGTACAACCTGGCGGTCCGCTGTATCCAGGCGCTTGTCCCGGCAGACATACGAGTCGGGACCGTCGACCGTTTTCAGGGCCAGCAGGCCGCCGTCGTCTTTTACGCGATGACGTGCTCGTCGGCAGAGGATGCACCACGCGGCATCGATTTCCTCTTCGACAAGAACAGGTTGAACGTCGCGATCTCCCGAGCCCAGTGCCTCGCCATCCTCGTCTATAACCCTCGTCTGCTCGACGCTGACTGCCGGAGCCTTGATGCCATGGAGCAGGTCGACGTCATCTGCCGCTTGGTTGAGCTGGCGGTACCCGTCAGAATCTAGCTGCAGTCCCAGCCGGACCGGTCAAAGGGCAGGCGCATGTCCGGCTGGAGCCATCCGTCGTTCCACGAGCGTGGGGTCGCCGTTATCGTCCGTGCTCGTGGGTACGCTGAGAAACGAGATGGCTTCTGCGAACGTATCTCTCGCGCGGAACCAAGCGCCTGGCGCCTTGGCCCACATCGACGACGTCGTGGTGGGCGATGCAGCCGCCCTTCTCAAGGACTTTCCCGCGCAGAGCATCCATCTCATCGCGTCGGACATTCCCTACGGGATAGGCGCCGACCACTGGGATGTGCTCCACAGAAACTCCAACTCTGCCTACATGGGCAAGAGCCCGGCACAGGTCAAAGCTGGTGCGGTCTTTCGGCGGAGGGGGAAGCCGCTAAACGGATGGTCCGAAGCCGACCGTCGCATTCCCCAGGAGTATTACGAATGGTGCCTCTCGTGGGCACCGGAGTGGTTCCGGGTCCTCAAGCCGGGCGCGTCCGCGTTTGTCTTCGCGGGGCGTCGGTTTCAGCATCGTTGTGTCTCAGCGCTTGAGGATGCCGGCTTCACGTTCAAGGACATGATCGCGTGGCTCCGGCCTCGCGCCGTTCATAGAGCGCAGCGAGTCAGCGTCGTATTTGAGCGCCGGGGGGACACCGGCAGTGCGGATGCCTGGCGCGGATGGCGTGTCGGGAATCTTCGGCCGACGTTTGAGCCGGTTCTCTGGTTCGTGAAGCCCTACAAAATCGGGACGACAATCGCTGACAATCTGTTGACGCATCATGTGGGCGGCTTCAATGAGGAAGCGTACGTGAGCTTTACCGGTCAGCCGGATAACTACGTGAATGCCGACTTCGAGCCTGGTGAGTCAGGACTTCATCCCACGCAGAAGCCTGTGCGGTTGATGGAAGCATTCATAGCGTTGGGTTCCTCGTCAGGACAGATCGTGCTAGATCCGTTCGTGGGGAGTGGAAGCACCCTAGTGGCGGCACAGCGTCTACAGCGACACTTCATCGGTATCGAAATCAATCCCGAATACGCTGAGGTGACTAAGCGACGATTGGCGCATCAGCCGCTTCCCCTCGGGAGCGACCTCGGGAATCGCGAGGTTGGCTAGCCGCCAAATTAGCGACGAGGCCATCGAACGACGCCGGTATTGGGTCTCGGAGATAGTCAAGATCAGTGGCACGTTCGGCGAGGACTCATCGCGGGTCGAACGTGAGCTTCAGGACGAGATCAGCAGCGGCGGAGTCCCTGCACTACTCGATCACCTCCGGCTCTGTGGCGCCATTCCCGAATCGTATGGCCACGACACCAGCGAGGAAAAGCTGTACTCGAAGTACACGGACATCCTGTTAGCGGTCGCGTTTCGCACCATAGATATGCGCGCGTTAGTTCTCACGGAGCGAGCTGACACTGCCGACGTGGAGGCGGCCGCGGCGGATTACAGCT
The DNA here is from genome assembly GCA_963756555.1 of uncultured Actinomycetes bacterium. Taxonomy (GTDB): domain Bacteria; phylum Actinomycetota; class Thermoleophilia; order Solirubrobacterales; family Solirubrobacteraceae; genus Palsa-465. The sequence goes on from CAVWOC010000005.1 coordinate 577,767, forward strand.
TTGTTGCAGACGCCAAAGCCTTTCGACTAAGTCGAACCGCAAAGAATCAGAAGGACTTCAAGGTCCAGGCTATGGACAACTGGAAGCACGGCAAGCCGTTTGCGCTCCTTGTCGCTCCGCTGTATCAGCTTCCTGGCACCCGCAGTCAGATTTACGAGCAGGCGATTGTGAGGGATGTCTGCATTCTCACCTATGCCCATCTCGCGCTCCTTGTGGCTTTCGCCGAAGCAGTCGGAACGGAAGAAGCACAGAAAACGTTGGGAGGGGTCCTTCAAGCCGTGGCGCGGCTCAACCCAACCAAGCTGGCATTCCCTTACTGGAAGGCAATCAACGACACCATGCTTGAGGCGTCCGGGGCGATGAACGCCCTCTGGAGAATCGAACGTCAGGCAACCGTTGAGGCACTACAAGCATCAAAGGAGGAGGCGCTCCGGTATCTCGCGAGTGAGCGGGAAAGAATCATGCGATTGAGTCACGATGAGGCTCTTCAACAACTGGTCGAGGTCCATAAGCTCGAGAGTCGCGCAGCGCAGATCAATCGAATTGGCGACACGGGTCTTCTTCGACTCGTGTAAGCCGAGCACGAGGGCAGCCCGGCCGCGGGTAGCGAGGCAGGGGATGGCCGGACGCCGGGCACGGGGTTCGCTGCCCGACCGTCGCCGATCGGTCCTTGGCGCGCCCAGCTGGCTGCGGCCGCGGCGCGCGCAGCGCGCCGACGGCCGCCTTGATCCAGTAGAGAAAATTGGAACCAGTGGATTCTCTGGCGTCTTCCGGTGGTGCTGAGGCTGAGCGGCTGTGGGCTGAGCGCGTCTCACGACGGCTGTTGGAGCCAATGGGAGCGCGTTGGCGGCATACGCTCGGAGTAGCGGAGCGGGCCCGGGTGGTCGGCGAAGCGCTGGAGCCCGATCAGGCTGAGCTGTTGCTCGCAGCGGCGTACCTGCACGACGTCGGCTACGCGCCGGAGTTGGCACAGACCGGCTTCCATCCGTTGGATGGTGCTCGGTTCGTGCGCGCTAACGGGCACGAGCGTCTCGCTGGCCTCGTGGCATACCACTCGGGCGCCGAGGTGGAGGCCGCAGAGCGAGACCTTGTCCGGGATCTAGCCGAGTTTGAGGACGAGCGGTCGGTGGTGTCGCGTGCGCTGACGTACTGCGATCTCACAACGGACTCCGAAGGAAGGCTGGTAGAGGCTGCCAGCCGACTCGGAGAGATACGCGAGCGCTATGGAACGGCATCGCCTGAGGGCCGGGCGGTGGAGCGCTCGGCGGCGGCGCTGCGAGAGGATGTGCGGGCGATGGAGGCGATTCTGTCCGAGAGCAGTGCGCCAGACCTCGCGCGCTCGGGTAAGGACGCGGGGCACGGCTGATGTCTGATTTCCGGACTGGGATGGGTCACGACGTGCATCGACTGTTCCCGGACCGCGAGCTCGTCCTCGGGGGGGTCGTGGTGTCTCGAGAGGTCGGATTCGACACTCACTCGGACGGGGATGTGCTCTCGCACGCGCTGGTGGACGCGCTCGCTGGCGCAATCGCGGACGGCGATCTAGGTACCCACTACCCCGAGGACGATCCCGATGCGGAGGATGCTCGGAGCCTTGAGTTCGTCCGGGAATTCAGCGGCTACGTGCGCCGTGCGGGCTACGAGATCGGGAACGTCGACGCCTTCATCGTGCTTGGCACTGTGCGGCTGCGACCTCACATCGAGGAGATCCGCCGGAATGTGGCCGATGCTCTGGGTATCGAGCTGGCGAAGGTCTCGGTCAAGGCGCGCTCGAACGACGGGATCGGCCCCGAGGGCGAGGGAACGGCGTGCTCGGCGTGGGCGAACGTGCTCGTCTATCCGAGCGGCTGAGCATCTGCCCATACGCGCTCGAAGGAGCGGATCGCCCTGGCCGCGATCCCGGCGTCGCTCTGCCGGCGGAAGTGAAACACCGGCGAATCGCTGGCTGCGTTTCCCCACAGGTGGGTGTTGAGCAGGATGTCGTCATCGAAGCGGAAGATCGAGGCGTACAGGGTCGCGCCGCTGAGCCGGACGGCGTGCGTGTCGCTGCCCGGATCCGCGCGCGAGTACTTGATCGCCCGCGCATATTTGGTGGCGAGTCGGGACCGGCTTGCGACGTCGTCTTGGATGCCCTCTTCCTGGCCACGGAGCAAGACTGCCTGCGACTCGGGGTCACCTAGACAGACGCGGACGTTCACGCCCTCGGTGATCTTGAGCGCGACGCGCTCGGCGAACGCCGGCACCGTGTCCCACAGCCACAACGCGGCGTAGGCGAGCACATCGACGTTCTGCTCGGCTGAGTCGACTAGCGAGCTGACGGTTGACGGCGGAAGCTCGCGGCGTGTGGTGTAGATGCCGACCAGCTCCGAGGTGCCGTACGCGACACCGGGTGCATCTGGCCATAGGACGCCCTCGGGCACACCCACGAGCTGAGCGAGCTTCTGTCGGTGGTGCGGACGGGGCAGGCGGCCATGGCTGATCCAGCGGCCGACAGTCTTGGGGTCGGCCTCGACCTCGGCGGCGATGTCGTCGACGCGCTTGCCGGCTTGGCGGATGGCGTCGTAGAGCCGCTGGTTCCTGGACATCGCTGACGGTAACTGCCGGGGGACGCGAGCGGGACGTTCCGCCCTCCCGTGCGTCCCGGAAGTGTGCCCGAAGTGCGGTTATGCCGTCCCAGCTTCCAGCGTTTGATGCGTCGTGCCGGTGATCCAGCCGGCGCAACGCAATCCAACTGACGGAGGTGCAGATGTCAGCGTTTCCGAAGTACCCGCCGCTTCCGGTGCCGGCAGACAAGGTCAAGCTGATCTGCGCGGGCGACCCGCGTCTGGTCACCGAGGACGACCGAGTCACCGAACGCCGCTCCGCGGACGGCCGGAGGCAGTGGAAGGTCCCCTGCATGCTCGGCGTGCAAGGCGAGCAGACACGCTCGGAGATCGTGCAAGTCACGGTCTGCCAGGACGAGGCGCCACGCGTCGAGTTCGGTGAGCGTCTAGAGGCGGACGAGCTCGTGGTCCTGTTCTGGGGCATGGAGCGAGACGGCGAGACCTACGCCGGCCTGTCGTTCCGCGCCGAGCGGCTCGCGACACCCGGAACGCGTAAGTCACAGCCGCAGTCGTCGGCGACGGCGGCGTAGGCGGAAGGGAGCAGCACGATGGCAACCATCACCGGACGGGCCGGGCGCTACGTGCCCGAGCAAGACTGGCAAATCGCACTGCTGGACGCGGGGTTCCGGGCGATCGAGCGAGTGTGGTGCTGGCGGGAGTTCAGCCTGCCGATCCTGGCCGTGCTGATCGCCTACAAGACCGGTCATCCGGGGCTGGCGTTCTCGGCCGGGGTGCTGATGGTCTGCGTCGTCGTGCTGCTCCTCCTCACCCGTCCGCGAACGCTGCTCCGCGCCTCTCAGCGTTGCCGCGCTCGGTCCCGCGCGTTGAGTCGGCAGATCGCGTGGCCACGGGTCGCACGTGGTCTGGGTTGGGCACGGCGACTTGATAAGGGCGGTTGGCTGGTGCCCGATCTTGTCTCCTGGAGCGAGAACGATCGGCAGGTCGTCATTCGGGTTCGTCCGCTGCCTGAGCATGGGGCCCGCGCGTGGGATCAGATGGCCGACGCGTTGAGGAGGCTGGTGGCCGGCGCGACCGTGGAGTGGCGTGAGTCACACGGCACTCTGACCGTGGTGGTCTCGCGGGTTGCGCTTCCGGCCAGCCTGATGTGGGCGTCTGGCCTGTCCGATGCTGAGCGGATCACGATCGGCCAACGCCATGGCGGAGCTCCGCTCGCGATCGACGCTCGACGGACGCCCCACCTGCTGCTGGCCGGCGCGACCGGCAGCGGCAAAGGCGGCGCGATCCGCGCAGCGCTGGCGGGCGCGCTCGAGGCAGGATGGCAAGCTCTGGTGCTCGATCCCAAGGAGTCAGGCGAGTACCGCTGGCTCGATCGTCTCGCCGTGCCCGTGTTCGCGAGCGTCGGCGAGGACGTATGCGCTCTCGAAGTAATCGAAGGCGTCCGTGAGCGCCGCCAAGCGCTGATCAAGCAGCACGGCGTCGACACCTGGCGCAAGCTCCCGCCGGCAGTGCGCGATTACTGGAGCCCGATTCTCGTGGTCGTGGACGAGGCTGCAGATCTGCTCGTTCCGCACAAGGGTCGAAGCGCGCCGACACGCGAGTACGCCGCGCTGCAGCACCGTGCGGCCGGTCTGATCGCACAGCTCGCACGTAAGGGTCGCAGCGCCGGCATTCATCTGATCGTCGCGATCCAGCGTCCGGATACCGCGCAGCTCGGCGACGGCGGCGGCGCGCTCAGAAACAACCTGACTGCTCGCCTCGCGCTCGGCAGCCTCGACGCAGAAGGGATCAGGATGCTCGGTATCCCGAGCAGCGACGCGATCGCGAACACGCTCGACGGCACCCCAGGCCGCGGGATCTGCGTCGGCTTCGGCGACGATCCCCGACCGAGCGCCTGTCAGGTCGCCTGGATCGACCAGCAAGCGGCGGTCGGCGCAGTCCGTCCCACCTCCCCGCAAGGGCTCGGCGCGATGGAGCCGCTTCGCGAGCTCGAGAACGCCCAGGGAGGCGCCGAGCAATGAGCGTCAGGTCACAGCCCATCACCCGATCATCGGCCTTGCGGCGGTCCGACGCGGCTATGACCGCCCCGAACGCGTGCGTGAATCCGATCCGCCTGCGCGGCTTCTATCAGCGGATCTCGGCCGAGACCGGCGAGGTGCTTGCGTTGCTCGGCTCGCCCGAGCAGCCCAACGGTGTGCTGGTGGTCGCTTGCAAAGACCGCCGGGCGAGCTGCTGCGCGCGGTGCGCAAGGCTCTATGAGCGCGATGCCTACCACCTGATCGCGGCCGGCTTGCGCGGCGGCAAGAGCGTCCCTGCGGGCGTGGGTGCCCATCCGGCGGTGCTCATCACCCTCACCGCGCCCTCGTTCGGCGCCGTGCACGGCATCCGAGACAATGGGCAGCCCTGCCGGTGCGGGTGCCACCACGCCGTCGACGACTCGCAGCTCGGCACGCCGATCGACTCGCGGTGTTACCGATACGCAGATCAGGTCGTCTGGAACCACCACGCTCCGGAGCTCTGGAAGCGCACAGTCCAGGCCATCAGGCGAGGCCTCGCCCACGCCCTCGGGGTGCCGCGGTCCAAGCTCGCGCACGTTGCGCAGGTGCGGTTCGCCAAGGTCGCCGAGTTCCAGCGTCGCGGTGTCGTCCACTATCACGCGATCATTCGCGTTGACGGCGCGGAAGGCTGGGACTCGTCGCCCCCCTCCAGCTGCACGACGGTGCTGATGGAGGAGGTGGTCCGCAACGCTGCAAAAGCCGCGGGCGTCGCGATCCCAGAGCCTCTAATGACGGAACTCGGACGCAGCGCGAAGGCGCTTCGATGGGGCGAGCAGCGCGATGTCGTCAGTCTTGATCGGGAGACGTGCACGAAGGCGGCCGGCTATATCGCCAAGTACGCCACCAAAGCTACCGAGACGGCTACCGGCGGGACACTCGTCAAGCCGATTCGCGCGCTGAGCAGGATCGATGAGCTGCCGCTCAGCGACCACGCACGAACGCTGGTCCGTACCGCGTGGCGTATCGGCGAGCAGACCGGCGTTGAAGGCCTCAAGCGATGGGCTCACCAGTTCGGCTACGGAGGACACACGCTCACCAAGAGCCGTCAATACTCACTCACGTTCGCAGCACTGCGAGCCGCCCGAAATGGTTGGCGTGGCACGGAGCGCGGTGAAGGCGATGTAGTCATCCGAACGCAGCTGGCGTATGCCGGTCGCGGCTACCACCGTCATCGGCTTCTCGCCGTCGACGCCGACGGTGTCCAGACGGCGCAAATGCCGCAGTCCCGAGGTCAGGAATGAGCGCCGTAACTGAACCATGGTCCGGGCCCTGCCCGGACCTCATTGCCAAAGAGCGGAGCCGAGACGGCGAGTCAAGCGCCGCGGAAGCCGACCGCCACCAGGTATCCCTCGCGAGCAGAGAAGTGGCTCGTACGGCGCTTGACGCGCGCGGCTCGGCTCCGCTACCCCAGCCTCTCGGCGACGACAGCGGCACGAGGTGTCAGCTGCTTACGGCTCGCAGCGTCGCGGACGTGCTCGACGTGTGCGCCGAAACGGTGCTGCGTTGGATCCGCAACGGCGAGCTGCCCGCGATCCGTCTTCCTGGCGGAGCCATTCGGATCGTCGAATCCGATCTTCACGATTGGCTCAGGTCGAGGGCGACGCCGGCACGAGGAGTGCTAGCTACCACGACCGACGCCGCCGATTCCGAACGCTACCCCGAGGGGTAGGATGGACGTCGCTAGCTACCACCGCGCCGACGACGCGGCGCAAGAACACGAGGAGCAAGAACATGCCGGCAATCCAGCGCGGCCAGGCGTACCGCCTCGGGCCGAACCGATGGGGCCTTCGCTACTACGACGCTCAGGGAGTGCGGCGACGTAAGAGCCCGTTTCCCTCAAAATCGGCGGCGCTCGCCTACTACCGGGACGTGATCGAGCCCCAGCTGCGCGGCGACCCGGTGACGCTCCCCAACCTGACGCTGACGGAGTTCGTCCCGCTCTACCTGGAGCGGCACGCAGCGAGTGTCCGGTCGCGGACGATCGTCACGCTACGCGAGCGGCTGCCACATGCCATCCGCGCCTTCGGGTCGGTCCCTCTCCGAGATCTCGAACGGATGAGCGGCGAGCTGGCGACTTGGCAGGCGAAGCTTCCCGAACGCAGCCGATACGGGATCGTCCAGGCTCTCCGTCAGGCTCTCGAGGCCGCGGTTCGATGGGGCTACATGACTAAGAACCCGGCGAAGCTCGCTGGCCGTAACCGCCAGCCCGCACCGCGCTCGGTGCGCGTGTTCACGAGAGAGGAGCTGCACTCGATCGCGGCAGAACTGTCGCCGATGTACGCGCCGTTGCCGCTCTTCGTGGCGGCCACCGGACTTCGGCCCGAGGAATGGCAGGCGCTTGAGCGCCGCGACCTCGACCGTCGCGCGGGTGTCGTGAACGTTCTCCGGACCGTGTCCGATGGCGAGGTCGTCGAGCTGGCGAAGACGAACGTCGGTCGTCGCCAGGTGCCCCTGACCCGACGCGCGGTCGCTGCCCTGGACGCGTTGCCTGCGCGCTTGGACTCAACCCTCATCTTCCCGGCGCCGAGGGGCGCAGTTCTGAACCTCGACAACTTCAGGCGGCGTCAATGGACGCCGGCCATCGAGGCAAGCGGCGTGCGCAGGCCGGCGAGGATCTACGACCTGCGCGCAACGTTTGCGTCGGATGCCCTGGCCGCGGGAGTCAGTGTCTTTGAGCTGGCCCGGGTAATGGGTTCGTCCGTCCGCATGATCGAGCGGCACTATGGCGCACTGCTCGACGGAGCCACAGCCGGGATCGCGAGCCGCCTTGATGCCTTTGACGTGCAACGAGATCGAACGGGAGGCCGTGAGATCCACGACGTGTAGGACCGGCTCGACAGGAGAGTGGCCGCCGGGACCGCTGTCGTTCGCGATTTGTGCAGGGCTGCGTGCTATGAACTTTTCGATCAGCTTGGCGTATGCGACCTCGATCTCCTATGAGAGCCCTAGACGACAGTCATTCACCTTCCTCCCGGTCGGAGGGAGCATCTGTCGCGGCCCACCGAGGGGGTGCGGATCGTTATTGGTCTTCGCCTAGAGCGGAGCCAGCAGAAGAACCGCCGCCATCCTGCTTCCTGTGTGATCCAGACCCAGCACTGGTCTTCGCACGCGATGACGGTTTGTTCGCGATGCTCGGCCTCGGACCGCTAGGGATTGGCTACTCCTTGATTGCAACCGAGCAGCACGAGCGAAGCATGTTCGATCTACCACAGGGTCGCATCCAAGCGCTGGAAGCGTTCACGGCGCTCGTACGGGACCAGCTTGGGGCTCATTGGCGTGGACCAGTGGCGATAGGCGAGCACGGGCGCGTGCCGATCTGCATGGCCCCCGAGGTGCGCCGGTATGAGCCTCATTGCCTACATGCTCATCGCCTTGTATTCCCCGGTATTGAAGAACTCGATCTTCGGCTACTCGTCGCGGGTGTGATGGAGCACGAGACGTACGCCTCGGCCCACAAAGCGGCTCGGCACCAGATCTCGGGCGCCTATCTCTACAGTCAGCGCTCGGACGGATCGTGCCAGGTGGCTGCGGCACCCCGGTCCTTGCCACGGCAGGCGCTCCGTCGGCTGGCCGCAGTTGCCAACGGCACACCTGAGTTGGCTGACTGGAGGCTCCATCCGGGGCTCGGCTTGGTGGCGCAGGCGCAGAGTGCACTGGGACTGCGGGCCAGGATCTGACCGTGCCTGACTTGTCCCGGGTTACTTCGATGATCGAGCTTCGCAGCGTTTGGCCGATCTATACCCCGACGCGCATCGAGAAGCTCGCGGGCCTCGGATACCAGGCGCTGGACAGAATCGAGACCCGCATCGAAGTCCGGTCGATCACGCTTCCCGGCGGCGAGCGTGCCTGGGGTCAGTACCTGGACGACAAGCATTACTCCCCAGACCAGTGGGGTCTGCTTGGGACGTGCGCGGCGATCCAGGCCATATCAGTCCGAGCACGCGCAGGACGGACTGCCCAACAGAACCACCTGATCACCGATGGGCTCAGGATGCTTCCTGAGGACGTAAACGATCCTCCGGCGGTGCTGCAGGAGAAGGTGGGACCTCCCAAGCAGGACCTTGAGAGCATCTTCCGGCTGGCTTTCATCGCGGCGAGCCTTCGCCCGGGCGATGACCTCGTACCGCCTGTGAACCGCCCGCCGTTGGTACAGACGATTCTCGATCTGGCCGACAACGGTGAACGTTGGGAGCCGCAGTCAGCGCTGCCCGGGCGCGTTGTCAGAGCGGGTGATCTCTTTATGACGGCTTGGGTTCTGGTTTGCCTACAGCGCTACGAGCACGAGCCCGGAAGAGAGTTCGAACCGCATCGACGATGGCTCGCCAATCAGGTGCTGGACGGAGCAGATATCGGAGGTCGAATCCACTATGCGTGTCTCGCGGGACTCGCGCTCGTACCGGTAGGAGGGAGGCCCGAGCAGCTCAACCCAGCCGAGAGCGCGCGCATCGAGGAGGCGAGGAAGGCCATCGAGCATCAGATCCGGGACTGGCGCTCGCGACGCGGCCGCGTAGTCGAGGTCAATAGGCCGGTTTTCGAGGGGTTTAACCTCGGACATGCGACTGACTACACCTTCCTGAACCCGGAGCTGCTCGGGAGCCTCTATCTGCTGCGGCGCGGTAATCCGAAGCCCGCACGCCATCTGGTGTTGCGGACGATCGAGGCCGTGCATACCCGCACGGCCGAGCAACGAGCTTTTGAGGGCCAGGTGGGGATGGAGGCTACTGTCGATCAGGTGTGGGCAGCGCAGCTGCTCTACCAGTTTCGCGAGGTCCAGAACGACCCGCTCCGCCGGAAAACGCTACGACCGCCGCTTGTCCCCACTCGTCGGTTTACTGCGTTCGTGATGCTCCTCGTCGCGATCGTGATCGGGGCGGTCATCGGGCTGATTTCCGATAGCGCGGAAGCCGGAATCGTCGCTGGCGCGCTACTTGCTCTTGTGCAGTTCATCTCGAACCCGCCGACCGACTGACGTGCCGGACAATCTTGGTGATCTCGGCGAGCGGAGGATCATCAGCGAGCTCCTCGCGTCGCGATACGGCTCACACGTGGAGCACTTCGGCGATGACTGCGCTGCGATCCCACATGCGGACGGCTACCTGATCGTCACCACTGATCCGTGCCCGCCTCCGATGGCAATGCAACTCGGGTTCTCCGATCCCTTGTACCGAGGTTGGCTGCTGGCGACGATCAACCTGAGCGACCTTGCCGCCGCGGGCGCCCGGCCGCTCGGAGTCCTGACGTCTTTACAGCTCCCAGCAGACACCGCGGTCCGAGACTTCGAACGACTTCTCGATGGAATCGATCAATGCTGCACGCGGCACGAGACCGTAGTGGTTGGCGGCAACTTGAAGGAAGCGCCCACGGTCGACGTGTCCGCGACCGCAATCGGGTGGTGCGATACCGCACCGCTTGGGCGCGCTGGAGCACGTGAAGGCGATCTCGTATTGGCGTTCGGGCCGCTGGGACTCTTCTGGGCGGGCGTTCTCGCCGTTCGGCAACGTCTCATCGACACCGACGCCGCACATCCATTGCTGCGCACCGTTCTGTGCCCTGACCCGCAGCTGTCGGTTGGAAACGCATTGCGGCGAGAGAGTGTGCTCAGCTCGGTGATCGATTGCTCGGACGGTCTCTGGCCGTCGCTGGCTCAGATCGGCGACGCAAGCGGCATCCGCATCGTGGTGGAACCCGGCACGTGGACCTACAGCCCGGGAGTCGAGGAGATGGCCGAGAGACTCGACATCGACCCCGCTCGCCTCGCTCTGGGGTGGGGGGACTGGCAGCTCATCGGCACGTGTCCACCTGAGCATGTCGCCGACGCCCGCCGAGTGGCGGCGGTCGCCAAGTGCGAGGTGCATGAGATCGGCCGGTGCGAAAAAGGGACAGGGGTTCTGGCCGCCGTGGGCGAAGCGCTCTCGCCTCTCTTGGCATTAGATTCGCAGCGCTTCGCGCCGGACTCGTGGTTCAGCGCCGGTATTGACGCATACGTGGAGCGCATGCTTCACGCACCGATTGCGGAGAGCCACGCGTAAACGTTGCCGTCCGAGGCTCTGGTTACGGTCAACGCATGCAGCTCTTCAAGCGCTACACGATTGAAGAGCTCGCTAGCGAGCTTGTCCGGCGGCGGAACCCTGAGGGGAACAACGGCCGTTCTCTACGCGCGCGCTGGCGTGATCACCGCTTCTACGTGGCTCTGGGACGGGCGAGAGACGAGCAGCTCACACCAGCGGTCTTGCGGGCCTCAGGCCGGAACCCCTAGTTCAGCGTCCGTGACGGTGGGCAGCGCAGGAGCACATGCGGCGAGGTGCCGCCGCGCGGCCGCCCAGTGATCGAACTGTCTGACCTCGGGGAGACAATGAAAGATGTGCTCACGGGGCCCCACGACCATCATTTGCGCGCCTGAGGCGAGTGCGATCCCGAATTCCGTGTGCCGGCCTCCACGTCCAGGGGTCGGATGATGCGCTTCCTCCGTGAACGCGATGCAGATGTCGGCGGCGCGGACATCGTCGAGGTCATCGGTTGCCAGGCGAGCGGCCGCACTGGGACTCCGTAACTCGGTGGAGCTGATCGGCTCCTCGCTCTCGAGCCAGCGCGCCGTTATGTGGAACCCTTCGTCTGCGAGCTCAGCGGCGATCATGCGCATCTCATCACGTCGGGCGAAACGGGCTGCCAAGTAGATCTTTGCCTTCGTTCGCTCCATGACCCGCCTTCTTGTAGTTCTATAGATCTACGAACAGGCTACGCTTGGGGACGGATGGAACCGCACGAGACCAGTCCGGGTGACGACACTGACGCCTCGGCCGAGGGTCTGCAAGACCTGCGTTTCTACGGTACCGTCGCACCGACAGGGAATTTCCAGATCACGGTCCCGGTCCAGGCCCGTCGCGAACTTGGATTCCGCGAAAAGGAGTCGGTGTTCGTCTTCGGATCGTTGAGCCTGAAGCGACTGATCGTGCTTCCTTCCCCACCTGCTGACGATCTCTTGAAGCTGCTGACGGATGCAGTGAAGGGCTAGCTGAGTCTTCGGCATGATGCCGAGCAGTTCCGACTCCAGCTACAAATGGGTGAAGCCAGGTAGGCCTCTTGCTCGCCAGGCACTGTTGGGCGTTTAGGCCAGGTAAGGGCCAGAGATGGAAGGGACTGCTCGCGGTCCATCGCGGAGAACCAGCGGCTTTGCAGGCAGTCCTCTAAGCGGGAGCGACGGGACTCGAACCCGCGACCTCCGGCGTGACAGGCCGGCGCTCTAACCAACTGAGCTACGCCCCCGGGGAGGGGGTTCCAGTATGACAAGAAGCCGCCAGCGCAACTTTCGCCACTCTGAGGAGTTAGAGCGCTTGGAATCGATCTCCCGGAGGTAACGCCCAACCCGGCCGTGGGCGAGCCAAGTGGGATCAAGGCGATGGGGACCCTGGAAGCGGGTCCCCATCGTCGTTAAGGGCCAGCTCCGATTGGCAACAGAGCCGCGACCGGGAGGGCCCGCGCCGGCTCTAGACCGAGGGCAGAACGAGCTGCAGGACGCGGCGCACGAACTGCTCGTAGCGCTCAGGCGGGTAGCTCTCGGGATCTGTCAACAGCGTGCGCCCGGCGTCCTCGCCCAGCACGCGGATGGCGCGCGCCGTGAGCTCGACGTCGAGGTCGTCAGGGAGCTCGGGACGCGTCAGGGCCCAGCGCACAAGCTTGGCGATCCGCTCCTGGGTGCGCGCCCTGTTTGTCTCGACATGGTCGCGGACGATCGCCGGCGTTCCCTCCAGCGGTAGCAAGATGATGCGCCACGTCGCGGGTCGGCTGGCGACGCACTCCAGGAACCGACGCACCCCGCCGGCGAGCAGCTCGATGGGATCTTTGTCGCCAGGGTCATCGGGCACCACCTCCTCGAGCTGCCCCAGGGAAATCCGCTCCTCCCGCTCCACTAGTGCGTGCAGCAGTCGTCCGAGGTTGGGGAAGTGGTCGTAGACCACTGGCCGGGTCACGCCCGCCTCGCGGGCCACGGCCTCGATAGAAACGCCGCTGTAGCCCTGCTCCAGGATCACGGTGAGCGCCGCATCGACCAGCTGCTCACGGCGTTGGGCCGGCGGCATGCGAGGTGCATAACGGCGCCGTTCCTGGACGCCTGGGGAGGAGCGGCCGTCGGGATCGACCGGCTCCGGGCTGGGCGCGGTGCGGCTCGGCATCGGCGGGGCAAGGCTAGCAGCGCCCGTTACCGCCTAACTACAGTGGTGTAGATTCGCGCGACGGAGCGAGTCCCCGCGGCTCCGCAGAGCACACCTAGAACAGGGAGGCGTTCACAGCCCATGAGCATCGCCAGCACCCCGGTCGAAGCGGACCAAGGCCAGGACACGCACGCCGACGTCCGCGTCGCGATCGTCGGGAGCGGCTTCGCCGGGCTGGGGATGGCGGTGAACCTGAAGCGTGCTGGCATCGAGGACTTCGCGGTGCTCGAGCGCGCCGACGACCTCGGCGGAACCTGGCGCGACAACACTTACCCCGGCTGCCAGTGCGACGTGCCCTCCTCGCTCTATTCGTTCTCGTTCGCGCCCAATCCCAAGTGGAGCCACACGTATCCCCTGCAGCAGGAGATCTGGGACTACCTGCGGGAGGTGGCTCGCGACAACGGCCTCGAGCCCCACATGCGCTACGGCTACGAGGTGACGGCCGCGAGCTGGGATGAGGAGCGCAGCAGTTGGCTGATCGAGACCACCGCGGGGACGGTCCGCGCGCAGGTGGTGGTGTTCGGCGTCGGAGCGCTGTCTGAGCCATCACTGCCAGTTGTCGCCGGGCTTCAGTCCTTCGAGGGAACGGTCTTTCACTCGGCGGCCTGGAACCACGGCCACGACCTGACCGGCGAGCGGGTGGCGACGATCGGCACGGGCGCGTCGGCAATCCAGTTCGTCCCCAGGATCCAGCCGCTGGTCTCAGAGCTTCACGTCTACCAGCGCACGGCGCCGTGGATCATGCCCCACCCCGATCGACCGACAACGAAGCTCGAGCGATCGCTGTGGCGAGTCCTTCCACGCTCTCAGCACGCGTGGCGGGCGGCGGTCTATGCGGCGCGCGAGTCGATGGTGCTGGGCTTGACCATGGAGCCGCGGCTGATGCAGGGACTGGAGCTGATCGCACGGCGCCACCTGAGCTCCCAGGTTCCCGATCCTGAGCTCCGCCGACAGCTCACACCCCACTACCGTCTGGGCTGCAAGCGCATCCTGGTATCGAACGACTACTACCCCGCGCTCTGTCAACCGAACGTACAGCTCGTGACCGACGGCATCCAGGAGGTCAGGCCGCGCTCGATCATCACCTACGACGGCACCGAGCGCGAGGTCGACACGATCATCCTCGGCACCGGCTTCCGAGCAACCAATCCACCGTTTGCCGCCTACGTCCGGGGACGCGACGGGGCGCGGCTGGCTGACATCTGGGCCACGCAGGGAATGTCGGCCTACCTCGGGACCGCGATCGCTGGCTTTCCGAACGCCTTCATGCTGGTCGGACCCAACACCGGGCTCGGTCACACCTCGATGATCTACATGATCGAATCGCAGGTGGCCTACGTGATGGACGCCCTGCGAGCGATCGAGGCTCGCGACGCTGCCACGATCGATGTTCGCCCGGAGGTCCAGCAGGCCTACAACGACGAGCTCCAGCGGGAGCTGGCGAAGACAGTCTGGAACTCAGGCGGCTGCAGCAGCTGGTACCTGGACGCCCACGGCCGCAACACCACACTCTGGCCGTCGTTCACCTTTCGCTTCCGCGAGCGCACCCGCAACTTCGATCCCGGCGACTACACGCTGGCAGGCACTGCCCATCGCCGACGCGCGGACGTAGGGGCCGCGGCCTAGCAGCGGCACGCGGCCAAGGCGGCCGCGCCAGAAATCTGCAATCGCCTGCTTTTCGGTGGTAGGGTCGCGTCGGCGCGAGTGGCTGTGCTGATGCTCGTGTGCGGCCGGCAACGAGGGCAGATGCGGCTCGCGCTTCGCGGTCACTCGACCTGACGGAGACAGGTATGTCCCATCGATCCTTGTTGCGGCGCTGGCTGCCAGCCGTCGCCGCGGCGATCTCGCTTACAGCTGCCATGCCGGCCCTGGCGTCGGCGCAGCAGTCGATTGCGATTGGCACATGTGCGAGCTGTACGCCCTCGTCGAGCAGCGGCTTTCAGGCCGGCGGCGACTCCAGCTACACCACGACGATCGCGTTGGACACAGCCAAGGGGGCCCCGCAGACCCTCAGCACCCAGCTGGCGTCCGGTCTGCTGGCGAACCTGTCTAGTAACACCGCTCTGGGCTGCCTCACGGTTCCGGCCGGCACCGACTATCCGCTTTGTCAGGTCGGCGGCGGCACGATCACGAGCACGGCCGGGACGTTTTCGTTCACCGCCTACGTTGTCGCGCCGAGCGCCGGCAACGTGATGGGCGTCGACTTTGCAGTCGCCACGTCGCCAAGCTCCGTGCTGCACGGCGAGATCTCCTTGCAGCAGCTCTCAAGCGGCCCGGTGGTAGCGACGCAGACGACCCCTCTGTCCGGGCTCCCGGCTGCCGATGCAAATGTCACCAATCTCACCTTCAACGTGAACGGCACGCTCCCGGATGGAAGTCCGCTCACGCGCATGCCGAGCGCCTGCACCCCGGCCTCGCCGACCTCCTTGACGGTTATCTACGCCCTGGGAACCGAGACGACCAATGCCTCCCCCGACGTCGACGTCTCCAGCACCTGCGGCTCGCTCCCGTTTGCCCCCACCCTCACGGGCGCGGCGGTCAGGGACTCGGGCGATCAGGGCACGCAGATTACGGCCGACCTCAGCCAGACAGGGACTCAGGCAGCGATCGCCTCGGCCACACTGCTGCTGCCCTCGAACGTTCTCGGATTCAACCCGACCGCCGCGAATCTGGCGAACACCGCCACACCGGTGGGCACGGTCACCGCACTATCGCCGCTGCTCCCGAGCTCGATTCCCTTGACCGGCTCCGTCTACCTGACGGTCTCCTCGTCGGGCAGCCTCGGGCTGATCCTCTACTTCACCTCGCCACTGCCGATCGCGATCCAGGGGGCGGTCGGCTTAGCCGGCTCCGTGGCGTTCAGCGGCGCGCCCGACCTGCCGCTCTCGGACCTGAAGGTCACGCTCAACGGCGGGCCGAATGCCGTGTTCAATGCCCCCTGTGCGGCCTCGAGCGGCACGCTGAGCGCCAGCGTCACCGGCCAGAACGACGCCTCGGCGGGAGTCGCCACGCCGTTGACGATCGCCAACTGCTCCTCGACTACCACCCCCACCACGACCACCACCACGCCGGTCGTGGGCAAGCCCGCGGGGCTGACGCTGTCGGGCGTCTCACTCACGGGGCTTCGCAAGCGCCGTCCCGGGCTTCGGTTCACGCTGACGCGTGGAACGAGCGCGCTCAACATTCGTTCGGTCTCGGTCGGCCCGCCGAGTGGGCTCAGCTTCAACCGCAAGGCGATTCACAAGACCTCCACTTGCACGGGGAAGGGCAAGAAGCGCCGCTGCACGACGACGCTGAAGGTGAAGGGCCTAACGCTTTCGGGCGCCAAGCTGAAGGGCGCCAAGCTGAGCGGCGGCAGGCTCGTGCTGACGTTCAAGAAGGCGGCGGCGAGCGTATCGGCGTCCGCCAACTCCACATTGCTCAGCGAGAGCAAGAGCCTTCAGAAGCAGGTCAAGAATGGCAAGCTCAAGTCCCTGCGCCTGACGGTCGGGGCGACCGACACCAGCCATGCGACGACGATGCTTGTGGCCAGCGTCAAGCCCTAGGGCCGGGGCGCGCCCGTCCCAATTCCTCTGGCGAGGGCGCTAGCGTCTGCCCCGTCGCTGTCCCTGCATTAGACGCTGGAGCACCTCCTCGCTCCAGGTGTGCGTCCGCAGCAGCCGGTAGCGCTCAGCGGCAACCCGCATGTAGGCCTCGGTCTCCGTGCCGTCGCCGATCAGCTGGGCCTCACGCAGCATCCTGATGACCGGCAGGTACTCGGTCTGAAGCCACAACTCCGCCGTCTTCTTGCGGTCGAGCGATTCACCCATGTCCTGTGAGCTGCGAAACCCCCAGGCTTCGACGGCTTCGGCAAGCTCGGCGAAGTCCCAGGGGTCGGAGAGCCTGATCTCGCCCCGCGTATTAGCCGGGAGCGGCACGCGCTCAAAGAACAGCCGCTCATGGCTCTTGAGCGGCAGGTCTGCCAGCGTGATTGCACGATCGGCGCCGACCCTGGTGGTCACGTCGGTGACGTAGGCATCGATGTCCTCGCGTCCCAGCGCGTGCGCCACCGAGACGCGGTGGTGCCCGTCGCGGACGAAGTACAGCTCCCCGATTCGATACAGGTCCACCGGCGGCAGCGCCTCCCCCCGTCGCATGGCCGTCGCGATCCGCTCCCAGCGGCCGCGGACCCGGCCGGAGGTGGGGCGGAAGCGGCGGTCGAAGTCCCGCTCCCTGTCGACCGTGCCGACGATCGCCCCGATCTGCACGACCTGCAAGCCGAGCTGGCGCTCCGAGACGTAGCCCAGCGCCTCGATCACCTCCTGGTAAGGGAGGACTATGCCGACGTCGTCTGGCTCGAGCCTGAGCCTGGCGGCCAGCCTGGCCGCGGTTGCCCGCCGCCTGGCGCGCAGGAAGTCATGCTGGGCGTCGAGGCCGGGTAGCCCGGTCGAGCGGCGCTGCTGCACTGCGCGTCCGCGTCAGCTCAGCGGAGCGGTGGGAGCACGCGGCGGGCCGCTCGCTCCCGCGCCGTCCACCAGCAGACTGCGGCCGCTTTCTGGGTCGAACAGCTGGAGGTGCCGCGAATCAAACCACAGCGCGGTCTCCTGGCCCTGCCTGATCTTGCTTGCCGCGTCGATCCTTGCCACCACCTGGCTGCCCTCGCTCTGCGGCAGGTCGGCTGCGCCGGCGTCCTGGGCCAGCTCCTCGAGCTCTCGTGAGGAAACGCGCTCGGAGGCGATGTCGAAGTAGGCGTAGTACTCGGAGCCCATCGATTCGAGCACGCCGATTTTGGCCTTGAACGACGCGCCCGCCGAGAGATCCGAGACCAGCGAGGCATCCTCGAAGTCCTCCGGCCGGAGACCGGCGATGATGCCCTGTCGCCCGCCACCCGGGCCAGATTCGAGCCGGCGACGAAGCTCATCGGGGATCCGGACGGACCCGATCGGCAGCTTCACGCTATCGCCCTCGATCTCGCCCGGCAGGAAGTTCATCGACGGCGAGCCGATGAAGCCCGCCACGAACAGGTTTTTCGGCCGCGTATAGAGATCGGCCGGCGATCCGACCTGCTGAAGCTCGCCGGCGCGCATGACCGCGATCCTGTCGCCGAGCGTCATCGCCTCTGTCTGGTCATGGGTGACGTAGATCGTCGTCGTGTTCAAGTTCTGCTGTATGCGGGCGATCTCCGTGCGCATCTGGACACGCAGCTTGGCGTCCAGGTTCGAGAGCGGCTCGTCCATCAAGAACACGCTTGGATCGCGCACGATGGCCCGGCCCATCGCCACCCGCTGGCGCTGGCCGCCGGAGAGGTTGGCGGGCTTGCGATCCAGATGCTGCTCGAGGTCGAGGATCCTGGCCGCCTCCTGCACCTTGCGGTTGATCTCCTCCTGGGGCACCTTGGCCAACTTGAGCGCGAAGCCCATGTTGTCGCGCACCGACATGTGCGGGTAGAGCGCGTAGTTCTGGAAGACCATGGCGATATCCCGGTCCTTGGGAGCCTTGTCGTTGACGACCTGCCCGCCGATCTTGAGCTGTCCGTCGGAGATGTCCTCGAGCCCAGCCACCATGCGCAGTGCCGTCGACTTGCCGCAGCCGGAAGGTCCGACGAGGATCATCAGCTCGCCGTCGGAGATGTCGAGATTCATGTGCTTGACGGCTTCATAGCCGTCGTCGTAGCGCTTGGTGATGTCGTCGAACTGGATCTGGGCCATTTCTCGAGAGTCTCCTTATCCCTTGACTGCGCCGGCCGTCAGCCCGGCGACGATGCGGCGCTGGAACAGCAGCACGAGGATCATCATCGGGACGGTCACCACGACCGCCGCCGCGCAGACGTCGCCGATCGGCAGCGTGAACTGCGACACCCCCGGGAACTGCGAGATCGCGGCCGGTACCGTCTCGGCTGCGGTCGTGGAGGTCAGCGAGGTCGCGAACACGAAGTCGTTCCAGCAGATGATGAACACGATGATGAACGTAGTGACTATCCCCGGCATGGCCAGTGGCGCGATCACGCGCATGAAGGCCTGAAACGGGGTTGCGCCGTCGACCTCCGCGGCCTGCTCGAGCTCCCAGGGGATCTCCCTGAAGAACGCCGACAGGATGAAGATCGACAGCGGCAACGCAAACGTCATGTAGGGGATGATCAGCCCCGGCCAGGTGTCGTAGAGGCCGATCTGGCGCCAGAGGTTGTAGAGCGGGCCGACGAACGAGATCTGCGGGAAGATCGCGATCCCCAGGGCCAGCACCGGGATCACCCGCCTGCCCGGGAACTCCAGGCGCGCGATGGCATAGGCCGCCGAGGAGGCCAGGATCACGGCCAGTGCGGTGGCGATCAGACCGATCCCGATCGAGTTGCGAAGCGCGCTGGTGAAGATCCCGGCTTTGAAGATGTCGCTGTAGTTGGAGAGCGTCCACTGGTGGGGGATCAGGCTGCCGTCGGTGACCGTGGCACCGCTCTTCAGCGAGAGCATCACGATCCAGAAGACCGGGAACAGGGAGCAGATAACGATTACGATCAGCGCCGCCGACCAGCCGCTCGTCTGTTTTGCTCGCAGGCTCATGCGGTCTCACCCGCGGGCGACGCGGCGGCGCCGAACACGACAATGAACAGGAATGCGAGCAGCCCCACGAACAGGAACAGCATCACCGAGACCGCAGAGCCCAGCCCCAGATTCAGCCGATCGAGCAGCGTCGAATAGTTGAGCATCGAGAGCGACTCGGTCCCTTGCTGACCCTGGTTGAAGATGAAGATCACGTCGAAGATCCGGAACTCATCGAGCGTCCGAAACAGCAGCGCGACAAGGATCGCAGGCTTCATCAAAGGCAACGTGATACGCACGAAGCGCTGCCAGGTGCTGGCGCCATCGACACGCGCGGCCTCGTGCAGCTCGTCGGGGACCAACGCCAGCCCCGCCAGCAGCAGCAGAGCCATGAACGGCGTGTTCTTCCAGACCTCGGTGAGGATGATCGCCACATAGCTGCCGAACGTGTGGCTGAGCGGATCGCTGCCGAGGCCGAGCAGCTTCGGGATCCAGCCGCTCTGCAGCGAGAACGCGTACTGCCAGGAGTAGGCGGCGACAACCGCGACGATCGCGTACGGAACGAGGCCAACCGAGCGCAGCAGCCCGCGCACCACGGTCGTGCGATGCATCGCGATCGCCAGCAGCATTCCGAGCACGAACTGGATCGAGACCGCGAACACGGTGATGATCGCCGTATGCAGCACGTCCGACCACCAGACCGACGAACCAAGGACGTGCCCGTAGTTGGCGGGGCCGACGAACTTATTCTGCGTCGGGAAACGCAGATCGGCGCGCTGCAAGGAGAGGACGATCGTGGCGATCACCGGGTAGGCGGTTACAGCGATCATCACGATCGCCGCCGGCCCCACAAGCATCGCTGCTAAGCGGCGCTCGGCTCGCGTGCGGTCGCTCAGCCGTTTTCGTTGCGGTTTCGGCGCGCTGACGGGAGCGGGCGCGGAAACGGCTCCGGTGCTCATTTCATGCCTCCCTTCATAGCAAGGCGCTCGAGGAAAGTGCCGCTTTGAGCTCGCTACGCAGCGTGCTGACGATCGTCTTGGGGTCGATGTTGGAGGTCGGCGAGAGCGCCTTCTGAATGGCGATCGTCACGTCCTCGTACGCCGGTGTCTGTGGACGGATCCCGTAGTCGATCAGCTGCTGCTCAATCAGCTTCGCGAACGGGTACGCCTTGACGAAGGAGGGGATCTTGTAGACCGCCCCGCGCACCGGCGCCAGCCCACCCTTCACGCCGTAGGTGATCTCGGGCGCCTCCTGCGTCAGACAGCGGATGGCCTCAAAGGCCTGGGCGGAGTGCTTGGAGTAGGCCGAGACGCCGAGGTTGTAGCCGCCGATCGAGACCTTCGGCTTCGTTCCCGGGACGACCGTGGGGAATGGGGCGTAGCCCATCTTGCCCTGGATGCCCGCTTTGGCTGCCGCCGGCCAGACGAACGGGTAGTTGATCTCGAACGCGGCGCCGCCCTTCTCGAATCCCACTCGCGCCTGGTCCTCCTTGTCGACGTTGAGCGACGGGTCGGCGGCGGGCGACGTCGCCATGCGATGCATGATCGAAGCGGCGAGCCGCGCCGAGGGACCGATCACCACCTGGTTTGACGGCGTGATGATCTGCCCGGCGGCGGAGTTGACTAGCGAGTTGAACCACACAGTCAGGCCCTCGTACTGCGCGCCCTGGTCCTCGATGTAGTGGGGCTTGCCCTGCTTGGCCAGCGCGATCGCCTCGTCGATCATCTGGTTCCAGGTCTTGGGCGGCGTGGGGACGATGTCCTTGCGGTACCAGAGGAGCTGGGTGTTGGAGTTGATCGGAACGGCCCAGATCGTTCCCTTCCACGTCGCGGTCCGCACCGGTCCCGGTAGATCGACGCTGCGGATCTGAGCGGCCAGCGTCGGACGGCACCGGACGAATCCACTTGGCGGTGGCGAACTCTGCCGTCCAATCGACGTCCATGGCCAGCATGTCGATCGAGGAGTCCTTGGCCGCCAGCCGGCGAACTAGCGTCACGCGCTGCTGCGTCGAGTCCGTCGATAGGAAGTTGATCTTGATGTTGTATCTGCCGCCCGAGGCCTTGCTGCACGACGCGGCGGCGGCGGCGAACGAGCCCGACGGCTCGGGGAACACGTACCAGTTCAACGTCACCGGCCCGCTGCCGCTGGAGGATCCGCAGCCCGCGATGATGGCAGCGGTCAACACCGCCCCCAGGATCATGCCGCTACGAGCTAAACGGACACGAGACGTCCTCAATAACCGTCTCCTTCTCCCTCCGACTGGTCGCGAACACCTTATACCCGGCACCGGCGAGGGCGCAAGCAAAAGGATCGAGGTGCGGACAACTGGCTTATCGCCCGGCACACAACGCGCACTTGTCCCAGTCAAACGTGCCGCTCATGGACTTGAGGCGCCGCTCGGAGTCGTGCCACTCAGGATTGATGTGCCTGCCGATGACCAGGGCCGCAACGGGGCCTGAGCCCGCTCCTCGGAGCGCGGCTGCGGCGCTCTGGGCGCTCGCGCCGCTGGTCCAGGTGTCATCGATTAGCAACACCGGCTCGCCGCCCAGCCGTCGCACGGCTTCGAACCTGGCGGCGTCAAACGCCCGTGGCGGCACCTCTGTTGCTGAGCGCCGCAGTAAGCGCTCGTGACGATCCCGCGTGGGGGCGACGAGCTCGCCGACGATCCGCATGAGCGGGTGCCCAATGTCGCGGTCCCGCTCGCCCGAAGGGACGGTGGTCACAAGCTCGAATGACTCCACCTGGGTGGCGTGGGCCACGCACTGCTCGTGGAGGACCAAGGTGCCGCCACATGACGGCCGCCAACTCCACTGTCAGCCGTCGCGCCACGTCGCCGGCCAGCCGTTTGTATCCCATCAGCGCCCGGTGCAGCTGCTGCAGCGCGACGCTGTAGGAGATCGGCGCGACCACCGCGAGCCAGTCCTCGTTGTGAGCGCACGCGTAGCAGCGGCGATAGCCGCGGGTGAAGTTGAAGCACAGCTCGCACACCCCCGATCCGTGCCGTGGAGAGACCATGAAGTTCGCGTACGGGTCGCTCAGCTCGGCGACGCTCGGCACGTCAGCGGTCTCCGGCCGGAGTCACCGTTAGCCGACCAGCGCGTCGCGCGCCGTCAGCCGCTCGATCGTCTCGACGACCTCATCCGCGCTGGCGACCATGTGGGCGCCGGGACGCGACGCCACCTCCCGCGCCCAGGGCTGGGCCACCAGCTGCTGCCACAGGAACACTGGCCGCGCTTGGGAGAGCGCCAGCCGCGCCTGGATCCGCGCGCCGCTCGTCTGTGAAGCCTCGACGATGACCGTGCCCAGCGTCATGCCCGACATCACCGCATTGCGCATCGGAAAGCTGCGCCGGGTGGGAGGCGCTTCGGGCCAGAACTGCGAGACAACCGCATGCTCGGTGGCGATCTGGCGCTGCAGCGGCGCGTTCTGCGGAGGGTAGGAATGACACAGCCCGGTGCCGATCACCGCCACCGTGCGGGAGGCGTGCGCCAGCGCGGCTCGGTGGGCGGCGGTGTCGATGCCCGCCGCCAGTCCGGAGACCACGGTGTAGCCGCTCCTGGCGAGGTGGGCGGCGATCGCCTCCGCAACCCGGAGGCCCTCTTCGCTGGCTCGCCGCGAGCCGATGACCGCGACCGAGCGGGAGTCGGAGGGCCTGAGCTCTCCAGCCGCGAACAGAAACGGGGGACGGTCGTGGACAGCCCCGTAGGTTCTCGGGGTAGCGCGGATCGAGCACTGTCACGAGGTCCATGCTCTGGCTGCGCCAAGACGCGATCTCGCCGGCTGCCCTCTCCACGCTGGCATCAACATCAGGCTCGAAGAGCTCCTCCTGAATCCCTTCGCGCTCGAGTACGGCGAGCGCGCTGCCGGCCTCCTCGACGAGCTCCGCATACAGCTGCCACGAGCGCTGCCCACGCCGCAGCAGCGTGATCAGGGCTGCCTCTTCGCGCGCAGAGACCATCAGTTGGCGAGCGTATCGGCCGGCCAGGGCCTAACAGTCCCTTATGGGAAGCGCCCCGCTGGCGCCGGTAGGGTGGCGGCAGTCCGCCAAGTCAGCTCGGCCGGCGCCTGGGACGCCGCCAGAAAGGTGAATCGGTTGCGACGTACCGCAGTTCTACTCGTGATCGGCTGCCTTGCGGCTGTCGCAGTTGCCGGCTGTGGCAGCAGTAAGAGCTCGTCCTCCTCGGCGACGTCGCCGGCGAGCACCACGACTACGACACACCTCGCCAAAACGAAGTTCGTCTTCCATGCCGCGCTGGCGTTCGGAGCCTTCCATCACTACATCTATCTTCCGGCCAGGGCGGGCGACTTGACGCACCCGCTCTCGCACAAGCTGACCGTGGTCAAGGCCGCGCTCGCGGCGCTGTTCACCTATCACGAGCTGAAACTGGCGGCCCAGGACGTCAAGAGCAGCAAGTTGCTGAGCAAGCTGTTCGCGCCGATCACAATCGTGGCCGCGAAGATCAGGGCCCTTGACAACGAGATCAAGGGAGGCCACACCTCGAGCTCGAGCGTCGAGGGGATCAACTCGAGCCTCGGCTCGATCAAGTCCACCGCCGCATCGAACGGCCAGGGATTCAGCGACCAGGTCCCGAGCGCCTCCCAGCTCGCGGCCGGCGTCGTGCACTAGGGCCCGGGGGGCGCTGTGCGGGCGCCACGGACCGCTCGCCGCGCACACAGACGAGGCCCGGTTCCTCACGCCCGGTATCCGGGCGCCACGAACCGAACGTGCCAACGAGGTCCATCGCGGGGTCCGTGGTGTCCGTATTGTCTGCCGACCGATGTCGGCATCCTCAGCAATCGAAGCCGTCGTCTTCGACATCGGCGGCGTCCTACTCGACTGGGATCCACGCCACCTCTACCGGAAGCTGTTCGACGACGAGAAGGAGATGGAGCGCTTCCTCTCCGAGGTCTGCACGCTCGAGTGGCACGACGCCCACGACCGGGGCGTACCCATGGACGTCTCGTGCACGGAACTGGCCGCCGCGCATCCCGAACAGGCCGAAATGATCTGGGCCTGGTCCAAACGTAGCGAGGAGATGCTCTCAGGTCCGATCGCTGGGTCGGTTGAGATCCTGCGCGAGCTGAAGGCCGCGGTGCCCTGCTACGGCTTGACGAACATGGAGCGTGAGACCTACCCGAAGCGCGTCGAGCGGTATCCGTTTCTCCAGTGGTTCGAGGGCACCGTAGTCTCGAGTCACGAAGGCGTGGCCAAGCCGGATCGCGAGATCTTCGAGCGGCTGCTGGATCGCTTCGATCTCGAGCCCAGCTCCGCGCTGATGATCGACGACTCGCCGCGAAACGTCCGGGCTGCCGCCGCCTTGGGCATGCAGACGGTGGAGTTTCGCTCGCCGGAGGAATTACGTCGCGTGCTCGAAGACGCGGGGCTGCTGGGTGCGGCCGCCGACGCGCGCAGCTCCGACGTCTCCGCTTGAGCTAGGCCTGCTAGTCCGAGTGCTGGCCTGGATCGCTCGGGGCGCCAGTGCTGACGGGCTGGGGCTCCTCGATGATCTGGGCCTCAGCGGGCTGCTGCGGCTGCGCCCCCGGCTGGGGCTCGGGGGCCGCCTGCGGCTGGGCCACCGGCTGCGCCTCAGCGACGTTCTGCTGCTGGGTCGGGGCGGCCTGCCGGAGGCTCTCACGCTCGGGCTGATCGTCGTGCCCGCTCAGCGCGTCGCGGAAGTCACGGATTCCGCGGCCCAGCGACTTGGCCGTGTCCGGGAGCCGCTTCGGTCCGAGCACGATCAGCGCAACGACCAGGATCAGGAGCAGATGGGTTGGCTGAAGGATGTCTCCGATCACGTCTCGGGGAGATTAGCTGGTCTGCAAGTGCGTCCGAACGGGTTCTGACACAGCTCCTACGTACGCGGGCGCGCTCCGGATCAACGGCTGTGCGACCTCAGGGGCCTCATTGTTTGATCACCAGGGTGCCGTGACCGCTGTAGGACGACTCCCATGGATAGCCACCTTGGCGCGGGACGTAGACCCGAATCTGGTAGGTGCCCGGACCGCCGGTGACCTTGTAGTGCGCCTGCCAGCGTCCCAGCCGGTCGGTCGTTACGGTCGCGATCGTCCGCCACAGACCGCGGTCCAGCGCTTGCACCGCCACGGTCGCGCCACGGGCGGGGACGAATCCGCCAAGGAGGTGGCCCTTGAATCTCGCCTCACCGCCAAACGCCCCGACGTAAATGACACGATGCATCACCGTCAGCGCGCTCGATGCGGGCACGAGCAATCGGGCTGTCGGGGATGCGGCTGGTTCCGTCGCGGGGCCGCCCGCGTAGAGCGCCTTGACCAGCCGGGAGGGCCCTGCGGGCAGCGTGGCGCGCCAGCTGCCGTCACCGGACGTCGTGACCGTGGTTGCCGTTCCCCAGCTGTACGAGCCCCCGTCGGGCACGGTGATGATCTGGACCGGCACGTGGCTGAGCGGCGTGCCGTCGGCCGTCGCGAACCATCCGCTGATGGTCACGCTCCGCCCGTGCCGGACGCGCGCGGTCTGTTTGACCGGTGCCTCCAGCTGACAGGTGGTAACCCAACGGCGGCGTTTGAAAGCCCGCCGGTGGACGCGCACGTACTCACTGCCTCGGCGAACCGTTACCCATCGTGCGGGGCTCGTCACAAGCTTGCGTTCTCGGCGGCAGTGTCGGGTCACCTTCGAGAAGGTGATGCCGGCGTTGATGGGGTCGCCGATCTTGATCGACCATGAACTGGCCGGACTGGCGGCGTCGTACCCGCTAGCGTCGACGGCATTGTTGGTCGCGTAACAGCTGACGCTGTGCGATCCGAGACCGCTGACCGGGATCTCGGCGGTCGCGGTCTGGCTACCGCTGCCGCTCAATTGCTGCGGCGACCAAGCGGATCCGTCGACGGAGCACATGATCGAACCCACACCGCTCGGTCCGGCTGTCGCGGTGGCGGTCACATATTGAGTTCCGGCCGTGACCGGCGCGTCGGTGGCGCCGCTCAACGACAGCGCGACCGGTTCGTTGTCGATGTTCAGATCCTCGCCGTACGACGTCCAGTCAGGCGCACTGGTCGACGGGTTATACGAGGCGTTGTGCGCCTGTAGCTCCAGGGGCACTCCCGTCGCGCTCTGGGGCGCGACGTCGACGGTGTTGATCGTGGCACCGCCGAGGAAGTACTGCGGGGCGTTTGACTGGTGGTCGGGGTCGCACTGGTCCCAATATCCGCCGTTCGGTGTCCTCTCGCCTGTGTCCTGAACGATCTGGCCGTTCCACCAGATGCGCATGTCGCACACGCCGCTTGGGTCGTTTGCCTCCATGTCAATCGGAAACGTGCCCCGGATCCATTCGCCCTCGTGCAGCCAGAGGTTCGAGGCGCCGCTGAAAGGGCCGGCGCTGATGCTGGGCGTCTGGTACTCGTACGCCTGCAACTGGAGGTCGAAGACGTCGAACCAGGCGCCTTGCTCGGCGCACTCGGTCGATGCGTTGCAGGCCAGCTCCCAGCCGAAGTATGAGGAAGGGGCGAAGCTCTGCCAACCCGAAGCCGAAGGCCACGCGTTCGCTTGTCCGTCGCTGTCGTTGAGCCAGCCCGAGTTGCCGCTATCCCAGTAGAAGTAGCCGCCGTAGTAGGGGCTCGGGAAGCTTGGTCGCCATCTCCGGGGCGTGCGCCATCACGATCCCGATGCCTGGCGGTGCGTCGGCCTCCCAGTGCGCGACCGTGCCGCCACCCGGTGTAGCCGTTGCTGTAGAGCCACAGGCCGCTGTGATCCACCGCCGGCATTAGCAGTCGGGCACTGGGCGCCGGCGGCGTAGTCTCCGTCTCCCCACGACGACAGCATGCTCGCCTCGCTGTTCGCGCACTGCTGGTACCACAGCACGTCCTGGACGGCCGCGGCAGACGCCGGCGCTGCGGCGAAAAGCGTGGCGGCGAGCCCGACAGCCAGTGCGAGGCGTCGCATGCCCAGCTCAGCAGATGAGCGCAACACTGATTGGCGAAGGGAGAGTTCCGATCGGCGATGCCGACCAAAACGCTGCCGCGCCCTTCATAGGACGCTTGCACTGGGGGACCACCCCCGCTCTCCGCCGTCGCGAACACGGTGCAAGCGTTCGAGGAACGGGGAAACTTGCCTGGCCAGCTGACCGTGAGAGGTCCGGGCGACGGACCGCCCGTCACTCGGGCACCGCCGCTTGACCCCAGCACGGTGTTGCTCGCACTGACGACCGCCCACGCCCTCACATACCCCCCGATCAGCTTGTGATTGAGCTGCTTCGGACCGACCGATCCCTTTGGGAGGCTCGTGGCCGCGTAGCCCGTCCCACCCAGCGCCACAAACAGCGCTAGGTAGGCCACCAGATTCGAACGGATGTGGCGGAGGAGTCGGGTCATGGTGTGGGGCTCCCTTTGATGTGTGGACGGGTTGGCGGTCACGGACCACCGAGGGTGAATGCTCCGCCACTTTGGGCTCCGCCGCTCTGGGCGGCGCCGCTCGAGGCGGTGTGTGAGCTGCTGCTCACCGGAGAGACCGATTGCTGGGTTGCGGGCTCCGACGCGGCCGAACGCTGGACCGCGTAGATCGGCGTGTTCGACTGGGGCACGGACGCAGATGCCGGGCTGGCGGCAGACGAGCCTGCGCTCGTCGTCGTCGCCTCTCCACCTGACGCAGTGATAGCCGAGCGCGTGTGCGTGACCCGCCTGGCGGCTCTGCTGCGCGCGGTAGGCCACGCTCTCCGGCTACTCGCTCGTGGCCAGCTGACCGCTCGTATTGCGCCTCCGAGCACTCCCTCTGAAGTCGACGCCACGAGCCGGTGCCCGCGCGAGCCGGAAAGCGCCCTCACGCCGACGAACGATCCGCCAATCACGGCGGCCACGATCAGGACGAACGCCGCGACCGCACGCCCGCGAGCGCGCGGGAGCCGGAGCGTGGGAAACACCCCCGCGGCAGCTTGAAAACCATCGCGCGCCCGTGAGGCTCCGCGCTGCATAACGCTGTCTTCGTGCCCGTCGCCATCGACCTCGGGGACCTCGACAGCGACCTGGACCGCCGCCGAGTCCTCGCCCCAGAAGTCCGGCCGGAACCGTCCCGTGGTCTCGTGCCCCTCCCCGCGGCAACTCGCGACATCTGTCCGCTCGTTAGGTTCCCTCACCCGTGGACCAAACGGCACGAGCTCCTCGAGCGGGCCGACCCACTCGCGCGGAAGCCTCACGACGTTGCCGGCATCAGGCTCCGCGTCGGGACGGTTGTGGGGTTCGCGATCTTCCGGTGACAAGAGGCAGACGGCTCCGTAACGCCCGGGCGGCGCCAATTGAGGCCATCCGGCGTCGGCGTCCGACGGTAGCGCTAGATTATATGACCAGCAATTGGTTCCAGTTTGTCTCAATTGGAGATGACAAAGGTCGGAAATTGGAGATGATTGACGTTGGAACGCAGTGAGTTCGAAGAGTCCTTCTTGACCGTTGCAGAGGTCGCGCAGACCCTCAAGCTCAACCAGCAAACGGTCCGCAACTGGATCGACCAGGGCACGCTGCCGGCCTTGCGCGTCGGCCGCAGGGTCAGGATCAAGCGCTCGGATTTCGAGCGGCTGCTGGAGCAGGGCTATCGAGCCGGCAATAACTCGCAGGCGGACTCCTCGGGACCCAGCGCCGACGAGTTCTGGAGCGGTGAGCCGGTCGGCGCCGTGGAATCCGGCCCGTCCAACGAGAGCGCGTAGACGCCCTTACCGACTTGCCGGAGCCCAACTAAAACGAAAAGCCCGATGAGCTTTACCGAAGACTTGAATCCCGAACGCGACCAGATCATGCAAGCCGTCAGCGAGGCGAGCAATGCGTGGGCGGATGCGATGCGCGCCCACAAGCTGGCGCCTCCGGACCCAGGGTTCTCGGCGCGGCTTCGTGGGCTGGCAGAGGCGGCGGCGGCCGAGCAAGCGACTTGGGAGCAAGCGCATGCCGCCGGACTTCAGTGGCGCCCGGTCCCGGGCGCCGAGCAAGCCGAGCCGCCTTACGAGCTTCGGCCCGGGACCGGCCGGCGCGGGCCCGAGAGGCTGTGGCAGCGGTTCGACAGCGCCGTCGCGGGCCTCAACCGGGCGATCGCCGGAACTAGCGCCGCGGACGTCGCCGAAGCTTTCGGCCAGATCGCCGCGGCGGCGGGTGCGCTCGCCGATGTGGTGTCCGGCGAGGATCAAGCGGCGGCGCTCGAAGTCCGTCAAGCGAGCGGCGGGGTGGCATGACCCGTCACGGGCGGTGGCCTGATCGACTTCGGGCCGGCTCAGCTCGCCCAGCGCATCGACTGGCCAGACTAAATCGTCAAATGGCGGCCCGGCGTAGTGCGCCGCGCCCGCCCTCAGCCCAAAATCTCCCTCAGCGCGGCCATGTCCTCGTCGCTCGGGGTCCAAGTCCCCGCGGCGGCATTGCTCTGAACCTGCGCGGGCTTGGTGGCGCCGGCGATGACCGAGCAGACGGGCGATTGGGCCAGCAGCGCACCGACCGCGACCGCTGTCAGCGGCAGATCGCGCTCACGAGCGAACTCGGCGAGGGCGTCGACCAGGTCGAACTGCTCGTCGGTCGCGATCTGGTCGCGCCCCGAGAGGCGGGCACCCTCGGGCCCTGGCTCGCCGCGCCGGTACTTACCGGTCAAGAGGCCCCGGGCCAGCGGGAAGAACGGCACGAACCCGAGGCCCAGCCGCTCGCAGGCCGGAAGTACGTCGCGCTCGGCATCGCGGACCAGCAAGCTGTACTCGTTCTGGACGCCCTCAAAGCGCGTCAGGCCATTCGCCCGCGCCGCCTCGTCTGCCTCCTCGAGCTGATCGGCGTCGAAGTTCGAGGCCCCGATGGCTCGCACCTTGCCGTCTTGGACCAGCTCGTGAAGCGTTCCGAGTGTCTCGGCGATCGGGGTCTCGCCGTCCGGCTCGTGGTACCAGTAGACGTCGATCACGTCGGTGCGTAGCCGGCGTAATGAGCCGTCGATCGCCTGCCGGATATAAGCCGGCGAGCCGCGCGGCCCCTTCCCGTCGCCCATGTCCATTCCGAACTTCGTCGCCAGCACAGCCTGCTCACGGCGACCTTGGAGGGCCTTGCCGAGGAGCTCCTCGCTCTTGCCGGCTCCGCCGTAGATGTCGGCGGTGTCGAAGAACGTGATGCCTTCGGACAGAGCAGCATCGACCACGGCCCGCGTACCGTCGAGCTCGACGCGGCGGCCAAAGTTGTTGCAGCCCAGCCCGACCGACGAGACCTCCATACCGGACCCGCCGAAGGGGCGATCGGCGACCTCAGCCATCGTCCCGGGAGCGGGGAGTGTGGTCGGGAAGTCGGACGACCCTGTGCGCGCTCAGGCGCTCGACTTGGCGCGCGTGCGGGCGGCCTTCTTGGCGGCTGTGCTGCGTCGCGCGGCGTTCTTCTTGCGAGTCGCGGCGGCCTTGCTCGCTGCCGCCTTGCGCTTCGCAGGCCCGCCCGAGATTCGATCCTCCGCCTCGTCGACGATCTTGCGCAGATCATCGAGCGCGTGCCGGACCTGCTTGGCCGGCTTGCGGCGGCCATCGGTTGCGGCCGCTATCAGCTTCGCGGAGCGCTTGCGAATCCCCCCGGCACGGAGCCGATCGATCAGGTCCTGCTCCTGCTTGCTCTTGGCCATCGTCACCTCTCCTTTTTTGATTCGTCGCCGTCACCTCAGCGGATACCCGCTGGCGACGGGAGCTATAGCCACCCCCAGACCATATCCTGCGGGGCCGCGATGTTCTGGCCGATTCGCAGCCTCACCGCCGGCATCGCCGGCACGGCAGTTCTGACCGGCGCGTATGCGCTCGACCGACGGCTTCGACGGGCGTCCTGCGGCCCACTCGACTACGACGACAGCCTGGTCCCCGGTCAGATCGTCTGCACCATCCTCGATCTGCGTCATGTCACCGGCCGGGATGAGGAAGAGCTGGGACTCGCACTGCGCTGGAGCTACGGCCCGGCGTTCGGGCTCTGGCACGGCCTATTGCGTCGCCGGATGAAGGAGCCCGGAGCCAGCGGCGCGTTCTTCGCCACTTTGATGGCAATGACGCTGACGATGTTTCCGGTCCTCGGCCGCACGCCGCCTCCATGGCGCTGGCCGCCCGGCTACCTGGCGACGAGCCTCGCCACCCATGCCGCCTACGCGGCCACCGTGGCCATCGTCGACGACCGGCTGCGCTGACTTCCGCACCAAAGCCCGCCGATAGGCTCGCCGCCCAATGCCGCCGCCGCCACGACGCTCGATCCACCTGCCCGCGCCCGGGACCAGGCGCGCAGTGGTCGTCGGCGCGGGCTCGTTTGGCACAGCGGTCGCGGTGCTGCTTGCCCGCGGCGGACTGCGGACCACACTCCAGACCCGGACCGCTAAGCAGGCCGAGCGACTGCTCGAAGACCGCGAGAACACCGCCTACCTGAGCGGAGTAGAGCTTCCCCGCGAGCTCCGCATCGAGCCCGTGGAGTCAGGCCTGGGGCGCGCCGACTACGTGCTGCTCGGAGTGCCGTCGACGGCGCTGACTGAAGTCATCGCCGCGCTCGAGGGCAGCGGCCTGCCGGACGAAGCAGCGGTGGTCTCGCTGTCCAAAGGCCTCGTGCCGCCGGACGGCGCGCCGCCGACGAAGATCCTCAACCGGAGGTTCGGCCCGCACCGCACAGCCTGCGTCGGCGGACCGGCCCACGCCAGGGAGATGGTCGCCGAGGGCGCGGGACTCGTCGCGGCCTCGACACAGGAGTCGCTGGCCACGGCGCTGGCCGGCGTGTTCATCCGCGCCGGGGTGGTGTGCGAGGAATCCAACGACCCGGTGGGCGTGGAGCTGGCGGGCGCGGCGAAGAACGCCGCGGCGCTGGCGTCAGGAGCGACGGAGGCGCAGGGCCTGAACGCCGCCGGGGCCGCCGCCGGGCACATCTTCGCCGAGGTGTGGCGCTGGGCGGAGGCACAAGGCGCGAAGCCCGAATCGATGATCGGGCTGGCCGGGACCGGCGACCTGGTGGCCACAGCGCTCGCTCCCCAGAGCCGCAACCGCCGGGCTGGCGAGCTGCTGGCTATGGGGATCCCGGCGCCGGAGATCGATTCCCACGTGGGGCAGGCCGTCGAGGCCCTGGAGACGGTGCCGCTGCTGGCCGGCGCGTTGAGCGCTGCCGCGATCGACGCGCCTGTGACCACTGCGCTCGCGCGGCTGATCGGCGGCGAGCTGCCGCTCGAGGAGTGGGTGGCGGTAGTACGTGCCACGGTGCCGCCGCCTGCGCGCTGGCGTCCCGTGCGCCCCGGCTTCTGGCGGGGGCTGCGCGAGCGTCTCGGCGCGTGGCTGAGCCGGGTGTTCACTTTCAGGCGACGGAAATAACGAGATCTTTACGCCCTCTGAAGGCGCGCCAGTCACCCTGAGCGACGACCGCGAACAGAGGGGGAAAACGTTGCCTCAGATACTCGTCACGGCGGATCCGCCAAACGAACGTAACAGCGCCGCGGTGATGCTCCGCGAGCGCGTGAACCTCTCGGACTTCGAGTCCGACCACTTCGCCAACCACCTCGTCGAGCGCCTCGGCTGGGCGGTCGGCGACGCGCACCAGGCCGAGAGCGAAGCGAATAACGACGCCCGGCCAGCGTCGTAAGCACCAACCGCTAGCGACGCTCGGCGAGCGTCGTGATCACCGCTTCATAGACGCCCGCGCCGTAGGGCGCCGAGGCCAACCGTACACGGCCATGGCCACCGGCGGCCTCGGCCTCGAGCGTGGGGTCGCGCTCGAGCGCATTGGCTACGAGCCAGAACGCGCCGACCACGGCTCGGGCGTCCATGTCCTCGCGCGAGTCGCCGACCGCGATGCACTCGTCTGACCGGTATCCGCGGGCCTGCATGTGTCGGGACACCGCGCGGGTCTTCGAGGCGCCGGCGGGTACCAGGTGATAGGCACGGATCGTGGGCGGCGCGGGCATCTGCTCGACAGGCTCGTGGACGATGCCGTTATCCACCAGCCGCAGCCAGCCAAACCCGCCGTCGGCCAGCACCGCGTTGGCTTCGGCCAGACCGACCAATCCCCGGAACAGGTGCGAGACCTCGCGACCGATCGACCAGGGTGTGTGGTACTCGAGCCGCCCCGCGTAGTGCTTGAGCAGTAGCGCCGGGCCACCCGAGCGCCCGATCTGCTCGTGGATAGTTCCGTCTGACTCAGACGGGACCACGCCATCTGTCAGCCATTCGAGCTCTCCGTCGACCACGAGCCCGGCGCCCAGCTCGAACGCGTAGCACGTCTGGCCGATCAGCCGCGCGTCTTCGCGCACGGTGTGCTGGCGCCGGCCGGAGTACAGCACCACCTCGACCCCTGCCCGGTCGCAGGCCTGGAGCGCCCGCACCGCGTCCAGCGCGAAGCGTCCGTCGGCGCCGCGCAAGAGCGAAGCCCCGGGCCCGAGCAGGGTCCCGTCCAGGTCGACGTACAGGCAGCGCATCGCGGCCGCGACCATACTGGCCTGTAGCGTGTCGACCACTCAGGAGACAGAGCCCTGGACGGCGTTGCTCTCGGACGAGCGGGTCGTTCATCAGGATTTTTATGGGGCGCGCTCCGCGCGCCTTGTTTCGGCTCCGGTCGAGATCGGTCCGACGGTTCGGACCGCGTTGCAAAACGCCGGGATCGACCAAATTTATGTACATCAGGCCGAGGCCCTGGAGGCCGCCTTTCAGGGTCCGGTGGTGATCGCCACGGGCACGGCTTCGGGCAAGTCGCTGTGCTTTCAGCTGCCGACGCTCGAGGTGCTGGTCGCCGATTCCCGCGCCCGGGCGCTCTACATCTACCCCACCAAGGCGCTGGCGCAGGACCAGGCGCGCGCCCTACACAGCTTCAGGCTGTTGCGGCCCGCGATCTACGACGGCGACACGCCGCGCGCCGAGCGCTCGGCGATCCGCAAGCGCGCCGATGTGGTGCTCACCAACCCCGACATGCTCCACGTCGGGATTCTGCCCCACCACTATGCCTGGGAGGAGCTGCTCTCGAACCTGGCCTTCGTCGTCCTCGACGAGGCTCACGTCTATCGGGGGGTGTTCGGCTCTCATGTGGCCAACGTGCTCAGACGCCTGCGCCGGGCGGCCGCGATCCACGGCTCGGAGCCGCGCTTCCTACTGGCGAGCGCGACGATCGCCAACCCGGTCGAGCTGGCGGAGGGGCTCACTGGACTCGAGGGCTTTCGGCTGATCGACCGCGACGGCGCGCCGCGCGCGGCGCGGCGGACCGCCGTCTGGAACCCGCCGCTGCTGGACCAGGGCCTCGGGCTGCGCGCCTCGGCGCTGTATGAGGCGGCCGAGCTTCTCTCGGAGCTTGTGTCCCAGGGCGCCCGGACGATCTGCTTCATCAAGTCCCGCAAGGGCGTCGAGCTGATCCTGCGCCACGCGCGGGCCCGGCTCGACCCGGGGCTTGCCGAGCGGATCGCGCCCTACCGTGCG
The DNA here is from genome assembly GCA_963756555.1 of uncultured Actinomycetes bacterium. Taxonomy (GTDB): domain Bacteria; phylum Actinomycetota; class Thermoleophilia; order Solirubrobacterales; family Solirubrobacteraceae; genus Palsa-465. The sequence continues at coordinate 612,475 of CAVWOC010000005.1, forward strand.
GGCTACACCCCGGCCCAGCGCCAGGAGATCCAGCGGCGGTTGACGAGCGGCGAGTTGCTGGGCGTCGTGGCCACCGACGCCCTCGAGCTGGGCATCGACATCGGATCGCTGGATGCCGCGGTCTGCGTCACGTTCCCGGGGACTGTCGCCAGCCTTAGGCAGATGTGGGGCCGCGCCGGGCGCCGGGGTCGAGGGTTGGCGGTGTACATCGCGGGCGAGGACGCGCTAGATCAGTTCTTCTGCCGCCACCCGGCGGAGTTTCTGAGGCGCGCGGTGGAGGCGGCGATCATCGATCCCTTCTCGCCCGAGATCTTCGCCGAGCACCTGCTCTGCGCGGTCCACGAGGCGCCGCTCACGCCGGAAGATGAGCCGTTTTTCGGCCCGTCATGGGAGAGCGTGGCGAAGCAGCTGGCCGACGCCGGCTACCTGCGCCAGCGGGCGACGGGCTTTGTGCCCCGCCGCGCCGACGACTATCCCGCCGCGCGCGTAGCGCTGCGCTCGGCATCGGCGGACAGCGTGGTCCTGGCCGACGCGAGCTCGGGGGAGCTGGTGGGGACGATCGAGCTGGCGCGTGCTTACTCCACCGTGCACGAGGGCGCCGTGTACTTGCATCTGGGCCGGGCGTACATCGTCCGCGAACTCGATCTGCACGCCCGCCGGGCGCTGCTCGAGCCGTTCTCGGGCGACTTCTACACGCAGGTCAAGCGCGAGAGCATGACCTACATCGAGCGGCTGCACGAACGACGGGAAGCTTGCGGCGTGACGCTGTCGTTCGGCTCGGTGGTGGTCGAGGAGACAGTCCTCGGCTATCAGCGCAAGCGGCTCCAGGATCAAGAGGTGATCGACTTCAGCGCGCTTTCGCTACCGCCGGTGGAGTTCACGACAAGGGCCTTGTGGTACGAGCTTCGCGAGCTCGTCGGCTCGGAGCCCTTCCCACCCCAGCAACTGCTCGGCGCGCTGCACGCGCTGGAGCACGGCCAGATTGCGGTGCTACCGCTGATCGCCATGTGCGATCGCTGGGATATCGGCGGACTGTCCACCAATGCCCATCCCCAGACCAGCGGTCCGACGATTTTCATCTACGACGGCCACCCGGGCGGAGTGGGCCTCACGCGGCGTGGCTTTGACCAATTCGAGCGCTTGGCGAGCGACGCGCAGCGGCTGATCGGCGAATGCCGCTGCCGCGACGGCTGCCCGTCATGCATCCAGTCGCCGAAGTGCGGCAACCTGAACGAGCCGCTGTCAAAGCGCGGCTCGCTCGAGCTGCTTAGGCGGATGACCGCTGGTTAGTGCAGATCCTTGGGCCGCACCAGCGCCGTCAGCGCGGCGCGGCCGGGACCCAGCTCGCTCCAGCTGCCCTCGAACGACAGCGTGGCCAGGGCGCCCGTCGGGTATTTGTGCTCGACGGCGTCGAGCAGACCCTCAGGGGCCGTACCGCTGGCCAATCGAAGGACCAGCATCTGCATCGTGGGGTTGTGTCCGATGACCATCACCGATTCGAGCTCGTCGGGCACCTGCCGCAGCCGCTCGATCAGGCTCGAAGCGGATGCCTCGTAGAGCTCCGGCTCGACCAGCGTGTCGCCGCTTTGCAGTGGCAGGCCGGCAAGCGTCTCCCGTGTGCGGCGGGCGGGCGAGCACAGGACCTGGGCGGGGTGAATTCCGTGCTCGCGGACGTGCTCGGCCAGCACCCTGAGCGTGGCGTGGCCGCGTGGGGCGAGTGGTCGCTCACGGTCCTCCAGCCCAGGCTCCTCCCAACTCGACTTCGCGTGGCGGAGGACGTACAGCTGGTGCGTCGGCGGCACAGCGCGGATTGTCGCGCGTCGCTGGCGGTCATGTCGCTAGCATCGACGCGCCGCGGCGAGATAGCTCAGTTGGTAGAGCACACGACTGAAAATCGTGGTGTCCCCGGTTCGATTCCGGGTCTCGCCATCGTTGGCTCGCCCCGGATGCCGGGTTAGATCATGTGCACGCCCCAGCGACCGACAAATGTCTCGCCGGGCTCGAGCCGAGTGATGCCGTCACCGCTGGCCAGAGCATTAGGTGGGCAGCTCATCGGCTCGCAGCCGAGGCCCGTTCGACGGCGCGCCGGAGCGAGCGTGTCAGCAGTGTAGATCTCGATGATCGGGAAGCTCTGATCGACCCAGAGCTGCACGGTCCGTCCGTCGGGACGGCGCAATCGGGCCCATGCCAGCCCGCGCTCGTCGCGGGCGAGGTCCGTGAACGCGAAGTCGATCTGCTGCTCTCCGATCGGTCGCGCCTGATTGAAGTCGTACTCGGTGCCCCGCACTGCCTCGCGAGCGGTTGGCAGCTGGCGCTCCTCGTCGGTGATGATTCTCGTCGCGGCCTGCAGCTCGAGCGTGCAGTCATTGATGAGTCCCGTACCGGGAGACAGGTAGGGATGTTGGCCGGCGCCAAACGGACAGGGGTTCTGGCCGAGGTTGAGGGCGCGGAGCTCCGCGGTCAGCCCATTGTCGTCAACCAAGTACTCGACGCTCACGTCGAGCGGATGCGGCCAGCCCTGCAGCGGATGCAGACGCGTCTCCATCACGACACGCGCTGAGTCCCGCGCCGCCGCGCGCCAGTTCCTCCAGCGCAGGAACCCGTGGATCGCGTTGTGCTTCTCGGGCTCGGTCAGCGCCACCTGGCGCTCGTCCCCGTCGAAGCTGTAGCGGCCGTCTGCCAGGCGATTGGGCCACGGCACCAGCGGAGCGCCGTGGGCACCGTCGCATATCGCGTGTAGGTCGTATGGGTTCAGCACCGACTGGCCGTCCACCTCGTAGGTGCGCACGCCACCGCCGACCTCCACGATCGTTGCCCGGTGGGGGCCGTGGCTGATCTCGTGCTGCTGGCCGGAGGGAGGAAGGGACAGGTGGTTCACCTCCCGCATCAGGCAAACGCGTCGCGCGCGAGCGCGCTGCCGCGCCCGGCAATATCGAGATAGCCGTAGGTTCCGCTGTCCCGCAGCTCCCGTGCCGCGTCGGCGAGCACGCCGTAGGCGGCGAAGGCGAACGCCCCACCGACGGAGATGCGCCGCACACCGAGCTCGGCCAACTCAGCGACCGGCGGCACGCCCGCCACGGCGAGCACGCTGAGTGGAGCATCGACGCTCTCCAGCACCGCGCGGATCTGCTCGCGAGAGCGCAGACCAGGGGCAAAGAGCACATCGGCCCCGGCCTGCTCGTAAGCCTGCAGGCGCGCAATCGTGTCGCTGAGATCGTCGACACCGCGGATGTGGTTCTCCGCGCGGGCGGAGATGACGAGCCGTCCAGCGGCAGATTCGGTGGCCGCGCGCACCCGCTCGGCGGCCAGCTCCGGATCGTAGATCGCGCTGCCGCTCCAGTCCTCCACCGAGGCGCCGGCAATCCCGGTCTCGAGCGCAGCCTCGATTGTCAGCGCCACCCCCTGCGGCTCGTCGGCGAAGCAGTTCTCGAGATCAGCGGACACCGGCAGCCCGACCGCGCTAGCCAGCTCCGCGACGTGGGCCAGCGCGGCGTCGCGGCTCAGCCGGCCGTCGAGGCGCCCCCTCGCGGCCGCCGATCCGCTGCTCGTGCTCGCCAGCGCGTTGAAGCCGAGGCGCTCGAGGATCAGGGCCGAGCCTATGTCCCAAGCGTTGGGCATCAGCAGGATCTCCTCAGCGCGATGCAATGCGCGGAAGCGCTCGACCATTCGAGCTGAAGCGCTCATGCCGTAATTCTCCCGGAACGGCGCTCGCCAGCCCGCCAAGGTCGCCACGCTGAGGCGGCGCCCGGCTCGAAGGCGCCCGGCTCGAAGTTTGTTTTGAACATCACCACAACGGACATGTTTCCGGTGGTGAAGGTGACCGTGCTGATCGGGCTGGTCCTGGCACTGGCCTGTGCAGCCGGCGCCAGCCTCGGGGGACTCTGGAAGCAAAAGGGAGCCGTACGCACCCAGGGGGTCGATATCCGTCGTCCCAAGGAGTCCGCGCTCGCACTGTTCCGCTCGAAGTGGTTCATGATCGGATGGCTGGCGGCGGTCGGTGCCTGGCTGTTGCATGTCGGTGCGCTGGCGCTGGCGCCGCTGTCGCTCGGACAGGCAGTGATCTCGGGCGGGGTCGTGCTGGTGGGAGTACTGGCCGAGCGGTTCTTCGACTTCAAGCTGAAGCGCCGGCAGTGGGTCGGTCTGGCGATACTCGGACTCGGGATGGGCATCCTCGGCGCCACAGCACACTCAGAAAGCAATCACACCACCTTCGGCATCCTGACCCTCGCCGGTTTCGAGCTGGCGGCGGTGGGAATCGGGGTTGCCTGCGCGCTGTCGCTTCGCTCCGAGCGGCTGCGCGACCACCACGGGGTGCTCCTTGGCATCAGCGCCGGCCTCTGGTTCGGGGTCGCGGACGTGTCGGTCAAAGCTGTGACCAGTGGCGACCACGGGATCGTGAGTCTCTTCGGTCCTTGGTCGTGGCTCGGCATCCTCTGCGCGGTCGGGGCGTTCTACGCCTCTGCGCGGAGCTTTCAGATCGGAGAAGGGATCGGGGTGATCGCCGCCAGCACCGCAGCCGCGAACCTGCTGGGCATCGTGGCGGGGATGATGGTGTTCGGGGATCCGCTGGGGAAAGGCACGCTGACGGTAGGGGGCCGGTTGCTCGCATTCGCGCTGGTCGTAGTCGCTCTTGCGCTCGTCCCGGCGCCGGTTCGAGCGGAGTCGGCCGCCCGTGAGGAGGAGGAGAAGAAGGTCGAGGCCGAGAGACCCGAGAGCGGCTCGCCGGAGACTTCTGCCGACCTGGACGCCGGGCCCCGTCCAGAGCCAGCGGTGTCAGCCGGAACACCGGCAGCCAGCTAAGTCCAGCGGCTATTCGAAGCCCGGCCGGCTACTCCTCTTCGTACAGCGCCTCGAACCGGTCCCGGTAGTTGTCGTAGACGACGCCGCGCTTGACCTTCAGCGTGGGTGTCAGCTCGCCCTCCTCCTGGGAGAAGTCGTGTTCCAGAATGGTGAACTTCTTCACCTGCTCGACGCGGGCGAAGTTGGCGTTGGCCTCGTCGATGACTCCTTCGATCTTCTGGCGCACCGCGTCCGATGAGGCCATCCCCTCCGGGTCGTCGTCTACCCCCGCCTGCTCGGCGAGCTCGGACCGTTCCTCGTCGTCGAGCGTGACCAGCGCCACCAGGTAGTTGCGGTCGTCGCCGTAGACCACGGCCTGCGAGATCCAGCGGTTGTTCTGGATCTCGTTCTCGATCCGCGCCGCCGGGATGTTCTTGCCGCTGGACGTGACGATGATGTCCTTGGTTCGGCCGGAGATCGTCAGGAAGCCGTCTTCGTCGATCGCGCCCACGTCGCCGGTGTGAAACCACCCGTCCTGGTCGAGGGCCTCGCCCGTCTCCTCGTCCATGCGGTGGTAGCCCTGGAAGATGTTCGGCCCCCGGAGCAGGATCTCGCCGCCCGCCTCCTCACTCGCGCCGTCTTCTTCACCCTGTTCGCGCTGCTCGCCGTCATCTCCATCCTGGTCGACTTCGGCGATCCGCACCTCGCAGTCTCCGAGGCGGTGGCCTTGGGTGCCGAACTTCAACTCGTCGGGGGTGTTGGCCGTGCCGATGCCGCTTGACTCCGTCAATCCCCAGGCCTCGACCACCAGCACACCACAGGCGTCGAAAAACTCGAGCATCTCCTTTGCCACCGGCGCCGCGCCGGTGATCGCCAGCCGCAATTCGCCCCCGAACAGATCCCGGACCCGCGTAAAAATCTGTCGGTCCGCCAGCTCGTACTCGGCCTGGAGCACGGGACCTACGCGCTCGTCTCGCCGTTGGCGCTGACGCACCTCGCGCCCCACCTTCACCGCCTGCTGGAACAGCTTGCCCTTGATGCCCCCCTCTGCCTCGCTGGCCGCCCGGTTGTAGATCTTCTCGAAGATCCGCGGAACGGCGGCGAAGTGGGTGGGCTTGACCGCGGCCAGATCCTCCAGCAGCTTGTCCTTGTCTCGCTGCCAGAACGCGAGCGTGGCGCCCACATCGAGCGCCAAGAGCTCCACCATCCGGCTCAGCACATGAGCCAGCGGCAGGAACAGGTAGAAGATCGGGCTCTCGCCGAAGTCCACCGCATTCTCCAGCATGTTTAGGCCGGCGCGAACGTTGTCGTGGGTCAGGCGGCAGCCCTTGGCCGGGCCCGTTGTCCCGGACGTGTACACAAGCGTGAACAGGTCATCGCCGCCGACCTGCGCAGCGCGCTCGCGCAGCGCCTCGTCCTCGACCTCCTCGCCCCGCTGGCGAAGGTCGTCGAGCGTCAGGGCGTCCTCGCCCTCGCCCTCCAACAGCACCGCATGCTCCAGACCGTCAAGCTCCGCCCGCGCCTGCTTGACCTTCTCCAGGACATCCGGCGTCTCGCAGAACACAAGCCGGCTCTGCGAGTTCTCCAGGATGTGGCGGGCCTCCTCGCTGGAGCCGGTGTGGTAGATCGTGGCCACCGTCAACCCCGCGCAGGTGCAGGCCAGATCGGCCAGCACCCACTCGGGCCGCGTGTCGCAGAAGATCGCCGCCACGTCGCCCCGCTCCATCCCCAGGGCCATCAATCCACGACCCAGGCGGCGGACGTCGTCGCCTAGCTCGGCGAAGGTGACCTCCGCCCACTCGTCGCCCCGCTTGTACTTGCACGCGGTCCCCTCCTGGCTGTCGGTGACGCGCAGCACCATCTCGGAGATCGTGTTCGCGCCCGTGGCCTCCTGCCGCTGCTCCTCCTGCCCGCTGGTTGCCATGCCGCTCCTCTCTGACGCCGCTCCTGGCGATCCTACCCCCGGAGCTCGGGCCGGCGGCTCTAGGCCGCCAAGTCTGCGGCGTCCAGGCCGAGCCCGCGGTCGAGCAGACTCTGGGGCTCCGCGCCCGCGAGACGCGATGGGTCGCCGATCCCAGCGGCCGCGAGCGCGTCGAGGCCGAGGCGCAGGGAGGGCTCCCGCTCCGGCCCGTGGGCGTCCGATGCGATCACCACGCGCGGTGCGGCGTGCAGCACGCGAAACGCGTTCAGGCGGATGCGGTCGCCGTAGCGTCCGGCCAAAGACCAAGTGTTCAGCTGCACCGCGCTGCCTGCGCGAAGCTCTCGCTCGAGGATGGGCCAGCCCGCGTGGAGATTGGCGAGCGCCCGCTCCGGGTGGGCGACGAGAATCGCGAATCCGCGCTCGCGCAGCTCGTCTGCGCCGGCCGAGAAACGGTCGTTCAATCCAGCTAGCGGGGCCTCGAGCAGCACCCAGCGCCGACCGGCCGGACCGTGTGCGACCGTCTCGAGCTCCGCTTGCGAGAGCCCAGAGACCATCTGGTGGTCCAGTTCCGCGCCGCAGCGCACCTCGATCGGGACTCGCTCCCGGCGCAGGCGTTCGGCGACTTCCCGGACCCGGGCGGGGAATTCACTGACGTCGTTGGGATGCACGGGGTTGACGTGCGGCGTGGCGACGATCGTCCGCGTCCCGTCAGCGGCCGCCGCGCGTGCCAGCTCGACGCTCGCCTCGAGCGACGGCGGTCCGTCGTCGATCCCCGGCAGCAGGTGGAAGTGAAGCTCGGCGTAGCTCATCGGCTCAATGATCAGCTTAGAACGGGCGAGTTCAGGGATGTTCTGTGAAGGACCGCCGCCGTGGGCGTCCCAGCGCCTACGCTGCCAGCGCCGAGCCCAGGATGATCGGCCTCACCGTGGGAAATGAGCGCGGCTGGGTGTCGTGCTCCAGCCGCTCGACCCTCAGCGGAGAAGCCTGCAGCAACTGCTCCGTGCGCCGGTTGGGATGGCAGCCGGCGGCGATGTATCGATGCGGGACCTCGACCAGGTCCTGAAAGCGCCCCAGCAGCGTACCTTCGCCGGCGTGCACGTGCTCCATGTACAGGTAGCGGCCGCCCGGTCGTAGCACCCGTGCGATCTCCCGCAGGGTCAACTCCGGCGCATCGACGGAGCACAACACGTAAGTGGCGATGACCGTGTCGAAGCTGGCGTCGGGAAACGGCAGCTGCTGTGCGTCCGCCTGCACCAGCTCCCAGGAGCCGACTGAAGGGGGCCGAGTGGCGAGCTGCCGACGGAGCTGCCCCAGCATGTGCTCGCTTGGCTCGCTGATCACGAGCTCGTCTACTGCATCGCCGTAGTGCGCCAGGTTGATGCCGCTGCCGGCGCCGATCTCGAGCGTTCTTCCGCGCGCATGCGCCAGCAGGCCGGCACGCATCTCGGCCTGACCGGCCTTCTCGGAGCGCTCGCAGATGAGCGGGTACCACCGCGCGAATAGGCGCTCGTTCAAGCCCAGGGGGTCACGCATCGCTGGTCGTCAACTGTAGGCCAGTGGAGCCGGTGGGGGGGACTGCGCGGCGGGTCTCTGTGGGAGAGTCCCGTTGTGGCGCGCGAGCCCGACGCAGGCACCGATCCCCCGGCGAACGAGCTGCCGGCGCTTCCCGAAGGGTTCGCGGTCGGCCACTGGACCCGCTCCGACGGAGGCACGGGCTGCACGGTCGTGATCCCACCCGAGGGGACGCGCGGCGGGGTGGACGTTCGCGGCGGCGGCACCGGCACCCGCGAGCTCGAAGGACTGGCCCCACTGGCCAATGCCGAGGGCCCGACGGCGGTCATGTTCACAGGCGGTAGCGCTTTCGGCCTGGCCGCCGCCGACGGCGCGATCCGATGGCTCCAGGCGCAAGGTCGCGGGCGTCCGACGCCGGTTGGAGTGGTGCCGCTGGTGTCGACCGCGGTGATCTTCGACCTCCACGCCATGGGTCAGCGGCCAGGACCGGAAGAGGGTTTCGCCGCTTGCGAGGCGGCGGCGGGTGGCGTCCCTGCGCGCGGTCCGCTGGGCGCTGGGGCGGGGGCAGCGGTGGGCAAGGTGTTCGGTCGCGAGCGAGCGACTCGCGGCGGGGTCGGCTATGCCGCCGCTGATGCCGGCTCAGGTTGGAGGCTGTCCGCCGTGGCGGTCGCCAACTCGGTGGGCGATGTGATCGGCAAAAACGGCCGCGTGCTGGGCGGACCGCGCGGCGAGCACGGCGAGCTACTGCGCAGCGCTGAGCTGATCGCGGACATGACGGACGGCTCCACTTGGCCGGTGCGACCAGGCGAAAGCACGACGCTGGTCTGCGTGTGCACCGATGCCCCACTCGACAAGCGCGACTGCGGGATCGTCGCCCGCATGGCCACCGCTGGCCTGGCCCGGGCGGTCGATCCCCCCTTCAGCCCGATGGACGGCGACGTCGTCTTCTGCCTGGCGTCGGGCAGTTCCCCGCCCGCGCCTCCCGGTCAGGCGAAATCGCTGCTGTTATCGGCGCTCGGTACAGTGGCAGCCACGCTTACGGCCGAGGCGATTCGTGACGCGGTGCTGAGCTCTGCCGCGGCGTGAGTACATCAAGCGCCGGCGCTAGCCAGAGCGGGCGCGGGGTTTAGCTAGCGCTCCTGACCGCAGCCCAGGTTGCGTCCCCGAGCTCCCGTTCGGCGCGGCGCAGAGAGCTGCGTGCCCGCTCCGCCAGCCACAGGCGTGCGAATTCCTGGCTGGGGCCGAGCAGGACCGGCTCCCACAGGTCGGCGGGCAGCGGGCGTAGTTTCCCCGCGGCGGCGTGAGTCTCGACCCAGGCCATGACCCGTGGGAAGAACGCGCGGTTCAGCTCGCGCACGCGAGCCTCCGTCGCCAGCCGCAGCTCGGTCTCGCGTCGGCCCATCAAGAACTGCGCCAGCCGAGGGTTGCGCTCCACCCAACGCAGGTGATGCCGGACCACGGCCCGCACCGCCGACTGCGGGTCTTCGTGGCGCTCGATCGCGCTGAGAAAGCCGTCTTGATAGCCGCGCAAACCTTCCACGTAGAGCTCGGCGGCCACCCCCTCCTTGCCTCCGAAGTGGTGGTAGATGGAGCCGATGCTGGCCCCCGAGCGCTGGCGGATCTGCTCGACGGTCGTGGCAGCGAAACCGCGCTCGGCAAAGCAGTCGAGTGCCGCCGACAGGATCGCGTCCTGACGCGACCCCCGGTTGGGGCTTGGGATCGCGTCCTGACGCGACCCCCGATTGGGGCTCGGTCTAGCCACTAGAACGAAATTCTAATTATTATCGTGGCGAGAATGGTGAGCGGCATTCCCCAACGCCTGGGCACGGTAACTCCGCGCCTGGTCGTCGACGACGGTGCGGCTGCGATCGATTTCTACCGCGCGGCATTCGGCGCCGAGGAGCTCGGCGAGCGGTTCACCGGACCGGGAGGAGAGGTGATCCACGCCGAGGTCCGGATCGGCAACTCGGTGGTGATGATCACTGAGGACTCCGGCGATAACGGTGCGCCGGCCTCCTCGCCGCCATCGCTGGGCGGGCGCGTCAGCGCGATCCTGGCCACCTACTGGGAGGACGTCGACGCTGCCTGGGAGCGAGCGCGCAGCGCGGGCGCCGAAGAGGTCTTTCCGCTCGGCGATCAGTTCTATGGCGAGCGCGGCGGACGGCTGCGGGACCCCTTCGGTCAGCAGTGGATGATGAGCCAGCAGACCGAGGAGCTCACAAGCGAGGAGCTTGCGCGCCGCGCGGCGGCGTTCTTCGAGAATTAGCTGCGGCCGCGGCTGCTGGGTCCTAGGTCGATAGCCCGAGCAGCGCCGGCACTTCGTCAAGCGAGCGCACGATCTCGGCGCCCGCGTCGCGCAGCGCCGGCTCATCGCTGTCGGCGCTGTAGCCCAGAACCCGCATCCCGGCCGCGACGGCGGCCTGGACCCCGGATGGTGTGTCCTCCACGACGGCGGAGGTTGCGGGCTCCGCGCCCATCGTCGCGGCGGCGTACAGGAATAGGTCGGGGAACGGCTTGCCGCGCTCGACCGAATATGCGGAGAACACCGCGTCTTCGTCAAACAGGCGCTCGAGCCCGGTCAGGGCGAGAGTCATCCGCGACTTCTCAAGCCGTCCCTGAGAGGCCACACAAACCTGCACATCGGCGCTCTTGACGCGCGTTACCATCTCGTTCGCGCCGGGCACGGGCTTGAGGTCGCGCCGGAACTCTTCGGCCCGCTGGGTCACGAAGCGCTCCAGGAAATCGCCCGGCACCGGGTGTCCGAGTGCCGCTTCGGTGCGCGTCACGATCTCGTCGAGCAGCAGTCCCTGATACTCCCGTCGCGTCTGGGCCAGGTCGCGAGGCAAACCGATCTCGGTCAGGAGCCGCGCCAGGACGCGGTTCGAAATCACCTCGCTGTCGACGAGGACGCCGTCGCAGTCGAAGATCACGAGCTGTAGGTTGGGCATGACACCGGATCTTGGCGCAGGCAAGCGCTTGTTCGGGACGTCGGCGTACCACACAGCTCCCTCCATGTCGGTGCAGATGCCGTCCGGTTACGAGCGTCCGCATGGCCGGTAGGTGGCGATCACCACGCCGGTGGTGGTGGTCACGCTGTTTAGGAGACGCAGCGGGGCGTGCACGTCGGACTTGAACAAGCGCTTGCCGGACCCGAGCACCAGGGGGTAGATCAGCAATAGGTACTCGTCGATCAGATCGCGGCGCATCAACGTCTGCAGCAGGTCGGCGCTGCCGAAGATCATCAGGTGGCCGCCGACGTCAGAGCGTAGCCGCGCGACAGCGTCGCCAGCGTCGCCGCCGAGCAGGATCGAGTTCTCCCAGGGCAGCGGTTCGCTGAGCGTGCGCGAGGCGACGTACTTGGTCGTGCGGTCGAGCACATCGGTGAACGGGTTGTCGTCGGTGCGGCCGTGCCAGGAGGCGAACAGGTCCTCGTAGGTGCGCCGGCCGAACAGGAAGGCACCGGGGGCCTCCCCGCGGCTCTTGCCCAACTCCTCGCCCATCACGGCGTCGCCGTAGGGGTTGGCCCAGCCGCCGTGCTCGAAGCCAAGGGCGGGGTCCTCCTCCGGCTTGCCCGGGGCCTGGAGGACGCCGTCGAGCGTGATGTGGTTGATGACGATGATCTGGGCCATGGGAACTCTCCTTCGCCTGTCGTCTGTCGTATGTCTTGGCTCCGTGCCTGGGCGCGCGCCACCCCGAGAACTCCGAACGGACGCATTTCGCAGCAAATCCGACGCTCCGCCTGAGCTTTTGCGAGATAAGCGTCGTAGAGACGCTTATCTCGCAAAGGGGCGCGCTGGTGCCGGCGATTTTTGGCGTTATGCGTGTATGTCTTGGCCCGTGGCCGCCAAGGGGCGGTCGGCCTGGGCGCGCGCCGGCCGGATACGACGATCCACCCGGGCACCCCGATCACCACGGCAATCCGGGGCGCGGCGCCTCAGTGACGCCGCGCCCCTAATCATCATGAACGGCTAGGCGAGACCGTTGGCCTTCAGGAACGACTGGGCGACGCTCGTCGGGGACTGCTGGTCGAGCGCCACCGCGGCGTTCATCTGGATGATCGCCGGCAGCGTCAACAGCGAGCTGACCTTGTTGATCGTCTGCGTGAACGCCGGGCCCTCGGCTTTGATGACCGACGCCTTGACCACCGGCGCGACGTTCTGGAAGCCAAACAGCTTCTTGGTGTCGGTCAGCACGGTGTACTTCCCGCCCTTCAGCTGCGGGTCGGTGGTGAAGATCGTCGCCACGTTGACCTGCCCGGAATCGAGCGCCTTGTAGTTGAGGCCCTCGGCGAGCGGCACGAAGCTGAGGTTGTGCAGGCCGTACACCTTCTGTAGGCCGACCAAGCCGTCGAAGCGAGTCCGGTTCTCCGCCGGAGCGCCGTAAGTGATCTTGCCGAGCTTGCTCAGGTCAGCGATGGTCGTGAGCTGGTGGCTTGCGGCGTAGGCCTTCGTCGTCGCCAGGCCATCCGCATCGTAGAACGGGGTCTGGCTCAGCAGTACGAACCCGTGCTTCGTGACGTATGCCTGCGCCAGGTTGTAGGTCTGCTGGGCGCTGTTTGGGGGCTGATTGTCGCCGGCGATCGCGGTCAGCAGCGTCCCGGTGTATTCCGGGTACATCTGGATCTGTCCGCTCTGCAGCGCCTTCCAGATGATCTCCGAGGAACCGATGTTGCCCTTCAGCGTGACTTTGTAGCCCTTTGCCTCGAGCGCCTGCTGATAAAGCGATCCGAGCACGTACTCCTCCTCGAAGTTCTTGTCTCCGAGGACGACCGGGGGCTTGCCGGCGCCCGCCTTGCCCGACGGGCTGGAGCTGGAACTGGACGAGCTCGAGGAACTGGACTTGTTGGAACTCCCGCACGCGGCGAGTATCACCACCGCGAGCACCGCCAGGGCGGCGACTCTTGCCTGTCTCATGTTTCCTCCTCTGCCTTGATTTGTTGTCGTTATCAAGCGGTGTCGGGCACGACAGGTGCCAGCGCGAGCGCCGGATCATCCCGCTGTGCGAGCTTCAGACCGACTGGCGTCACCGCTCGCTGCACGACCGCCAGCACGGCCTCGATCACGAGCGCAAGAGCCGCGATGCAGATCGCCGCTCCCAGCACGCCGGGAAGGTGGTAGGAGGCCTCGTTGTTGATGATGTCGCCGAGGCTGCCGCTGTAACCGGTCAGCGCCGCGATCGTCGTCGTGGAGACGATGAACAGCGCCGCGGTCCTGATGCCCGCAAATATCAACGGGATCCCGAGCGGAATCTCCACCTTGCGCAGGATCTCCCACCCCGTCAGCCCCATCCCTCGAGCAGCGTCGACCACATCGCGGTCCACCTCGTCGATCCCTACGTAGGCATTGGTGATGATCGGCGGCACCGCGAGCACGATCAGCGCCAGCTCCACGTTGCCAAGCCCCAGTCCCAAGATCGCGACCCCGATCGCGAGCACGGCCAAGCTCGGCAGTGCCCGCCAGACGTTGCCGACGTTGATCGCCACGAAAGACCCCTTGTGGATGTGCCCCAGCCACAGGCCGATCGGAAGTGCGATCACCAGCGCAAGCCCGATCCCGATCCCGGCGATCTTGAGCGTGACCAGCGTAAGGTGAACGAGCGTCGGCAGATGCGGAATCCCGGAGATCTGGCCGTTGCGGCCGATGAACTTGAAGGCGTCGACGAAGTTGTGCATCAGCCGGCCCTGGCCCAGGGTGTGAGAAAGCGCTGTACGAGCACGAGCAGCCCGTCGGCGAACAGCGCCAGAAGCACCGCCATTCCGCCGGCGACGATCAGCTCGGTCTTGAACACTTCATTGGAGATCGCGGTCAGGATCGGCACGCCGAGCCCCTCGTTGTCGATCAGCGAGGCGACGGTGGCCAGCGAGATCACTGTCACCGTTGCGATCCGCAAGCCGGCGATGATCGCCGGCATCGCGAGCGGCAGCTCCACCCGCAGCAGTAAGCGCATTGGCCCCATGCCCATGCCCGACGCGGCATCGCGGACCTCGGCCGGAACGTCTTGCAATCCCGTCAGCGTGTTGCGGAACATGATCAGCAGCGTGTAGGAGACGAGCGCCACCTCGGCGGTGGTCCGCGTCAGGCCCAGTCCGGGCACCGGCTCCAGCAGCTCGAACAGCGCCAGCGAGGGGATCGTGTAGAGGATCGAGGTCACGATCAGTACCGGTCGCTCGAACCACCGCATCCGGTAGGCGATCAGCGCGAGCGCGGTCGAGATCAGAAACCCGATCGAGACCGCGATCAGGGTCAGCACCACGTGCTGGCGGAGCGCCGGCCACAGCACCGTGCTCCAGTTGCGGGAAACCCAGCCGGAGCAGAACAGCCGGTTCGCCCGCTCGCAGGCAAACGACGCGGAGCTTCCCCCAAAGCTCGGAATCACCGGGCCGTGCGCGGCCGCGAAAGCGAGCATCAGGCGCTGGACTCCGTACCGGTGCGCGTCTCGGAGGATTGCTCGGGATCGGAAAGGGCCCCGTTGCGCAGCACGTGACCCAACAGCTCGAGCGTCACGACGCCGGCTACCTGGTCACGCTCGCCGATGACGCGCAACGCCGAGCCCCCCGAGGCCAGAACCGCCGACAGGGCGTCGCGCACCGATGTCGTCAGCTTCAGGCGCTCGTCACCCATCTTCATCCCGTCCGGCTCGAGCAGCTTCACGTCAGCCAGCGTCGACAGCCCGAGCCGCTTCAGCGCACGGTCGGCGCCGACGAACTCGGCGACGAACTCGTCGGTGGGGTGCGTGAGGATCTCCGCGGGTGTGTCATATTGCGCGAGCACCCCTCCCTGCCGCAGGATCGCGATCTTGTCGCCCATCTTGATCGCCTCGTCGATGTCGTGGGTTACGAACACAACGGTCTTGCGAACGCGTTCTTGGAGCCCGAGGAACTCGTCCTGCAGATGGGCGCGGTTGATCGGGTCGATCGCGCCGAAGGGCTCGTCCATCAGCATCAGCGGCGGGTCGGCGGCGAGCGCTCGGGCAACGCCCACGCGCTGGCGCTGGCCGCCCGAGAGCTGCGCCGGATAGCGCTTGCCGATCTCCGGATCGAGGCCGATCAGCTCGATCAGCTCGTTCACGCGCGCGCCAATCCGGGACTTCTCCCATCCGAGCAGCCTCGGAACCGTGGCGATGTTGTCTGCGACGGTGAGGTGCGGAAACAGGCCGATCTGCTGAATCACATAGCCGATCTCGCGGCGCAGCTCGTGTGGCTCGCGCTCGAGCACGCTGCGGTCGCCGAGCAGGATGTCGCCCGAGGAGAGCGGGATCATGCGGTTGATCAGCCGCATGGCGGTTGTCTTGCCCGACCCCGAGGGGCCGACGAGAACGCACACCTCTCCCGCTGGCACGTACAGGCTGAGGTGCGCTATCGCGGGGTCGCTCTGCCCCGGGTAGCGCTTGCTGACGTCACGCAGCTCTAGCGCCGCAGCCTGTGGGTACGCGGATGGCCCCTCTTCTTGGGCAGAGTTGGCGTTTGGCAAGGGAATCCCCGACCGAGGGTGTCGCGAAGCCTATCGAGTCACGTTCCGGGACGTGAAATAGCGCCTAATCAGCGGGGATGCATGCCGCCGTCGAGCCGATTCCGCCGCTGGCCCCGGTGAGAGCGCCGCTCGATCAGCGAACATCATCGCGCCCGCGAGCATACGATTGCCGCCATGAGCACGGCCACCGGCATGCAGCTCGACTTCTCGCCTCGAGCACGGGAGCTCCGCGAGCGGTTGGCCGAGTTCATGCGCCACGAGGTGATGCCCGCCGAGCCGGTGTGGATCGAGCAGGTCCGAGAGTCTGCAGCCGCTGGGCGGCCGCACTGCCATCCGCCGGTGGTGGAGGAGCTCAAGACCAAGGCCCGGGAGCGCGGACTGTGGAACATGTTCCTGCCCGATGAGGAGTACGGCGCTGGGCTGACGAATGTGGAGTACGCCCCGCTGGCGGAGATCATGGGTCGAAGCCGATTCGCTTCCGAGGCCTGCAACTGCTCGGCTCCCGACACTGGGAACATGGAGGTTCTCCACCAGTTCGGCTCGGATGAGCAGAAGTCGCGATGGCTCGAGCCGCTGCTGGCAGGCGAGATCCGCTCCTCGTTCGCGATGACGGAGCCCGATGTGGCCTCATCCGATGCCACCAACATCTCGATGCGGATTGAGCGTGACGGCGATGAATACGTGCTGAACGGCCGTAAGTGGTGGACGACCGGGGCGCTACACCCCAATAACCGGATCCTGATCGTGATGGGCAACACCGACCCGGACGCGCCCGTCTATCAGCAGCAGTCGATGATCCTGGTCCCCAAGGACACGCCGGGGGTGACGGTCATCCGCAGCCTGCCGGTGTTCGGCTACCTGGACCCAGAAGGCCACGGGGAGGTCTCCTTCGAGGACGTGCGGGTCCCCGCCGAGAACCTGATCGCCGGCGAGGGCATGGGCTTCATGATCGCCCAAGCCCGACTGGGGCCAGGACGCATCCACCACTGCATGCGGGCCATCGGTGCTGCCGAGCGGGCACTCGAGCTGCTCTGCGATCGCGCCGACGCGCGCGAGACGTTCGGCAAGCCGGTGTCGCAGAACGCAAACATCCGCGACTGGATCGCCGAAAGCCGGATCGAGCTCGAAATGGCCCGTCTGCTGGTTTTTAAGACGGCCTGGCTGATGGACACCGTGGGAAACCAGCACGCCAGGATCGAGATCGCGGGGATCAAGGTCGCGGTGCCGAACGTGGCGCTCAAAGTCGTCGACCGCGCGATCCAGGTGCACGGCGGCGCCGGGGTCTCGAACGACACGCCGCTGGCTTACATGTACGCGCAGCTGCGCACTCTGCGGCTGGCCGACGGCCCCGATGAGGTCCACAAGCTGTCGGTCGCGCGGCAGGAGCTCCGCCGTCAGCGCGAGCGGCGCGAAGGCGATTGAAGCCGGCTAGGTGTAGTTCCTGACGAGGTTGGTCAGGCGTGACGCGGGGGGTTGGTGGCTGAGTGAGCCGTGTGGTCGTCTGAAGTTGTAGCGGTCGAGGAAGAGCGGCAGAGCCTGGGCGCGTTCGGCTGAGCTCCCATAGATCCGCGCGTAGGCCCATTCATTGAGGAGCGTTTGGATGAAGCGCTCTGCTTTGCCGTTCGTCCTGGGCCGGTAGGGCTTGATCCGTAGGTGCTTGAGGCCGAGATCGGCGAGTGCCTTGCGGTGGGCGTGTGCGACGTAGGCGGAGCCGTTATCGGTCATGACTGCGTTGATTCGAACGCCGTGGTCTGCGAACCAGGCGAGCGCCCGGTGTAGGAAGGTGATCGCGCAGCTGGCGGTGAGGGCTGGTAGGACCTCGGCGTAGGCCAGGCGGCTGTAGTCGTCGACCATCACGTGGACGTATTCGAAGCGGGTCAGCTTGCGCTGTTTGCCGCCCTGGTGGGTGTAGACCCGCTGGCTTTGACGGTGGCCGACCATCCGGTGCCCGGCGCCCAGCGTGGAGATCCGCCCCAACGTCTTGATGTCGACGTGAACCAGCTCGCCGGGATGGCGGCGCTCGTAGCGGTTAGGCGGCTCGAGCGGGGCGAGCTGCGAGCGCTTGCCAAGTCCGATCCGCTTGAGCCACAGCGAAACCGTCGACAGCGCCATCCCAAGGATCTCCGCGATCTCAGCCGCGGTCATCCGCAGTCTGCGCAAGCGTCGGATCAGCTCCACCCTGCTCTGCGGCAGACGTGCCGGCGAGTGGTGTGGGCGCGAGCCGCGATCTAGCAAACCCTCGCTGCCCTCCCGGCGCCAACGCGCCAACCACCGATACACCGTCCGCTCGCTAACGCCGGCGGCCTCGGCCGCCGCCGTTACCGACCAACCCTCCTCGATAACTCGATCGACCAACAGCCGACGGCTGTTCGGACAGGTGCGCGCGTTACCGTGAAGCTTCATCCGGTGTCCTCCTTTGGACTGAGGGGCTTGAGCACCACTCAGCCTCCAAGGAGGCCCGGATGTCTTTACTGACGAACGTCCCTAGGAACTACAGCTAGGGCAGGATCGTGAACGTCCGCACGACAGGCCGCGAGCTGCCGGCAGTAGTGCTGGCCGTGACTAGAAGCTCGTAGTTCCCTGGCGGCAGTCGCCTCCTGCGCGTCAGACGCCCCTGGAAGAACACCTTGTTGATGCCTGCATCACCGATGAAAGCCAGCTGGCCTACCGTCTTCCGGGACTTCCTGCGCTTGAACGTCAGAGTGACCTTGGCCTCCTCGTTGAGCCTGAACCTCAAGCGCGTGCCCACCACGGGGCCCTTCGCGGCGGCGACCCGGACCAGCTTCTTGCCCTCCCTCCACACGCGGTCGGATTGGGAGACCCTCGTCAGCCTCGGGCGCCTGGCGCTGCTGGGCGTCGGAAGGGCGGCCGGGTTGGTGCTGATCGCCCCGCCTGAGCTGTTCGAGCTGGTGGACGTCGTCGTGGTGGTGCCGCCTCCACCGCTGCCGAGCTGCTCCGTGACGCTCAGCAGCAGCCGGTAGCCCGACTGCGTGTAGTTCGGAACGTCCGTGGCGCCGTCAGCGAGCGATGGCTCTTGGTAGTAGGGCGTGCTCGCCGTCGCGCTCGTTGTGTCGAACAGCAGCGCGCTGCTGTCGTTGTCGACCCCGAGAACGTCGCCCGCCTTGACCGGAAGGGAGACGTTGAATGTGTTCACTCCCGCGTTCAGAGCCTCTGGCGCGCTCGTTCCGGCGCCGGTGAACCCGGCGCCCGTGGGGCGCAGGACGCGCAGCGACACGAGGCCGAAGGCACTGCCGGAATTGAGCGAGAAGCTCGTCACGGTGCCGTCCGACGGGACCTGCACTGCAGGCGTAAAGCCCGACGTGAAGGAAAAGTACGTGCACTGGATCCCGAGCCCGCAGAGATTCTGGGAGGGCGTCCCCGCGGTGCTACCCAGCGTCACCCTTGGGGATGCCGCACCGGCGTTCCCGATCGCCGTTGCCAGCGCCAACGCAGCTCCGATAGCCACCGCAGCGGCCGCGACACGCCATACGGAAGTCCTCATACCGGGACGGTTCTCCTTCCATCCCCGAATTTCCTTCGTTTCAGGGCAGGTTTGAGCCTCTCCGGCGTCGCGGCGTGTGTGGTGGCGGTTCGAAGAACCGGAGGTCCGCGCTAGTGAACGATCGTGAACTTCCTCGAGACCTGCGTAGTTCCGGCGCTGGTGCTTGCGCTGATCACGACCGTCCACTTCCTGGGTGCCAGCCGCTTCGTGCTCGTCAGCGCTCCCTGGAAGGACACCTTGTCAACCCCGGCGTGACCGACGAACGAGAGCTGGCCAGCAACCTTCGTGACGAACTTCGGCTTCTTACCCGGTTTTTGCCGGCTTGATTTGCGCTGGAAGGTGAGCGTGACCTTGGCGGCCTCGTTCAGCGTGAACGTGAAGGTCGTGCCCACCGGCGGGCGCTTAGCGGCAGCCAGGCTTGCGAGCTTGCTGCCTTCGCGCCATACCTTGCGCGCCTGTGAGACGCTGCTCAGCGACGGCTTCGTATTACTCGTCGGCGTGGGCACCGAGCTTGGGTTCGTGGTGGTGATCGGCCCGCTCGGCGTCGTCGGCGTGGTCGAGGGGGTCGTGGTGGTCGTGCTGCTGGGCTGCTCGGTGGCGCTCAGCAGGAGCTTCAGACCGGGCTTGCTGGCAGTCGGAGCGCCGGTCGTGTTGTCGGCGAGCGCGGGTTGATACTCGAACGTGTCCGCCGTCGTGGCCGTCTGGTCGAACAAGAGCGCGCTGCTGTCGTTGTCGATCCCGAGAACGTCGCCCGCCTTGACCGGGAGTGACAGACCGGTGAACGTATTGACGCCGGGTGTCGTCAACGTCTCCGCTGGGCTCGTCCCGGCGCCCATGAACGAGGTCCCCGCGGGCCGTAGCACGCGCAGGAACACTGTCCCGGTGGCGCTACCGGAGTTGAGCGAGAAGCCCGTAATGGTGCCGTCAGAAGGCACTTGCACCGCCGGGGTAGTACCCGACGAGGTGGAGTAGTACGTGCAGCGAACAGTCGCGGCGCAAAGGTTCCCGCTGGGCGTACCGGTGGTGCTGCCCAGCGTGATCGGCGCAGACGCCGCTCCAGCGCTGCCTATTGCGATCGTCACTGCTACCGCCACGGCCGCCCCTGCAGCCACGGCGGCGGGCGTCATCCGACGCAAAGAAATCCTCATAACCGAACCGGTCCCTTTCCCCGCGCTCCCGGTCCGCGAGAGCGCATCGCTGACTCGCAGTATAGGGCTGGTCGCCGAGCAGACTAGGGTGCCCCCGAGCGCTACAGCTCCACGCCCACGAGCGTCGGCTCGGGCCGGAGCTCGATCCCGGGTCGGTCCCTGACGCCGTCCCGCAGCTCACGCGCCAGGGCCAGCAGCTCGGCGGTGCTGGCGCCGCCGCGATTGACGAGTGCCAGCGTGTGCTTGTTCGAGACGCTCACCCGGCCGTGGCCATAGCCACGATGAAACCCCGCCCGCTCGATCAGCCAGGCCGCCGACCAGCTGCGCACGGCCGACGGCCCCGATGAGGTCCACAAGCTGTGTCGGCGGAGCTGCGCGGCCAGCGCGAGCGCCGCGGGTCGGGTTGACCCGCGGCGCGGCGCTCGCCGGTCCCTAGGAGGACACGATCGTGAACTTGCGCGTGACCTGGGTGTTCCCGGCGGTGGTGCTGGCGCTGATCACCACCGTCCAGTTGCCCGGTGACAGCCGCTTGGTGCTTGTCAGCCGGCCCTGGAAAGAGACGTTGTCGGTTCCGCCGTGACCAACGAACGAGAGCTGGCCAGCAACCTTCATGACGAACATGGCTTCCCGGTCTTTGTCTTGACTTTGACCTTGTGCTGAAAGGTCAGCGTGACCTTGGCGGCCTCGTTCAGCGCGAACGTGAAGGTCGTGCCCACCGGCGGGCGCTTGGCGGCAGCCAGGCTGGCCAGCTTGCTGCCCTCGCGCCAGACCTTGCCCGCCTGCGAGACGCTGCTCAGCGACGGCTTCGTATTACTCGTCGGCGTGGGCACCGAGCTTGGGTTCGTACTGGTGATCGGCCCGCTCGGCGTAGTCGGCGAGGTGGGCGTCGTGGTGCTGCCCGGCTGCTCGGTGGCGCTCAGCAGCAGTTTGAGTCCCCCCCTGTTGCCGCTAGGAGCGGAAGTCGCGCCGTCGGGCAGCCCCAGCGTCCAAAAGAACGTGTTCGTGAAGGTGGCGGTCTGATCGAACAGGAGCGCGCTGTCGCCGTTGTCGATCCCGAGCACGTCCCCGGCCTTGACCGGGAGCGACAGACCGGTGAACGTGTTGACGCCGATCGTCAGAGTCTCCGTCGGGCCCGTCCCAGCCCCAGTGAACGGGAACTGGCCGTTGGCGGCCGGCCGCAGGACGCGCAACTGAACCTTGTTGCCCGCGCTGCCGGAGTTGATCGAAAAGCCGGTGATCGTGCCGTCCGACGGCACTTGCGCCGCGGGCGTCGTACCCGACGAGGTGGAGTAGTAGGTGCAGGGTTGCGGGTTGATGTTCCCCGGGCAGATGTTTGCGGTCGGCGTGCCCGTAGTGCTGCCGATGGTTACCGGCGTAGTGGCCGCACCGGCGCTACCCAGTGCGATCGTCATCGACATCGCCACGGCCGCCCCGGCGACCATGGCAGCAGCCACCGTCCTTCGCAACGAAGTCCTCATCTTGGCCCCTTTCCCCAGGCTCCCGGTCCGCGGGAGCGCAATAGCTTGAGCCCCAACGAGTCTACAGCTCCACGCCCACGAGCGTCGGCTCGGGCCGGAGCTCGATCCCGGGTCGGTCCCTGACGCCGTCCCGCAGCTCACGCGCCAGGGCCAGCAGCTCGGCGGTGCTGGCGCCGCCGCGATTGACGAGTGCCAGCGTGTGCTTGTTCGAGACGCTCACCGGCCGTGGCCATAGCCACGATGAAACCCCGCCCGCTCGATCAGCCAGGCCGCCGACCAGCTGCGCACGGCCGACGGCCCCGATGAGGTCCACAAGCTTTCGGTGGCTCGCCAGGAGCTCCGCCGCCAGCGCGAGCGCCGCGGGTCGGGTTGACCCGCGGCGCGGCGCTCGCCGGTCCCTAGGAGGACACGATCGTGAACTTGCGCGTGACCTGGGTGTTCCCGGCGGTGGTGCTGGCGCTGATC
This sequence comes from uncultured Actinomycetes bacterium, assembly GCA_963756555.1. Classification (GTDB taxonomy): domain Bacteria; phylum Actinomycetota; class Thermoleophilia; order Solirubrobacterales; family Solirubrobacteraceae; genus Palsa-465. The sequence continues at coordinate 634,749 of CAVWOC010000005.1, forward strand.
ACCACCGTCCAGTTGCCCGGTGACAGCCGCTTGGTGCTTGTCAGCCGGCCCTGGAAATAGACGTTGTCGGTTCCGCTGTGGCCAGTGAACGAGAGCTGGCCAGCAGTCTTCATGACGAACGATGGCTTCCCGGTCTTCGTCTGGACTTTGACCTTGTGCTTGAAAGTCAGCGTGACCTTGGCCGGGGTATTGAGCGAGAACTTCAACGTCGTACCCACCGGCGGGGGCTTTGGCTTGGCCGTGGCCGCCGCAAGGCTGGCCAGCTTGCTGCCCTCGCGCCAAACCTTGTGCGCCTGCGAGACGCTGGTTAGCGACGGCTGCGTATTACTGGTCGGCGTTGGGACCGACGTCGGGTTTGTGGTTGTGATCGGCGTCGTGGGTGATGTCGGCGTGGTCGTGGTGCTGTTGGGCTGCTCGACCGCGCTCAGCAGCAGCAGCCCGGCCATCTGGCCGTTCGTAGGCGCGGTCGCGCCATCGGCTAGCGCCGGTATGTAGCCGAGCGTGTTCGCCCCGGGGCTCGAGGCGAACAGAATCGCACTATCGGAGTTGTCGATCCCCAGCACATCGCCGGCCTTGACTGGGATCGACAGACCGCTGAAGGTGTTCATCCCGGCGGCCAAAGTCTCGGCAGGGCCCGTCCCGGCGCCCATGAACTGACCGCTGGCCGCGGGCCGCAGCACGCGCAACTTAACGACGTTGCCCGCGCTGCCGGAATTGACCGAAAAACTCGTAATCGTTCCGTCTGACGGCACCTGTGCCGCCGGCGTCGTGCCCGACGAGTCGGAGAAATACGTGCAGGCAGTCCCGGCTGGGCAAATGGTCTCGCTCGGCGTTCCGCTCGTACTGCCGATGGTCACCGGAGCAGTCGCCGCACCGGCGCTGCCCCCCATCATCGCAAGCGCCATGACTGCCCCAGCAGCCATAGCAGCAGCCAGCATCCGTCCCACAGAAGTCCTCATGTTGCCCCTTTCACCTCGCCCCCGGCCAAGGCGAGCTCGAATAGCTCGGGCGGACAGTATATGGCCCAGCTGGCCTGGCGCGCCGGCCGCCCTACAGCTCCACACCCACGAGCGTCGGCTCGGGGCGAAGCTCGACCCCGAATCGCTCCCTCACGCCGTCCCTCAGCTCGCGCGCCAGGGCCAGCAGCTCGGCGGTGGTGGCACCGCCGCGATTGACGAGCGCCAGCGTGTGCTTGTTGGAGACGCTCACCCGGCCGTGCCCATAGCCACGATGAAACCCCGCCCGCTCGATCAGCCAGGCCGCGGAGGTCTTGACGCCCCCGTCGAGCTCAGGCCAGGCGGGCGGCTGTACCTCTGCGCCCAGTTGCTCTGCGACTCTGCGCTCGAACGCCTCGAACTGCTGGCGGGGGAGGATGGGGTTGACGAAGAACGAGCCCGCGCTGACCGAATCGGGGTCGGCGGCGTCGATGACCATCCCTTTGCTGCGCCGCAGCGCGAGAACCGCTTGGCGGACATCGGCCAGCGGCGGCCGCTGGCCGGGCTCGACGGCCAGCGCCCGTGCCAGTTCGGCGTAGGTGATCGGCGCGGCCTGGGCCGAGCGCTCCAGCAGGAACGTCACCGTCAAGACGACGTGCCGATCCGATCGCTTGAAGGCGCTCGATCGGTAGGCGAATCCGCAGTCGGCACCTGGCAGATCCGAAACCTCGCCGCGCTGGCGGTCGTACACGCGCACCGAGACGATCGTGCTCGCGACCTCCTGCCCATAGGCGCCCACGTTCTGGATCGGCGTGGCTCCGACCGAGCCGGGAATCCCGGCCAAGCACTCCACTCCGGCAAGGTCCTCCTCGACGCAGCGGGCAACCACGCCGTCCCACGGCTCGCCCGCCGACACCTCGAGCCTCACCTGGTCGCCGCTTGGAGCTGCAGAGATGCCGCGGGTGGCGACCCGGACGACGGTGCCATCGAATCCCTCATCGGCGATCACGAGATTTGAGCCACCGGCGATGATCAGCGTCGCGCCGTCGCCGCGGCTGCCGTCCAACGCCTCGACCAATTCGGGCTCGTCGCCGACTTCGATGAGCCGTCGAGCCGGTCCGCCGAGCCGCAGCGTGGTGAGCTTGGACAAAGGCACGTTCTGGCGCTCGCGCACGGTGGGCGACGATGCCACAGACGCGGCTCGCGCTAGTCGCCGGCTCAGCGGGCGACAGGCGCCGAGGTGCCCAAGACCTGGCCCGCAGACCCCAGTGCCTGCACGGCAAAGTACGGCTGCGTGCTGGTCGTGGGGATCGTCGTCTCCAGACCCGTGAACGCCGCCTGCGATACCGGCGCCAGCGAGCTGGGAGCCGGTCCGGCCAGCACCTGCCAGCGGGCGATCTCGGTTGCGCCGTTCCAACTGGCGTAGACGGTCGTGCCCGACGACGTGGCCGCGGCCGCGATGAGCGGATTGCCCGTGGGCTGGCCGTACCAGGGATAGCGATAGTCGCGGTAGGCGGTGATGGGCTCGTAGAAATGGGCACTGAAGCGCTCGTGGCCGCGGCGATCGAACTCGCTGAAGTACTGCGCCGATCCCCAGCCGACCACAGTGTTGCCGTCGGGCAGGACTTCAACGTTGCCCTGGCTCGATGCCAGCACGGATGGATTGTTGGTGTAAGCGCGTTGCAAGGTCGCGCGATGGCGCGCCACGCTCAGCTTGATCTGAAGAGCGCGCGACTGCTTCTCGCTCGTCACGCCGTTGCCCGCCCCGTCATCGAACACCGTGAGTAGGTTGCCGGCGTGCAGGCGGGCGTCGTGCTGCCACCAGAAGCTCGATCCCTTTCCCATCTTGAAGCTCGAGTGCTTGCCGCCCAGGATCCAGATGATCCGCCCCGTGGTGTGGTCGACCTCGTACACGGCCGAGGTGTGGCGGGCCGAGATGATGAAGTTGCCATTGGCCAGCTGCTGGACCGAGTTGATGTGGAAAAAGTCATAGGCGCTGGAGCCCGGCTTGCCGGCATAGGACTCCGCGATGTGGACGTGCCCGTAGGCGTGCCACTCCCAGATCAGCTGCCCGGTGGCGATGTTTACCTCCTGGACGACCGAGTCCAGCAGGGTGCCCTTCCGCGATCCTCCCACCGATGAGAGATTGGCTTGCACAGGAACGTAAGCCGTGATCAGCGCGTTGCCCTGCGGAGTGATTTGAAACTCGTGTAGGTCGGCGTGGTAGCCGTTGGCGGCGTAGACCGTGGCGATCGTCTGGTAGCTGTGACCCAGCACCTGGTCAGCGCCGATTCCCACCCCGGCCTGCACGTAGCCCTGCCAGAACGTCAAGACCGACTGGCCCAAGTAGTTCTGGACCTGGACGTCGAACGCGGCAGAGTGGTAGGTCGGCTGAAACCACAACAGCTGGCCGGAAGGGCTGTAGATGAGGGGTCCTGCCTGGATCGAGTCCTCAGCGTCCGTCAGGAAGTCTCCCTGTCCTGGGTCTGGGACCCGGCCAGAGGTCATGAGGATCGGTGGGTGCACTCCCGGGTCGGAGTAGAAGCTCTGCGTCTTGCCCGCGACGCTTAGCGCGGTATGTGCCGCGGGCCTCCGGCGGCCTGCGACCCTCCGCTGCTGCGGGTAGGGCGCCGGCGAGGCGACGCTGAAGCCGAAGCTCACTCGGCGCGTACCTGCTGTCCCGCCCATGGCGCTGACCGAAGCGGTTACCCCAACGCGCTCTCCGGGTGCGAACTGGCGGTGTGGGACGAACACCGCTCCTCCGCCTCCAGGCATGCGCGCCAACCGGCCGCTGTGAACCCCGCTCCGTGACCCGCTCGCCGTCACCGCCTCAAGCTGCGACGGCGCCAGGCCGCCGAAGTCGATCTGAGTCTGGGGCGAGGCGTCGGGCGTGCCCGGGAACGGCAGCACATAAGCAGCGCCACGCACTGGCTTCGGCGAGCTTTGCGCCAGAGCAACGCCGGCCGCGCCACCGGCAGGCAACGCGCTCGCCGCGAGCAGCGCCAGCGCGCGTGCGACGAGCCTTCGTTCAGGGGAGCGTACGGTCATGTTTCCCAGAAGCTGTTCGCCCCGCGAGGGCCACAACACGGGCCTGAAGTGAAAGTAGCGTGAAGGGGCACGGGGGTATCCCCGGTGAAACCGGTGCTCGTCGATCTGGGACCTATCCACCTCGCCCGACCGCGCCCTATGACCTCGCCCGCGCGGTGGCCGCGATCACCAGCAGCTCGACGCAAACGTCGAGGTCGATCGCGGTCGAGTCCAGCACGATGTCGAAAAGCGAGTAGTCGGTGATGTCAACGCCGTAGAAGCGCCGTATGTACTCCGCGTGCCTGCGATCCATCCGATCGCGGGTTCGCTCCGCCTCCTCGAGCGGAATCCCGCCCAGGCGGGCGGCCTGCCCCGCGCGACGTTCGGGCGGGCCGTCGAGCCGCACACGGAGTACGTCTTGCCTGTCGCGCAACACGATCGCAGCGCCCCGGCCCAGGATCACGCCTTCCCCGGTAGCCGCCTGAGCCAGCAGCACCTCCTCAGTGGCCCGGCGAAAGTCATCATCAACCGTCAGCTCAGGCGCGAGCGGGACGGGGGCGCCGATGTCCTGGCCGATGAACCCCCGCAGTAACCGCTCGATCCCACCTCGCCCGATGCGCGCGTCGTGGCGCTCGGCCGTCGCCACATCGACATCGAGGCGCTCGGAGACGGCAAACGGGATCGCCCGGTCCAGAAACGGAACGGAAAGTCTTTCCGCCAGCGTGGGTCCCACGCTCGCCCCGCCGGCGCCGTAGGAGGCAGACAGCGTTATCAGCGTCATGTGCAGATTGTGCAGCAACTTTTGCTCGCCCCGGGAGTTACGTAGGGCATGCACCGAGGGGCGTCGAGGCGTCTGCTTGTCATGCTCGCGGTGGTCTGCACCGCGGCCAGTGCTGCTGCGGCGGCGAGTGCCCAGGCGGCGACGGTGGAGGTCCTGGGCGCGAACGGCAAGGTGAGCGTCCGCCAGGATCCGTTCGTACCGTCGTTTGCGCCCACCCCGGCTCCGGCTGTGTCGCACCCCACCAGGGCGCCCAAAACCCGCCCTCGCCGCCCGGCGCCAACGGTGGCCAGCGTTCTCTCCAAGCTGCGCCGAAATCGCGCCATCAGCGCGGGGCTCTACCAGCAGTACAGCGCGGCCTACGGGAGCGCGTTAGGGACAGTCACGAAGCTGCGTGGGACTCCGGCTAGGGAGCTGGGCGCGGTCATCGCCAACGTGCGGGCGATGGCAGCGGCCGGCAAACTGACCCCGGGGCGACTGCCGGCGGTGTTCGACACCCTCCAGCGCAATATCAAGTGGTGGAAGAGCGGTTCGATCCCCGCCGCCGACCAGCTGATCGAGTTTCCGGGCTCGGGGGTCGTGTGGGAGTACTACCCCGGGCAGGGCATCGAGCTTCAGGTGCTGGCCACGTTCGGCAAAGCGGACGGGCTCTACACGGCAGGCGCCTCGTACTACTCCCAGATGCTCTCGCTTGTCTCGGAGATGATTCCGCTCGCCACCCGGCGAGGTGGCGGCATGACCTGGGAGTACTACTTCAACTTCGACGGTGGCACGCCGCCGTGGACCAGCGCGATGTCCCAGGGGACAGGTATCGAGGCGCTGACGCGCGCCTACAAGGCCACCGGGCAGACCTATTACCTGGGCCTCGCGCACCAGGCGCTGCCGATCTTGACGCTGGCACCGACGCTCGGGGTGGCGGTCAAGACGCCGCGCGGAACCCGCTTCGTGCAGTACTCGTTCGCGCCGGGCGCAAAGATCCTGAACGCCTTCCTCCAAACGCTGATCGGGCTGTACGACTACGCACAGGCCAGCGGTGATCCCCTGGCCCAGCAGTTGTTCGCCGCCGGCAACACCGAGGCCCAATGGGAGGTCCCCCAGTACGACACCGGCAGGTGGTCGCTGTACCAACCGGGCGTCCTGGATTCGATCTCCTACCACCAGCTGGTCACGGGCTTTCTGCAGGAGCTCTGTAGCCGGACGGGCGCGAACGTCTACTGCACCACCGCGCAGCATTTCACCGGTTACATGAACAATCCGCCGGCGAATCTGGCGGCTCTCACGCGGCCGCGGTAGTCCCTCGATCCCCTGCCAGCCGGATCAGAACCATCGCCCAGGTACGAAACGGACGCCAGCGCTCGGCGAGCTCCCGGAAGTGCTCGAGCGTCGGAGTTTCTGCTAGCCCGTAGAAGCGGGCAGCGTGGGCGAGAACCTTGGGTTCGGGGGCGCTCATCAGCGCGTCGGCAAAGCCGGTTGCCCGGAGCACGACCAGGCCGGCGTAGAAAGGGCCGATCCCCTTGAGCTGCTGGACGTCCTCGTATGCGGCTTCGGGGCCCAGCTCGTGCAGTCGCCGGACGTCGAGCAGACCGTCAGAAGCGGCCTCGGCGACCGTCCTCAGGCGCTCCACCTTCGCAGCACCGAGGGCCTCCAGCTGGTCCTCCGGGGCCTCGAGCAGTCGCTCGGGCTGAGGGAACGCGTGAACGGTTCCTCCCGCCAGATCGAAAGTCTCACCCAGACGCTCGGATAGCGCCGTCTGCATGGCTGCCGCCTGGCGCGCTCGGCGCCGTGCAGAGATGATCGACCAGGCCGCCGCCTCGTACGGGGAGTGGAACAGGACTGGTCGCTGGCCGTGGTGGGCGCGCTGGAGCGCACCGATCACGCGGTCGCGGCGGCCGACTCTCTGAAACGCCTCACCGTCGTGGTCCAGGGAGACGACCCGGGCCGCCTGCGATAACGCCGTTTGCGGATCACCGCCCTCGGTCAGCTGGAGCGATACCTCAACCGGGCCGTCTTCGCGCTGCTGTCGAAGGACGGCGCCCGCATACCCCCGGCCGCCGTCGAGCGGGAACGCGAGCCGCATCGCGCCGTCCCACTCGGGCCGGCGTCCCTCGGTGGGCCCGAATCCGAACGCGGCGGCGGCTCGCAGCGAGAACGGGCCCCGGGGAACGAGTTCGAAGCGCTCTGCCATGCGGGCATCTAATCAGCGCGCATAGACCGCAAAGAAGTCCCGGTCATCGGGGGTCAGGTACCTGGTGGCAACCCGATCCATGCCCGGAAGCAGCTTCGACGGCTGCTGGGCGCCGAAGGCTCCGAAGAAGTTGAACGTGACCCACTCGTAGTTGATGTCCAGCTCCATCGCCCGCACCGCTCCGGCGCGCTGCAGAATCTGCGCCAGGCTCGAGGCTGTCTGCAGATCCGCGGCGGCATAGATGACGTTGCCATGCGCGTCCACGCCAACGCCCGAGCGCCAGACACGAACGGCGTTACCGAGCGTCGCTCCCCAAAGCGAATCGTCTGCCAGCTCCGGGTTCAGCCGGCCACCCGTGACGATCAGCGGGAGGTTCTGACGCGCGAACGCGACTCCGGGGCCGGGATCTGCTCCGCCCGACCAGGCACGCACATCAACCGCGCCGTTGGCGTAGCCGATCAGCGTGGCCTGGCCGTTTTTCAACGGCGCGTATACGTGACCGCGGTCGACGAACCCTCCGCTCGAGTCCTCAAGCTTGAAGCCGCTGTTGAAGGCGGCCAGCAGCCGCGACCGTAGCCCGACCGGGACATCGGTCTCTGCACTGGCGGCGTTGGGCGGCTCGTAGCGCCCGGGATAGAGCGCGAGCGACGCGCGCGAGGTGTCGATCCACGCCACGCCGGCCACGATCCGCGGGTAGTTCGGATCGGGGCGAAACGTGGTGACCAGCACCGGCGCGGCGCCGTTCACCACCGGCCCCGTGGATTGCCAGCGGCCCTCGCCCGGCAGCGCGGGAGAGACCGCCGGCGGGATCGAAGCCGGGGCGTCGGACGCAGCCTGGGCCCGAGCCGCCGTGCCCACACTAGGCAGCCGCTTGAGCGTCGGGCCGCCCTTGGAAGGAGCGTTCAGCGAGTAGTAGATGCTCTCGACCTCGGAGACGAGCCCTGCAGCGCCGTTGTCGCGCAGCCACTCCACGAACCGCACGCCAAAGCCCACGTTTGACGCTTGCACCATCGTGAGGGCAAAGGAAGAGACACCGATCAGCACCAGCAGCACTGTTGTGAGCAGCATCACGCGCCGGGCTCTCACGGCGGCCGGGACGGGGCGCGAGGGACTGCCGGCGCGCGCGGCGGGCCTTGGGCGGCGGGGAGGCCTTGGCGCGCGCTGAGGGGGCCTGGGCGGGCTGGGGCGCTGGCGCGGAGGCCTCGGCCGGACCTGGCGCTCGTAGGCCAGGATCCGCTCCTCGTAGCGCTCGATCGCCTCTCGTGAGAGGGCTGGCCGTGAGGCTGCGGGCATGGGTCGAAATTCGATATCCAGGAATGAATTCCCGCCCGGCGCATGCGCCGGGCGGCCGGTCCGCACATGTGCGGACCGGCGGCTGCGCTCATGAGCGCAGCCGACTAGATCACTTCAGGTAGACGGCGAAGAAGTCGCGGTCGTCAGGCGTCAAGTAGCGCTGCGGAGAGCGGTCCATGGTGGGCAGTAGATTCGCCGCACCGCCTGCCCCCGGCCACTTGTAGGAGATGAAGGTGGTCCAATAGGTGTTGATGTCAAGCTCCATCGCCCGCACGGCACCGGCGCGGATCATCACCTGCGCCATCGAGGAGACCGTCATGTCGGGTGCCGCGGCATAGATGAGGTTGCCGTGGCGGTCGACGCCCACCGCCGAGCGCCAAACCAGGACCGCATTGCCCAGGGTGGCGCCCCACTCCGGCCCGTCGGAGAGGTTGGGGTTCGGGCGACCGCCGTTGACGATCAGAGGCAGGTTCTGGCGCGCATAGACCACGTCGGCAGGGACATCCGAGCCGCCGTGCCAGGAGATCACATCGACGCGACCGTCGCGGTAGCGGAGAACTGTTGCGATGTTCGGTTGCATCGGCGCATACGTGTGGCCGCCATAGGCAAACCCGCCGCTGGAATCGCTCAGCTTGAAGCCGCTGTTGAACGTCGCCACCAACCGCGAGCGCGTCTGCGGCGGCACTTCTCCGGGACCTCGCGATGGCAGCGACACCGCCGGCTCGGAGAGGCCGGGATAGAGCTGAACGCTGGTTCTGGCGTGGTCCATCCAGGCGACGCCGGCCACGACCTGGGGGTAGTCGGCTTCAGGCCGGAAGCTCGTGATCAGCACCGGCGGATGCAGCGTGTCATTTGCAAACGTGGCGTGCCAGGCGCCTTCGCCGGGCAGTGCCGGAGAGATCACCGGCTTGATGTTCGGCGGGCTGTAGGACTTCGGGACGTGGATCGCCAACAGCGGCTGCGCTCCCTTTTGCTTGGGAAGCGTCTTGAGCGCCGGCCCGCCCTTGGATGGCGCGGTCAGCGAGTAATAGGCGTTCTCGACGTCGTTAACGAGCCACTTGACCCCGTTGCTCCGCATCCACTCAACCGTGCGGATCCCGATGCTCGAATCGGAGTGCTGGGTTAGCATCCGCACGTAGGAAAAGGTCGCTACTAGCAGGCAGAACAGCGCCGTGAGCAACGCGATCCGCCGTACCCGGACGGAGGCAGGAGGCCTGGTCGGCGGTCGCCGCCTGAGCGGCCGTGGCCGCGTCTGGAACTGAATGGGGGCTCTGGTCTCGATGGACATCGCTCTACGATGCAGGATTCTTCCGGGGCGGCCTAAATAGTGCGTTAGAGGCTGCCCTCCGTGGGTGAGAGAGCACTCATCGTTTTCACTAGCCTGTGTTGAACTACTCCGCCTAGGTTGCCCGTATATGTCTCCGCCTAACTCCGCGGCCCTGGCGCTCGATTCCCACTCTCGGCGTGGCTTAGTCCACGCCGCCGTGGCCACCATGCGGCCACGGCAATGGATCAAGAACGGGCTGGTGATCGCGGCCCCGATCGCGGCGGGTGCGCTCGGTCACGACGACGTGCCAGCCCGCGTGACGGTGGCGTTCGCCGCCTTCTGCATGCTGGCCTCCGGCATCTACGCCATCAATGACGTCCGCGACGCGGCCGAGGACCGCCTGCACCCGCGCAAACGCTTCCGTCCCGTGGCCGCGGGTGAGCTTGACTCCCGCGCCGCTGTCGGGTTGGGAACGGCGCTGATGGCGGGCGGCCTGGCTCTGTGCTTCGCCGTGAAGCCGCTGCTGGGCGCGGTGGGCGCCGGGTACGTGGCGCTGACGCTGACATACAGCTTCGTCTGGCGGCACGTCGCACTGCTCGACCTGGTTGCGATCGCAGGCGGCTTCGTGCTGCGGGCGGTGGCGGGCGGCGTTGCCGCTCCAGTGTCGCTGTCCCGGTGGTTCCTGCTGGTGATCGCCGGCGCCGCCGTGTGCGTGGCGGCAGCCAAGCGCTACTCGGAGCTCGAGCGAAGCGATATGCCCCGGGAGCTGAGGCGCAAGGTCCTCCAGGCGTATACCCCGCTTTCGCTGCAGCTGATCCTTGCCGCTGGCGCGGCGGTCACGCTCGCGGCCTATTGCGTGTGGGCGTTTCAGCTGCCGTCGGTGAACGGATTTCCGTTGCGGCCCCTGACCGTCGTGCCGTTTGCGGTCTGCATGGTCCGCTACGGGGCGCTCGTGCGGCGTGGCTTGGCCGAAGCGCCCGAAGACGTTCTGCTGGCCGACCGCACCCTGCAGCTCGCCGCGCTGGCGTGGATCGTGATATTCGCGCTCGGCGTCCAAGCGGCTAGCTAGTGGCCGCCGCCCCCGAGCAGGTACGCGCCACACCCGTGTTTCTGAGTGGCTGGGGCGGCGGGGTCGGCGCCCCCGCCGCGGTCGTCAGACCGCGAGACGTGACCGAGCTGCGGGACGCGCTGGAGCTCGCCGACCGCGGCGCGATCGCGCGCGGCATGGGACGCAGCTACGGCGATGCGGCGCAGCTCTCGGAGGGATTGGTGCTCGAAACCGGGGCCTTGAAGGGATTCGAGCTCGACGCCGACCGGGGCACTGTCACAGCTCAGGCCGGAGTCACGATCGGCGAGCTGCTGCACGCCCTGGTTCCCGCCGGATGGATGGTGCCCGTGGTCCCCGGCACCCAGCACGTGAGCGTTGGGGGCGCGATCGCCAGCGACATCCATGGGAAGAACCATGGCCTGGCCGGAACCTTTGGCAGCCACGTTAAGGAGATCTCGCTGCTGACCGCGGCGGGCGACCTACTCGATCTAGTTCCTGGAGCGGACGACGCTCTGTTCGAGGCCACGCTCGGGGGCATGGGCCTGACTGGGGTCATCGTTGCGGCGCGCATCCGGATGCGGGCCGTAAAGGGAGGCTTGCTGTCGGTGGATACCGACCGGGTCGATTCGCTTGACGGCGCGCTGGCCGCACTGCGTGAGCCGGGCGGCCCGCATCGAGTCGCGTGGCTCGACCTGCTGTCGCCGCGGACGGTCAGGGGTGTCGTGACGCGCGCAGAGCACCGAGATGAGCCCGGCGGGTCGGCCACCGTGCGGCCTAGGGCGACCGTACCCGCGCGCTGGCCGTCCACCACCCTGCGCCCGAGCACCGTGAGGGCCTTCAACGCATTTCGCTACGCCAGCTCACCGCGCCGGGCGCGCGGCCGGCCGGAGCCGATCGGCAGCCACATGTTCCCGCTCGACGCGCTCAATGCCTGGCCCCGCCTGTACGGCCCGGAAGGCCTGATCCAGTATCAGCTCGTGGTGCCGGCGGGGTCTGAACGCGTGCTGGAGGTGGTGATCGAGCGTCTGCGCCAGGCGCGCGTCCCCTGCTATCTGGCCGTGCTCAAGGACTTCGGGCCCGCGAATGGTGCGCCCCTGTCATTCCCGATCGAGGGGTGGACGCTGGCGTTGGACCTGCCGCGGGCCGCTGCGGGGCCGTCACCGCTGCTCGACGAGCTCGACGAGCTGGTGGCGGCCGCGGGAGGACGTGTCTACCTGGCAAAGGATGCGCGGCTTCGCCGCCAGGCGCTCGAGGCCATGTACCCGCGGCTCGCCGAATGGCGCTCGATCCGCGAGCGGGTGGACCCCGATCGGCGGTGGTGCTCGGACCTCGCCCGGCGGAGTGGGTTGCTGTGAGCGCCGCAGCGAGCAGCGTGCTGTTGGTCGGTGGCACCTCCGAGATCGGCCTGGCGATCGTCCGCCGGCTGACAGCGAACGGGCCGCTTCGTGTCTGCCTGGCGGGCCGTGACGGGCAGCGCCTGGAGCAGACCGCGGCCGCCCTGCGCAAGGACGGTGCGGCGGAGGTCGGCGTCGAGCTGCTCGACGCCGATCGGCCTGAAGGCCATCGTCAAGCGCTTGAAGCGGCATTCGCGCGCGGTGGCGGCTTCGACGTCGTGGTGCTCGCCGTGGGCGTGTTGGGAGCGCAGGCCGGGCTGGACGCCGAGCCCGAGGAGGCGCTAGAGGTGATGCGCGTCAACTTCCTCGGCGCCGGCTCGCTGCTGCTCGAATGTCTGCGGCGGCTGCGGGCGCAGGGGCGCGGCACGTTGGTCGTGCTCTCCACCGTGGCCGTCGAGCGGCCGCGCGCCTCGAACGCCATCTATGGCGCTGCCAAGGCAGGGCTCGACGCGCTGGCCCAGGGCCTCGCCGACGCCACGGCCGGGGCCGGGGTGCGAGTGCTGGTCGTAAGGCCGGGGTTCGTGAGCACGCGGATGACCGCGGGGCTCGAGCCGCCACCGTTCGCCACCACGGCCGCGGCGGTTGCCGAGACCACCGTTGCGGCGCTCGAAAATCGGGCCCATACGGTCTGGGCTCCGGGCTCGCTGCGAGTCGTGTTCGCGGTGCTCCGCCACCTGCCGCGGGCGGTCTTCAGGAGGCTGCCGCTGTGAGCCGCGGTCCGCTGCTTGCCGACGTGGCGATCGCCGTTGTGGCGGCGGCTGTCATCCTGATCATCACGCCCGGCGTGGCGATGGCGGCGCTGATCGCGCTCATAGTCCTGATCGTGTGCCTGGTCAGCTTTGTGGTGCAGTCCCGGCGCGGTCGCGTGACTCCGAACCCCCGACGACGGGTAGCTTCTAATCGTGCCCCACGACAACCTCCAAGACGTCATAGATGATCTAACTCAGCGCGCTCAGGATCGTGAGTTGCGCTGTGTCGATCTCTCTGAGCTGAGCGAGTTAGTCCAGGAGCTCGAGCTGTCGGACGACGACGCCCAGGCCTTGCACGGCGAGCTCGAGCAGCGCGGCCTCGAGGTCCGCGACGACTGCGGTCGCGAGCCCTTAGAGGAGACGCGCTACCTCCACGACGAGATGGCCGAGCGCACGACCGACGCGATGTCGCTGTTCCTGCGGGAAGTGGGCCGCCACCCTTTGTTAGCGCGCGAGGAGGAGGTCGAGCTGGCAAAGCGGATCGAGCGCGGCGACCTGGAGGCCAAGGAGCGGCTCGTCAACTCCAATCTGAGGCTGGTCATCTCCAATGCCCGCAAGTACCAGGGTCTCGACCTGCCGCTGCTCGATCTGATCCAGGAGGGGATCTTGGGCCTGATCCGGGCGGCGGAGAAGTTCGATTACCGCAAGGGCTACAAGTTCTCCACGTACGCCACCTTCTGGATCCGCGAGTCGATCCAGCGGGCGATCGCAAACCGCGCGCGGACAATCAGGATCCCGGTACACATCGGGCAGCGGGAGCGCAAGATCGTCCGCGCGCAGCGTGAGCTACAGGCTCGCCTGGGCCGCGAGCCGAGCGACGAAGAGATCGCCGCGGCGGCCGAGCTGTCCGAGCGCGACGTGCGCGAAGCACGCGAGGCCGCACGCGTGGTCACGAGTCTCGATCGCCCGGTGGGCGAGGAGGAAGACACATCGCTCGGTTCGCTGATCGAGAGCGGCGATCGTTCGCCCGAGGAAGAAGTGGAGATCTCCTTGCGCCAGGACGCGGTTCGCAACGCGCTGGCGCGGCTACCGGAGCCCGAGCGCGAGGTGGTCAGGCTGCGCTACGGGATCGACGGCGACGACCCGACGCCGCTTCGCGAAGCGGGACGACGGCTGGGGATGTCCTCCGAGGAGGTGCGCCGCATCGAGCGCCGCGCGCTCGCGGAGCTGGCCACGAGCCGCGAGCTCGAGGCGCTGCGGCCGGCGGCCTAGCGGCTAAGCCACAGGGCGTTGACCGGCTTGAGGGCTGCTCCCGGGCCGGACGCGCTGTCGGGCGTGGTGTCGATCGAGCTATAGGCGTAGTCGCCGGGATAGCCGTCGCGCGCCCCGGGAATGAGCCCAGGACATCCGTCCCGCAGGTCTGCACAGTTGAATCGCGACCCGTTTGCGAGGCGGATGTCGAGCCGGGAGTAGTAATAGAACGAGAAGCCGTTGCCGTCGTGGTTGGGGTCGACGCCGGCCTCTACCGGATCGTCCCGCCAGCGGCCAGACAAGAGCCGCGCGTCGGCGCCGGGCTCGTGCTTCAAGTACTTATCGAACCAGGCGCTCGTGTACCAGTCGGTGATGTCCGGGCCACGCAGCGAGGCGCCAAAGGCCTGATTCGGGATCCAGCTGAAGTCGAGGTGCGAGCCGCCGCGGATGACGATTTCCCCTGAGTCATCCCCTGCCTTGGAGTAGACGAGCGACTCGGCTTCCTTCGCGGCCGGTTTAGGCAGCGAGATGTTGGGCGTCGGCGGTAGGCCGTAGTCTGCCGAGATGCCCAGCGCCGGCTTGGTGATCGGGACCACCCTGCGGTCGGCTGGGTCGGCCGGACAGCGCGCCTCGCCGATGCCGCCGTTCGAGCTCGATCCGCCACCCGGAATCGCGCCCTCATTGGGCCCCGGGCCACCCAAGTTGTCCCATGCCACGACCGCCTTGACCCGCGGATCCCACTGAGCGATGTAGGAAACGCCGGCGGCGCCGTATGAATGCCCAGCCAGCCCAATCGCGCCCGGGTTGAGCAGCTGCCAGAACGGGTCATATGCGGTGTCGAACCCGGCCTTGACGCGAGCGTTCTGCTTGGCGTCATGGCTCGTCCCAGTACTGCAGCTCGGTACCGGCTCGTAGGGGTGCTGCGGCGTGGACAGCAGGAAGTCGATCGCGTCCTCGGTCCCGTCGTAGAACGGCGTGCCCGTCGTCTGCGCCGGCACGCCCTCGTAGGTGTCGGGGGTCTGGCCGAACGTGTCGGACTGGCCCTGTCCCTGAGGGTCGAAGGTCAGGACCACGTAGCCGTCCTTGGCCAGTGTCTGCGCCGCATACCAGTACATCTCCTCGTCAGCCTGCACCGAGCCGTTCGTGATCACGATGCCGGGCCGTTTTGCGGGCCCAGCGACGGTTGCCCATATGTGGCCGGAGATCGTCGCGCCGTCGCGAGCGGTGAACAGCACCGGGCGAACGATCCCGTATCCGTCTTTGACCCAGTTGTAGAGCCGGATGTCCCCGGCGCAGCCGTTACCGAGGCTCCAGCACAGATCGTCCGTGAACAAGCGTTCGGGGTCCGCGAGCTGCATCCTCAGCGCACGCTGCCCGTTGGCGACCGAGTCGACGGCGAGCTGCGCCTGGTAGGCGGGCGTGTCGTAGATCGCCTGGCGCTGGAGCGTGATCGAGAAGTTCTGCGCCTCGACGACCGGGTTGAAGGTCTTCGGAGGCATCACCGACCACGCAGGAACGGCCGCCACGCCTGCGAGGGCAAACGTCCCCATCACGCCCGCCAACCGGAGCCTCCACCGCATGGTCATACATTTGAACACAAGTGACAAACGTCGACAAGCCAGCAACGGATGAGCTGTTGGCCGAGCTCGTGCGGAGCTCGCCGGAGCTCGCCGGCCGCATCCGTGCGCGCGTCTACGGGCCGCTCGAGACCGACGAGCCCGAGCTGGCCCGCACGCTTGACGCCCTGGTCGAGCATCATTTTGAACGCGCAGCGACGGCGGCGGCGATCCCCGTGCATCGCAACACGCTGCGCGATCGTCTGGCCCGCATCACCGCGCTGACCGGTGTCGACCTCTCGAGCGCCAACGGCTGCGCGCTGGCGCTGCTGGCGTGGCTGGCATCGCAGGGCGAGCCTCTGGGCGAGCGTGGGCGCTTGGCACCCCGGTAGGGGTGGATACCGGGCGCGCATAGGCTCCCGACGCGGCGGCAGGGCCTCGAGGCGAAGCTTGGCCCGGGCGGCCAAAGCCCGGTGCCGCGTGTTGGCTGTTGATTAGGCCGTCCGTGGGCGCTGGAATAGCCGCCAGGTTGTGAACTACATTTCTCGGAGCCGGACCAATCGACGAGGAGGAGGAGCAGTGCGCAAACCCTTGAGGTCCGTTTTCAGTGTCACCGTCGCCGTGGGTGCGGCGGTGGCGATTGCCGCCTGTGGTTCCAGTTCCAAGAGCTCGTCTAGCTCATCTTCGGCAGGAAAACAGGGGGGGACCATCACGATCGCCTCCGGTACGCCGCCACTGTCGGCCGACCAGGGGCTCGACTTCACGACCCAGGGCAATCAGCTTTATTCGGTCATCAACACCCCGCTTTTGACGTTCGTCCGAGGGGTCGAGGGGACCGCCGGGAGCAAGATCATCCCCGCGCTGGCCCAGAGCCTGCCCACGGTCTCCAACGGCGGTAAGACGTACACCTTCAAGCTTCGCTCCGGGCTGCACTACTCCAACGGGCAGCCGATCAAGGCCTCGGACGTCTTGGTTGCGCTCAAGCGCGACATCAAGATCCCGTGGCAGTCGGCGTCGTTCATCAGCGCGTACATCGCCGGCGGGATGGCGTATGCCAACGGCAAGTCCAGCACGATCTCTGGGGTGACGACCGACGACGCCACGGGCACGATCAAGGTCAACGTGGTCGCGCCGTTCGCCCCGATCGTTGACATCTTCGCCCTGCCGGGCACCGCACCCGTTCCCCCGTCGACGCCGGCCAAGAACCTGGCGTCCACGGGCACGATCGGCGACGGCCCGTACATGTGGGGCTCGATCACCCCCGGTCACCAGTACACCCTGGTCAAGAACCCGAAGTTCGACGTTCCGGGGCTGGCCAAGGGCTATGCCGACAAGATCCAATACAACGTCAACTCGAACGTCCTGGCCAACGCCGAGGCCGTGCTGAACAACACTGCCGACGTGTTCGACCCCGGGGATACGCTGCCGGCCTCGATCCTGCAGCAGGTTCAGAGCACGGCGTCAGACCGCTACAAGGCGGAGCCGCTCAACTCGAGCTGGTACTTCTTCTTCGCGGTCAACAAGAAGCCGTTCAACAACATCTACGCCCGTCAGGCGGTCCTGGCGGCGATGGACGACCGGGCGCTGTCGAGGCTCGACTCCGGGTTCATGACGCCCGACTGCCACCTGATTCCGTTCGGGATCGAGGGACACTCCGATCCGTCGTCGTGCACCTCGCTGATCGGTCACAACCCCGATGGGGCGCCGAACATGACCACGGCCAAGCAGCTGATGGCAAAGTCGGGAATGACGGGGCAGTCGGTAACCGTGTACGGCGAGGAGCGCAGCCCGCGCAGGCAGTACCTCGACTACATCACCGGCGTGCTGAATTCGCTTGGGTTCAAGGCCACGGAGAAAGTCGTCAACTCCGGCGTCTACTTCACCACGATCGGGGCGCCGAGCCTCCATCCGCAGTTCGGCTTCGGAGACTGGAACCAGGATTTCCCGAACCCGTGGGACTTCATGCAGCTGTTCGCGGGCAACGCGGGCTCGAGCCTGAACTATGGCTACGTCAACGACCCGCACTACAACCAGACGCTGAACACGCTCGATCAGAAGGACCCGAGCTCCGTCGCCAGCCAGTGGCAGGCGCTCGACAACTACGCCGTGGGCAAGGCGTACTACGCCGTGTTCGGCCACGAGTCCAAGCCGAAGTTCTACTCGAACAAGTTGAACTTCCAAAAGGGCACGTTGTCGGTCGAGTGGCTGACGGACCTGACGAGCCTGCAGCTCAAGTAACACGGCGCACGAGCCGGGAGGGCGCTTCTTGAGCCCTCCCGGCTCCGGCCGTTGCGCACAGCGATAAGCTCCGCCGCACACGATGTCCTCAGAGGCCTCTCCCCGCTCCACTCCCGCGGACACGGAGTCGCCGGTAAAGGACGCCACAGGCGGCGACGGCGTAGCGGTCGCCGCCGAGACACCAGCTGGGTGGCCTCCCTCCGCCGATGGCGGAGCGCCGACTGTCGGCATGGGGCCCTATCGCCTGGCGCTCCGCCGCCTGCGGCGTAACAAGGTCGCGCTGGGGTTTGCCGGCCTATTCGTGCTGCTGGTCGCGGTCTGCGTGCTGGCGCCCGTCTACTCCCACGACATCGCCCACATCGGTCCCAACGCCGAGAACATCACCGGCACGGTCGGCGGCAAGAACATCGTCTCCCCGAGCGGAGTCCCGATCGGGCCGACGTGGGGCAGCCGCTACTTCTTCGGGGCCGACGAGAGCGGGCGTGACCTCGCGGTCCGCCTGCTCTACGGCGGGCGCACATCGCTCGAGATCGGCGCGATCGCAACGCTGATCATCCTCGTATTCGGCACCCTGATCGGCCTGCTGGCCGGCTACTTCCGCGGTCCGATAGATGCTCTGCTGCGGCCGTTGATGGAGCTGATCTGGTCGTTCCCGCCGGTGATTCTGGGGGTGGCCGTGGGCACGGCGCTGGCGTTCGGCGGCATCGGCCCCATCAAGGGCAACTCGATCCTGATTCCCGCCTTCATCATCGGGATCATCTACGTGCCGTATCTGGGCAAGCCGATCCGGGGCGAGGCGATTCGACTGCGGGAGCAGGACTTTGTGGACGCCGCACGGGTGCAGGGGATGGCGCCCTGGCGGATCATGATCTCCGAGGTCCTTCCCAACGCGGCGTCGACGATCATCGTGTTCGCGCCGTTGATGCTGGCCAACGCGATCCTGCTCGAGGCCTATCTGTCGTTCCTCGGCGCCGGCGTTCAGGCGCCGAGCTCTTCCTGGGGGACGCTTGATCTCCGACGGGATCAAGTACATCGAGACCACTCCGACGTTCTCGTCTGATTCCGGGCGCGATGCTGATGCTGGCGATCCTCAGCATCAACGTGCTGGGCGACGGCATTCGTGACGCGCTCGATCCCCGCGCTCAGGTGAAGATCAAGACCTGATGACCCGCTTGACTAACGGGGTCGACCACCGGTGACCCGCTTCATCGTCCGCCGCATGCTGTCTGCGATCGCGCTGTTGTTCGCGACCTCGGTGGTGGTGTTCGGGATCTTCGAGATCATCCCCAACTATAACCCGGCGCGCTCGATCGCCGGCCGCAACGCCACCCAGACCACGGTCAACCAGGTCAGCCACAAGTTCGGCTTCAACAAGCCGTTCTACGCAGCAGTACGCCAGCACGATGAAGCTGATCTTCACCGGACAGGTGATCGACTACCAGGACGACCTGAACGTCGTCGACCAGTTCCGCGACGAAGTTCCCGGTGACGATCTCGCTGGTAATTCCCGCCGGGATTCTGTGGTTCACGGTGGTCGATCGTGCTTGGGTTCGATCAGTGCCGTGAAGCGCCGGGCGCTTAGCCGACCGTGCGCTGATGGTGGCGGCGATCGTCGGCGTGTCGATCCCGTCTTGCTGCTGGCGGCGCTGTTGCTGTACCTATTCGCGTTCAAGCTCAGCATCTTTCCCAACACCGGCTACAGCGGGCTGAGCAAACCCCGCCCAGTGGGCGTACCACCTGGTCCTGCCCTGGGTCGCGATCGCTGGCCACGTGCATCGGCTTCTACTCGCGCGTGCTGCGCTCGAACATCCTGGACGTGATCAACCAGGACTTCGTCCGTACGGCGCGGGCAAAGGGTCTTTCGCAGCGCCAGGTGTTCATGCGCCACGCCCTGCGCAATTCGCTGATGCCGATCATCACCATGTTCGGACTGGACTTCGCCACGACGCTCGGGGGCGCGGCGCTGGTAACGGAGACCGTCTTCAACCTGCCTGGAATCGGCCAGTACGAGGCCGCAGGCGATCGGCAACCTCGACGTGCCGCCGATCCTGGTGGGCGCGATGTTCACGGCGTTCTTCGTGGTGCTGTTCGGCGCGGTTATCGATGTTCTGTATGCCGTGCTCGACCCGCGGATCAGGCTCAGCGGGTGATGGCGGAGCAGCTGCTCACCGTCGAGGACCTTCAGGTCTCGTTCGCCACCGAGGACGGGATCGTGCGCGCTGTGGACGGCGTCTCGTTCTCGCTCGATCGGGGCGAGGTGCGTGGCGATCGTCGGCGAATCAGGGCTCCGGCAAGTCGGTCAGCGTCATGACGCTGATGGGGCTGACGCGCTCGCCCAACTCGCGATTCGGCGGCTCGGCCAAGACTCGGCGACCAGGAGCTGGTTACCGCGTCCGAGGCACGAGCTCCAGAGCATTCGTGGCGCGGAGATCGCGATGATCTTCCAGGACCCGATCTCGTCGCTGAGCCCCGTGCACCGGATCGGCGACCAGATCGTGGAACAGATCCGAGCGCACGAGCAGATCGAGAAGGCCGCGGCGCTCGATCGGGCCGTGGAGCTGATGGAGCGGGTCGGCATCCCCCATGCCCGGGACCGCGTGCGCGCGTACCCGCACGAGTTCTCCGGTGGCATGCGCCAGCGCGTGATGATCGCCATGGCCCTCTCGCTGTCGCCCAGCGTGCTGATCGCCGATGAGCCGACCACGGCACTGGACGTCACCGTCCAGGCCCAGATCCTGCGCGAGATTCAGCAGCTCAGCCAGGCGAGCGACAGCGGCATCATCTTCGTCACCCACGACCTCGGCGTGGTGGCCGACGTCGCCGACCGCGTGCTGGTGATGTACGCGGGGCGCGTGGTGGAGCAGGGGTCGCTCGATCAGCTCTTCTACGACCCCCAACACCCCTACACGTGGGGACTTCTGGGGTCGGTGACGCGGATGGACCGCGAGCCGCCCAAGCGTCTGCCGGCGATTCCCGGCGCGCCGCCGTCGCTGGTCAACCCGCCGCAGGGCTGCCACTTCCGGCCGCGCTGCCCGCACGCCTTTGATCGCTGCGTCGAGGTCCCACCGCTTGAGGCTCGCCTCAGCGAGTCACCGGGGCATCTGGATCGCTGCTGGCTCGAACCGGCCGAGAAGCGCTCGCGGCGCGAGGTCGCGGGGCGCATCGGCCTGAGCTCGGGGACGGTCGCCGCTTGAGCCCAGAACGAGGCAGCGAACCGGCGGCCAGGCCAGATCCCGGCGCCAACGCACTGCACCAGGCCGAGCAGGCACTCACCGGTACCGCCGAGCCGTTGGTGGAGACGGAGCACCTGCAGCTCTACTTCCCGGTCAAGAAGGGCGTGCTCGTGGACCGGACGGTCGGCGAAGTGCACGCCGTGGACGACGTATCGCTGGCGTTACGGGAGGGCGAGACGCTGGGCGTCGTAGGGGAATCAGGCTGCGGCAAGAGCACGCTCGCGCGCTGCGTCGTGCGGCTGCTCGAGCCCACGGCCGGGACGCTTCGCTTCCGCGGTCAGGACATCACGCACCTCGGGCGCCGCGGCTTGACGCCCGTCCATCGTGAGGTTCAGATCGTCTTTCAGGACCCGGTCTCCTCGCTCAACCCTCGCAAGCGGGTGGGGCAGATCGTGGGCACGCCGATGAAGCTGCACGGGATGGAGGGAGTGGAGCGCCGCGTGGCGGAGTTGCTCGAACGGGTGGGGCTAAATCCGGAGCACATAAACCGCTTCCCGCACGAGTTCTCAGGAGGGCAGCGTCAGCGCATCGGCGTGGCCCGGGCGCTGGCGGTGAACCCACGTCTGATCGTCCTCGACGAGCCGGTCTCGGCGCTCGACGTCTCGATCCAGGCGCAGGTCGTGAACCTGCTGGACGATCTCCAGGACGACTTCGGCCTGTCGTACATGTTCATCGCCCACGATCTCGCAGTCGTACGCCACGTCTCGGACCGGATCGCGGTGATGTACCTCGGCAAGCTGGTGGAGATCGCGCCGGCCAGGGAGCTCTACTCCAAGCCGATCCATCCCTACACGGAGGCACTGCTGTCGGCTATCCCGATTCCGGATCCCGAGGAGAACCGCGCCCGGGAACGGATGGTCGTAGGGGGCGAGCCGCCGAACCCGGTCGCGCCGCCTCCCGGATGTCGCTTTCACACTCGCTGCCCGTGCGCCACCGACGTGTGCAAGACGGTCGAGCCACCGCTGGCCGAGTATCCGGGTGGTCACTTGGCCGCCTGCCACCATCCGCTGAACGTGGAGTCTCAAGAGCTCCAGAGCGCCGGGCGCTCGCCCCTAAGTCCGCTCAGCGCCGGCGGTCTGTTGCCCAACGGCGAGGAGGTCCCGGTCGAAGCGGCAGAGGACGGCGCTGGGGCGCAGGACGGGCGGCGCCGACGTCGGTTGCCCTGGCAACGGCAGCCGGCCTAGTTCGATGCTGTGGTGGCGCTGGGCGATCCTGGCGCTGGCCGGCGCCGGCGCGGTGGGCTGCGGCGGTGGCTCCACCCACTCGTCCACCACGGCGGCGCAATCGGCATCGAATGTGTGCGCGCTCGCCGGCCGCGCCGCCGCGAGCGAGCTCGGAGCCACACCCCAGGTGCGCGTCGCCGACTCCTCCCGGTCGAACATCGAGTGCCTGATATCGCGTGGCGGGGCGACGGCCGACCTCGTAGCGCAGGCTTCGTCGCTGGCCTGGACCCAGTACGACACGACCTACGTCCACTTCGCACAGGCATTCGGGCCGGGCAGCGTCCACGAACCCTCCGAGCTGCCCCACCCCGTGCCCAATCTGAGCGGAAATGCCGCCTGGATACCGGGGCAAGGCGAGCTGATCGCCACCAATGGGACGCAGTCCAGCGGCGGCAGCTATGTAACGGTCAAGCTGACCGGCACCCGCCGCCTGCCGCGCCGCGCGAAGCCCGATGAGCTGGCGGGCTCAATCGCCAAGGCGGCGCTGTCCACGGCTCCGCGCGGCGGCAGCCCGGGCCCACCGCCGAGTTAGGGTGCTCCGCGAGCGTGAGCTGGCGCGGACTAAGAAGCAGCGAGGACGACACGGAGCCTCTGGGCCTGCTGCTGCTGCCATGTCGGCTCGAGGCAGTTCGAGCACGAGGCACACGCTCGCGGGCTGCTGGGCATCCCGCGCGTGCTGGCGATCGAGCCCTCGCGGTTTCGCACGCCCAGATTCATACGCCACTCGGTGCCCATCCGGCAGGCCAGGCGGCTTCGTTTTCCGGGCGAGCCGCGGCTGCTCGTGCTCTACGACCCCCGCCAATATCCATTGGCCCGGGCGCTCTGCGGGCGCTATCAGCGCGGCGAGCTGTGGTACGCCAGGCCCGGCCCGGCGGGGCTCGAGGCGGCGGAGGGAGAAAACGTTGACGAGCTTCGAGAGCTCGACGAGTTGGCACGCGAGAGGGCAAGCCAGGTCGAGCAGGTGGAGGCTGGCACGTCGGCCAGCGAGGCGCTTCGGTCCCGTCTCTCCCAGCTGGGCATCATCAGCCAGCGTGCATTCGTGCCCGGGGCGCGCATTCACGCGCGCTGAGCCTGCGGCTCAGAGCATCAGCTTGGCGACGAGACCCAAATGGTCGGATGGCCAAAGCCTAGGCTTGGTCTTGGTGCGGTCGGCGGGATTCAGTCCGAGGGTGCGCTCGGCGAGAACCCTGAACTGGCGGGTGCTCCACACGTAGTCGTAACGCTTGACGATTCCTTGAGTGGGGTGCGGATCGGCCACATTCACTTCGGGATCGGTCGGCGAGCTTCGGTGGCAGCAGGTCAGGCCCGCTCGGCGCGGATTGAGCGCCCGCCACCGGTCGCGGAGACCGGCTGCAGTCAGCGTGCCGTACGTGAGCGAAGAGGGCGTCGAGTTGCAGTCACACGTGAAGACAACAGGAAGGCTCGTCTTTGCCGGTCCGTTGACAATTTCGTTCGCCTCCGCGTTGCGGACGCTTGGAGCCATCGCGGTATTCAGACCGTCGAGGTGCGTGGTAATGAAACGAAGGGTCCTCTTGCCGATTCGGGCATCGACCGATGCGTAGCCGTCAGGGACGGGAATCTGAACCCCCAGGAGGTTGAACGAGTCATGGGCTGTGAAGTTCTGCTGCCGAACGTTCGAGACCTTTACGCCGCTCCGAGCGAGGACCGCCACCCGATCGGTGAATCGGACCGCCATCTGGCCACTGCTGAAGCTCGCGTTGGCCTGCACGTCGACATTGTTCGTGACCGCCACCGCGCGGTAACGCACTCCGAGCCGGGCCAGAGCCTTGACGAGCAGGGAGACGAAGTCGTAGCTGACCGTGGTCGCGGTCCCCGGAATCGCCAGCGAGCTGGACGGCGGCGGCGACTGCGTCCGCCACAGGACCGCCTCCTGAAGGCCTACCAAGTCCGGGCGATTAGCCTTGATCTCCGCCGCGATCGCCTTGGCTCGCGCAGGGATGTTCGACTTGATGACGTTCTGGTAGTCGGCGGCCGCGGCGGCGGGGAGCGCCGCGATGGAGTTGATGGCCAGGGTGTTGCTGAGCTCAGAGCCCTGAAACAGGTTGTAGCTCATCACCGTGACGGGCTGCGTCCTGTGTTTCGGTGCCCCCAGCGCGGTTGAAGCGAACGCCAGCGCCATCACTATCACCGCGAGGCTGGCGATCGTCGTCTGCACCGGGCCGCGGTGGCGCATCGGGCCATCCTACCCCAGGGGAGGGGGGTAAGTGCTGGTGGCTTCAGGCCTAAGGCCGCGGACGGCGAAACGCGCTCCATCCTCCCGATGTGAGCGGGGGGGTCGCAGCTCATCCTCGCCGTACGGCATTCCAATAGCGAGACAGGAGCAGCAATGCACCCCAACATCACATCGATCATCGCCGCGGACCGCAGTCAAGAGCTGGAGCGGCGTGCCGCGCGCGCTGCGTCGCGCGCCGGCGCTCAGAACTTCTCTCCCCGCGCACCGCGGCACACCAGTCTGGCCATGACAATTCGCCGCTACGTCCGGCACGTGAGCTTCGCGCGCTAGCCGCGCGCGGGATGATCGCCATAGAGGGGTCCGGAGCCGCGCGTGAATTCGACGAGGGACCGGGTGATACTTCGCGCATGCGCGCGAGGCTCACGAGTAGCCGCTTCGTCGGAAGGGTCGGCGAGCTGGCAGAGCTCGAGCTGGCGGTGCGTGAGGCAGCCGCTGGCACCCCGGTAGTCGTACTTCTCGGGGGTGAGTCCGGCGTCGGCAAGACCAGGCTGATCGGGGAGCTCGAGCGGCGGCTGGCGGAGTCAGACCAGCCGACGCTGGTGTTGCGCGGGGAAAGCGTGGAGCAGCGCGATGGCGAGCTTCCATATGCGCCGTTGCTTGGGGCGCTGAGGCCGCTCGTGCGCGAGCGGCACCCCGCGCTAGACCAGCTCAGCGACGCGAGTCGCGCCGATTTGGCGACGCTGTTGCCCACGCTTGGGGGCGGCGAGGCCACGCGGCGCCATGACGGCGACGATCCGAGTGGTCAGATGCGCCTGTTCGAGGCATTGCTCGAACTGCTGGACCTGCTCGGGGTCTCACGGCCCGTGACGCTTGTGCTGGAGGAGGTGCACTGGGCCGATCGCTCGACGCGGGCGTTCGCCCTGTTCCTGGCGCGGGCGCTGCGCGAGGAGCGCGTGGCGCTGATCCTGACCTATCGCACCGACGAGTTACATCGGCGCCATCCACTGTTGCCGCTGCTGGCGGAGCTCGAGCGGATGGAGCGGACCCGGAGAATCGTGCTGTCCCCATTCGATCGGCGCGAGCTGACCGAGGCACTCGAAGACATCCTGGGCGATGAGCCGAGCGAGCAGCTCGTAGAGCGCCTGTTCGCACGTAGCGAGGGCAACCCGCTGTACATCGAGGAACTGTTGGCAGCCGGCCTGGACGGCCGCGGTGCCGCTCCCGACAGCTTGCGCCATGCGTTCATGCTCCGCATCGAGCGCCTGTCCGACGAGGCGCAGCGCGCGGCGCGCGTGGTAGCGGTTGGCCGGCGACTCGACGACGTCACAATCGGCGCGTTGGCGGGGCTCGAGGGCGACCGCCTCCAGCTCGCGCTGCGTCACGCAGTCTCAGAGCAGGTGCTGATCGCCCGGGGCGATGACCGCTTTACGTTCCGCCACGCACTACTTCGGGAGGCGCTGTACGAGGATCTACTGCCGGGCGAGCGCGCGGATCTTCACCTGGCGCTGGCACGACGGCTGGAGCAGGCCTGCGAGCAGAGAGACGACCGCGAGCTCGAGCGAACGACGGCGGTCGCCAGCCACTACGCCGCCGCCGGCGAGCAGCGCGACGCGCTGAAAGCGACCGTGCGCGCGGCGGGGGCTGCCGAACGCGTGCACGCCTTTGGTGAGGCGGCCGACCTGGCGGAGAGGGCACTCGAGCTCTGGCCGCGGGTCGAAGACGCCCAACAGCTAGTGGAGATGGACCACGTGGCAATGCTGGAGATGGCAGCCGCCGCCCACGGCCAGGACGGTCACCACCCGCGCGCCGAAGTGCTGACGCGAGAGGCGCTGCGTGAGCTCGAGCCCACGAGCGATGCCAGCCGCTACTCGGCGTTGCTCGGGCGGCTCGCCAGGACTCAGTGGGCGCTCAATCGCGGAGAAGATGCGGTTCAGACCGCCGAGCGGGCACTGGAACTGCTGCCCGCCGACGACCGCAGCCTTGAGCGAGCGCGGCTCTTGTCATGGCTGGCGCGCACCAGGTTTCTGCGCGGGAGGTTCCGGGAGGCGATTCGCGACGGCGAGGAGGCACTCGAGTTGGCGGTGGCGGTGGGCCATCCCTCGGCCGAGGCCGAGACGCTCAACACGCTGGGGATGGCGATGATCGCGCTCGGGCAGGTCGACGAAGGCGTGGCTCGCATGCAGCGCACGATCGAGATCGCCCGTGAGACGAACGACCTCGACACGATGACCTACGCCTACACAAACCTTGCCGACATGCTTTACCTCGCGGGCAGAACGAGGGACGGGTTCCGGATCGCGCGGGAGGGGACCGAGGCCATACCCCAGCGTTTGCGGGCCGATCACGATTGGGTGTCGCTCACGGTCTCGGAGCTCGCATTCGAGTCGGGCGATTGGGAGATGGCGCGGAGGCATTTGGGGCCGAAGCCCACATGGCTGACCGGCCGACAGCTCATCTTCCGCCAGCTACGGACCGCCGACCAGGCGCTCGGCGAGGGCGAGCTGGAGGTCGCCGACTCCGCGCTCGAGTCGGTGGAGCAGCTCGTCGCCGCCTCGTCCGAGCCCCAGTGGATCGGGCTGTTTGGATCACTGCGGAGCGAGTTACTACGCCGGCAACGCGATCTGGTCGGCGCACGGGCGGCGGTCCAGGCCGCGCTTGACCGCATCGAGCTCTGCACCGATGACGTGATGCGGATCGCGCGCGTGACCGCGATCGGGATGGTGATCGAGGCCGATGTTGCACAGCGGGCGCGCGACTTACGCGAGAAGCCTCAGGAGCGCGACGCGCTAGCCCGGGCACGGATCCATGCACAGCGCCTGCGAGCGGCGGCACAGGACGGCGGCCCGGTGGAGCGCGCGTGGCTGTTGCTGGGCCAGGCGGAGTTGGAGCGCGCGCGGGGACGCAGCGATGGAGGCAAATGGCTTCAGGCTGCGGAGAGTTGGGATCAGCTGGAGCGCCCCTACCGGGCGGCGATCGCCCGCTGGCACGCCGCGGAGGCGTTCGTGGAGGCCGGTCAGCGGGAAGCCGCGGCCGAAGCGCTGAGCGCGGGTCTGGAGACGGCACGGCGGCTAGGCGCGGGCTGGTTGATCGCCGAGTTGGCGACGCTCGCGAGCCGGGCGCGGCTGGAGGCCGCGTCACTCGCGCCCGGCGACCGGGAAGCTGCCGGGGACGGAGTGCCCGGGAGGGCGGACGGCGACGATCCTTTCGGCCTGACGCCGCGCGAGCGCCAGGTGCTGGCGCTGATCGCCGAGGGCGCCACCAACCGACAGATCGGTCAGGCGCTGTACATGGCCGAGAAGACCGCCAGCGTCCACGTCTCGCGGATCCTCTCCAAGCTGGGCGTGTCTAGCCGAACGCAGGCAGCGGCCGTGGCGCACCGGCAGCAACTGGGCTGAGCGGAGCCGGCGCCCGGCTTGCCAGGAGGTCCAACACCTCGCGCGCCGGGCGGTCGGGGTGGTCCAGAGCTTCTGCTTAGGCCCGGTCCCGCGAGCCGCTCGAGCTTTTCGCTCAGCGCCGAGGCGTCCATCGGACGCTGGGGAGACCCAAGGGCCGCGGTCACGCGGAACTCATGGCCGGCTGCGCTCAGCAGCGCTTCTGACTCGCCGAGCCGAGGATCCGTTCTTATCTGCACGGCATCTGCCGCCTGAGCCACATCGAGGTCCACTTGCTCAAAGCTCTCGACCCGAGGCGCGCCGCGCGCCAGCGTGTACGCCACCAGATACGGAATCGAGAACTTGGCCTGCAGGCCGTCGACGGGCTGGGGACCGTACGCCGCGGCGCGCAGCGAGATCGGATGCACGGTCACTTCCGGCTTGTGCTCGAGCTCGACGGCCGCCACACGTGCGCGCTCCGCGGCCTCAATCGAGCTGTGGGTCTGAAGGCAGCAGGGCCAGGCCTTGATCCAGTTACGCTCGATCGCCGGCTCGCTGCCGGCCACCGGCTCGCTGAAAGTGCCACCGAAGACCGCCTCGAAACCGGCCGGGCCGTGAGCAGCCTGACGCAGCGGAACCGACGCGCCGTGGGCCGCCAGCCTGGCAGCGGTCACGCCGATCGACGCGGCCATGCCGACCTGTAATGACTTGCCATCCGAGCCGAATGCGGCCTGGAACCCGCCCGCTCGCAGCAGCGAGATGCCGATCGCCCGCTCGCGCTCGGCCCCGAGCAGATTCGCCGCCGCAACCGAAGCTCCCACGACTCCACACACCGCGGTGGGGTGCCAGCCGCGGTCGTAGAGCGCGGGGTGAGAGGCGCGGGCCACGGCACCCATCGCTTCGAAGCCGGCGGCATAGCTCTCCAGCATCTGACCGCAGGTGGCGCCAGTCTCGGCCGCGGTGACGAGCGCCGCGGGAGCGATCGGCGCGCTGAGATGGGCCAGCCCCGGCGCATAGGTGTCGTCGTAGTCGAGTACGTGACCGGCGGTGCCCAGCGCCAGCACTCGGTCGCCGGACGCTAGGGCCGCGCGAGCCGCCGGCTGCTGCATTCCGGCGATCGCGCAGCCCGCCCAGTCCAGGAAGGCGGTGGCATAGCGGTCGTCCATGCCGGGATTATCGAGCCCGGGTCTTCCTACGTCCCGCTTACAGGCACCTGCGAAGTTTCATGGCGAGGGCCAGATCGACTAGGGAGCGCATAAACATGGATCACATCACCCGGCGCCAGGCCGTCCAAGCCGCAGGCGCCGCCGGCGCGGCATACCTGTTTACACCGGCGCTGGGTGCAGTATTCGGGGAGACCCCCGCGATCGCTGCCTCGAGCTGCGCAAAGCTCACTCCGGAGCTGACCGAGGGCCCCTACTGGGTCAACACCATGCTCCACCGCTCGGATATCCGCGCCAACGCCCACGGCGGAGGCCGCCAGGCGGGCACATCGCTGAATCTGACGATCAACGTCGTCGACTCCAGCAACCACTGCAAGCCGCTCGACGGCGTAGCCGTAGATATCTGGCACGCCAACGCCCACGGCCTGTACTCGGACGAGTCTTCTCAGCAAGCCGGCGGCGGCACCGGCGGTGGCGACACGCTGGCTGACAACTTCCTGCGCGGATACCAGATCACGGGCAAGGACCGGGGGATAAATAGCAAGCCGGTGCACGGCCAGGTGAACTTCAAGACGATCTGGCCCGGCTGGTACACGAGCCGCGCGATCCACATCCATGTGCGGATCCGCAAGCTGTCGCACAGCGGCGCGACGATCGCCGGCTACACGACGCAGATCTTCTTCTCCGATGCCGACAACGATCACGTCCTCACGCATGCGGTGCCCTACAACACGCGCTCGCCGCAGAAGGACCCGACAACCGACGAGAGCGACACGGTCCTGACCAGCGCCGACTTCGCCACGAACGTCGTCAAGGTCAGAGGCAGCGTCAAGCACGGCTACGCGGCGACATTCAATGTCGTGCTGGATAACGCCGAGGTGGATGCCACGGGCAGCCTCGCCCGCCCGGTGACGGGAGCCGGCGGCCCCGGCGGCGGAACTCCGACGGGCGTTTAGGAGCTCGTCAGCGCGTCTGCGCTGCCGCTGCCACCAACGGCCCGGTGCGCGGCGGCACTTGACGCGAGAGCACGATGTAGCTCGTGCAGCGCTGAATAGCTGGCGTGGAGAGCAGCTGGTTGACCAGCTGCTGTAGATGCTCGGTGTCACGCGCCACCACGCGGCAGATCAGATCTTGGGGGCCGGATACGCCGTCCGCCTCGAGCACCTCGGGAACGGCCTCCATCACCTCCACGGCCTCGGCCAGTCTCCCCTGCGCCAGCTCGATCAGCACGAACGCCGTGATCGAGTAGCCGAGGGCCTGGGGGTCGATCTCCGGCCCGTGACCGGTGACCACACCGCTGGCCTCGAGCCTGGCCAGCCGGGCCTGGACCGTGCCCCGCGCCACTTGCAGCTGGCGAGCCACCTCGAGCAGTCCCACGCGAGGGTTCTCACGCAGGTAGCGGATCAGGCGGGAATCGAGAGAGTCGAACTTGGGCAATCTGCCTATAAGAATACCCGCAGTGAATCCAGAATAGGGCATATTGACATCGTCAACTGGTCAGACTTGCAAGTAGATGGCCCTGGTGCTAAACGGTCTGACCAGGGAGATGTACGAAGAGGGACAGCTCTACTCGCCGGTGACCACAGATGAAGACGGTGCGGTCACCGTCCACTTGGCCCACGATCACCCCGGCGCCAACGATCCCGTCTACCGAGCGCGCCGCAACGAGATTGCGGCGGCGGCGCTCGCATGGGAGCCAGGTCAGCCCGCGCCGGAGATCGCCTACAGCGAAGACGAGCAGGGCGTCTGGCGGACGGTGTGCCGAGAGCTCGAGCGCAAGCACGAGCGCTACGCGGTCCGCGAGTATGTGACGGCCAAGGCGCAAGTCGGCCTTCCCACCGAGCGGATCCCAAGCCTCGACGAGGTTTCAGCTTTGCTCGAGCCGGTCTGCGGATGGCGCTATCTGCCAGCCGCGGGGCTGGTGCCGCTGGCGCAGTTCTATCGGTCGCTCGCTGACCTGCGCTTCTACTCCACCCAGTATGTGCGCCATCCGGCGGTGCCGCTGTACACGCCCGAGCCGGACATCGTTCACGAGGTCATCGGCCACGGACACCTGCTGGCCACGCCCACGTTCGGCGAGCTCCACCGCCTGGCGGGCGAGGCCGCCCGGCGGCTTCAGGACGAGGAGAACCTCAAGTTCCTCTCGCGCGTCTTTTGGTTCTCGCTCGAGTTCGGAACCGTGCTCGAGGACGGGGAGGTGCGCGCCTACGGGGCGGGGATCCTGTCGAGTTTCGGGGAGATCGAAGAGTTCCGGGGCATGGACCACAGGCCGCTTAACGTCGTCGAGATGGGCACCGCCGATTACGACATCACGGCCTATCAGCCGGTCCTCTACCGAGCGGAGTCGATCGCGGACGTGGTGGACGTCGTCGGCAGCTTTTTCTGCGACTGCAATGACGAGTCGATCGCCCTGATGCGCGCCGGTGCCGGGGCAGGTGCGCGATGAGTGCGCTTGCATCCGAGAGCGTGCTGGCCAGCGACTACGAGGAGGTACGCACCAGGCGCGGCCCCCGCTCCGGCCTGGAGATGGCGATCGCGGTCCACCGTACCGTCGGTGGCCGATCGCTCGGCGGCTGCCGCATCGAGCCCTACGAGACCGCGGTGGAGGCGCTGGAGGACGTGAAGCGCCTGGCGCGCTCGATGACGTTCAAGGCGGCGGTGGCCGGCCTCGAGCTCGGTGGCGGCAAAGGCGTCATCGCGCTGCCGCCCGGCGTCCCACGGAATCGCGACCTGCGCCAGCGCGCTTTGCATGACTTCGCCGAGCTCGTGGAGTCGTTCGGAGGCCGCTACATAACGGCTCAGGACGCGGGCACGTCGATCGAGGACATCTCGTATGTCGGCTCCTTTACGAACTACATCGCCGGGCGTCCGACAGCCGACGGAGGTGCAGGGGATCCGAGTCCCTACACCGCGCATGGCGTGCAGGTCGCGATCGAGACTTCGCTGCGCGGACCGCTTGCCGACCGTCACGTGGTGGTCTTGGGGCTGGGACACGTCGGCTCCAAGCTGGCGCGCAGCCTACATAGCGCCGGGGCGCGGCTGACCCTCTCGGACATCGACCTCAGTAGGCGGCCGCTGGCCGAGGAGCTTGGCGCTGGGTGGGTAGCACCGCAGCAAGCGCTTCTCACCGAAGCCGACGTGCTCGCACCTTGTGCGCTAGGTGGGGTGCTCAGTACCCATACGATCGCCACGCTACGCGTGCCGATCGTGGCCGGCGCTGCCAACAACCAGCTGGCCTATGAGGACGCGGCGGAGGAGCTCCGCCGGCGGGGGGTCATCTGGGCGCCGGACTTCGTGGTCAACGCCGGCGGGTTGATCGCGGTCGCCGACGAGCTACAGGGCTTTGACCGGGCGCGCGTGGAGCGCGGAATCGAGCGCATCGGCGACACGCTGCAGGAGATCTACGCCCGCGCGGCGAGTGCCGACACCAACACACTGATCGCCGCTCAAGAGTTGGCGGCGGAACGCTCTGGAGGACTAGATGACGACGACGCCTGAGGCGGTACACGCACCGCACGACACCGACTTCATGCCGCTGCACGGCATCGACCACGTCGAGCTGTGGGTGGGCAATGCGGCACAGGCCAGCTACTACTTCCGCCATGTGTTCGGCTTCAGCGAGGTCGCCTACAGCGGACTGGAAACCGGCCGGCGGGACACCACCTCCCACGTCTTGCGCCAGAGCGACATCACGCTGGTCCTGACCGGCACGCTGCGCTCTGGGACCGAAGTGGCTCGTCACCATGCCCTTCACGGCGACGGCGTAAAGGTGATCGCCTTGGCGGTGCCGGACGTAGAGCACGCCTACCTGGAGGCGACAAAGCGCGGAGCCAGAGGCCTCGCGGAGCCGTGGGTGCAGAATGATGAGCACGGCGCTGTGCGTCTGGCGGATGTGGCCGCCTACGGTGACACCGTTCACCGCTTCGTCGACCGCTCTGACTACGATGGCGCTTTCTTGCCCGGATTCGAGGCGGCCGGCGGCAACGGCTTGCAAGAGGCTTTGGTCTGCGGCATCGACCACATCGTGGGCAACGTCGAGCTGGGCGCGATGAACCAGTGGGTCTCCTATTACGAGGAAGTGTTCGGGATGACCGAGATGATCCACTTCTCCGATGAGGCCATCTCCACCGAGTATTCGGCCCTCATGTCGAAGGTCGTCACGGGCGGCGACGGCCGCGTCAAGTTCCCGATCAATGAGCCGGCCGAGGGCAAGCGCAAGTCGCAAATCGACGAGTACCTCGAGTACTACGAGGGCCCCGGTGCGCAGCACATCGCGCTGACGACGGAGGACATCGTCCACGCCGTCTCCGAGCTGCGTAAGCGCGGCATCCGCTTCCTCAATACCCCCGAGAGTTATTACGAGGAGGTGCCCGGGCGGATCGGTGAGATTTCGGAGTCCCTCGAGGACCTGCGCAGGCTGGGGATCCTCGTCGACCGCGACGACGAGGGCTACCTGCTCCAGATCTTCACCGCTCCACTCGGAGACCGCCCGACGATCTTCTTCGAGCTGATCGAACGCCACGGCGCTCGCGGCTTCGGCGAAGGCAACTTCAAGGCGTTGTTCGAGGCCATCGAGCGCGAGCAGGCCAAGCGCGGCAATCTGTAGCAGATGCGTTACGCGGCAGTAGGCGAGCTCCCGCCCAAGCGTCACTCTCAGTTCCGTGACGACGGCCGCCTGCTCGTGGAGGAGGTAATGGGTTACGAGGGCTTCTCAGGCAACGAGTCAATCCTCTACCACCTCCAATCGCCGTGCCGGATCGCCCAAGCGGGCGAGCTGCGGACGCTGGAGCGCCGCGAGTGGATGCCCGACGCGCACGTGCATCGCCTGACCGATCTGAGGCCCGTGCAGCCTGGCGGCGACCCGGTCTCCGGGCGGCAGCTACTGATGTTCAACGGAGACCTCGAGGTGGCGATCTGTAAGCCGACCGAAGCTTTGGACGGCTTCTACCGCAACGGCGAGGGCGACGAGGTGATCTACGTGCATCGCGGTGGCGGCGTGCTGCGTACGGTCTTCGGCCGCGTCCCGTTCCGGGAGCGCGACTATCTGGTCGTACCGCGCGGCACGACGGTCACGTGGGAGTTGACCCCCGGTGCGGAGCAGTTCTGGCTCTGCTTCCACACGCCCGGGGAGATCGAGACGCCCTCCCGCTACCGCAACCGCTACGGCCAGCTGCTGGAGCACTCGCCGTTCTCCCAGCGGGACTTCCGCCCGCCCGTGGAGCTCGAGACGGTGAGCGAGCCCGGCGAGCATCGTTTGACGGTGAGGGTGCGGGGTGCCCTTCAGGACTACGTGCTCGACCGTCATCCGTTCGACGTCGTCAGCTGGGACGGCTACGTGTGGCCGTACGCCTTCAATGCCGATGACTTCGAGCCCCGCGCCGGGCGCTTTCACCTCCCGCCGCCCACCCATCAGACCTTCCAGGGACCGGGATTCGTGATCTGCACGTTTGCCCCGCGCCTGCTCGACTGGGACCCCGAAGCGGTGCCGCTGCCCTACCACCACTCGAACATCCAGTCCGAGGAGGTCATGTTCTACGCCGACGGCGACTACGCGGCACGCAAGGGAGTCGACGTTGGCTGCGTCACGCTGCACCCCTCCGGACTGCCCCATGGGCCCCAGCCGGGCGCGGTGGAGAAGGCGCTCGGAGCCAAGCGGACCGACGAGCTGGCGGTGATGTGGGACACCTTCCGGCCGCTCAAGCTGACCGAGCTGTGGAAGGTCAACGACAAGCCGGAATACGCGTACTCCTGGAATCCGGATGTGACCGTTCCCGTTGACGCGTCAGCGGACGGGGCGAGCGATGGCTCGGTGGTCACCGGGCCGTCGGCGTAGGTCCTCAGCCCCTCCGCCTCCGCCTCCGAGTCCGAGTCAACTAAATCGATGGACATAAGGGTGGATATCTGACCGGCCTATATTTCCGGTCAGACGCCCAGGCTCCGAGGCCGTCGGGTCGGCGGGCGGTCACGGGGCCTCACGACCCGCGCCTCTGGACTGCCAGCAGCGCCAGCATCTCGTACGCGACCGCCGCTGCATGCAGAGCGGTGGTCTGGCCCGGCCCGTCGTAGGGCGGCGAGACTTCGACGACGTCGAAGCCCGAGAAGCGGATCCCGGCCAACGCGCGCAGGTAGGCCAGCACCTCGCGGGGCTGGAGCCCGGCCACCTCGGGTGTACCCGTCCCGGGCGCGAACGCCGGATCCAAGACGTCGATGTCGAACGACAGATGCACCGGCCCGTCACCGACCCGGGCGCGCACGCGCTCGCTGTAACCCTCCGGCGATAGCGCGAGCAGCTCATCTCCCGTGATCACCTCAAAACCCAGCTCGCGTGGGGCGTCGAGGTCGGCTCGTGCGTATAGCGGACTGCGCATTCCCGCGAGCACGGAGCGCGAGGGGTCGACCACGCCTTCCTCGACGGCCCGGCGGAATGGCGTCCCGTGGAAGTACTTCTCGCCGTAGTACTGATCCCAGACGTCGGCGTGGGCGTCGAGCAGCACGACGGCGGCCGGCCCGGCGGCCGCGGACTGTGCCCGCAGCTCGCCGAGCACGATCGAATGATCGCCTCCCAGCACTAGCGGCACGACGCCCGACTCGAGCAGCGGTCTGAGGCCGTCGTCGATCTGGCCCACGGTGCGCAGCGCATTGCCCGGGGTCACCTGGAGGTCGCCGGCGTCGATCACAGCGAGCTCGTCGAACACGTTCACGTCGAGCGCCGGGTGGTAAGGCCTGACCAGCGCCGAGGCCGAGCGGATCGCCTCCGGCCCGAAGCGGGCGCCCGGGCGGAAGCTGGTCGCGGTGTCAAACGGCGCTCCGAGGACGGCGGCGTTGATGCCGGAGCTGGGTGTCACGCGGTCCAGCTCCACGTACGGGAGCCGGGCGAAGGTCCGCACGCCCGCATAGCGCGGTGAGACTCTCGCGTCGGCGGGACGGTAGTCGCTCACGCCAGAACTGTAAGCCGCCTCACGCGGTGTCCTGCGCAGCAGCGCGTCCCATGCCCGTGGCGATCGGGGTGGCATAGAAGAGCGCGAGCGCCCCGCAGATCGCGAGCGGAACATACGGTGACAGCGGGGCGAGCCCGGTGGCGATCACGTACGGCGGGAGCCCGGTGATGCTGCGCGCCAGGATCCTGCGGCGCTCGGCGAGCGGCAGCTCGGTCCGCATGCGATGTGCCTTGCGCATCAGGATGTGCCAGTTCAGGGTGGCGAAGGCGATCGACATCAACAATAAGGAGCCGGAGTACACACCGGCCGCCAGGTTCTCGCCGCTTCCGCGCTTGAGGTAGGTCGCCAGCAGATTGGTGCTGAACGGCAGCAGACCGATCGTCAGCAACAGAAACAGGTTGAGGATCAGGATCGTGTGATCTGCCTCGCGCAGCCGGCTGATCATCACGTGGTGGTTGATCCAGATGATCCCGATCGTGAGGAACGAGACCACGTATGCCGTGTAGACCTGCCACTGCGCGACGAGCGCGTGGGCCAGCGTGTGCCGACCGAGACCCTCCGGCGCCGGGACCGCGATGTTCAGCACGAGCAATGTGATCGCCACCGCGATCACCCCGTCGGAGAAGGCCTCCAGCCGATTGGTGCTCACAGCCGATGGTTCGCTGGCGGCCCACGATCGCCTTCGCTGCGGGCACTCATAAGTTCCTCTTCGTCTTTTCCTAGCGGTCTCTTCGCGAGTTCCGAAGGTCTTCTAATCGAGGGCTCCCAGACTCATGGTCATGAGATCACGAGTCATGGCAACAGCCCTGAGCTTCGCGTCCGTGGCGGGCTTCGCCGCGGTCCCGGCAGCCGCTGGCGCGAGCGTCACACAGCAACAGGCGACGAGCGAGAATTGGTCCGGCTACGTGGCCGGAAACGCGTCAGGCAGCGGGAAGTTCTCGGCCGTCTCCGGAAGCTGGGTCGAACCGTCCGTGAGCTGTTCCTCAGGATCGGGCTACGACGCATTCTGGGTCGGCCTAGGCGGAACTTCACAACAGACGCAAGCGCTCGAGCAGGTGGGCACACAGGCCCAGTGCGGCGATGGCTCCTCGTCGGGCGCAGCGGTGCACTTCGCCTGGTATGAGCTTGTGCCCGCCGGACCCGTGAAGCTCAACGTGGCCATCAGCCCCGGTGATCATGTCTCGGCCAGCGTGGAGGTCAGCGGCAGCAACGTGACCGTCTCACTCCAGGACACCACCAGCGGACAATCTGCGACCAAGACGCTTCAGATGAGCGATCCCGACACGTCTACCGCCGACTGGATCGCGGAGGCGCCGGCGGCATGCGACCAGACCGGGGACTGCCAGGTCCTTCCGCTCGCGAACTTCGGCTCTGTCAACTTCTCGAGTGCCACCGCCACGGCGAACGGGCACACCGGGCCGATCTCCGACTCCGCCTGGAGCGCGCAGCCGGTGCAGATGGCGTCCGGCTCAGGCTTCGTATCCACAGGCGGTACCTCGCAGGCCGGCGCGATCCCGGGCAGCCTTTCAACCGATGGCTCCTCGTTCTCGGTCGCCTGGCAGGGCCAGAGCGACCAGGGAACGTCTGGCTCTGGCCAGAGCGGCCAGGGAACGTCTGGCTCTGGCGGCGGCCCGGGCGGGTATGGCTACGGCGGCGGCGGGTCCAGCGGATACGGGAACGGCCCCGGCGGCTACGGCGATGGCCAGGGCGGCTACGGCGGACAGGATCCTTATGGCTACGGCGGACCCGGGCCCTCTGACTACGGCGCCGGCCAGGGCCTCTCAGACGGCTGGTCCGCATACTGAGAGCGAGGGGCCTACCCGGCGCTTTCCCTAGCGCCATCGGCGCCACGAAGCAACTCCAGGGTCCGGGCGCGGAGGTGCGCTCCAAACCGCGGGTCGCGCAGCGCGAGCTCCACGAACGCGCTGCAGTACCCCTCGGGCGTGCCGACGTCGTGTCGTCGCTGGCCGGGCGCCAGCGGTATCGCCGCGATCCGCCCGCCGCCGTCGATCACGCGTCTGAGCGCATCGGTGAGCTGCACCTCGCCCGAGGCGTCGGGGTTCAAGCCACGCAGGGCTTCGAACACCGGCGGCCCGAGCACGTAGCGCCCCATCATCGCTGTCCGGCTCGACACCTCGGAGGGTTGCGGCTTCTCTAGCAGCTCCGTGACTTCGCCACCCTGGGCCACGACGATCCCACGGCGCGTTACCTCCTCCTCGCGGATCGGTGCCACTGCCAGGACCGCGTCGAGGCGATCTGATTCGAAGGCCTCGATCAGCCGGGGCACGATGCCCGGCGGGTCGATCACGCCGTCGCCCAGTGCCACGACCACGCCTCCCCTGGCGAAGCCCTCAGCACGCCGAACGGCGTCGCCGAGCCCGGCAGGGCTGGGCTGACGCGCATAGAGGATCTTCAACTCCGGCCCGGATTCGTCGAAGTGGTCCTCGATCGCGCGCTTGCCAGCCGCGGTGATGAACAGGATGCGCCGGATGCCCGCTTGTTGAAGCTCCTCCACGACGTACTGGACCACAGGCTTGTCGACCAGCGGCAGCATCTCCTTGGGCTGCGAACGAGTGGCCGGCAGCATGCGCGTGCCGCGGCCGGCGACAGGGACGATCGCCTCTGTGATCACGACCGCGATCGTAATGTCAGGCGGAGGGTCCGAGAGATCCCGCGGTCGCCTATCGGTGATCCGGCCGCGCTTCCGGCACGTAAAGGGGACGTCTGAGAATGTCGGCGCTCCGAATGTCACTCTTCCGAAGCAACCGCCCCGATCTGCGTGGCCAGGCCGATGAGGACCTCATGGAGATGGTCCGGGGAGGCGACTCGCGGGCCTTCGAGGTTGTCTTCGAGAGGCACGCGGGCGCGGCATTCTCACTCGCTTACCGCATGTGCGGCTCGCGGCCGCGTGCGGAGGAAGTCGTGCAAGAGGCGTTCCTGTCGCTGTGGCGTAGCGGCGCGCGCTACGACCGCGCACGGGGGAGCGTGCGGTCGTGGTTGCTGAGCTTCGTCCATAACCGGGCGATCGACGCCCTTCGCCGGGAGGTGTCGCGCGGCGCACGCGACGTCGGTGATGAGGGACTGGCAGAGCGGATGCCGGCGCCCGAGCTGACCGACGCAGAGGTCGAGCGTCGAGACGATGCCCGCCGCGTGCGCTCCGCGCTGCACGGGCTGCCAGCCGACCAGCGGCGAGTGATCGAGCTGGCGTACTTCGGGGGCTTCACTCATAGCCAGATATCCGAGATGCTCGAGTTGCCGGCAGGCACCGTCAAAGGCCGGATGCGGCTCGGACTGGCCAAGCTGCGGCTGTCGCTGGGCGAGGCAAGCGGGGTGCTTCAGTGAGCGACGAGCTGAGTATGACCGGAGACCACGATCGAGGCGAGGACGCCGCGGCCTACGTGCTTGGGGCGCTCGAGCCCGCAGAGGCGGAGGCGTTTCGGAGACATCTCGAGAGCTGTGATGCCTGCCGCGAAGAGGTCGCCGCGCTACAACAGGGGGCGAACGCGCTGCCCATGGCCGCGCCCCAGTATCCGGCTTCCCCGCGGCTGCGTCGGCGCATCATGCGCGCCGTTCGCGCCGACCGAGGGCGGGGGCAGGCGACCTTCCAGCTCCCTCGCGCGGCATTGCTGAGGCCGCGCTGGCTGGGGGCGTGTGCGGCCGTTGCGGCAGCGGCTGTGGCCGTGGTGCTTGCGCTGAGCCTCGGTAGCGCAAGCACGCGCGTGATCCAGGCGCAGGTGGCAGGCATTTCCGGCGATGCCCAGCTGCGCCTGTCCGGCGACCACGCAGAGCTGGTCGTCCACCACATCTCCCCGCCGCCGCGAGGACGGGTGTACGAGGTGTGGATGAAGCGGGGGGCTCAAGCTCCGGTGCCGGCGAATGT
The DNA here is from genome assembly GCA_963756555.1 of uncultured Actinomycetes bacterium. GTDB lineage: Bacteria > Actinomycetota > Thermoleophilia > Solirubrobacterales > Solirubrobacteraceae > Palsa-465. The sequence continues at coordinate 674,412 of CAVWOC010000005.1, forward strand.
TCTGTTCGGAGCCACCGCCACTGGCTCGTCGTACGTGGCGCTGCCCGGCAGCATGCGGGGCGTCAGCATCGTGATGGTGACGCCGGAGCCGGCTGGTGGAAGTCGCGCCCCGACCCACAACCCGGTGATCACCGCCAGGCTGAGCTAGTGGTACCGGGCGAGCGGACTGCGCGATGAAGATCGCGATCGTGGGCGCCGGGATCTCTGGTCTAGTGGCAGCTCATCTGCTGCAGCGTGAGCACGAGATCGTCGTGTTCGAGGCGGGCGATTACGCCGGCGGGCATGCCAACACCGTGCGGGTCGACACGCCATACGAGACACATCACGTGGACACGGGGTTCGTCGTCTTCAACGACCGCAACTATCCCTATTTCGGGCGGCTGCTCGAGACGCTTAGGGTGCGCTGGCAGCCGTCCAACATGAGCTTCAGCGTCAGCGACGCCGTCGGCCAATTTGAGTACGCGAGCACGTCTCCGAACGGCCTATACGCCACCCGAGCGAACCTCCTGGCGCCGTCGTTTCACCGCATGGTGGCCGAGGTGCGCCGCTTTCAGTCGGCGGCCCGCGAGCTCCTGCGCGTGGACGACGACGGCCCTTCGTTGCTCGACTGGCTCGAGCAACAGCGCTTTTCCCGGGCCTTCATCGAGCGGTTGATCGTCCCCCAGGCGGCGGCGGTGTGGTCGGCCGATCCCCGCCAGCTGTGGAGCTTCCCGGCGCGCTTCTTGGTCCAGTTCTTTCACAACCACGGGATGCTTTCGCTCCGCGGCAGGCCCCATTGGCGGACGGTTGCCGGCGGCTCTGCCCGCTACGTGGAAGCGTTGACCGCCCCTTTTCGGGACCGGCTACGGCTGTGCACGCGGGTCATCGCACTCCGGCGCGCCGATGATCACGTGCTGGTATCGACCGCGTGCCCGGAGCCCGAGCGCTTCGACCGCGTGGTGCTGGCGACGCACGCCGACCAGGCGCTGCCGCTGCTGCGGGAGCCGACCTACCACGAGCGTGAGGTCCTGGGGGCGCTCCCGTATCAGCGCAACGAGGCGGTGCTCCACACGGACGTCCGGATGCTTCCCCGGCGCCGGCGGGCTTGGGCCAGCTGGAACTATCACCTGCTGGAAGAGCCCACCGGCTACCCGACTCTGACCTACCACATGAACAGACTTCAGGGCCTGCGGGCGGAGCGCGAGTTCTGTGTCACGCTAAATCACACGGAGCGCATCGACCCCGCGAGGATCATCAAGCGAATCCCTTATGCGCACCCGGTATATACGCCGGATGGCGTCCGGGCGCAGGCGCGGATTCGGGAGATCTCGGGCCAGGCCGGCGTGCACTTCTGCGGCGCGTACTGTGGATGGGGCTTTCACGAGGACGGCGTCGTCAGCGCCCACCGTGTCGCCGCGGAGCTCGGAGTGCGGACCTGAGCTCAGGATGCGGACTTGAGCACGGCGAGGGTGCGGACTTGAGCACGGCGAGCTGTCTCTACGAGGGGACCGTCAACCATCGGCGTCTGGAGCCTCGGCACGAGTTCCGCTACCGGCTGGCGCTGGCCTATCTCGACCTGGACGAGCTTCCTCGGTTGCTCGGCGGGCGGCTGGTGTCCGCGCGGCCAGGCCTCGTGCGCTTTAGGCGCTCCGACTACTTCGGAGATGCGCGGCGCCCGCTGGCCGACGCGGTCCGCGACGAAGTCTCACGGCAGACCGGTCGGCGACCGTCCGGGCCGGTACGCGTGCTTACGCAACTTCGCGCGTTCGGCCACTGCTTCAACCCGGTGAGCTTCTATTACTGCATGGACGAGGACGAGCGGAGGATCGAGAGCCTGCTGGCGGAGGTCACGAACACGCCCTGGGGTGAGCGCCATGCGTATGTCGTGCCGGGTGGCAGGGGGGCGTTTGCCAAAGCGCTACATGTCTCGCCCTTCATGGCCATGAACCATTCGTATAGCTGCCGGGCGAGCACGCCGTCTCGTACGCTCGCGGTGGCCATCGAGAGTCGCCGCGACGGACGCCGGCTGTTCGACGCCACGCTGGCTCTGCGTCGCCGGGAGCTGACTGATTCGTCACTGGCGCGCACGATGGCCCGCTATCCCTTCCAGACGTTGCGGGTGCTGAGGCTCATCTACTGGCAAGCGGTGAGGCTGAAGCTGGCGGGAGCGACCGTTTTCTCGCACCCGCGTGAGGCGGGCGCATGATCGACCGTTTGTGCAGGGTGCTGGCGCTGATGGCGCTGCGACGGATCCGCGCCGGCACGCTGGTGATCGTGGAGAACAAGCGGCGCTGCAGCTTCGGCTCCGGGGCGCCGGTGGCAACGGCGGTGGTGCGCTCGTCACGACTGTGGCGCAACCTTCTGCGCGGAAGCGTGGGGCTCGCCGACGCGTATGCCGAGGGTCTGTGGAGCTCTCCCGACCTGGTGGCGCTCATTCGTCTCGCCGCCCGCAACGGGGCGACCATGGACCGAGCTCGGAAGCGGATGGCGGCAGTGTGGCGGCCGCTGCAGGTAGCCCGGGCGCTCGTGCGCCCCGACAGCCGGGACCGCCGTCGGCGGGACATCGCCGCCCATTACGACCTGGGCAACGAGTTGTTCGGGCGAATGCTCGGTCCGACGATGACCTATTCCTGTGCACTGTTCACACACGACGGGATGACGCTCGCCGAAGCGCAGGCGGCGAAGCTGGAGCTGGTATGTCAGAAGCTCGAGCTCTCCCCACGCGATCACGTCCTCGAGATCGGAACGGGCTGGGGCTCGTTCGCGCTCCATGCAGCCAGCACACGCGGCTGCCGGGTGACGACAACGACAATCTCGTCTGAGCAGTACGCCCACGCGCTCGAGCGGGTCAGACGAGCTGGCCTCGAGGGCCGCGTCACGGTACTGCTCAGCGATTACCGCGACTTGCGCGGTAGCTACGACAAGCTGGTGTCGATCGAGATGATCGAGGCAGTCGGCTGGCGGCACACCGGCGCGTTCCTGGGTACCTGCTCCAGGTTGCTCGCGCCCGACGGCGCGATGCTGCTGCAGGCGATCACCATCGACGACCGCGCCTACGAGGTCGAGAAGGCCTCGCGCTCGTTCATGAAGCAACGCATCTTCCCCGGCGGTTCGCTGCCATCGCTGGAGGCCATCGCGCGCGATCTGGCGCGCCACACCGACCTGCAGCTCATCGACTTGCAGGACATCACCTCGCACTACGTGCCGACGCTTCGCGAGTGGCACAAGCGCTTTCAGGCAGCGGCGCCGGAGCTAGCCGAGCTGGGCTACGACGAGCGCTTCCAGCGGCTGTGGACGCTCTACCTCTGCTACTGCCAGGCGGGCTTTGCCGAACGGCGGATCTGCGACGTGCAGCTGTTGCTCGCGAAACCCGCCTCCAGGCTCGGGCGGATTCGCGGCAAGTGGCGAGGAGGGGTCGAGCGAGCGGCCGCGGACGCTAGGCGGGCGTCGCGTACGCGAGCGTCCTGGTCGTGATCGCCGCAGGAGACGCAATGAGTTCCTGGGATCGTTTTTTGGACACCGCCCTCGACCGCACGATTGCCCTGGGTTACGGCAATGTCGGCCTCGAGCTTCGCCGCCGGCTGGCGGGCTGGCCCGCTGATCCCCCGCGGATGGACGGCAAGGTGGTCTTGGTCACCGGCGCCGCATCGGGCCTTGGGCTCGCCTCCTGCCGAGGTTTTGCCCGCCTCGGCGCCAGCGTGCGAGCGCTCGGACGTAACGAGCGCCGGGCCGAAGATGCCGTGGCGCGGATCCAGGAGGCCGTGCCGGCCGCCGACGTCAGGCCCCTGGCGTGCGACATATCGAGCCTGACGGAGCTGAGGTCGTTTACCGAGCGCTTCAAGGCCGAGGAGCAGCGCCTGGACGTGCTGGTCAACAACGCAGGCGTCATGCCCGACGAGCGCGAGCGCTCGGCGGACGGACACGAGCTCACATTTGCCACGCACGTACTGGCGCCGTTCGCGCTGATCGATTGGCTGAGTGAGCTACTGGAGCGCAGTGCCCCGGCGAGGGTGATCAACGTGTCTTCGGGTGGCATGTACGGGCAGCGGCTGCCCGGCGAGGACCTGCAGTCCGAATCGACCCGCTACTCGCCCAAGCTGTTCTACGCCCGCACCAAGCGAGAAGAGGTGGTGATCACCGAGGAATGGGCCGAGCGCCTGCGGGAGCGGGGGATCGTGGTGCACTCGATGCACCCGGGCTGGGCGGACACCGAAGGCGTGCGCCAGTGGCTGCCGGTGTTTCGGAAGGTGACTCGCCCCATCATCCGCTCGCCCGAGGATGGTGCCGACACGATCGTGTGGCTGGGCGGCGCCCCCGAGCCCCTGGAGTGCACGGGCTGCTTCTGGCACGATCGCCAGCCGCGCCCGACGCACTACCTCCTCGGCGCCGGTGAGGAGAGCGCCGAGGACCGGCGCCGGCTATGGGAGCTGTGCCGTTCGCTGGTTGATCCCGTTGCCCAGTCCGCCGCCGCGTGATGGCCAGGATCGTCGTCACCGGGGCCACGGGGACCATTGGGCGGAGCCTGATCGACGAGTTGCGGCAGAGCGAGCACGAGGTGATCGGGCTTTCGCGCGACCCGGATAGTGCCCGCGAAAAGCTGCCGGCGGGGGTAGATGTCCAGCGCTGGAGTGACCCCACCGCCTCTCAGCCACCACGCTCCGCGCTGAGCGGCGCCGACGCCGTCATCCATCTGCTGGGGGAGCCAATCGCTCAGCGCTGGAGCGAGGGCGCCAAGCGCGCGATCCGCGAATCGCGCGTGCTGTCGACCAAGAACCTCGTCGACGCCCTCAGAGAGCTGCCGGACCCCGAGCGACCAGCGGTCCTGGTCTCGCAGTCCGCCACCGGCTACTACGGATCGACCGGCGAGCGGGAGATCAACGAGCAGGCCGGCGCGGGCTCGGACTTCCTGGCCCAGGTCGTGATCGATTGGGAGCGCGAGGCGCAGGTGGCCGAGCCGCTGATGCGCGTGGTACTGAGCCGGACCGGCGTGGTGCTGAGCCCAGGCGGCGGCGCACTGGGACAGATGCTGCCCTTCTTCCGGCTGGGTCTGGGCGGACCGGTGGCCGGCGGAAAGCAATATGTGCCCTGGATACATGTGGACGATGTGGCCCGGGCGATGGCCTTCTCCGCCGCTCGTGATGAGGTCTCGGGACCCGTCAACCTGGCGGCGCCACAGCCAGTCACCAATGCCCGTTTCTCGCGGGCCCTGGGCGCCGCGCTCGGGCGGCCGGCCGTGCTTCCCGTCCCCGGTTTCGCGCTGCGGCTTCTGTACGGCGAGATGGCCCAGGTGGTCACGGACGGCGCCCGGGTCGTTCCGGAGCGTCTGCTTTCGCTCGGCTTCGAGTTCTCCCAGCCCACGATCGACGAGGCGTTGCGTGACGTGCTCGGGCGCCAATGACGATCGACGAGCTAGAGCGCGAGCAGCGGGTGGCTCGGCCGCGGGAGGACGTGTTCGAGTTCTTCGCCCGCTGATCGCGGTGACGGCCTTCGCCAAGGCCGGCAAAGAGTCGCTCGCGCGCTACGCGGCGGAGATCCTCGGCACCGAGGCCGAGCACCGGGCGCTGGCCCGGTTCGCGCAAGGTAAGCTCCCCAACAACCTGGGCTTCGAGGTGTACAAGGTCCACTCGATCGGCGGGATCGTCAAGGCGCTCGAGGCGGCAGGCATCGGCTTCGGCAAACAGGGCAAGGGACCCGGCGCGTTCTATGAGTTCAGCAAGCCACCGTCGAGCGCAGTCGTGGCGATTGCCAATAACAAGCCGTCTTGAGCTTGAGTGACTGACGCGACGACTCGCCTACGACCGCTCAGGTCAGGGTGAGCCGCTCGTGTTGCTGCACCCGCTGGGCGCAAACCGCACCGTGTGGGCGCCGGTGTTGCCATTGCTGCGTGCGCGGCGCGAGGTCATCTGCGTCGATCTCCCCGGCTTCGGCGAGTCCCCTCCGCTGAACGGCGCGGCGCCGCCGACCCCCAGTCGGCTGGCCAGGGCAGTGATCGACTTGCTGCGTGAGCTGGGCCTCGACTCTGGACGGACACACCTCGCAGGCAACTCGCTGGGCGGCTGGGTCGCGCTTGAGGCAGCCGCAGCCGGCGACGCGGCCACGGTGACCGCGATCGCCCCGGCCGGATTGTGGCCCAAGCCGCTCGCCCCGAAGCCCGAGTTCGGACGCCGCATCGCGCGGGCGGCTCTCCCCGCGATCGCGCCCGCGATGCGCTCCGCGGCCATCAGGCGGCTGATCCTGTCCGGATCGGTGGCCCATCCCGAACGCGTCCCGCCGGACCAGGCGGCCGCACTCGTACGTAGCTATCTGCGCGCGTCCGGATTCACGGATGTCAACCGAGCGATGCGGGCGGGGACGTTCACGCTGCTGGCCGAGATAACGGCTCCGGTCACGCTGGCCTGGCCGGAGCGCGACCAGCTCGTCTCCCGTCCGCGAGGCGCTGCACCGGGCGTGCGCGAGGTCTTGCTACCGGACTGCGGTCACGTCCCGATGTGGGACGACCCGGCGGCGGTGAGCGCGGTGTTGCTCGCCGGCAGCACGCTCCACCCGGCGCAAAGCGAGGCCGGTCCCTGATCAACGGGCGCTAGGACGCGCGGGCAGCGCCTCGAGCGCCTTCGGCGCGAACAGGGAGGTCGCCTCGGACTTCCCCTTGAGCGCCAGTGTCGACCGGCGCTCGAGCAGCGCAGCGTGTTCGCCCGAGAGCAGCGCATTGGTGTCAGCGGAGACCAGGATCACGTCGCCCGTCTGGCGCGTGGCGGCCTCGATCCTCGCCGCGACGTTGACCGCGTCCCCGATCACCGAAAACTCGAGGCGCCCTGCCCCACCCACGTTTCCGGCGATCACTGGCCCCGAACTCAGACCGATTCCGATCTGAAGCTCATCGCCTAACGACTCCTCGACGGCCCGCGCGGCTTCGATCGCCGCGCTCAGCGCTTGGTCGGCGTGGTGGGCCTCCTGGCGGGGCGCGCCGAACACGGCCAGCAGCCCGTCTCCAACGAACTTGTCGACGTGTCCCCCGTGGCGGTGGATGATCGGGACGATCAGCTCGAACAGCCGATTGAGTGTCGCTACCACTTGCCGGGCGCTCGAGCGCTCTGCGTAGCCGGTGAAGTCCCGTATGTCGATGAACACCGCCGTGATCTCGACTTCCTCTCCGGAAAGCGCCGTCCCCCGGGACAAAATGTGCTCGGCCACCTCCCGGTCGAGGTAGATGCCGAATGCCTCGCGAATCCGCTCGCGATCTCGGAGCCCAGCGGTCATCTCATTGAAGCCTGCTTGTAGGAGTCCCACCTCGCTGCCGTCGTAGACGGGAATCTCGGTGTCGAGCGCTCCAGCCTGCACCCGGCGCTGTGCCGCACGCACGGCTTCGATTGGCTCCGATATCGAGCCGCCGGCGATACGCATCGCCCGGAACCCGAGCACCAGCGCGAGTGCAGCCAGGATCAGCAGGCTGATCGCGATATGCGTCGGCGACCAGTGGCCGACTACGAGAATGCTGACGGCGAGCAACATGCACCCGAACAGCGGAAGCGCCGCGGCCAACCCCCAAGCGACGATCACTCGGGCCTCCACGCCCGGGCCCACGGGCTCCTCGGGCGCTCCTTCGGCTAGCGCCGCGGCGGTCAACGGCCGGGCGAACCGCTCGGCCAACAGGTATGTGACGGCACCGCTGGCCAGCCCGCCGAGCGGGATCGTGATCGCGCTCTGCGCAGCGACGTCGCTCGACTCGAACGCGTTCAGAACCGTGAACAGAATCGTCGCCGCACCCCAGATCTTCGCTGAGATCATGGCCTGCCTGAGCGGTGAGCGAAGGGCAAAGTCGCGGACTTCCCGATCCGCGGGCCGGCCGGAGAGGAACCACCGACGGATTGGGTCGGCTCTCCTAGGGCTGAGCTTCACTGCGACGACCGTGGCCGCGACGATGTACAGCACCGACAACACGCCGTTCAGCCACAGCGCCGTAGCGTTGTGTTTGAACGCGGCAGGCACCGGAACGAGAAACGTGAGGAACACCGTTACGGTCACCGCACCGATCACGTTCGCGGTGGAGAGACCCACCTGCATGCGGCGCTTGGTCTGCTTCCAGATCGCCTGACGGTCCTCCATCGCGCTTGTCATCGTCTCACGGTGCCCCAGCGGAGAGCTGCCTCGGTGCGTGTTTGCTCGGGGCGCAGTGATTCCTCAGGCTCCTGATGCCTGGGGCTGTGACTCAACTCGTGGACGATCCTCTTTGAGGCCGATGCGCTCGTGCAGCCGGCGCAGCGGCGCTGGCGCCCACCAGTTCGCGCTTCCCAGCAGCTCCATCAGCGAGGGCACCAGCAGCGCCCGAATCACCGAGGCATCGATCAGCACTGCCAACGCCGCGCCCAAGCCAAGCTCCTTGATGAACACGATCGAGGAGGTCGCGAACGCCGCCAGCGCTACCGCGAACAGAAGCGCGGCGGCAGTAACAATGCGCCCCGTGCGCTCGAGACCCAGCGCTACGGCTTCCGAGTTGGCCGCCCCGTTGTCACGCGCCTCCTTGATCCTCGCCAGCAGGAACACACCGTAGTCGGTCGCCAAGCCGAACCCGATCACGAACAGCAGGATCGGTTGCGTGGCGTCGAGCGCGCCCAGGCTCTGAAAGCTCAACGGTCCCTGGAGATTGCCGTCCTGGAAGATCAGCACCAAGATCCCGAACATCGCGCTCAGGCCGAGAACGTTCATCACCACCGCCTTCAGGGGCAGCACCACCGAGCCCGTCATCAGGAACAAGACGATCAGGGTGGCGAGCACCACCACGGTCAACACCGCCGGCAAATGGACCGCCAAGCTGTGTTCCAGATCGACGTACGACGCCGTCTCGCCGGCCACGCCGAGATAGAACGGCGGACGGAGGGATCTGACGCGGTGAAGGAGCGTCTGGGTGCGCGCTGTGAGCGGTCCATCGACCGGCGCCACCACGAGGAGCGACATCCGCGTCCCCGCAGGCTGCGCTGGTAAGGCGGCCGAGACGCCCGGCAGCTGCGCGATATGGGCGGCCAGCGCTCGCACTCGGGGTTGGCTGGGTGGCGCCCCGAGGACGACTTCCAGCGGATTCGTCCGGTTGGGAGCAAAGCTCGACTGAAGCGTGTCCTGCACTTGCCGGGCGCTGAGGGTCGTTGGCAGCACCCGGGCGTCGACTGTGATGAAGCGGATCTGGGTGAACGGAATTCCGAGCGCAATCAGCGCCGCAGTGGCGGCGAGCGCGATCCGTCCCGGCCGGCGACGGACGAACCGCGCCAGCCGGTACCAGGCTCCGCTCGTGGCGGGGCGCGCCTCCCGTTCGGCGGCGTGGCGAAGCCGGGCCGGAGACAGGGCATTGACACGCGGTCCGAGCGCCGCCAGCAGCGCAGGCAGCACGGTGAGCGACAGGGTCGCCGCCAGCAGCGCCACGATCGCGCCCGCGATCCCCATCGAGTACAGAAAGCGCTGGGGAAAGAACGTCAGCGAGGCCACGGCTACGGCGATTGTCAGCGAGCTGAAGATCACGGTGCGCCCGGCCGTCTGCAACGTGCGCCTCAGCGCTGTGAGCTCGAAACCCGAGTGCGCCGCCTCCTCGCGGTAGCGCGAGACGATGAACAGGCTGTAGTCGATTGCCAGACCCAGGCCCATCCCCGTGGTGAGATTGAGGGCGAACACCGAGAGGTCGGCGAACGTGGAGACGATCCGCAGCAGCAGAAACGTTCCCAAGATCGCCAGCCCGCCGAGCAGCGGGGGCAGCACCGCGGCCACGAGCGAGCGGAAGAACAGCAGCGACAGCAGGAAGATGAACGGGAACGCCAGCAGCTCGGCGTGGCCGAGGTCGTGGCTTACCTGGGCATTTGCCTGCAGGTTGGCGATGGCCCCACCGCCGAGCTTGACATCGGGTTGGGCGGCGAAGTGGCGCTCGATCACCTTCGCGTCATCGTCTAGCTGCTTGTCGGAGCCGGGCCGGAAGTAGGCGACGACATACGTCGAGCGTCCGTCGCGCGAGACCATCGCCGGCTCGCGGGTGTGGTAATAGCTTTGTACGGAGGCCACGCCGGGCTGAGCTTGGAGCTCCCGGGCGATCGCTTTCACCCGCCGCTTTGCCGCGGCCGTGTGGACGTCACCGGAGGCGACGAGCGCCACGACCTCGGGGTCGATGGTCCGCCCCGTCGCCGCTTGGAAGCGGTTCGTGGCGTGAACGCTCTGCGTCGACGGGTCGGTCGCACCGTAGGGGCTCAGATGCGAGGCAACGGACACGCCGAACACTCCGGCCACTGCGGTTAGAAGGACAGCCACCGCGAGCACCCTTCGGCGGTTGGCGTAGAGGAAGGTGGCCAGTCTCGCCAGCATCGCTAGCGGCCCTCGTCCGGCATCCTCAGCAACTCTCGCCCGGCCAACGACTCCGACGGCTCCTCGCCGAGCCGGCGCTCAGTGGTCTGGCACCAGCTGATCATGCACTCGGTCAGCGCGATCCCGGCCTCGAGCGTCAGGCGCGGCCCGGGGTGGAACTCGGTGGCCTTCGTCTGAATCGCGCGGAGCTCTGCGAGCTTGCGCTCCTGGACCGCGCGCATCTCGCGGATGTTCTGCAGACGGCGTTCCGGCAGGCTGTCGGAGAAGAACAGCTTCAGGAAACCCTCGTCCCGGACCTCGTAAACCAGATCTTCCTCCGAAGCCAGCCATTCCTTCAGGGCCGCCTCGCCCTGCGGCGTCAGCTCGTACGTAGTCCGCGCCCGGCCGCCGGACGGGTCGGGCCATCCGCGGATTAGATCCTGTCCTTCCAGTCGGCGCAGCTCGGGATATATCTGGCCGTAGCTGGCCGCCCAAAAGCGACGCGTCGACTTGTCGACCACCCGTTTGATCTCATAGCCGGTCGTGTTGCCCAGGGCCAGCATCCCGAGGATCACGCGGCCGGTAGGGCTGAGGTCCGATGCCATATAGCGACAGGATATATCGTACAGATATATCCTGTCAAGTCACGGGTGCCGAGGGGGCTTGGCCAGGCGCGGTCGGGACGCCGTGGGGTCCCCGGGCGGGCATCGGGGCGGCCCGGCGGCGGTCCCCGGGGTGGGGGCCGGGCCGCGCCGTCGGGCCCCGGGCGGCGGAGGGTCAACCGGCGCCGGCCCGACCCAATCCTCCGGGGCGTCTACCTAGATGTCGCCGTCGCCGTCGCTCGGGCCGCCGTGGTTGTCGGAGTCCCCATCCCCGGCGTTCGCGCCCTGCGGAATCCCGCCGCTGGCTTGGGATGAACTGGGAGCGGGCGTCGTCATGGGGTGGGTCGTGGTCGGACGCGGCGTCGGGTGCGATGAGGTCGTGACGGGTGCCGGAGTAGTGACGGGCGCGGCCGCGGTCGTGTGCATGGTGCTCGACGTAGGAGGCGGAGGGGTGCTGGTGGTCGTCACCGGGACCGGTGGTTGACCTGTTGTCCTCACCGGAGTGGCGGCGGCGACATGAGTCGACGCGGGCTTGTGGGAAGCAACGCGATGGGAGACGTGGTGCGTTCGCGGCTTGGCGTTGGTTGTCGCGGTGGTGAGCGGGGTGTAGGCGGCGCTGGGGGATTGAGTGCTCGGCGAGGAACCCGAGCTTGAGGAGCCGCAAGCGGCTGCGGCGAGCGCCAGCGCGATAGCCGCCAGCGAGGCTCCGATGGGGTGGCGGATATTTGTCATCCTGTCCCAAAGGACGCCGCGTACGGGCAATACTTCCCGGGGTGCACGTCGCCCAGCTGACCTCGCCCGAGCAGCGCGTTCTGGGCTGCCTGATCGAGAAGCGCTGGACAACGCCCGACCAATATCCGCTGTCGCTGGGCGCGTTGCGGCTGGCCTGCAACCAGACCACCAACCGCGACCCGGTCACGGCCTATGACGAGCAAACGGTGCGCACGGCGGCCCAGCGCCTGTCCCGCTACGGCCTGGCCCGGCTGGCCAGCGGTCACGGTAGCCGCGCGACCAAGTACCGCCATCTGGCCGAGGAGGCGCTCGGACTAGGACCCAACGAGCTCGCGCTGTTGGCGGTTCTCTTGCTACGCGGCCCGCAGACCCCGGGCGAGCTCAGGAGTCGCTCTGAGCGGTTGGCGCACTTCGCCACCCTGGCCGACGCCGAGCTGGCGCTGGGAGTCCTGATCGACCGCGGTTATGTCCGGCGGCTGGAGCGCCGCCCCGGGCAGAAGGAAGAGCGCTTTGAGCACCTGCTCGGCGGCGACGGGGGCGTGCCTACCGCCGAGCCGAGCAGCCCGGGGCAGGCCACGCCGGCGATACCAGGCGGCGAGCTGGCAGACAGGGTGGCGGCGCTCGAGGCCGCGGTGGCGTCGCTGCGCGCCGAGCTCGACGAGCTCCGCGCGTGAGCCCTGCCGCCCCCGGCGAGCGCTCGCTGCTCGGTCGTCCGGCGCGCTATGCCCAGGGCCTGCAGGCCGTTGGCGACGGGCTCTATGCCTGGCTTCAGCCCAACGGGGAGCTGGGCGAGTCAAACGCCGGCCTGATCGTCGGCGACGGGGAGTCGCTGCTGATCGACACTCTGTTCGACCTGCGGCTCACTCGGCGGATGCTGGCCGCCATGCAGCCCCACACAACGGCCGCCCCGATCCGCAAGGTGATCAACACCCACGGGGATCCGGACCACTGCTGGGGCAACCAATTGCTGGGCGAGGACGGAGATCATCGCCACGCGGACGGGGGCCGAGGATATGCGGGGCGACGAACCTCGCGCCCTGCGGCTCGTCAGTCAGCTTGGCCGTATTCCGTCCTTTTCACTGCCGCTGCCCGGAGCGGCAAAGCTCGCCGGGCTGGGCGCCTTCGCCCGCGAGCTACGCGCATATGACTTCGCCGGCATCTCGATCACGCCGCCCACGGTCACATTCGAAGGCAAGCTGGAGCTAGAGGTCGGAGGACGACAAGTCGAGCTGCTTGAGCTTGGACCGGCGCACACGCCCGGAGACCTGATCGTTCACCTCCCGGATGCCGGCGTGGTGTTCGCCGCCGACTTGATGTTCGTTGACGTCACGCCGCTGATGTGGGTAGGCCCGGTCGAGAACTGGCTGGCCGCGCTGGATCGGATCATCGAGCTCGAGCCGCGAACCGTAGTCCCGGGCCACGGCCCGCTGACCGATCTGGACGGCGTGCGCACGCTGCGCTCGTACTGGGAGATCGTGGCGGCCGGGGTGCGGGAGCGCATCGGCCGCGGCATGGGTCCGGTCGACGCCTCGCGAGAGATCCTGGCGTGGCCCGAGTTCAGCAGCCGGCCATTCGCACGCTGGGACGACGTCGAGCGGATCGTCGTCAACGCGTCGACGATCGCCCGCAACGATCGCGGTCAATACGGCCGCGTTGCGGAGCGCGTCCGCATGCAGCTGTTCGCGCAGATGGGCGAGCTGGCCGCCGAGCTGCGGGATTGACCCCGCGCCGCTGGTTCGACTAGAGAATCCCGATCTCGGAGTTGTCGCCGACCATGAAGCGGTAGGCCCGGGGCTGGCGATGATCGCGGCCGATGCTCACGTTGCGGCCCAGCAACGATGACTCCATCCGCCCGGCGAGATCCCGGACGGCGGCTCCCTCGAGCAGGATCGAGTGCTCAACCTCGGCGTTCTCGATCGTGCAGCCGCGGCCGATCGCGGTGTACGGGCCGACGTAGCAGTCGCTCAGCGAAGAGTCCTGGCCGATGATCGCCGGGCCCCGAACCGCGCAGCGCTCGAGCCGTGCCCCCTGCTCGATCACCACGCGACCGTCGACCTGGGAGTCGATGAGGTGCCCCTCGATGCGCTCATCGATCGTGTCGAGCACCAAGCGGTTGGCCGCGAGCATGTCCTCCAGGCGCCCGGTGTCCTTCCACCATCCCTGGACGATGTGCGGCTCGACGCGCATCCCCCCGTCAACCAGGTGCTGGATGGCATCCGTGATCTCGAGCTCGCCGCGGGCCGACGGCTGGATCGCGCGCGCCGCGTCGTGGACCGGCGGGGTGAACATGTAAACGCCGACAAGCGCCAGGTCCGTCCGCGGCTCAGCGGGCTTCTCCACCAGCTGCGTCACCCTGCCGTCGCGCAGCTCGGCGACGCCGTAGTGCTCGGGGTCCGGGACCGGCGTCAGCAGGATCAGGGCGTCCGGTCCCGAGCCGCGGAACGCCGTCACGAGGTCGGCGATACCGCCCTGGAGCAAGTTGTCGCCCAGATACATCACGAACGGACGAATCGCCGAGGAACGGCTCCGCGGTGAGCACTGCGTGCGCCAGACCCAACGGCTCGTCCTGGAGCAGGTAGGTGAGCCTCACGCCGAAGCGCGAGCCGTCGCCGACCGCGGCCTTGATCTCCTCGCCGGTCTCGGGGGCGATGATGATCCCCACGTCCTCGATCCCGGCCTCGGCCATAGCCTCGATGCCGTAGAACAGCACCGGCTTGTTCGCCACCGGCACGAGCTGCTTGGCGCTGGTGTGGGTGATCGGGCGCAGCCGCGTCCCCTTGCCGCCGGAAAGGATCAGTCCCTTCAGGTCTCGCATCAGCCGCGAGGGTACCCGGCAGCCGCAAAGATGCTCGCCGAAAATAAAAGGCGCGCTTCACGCGCGCCTGTTAATCAATACTGCCCGCCCAGCTTGCGGTGGTCCCAGCTGGATGTGCGCCGCGGCACGAACTGGAGCGCCACCCGCTTGGCGGCCTGGGCTCTGACCATGGCCATGAAGTCCTCGCCCAAGGCGCCCGTGCCGTAGCGCTCGAGGATCTCCGCCCCCACGCTTGCCACCCCCTCCAGGTCGCGATGGATCGTAGTCTGCGCCTCGACCATCACCCCCCGCAGCTGCTCGTAGGAGTCGCCGGCCTCGATCTGAAGCGTGGCGCGCGGGTCGCGCTCGAGGTTGAGCGCCTTCTGCGACTTTGCGTATGTCCAGGCCCAGATCTCCGCGTCGCGCACGACGTACCACAGCGGCATCACGTGGGGCCAGCCATGGGGACCGTTGGTGGCGCAGACCACCACGCGCTGCTCGGCCACGAAGGCGGCAGCCTCCGGCGCACTCATCCGAATCTGTTCTCTGCGGCTCACACCCGCGCGGTGGCGGCGAGGGCGGCCGCTGCGCTGCGGACCGCCTCGCGCGCATCCGCTGGCTCGAGCACGGCGGCGTCTCCGGCCTCTTTGAGGACCTCGCGAACCAGCCAGTCGACGCCGGCAAAGGCAAGCTCCACGACCACGGCGCCGTCCTCGAGCTCCTGTACCACCGCCCGCTCCTCGCGGGCCCAGCGCGTGCGCTCGGGTGAGATCCAGACCTGCGCGCGGCGCGACGCGGGCACTTCGCCGGTCCGGGGCCAGCCGTCGACATCCGCCACGGGATCGATCTCCGGGCGCGGTTCGAAGCGCTCTCCCACCGTCGAGGCCGACTTGATCCGGTCCAGGCGGAAATGACGCACGCTCTCCCGTTCGCGGTCATAGCTGGTGACGTACCAGCCCTCGCGGCCATTGATCAGCGCATAGGGCTCGATCAAGCGCGTCGCGAACTCGTCTTCGTTCTGCTTGTAGTACTCGATCGACAGCAGCTCGCTGGCGGCGATGGAGCGAGAGACCACTGCGGAGATGTCGGCGTCATCGCCCGCGGGGGAGGCGACCTGCAAGCCCTCCGTGGCCGGGTCCTCGCCCAGCGCGGCCACCACCTTCCGGCGCACGCTGGCGAGCGAACCAGCAGGGATGTGCTCGCCGATCAGATCGATGGCCGCAATCAGGGCCTTGGCCTCCACGGGCAGCAGCCTGGCCGGACGGGCGAACGAGTCCCCGTAGGGCTCGGGGTCCACCTCCACCATCCCGTCGTCGCCGATCTCGGCGTAGAGGACGTAGGTGCCGGCACCGAAGTTGACGACGTTGAGCACCGAGATGTCCTCGCGCAGCTCCTGCTCTGAGACCTTCAGCGCGGTGCATAGCTCGCGGGCGTCGAGCCGGCGCCCCGCGCGGCCGGCATCGATCAGGATGCTTGCCAGCGTCACCAGCCGCGCGAAACGCTCGGGACGGATCGCGGCGTCCGGCTGGTGACCATTGGTCGTCGCATCCTCCTCGCGAGCCTGAGAGCGGCGAGGACCTTCGGCGGGCGCGCTTTCCGCTGCCGGGGCGACCGCAGGCTCGCCGCTGTGGCGCTCCACCAGCAGCTTCACCCGCTCCTGAAGCTCGGCCTCGAGCTCCGGAGGGCCCAGCAAGCGCGCGTTCTCGCCGAGGCCCAGAACCCAGGCGATCAGCTGCCGGGCGTTGGCGTATGGAGTTCGGAACACGATCGCCCCATCCTCATCCCGATCGGTCTCTCCAAAGCGCCCGAAATGACGCTCGATCTGCCAGGCGATCCGACCCGAGACCCAGACCTCGGCCGTTCCGATCGGATCGCCGAACTGCCACTGGATGCGGTTGGCGTAGGCCCGGGGATCGAAATCCGATGGGCGCTGAAAGTCGTGCTCGGCCTTGGTCGCATACGCCACCTTGCCCCGGATCCGCGACAGGCGAAAGACACGGATTGCGCTGCGCTCATGCGAGCGGCCGACGACATAGAACTGGTTGCCCTGGTAGAGCAGCTGGTAGGGATCGACGCGCCGCGATGAGAGCTCGCCGCGCTCCATCGTGTAGTAGTCGAAGACGATTGTCTTGCGCCTGAAGATCGCCATCTCCACCTTCTGCAGGCGCTGGGAGAGCTCATGGCCGCCCGCCGAGCCGGTGATTCCCAGCGCCACAGTGTGCTGCTCCGGTGCGTTCAGCGGGCTCGGTCTGCCCCAGGCGATCTGCTGCAGCGCCAGCCGCAGCGGCTCGGCGTAGGCGAACTCGCCATCCAGCAGCTGCAGCGCGGTCCGCAGCGCCGCCAGTTCCTCGTCGGAGAACTCGATCGGCGGCAGGTGAAAGTTCTCGGGCGGGAGCGAGTAATTCTCCTGCTCCACTTGGCCGTCGATCGGCTTCTCGATCGTAAGCAGGATCCCCAGCGCCTCGAGCTCCGATCGGTCGGCGTAGAAACGGCGCGCGAACGCATCCTCGTTCATCACGCTGTAGCCCTCGACGTCGCGGCGGATCTCCGGGGCCGTCACGGGTCGCCGCTCGGCCATCAAATAGGAGATCAGCGATAGCTGACGGATCAGCTTTTCGGTGTCCTTGGCCACGACCGAGACTCTAGTCGGCGGCCGAGGGAGGTCGTGGCCGGCGGGGGCGCGCGCCGGGCTGCAATGGGCCCTATTTGCGCATTTTGCGACGCGCCGTGACGGAACCGCAACGAATTGCGTGCTTGCGGGGGACGGTGGGTCTCCGAGCGGAAAATACGGCCGGCCATTGACCGGCCCTCGGAGAGGCCCGGCAAGGACCCGGCGGCGTCCGGCAAGGACCCGGCGGCCGTCCTGCGGCGGCCGGCGCCGCCTACGCCGCCTCGCGCTCCGGCTCCGCGCGCGCCGCGAAGTACGCCCCAGCCCCCAGAGCGCGATCGTACGAGGACCATTGCTCGCCCGCGGGCAGCTGCTTCTCCAGTCGGTCGAAGCTTCCGAGCCGGCCACCGAGGTTGTCGATCATGTGGACCAGCGTGGCCTCGCGCGTGCAGGGCACGACCGGGCTGCCGTGCTCCAGCGCGCCGTGATGGCTGAGGATGATGTGCAGGATGGCCTGTTCGAGGTCCGGCGGGAATCCTTCCAGCCGCTCGATCGCCCGCCGCACTCGGTAGTAGCCGAGCGGAATCTCGCCGTGCAATCGGCCGCGGTCGGACATGCCGATCGCGCCTCCCTCGAGGTCGTAGGCTTCGAGCTTGCCGATGTCGTGCAGGAGCGCGCCGCTCACGGCCACGTCGCGATCGATGCCCGGGAAGATCGCCGACAGGGCGCTGACGGCCTGGGCCACCGTCAGGCAGTGCTCGAGCAGCCCGTGCCTGTAGGCCTGGTGGTAGCGCTTGGCGGCGGGGGCGTCACGGTAACGGAGCCAGACCGGCGAGCCGGCGTTGAATACCAGGCCCAGGAGCCGGCGCAGATAGGGGTTCTGGATCGTCCGCAGAAGCTCTCGGAGGTCGGACTCCATCTGCTGGGGATCTCGCGCCGGGCCGTCCTCCAGGTCGGTGGGCGCATACTCGCCCTCGCGCGCCCGCCTCAGCGCCTGGATCGCGAGCTGTGGGCCGTAGCGCGGATGGACCGCAAAGCGACCGTCGATGTAGACCACCTCACCGGGTGCGCACAGCTCTCGCGCGCCCGCTACCTCCTCCCACACCACGGCCGGCACGCTGCCCGTCCTGTCGCCCAGCAAGAGCTTGAGGTATTCGCCGCCGTCGCGTCGCTGGCGCAGCTCGATCTCGCGCACCACCAGCGCCTGCGATACCTCACAACCGTCCGCAAATTGCCGAACTTCCATCGTCGTACGAAGATAAAGTCGCTCGCGGACGGCACGATGCAACGTACAGCGATCGTCACCGGCGGAACGGGTGGGCTCGGCGTGGCCGTGGTCGAGCGGCTGACGGCGGAGGGCTGGCGCGTGGTGGTTCCCTGGGTCGTCGAAGCGGAGCTCGCGCGCATCGCGCCACAGGCGGGAATCGAGTTCGTGAAAGCGGACCTGTTCGAGGCGGCGTCTGCGCGCGGCGTGGTGGAGGCCGCCGCCGGGGATGGGTCGAGGCCGCTGGGGGGCGTGGTCAACCTCGTCGGGGGCTTTCAGGCCGGCGCCCGTGTGGATGAGACCCCGCTCGAGCAGTTCGAGGCCCAGTTCCGGCTCAACCTACGTCCCACGTATCTGGTCACGCAGGCCGCCCTTCCGCATTTGGTCGCCGCCGGGGGCGGTTCGATCGTCTGCGTGGGCACGCGCGCTGCGCTGCAGCCGTTCTCGGGCGCCGCGGGGTACATCGCCTCCAAGGCCGCCGTGATCGCGTTCGCCAGAGCAGTCGCCGTCGAGTACCGGGACGACGGCGTGCGCTGCAATGCGATCCTGCCGAGCGTGATCGACACACCCGCCAACCGGACGTCGATGCCGAAAGCTGACCACGAGCGCTGGGTGAAGCCCGCCGAGATCGCGGGCGTGGTCGCCCATCTGCTCTCGCCCGACTCCTCGCCGATCAGCGGTGCCGAGGTGCCGGTCTACGGGCGCGCGTAGCGGCCGGCTGCCACGAGACGCGGACCAGGTCTGACCGCAGTCCGCCAGAACGCCGCAAAGGACCGACTAGCCTGGGGCCAATGCACCGTAAGTGGTGGACGCTGATCGTCGTCTGCGTGTCGATCTTCATGCTGCTGCTCGACATCACCGTCGTCAACGTCGCGCTGCCGAAGATCGCCCAGGGGCTGCATGCCAGCTTCACCGACATTCAGTGGGTAGTCGACGCCTACGCGCTGACGCTGGCCTCGCTGCTTCTGACCGCCGGCTCGCTGGCCGATCTGCTGGGACGAAAGCTCGTGTTCACGATCGGCCTGGCGCTGTTCGCGCTCACCTCGCTGCTCTGCGCGGTGTCGCCCAGCGCGCTGTTCTTGATCTTGGCCAGAGGGGGACAGGGGATCGGCGGGGCGATCATGTTCTCCACCTCCCTGGCGCTGCTGGCGCAGGAGTTTCACGGTCGAGAGCGCGGCACCGCGTTCGGCATCTGGGGCGCAACCACCGGCGCCGCCGTGGCCGTCGGACCGCTGGTGGGAGGAGTGCTGACCGACACGCTGGGCTGGCAGTCGATCTTCTTCATCAACGTTCCGATTGGCCTGGCTGGTGCGGCATTGACGATGGCTCGCGTCCGGGAATCACGCGATCCCGAGGGGACGAGGATCGACTGGGCGGGCACGATCACCTTCACCGCCGCACTGTTCGCGCTCGTTCTGGCGCTCGTCCTGGGTGACGATCACGGTTGGGGCAGTACCGAGATCGTTTCGCTGTTCGCCGGCGCCGTCGTGCTGCTGGCGCTGTTCGTCGTCTCGCAGGTAATCCAGCGCAACTCGATGTTCGACCTCAAGCTGTTCCGCAACCCGACCTTCGACGGTGCCGCCCTGGTGGCCTTCGGCATCGCCTCCTCGATGTTCGCGATGTTCCTCTACCTGGCGCTGTACATGCAGACCGTCCTCAATCTCTCTCCGCTGGGGACCGGTCTGCGGTTTCTGCCGGTCTCGCTGCTCAGCTTCGTCGTGGCCGCGTTGTCGGGCAACCTCTCCGCGCGTGTGCCAGTCCGGCTATTGCTGAGTCTCGGCCTGGCGCTGGTGGGGGTGGGGCTGCTGCTGATGCGAGGCTTGAGCGCCGGCTCGCACTGGACCGCACTGCTCGCGGGCTTCATCGTGGCCGGCGCGGGCGTGGGACTGGTCAACCCGCCGCTCGCCTCCACCGCCATCGGCGTGGTGCCGCCGCAGCGCAGCGGGATGGCGTCAGGGATCAACAGCACCTTTCGTCAAGTGGGTATCGCCACCGGCATTGCCGCCCTGGGGGCGATCTTCCAGAGCTCGCTGGGCAGCCAGCTGGCACCCAAGCTGGCCGGCACTGCGCTCGCGGGCCGCGCCCACCAGATCGCCCACGCGGTAGCGGCCGTGGGCGCCCGCGAGGTCGTCGGGCAGGTGCCGGCGCCGCAGCGGGCGCGGACCACGGTCGTCATTCACAGCGCCTACGTCAGCGGGATGAACGACATCCTGCTGGTCGCTGGCTTGATCGCGCTCGCGGCTGCTGTGCTCGCCCTGGTGCTGATCCGCGGCCGGGACTTCGTCGCCTACGGGGCGGCGGAGCCTGCGCACGCGGCCGCCTAGCGGCCGGCTCCTACAGCCCCGGCGGATGCCTGACCACGAATCCGCTGGTGCCTTCCTCGGGCGGGCGACCCGACCAGCGGCTGCCGCTCGCCGCCAGCGCTACGGTGTCGAAACGGACGCCCGCCACATACATGTAAGTGTGGCCGGGGTTGGCGTAGATCGTCACCCACTTGCCTGGCCCGGGGTCACCCATTCTCATCAGCTCGGACGAGTCCACAGTGGTATTGAGGATCCCTGCCTCGATGAACACGAAGCTGAGCGATCCCGAGCAGTCGTAGGCGGTGTCCTGGTAGGTGCCGTGGCCACCGCCGAAGCGGTAGGGCAGATGCGCGATCTGATTGCCCGCATTGATGATCTGCTGAACCACCGCGGGCGCCCCCTCCGGGGCGATCGCCAGCCCGTCAGGGGTCAGCGTGGCCCGGGTTACCCCACCCGACAAGCCGCTGGCCGCGAGCTCCGCGCGCACCTGCGCCAGCGACTCTGGCTGCGGAAGGCTGCTGCCGCTGGGAGGACCGACGCTGACGGCGCCCGGCGCAGCATCGGACGCGCCGGACGCCGGAGCGGCGCCGGCCACCGGCTGTACAGCCTGGGGGTGGGCGTGATCGGTGGGCAGCGAAGTGGTTTGAACCGCCGTGCGCTGCTGGACGGACTGGGAGCGCAGCTGCCCGCAGCCAGCGGCGGCGATTCCCAAGGCCGCCGAGCTGGCGAGGACCGCGGCGCGCGTGAGTGCGGGCACCGCAGGCAGTATGACGGCGACACCCCGAGCGAGCCCCCGGTCAGTGGATCCCCGGCGTTGGTCGGGCCGGTGTCGATCACGGAGCCGCGAGACGTGGACGCAGCCCGTGCGGCTCCGCGGTTAGATGGAGTTATGCCCCGCCCAGGCTGACGATCGCGAGCGCGAGCGCCCCAAGCACGATCAGCGCTCAGTCGGCGCGCGCCAGAGCCCTGGGGCTCATGTTCGGCGTGGAGTGGTCCCACCCGGATGGCTGATTAATCGCCGCGACCTTGGGCCCTGTTGCCGTGTTCCTTCCCACCAGTAATAGGCAATGACAAAGGAGGTTGGGCTATGAGAAGGAAGCTGGGACTGCGCGCCGGCGCGCTGGCCTTGGTGCTGGGCGTCATGCTCGCGTCGGCGAGCGTGGGGGCCGCGGCGGGCGGGCTCGCTCCGAGGCTGCTCTCGCCGAATCACAAGCAAGTGAATCCGGGCGCCATCCGGATCGTCGTCAAGGTGCCGGTGACGCCGTTGGGCAAGGGCGTATTCGTCGCCATCACCCCGACGAAGAAGCGCGACAAGTACGGACATCTCAAGGAGTGCTTCAGCACCATTCGGTGCGACTTCGTCTCGGTGAAGCGCTGGAAGGGCAGCAAGTACAGCTATGTGGCCGCGTTCAACTTCCCCGGCTACTGGTCGGTGACGGCAGGGCGGTACTACTGGCAGGCTCACTACTACACGAGCGGCAACGTCTACTACAGCGGGATCGGCTCGTTCGTCGTGAAGTAGCCCCGGCTGCTATCGGTGTAGCCGCCGGCTTGCGTTCCGTCAACTAGCCGCCGGCCGTGCTCGCGCGCATGCTCCCTGGAAAGGACTTTGCGTACCCTTGGCGGGGATGCGCGTGCTTGTCACAGGGGGCGCTGGCATGCTCGGGACGGACGTTTGCCGAGCCGCTGCCGACGGCGGCTCCGAGGTCTTGGCCTGCGATCACGCCCGCCTTAACATCACCGATACCCGGGCGCTCGACGCCACGGTCGGAGGGGCGCGGCCGGACGTAATCATCAACTGCGCGGCATGGACGGATGTCGATGGTGCCGAGTCGTCGCCCGAGGCTGCCGGTGCCGTAAACGGCGATGGGGCCGGGAACGTCGCCCGCGCGGCCGCGCGCCACGGCGCGAGGATCGTGCACGTCTCGAGTGACTACGTGTTTGACGGATCGAAATCGACCCCCTATCTGGAGTCGGACCCCGTCGGGCCCCTCTCCGCGTACGGGCGCTCGAAGCTCGAAGGAGAACGCGCAGTCGCTCGCGAGGCGCCGGACAGTCACACGATCGTGCGGACCTCGTGGCTGTTCGGAGCGGTCGGCCGCTGTTTTCCGAAGACCATCATGCGGCTGGCCGGCGAGCGGGAGCAGCTGGATGTGGTGGCGGACCAAGTGGGCTGTCCCACGTTCACTTCTCACCTGGCCGTGGCGCTCGTAGCTCTCGCTCAAAGCGAGCAGATGTCCGGCGTGGTCCACGTGGCCGCCTCGGGCCAATGCTCGTGGTTCGATTTCGCGCGAGAGATCGTGGAGCTCGGGGCGATCGAGTGCCAGGTGTCGCCCACGACGACCGCGCAGATGCCGCGGCCCGCGCCACGCCCCGCCTTCAGCGTGCTGCGCTCCGAGCGCCCGGGTGCGCCGATCCTGCCCGACTGGCGCGCTGGGCTGCATGAGTTCATCTCCGCACAGGTGACTGCCGGATGAAACTGCTGGTCTGCGGCGGCGCCGGCTTCATCGGCTCGACATTCGTTCGCCAGCGCCGGGGCGAGCATGGCGACACGGTGACGGTGCTCGACAAGCTGACCTACGCCGGGCGGCGAGAGAACCTCCACGACGTTTGGGATGACATCCGCTTCCTGCAGGGCGCGATCGAAGACCCTATCGCCGTCGCCGGTGCCGTCGAGGGCTGCGAGGCGATAGTCAACTTCGCCGCCGAGACGCACGTCGATCGGTCGATCATCGGCTCGGAGGCATTCATCGTCACGAACATGCAGGGCACCCACGTCCTGCTCGAGGCCGCCAGAGCGCGGGGGCTGCGATACGTGCAGGTCTCTACCGACGAGGTCTATGGGTCGATCGAGGAGGGGTCGTTCACGGAAGCCTCGCCGTTATCACCGTCCTCGCCGTACAGCGCGACAAAGGCGGGGGCCGACCTGCTCGTCTCCAGCTACTTCCAGACGTATGGTCTTCGGGCCTCGATCTGCCGCGGGTCGAACAACTACGGCCCTTACCAGCATCCGGAGAAGCTGATCCCCCTGATGATCCTCAACGCGCTGGCGGGAGACCCGCTCCCCGTCTACGGCGACGGGCGCAACGTGCGTAACTGGCTGTTCGTCGAGGACTTCGCCCGTGGCATCGGCCAGGTGCTGGCGGTCGGAGCGCCGGGTGAGGCATACAACTGCGGCGGCGGCGAGGAGTGCGAGAACCTCGCGGCCGTGCGCCGAATCGTGGGGCTTGCGGGCGCGGACGAGTCGCTGATCGAGTTCGTGACTGACCGGCCCGGGCACGATCGCCGCTACTCGTTGTCCTCCGAGAAGCTCGCGGCGCTCGGCTGGCAGCCGCAGGTGGGCTTCGAGCAGGGGCTGGAGCGCACCGTCGCCTGGTACCGAGATAACGCCTGGTGGTGGGAGCCGATCCGGGCCGGCGCATACCGCGACTACTACGAGCGTCAGTATGGACGGGCACTCAAGGCCTAGCGCCGCGGTCAAGCACAGGCGGCGTCGGCGGGCTAGCGCCGCCGCGCCGCCCGATCAACCCACCCCTGCCCGCGGTCGTCATGCGCCACCGCTCGAGGTACGGCTGCCGCTGCAGCGCCAGCGTCTGCTGTGGGCCGCGGCCGAGGAGTTCGCCGAGCGAGGCTACGCCGCGGCCAGCGCAGCCTCGATCGCTCGGCGGGCGGGGATGTCGAAGGCAACCTTCTACGCGCACTTCGACAACAAGCACGACTGCATGCTGGCCCTGTTCGACCGAGCGACCGAGGTGCTGGCGGAGGCGATGGCCAAAGCGGCGAGGGAGGTCGGCCGGCACGACGGCGAGGCACGAATCCGAGCGGCCACCCGCGAGATGCTCGAGGTGGTCGCCGAGAACCCGGGCTACAGCCACACGCTTTTGGTGGAGATCATGGCCGCCGGTCCGGAGGCCGCGAACCGTCGCGACCAGTTCGTGCAGACGTTCGCCGATCTGCTCTACGACGAAAACGTCAGGGCGGCGGCGCTCGGTCTGAGCCCGAGATTCGCCTCGCCCTACGACGCCTACGCGGTCGTGGGAGGCATCATCGAGCTGCTCTCGCGGCAACTGCGCCGCGGCGAGCCTGGGGACGTCCTCGAGCTGACGCCCGTCATCGACCGCCTGATCGGCGGGCTGCTGCGCCGTTCCGATTCGTGAGCGCCGGCGGGCGGCGGGAGCTTGCGGCGCTTGAGCGGCGGGTCGTGAGCTGCCGTCGCTGCCCGCGTCTGGTCGCCTGGCGTGAGGAGACGGCGCGAGTCAAGCGCGCGGCGTTCGCCTCCGAGGAGTACTGGGCCAGGCCGCTGCCCGGATTCGGCGATCCCGGCGCCCGGATGCTCGTCCTGGGGCTGGCTCCCGCGGCCCACGGGGGCAACCGCACCGGGCGGATCTTCACCGGCGACCGCTCGGGCGACTGGCTGTTCGCCGCCCTGTGGCGCGCAGGGTTCGCCAACCAGCCGCAGTCGGTGGCGCGCGGCGACGGCCTCGAGCTCTCGGGCTGTTTCGTGACCGCCGCGGTGCGCTGCGCTCCTCCAGCCAACCGTCCGTCGCCGGCCGAGCGCGACAACTGCCTTCCCTATCTGGTGGACGAGCTGGCCTTGATGCCCTCCGTGAGGGTGATCGTGTGCCTCGGGAGCTTCGCCTGGGACGCGGCGCTGCGCGCGCTGGTCGCCCGAGAGGAGGTGGTTCCCCGGCCGCGTCCGAAGTTCGCGCATGGTGCTCAGGCTTGCGTCGGCGGCCTCGAGCTGCTCGGCTGCTTCCATCCCAGTCAGCAGAACACGTTCACCGGGCGGCTGACAGAACCGATGCTGGACAACGTATTCACGCGCGCGCGGGAGCTCGCGGTCTGAAACCAGAATTACTGGGCCTGTCGCTGGCCGACCCGCCGGAGCGATGGACAGACCTGGGCTTCGCGGTCGACGACGGGACGTGCGCCATCGGCGGCGTCTCGCTGCAATTCGGCGCTCCGGGCCAGGGGATCACCGGGTGGGCCGTGAGCGGGGTCCAGGCCGAGGTCGACGGTTTGCCGGTGACGTCGCTCCGCGGGGTTTGGCCGCGCGCGCATCCCAACGGCGCGGTGGCAATCGATCACGTCGTGGTCGTAACGCCCAACTTTGACCGCACCGTCTCGGCACTCGAAGCGGCCGAGATGCCGCTGCGGCGCGTGATCGCCAGCGGTCGCCGCGGACGCCGTATGGGCTTTCGCCGCGTTGGACCGGCGATCCTCGAGCTCGTGGAGTCGGCCGATGCCGGTCCCGGCCCGGCGCGCTTCTGGGGGCTGACGGTGGTGGTCAAGGATCTAGAAGCGCTGGCCGGGCGCCTCGGCGAGCGTCTGGGACCGATCCGGGACGCGGTTCAGCCCGGCCGCCGGATCGCGTCGCTCGGGCGCTCGACGGGGCTCGGTCAAGCGGTCGCGTTCATGTCGCCCGACCACGCGCCGTGAGGCGACGAGACCTCAGCCAGCGTCAAGGCGCGGGATGGGTGAGCAAATGGTGCAGGTGGCGAGAGATCTTGCCGGCGTGGCCTCCGGCCTTGAGGTCGAGCCCCGTGATCCCGAGCGCGGTGACAAACACGCCTGCCAGGAGGGCCACAGTGGCGACGATCACTGGCCAATGCCTGCGCATGACGTTGCGGGCGCTGCCCAGAACTTCGACCGCCTTGTCGCCGGCAATGGCCAGCATGGCCGCAATTCCGAGCAGCGGCAAGGCGAAGCACGCGTTGTAGACGGCGATCAGGATCACGTGCTGGCCGATGCTCAGGCCCGAGCCGACGACGGCCGCGATGGCCGCGAAGTAGGGAAAGGCGGTGGGCAGCTCTACCGCGGAGATCGTCACGCCCATCAGCGCGGGGGAGCCGCGTCTGGGATGCGACCCGGCGTCTGCCTCCTTGCCCCCCAAGCTCTGGCGCCGCAACCACAGCACCACAGCCGCGACTAGCATCGCAGCGCCGGCCACAATTTCCAGGATGTAGCGCGTGGTTGGGGTGGGCCTTGGAACGAGCGCCAGGATCGCCCGTCCGGGGCCGAGCGTCAGGATCAGACCCCCGAAGAGCATCACCGCGGTGTAGCCGGTGGCGAACTGCAGCACGCTGCGGCGCGGCTGAGACCCGGATGCCAGAAACAGAGCGGGTCCGATCGAACTCGGGTTCATCGAGTCGGCTAGGCCAATCGAGATCACCAGACCGAGGAGACGGAGCACTCCCCGGTGCTACCCGCCGCGATGCGGCACGCGCTGCTTATCGCGAGCTGATCGGACAGGGAGCTCGATCCACACAGCTACGCTCGACTCAGTGGTGGCGTCCGATCCGGATCCCCTCAAACCCTTCGGCGCTCGAACTCGGGAGTGGTTTCGCCACGCGTTTGCCGCGCCGACCCCGGCCCAGGAGCAGGCCTGGCCGGCGATCGCCTCCGGCGAGCACGTTCTGATCTCGGCGCCCACCGGGTCGGGCAAGACGCTGGCGGCATTCTTGTGGGCCATCGATCGGCTGGCGACCGACGAGCGCCGCGATGAGGACCGGAAGACGAGCCTCGTGTATGTCTCACCGCTGAAGGCGCTGTCCTACGACATCGAGCGTAACCTGCGCGCCCCACTGCGCGGGATCGCGCCGGAGCTCAGCGTCGCCGTGCGCACCGGCGACACGCCGCAAGCGCAGCGTCAGGCGATGCTGCGCACGCCGCCCGACATCTTGATCACCACGCCGGAGTCGCTGTATTTGATGCTCACCGGCCGCGCTGCGCAGCTGTTCGCGGGCGCCCGGTGGTGCATCATCGACGAGATCCACGCCGTGGCAGCGACCAAGCGCGGCTCGCATCTGGCGCTCACGCTCGAGCGCCTGGTGGGCGCGGCTGGCGATGACCTCCAGCGCATCGGCCTGTCGGCCACGCAACGACCACTCGAAGAGGTGGGCCGCTTCATGGTCGGTCCCCGCCGCCGATGCCGGATCGTCGATACCGGCGTGCGCAAGCCGCTCGACCTCAAGATCCAGGTACCAGTGGAGTCGATGATCGAGCCCGACGCCACGCCGGCCCCGGATCTCGACGCGCTTGCCGGAGGCGAGGCCACTCGCCGTTCGATCTGGCCCGCGATCTACCCGGAACTGCTGACGCTCGTGCGCGCGCATCGCTCGACGATCCTGTTCGTCAACGCCAGGCGCAGCGCCGAGCGCCTGGCGCTGCGCCTGAACGACCTGGCCGCTGCCGAGGACCAGCAGGCGGGACGTCCGCCCAGGGAGATCGCGCGCGCCCACCACGGCTCGCTGGCGCGCGAGGAGCGGACCGTCGTCGAGGAGCTGCTGAAGGCCGGAAAGCTGCCTTGCCTGGTAGCCACCTCCTCGCTCGAGCTGGGGATCGACATGGGCGCGGTCGATCTCGTGATCCAGGTCGAGTCGCCGAAGTCCGTGGCGCGGGGCCTGCAACGGATCGGGCGCGCCGGACACTCGGTTGACGAGGTCAGCCGCGGGCGGATATTTCCCAAGTTCCGCGCTGATCTGCTGGAGTGCGCCGTCGTCGCACGGCGGATGCGCGAGAACGAGATCGAGACCACCGTGGTCCCTCGCAATCCGCTCGACGTGCTCGCCCAGCAGATAGTGGCCATCGCGGCGGCGGCCGGCCAGGAGGACCACGTCGCCGTCGACGACCTGTACGCGCTGGTGACCGCCACCCACACCTACGCCGACCTCCCCCGCACACAGCTGGAGAACGTCCTTGACATGCTCGATGGCCGCTATCCCTCCGCCGAGTTCGCCGAGCTCCGTCCCCGGATCGTGTGGGACCGCGTCAAAGGCAGGATCCGGCCACGCGCTGGGGCACGCCAGCTAGCCGTGGTCAACGCGGGGACGATTCCCGACCGCGGGCTTTATGCCGTCACGCTGCCCGACGGCCGCCGAGTCGGCGAACTGGACGAGGAGATGGTCTACGAGGCTCGCCCAGGCCAGACGTTCCTGCTCGGCGCGAGCACCTGGCGGATCGAAGAGATCACCCGCGACCGGGTAATCGTCACGCCGGCGCCCGGCCTCCCCGGCGCGGTGCCATTCTGGAAGGGAGACGGGGTCGGGCGGCCTCGGGAGCTCGGAGAGGCGATCGGAGCGTTCTCGCGGTGGGCGGCAGAGCAGCCGACGGCCGCACTCGAGCAGGAATACGACCTCGACCCCCGCGCCGCGGCAAACCT
Source organism: uncultured Actinomycetes bacterium (assembly GCA_963756555.1). Taxonomy (GTDB): domain Bacteria; phylum Actinomycetota; class Thermoleophilia; order Solirubrobacterales; family Solirubrobacteraceae; genus Palsa-465. Next base: position 703,169 of record CAVWOC010000005.1, read on the forward strand.
TGTCGACTTCCTACGCGAGCAGCAGGCGGCCACGCGCGTGGTGCCCTCCGACCGGACGATCGTCGTCGAGCGCTTCCGCGACGAGATCGGCGACTGGCGCCTGTGCCTGCTCTCGCCGTTCGGAGGCAGGGTCCACTCCGCCTGGGCGCTCGCGCTGAGTGCCCGCATCCGCGACGAGCTTGGACTGGAGGCGGACGCCATCTACTCCGACGACGGAATCATCGTCCACCTTCCCGATGCCGAGGAGCCCCCCGGCGCCGAGCTCGTGCTGCTCGAGCCCGACGAGGTCGAGGACCGCGTCGTCGAGGAGCTTTCAGCGAGCGCGCTGTTCGGTGCGCGTTTTCGCGAGAACGCCGGGCGCGCGCTGCTCATCCCCCGCGCCAGACCGGGCAAGCGCACGCCGCTCTGGCAGCAGCGGCTGAAGTCGCAGTCGCTGCTCGAGGTGGCCAAGAAGTACGGGGAGTTCCCGATCGTGCTCGAGACATACCGCGAGTGCTTGCGCGACGTCCTCGACGTCCCGGGCCTGGTCGAGCTGCTGACGCGGATCCGGCGACGGGAGATCTCGCTGATCGACGTCGAGACGCCCACGGCGTCGCCGTTCGCCTCGAGTCTCCTGTTCGACTACGTGGCCACCTACATGTATGAGGGCGACACTCCGAATGCCGAGCGTAGGGCGGCCGCGCTGTCGCTCGATCGCGATCTACTGCGCGAGCTGCTGGGCCAGGAGGAGTTGCGGGACCTGATCGACCCCGGCGCGCTGGCGGCACTGGAAGCCGATCTTCAGCATCTCTCCGAGCAGGGCAGGGCGGCAAATCGCGATGGGCTGCACGACATCCTGCGGCGGGTGGGGGACCTGTCAGCGGCCGAAATTCAACCCCGCGTGCTAGACGGTCTTGTTCCGAAGGAGATGGTGGATGCCTTGATCTCCGAGCGGCGGGTGGTGCCCGTGCGAATCGCCGGCGAACAGCGCTTCATCGACGCCGCCGACGCCGGGCTGTACCGCGACGCGCTCGGCGCTGCTCCGCCAGGCGGACTCCCCGCGGCATTCCTGGCGGACGTGCCGGATCCGCTGTCGAAGCTGATGCGACGCCACGCAGCGACCCACGGCCCGTTCACCGCTGCGGATGTCCGTCAGCGCTACGGCATCGACGCCTCATCCGCGTTACGCGAATTGGAGCGGGAGGGGTCGCTGGTCCGTGGCGAGCTCAGACCAGGGGGAAGCGACCGCGAGTTCTGCGATCCGGACGTGCTGCGCAGGCTGAGGCGGGCCTCGCTGGCCGTGCTGCGCAAAGAGATCGAGCCCGCCGACCAGCGCGCGCTGGCGGTGTTCGGACCCGCCTGGCAGGGCGTTGATCGCCATCCGGCCACCGGCGCCGGGGTCGACCGCCTGCGCGAGGCTCTGGTGCCGCTGCAGGGGCTCCCGTTGCCCGCGGACGTGTGGGAACGGGACGTTCTGCCCAGGCGAACCGGGGCCTATTCGCCGTCCTGGCTCGATCAGCTATGCGCCAGTGGTGAGTTGGTCTGGGTGGGCGCCGGCGCGCTGGGGCGTCACTCCGGCCGGGTGGCACTGTACTTCCGCGAGGATGCAGGGGTGCTGGGCCCCCCTCCCGGTCCGCGGGGCGCGGCGGACGAGCCTGAGACACCACAGCGTGAGGCGGTGCGAACTCGCTTGGAGACCGGAGCGTGCTTCTTCACCGATCTGCTGCTGGACGTCAAGTGCTCACCGGAGGAGCTTCAGGAGGCGCTCTGGGATCTCGTCTGGCGCGGGGAGGTGACAAACGACGCCTTCGCCCCGCTGCGCGCCCCGCGCTTGACCCTGGCCCGCGGGCAGCGCTCGTTGGCCGCAGGTCAAGGCGTCTCCCGGCGCAGCGGACGCTTTGCCAGCCGCCGTCGCGCCGGTGCGGCCGCCCAGGTGCAGGGGCGCTGGTCGCTGACCGGACCGCTGTTCGCCGCGGCAGCCGATCCCTCCGCGCGCCGCCGCGCTCAGGCGGAGCTGTTGCTGGAGCGGTACGGGGTGCTGACTCGGGAGCAAGTCGTGGCTGAGGGCACCCCGGGAGGTTTTTCGGCGATCTACCCCGAGCTCTCGCAGCTCGAGACGCTGGGCACGGCGCGCCGCGGTTACTTCGTGGAGGGGCTGGGCGGCGCCCAGTTCGCTCTCCCAGGGGCGGTCGAGCGCCTGCGGGCCGCAAAGCCGGCCGAGACGCCGCCGCTGGTGCTCGCGGCTGTCGATCCGGCGCAGCCGTATGGGGCGGCATTAGCCTGGCCCAGTGGGACGCGTGAGCGCCCACGCCGGCCGGCGCGAGTCGCCGGGGCATACGTGGTGCTGGCCGGCGGCGAGCCGGTGCTTTATCTCGAGCGCGGCGGCCGCGGCTTGCAAACGCTGGTCCAGGCCGGAGACTCGCGCATCGAAGTGTCGCTCGAGGCACTCGTGGCCCATGCGCGCAGCGGCCGCACGAGGCGGTTGGGGCTCGAGAAGGTGGACGGAGAGTCCGCCCTGCTCAGCCCGCTGGCGCCGGCGCTGCTGGCGCTGGGGTTCCAGGAAGGCCCCAGGAGGCTGACGCTGAGCGCCTGAGCGGCTACGAGCGCGCGATCCGCCCGATGCAGTCGCTCGACAGCGCGGTGCCGGAATGGATCAGGCCCCGCCTTACGAGGTATGGACGAAAGTCGGCCAGCACGGCGAGCGGGATACTGGGGCAAAACTGGTTGTAGACGTCGAGCGGCGCGCCCCAGCGACCCTTGTGGCGCTTGAGCATGAACGTCGCCGGCTGGACCTGATCGGCGCAGCTGTGAGGATTTCGCCGGGCGTCGACGGCCGCCATCGCGTACCGCCCCGACACTCTGGCCCACGCGATCCGACCGCACGAGGCGTAGGGGCTCCCCGGCGGGAGGACAGCCGCGTGGATGGCTCGCACCGTCGCGGGGCTGGCCCGGTGAAGCGCAAACGCCGGCGCCGCGGCGCACAGCGTGCACGCAGCGGACAGGGTGATGGTCACTATCAGCCGCCACATATCGTCAGTGCCCTTAACAGTCGGCGGCGACGATCGTTGCGTAAGGGCCTAGTACCGTCAAACCGTGCCCGAGGGCGACACGATCGCTTACGCGGCAGCCAGGATTCGGCCGGTTCTCGCGGGGCGAGTTCCCGAGTCGATCGAGACGCCCCAGACTCGACATCGCCTCGACCGCTGGCCCCAGCGCCTGGCTGGCCGCGCCGTCACCAGCGTCGAGACCTACGGCAAGCACCTGTTCCTGCACTTCGAGGAGGGCCTGGTGTTGCACTCCCACCTGGGGATGGTCGGCGCGTGGGGCGTATACGGCCCGGATCGGCGATGGGGTCGCTCGCCGCGCAGAGCGTGGCTCGTGCTGGGGGCTGCGGACCGCGAGGTCGTGCAGTTCGACGGCCCGCTGCTCGAGCTGATGACGGCGGGCCGGGTGCGTTCCGACCAGCGCCTGGCAGCGCTTGGCCCCGACGTGCTGGCGGAGGAGTTCGACGAGCGCGAGTTCCTTCACCGCCTTCGGGGCGATGATCCCACGAGGCCGATCGGCGACGCCTTGCTCGATCAGACGACCCTTGCCGGCATCGGGAACGTCTGGAAGGCGGAGGGCTGCTGGGAGGCAGGAGTCGATCCGTGGCGTGCGGTCCGCGCGGTGAGCGATGCCGAGGCTCTGGCGATCATCGCCGCGATCCGGCCACGGATGCTGCTTTCGGCGCAGCAGGGCCCGCGCTCAATCGTTCCGCAGGTCTATCGCCTGGCGGGGCGGCCTTGCCCTCGCTGCGGGACCTCGGTGCTGGCTCGCGGGCAGGGTGATGCCAACCGCACGACTTACTGGTGCCCCGGCTGTCAGGTCTAACCCGTTAGACGACGGCACTCAGCTAAGCGTGCACAGCGATGCGCTGTAGTGCGGCGGGCTCGCGCTGTCCACGCGATGGTGATTCGCAGTCGTCCAGCGGATGGCGTCGCCGAGCTGGCGCCCGCCCCGCTTCCACACAAACTTCACCTTCCCGCTGAGCGTCGTGGGCGGGGAGAACTGAAACGTAACCCCGGCCTGATAGAGCCTGTTGCTCCCGCGAGCGGCGAGCACCGTCTCCCGCGTCCCCGCCACCACCTGGGTTCCCCCTTGCGCCGTGCGGTAGTAGACGACGAAGGTCATGTACATGCTCGTCGTGAAGCTGAGCCCCGGCATCTGGCCCCGGATGCCAAATGCCCGGGAGGTCCCGGTGCTCCCGCAGGCGTTTACCGTCGCCCACAGGTTGCGCGAGCGCTTCGCCGCCTGCACGGCGCTGTGGATCTGGGCTGTCGTCGGCGGGCTAGGCGCGCTGGCGTAAGCCGCCGCGGAAAGGCCGCAGAGCACGCCGCCGGCTGCCACCAGCGCGGCAACGGTGTGCGCGGCCCTCAAGTGCGGGAGCCGGCGTAGCACCAGCCGTAGGCGCCGTAGTTGCGGCTCCGTCTGCAGAGCCGGTCCACCTCGGTATACCCGTTGAACGGGTACGTCCTGGCGAAGAACGTGAAATGTCCATGCCGGGGGCGCCAGGATTGCAGGACCGGCAAATTCGATCGCTTCCGAGCGCCTGCGCTCGCCGGAACCACCGCCAGCGAGGCGAGCAGCAGCGCTGCCAAGATCAGCCACAAGCGTCTCATTGAGGTCTGCGTTTCCCTTCCCAGGCGGACCCTATCAGCGGTGGACCCCTGGGTCCGCCGGTCGCCCCGGGAACCTTCGGGCCCTGTCTCGCGCGCCAATAACATCCTCTTCATGCCGACGAGCGGGGAGACGATCGAGCTGTTGCAGCGCGTGCCGGTCTTCGCCGCGCTTGCCGACGACGAGCTGGCGCGGGTCGCCGAGGTGGCCGTCCCCAGGCGCTTTGACGCCGGCGAGGCCGTCTTCAGGGAGGGCGACGAGAGCAGCACCTGCTACATCGTGCGCTCAGGACACGCCCGAGCGGTCCGCGAGCACAGCGACGGCCGCTCGATCACGCTGGCCAACTTCGGTCCAGGCGAGATCTTCGGGGAACTGGCGATGTTCGACGACGAGCGGCGGTCGGCAACCGTGGAGACGATCGAGCCCACCGAGGCCATCGCCATCCTCGCTGGCGACATGCGCCGCTTGCTGCGCGAGCACCCCGACATCGCGGTCAAGCTTCTGAGCTCGCTGGGACGGAAGCTGCGGGAGACCAACGAGCGGCTGACGCGCCAGTCATTTCAGACCGTGCAGAGCAGGGTGGCGGCGGTGCTCTCCCAGCTGGTGCAGGCCGCGCGCGCTGAAGGGGTGGCTGAGGGCGACGTCCTCATTACCTCAACCCAGGCTGAGCTGGCCCAACTCGCCGGCTCCTCGCGCGAATCCGCCAGTCGCTTTCTGGCGGTGCTGGAGCGTGCCGGGATCATCACCCAGGGGCGGGGCAAGCTCGTTGTGCACGACGCCGAGGCGTTGCGCCGCTACGTGTACTGAGGTCCGTCGAAACGGTAGGCTGGCGCCGTGCGCGTCCTGAATTTCTACTCCTCCGTGTTCGGGGACCAGCTACGCCGAGGACGCAAGACGGCGACCATCCGTCTGGGCGACAAATCCCAGAAATACCGGCGCAACGAGTGTGTGCTGGTGACCATCGGTTACCAGCATTCGCCGCGCGAGAAAATCTTCAACGCGGTCATCGATCAGGTAGAGGTCAAGCGTGTACGCGACCTGTCCCCGCGAGACATCGAGCACGACAACCCCGAGTTCCGGCGCATCGACGAGATGGTCCATTTCCTGGAACAGATCTATGGCCGCTCGGTCTCGATGGATGACACCGTGACCGTCGTGCGTTTCTCGCAGATCATCGAGAATCCGCCCGAGCTTCGCGACCGGATCCACGGGTTGGGCGGCGCTCGCAACTGAGCGCCGACCGGGGCGCGCGGGCTGCGGGCCTGTCCTGGCGGCGGTGGCGCTGCTTCGGGTCGCTGACGGGTTGAGCGACTACCTGGGGGTCGAGGCGAGCGGCGGGGTCCGCCCTGGGCGCCGCGTCGAGCCTGCGCACGTTCGCCTGTTGCGGCCTGCCCGGGCCGGCGCGAGCGCGACCTTCGGCGGCCCTCCGGTGGGGCGGCCTCTCGAACGCGGGGCGGCCCACGAGCTGCGTGCGCCTTGCCGGCACGTGCGCGGCCCTGGAGCCGATGCGGACGTTCCGCGCCCGCCTGCGCGGGCGCTGGGGGCCTGGGGCGGCGGCACCGGCGCCTGCGGGTTCGACCGTAGCGGACGGTGCGACTGCTGGCACTCGGAGCAAGAGAGTGCCAAGGAACCCTTGAAAGCCCCCGCTGGCGAGCTATAGTCTCAATCGCTGGCACTCTCGCCTGATGAGTGCCAAGTCCGCGGAAGCCAACTTCCCCACTCAACTCGGAGGTCTGACCAGATGAAGCTAAAGCCCCTCGGCGATCGGTTGATCGTGCGGGCGATCGAGGAGGAGGAGACCACGTCCAGTGGCATCGTCCTGCCCGACACTGCCAAGGAGAAGCCCCAGAAGGGCAAGGTCCTCGCCGTCGGCGACGGCAAGGTCAACGACGACACCGGCAAGCGCACGCCGCTCGACGTCGCCGAAGGAGACGAAGTCCTCTACAGCAAGTACGGCGGCACCGAGATCAAGGTGGACGGCGAGGAGCTGCTCGTCCTCCGCGAGTCCGACGTGCTGGCCAAGGTCCAGTAATAGGAGAACCAGAGACAAATGGCACACAAGGAACTGAAGTACGAGGCGGAGGCCCGTAAGGCGCTCGAGCAGGGCGTCGACGCGGTGGCCAACGCCGTAAAGGTCACTCTCGGCCCCAAGGGCCGCTACGTGGTCCTCGACAAGAAGTTCGGCGCACCCACGATCACCAACGACGGTGTGACCATCGCGCGGGAAATCGAGGTCGAGGACGTATTCCAGAATCAGGGTGCGCAGCTCGTGCGCGAGGTGGCAACCGCCACCAACGACGTAGCGGGCGACGGCACCACCACCGCTACGGTGCTTGCGCAGTCGATCGTGCGCGAGGGCCTGAAGAACGTGGCCGCCGGCGCCAACCCCTTGGCGCTCAAGCGCGGCATCGAGCAGGCGGTCGACCAGGTCGTCTCGCAGATCGAGTCGCAGTCCACGGAGATCTCCGGCAAGGACCAAATCGCTCGCGTGGCGACGATCTCGGCCGGTGATGAGGAGATCGGCGACGTGATCGCCGACGCCATCGACAAGGTCGGCAAGGACGGCGTGGTGAACGTCGAGGAAGGCCAGACGTTCGGCATGGACCTCGAGTTCACCGAGGGCATGCAGTTCGACAAGGGCTACATCTCGCCCTACATGGTGACCGACCAGGACCGCATGGAGGCCGTCCTCGAGGATCCCTACATCCTGATCGCTAACTCCAAGATCGGCTCGGTCCGCGACGTGCTGCCGGTGCTCGAGCAGGTGATCCAATCGGGCAAGCCGCTTTTGATCATCGCCGAGGACGTTGAGGGCGAGTCGCTGGCCACGCTGGTGGTCAACAAGCTCCGTGGCACCTTCACCGGCGTGGCGGTCAAGGCGCCGGGCTTCGGCGATCGCCGCAAGCGGATGCTCGAGGACATCGCGATCCTCACCGGCGGCGAGGTGATCACCGAGGAGATGGGCCTCAAGCTCGAGAACACCCAGCTCTCACAGCTGGGCCGTGCCCGCCGCGTGGTTGTGGCCAAGGACACGACCACGATCGTCGATGGCAACGGCGAGTCGGAGGCCATTAAGGGCCGCATCAACCAGATCAAGACCGAGATCGAGAACACCGACTCGGACTTCGACCGCGAGAAGCTCCAGGAGCGGCTGGCGAAGCTCTCCGGCGGCGTGGCGGTCGTCAAGGTCGGCGCCGCCACCGAGACCGAGATGAAGGAGAAGAAGCACCGCGTCGAGGACGCGCTGCAGGCCACCCGCGCGGCCCTCGAAGAGGGCATCGTGCCGGGCGGCGGCGTGGCGCTGCTGGCCGCGCAGGACGCGATCAAGGTCGAGGCGTTCGATGTCCCCGATGAGTCGACCGGCGCCAAGATCGTCCGTCGCGCGCTCGAGGAGCCGCTGCGGCAGCTCGCGGATAACGCCGGACTCGAGGGCTCGGTGGTCGTCAACGAAGTCCGCGGCGCCAAGAAGGGCCAGGGCCTCGATGCCGAGACCGGCGAGATCGTCGATCTCGTCCAGTCCGGGATCATCGACCCGGCGATGGTGACGCGCTCGGCGCTGCAGAACGCGGCCTCGATCGCCAAGAACATCCTCACCACCGAGGCGATCGTCGCCGAGATGCCGGAGAAGGAGCCCGCCGGCGCCGGTGGTGGCATGCCCGACATGGGCGGGATGATGTAGGCCCCACGGGGCTAATCTTCGCCCTAACAGGCGAGTGGTCTTCGAGGGCCCGGTCAGGCGACCGGGCCCTCGGTGGTTACGGAACGTTGAGTGGCCGACGGAGCGCGGACGGGAGTGTCGGGCTTTGACGCCCTATTGACGCGGGTGAGACGCGGGCGCGAGAGGCTCGCTCGCGTCGACTATTCAAGGAGGCGTGTGATGCGGGTGCGTGTTGTTGTGGCCGCTTGCGTGGCGGCGATTTTCGGCTTGGTTTGTTCGAGTGCGTTTGGGGCGGTGGCGCCGGGGTGGGAGTGTGTTCCCACGACGGCGGGCCCGATGCATCCGGTGTATTCGGGCGGCACGGGTTCGGCGCCGTCGTGTGATCTGGGTACGACGACGCCGGTGTTGGCGCCGACGTATGTCTCCAGTGGTGTGGACGGTAAACCCACGGTGCAGTTCGCCTCTGTGAATGTGCAGATCCTCAACGGCTCGGGCTCCACGGCGTCTGCCAACGGCGAAGGAAATCTGGTGCTGGGCTATGACGAGTCGCCGGGTTCTCAAACGGGCTCGCACGATCTGGTCTTAGGAGATCGGCAGAGCTTCTCGAGCTATGGCGAGCTGTTGGGCGGGCAGCACAACTCGATCAGCCAGCCGTTCGCCACGGCGTTCGGGTATGGGAACAGTGTGTCGGGCCAGTACGCGCTGGCGGCCGGTAACTCGAACACGGTCTCGGGGAACGCCGCGAGCGCGCTGGGCGGCTATCTGGGCAAGGTCAGCACGGCTGACTCGGCGCTGTTAGGCGGCTGCTCGAACCTCGTCGGCACGGGCAGCGTGAGCGCCTCCAGCATTTGCTCTAACAGCTCCGACGCCGGCGACTTCGCCACCATCTCCGGCGGCGCGGACAGCAACGCCACCGGCATCAGCAGCTCCGTGAGCGGCGGTGACTTCAATCTCGCCTCGGCGCCATTTGCGAGCGCCGCGGGGGGCTGTGACAACAACGCGGGCGGCGGGAGTCTCGCCTCCTTCACCGGATGCCGCGGTGGTGGCTACGAGTCGGTGCTGGGAGGGGCCTCGAACAGCTCGATCGGCTATGAGACGACGATCCTGGGCGGAGAGTCAAATACCGCCCAGGGCGAGGACACCGCCGTCAGCGGTGGCGACGAAAACCTAGCCGGCGGCTTTCACGCGACCGTCGGCGGCGGCCAGTCCAACGATGCCTCCGGCGACCAGGCATCGATCAGCGGCGGCCAGGACAACATCGCCGGGGACCCGTTCGCCAGCATCGCAGGCGGCTGTGACAACTTCGCCTCGAACAGCGGCAGCCCCTCGGCATCGGTGACTTGCAACAGCTCTGGGGTGGAGGCGATCTTGGGCGGCGAGTTCAACGTCGCCAAAGCCCCGTTCTCGATCGTCGCCGGCGGCTGCCTGAATCTCGCCGGCAGCGGCTCGACTTTGACCACGGAAGGCTGTAACGCCTCCGGCGAGCAGACCATACTGGGCGGCGCTCAGAACAGTGCCTCGGGTCTTCAGTCGTCGGTGAGCGGCGGCTTCACCAATGACGGCGAGAACGAAGGCACGTCGATCCTGGGTGGGAAGGGCAACACCGCAAACTCCAACTGCCAAACGATTCCAGCTGCACCCAATGACAGCTGCTGACAGGTAGATCGGCACTCAAACGGTCCGTCACGGGCCAGCACCCGGCGGCCCGTTTGAGGCTGTCGCCGTGAAACGCTCAGCTCTCCTCGTGCAGCGACCGCACGACCCGGCTGTGCTCGCGCATGGTCTCCATCCCGTCTCGGCCCGGCTGGCGGCCGAAGCCGCAGTACATCGCCACGCCGAAGTCGTGGAGGTAGCGCGAGGCCGTGTCGTGCCTGCGCCGGAGGCCCGCCGTTCCGTCGATCGGCAACACGATGCCCAGAAAGACGCGCGCCGGGCCCGGCTCGGATCGAGGCCGCGCCGTCGAAGCACACCATCGCTCAGGGGTTCTTCCTCTACGGGATCGAGCCGGGCGGCAACCGCATCGAGGTCACCACCGGAGGGCGTCTGATCTACGACCCCGGGGAGCCGCCCGTGGTATGGACGGCGGCAGAGCGCGAGCGCGGCCAGGCGTGGGGGGTGCGAACCGTCGAGAGCTTTCACACATACGGCACGCCGCCGCTCGGGGACGAGCGGCCGGACCCCGTGCCTCCAGCCGCGTAGGCTGCACCGCCTGTCCGCATTGCGCGCATGTGTTCGGGTAGCGACCACAGCGGGTAGCTGGCCCGTGTCCCCTACCTAACGAGGAGGGAGGAGATCACGATGGAAGGTTCATCACCGAGACCCGCGGCCGGCGCTCGCGGTGGTTCGGCCACCCCGGTCCAGTCCGCCGAAGTGAAGTCGATCCTGGCGCGCCTCGACCGTTTGGATGTGTGGTCGCTGCCATTTCTGTTCGTGGGGATCATCGGCCTGGGATTCCTGTTCACGTTCTATGACGTGTTCGACATCAATGTCTCTTTCATTCAGAGCTGTGTGGCCCTCAAACCAGGATGTACGCCGGCCACAGCGCTGAACACGATCCGGGGCCCCATGGGCTGCCGTTCGCTCAAGCCGGCCCGAGCTTTACCGACGGCTGGCGGTGGATGTACGGCGTCGGCGCGCTGCTGGCGCTGGTTGCGATCGTGCTGCGCGTACAGCTGCCCGAGTCACCGCGGTGGCTGGTCGGGCAGGGCCGGCTGAAGGAGGCGGACGCCGTAGTCAAAAGCATGGAGGAGACAGCGGCCCGGCGCGGGCCGCTGCCCGATCCTCCGGCCGAGGTTCCAGTCGACCGTCTGGGGGGCGGCGGCTATGAGGCCTTCGCGCACATCTTCCGTAGCCGGACCTACGTGATGCGAGTCCTGGTGCTGGTGCTGGTTTGGTTCTTCGGCTACGTGACGGTGTTCGCGATCTCGGCCGGCGGGACGTCGCTTCTGACCTCGCTTCACTATCCTCCGCCCGAGGCGGGTGTGATCCTCGCCGTGGGCGCCGTCGGCTTCCTCGTGTGCGCTCTGGTCGCGGTTCAGTTCGCCGAACGGCTGGAACGCAAGTTGTGGCTGCCGATCGGCGCGGTCGTGACGGTGATCGGCGCGATCTTGGTGGCAGAAGCGGGCACCAACAGCCTCGTTGCCTTCATCGGCATGGGCGTTATCTTCTTCGGCTTCAACATCTGGGTGCCGATGACCTACGCCCTCTCCGCTGAGAGCTTTCCCACCCGGGCGCGCACCACAGGGTTCGGCCTGGTCGACGGTTTCGGGCATCTGGGCGGGGGAATCGGCGTCTTGCTGATCGCCCCGCAGATTCCGCACATGAGTGTGCTGGGAGCATTCCTGGTGGTGGCGGGCTTTCTCGTCGTGGCTGCGGTGATCGTCCAATTCGCCATCAACGCCCGCGACCGACGATTCGAGGAGCTCTCGCCCTGAGCGCCCGCCGCCCGGGGCGCGGGGGGTTACGAGACAGACTCTCTTAGCCCCAGAGCCGCCCGTCCCATATCCTCACGGGTATGGCTACGAACGTTTCAGAGCGGGAATCCAGGCAGGTCGCGGAAGAGGCACGGGAGCAGGAGTGGCGGCTACCGAGCTTCGGCAAGGAGCTGTTTCTGGGGAACCTGCGCCTCGACTTGATCCACCCCCAGCCGCCGGTCGATCCCGAGGCGCGGGAGAAGGGCGAGCGGTTCCTCGAGCGGCTGCGTGCGTTCCTCGAGGAGCAGGTCGATCCGCTGGAGATCGAGCGGGACGCGCGGATCCCCGAACACGTGGTGGACGGGCTCAAGCAGCTGGGCGCGCTGGGAATGAAGATCCCCGAGCACTACGGCGGCCTGGGGCTCTCCCAGGTCTACTACAACCGGGCCCTGGCGCTGGCCGGCTCCTCGCATGCCTCGCTTTCCACGCTGCTCTCCGCCCACCAGTCGATCGGCGTCTCCGAGCCGCTGCTGCTGTTCGGCTCGGAAGAGCAGAAGCAGAAGTGGCTGCCGCTCGTAGCCCGAGATCACATCTCCGCTTTTCTCTTGACCGAGCCCGATGTGGGCTCTGATCCGGCACGCCTGGCGTGTAAGGCAACTCCCACCGAGGATGGCTCGGGCTACGTTTTGAACGGCCGCAAGCTGTGGGCCACCAACGGCGCGTTCGCCGATGTGGTGGTGGTCATGGCCAAGGTCCCGAAGTCAGACGGCCACCGCGGCGGCATCACGGCGTTCATCCTGCCCTACGACGCAGATGGGGTGACAGTCGAGCACCGCAACCGGTTTATGGGCCTCAAGGGAATCGAGAACTCGGTCACGCTGCTCGATGACGTCTACGTCCCGGCGGAGAACGTAATCGGCAAGGAAGGCCAGGGCCTGAGGATCGCGCTCTCGACGCTCAACACCGGACGGCTGGCACTGCCGGCGATCTGCGTCGGGGTGGCCAAGTGGGCGACCAAGGTGGCCCGCGAGTGGTCGAACGAGCGTGTGCAGTGGGGAGCGCCGATCGGAAAGCACGATGCAGTCGCCCAGAAGGTGGCGTTCATCGCCGCCACCGCGTTCGGGCTGGAGGCGATGCTCGACGTCTCGAGCCGGCTGGCCGACGACAAGAAGAACGACATCCGGATCGAGGCTGCGATCGCCAAGCTCTATGGCTCGGAGATGGGCTGGAAGGTCGTTGACGAGTTGATGCAGGTCCGCGGTGGCCGCGGCTACGAGACCGCCGAGTCGCTGAAGGCCCGCGGGGAGAAGCCCGTGCCGGTGGAGCAGGCGATGCGCGACATGAGGATCAACCGCATCTTCGAGGGCGCCACCGAGATCATGCACCTACTAATCGCCCGCGAGGCGGTGGACACGCATCTGCAGGTGGCCGGCGACGTGCTGGACACGGACACCAAGCCCGGGGAGAAGGCTCGCGCCGCGCTGCAAGCTGGCCGCTTCTACGCTCGCTGGCTGCCGGAGTTGGTGACGGGCGAGGGCCAGCGGCCGGGCTCCTTTTCGGATTTTGGCCCGCTGGCCAAGCACGCCCGCTTCGCCGAGCGCGGCTCGCGCAAGCTGGCGCGCTCGATCTTCTATGGCATGACCCGCTGGCAGGCTGGGCTCGAGAAGCGTCAGGCGTTCCTGGGCCGCACGGTCGACATCGGCGCCGAGCTGTATGCCATCTCTGCGGCGTGCGTCTATGCGCAGACCCAGGTTCGCGAGCGGCCGGAGCGCGCCGAGCAGGCCGTGGAGCTGGCCGACGTGTTCTGTCGCCAGGCCCGCCGGCGCGTGGAGGAGCTGTTCACGGCTCTGTGGGCCAACGAGGACGACGCCAACTACGAGCTCGCACAGCGCGTGCTCGACGACCGCTACCGCTGGCTGGAGGACGGCGTCGTTGACCCCTCGGGCGACGGGCCGATGATCGCCGAGCAGCCCCAGGAAGTGGCAGAGGCGGCGCGTTAGGTGGCCGAGGGGGCCCGTGAGGTCGCCGAGGTGGCTCTCTCACGGGCGGCGATTGTGCGCTCGTAGAGGGTCCGCGTCCGCGAGGCTACCTCGCTCCAGCCAAACCGAATTACGTGCTCGCGCGCCTGTGAGACCAGCTGGGCCCGCGCGCGCTCGTCGGTCAGGATCCGCTGCACCACCTTCTCAAGCGCCTCCGCGTCGCGGGACGGAAACCGTAGGCCGACGGTGCCGTCCCCCGGTACCACCTCGCGTAGACCGCCCGTGTCGGCGACCACGCACGGGCAGCCCGACGCCATCGCCTCCAGCGCTACCAGCCCGAACGGCTCGTAGATCGAGGGCACGACGCAAAGCTCGGCCACGCGGTAAAGCGAGTGCAGCATGTCGTCGCCGACCCAGCCCAGGAAGCCGCCGTGGCGCATCAGTCCCAGGCGACGTGCCTGGCGCTTGAGCTCTGCCTCAGCTGTCCCGGTGCCTGCGATCACAAAGCGGACGTTCTCGAGCCGGCGGACCACGGGGGCCAGCGCGTCCAGCGCCAGATGGAAGCCCTTCTCGTAGACAAGGCGGCCAACCATCAGCACCAGCCGTTCGTCGGGAGCCGCAAAGCGGGCCCGCAGCGAGGGCAGGTCGGACTCGATCGGCTCCAGGTCCGCGGGATCGATCCCGTTCGGTATGACCGTCACGCGGCGGGCCGGCAGGGCGAACACGCTGCGTACGTGACGGCGCATGTATTCGGAGCAGGTGACGACGTGGTCGGCGCGCCCCACCATCGCCTGCTCTGCGGCGTGAATGTGAGACTGCGGGTGCTTGTGAACCCAACCCTGGTGGCGTCCGTACTCGGTGGCGTGAACCGTCACCAGCCACGGCAGTTGCTGCCGGCGCGCGACACTTTCCGCGGCGCCCGCCACCAGCCAGTCGTGGGAGTGCACGAGGTCGAACTCGAACCGCTCGCATAGCTCGAAGGCCAGCTGGCGCATGTCGGCATTCATGTCATCCACCCAGCGCACGAACGCCCCCGCATCCTTGGGAAACTGTGGCTCGCGGACGCGGTGTACGACGACGCCGTGGCGCAGCTCCTCCGCGGGCAGGCGCCCTCCGCGGCGGGTGAGCACGTGCATCTCCACGCCCTCTGCAACCAGGTGCTCGGAGAGCTTTCGCACGTGACGACCGAGCCCGCCTTCGATCACCGGCGGGTATTCCCAGGAGATGAGCAGCACTCGCATTGGCGGGCGGACCCTACAGGCACAGCGGCCGCGACGACCGCTGAACGCGGAACGCGTTAGCGGCCGACGCGCTCGAACACGCCGATGCCGTCGGCGCCGAGCAGCCAGTTCAGCGGCTCACGCTCTGAGAACGAGCGCTCATCGCCGCGCACCAGGTCGCGCCAGCGGCCCTGGGGCGCGCCGCGCAACACGCCCTCGGCGCGTTCTCGCACCCCTACCACGACCAGCACGTCGCCGCCGCGAACGAAACCGCAGGCCGTCTCGCCGGCGTCGAGCGGCTCGTAGGTGCCGCCAGCGAACAGACGGGGCCGCCTGACGCGCAGCCCAAGCAGACGCATAGTCAAGAACAGCTTGCGGGTCTCCGCCGTGGGTGGCGAGCCTCCTAGCAGGCGCCTGAGCATCGCCTGGTGCCAGCCCCAATCGAGCGGGCGACGGTTGTCCGGGTCAACAAGCGCGTGGAACGGAAGCTCGTCCCCCTGGTAGATGTCGGGGACGCCGGGGACGGTCAACTTGAGTGTCAGCTGGGCCAGCGCCGCCCGCGTCCCGGCTCTGGCCACACGCTCCGCGAATGGCTCGAGCACAGCGCGGAACCCGCGGTCGGAGTAGAGCTCTCGGCAGAAACCCTTGACCGCGGCTTCCCAGTCGTGGTTCTGCTCCACCCAGTTGGTGTTGCGCTTGGCCTCGCGCAGCGCCTTCTCCATGTAGGCCTCGAGTCGCTCGGAGGAAATCGGCCATGCGCCGGCCAGGGTCTGGAAGATGAAGTAGCGCTCCACATCGTCGGGCGCCTCGGCTTCGCGCAGCCCTTCGCTGGCGGCAAACAGCCGCTCGTTCGTGGCCTCCCACTCGTCCGGCATCCACGAAAGGGCCGCGATCCGCATCCGCACGTCGGCCGAGCGCTTGGTGTCGTGGGTCTGGGTCGTCAGGAGCCCCAGCGGAAAGCGCTCCACGCGCTCCAGGCAACCGGCGTGAAAGCGCTCCACCGAGATTCCAAACCGCGACGGGTCGCCGCCAACGTCGTTCAAAGCCAGCAGTCGCCCGTAGCGGTAGAAGGCGGTGTCTTCCACGCCCTTGGCCATGACCGCCGGCGTCGTCTGCTGAAAGCGCGTCACGAACTCCGGCGGGACGTCCGACTCGAGCAGCAGCGGCCGCGCGAGCTCATCGGGCAGCCGAGCTATGACCTCCCGGTCGTCGTCGGCAACCGTCCCCGACTCGGGTTGCACGTAGGTCCGATAAACGGGCAGCGACGCCAACCCGGTGCGCAGCGTCTCCAATTCAATCCCCGGGGCCAGCCGCGCCAGCCGCTCGACCTCCGGGCTGAAGGTGCCGCGGACCTGCTCGAGCTTGGCCTCCAGCGCAAGCTCCCCGAACGGTCTCCTGTCGCCGGAGACTTGGTGCCAGAGGCGCGTCAGGGTCTGCTCCGCGGCCGGCTCAACGAACAGCGCGCACGCATCGTTCAAGAACTCGTAACCCACCGTCCCGCACACGGGCCAGTGGGGCAGGCGCTCGTCGGGGTCGAGGATCTTCTCGACCCACACCTGCTGCGCACCCTCGGCCCGCAGCCGCTCGAGGTAGCCGGCGGGATCGGCTAACCCGTCGGGGTGATCGATCCGCAGCCCGTCGACGAGACCTTCGCGGGCCAGCGAGAGCAGCAGCCCATGCGTCTCCTCGAACACCGCTGGGTCCTCCTGACGGACGCCCGCCAGGTCATCGATGTCGAAGAACCGCCTGTGCCGGCCGCTGGCGGGATCCACATCGAAGAATCGCTCCCGCAGCCGTTCGTCGGACCAGTAGCGGTTCTCGTCCGCCGCCGCCATGTGGTTGGGGACCACGTCGAGCACGATCCCCATGTCGGCGCCGCGCGCCTCCTGCGCCAGAAGCTCGAACGCCGGCCGGCCGCCCAGGGAATCCGACAGCCTGGTGGGGTCGGTCACGTCGTAGCCGTGGGTTGAGCCGTGGCGGGCTTGCAGTGAGGGGGAGAGGTAGAGATGGGACACGCCGAGGTCGCGCAGGTAGGGGATCAGCTCGCGCGCCTGGGGAAAGCCGAACCCGGCCGTTAGCTGCAGGCGGTAGGTGGCCCGCGGCTCGGCGCCAGGGGCCCGGCTCACGCCGCCCGCTTCAGGACGACGAGTGAGCGCGAAAGCAGGGGGACCTCGGTGCGTGCTCCGTAGCGGCTAGTGCCAGGCTCGGCATCGGGGTCGGCGGTCGAGAGCTCGAGCGCCCACTGGGCGCCGAAACGCCGGCGGGGAAGCATCACGCTGCGGTCCTCGCCGATCGCGTTGCAGATCACGACGAACGAGTCGTCCTCGATCTCCTCGCCGTACGGTCCGCGAGTGGAAATCTCCGAGCCGTTGAGGAACATTCCCAGGACGCACTCTCCTTCCTGCCAGTCGCGGCGGGTCATCTTCAGGCCGTCGGCCCGAAACCACCACACGTCCGGCAGGCCGGAGCCCAGCGCCTCGGTTCCTCGCAGAAACGACGGTCGCCGGAACACGGGGTGGCGGTGACGCAGCGCGATCAGCCGCCGAGTGAACTCGTGCAGGCTCGCGTCCTGAGCGCTCCAGTCGAACCAGGAAAGCTCGTTGTCCTGGCACCACGCGTTGTTGTTGCCGCGCTGCGTGCGTCCCAGTTCGTCCCCGCCAAGCAGCATCGGCGTGCCCTGCGAGAGCATCAGCGTGGCCAGGAAGTTTCGCTGCTGGCGAGCCCGCAGCGCACGCACCTCCTGATCGTCGGTGTCGCCCTCCACGCCGCCATTCCACGAGCGGTTGTCATCCGTGCCGTCGTTGTTGTCCTCCAGATTGGCCTCGTTGTGCTTCTGCTCGTAGGACACGAGGTCGGCGAGCGTGAACCCGTCATGGGCGGTCACGAAGTTGATCGAGGCGAACGGCTCGCGGCCGTCGGCTTGGTAGAGGTCAGAGGATCCGGCCAGCCGTAAAGCGAATTCGCCGCAATTGGCGTGGCCCCGCCAGAAGTCTCGCACCGCGTCTCTGTAGACGCCGTTCCACTCCGACCACAGCACGGGGAAGTTGCCGACCTGGTAGCCGCCGGGCCCCACGTCCCAGGGCTCGGCGATCAGCTTGACCTGGGATAGCACCGGGTCTTGATGGATCACGTCGAAGAAAGCCGAGAGGCGGTCGACATCGAAGAACTCACGGGCTAGCGCGGCGGCCAGGTCGAAGCGAAAGCCGTCCACGTGGCACTCGGTGACCCAATAACGCAGCGAGTCCATGATCAGCCTCAGCACGCTGGGGTGGACTGGGTTCAGCGAGTTGCCGGTGCCGGTGAAGTCCATGTAGTGTCGCGGATCGTCGGGCACCAGCCGGTAGTACGAGGCGTTGTCGGCACCCTTGAACGAGAGCATCGGGCCCAGGTGGTTGCCCTCGGCGGTGTGGTTGTAGACCACGTCCAGAATGACCTCGATCCCCGCACGATGAAGGGCCTTGACCATGCCCTTGAACTCGCGGACCTGCTCGCCGCCGCGCCCCGTGGCGGCGTACTCCGAGTGCGGGGCGAAGAAGCCGATCGTGCTGTAGCCCCAGTAGTTGTGAAGCCCCCGCTCGATCAGGAATGACTCGTCTGAGATGTGGTGGATCGGCAGCAGCTCGAGGGCCGTGACGCCCAGATTGCGCAGGTAGGCGATGGCCGGCTCCGATGCCAGTCCGGCGTAAGTGCCGCGCAGGTCTTCGCGGACGTCGGGGTGGCGCATCGTGAAGCCCTTGACGTGCGCCTCGTAGATGACCGTGTCGGCAAACGGCGTGCGCGGCGGCCGGTCGCCCTCCCACAGGAACGCGTCGTCGATCACCACCGACTTCGGAGTGGCGGGCGCGTCGTCCTCTTCGTCAGGCTCCAGGTCGGCGTCCTCGTCGCCGGTGGGCACATAGGGCAATACGTTCGTGTCGCTTCGGTAGTCGACCACCCCGTCGATGGCCTTGGCGTAGGGGTCGATCAGCAGCTTTGCCGGGTTGAAGCGAAGTCCCTCAAAGGGACGGTACGGGCCGTGCACGCGGTAGCCGTAGCGCTGGCCCGGGCCCACGCCGGGCACGTAGCAGTGCCAGTTCAGCGCACGTCGCTCGGTCAGCTCGATCCGCTCCTCGCCGCCGTCCTGGTCGAACAGACAGAGCTCTGCGCCCTCGGCGTGCTCGGAGAACAGCGAGAAGTTGGTGCCGCCCCCATCCCACGTTGCGCCCAGCGGGAAGGGACTACCGGGCCATGTCTCGGTCACCTCGTCACCGCGCCGGACAGTGCGGGCAGCTCGAGATGCCCGGCGTGCAGGCGAGTCTCATCGTCGGTGGCGATAACCAAGGTCTGGTGCTCGGAGGGCAGCCGTGCCTGACCGGGTCCGAAGTGGAATGAAAGCTCGTGCTGGCCCCGCGTCACGCGCAGCCAGCGCGCGGCTTCGTCGAAGGCGATCGTATCCGTATCGCTTCGTGGAAGCGCGCCCCGCAACCGCAAAAGCTCGCGGTAGAAGCGCTCGAGGCCGGCGTCGCGCCGGCGCGTGAGCTTCGAGCGCTCGAACGTGGCCGGGTCCTGGGGATCGGGAATCTGCTCGCCGAACTGAGCGAAGGCGGCGAACTCCTCGCGCCGTCCTTCGCGCGTGGCGACCGCGATCTCCTCGTCGATGTGGTCAGAGAAGAACTGAAATGGGGCATCCTCGCCGTACTCCTCGCCCATGAACAGGAGCGGCACGAAGGGGGCCAGCAGCGTGCAGATCGCGGCCAGCCGCCGGGCACCGGCCGGCATGCGATCGCCGTAGGCCCGGTTCCCCACCTGATCGTGGTTCTGGCTGAAGACCACGAACCGCTCTGGCGGCACATCGTCCGCCGGCGCGCCGAAACGACGGCGGCGGAAGCTGGAGTAGCAGCCGTCGTGTACGTGCGGGCGGTGGTACGCCTTGGCCAGCTGGGACACGCGGCCGAACTCCTCGTAGTAGCCGTCGCGCTCATCGGTCAAAAGCGTGCGCAGCGAGTGGTGGAAGTCGTCGGCCCAGGCCGCGTCGCACTCATATCCGCCGAGCTGACGCGGACGCATCACCTTGGGATCGTTGAGTCCCGACTCGGCGATCACCAATGCCCGGGGGTTGACGCCGTAAACTCGGCGGGCGATGGCCGCGACGATGTGCTCGGCGCTCGAGTCGAAGATCGCGTGGATGGCGTCCAGCCGCAGGCCATCGATGCCGAAGTCGCGCACCCAGCCCTCGGCGCTCTGCAGCACCCATTCCCGGACCGCATCACAATCGCCGTCGTCGTAGTTCAGCGCCTTGCCCCAGAACGTCTCGTACTTGGCCGTGAAGTAGGGGCCGAAGGCCTCCAGCGCCGGCGTGCCCGAGGCCCCGACGTGGTTGTAGACAACGTCCAGGAGCACGGCCAGGCCAGCCTGGTGCGCGGCGTCGATCAGCCGGGCGAAGCCCGGCGGGCCGCCGTAGGAGGACTGCGCCGCAGAGATGTAGACGCCGTCGTAGCCCCAGCCGTGGTGACCGGGAAACTCGGCCACGGGCATGATCTCGATCGCCCTCACGCCGAGTTCCCGCAGCTCGCGCAGGTAAGGGATCGCGGCCTCGAAAGTTCCCTCCGGGCTGAATGTACCTACGTGTAGCTCGTAGATCACCAGGTCCTCGAGGGGTGGGGTCTGAAACCGCGGCGGGCTCGGAGCCTCGACCACCCGCGAGGGGCCGCGTAATCCTTCCGGCTGCCAGCGCGAGGCGGGGTCTGCTAGCGCGCGGCGGTCTAGCAAGAAAAGGTAGTCGTCTCCGGCTGAAGCCGGGGCGACTACCTCATAGACATCGAACCCCACCTCGTGCATCTGGTGCTCGGCCTCGCCGATCCTCACCGAGACGGCGCTCGGTCGCGGCGCCCAGACGCGGAACTCGGTGAGACCCCCTTCGAGCGGCCGCGCGCCGAGCGGCCGCTCCCACGGAAGGTCGCGGCCCGCTGGCCGCGCCCCGAACGCTGGCGAGCGATCAGCCAAGAAGCGGCACGCCGCGAACGCCGAGTTCGCGCTGGGGTTGGGACTCGCCGGCGGTCACGCGGAGCTGATCGCAGCCTATGTGCTTCTCACTCCCCTTTGGGTGCCCGATCCGCTCGGGCCCAAACGGCGTCAGTGTGCCGTCCAGGTGTCCTTGCCGGAGTCGCAGCCGGTGGCATACGGATAGATGCTGCCCGTAAAGCGGACCGTGCCGGTCGCACGCGAGAAGTTCGCGTTGAACGAACCCTTCACTACAACCGAAATCCCCATGTCAGACCCGTTCGAGGAAAAGTGAAACCTTCGGTATGTGACTGCCGCCTGACCACCGTTGTAACTGGCCGGAGTGACGGGTTGACTTGTGGCCGCGCAGTGCAGCGGCACGCCCTGGATGGAGATCTGCTTGATCACGCGCTTGCGTTTTGACAAACCCGTCGTGAGCTTGACGGTTCCGCCGGGCGTCACCGTCCCGGCATAGTCCCGCCCCGCGGCCCATGCCAGAGCGGCTGACATCAACAGACCCACAACGGCGACGCACAGCGCCGTACGAAGACGGTAACTCATGACTCGGTCCCCTTTGCCCGCTCGCCCAGGGTGTCAATTCTTATCACAAACCCGGGCCATACAAGCTTGCGCGGCCCAGCGGGGTGGGCGTCGGGAAGGCCGCTTACGAGGTCTCGGGCACCAGCCACAGCGCCCCCAGCGGCGGCAGCGTGACCTCCGCCGAGAACGGCTGATCGTGCCAGGGGACAGGTGCCGGCTCGACGCCTCCCAGGTTGCCGACATCTGAGCCGCCGTAGAACGCGGAGTCCGTGTTGAGTGCCTCGCGCCAGCGGCTCGAACGCGGCAGCCCCAGGCGGTAGCCCGGACGGGGGACGGGAGAGAAGTTTGCGACGAACACCAGGACGTGCTCGCCCTCGGGGCGGCCTGGGCCTCGCCCTCGCGACCGGCGCGCGAACGCCATGACGTTGGCGTCGGCATCGTTCGGTTCGAGCCACCAGAAGCCCTCGGGTTCAGAGTCCAGCTCCCACAGCGCCGGCTCCGTGCGGTAGACACGGTTGAGGTCGCGCACGAGCGATTGGATGCCGGCGTTCTCGGCGTTCTCCAGCAGATGCCAATCCAGCGAGCGCTCGTGACTCCACTCGGTCTCCTGCGCCAGCTCCGAGCCCATGAAAAGGAGCTTCTTGCCCGGGTGGGCCCACATGTAGGCGTACAGGGCGCGGAGATTCGCGAGCTTCTGCCAGCGATCGCCGGCCATCTTGTTGTAGAGCGAGCCCTTGCCGTGGACGACCTCGTCGTGCGAGAGCGGCAGGACGAAGTTCTCACTGAACGCGTACATCAGGCTGAAGGTCAGCTCGTGGTGGTGGTAGCGGCGGTAGATCGGGTCCTGCTGGAAGTAACCGAGCGTGTCGTGCATCCAGCCCATGTTCCACTTGAAGCCGAAGCCCAGCCCGCCGAGATAGGTTGGCCTTGAGACGCCGGGCCAGGCGGTCGACTCCTCGGCGACGGTCACGCTTCCGGGCTCGCGCCCGTAGAGGACCTCGTTCAGCTCCTTGAGGAACGACACCGCATCGAGATCCTCGCGGCCGCCGAACTCGTTGGGCACCCACTCGCCCTCCCGCCGCGAGTAGTCGAGGTACAGCATCGAGGCCACCGCGTCGACCCGGATGCCGTCGACGTGGTACTCGCGCAGCCAGAACAGGCCGTTGGAGATCAGGAAGTTGCGGACCTCGTGGCGTCCGTAGTTGAACACCAGCGTGCCCCAGTCGGGGTGGGCGCCGCGGCGTGGATCGGCGTGCTCGTAGAGGGCGGTGCCATCGAAGCGGGCCAGCGCGAACTCGTCGCGCGGGAAGTGTGCCGGGACCCAATCCAGGATCACGCCGATACCAGCCTGATGCAGGCGGTCGACGAGCAGCCGAAGCTCGTCCGGCGAGCCGTATCGGGGGGCGGGGGCGAAGTAGCCGGTCACCTGGTAGCCCCAGGAGCCAGAGAACGGGTGGGCCATGACCGGCAGCAGCTCGACGTGGGTGAAGCCCATATCGGAGACGTACGCCGTCAGCTCGTCGGCCAGCTCCAGATATGTGAGCTGGCGGTCGTCCTCGGCCTGGTTCAGCCGCCAGGAGCCGAGGTGGACTTCGTAGATGGAGACTGGTGCCCGCAGCCACTCGCTGCGCGCCCGCTCGCCGAGCCAGCTGCCATCGCCCTTGCTCCACTCGTGGTGGGGTTGGAAAACGATCGACGCCGTCTGCGGCGGAACCTCGGCCTCGAAGGCGTAGGGATCAGCTTTGAGCGCCAGCTGCCCATCGGCGGTCAGCAACTCGTACTTGTAGCGGGCGCCCGGACCGACGTCCGGCAGGAACAGCTCCCAGATACCGCTGGCCCCAAGGGCCCGCATTGCGTGCAGGCGCCCGTCCCAGGAGTTGAAGTCGCCGACCACGCTGACGGCGCGCGCTGCCGGGGCCCAGAGAGCAAACGCGGTACCCGTCACTTCTTGGTGCTCGCGCACGTGGGCGCCGAGACGGTCGTAGAGCTCCTCGTGGCGACCCTCTCCGATTAGGTGCAGATCGAGTTCGCCGATAGTGGGGGTGAAGGAGTAGGGATCCTGGAGCTCGAAGTGCCCGGCCGGCCCGTAATCGACCTCCAACGTGTAGTGCAACGGCAGCGTCGCCCCGGGGACCATGGCCTCGAACACGCCGCCAGGGTGGATCTGCTCCAGCGTTACCGAGTCGCCGCCGATGCGGGCGCTGATCTCGGCGGCCGCCGGCCGGTAGGCGCGGATCGCCACCCCGCCTTCGACGGGATGTGCTCCCAGGATGCCGTGAGGGTTCGAGTGCTCGCGGCGGACCAGCCTGTCGATTTCGCGGGTAGCTACGGCATGCCTGCGGCCGGGCTTGGCGCCGCTGCTCACTCGGACTCCAACAGACGCCTGATCCCGGCCACTGGGATCGGTGTCCAGTCGGGACGGTTGTCCAGCTCGTAGCGCAGCTCGTAGATTGCCTTCTCCAGTTCGAAGATCGACAGCAGGTTGGCCACCTGGGCCTCGCCGGCGGGCAACAGCGTTGAGTCAACCGAGGCCAGGTACTGCTCGAGGAACTGCTTGCGGGCCTGGCGCTCGAAGTCGGGTGGCGCCGATGTGCCGCGCTGGATCTCGACGGCCGAGCTGACATAGGCAAACGAGCGCAGCATGCTTGCCACGTCGCGCAACGGCGAGCGCTTCTGGCGGCGCTCCGGCAGCGGTCGCGCCGGCTCGCCCTCGAAGTCGATTATCACCCAGCCCTCGGGCGTGTACAGCGTCTGTCCCAGGTGGTAGTCGCCGTGGGTGCGGATGACGCGGCCACCGGTCCCGGCCTGGGCCCGGGTCGCCAGACGCTCACGTACGTCCTGTCCTCGCCCGGCGATCGGCTCCAGCCGCGGGTCGTCGGGCAGCCGCACGAAGATCCGCTCGATGTCCTCATCGATGGTGGCCGTCAGCAGCGACAGCGCTTCCTGGCTCGGCTCCTCGGGCGCGAACGCGGGATCGGAGGCGTCGGAGGCGAGCACCGTGTGCATCTCGGCGGTCACCGTCCCGAGGCTCCCCAGCTTGTTAAGGAACGAATCGGGCTCCGAGCCAATCTCCTCCAGAGCCAGCTCCCAACCGCCGACAGCACCGGGGAGGAACTGCTGGGCGACGCCCAACGTCGTGGCCAGCGCCTGCCCGTCGTACTCGTACCAGCCGTAGAGCGGGGCGATGTTTGCAAACGCGCGGGCTGTCAGGAACCGCAGCAGCTCCAACTCCGGGTTGACGCCCGGCTCGAGCTTGCGGAACACCTTCAGCACCAGGCGCTCGTCGAACACGACCGAGGAGTTCGATTGCTCTACCCCCATCGGCCGGGCGCTCGGGTCTGGGCCCGGCGCAGAACCCGTCGCGCCCTCGGCCCGCCGCCACGAGAAGCGGCCCTCGGCCCCATCGATCTCGTCCCCGGAGTCGATTCTGCGAAGCAGCTCGTAGCCCTCGGGGGCGTGCTTGAGCGCGTCGAACGTCTCGTCGCCGAGCAGCAGCTGGTAGAGCTCGTGCGTGCCGGTGGCAAAGCGGGTCTGCACCAGAGTCAGCAGCAGCTCCGGGCGCTCGCGCAACATGACCCGTTCCACGACCTCGACGGCGGCCACCGAGCGCGACTTGGACGCGTACCAGCGCTGGTCATGGATCCACTCGCACAGTTCGGTGGTGTCCAGCTCGGCCAGCAGCGAGCGCTCACTCATCGTCTTGCACCACCAGCTGAAACCAGAAGAAGCCTCGAGGCCCCAGCGTCAACAGATAGGGCAGATCGCCGATCCGCGGGAAGCGCGAGCGACCGAACAGCTCAACGGGATAACGGCCTTTGTGGTCGCTTAGGTCCAGCTGCACCGCCTGCGCCGAGCGGGCGACGTTGTGCACGCAGAGCACCAGATCATCCTCGAAGCGCCGGAGGTGAGAGAAAATCCGCGGGTTGGAGGACTCGATCGGCTCGTAGCTGCCGAAGCCGAACACGGGGTGCTCCTTGCGAAGCGAGATGAAGCGGTGCATCCAGCGCAACAGGCTGGTGGCGGTGCGCAGCTGAGCCTCGACATTGACGGCCTGATAGCCGTAGACGGGATCCATCAGCGACGGCGCGTAGAGCTGGGCGAAGTCGGCGCGGGAAAAGCCGCCGTTGCGATCCCCCGTCCACTGCATCGGAGTGCGCACCCCGTCGCGGTCACCGAGGAACACGTTGTCGCCCATCGCGATCTCATCGCCGTAGTAGAGCACCGGTGAGCCGGGCAGCGAGAACAGGATCGCGGTCATCAGCTGCATCTCGTCACGGCCGTTGTCCAGCAACGGTGCCAGCCGCCGGCGGATCCCGAGGTTGAGCTTCATCCGCGGATCTTTGGCGTACTCCGCGTACATGTAGTCGCGTTCCTCGTCGGTGACCATCTCCAGCGTCAGCTCGTCGTGGTTGCGCAGGAACAGGCCCCATTGGCAGGTCTCGGGGATCTGCGGCGTCTGCTCCAGGATCTCGTAGATCGGTACCGCCTGCTCCCTGCGGACGGCCATGAACATGCGCGGCATGACCGGGAAGTGGAACGCCATGTGGCACTCGTCGCCGCGACCGAAGTACTCGACGACGTCCGTCGGCCACTGGTTGGCTTCGGCCAGCAGCACGCGGTCTGGGTAGTTCTCGTCGACTTCGCGACGGATACGCCTCAGATAAGCGTGAGTCTCGGGCAGGTTCTCGCAGTTGGTCCCCTCGCGCTCGTAGAGGTAGGGGACGGCGTCAAGCCGGAAGCCGTCCAGGCCGAGGTCGAGCCAGAACCGCAGCACGCCGATCATCGCGTCCTGGACCTCTGGGTTGTCGTAGTTGAGATCGGGCTGGTGCGAGAAGAAGCGGTGCCAGTAGTAGGCCCCGGCGACCGGATCCCAGCTCCAGTTCGAGGACTCGGTGTCGATGAAGATGACCCGCGCGTCCTTGTAGCGCTCGTCGGTGTCGGACCACACGTACCAATCGCGCTTGGGGTTGTCCGGGCTGCTTCGTGACTCCTGAAACCAAGGGTGGTCGATCGAGGTGTGGTTCATGACCAGGTCGGCGATCACCCGGATGCGCCGGGCGTGAGCGGCGTCGATCAGCTCGTGTACGTCCTCGACCGTGCCGTAGTCGGGGTGGATGTTCGTGAAGTCCGAGATGTCATAGCCGCCGTCGCGAAGCGGCGAGCCGTAGAAGGGCAAAAGCCAGATGCAGTCAATGCCTAGCCACTGGAGGTAGTCGAGCTTCTCGGAGAGGCCGCGGAAGTCGCCCGAGCCGTCGCCATTGGCGTCGAAGAAGCCACGCACGTGGATTTCGTAGAACACCGCCCCCTTGAACCACAATGGCTCGGCCTCGAACCACTGACGCGTCTGGGCGTGATGTTCGGGCGGCGGCTCGGGCGTCCGACGCTCGGCGGCGATCAGGTGCGTCAACGTGGGCGGTCCGACGCTCACCGCGTCCCTCGATCCAGGGGCTTCGCGACGCTCACGGCTCGACCCTCATCAGGTGCGAGCCGCCCGGCGGCAGGCGGACGAAGTTGGGGCCGATCCGCCACTGGAAGCGAGCATCGCTGTCGGCCAGCAGGTCGTGGACGGTGAAACTCGGCGGGAGTCCAAGGCTGGCCGGGGTCACGGCCAGCCCCTCCTGCATCTGGTGGGGATCGAGGTTTACAACCGTGATCACGGTGTTCGAGCGCGCATGCTTCGCATAGGCGATCAATGCCTCGTTGGCCGTGTCCAGAAACGTTATGTTCGAAAGCTCCTGAAGCGCCTGGTTCCTGCGCCGGGCGAGGTTGACGCGCCGGATCAGAGGCAGCAGTGGCCCGTCCAGTGAGCGCGTCTTGAGCTCGTACTTCTCCGAGTTCAGGTACTCCTCCGAGCCCTCGTGGGCGGGGACGTTCTCGAACCGCTCATAGCCAGAGTAGATCCCGTAGGACGGGCTGAGCGTGGCCGCCAGAACCAGCCGGGCCTCGAACGCCGGCCGGCCCCCGTGCTGGAGATAAGCGTGAAGGATGTCGGGCGTGTTGGCGAAGAAGTTCGGGCGGAAGTACTCCTGCTCGCCGGAGTAGGCCAGCTCGGAGACGTACTCGGTCAACTCATAGCGCGAGTTCTTCCAGGTGAAGTAGGTGTACGACTGGCTGAAGCCGAGCTTTGCCAGCTGGCGCATGACGGCCCGACGGGTGAAGGCCTCGGCCAGGAACACGACGTCGCGGTCGTGGGCGTGGATCTGCTCGATCAGCCAGGCCCAGAAGGCGAACGGCTTCGTATGCGGGTTATCGACCCGGAAGGCCTTCACGCCGCAGTCCACCCAGCCCAGGATGACCTCGAGCAACGCATCCCACAGCCCCCGCCAGTCGGGCGACTCCCAGTTGACGTTGTAGATGTCCTGGTAGCGCTTCGGCGGGTTCTCGGCGTACTTGAGCGTTCCGTCTGGCCGGCGGTGAAACCACT
Organism: uncultured Actinomycetes bacterium; assembly: GCA_963756555.1. GTDB lineage: Bacteria > Actinomycetota > Thermoleophilia > Solirubrobacterales > Solirubrobacteraceae > Palsa-465. Next base: position 731,017 of record CAVWOC010000005.1, read on the forward strand.
CCGGGTGCTCGCTCAGCCAAGGATGATCGGCTGAGGTCTGGATCGCGAAGTCAAGTGCGATATCGATGTCCTGCTCACGGGCGGCCTCGGTAAGCCGCCTGAGATCATCCTTGGTCCCCAATTCCGGGTGAATGGAGTCGTGCCCTCCGGTTTCGTCTCCGATGGCCCAGGGCGAGCCAGGATCGCCGGGAGTAGCGGTGAGCGCGTTGTTCTTGCCCTTGCGGTTGGTGCGGCCTATGGGATGGATCGGCGGCAGATAGAGCACGTCGAAGCCCAGGTCCGCCAATCGCGGGAGCTGCTCTTGGACGCCTTTGAAGCCGCCCCAGGAGCGCGGGAACAGCTCATACCAGGAGGCGAAGCGCGCGCGCAGGCGGTCAACGGCGATCCTCAGGGGCTCCTGCAAGGAGACCCGCCCATGACGAGGCTGGGAGCGCTCAACGGCCTCGAATAGTTCCGGGCCCAGCGCCACGTCGTGTTTGGCGCTCTCCGGCGTGGACAGATCCTCGAGCTCGCGCAGCGCGTGCTCGATCAGCGCGTGATCGCGCTCGTCTTCGGCGCTGTCGCAGGCCTCGCGCAGCAGCACAACGCCCTCGGACATCTCGCCCGCCAGGTCGACTTGTCCCGCGGCGACCTTGCGCTCCAGCTCGTCGCGCCAGGTTCCGAAGACATCGGTCCAGGCCTCAATCGTGTAGGCCCATGTGCCGATGCGGTCGACCTCGAAGCTGCCGGCCCAGCGCACCCCGTCCAGGCGGGCGTCGATGCGATGCATCTCAGCCTCGTGCCAGTGACCGGTTGTGCCCGGTCCGCGGTACAGGACGACGGCCCGCAGCAGGTCGTGACCGTCGCGGAAGATGTCCGCCTCCACATCGACGGTGTCTCCCACGCAGCGCTTGGATGCGAAGCGGCCGCCGTCGACCGCCGGCGACGGATATTGGATGACGATGCGCTTGGGAGGGGCTTCGGGCATTGTGTTCAAACTAGCGGCGCTGTCGCCGGGCACCGATCGGGCACCGATCGGCCGCTGGGCGAACGGGTAGACGATCGCCTCATGGACAAGGTTCCCGGCTCATGGTGCTAAATCCCCGCTCGAGCGGCGTCCAACTCCACATCACGTCGCTCCCCGGGGGGCGGCTGGGGCGTGCAGCCTACGCCTTCGTCGACTGGCTGCACGAGGCGGGACAGACCTGGTGGCAGCTGCTGCCGCTCGGTCCACCCGACCGACGGAGCTCGCCGTACAAAGCACACTCGGCGTTCGCCGCCTGGCCGGGGCTGCTGGGCTCGCCCCGAGCGCGCGTGTCACGCAGCGAGACTGCCGATTTCTGTGAGCGCCAGAGCTTCTGGATCTCCGGATGGGAGCGCTACGCCGGCCGGGGGGCCGTCGAGGATCAGGTCCGCTTCGATCGCGAGTGGGCGGCGTTGCGCGGCTACGCGCAGGAGCGCGGCATCAAGCTGCTAGGGGACGTCGCGATCTACGTGGCTCCGGGAAGCGCCGACCACCGGGCGTACCCCGATCTGTTCCAGCGGGGCGTGGTGGCCGGCGTGCCGCCCGACTCGTTCTCGGCCATGGGCCAGCTGTGGGGCAATCCGATCTACGACTGGGCGGGGCTCAGACGGCGGGACTATGACTGGTGGGTGCAGCGGTTGCGGCGCACGCTCGAGCTGTTCGACAGCGTGCGGCTCGATCACTTCCGAGGGTTTGTCGCCTACTGGGCTGTGCCCTCCGGATCGCGCACGGCGCTCCCCGGACGTTGGCGGCGCGGCCCCGGACGGGAGCTGTTCGACGCCGCGGCTTCGAAGCTGGGCGGACTGCCGTTCGTGGCCGAGGATCTGGGAGTGATCACCGAGCCGGTCCGTCGCCTGCGCGATTCGCTGTCGCTCCCGGGCATGATCGTCCTCCAGCTCGGGTTCGCGCCTCGCGAGCGTTCGAGTCCCCACCGGCCCGAGAACCACGACGAGCAGCGGTTCGTCTACACCGGAACGCACGACCACGACACCGCCCGGGGATGGTTCGAGTCGCTCGCAGATGGGGACCGGCGGAGGGCGTTGCGCGCTATGGCAGAGCGGGGGATCGCTGCTGGCGCCGAGCCCTGGTGGGCGCTGATCCGCCTCGCGTTCTCCTCGCCGGCACGGGTGGCGATGGTCCAGGCCCAGGACGTGCTCGGCCTCGGGTCCGAGGCACGGATGAACGACCCCGGCCATCCGCGCCGCGCGAACTGGCGCTGGCAGTTGCCGCCCCGAGCCCTGAGTCGGGGGCTTGCCGCGCGGCTACGGGAGACGACGGAGGAAGCGGGGCGGGGTCCGGGGTAGGGAGTCGCATAGGCCGCGGTCGCGGGACTCTTCGCAAGCACTCTGGGACGCACTTCGCAGCAAATCGGGCGCGCCGGCTTGCGATTTTGCGAGATAAGCGTGTTGAGGACGCTTATGTGCGCATTCCGCCGCACGGCCGGTCGATTTGCTGCGTTTTACGTGTGCTCTCTGCTGGTGGGGCGCGACCCTCCCGGACGCCCCGGCGGTGAAAGTCCGTCCCCGCCCAGGCGGCGACGCACCGCTATCCGTCCAGGCCCAGCCGCACCCGGCCCCTGAACACCAGCCCCCGCCAGACCTCCTTTACATATCTCCACACGTACGTCACGTCGTGGCGCAGGCGTCCCCACCACGTAATGTCGAACGAGATCAGTGACCGTGGCCGGATGCGGGCGCTCAGACCATCGGTCGCCAGCACCGCAAGCGCCCGCTCGGCGATCGCGATCTGCCCGAATGCGGTGGGGTGGACGCGGTCCGCCATCAGCAGGTTGCGCGCGCGAAAGTGGCGCAGGTCGAGAAGCAGGGCCCCGGCCTCCGCGGTCGCTGTCTCGATCACCCGGTTCGCCCCCGCCAATGCGTCAGCGCGGGCCGTGGGGACGCCCAGCCTGAGGGGGATCGTCACTGTCAGCACGCGATCGCAGCGCGCGGACAGGAACTCCAGCGTGGCGCGGAAGCAGCGGTCGAACTCGTCCAGCGAGAAGTCGAGTGCCCGGACGTCGTTGACGCCGATGTAGAGGCACCCCAGGTCATAGCGAGCGTCGCTTCGGGCCCTGGCACGCTTGAAAATCGGGATCTGCTCTCCCACCACGTCGGCCGCACGGGCGCCGTCGACGGCGTACCCGGAGTAGGGCAAGCCGAGTCCCCGCGCGACCCACTGGGCCCAGGACTGAAGCGCCACCCCCCATTGCAGCTCTCCGCCCCCGTTGGTGATCGAGTCGCCGAACGCCAGGACCCCGAGGGTGCAGTCGGCTGCCATCTGGGAATAATCGCGCTCATGGCGCCTGACTCGCCCCCCGTGCTGTCAGCAGGCCGCGGTGACATCGCCCGCGCCGCGGCCGAGCTTGCCGAGCGGCTGCCCCAATCGCTGGCGCCACTGGCCTGGCTGGCCTACAACTATCGCTGGTCCTGGTTGCCAGGCGGGCCCGAGCTGTTTCAGCACGTCGATCCCGAGCGCTTCGAGCGTTGCCTTCAGAATCCCGTCCGGCTGCTGCAGGAGGCATCCACCGGCGCGCTTCGTCGCGCCGCGTCCGACCGCGAGTTGCTGGAGCGCGCGCGGAGCGCCGTCGCTCATATCAACGCAGAGCAGGAGCGCCCGATGAGCTTCGGCGCCCGTCCGCCCGATCCCGCCCGTCCCCTCGACCCCACACGCCCCGTGGCCTTCCTGTGCGCCGAGTACGGCGTTCACGTGTCGCTGCCGATCTACTCGGGGGGCCTTGGCGTTTTGGCCGGTGATCTCCTGAAGGAGGCCTCGGATCGTGCCGTGCCGCTCGTGGCGGTCGGCCTGATGTATCGCAAGGGCTACTTCCGCCAGCGGATCGACGCCGGCGGGTGGCAGCACGAGTACTGGGTCGACACCGACCCCGACCGGCTTCCGGCGGCGCTCGTCACGGACGCTGACGGGCAGCCGGTGAAGATCGAGGTGCCGGTCTACGAGCGGACGATCGCCGCTCAGATCTGGCGCGTCGACGTGGGACGCGTACCGTTGTTCCTACTCGACGCCGAGCTGCCTGACAACGGGCCGCTCGAGCGCTGGGTCACCGCTCGTCTCTACGACTCAGACGAGCGCACGCGGCTCTCGCAGTACGTCCTGCTCGGAGCGGGAGGGATCCGCGCGCTGCGGGCGCTCGGAATCGAGCCCGGGGTCCTGCACCTGAACGAAGGTCACGCCGCGCTGGCGCCGCTCGAGCTGGCGCGCCCCGCGATCGAGGCAGGCGAGCCGCTCGAAGCGGCGCTCGACGGTTCTCGGCAGCGCACGGTGTTCACCACGCACACGCCGGTGGCGGCGGGCAATGACTCCTACCCTCCGGACCACGCGCAGCAGGCCCTCGGTGCTCTGGCGGGCGAGCTCGGCCTGCGTGACGGCGCGCTCCTGCCACTCGGCCGGAGCGCACCCGAAGACGAGCGGGAGCCATTCGGCGTAACCCAGGCGGCGCTGCGGATGAGCTCCAAGGCCAACGCCGTCAGCCGGCGCCACGAGCAGGTGGCGCGCGAGATGTGGCAAGGGCTGTGGCCCGCCCGGGCCGTCACGGAGGTTCCGATCGGCCACGTGACGAATGGTGTCCACTACCCGACCTGGATCGGCCATCCGATCCACGCGCTGCTTGACCGGCACCTGGGCGAGGACTGGCCGTCGCGGGCGGCGGAACCCGATACCTGGTCCGGTGTCGATCGCATCAGCGACGAGGAGCTCTGGGCGAGCCGGCAGGCCCAGCGCGCCGCGCTGGTGGGATTCATTCGTGAGCGCAGCGTGATCGACAGGCTGGCGCGCGGCGACGTGCGGGAATACGTGGAGGCCGCGGCTCGTGCTTTCGATCCTGGCGTGCTCACATTGGGCTTCGCCCGCCGCGTGGCAACGTACAAACGACACGAACTGCTGACTCGGAACCCAGAGCTGACACTGGCGCTGTTGAGCGCCGAGCGGCCGATCCAGGTGGTTCTGGCAGGTAAGGCCCATCCGCGTGACGACGAGGCCAAGGGCGTCGTCCAGCGGCTGTTCGGGCTCAAGGCCGCACAGGTGATCGGCGAGCGGGTCGTGTACCTCGACGACTACGACATGGCGACTGCGGCACGCCTGGTCCAGGGCTGCGACGTGTGGGTCAACCTGCCAAGGCCACCGCTCGAGGCCAGTGGCACCAGCGGGATGAAGGCGGCGATCAACGGCGCGCTCCAGCTGAGCGTGCTCGACGGCTGGTGGGCCGAGGCCTACGCACCGGAGCACGGTTGGGCATTGCCCGGCGATACGGACTCAGATCACGACGCCCAGGACGTCCGGGACGCCCAGATGCTGCTCGAGCTGCTGCGCGAGGAGGTCGTACCGGCGTTCTACGAACGCGATCAGCGGGATCTGCCGCCGCCTTGGCTCGGCCGGATCCGCGCCTCGCTCAAGGCCCTAGGCCCGCGATTCTGCGCCACGCGCATGCTGTGCGAATACGTCGAGGGTCCCTACCGCGCCCCGAACCAGTAGCGCTAGCCGAATCCCGGCGGACGCCGCTCAGCCCACGGCCGCGCCTGCTCGAGCTGCGCCGCCAGCGAAAGCAGCAGCTCCTCGCGCGCCGGCGGACCGACCAGCTGCACCGAGATCGGCAGCCCGTCGTCGCCGTGGAACAAGGGCAGGGCGATCGCCGGCTGCCCGGTGATGTTGATGATCGCCGTGTACGGCGTGAAATAGCCAGAGCGCCTGTACTGGGTCCAGGGCTCGGGTCCCAGACCGTGAATCTCTCCGATCGGCACCGGCCGCCGCGCCAGGGTAGGAGTAAGGACGACGTCGTAGGGCGTCATGAAAGACACGATCGAACGCGCCACGGACTCCAGACGTGCCACCGCCGCCAGGTAGCCGATCACGCTCAGCTCGCGGGCGTGCTCCCAGATCGAAAAGGTCAAAGGCTCGAGGTCCGCCTCGGTGGGATCGCGGCCGGCAATGCGCCCGCCGGTCAATGTGGTCATCGACACCGAAGGTCCGAAAACGCGGGTGAAGTCCGGCAGCAGGTCGAGATCCGACCACGGCGGTTCGACCTCCTCCACCGCGTGGCCGAGCGACTCCAGAAGCAGCCCGGCATCGCGAGTAGCCTGCTCGTGAACCGGGTCGAGCGTCACGCCCTCGAGCGGTGGATTGAGCGCCAGGCCGATCCGCAGCCGCCCGGGCTCGGCCGCCGCCAGCCTGGCGTAGCTGCCGGGCGCCGGCGGCGCCCAGGTCGCATCGCCCGGTTCGTAGCCCGCCAGCACGTCGAGAAGCTCCGCGGTCTCCGCCACGCTGCGCGTCAGCACGCCGTCCCCGCTGAGAAAGCTGTGGCCGATGTCCGGTCCAGCCGATACACGGCCGCGGGCTGGCTTGAGCGCCACCAGCCCGCAGCAGGCGGCGGGGATGCGCATCGAGCCGCCGCCATCGTTGCCGTGGGCCACCGGCAGCATGCCCGCAGCCACGGCCGCGGCGGCGCCGCCACTCGAACCTCCGGGGGTGCGGTCCTCAGCCCAGGGATTGTGGGTCGGCCCGAAGCGCCGTGACTCAGTCGTGGGCAGGATGCCCATCTCGGGCATCGTCGTCTTGCCAACGATCACGAACCCGGCGGCGCGCAGCCGCGTGACCACGAAGGCCTCGTGGTCGGGCTCGAACTGGCCAAACAGGTCGCTGGCCATCGTCATCGGCATGCCCACCACGGGGCGGTTGTCCTTGATGGCGATCGGCACGCCGGCGAACGGCCGCGGGTCGCCGGCGCCGATCTCGGCCGCGGCGGCCAAGGCTTGATCGTGCGCCATGTGCGCGAACGCGTTGACCTTGGGCTCCAGCTCGTCGATCCGGGCGAGCGTCGTCTCCACCAGCTCGTGGGCCGACAGCTCCGCGGAGCGAACCATCGCTGCCAGCTCGCCGGCCGGACGCCAGAGTAGGCCGTTCACGCCGCAGGACGGCCGTAAGCCACAGGGAGCTCGCTCACGCCGTCAACACTACGCGGAGCTACAGTTGCGCACCATGACCGCGACCGCCGAAGTCCAGTCTGGCCTCGAGGGTGTAGTCGCTTTCGCCACCGAGATCGCCGAGCCCGATCGCGCCGGCGGCTCACTCCGCTATCGCGGCGTCGACATCGAAGAGCTCGTCGGCAACGTGCCGTTCGAGCAGGTCTGGGGGCTGCTCGTCGACGGTCATCTGCTGCCCGGTATGCCGCCGGCTGAGCCGCATCCTCTGCACGTGCGCTCCGGAGACCCGCGCGTCGATGTCCAGGCGGCACTGGCCATGCTGGGCCCTCAATGGGGATTCCAGGAGCTGATCGACATCTCCGATGCGCAAGCTCGCAACAACCTGGCGCGGGCGTCGGTGATGGCGCTGTCGTTCGTCGCCCAATCGGCGCGGGGCATCGGAAAGCCGCCAGTCCCGCAGCGCGAGGTCGACCGGGCGATGAGCATTCCCGAGCGCTTTCTGATCCGCTGGCGAGGGGAGGCCGACCCGAAGCACGCGGAGGCGATCGACGCCTACTGGATCTCGGCCGCCGAACACGGGATGAATGCTTCGACCTTCACGGCGCGCGTAGTGGCCTCCACCGGTGCCGATGTCGCCGCGGCCCTCAGCGCCGCCGTGGGCGCTCTCTCCGGGCCGCTTCACGGCGGCGCTCCGAGCCGCGTTCTGCGGATGCTCGACGAGGTTGCGGCCACCGGCGATGCCGAGCGCTACGTGAAGAACCTCCTGGACCGTGGCGAGCGGCTGATGGGCTTTGGGCACCGCATCTACCGTGCTGAGGACCCCAGGGCCCGCGTGCTTCGGCAGACCGCGAGGCGGCTCGGCTCACCGCGCGTCGAGGTGGCCGAAGAGCTCGAGCGCGTTGCGCTGGCTGAGCTGCAGGCGCGCAGGCCAGACCGCGTTCTGGCCACCAACGTGGAGTTCTGGTCGGCGGTGGTGCTCGACTTCGCCGAGGTCCCTCCGGACCTCTTCACGCCGCTGTTCACCTGCGCCCGCACCGCGGGCTGGTCGGCGCACATCATGGAGCAGAAGCGCGAGGGCAGGTTGATCCGGCCAACCGCGAAGTACGTGGGCCCAGGGCCGCGGCCCCTGTCGGAGCTGCGCGACGGCGCCTCGCCCTAGCCGCTCGAACCGCGCCGCCGGCTGCCGGGGGCCCCGCTAACCGACACCGAGTACGGCGCGCATCGACTTGGGGGCCACGCCCAGACGCTCGGCGTCGGCGGTCCCATGGCGCGAGAGGAGCGGCACCTCGAGCAGCTCGGCTTCGTCCCAGGTTGCCGGGGCCGCCGGGCCCATCGTCAGCTCGAGCGCCTTCAGGAGACGCCGCATCACGGGGATTGGCACCCTGACTATCGGGCGCCGGCGACCGAACGAGCGCATGGCGATTTCCACGAACTCGCGGTAGGTGAGGGTCTCCGGCCCCGCCAGCTCATAGCGGGCGTCCCGGGACTCGCTGCCCATCGGCCCGTCGGGGAGCGCCGCCAGCACGCAGTCGGCCACGTCCTCGGCCCAGATGGGCTGAAAGGCCGCACGTCCAGGGCCCGAAAGCGGCATCACCGGCAGCAGCGACAGGCGCTCCAGTAGCCGCAGGAAGGGATCGCTCGGCGAGTACACAACTGACGGCGCGAACACGGTGTGGGGGATCGTCGAGGAGAGGACCGCTCGCTCAGCGATCGCCTTGGCACGCATCAGGCGAGCCCGGCTGCGTGTGGAGGCGCTGAGCGTGGAGAAGAACACGAACCGCTTGACGCCGGCGCGCTCGGCGGCGCGGACCAGCCGCCAGGTGGCGATCCCGGCGAGCTCCTCGATCGACCCCCCTGGCTGGTCCCGGATCACGGAGGCCAGATGCACGACCGTCGTGACGCCGCGCAGCGCGTTTCGAAACGACGGCGGGTCGGCTAGGTCGCCGAGGGCGATCTGGACCCGTACACGCTCGGCACCTAGCCGGCGCGGGTCCCTGACGAGGCAGCGGACCGGCGTTCCATTGGCGGTGAGGCGCCGGACCAGGGGTAGCCCGACCGTCCCCGTCGCGCCCGTCAGCAACAGCACCGCTGGCAGGCTACATTGCTGCACACGCGGAGCTTCGGGACGAACCTCTTAGAATGCCTGCTCCGACCGCGGGCGCGGTCGGAGCTTTTGGGAAACGAAAAGGAACGCAAGGGGAATTCATGGCCTACGTGATCGCCGAGCCCTGCATCGGTACCAAGGACAACTCGTGCGTCGAGGTCTGCCCTGTCGACTGCATCCATCCCACTCCAGACGAGCCCGACTACGAGAAGGTCGAGATGCTCTACATCGATCCCGAGGAATGCATCGACTGCGACGCCTGCGTGGAGGCCTGCCCGGTCGACGCGTGCTTCGCGGAGGACCAGCTCCCCGAGGAGTGGCAGCAGTACACGAAGATCAACTCCGACTACTACTCCAAGTAGCGGCGCACGGTTCCTGCCCCGTCGCGGACCTACCCGCCCGGGCGTCTCGCTCCACGGCCGCGGGGAGCAGCGGACAGCTGCCGCCACGCCCGGCCCTATGCACCCCCGGGGTCGCGTTCGATCCCGCCGTGAGCCGTATTCGTAAGCGTTTGTGTTAGGGAGATGTTGCACTCGCGGCAGGACCGTTCCGGCCGGCCCAGAGAATCAATACGATCCATTTATGCAACGTTCTTCTAGATTTCTGAGTATCAGCGTCGCGGCGCTTGCCCTGGCGCTCATCCCCGCGGCGGCGCTGGCCGCCACGCTTCCCAAGCTCGCCGCCGGTGGCGGCAGCAGCCGTTTCAGCGTAAGGCCGCATTTCGTGCAGCTGAGCGCCGACGGAGCGCTGTATCTGGGCGGATCCCGCAAGTCCGGCAAGATCGGTCCGATCAGCTGGAGGCGGTGGTCTTCCAGCGCGGCGCGCGGCAATGGCTACCTGTGGGTCGACAACTGCAAGCCTGACTGCGCCTCAGGAAAGTTCACCGGCCACAAGGTCGGCATCTCGGCATCCAGCGTGTCGGGCGGCGACTTCCAGAAGGTCAAGCTCAGCTGCACCGTGAGCAAACGCTCCAGGTCGGACACCCTCACGCTGCTCAAGGCGAGCGGCAAGGTGTACTACTGGGAGTTCAACAAGCTGGCCTGCGAGAAGGCCTAGCACGAAGGCCGGGCCAAGCTAGGCCATCGGCAGAGACATACCTGCGGGCTTCGGTGCCGCTGCCGGCGCCGGAGCCTGCATGACAGGTAGCTCCACGGGCGAGAGAGCGATCAGGCCTCGCGCTCCTTGGCGAAGCGACTGCGCGGCTGGGTCGTCCGGGTCCGAGAAGACGATCGGCAATCCGGCGTCGGACTGCTCCCGTAGCCCCAGCGTAAGCGGTACTTTCGCCAGCAGCGGCACCTCCAGCTCCTCGGCCAGCAGCTGTCCGCCGCCCTCCCCGAAGATCTGAAAGCGCTCGCCGGACGGCGTGACGAAACCCGACATGTTCTCGATCACGCCCGCGATCTCGAGCTTCAGCTTCTCGGCCATCTGCGCCGACCGACGGGCTACCTTTTGGGCCACCGGCTGCGGCGTGGTCACGATCAGGAACTTCGACTGCGGCAAGAGCTGCGCAAGCGTCATCGAAACATCGCCGGTACCAGGGGGGAGATCGATCAGCAGGTAGTCGAGGGCGCCCCAATCGACGTCCTCCAGGAACTGCTGTAGCGCCTTGTGGAGCATCGGTCCCCGCCACACGACGGCCGCGTCCTGCTCGACGAAGAAGCCGATCGACATCACGGTGATGCCCTCGGCGGCGGTCAGCGGGACGAGCTTGCGCTCGGCGTTGACCCGCGGGCGCTCGGCGCCCAAGCCCAGCATCCGGGGCTGCGAGTAGCCCCACACGTCGGCGTCCAAGATTCCGACTCGCTTCCCCTCGGAGGCCAGCGCGGCTGCCAGGTTAGCCGTGACGCTCGACTTGCCGACGCCCCCCTTGCCCGAGCCGATGCAGATCACGTTCGAAACCTGCGCTAGTGCGCCCTCGGGGAGCGCCCCGCGACCAAGCTTGCGGCCAAGCGCAGCTTTCTCGTTGTCAGACAGGACGTCGAAGGACACGTTCACGCCGACCACACCCTCCAGATCGCGCACAGCCTGGGCTACGCCGGTCTCGAAATGGGCCCTGATCGGGCAACCGGGCGTCGTCAGCGAGACCATCACGTCGACTACGCCGTTCTGATGGAGGTCGATCGAGCGGACCATCTCGAGCTCGACGATGTCCCGGCGGAGCTCGGGATCGATCACGTTGCGCAGGGCGTTCAGGACTTGGTCGCGAGTGGGCATGTCTCTGATTGTAGGGGCGCCGTCACGGCACCTTAAAGACCGCTGGGGCGCCACTTCCGTGACGCCCCGGCGGTTGAGGGAGGAGAGGGTGCTGCATTCGCCGGCGAGGTTATGAGGCCGGCGAACCCTTCCCGCCTGGCGCTCTCCTCGGGCGCGGCGGGTGAAGTCCGTTCTAGGCGACCGAACTCAGTCGGTCCTGCGCATCAGAGACGATGTTCTCGACGCGTGAGCCCAGCGTCCCGGATTGCTTCTCCAGGTCCTTCCTTACCGAGCGTACCTGGCGCTCGAAACGGCGGCGGTTCGTTTTCAACGTCCGCTCGACGCCCCGGCGACGCTGGCGCAGCTCGCGCTCCACCCGTGTGCGGGTCTTGCGGACCTGGCGTTCGAAGCGGTTGCGGGCGGTGTTGCCGCGCCGCTCATAGCGCTTCAGCTCGCGCTCGAGCCCCGTCCGCGTGCGATAGCGCGTGGTCAGATCCCTGACCGTCGTAACAAGGTTGTCGCCGGCCAGAAGGCTGGCGCCGACCGGCACCAGCACGGCACGCTCCGCCAGTACCTGAGCCTGCTCGACCCGCGTCTTGGGCTGGGTCGAAGTCGTGGCGGACTGCGTCCTGCGCCGGGGCGCGGTGGTTCGCCTGGTGGTGGTCTTTCGTCTCGTGGCGGGCTTGCGCGCGCCGGTGTTGCTTGTTGTGGCCATAGTTATTACTCCACTCCCGCTTGGGATCGATTTTACTTCGCGGTCTCGGCCCGTAGCGTGACCAGCCGAACACATGTTTGTAAACCGGCGGCGAAGGTTGGTTACAGACCTGTAAACCTCGCGCCGCCGGATCGTCAGCCGGCGCGCTTCAGGGCGTCAGGTGGTCCGCTGCGCCGCGGTTCGCTCGAGCCACCGCGCCGGATCGCCGAGCTCCTTGACCGTCGGTAGCGCCTCGGGGGCCGAGAACACGTGCCGTAGCGCCTCTGCGCCGCCACTATCCACCACCGCGTCGCAGAACCGTTTGCCCTGCTCGTACTGGCGCAGCTTCAGGTCCAGGCCGAGCAGCCTGGCGACCAGGCGCGAGAGACCCGACTGTGAACGCCGGCGACGGTTAAGCGCGGCGCGCAGCTGCGGCAGCGAGGGCAGAAGGTCGGGCGCCACGGCATCCATCACGTGCTCGGCGTGTCCCTCGATGACCGCCATAACGGTCTGCACGCGATCGAGCGTCTCGCGCTCCGCAGGACTGGCCACAATCGAAATCAGATCCCCGCGCCGCAGCGCCGAGAGTGCCTCGCGGATCTGGTCGACCGTCGGCAAGCGGAGCTTGCGGGGGTTATCCAGTCGCACCTCGGCGGTTTTGAGCAGCTCACGGACGAGCCCGGACAGATAGCGGTGCAGCCAGGGAACGCCCGCAAACTGCACGGCGTGGGTGACCTCGTGGAGCGCCACCCAGGTCATGAACTCGCGCTCCTCGGCCTCGAAGGCCTGCATCGCCTGACCGAGGTTCGGCAACACGAACAGGAGCCGTGGCGGGCGATCCTCGGCCTCCTCGAGCAGCACCAGCTCGTATTGGCCCAGCACGCGCTGCGCCAGGTACCCAACGACCACCCCAACCTCGGTTGAGAGCACGACTCCGATGCCGATCTGCATCGCGGGCTTCAGTGGGCCAAGGCCCTCGCCGGCACGGTCGAGCACCGGGTCCAGCAGCGCCCGCATGGCGCCGATGTTGCTCTCCACCCATTCGCGACGCCCGATGCCCTCGGGCGGCGGCAGCGGCCGCGCCGGCGAGAGCCCCGTATAGGCGGTGACGCGCCGCTCGGACTCGTCGGCCAGCGCCGACAGATCGGCGCTCGGCAGGCGCCCGTTGCCGTCGCCCGCTACGTATCGGGCGATGCGCTCGGCGAGAATCCAGTCGATCACCGCTGCCATCAGACGCGGGGGATCCCTTCCAGCTCGTGCAGGGTCTGCGGCGTGCGCGCGGCGATCACTGGCGCTCGGGGAACGGCGTCAAGCTCCGCGCTCAGCGGGCCATCGAGACCGGGGAAGCTGACAAGCCCCCCGGCTTCCCGCACGACCAGCTGGCCGGCGGCGGCGTCCACTCCACGGCTGCGCCGCAGCGAGACCATGCCGTCGAAGCGCGCCGCTGCCACCTGACATAGGGCGGAAGCGATCGTCCCGATCGCGCGCAGGCGGTACGCGGAGTCCACCAACCCCGCGATCGACGCCGCCACCCAGCGGGGGTCTGCCGACTCGATCCCCAGCACTTCGAGCCGTCCGTCGCGTCCGCGCCGCTCGCCAAGCCCGCGCTCCAGGGGCTGGCCGTCGAGGCACGCGCCCTCGCCCCGCCGCGCCCACCACTCCTCAGCCGGGCCAAAGTCATAGACGTAGGCGAACTCCACGTCGGCCATCGTCTGGCCGCTGGCCACAGCGATCGACAGGGCGTGATGAGAGATGCCGCGCTTGGCGTTGAGCGAGCCGTCGATGGGATCGATGATCACCCTGACGCCGGGGTCTCCGAAGTCCAGCTCGCCCCGCTCCTCGGACAGCACCGCGAAGCGATAGCCCTGGTCGCGCACTGCTTGTAGCTCGTTAAGCACCAGAGTCTCGGCGGATGAGTCGATCACCAGCGTCCAGTCGCCGCCCGAGCCACGCGTACCGGTCTCGCGGGCCCGCTCCTGGATGCCGTCGACGTCGGCGAGCATCAGCTTCAGCTGCTCGACTGCGCGCCGGCAGACCGAGAGCCAGTCCGCATCCAGCGCTGAGCGGGTCGTGGTCATTGTGAACCTATGCTGTCAGAGTGGACTCGCAGTGGTATGAGGCCGTCGCATACGGGGGCGGTCGACTGGTCGTCCTGGGGTCCGCTGGTACCGGCAAGACGCGGCTAATCGCCGAGCGCTTCACAGCGCTGGTGCGCAGCGGAGTGGTCGTGGAGCGGATCGCGGTGCTGGCGCCGTCGTCCGCCCGCGCCGCCGCCGCCCGGGCCCGGCTCGAGAGCTCGCTGTCGCAGGGCTATGAACAGCTGTTCGTGGGCTCGCCCGTGGAGCTGGCGTTGGAGATCCTGGGCGGGCAGAGCGTGACCGCAGTGCTCGGGGCCGGCGAACGACTGGCGATGCTGCTGGAGCGGATAGACGAGCTGTCGCTCCAGCATCACGACTTCGGCGGTAGCGCCAGCGCTCTCCTCGGCCGCTTCGTCCGCCGCATCGACAGGCTGAAGTCCGAGTCGATCGGGGCGGCGGAGTTCACGGCATGGGCGGCCGGGCTGACCGGCGGGGTCGAGGCCGACGCCGAGCGCGAGTTCGCCGCCGTCTACGCCACCCACGAGCAGCTCCTGGCGCGGGCGGCGGCTCGCGACGAAGGCGATCTGGTTCGCGACGCGTTGCGGCTTGCTCGCAGCCGGCCCGGACTGTTCGAGCACTCGCTGGTCGACGACGGGCAGGAGCTGGGCTTCAGCGCGGCCTGCTTGGCGCAGACGCTGGGCGGGACCGGGTTGACCGTGGCCGGCGATCCGAACGCGGCGCTGAGGCGGTTGCGGGGAGCGGGCGCCGAACGGCTACGAGGCTTCATGGCCGCCGATGGTGCGCGGGTGATTCGGCTCGAGCGGAGTGTGCGCTGCCCCGAGACCATCGTGCGCGCCGGACGGTTGGCGCTCCGGGGAGAGGGTGGCCCACCGGAGACTCGCTCCCGGGAGCTGGGTGACCAAGATCGGCCACCAGATCCTCACTCCGCGGTGCAGAACGCGGACGGGCCACGTGCCGCGGAGCTCGCCTTCTGGCGCTGTGCCAACCGCCGTGCACAGGCCCAGGGGGTGGCTTCTGAGATCGAGCGCCTCATCACCCGCGAAGACGTGGAGCCGGGTGCAATCGCAGTGCTCGTCCCTGAAATCGTCGACGAGGGACAGGCGGTGGCGGTAGCGCTCGAGGAGCGGGCCGTCGCCCATCGGCTGGTCGGCGAGGCCGCGTTCTTTCAACGGGCCGAGATTCGCGACGTGCTGGCGTGGCTGCGTCTTTTGGCCGACCCTACGGACGCCGCTGCCGTGGTCCGCGCGCTTGCGCGGCCCCCAATCGATCTGCGCTCCGTCGACATCGCGCGCTGCACGCAGATCGCCCGCCGCCGCAAGCTGGACATGGTCGCGGCACTGGCCGCGGCCACCGAGTCGCCGCAGGTCCCGCCTGAGGCCCGCGAGCGGATCCGCCTGTTCTTGAAGCTGTATCGCTCGGGAGTGACGGCGATCGACACCGCGCGGCCCGATCTCTATGTGCACCGGCTGATCGAACGGATCGGTCTGCGCCGCCAGCAGCTGTTCGCCGCTCAGGCGGACGTCGTAGAGCGGCTGCGGGCGCTGGCGCGGTTCGGCGAGCTGGCCTCCGCCTACCTGCGGCGCGCGCCGCAGGCCACGGCGCGGGAGTTCGCGCGCTCGATTGCAGCCGTCGCCGATTTCGGTCTGCGCGAGCAGGAGGAGCCTGAACTCGACGGCGCCGGCGTAGTGCAGATCGTTCCACTAGATGCCGCCGGCGGATTGGAGGCGGCTCACGTGTTTCTCCTTGGCCTGGACACCCGGCTGACTGGGCCCGAGGCCGAGGCGGTTCCCGATCCCCTGTTATCAGAGCCACTGGCCCCAGAAAGCTCCGACCAGCGTGCCCGCGGCCTGCGCCAGCTGCTCTACGTTGCGCTGACCCGGGGCCGGGAGCGCGTTGTGCTCTCGTTCGCCGATCGGGCGCCGTGCACGGTGGTGGAGGAGGTACGGCTGGCGCTGGGCGGCGAGTGGGAGGAGAAACCGGAGGAGCTGTTCGGTCCAGCGGAGACGCTTCACTCGACCTATCGGCTTCTACGTGACGAGCTGCTCGACCACACGATGCGTGCGGGCGGCCGGCTGGCTGAGTTGCGACTCGACACCGACCTCGACGTGTCGCACGCCGTGGTCCGCTACCTGGAGCTGCTCAAGGTAGCGGCGCTGATCGCCAGGCCTGAGGGCCAGGCGGTGGCCGAGGCGCTGAGGGACATCAACGCCCGCATCCTGCAGGCGGTGACTGCCGAGCAGAAGGAGATCATCACGTCCTCGGCGCTAGACGACTACCTGCTGGACGCGGAGCGTGACGCCCGCCGACGGGCTAACGTCGTCGCCGCCCGCGATGAGCCCTCGCTCGAGCCATTTCTGCCCAAGCGCGGGGAGGGCGTGATGCTCTCGGCGTCGGACATCGAGACCTACCGGACCTGCCCGTTGAAGTACAAGTTTGCGCGCGTCTTCCGCATCCCGCAGGAGCCGACGGTCCACCAGCGCTTCGGGATCCTGCTGCATCAGGTGCTGGAGCGCTACCACGCACGCGAAGGCAGGCCGGGGTCTTTGGCCGAGCTGTTGGGGCTGTTGGACACGGGCTGGCGCCGTGCGGGTTTCGGCGACACCGATGAAGAGCGCCAGCTGCGTGGCAAGGCCTCAGCGGCGCTCGAGCGCTACCACGTTCGCTTCGAGGGCTCGGCCTCGGAGCCCGTGTGGTTCGAGCGCCCGTTCACGTTCAAGCTGGGGCCGCATCTGCTGCGGGGGCGCGTGGACAGGGTGGACCGCCTGCCGAGCGGGGAATACGAGCTGATCGACTACAAGACCGGCCGGCCGAAGTCCACGACGCAGCTGGCCGACGACGTGCAGCTCTCGCTCTACGCCGTTGGGGCCCGCGAGGCCTGGCGGCTCGATGCCTCGCGGCAGGCCTACTACTACCTGCTCGACGATCAGAAGGTGGAGCTTGCCTCTGCTGGCGATGAGCGCTCCGAGTGGGTGCGCGAGGTAGCCACTGAGGTGGCCGAGGGCATCCTCTCCCAGGGTTTCGAGCCCACGCCGTCGTTCGCGGCGTGCTCGGTGTGCGACTACCGCCTGGTGTGTCCGGCAGCTGAGCGCTAGCCCTCGCCGAGTGTGCCAGGCAGCCGGGCGCTAGCCCTCCGCGCCGTCTCCCTCGCTGCGCTGGCGCAGAAAACGCTGCAGGTCGCGAGCGATCGTCTCGCCGGAGGGCAGCGGTCCCGGATCGTCCTCGACTTCGCTCTCCGAGGAGGCCTGCTCCAGTCGCTCGACGAACGCCTGCACGTCAGGGTCGCTCTGTACCGCCAGGTTGACCTGGCGCTCGTACTCGCCCGCCGCGGTCTCGAGCGCCGAGGCTTCGACCGCCACGCCCACGAGCCCCTCGAGCTTGCGAACCAGAGCCAGGGCCGCTTTCGGGTTGGGAGTGGCAGCGATGTAGTGCGGAACAGCGGCCCACAGGCTGGCCGAGGGCAGGCCCGCCTGCTGGCACGCGGCATGGAGGATGCCCACGATTCCGGTCGGGCCCTCGTAGCTCGAAGGCGCCAGCCCCAGCCTCGCCACCAGCGCCCGATCCGACGTCAGCCCAGTCACCGACACCGGCCGCGTGTGTGGCACGTCGGCCAGCAGCGCGCCCAGAGTAACCACCAGTTGGGTCCCAATCGCCTCCGCCAGCTCGATGATCAATTTCGTGAATGCGCGCCAACGGAACGACGGCTCGCTCCCGGTGAGCAGGATCAGATCGCGCGGGGCGCGCGGCACTCTGGCCTCGAACAGCTCCACCGCCGGCCACACGATCTCTCGCGCCTCGCCGTCGGAGAGCTTGACCCGCGGCCGGGTGGCCTGGAAGTCATAGAAGTCCTCGGGATCAATCGTCGCGAACCGGCGGGCGCTCAGCGCGCCGCCGACGGCAGTGATGGCGGTGGAGGCGGCATCGGCGGCGTCGTTCCAACCCTTGAAGGCGCACACCAGCGCCGGAGCGCGCAGTCCATCGGGCCGATAGTCCCATCGCAAAGGCTGCATCCGGTCCACCGTACATCATGGGAATATGAGCCCAACCCGTTTGCAAGACGAGGAGCGCGCCAATGGCGCTCAGTCGATTGCGGGGCTTCGCGCCGGCGACGAGGTTGAGGGGGTATTCGCCTGCACGCGCAAGGATCGCCTGCTTACGAAGTCCGGAGCCACCTATCTGGCGCTCGACCTGCGAGACCGCACCGGCTCCCTGCCGGCGCGCGCATTCCGGGATGCCGACGCCCTAGCGGGCCGCTTTGAGCGCGGTCAGCTTGTTCGGGTGTCGGGACGCGTGGAGCGCTTTCGCGACCAGTTGGTCTTAGAGGTGAACAGGCTCGCCGGAATCGGTGAGAGCGAAGGCATCGACCCGGCGCAGTTCCTCCCCCGCGCCTACCGCGACCTGAACGAGCTCGACGGCTTTCTCGAGCACCTGGCGAGCGAGGTGTACGACCCTGGCTACCGTGCGCTGCTCGACGAGCTACTCGCCGATCAGGAGTTGCGAACGGCGTTTCGCAGGGCGCCGTGCACCCGGAGCGGGCATCACGCCTACCTCGGGGGCCTGATCGAGCACACGGTGGCTGTCGCGACCTTGGCCCAGGAGCTTTGCCAGCTCCACCCGCGGCTGAACTCCGACCTATTGCTGACAGCCGCGCTGGCCCACGACCTGGGACGCAGCCAGGAGTTCACCTACGGCGCCGAGTTCGGTCTGAGCGAGCAGGGAATGCTGCTCGGCCACGTGACGCTCGGCTTTCAGCTCTTGACGGCCCGCTCGCGCCGGCTCGACGAACAGCGGAGACTCGCGCTGCTGCACTGCGTGCTCTGCCACCACGGAGCATCGTCCGCACCCGGCGGGCGATTTCACAGCGCGGAGGCGCTGGCGCTCTACCGGTTGAACGCTCTCGATGCCGGAGTCAAGGATGTGCTCGAGCACGGCGTGAGCGCACCGCGCCCACAAGTCCGCCCGTAGCATCGCTGTTGGCGCGGCACGGGCCTGGTGGCCCATCCGGTCTTCAAAACCGGCAGGCCGTGGCAGCCCCACGGTTGGTAGGTTCGATTCCTACGCCGCGTCGTGACTGGAAATGGGCGGGGGGTTTCGGGGGTGGGAAGTATGTCTTGACAACACGTACGTGTGGTGAGATACTAATCATGTGAGCGCGAGGCAACGAGATTCAGTCGAACGCCAGGCATCGAGCGGCAGCCAGATGACGTATACGGACTTCCTCCGGCTGTTCCCAGACAACGCCGCATGTATGGATTACCTCCGGGACCGCTTCTATCCGGCAGGGTCGGCGTGTCCCGCCTGCGGCAAAGCGACGAAGTTTCACCACGTCCGGGGACGCTCGGCATACGCCTGCCAGTACTGCCGTCATCAGATCTATCCGACGGCCGGAACGATCTTCCACAAGAGCACCACCAGTCTGCAGCTTTGGTTCTGGGCGATCTTCCTCATGTCCTCAACCCGGTGCGGGATCTCGGCAAAGCAGCTGGAGCGCGAGATCGGTGTCACGTACAAAACCGCCCACCGCATGTTCAAGCAGATTCGCTCACTGCTCTCCGACGATGACGACACGCCGCTGGACGGTCCGGTTGAGATGGACGAAACCTATGTAGGCGGCCGGCGTCGGACCGGCAAGGGGAGCCACGGCGGGGGACGGCCAGGTGCCGACTCGCATAAGACTCCCGTGTTCGGCATGGCTGAGCGGGCAGGTCGCGTATCAGCGACGGTGGTGCCCGATGTGAAGCACACTACGATCCGACCGCACATTGAGAAGCGGCTGCTGCCGAGCACCATGATTTACACCGACGAGTATGCGATTTATGACCGCCTTGCCCGGACCGGCTACCAACATCGGCGCGTCCATCACTCAGCCAATGTCTATGTCGATGGCGACGTTCACACCAACACCATCGAAGGCTTCTTCGGGCTGCTGAAGAACGGTATCCGGGGCGTCTACCACGCCGTGAGCACAGATTACCTGCAGAGCTACCTAAATGAGTACGTCTGGCGGTACAACCACCGCCACGACACGCAGCCTATGTTTTGGACAATCCTCGGCCGCGTGAGGACTGCCGCTCGCGCCTCGTAGCCTTCTTGAGGTCGCTCAGGAAGTCCTCGCGCGTATGGTTGGGATCCTGTTTACGTACCACGTCCGGGGTGGGCGGCCTGACTGGCTGCGGACGCAGAGGTCCAATGCGTGGATTGCCAAGGGGGTTTGAGTTGTTCGTCATGATGGCGACTCCGGTGGTGGTGGCTGCAGAAGGGAAGCGTTCGGCGGCATGGCAATGAATGGCACCGATGTTTGATGGACACCGTCGATCAGCAACTCAAAGCTGTAGGTACCCGCTTGAGGGAGAGTCGCCTGCGGCGGTAGAGGTAACGGCAACGGGATCGAAATCTGCTCACCGGCCAAGAGCGCCTGCAACGCCTCGGGCGGAACGCCGAAGTCAAGCTGCAAGGCGGCAACACGTTGCCCATCCTCATCCTGGAGGACCATCTCCAGACGGTGTTGTCGGTCCGCCTCGGTCGGATGAACCAAGATCCGAAGCGCCAGCGTCAACCCGACGGGTGCTGGGTAGGCGGGGCGTCCGACGCGGGTCACGCCCCCGCCGAGAATGTGCAGCAGGCCTTCACGGACCGTAGCCGCATCACAAAGGAGCGCGCAGTCGACGCGCACAGCCAGGCCTAGGCGGCCGTCGTCAAGACCCGCGCGTCTCCCGCCGCCGCCTCATTCTTCCCTGGCTGCGGTACGGCGCCGGAGTAGACCACGGGCGTGCTGGCGCCCCAGGTGACGGGTAGGCCACCCCAGATCAGGCGTCCGCCTGACAGCATTCCCGCCACCGTCGCAGGCGCGGTGGTGGCGAGCGCCGTCACGGTCGTGGACGGGCGACCAGCGAAGTCGCCGGAATCATCGAACCGGATGAGGTCTACCTGCCCATCGGCGCCTGGGTACTCGGCCAGCATCTCCTCAAGGGCAGCGCGAGCCGACGCCTCGTCATCGAACCACTCCAAGACGTTCCCGCTGTTGTTGATGATCCCGACAATCATGTTCTCTCCACCCCCACGATAGCGACCACTGCTCGCGCAAGACTCACAGGCTGGCCCCAAATCGTCAAGTGCTTAGGGTTTTTTTCGGCAGCCCGATCCAGCACGTTGAAGCCACGCCCGGACGTGAGTACGACCGTCGCAATGTAGTCGCCATGCTCCGAATAGGTTTGGGCGATCTTGTAGGCCACGTCGTACTCCCGCCAGAACGAGATCGCCATATGCAGCGCCGAATGTTGAACCTGCTGGTATCGCGGCTCCATGCCTTCCTCATAGTGAGACCGGAACGAATCTGCGAGCGATGGGTCATCGACATCCGCAACCTTCACGGTCCTGAATCCGATTACGCACTCCTCGGGCCGAACCTCCCGCACGACCAGCTCCGACGGAAACTGGACAGCACGACGCGGCATCGCGCTGGACTGTAGCGCCGTACGTGTTCAGACGACATACTTGCCTCGGGGGTTAGGCGAACTCGTCACGACTTTGGAACGCGGGCGTTGCCACCTGGACACGTTCTCAAGGCTGCGGGACACTTGGTTCGTGCCTGGGTCCGGGCGTTTTCGGCAGCAGCTCGCCAACACGCTGAAGGCCGCCTATGCCGACGGGCTCATTAGCGAGGAGACGCTCGCCCACCGCCTCGACGCGCTGCTCGGCGCCAGCATCATCGATCCGGCACGCTTGGTCAGCGATCTACCCATCCGGCCGCCAGGCTGGAAGGCGATTGCCCTTCGGGTCGCTCGACTCTTCGACCGGCCCCCTGACGATGCGCCGCTCCTGAGCCTGGATTGGAGCGGCGCCCAGCATGAGCTCGTGATCGGTCGTCATTCGAGCTGTGACATCCGGTTGGCCCCAATGACGGTGTCTCGTCAGCACGCCCGACTCGTGTTTCGCGACGGTGGCTGGACCTTGCAGGATCTCGATTCGACGAACGGGACAATGGTGAACGGCGTTCCGGTCGGCCGATGCAGGCTCACGCCGGGTGACGATCTGACCGTGGCGGACGTGGCGTTCCGGGTGGACTGAGCGGTGCGCAATCGCGTAGAGAGTCGATGGCGGTTCGGGCGCGCCTGGAGGGTTTGGCCCGGCAATCCTGTTGATTGCCGCCTCCGTCGTCGTGGTAACTGCTGTGCCGGCGGCATTCGCGCTCCCCGGCTCGGCGCACGACAGCAGTCCTCCCGGAGTGCACAGCGAGCTGGTACGGCATGCGTCGACGAGCGGCGAACGAAAGAGCAGGCGCCTTGACCCGCCAGCGATCAACCTGCCGCCGGGGGTGGTCACCATCGAGCGCCTGCGGCTGCCCGACGGTCATTCGTTCAGGCTGACGCTCCAGCGGATCCGCTTCGAGGGCCGTCAGTACGTCTGTCTGGCGGTGACGGAGACATTTCACATCGCCCCGGGCGGGCCGGGCGTCAGCACTGCGAGCACGGGTCAGTGTGAGGGGCCGCTGCCGCTGCCGGACAAGCCGCTGGTGGCGGTGATGGGCGATCCGACGGCTTGCAAGCCAAGACCTGCTCAGTTGGTTTGGGGATTGGCGCTCAAGGGCGTCACCGTCGCGCTTCGGTCACGCGGTCGAGAGCACGTAGCGATATCCCAGAGAGCCTTCACGCCCGGGGAAATGTCTTCTACGTCTGGTCACGCGCGGCGCCCGATTCGCTCGTGGCCCGCGACCGCGCCGGAAGGGTGGTGGAGACCCACGTGATCAACGCTCGACGCACTCCAGTGTTTGTGACCGAATGCAGGCTCCATCCGAACAATGCTCAGGGCCCCGCCACGCAAGCGATCGCGTCTCGGCCGTAGTGCGATTCCCCTTCAATCTGGGTGCTTGTGGTCGAGGCTGGCTGTCTGCGCGAGGGGGTCGCCCCCTGGCCATCGATGGCCGGCGAAATGGGCATGGAGGACGCCCGTCCCACGCGCTCCCTTCTTGTCGCTTCCGGTTAGACGCGCCGTTGAGCGTTCATCGCGATTGCAGGATCCGGATTAGCAGCATCGGCGCAGACGTGTGCTTTACGCGAAAGGACCCGGTCCGATCGACTTGCGGCGGCTTGTGCTTTCCGTTGATGGCGTAAGTCCGACGCAGCGATGAATGCGAGCGTCAAGCATGAAGCGCGATCGTCCGGGCGCGACGTCTTCGTCGCGGACGACGACGATGGCCGCATCGAGCTGCGCACGGTCGGCACACGGACGGTGGCAGTTGCGTGATGCGGGGTGGACTCCGTGAGCAGTCGCCAAGCAAGGAGGTACGCAAGCGGCGGACAGACATGAGCTGGATGAACTGGAGTCGGTCTCTTGCCCTGGCGGCTTTAGCGCCGTCCGTACACGCTAAGGGCCAACACGACGGATATCGCGACCAGTACTGCCGGCGCGGTGATCAGGCTCAGACCCTCGCGACTCTCGACCCGGGTGGCATAGACGAGGAATCCGATCGGGACCAGGATGGAAACGGCAAGCGCGACACCGTGGGCGACTTGACGTCTGGTCTGATGACGTAGTTCGTTGGCGAGCTCGCGTGCGCCCTTGACAGGCATCGTCTGGCCCGCGTAGTAGTCGAAGGCGGTGCGGAACAGCCTGCGGGCGTGGGTGTGACAACCCCAAGCCATCGCGATCATGAACGTTGCTGGGAAGATCCAGGTGATCACCCAGACGGCTATGCCAATCGTCACGCCGAGTGCGTCACGTAACCAGGACAGCAACCCGTGGCGCGGAGTTTCACGCGGAGGCCCGAGAAATCCGCCGAAGACCAGGAGCCGGCGGACACTTCGGATCCATATTCGCAGGGGTCGGCGCCTGACAGGTCTTTGGGGCTGCGGCTGGGCCTGGATGGTCAGCAGACCCGCCTCAGCTGCTTCGAGGCTGGGGTAGACGCCGCGCAACCAGAGCGCCTCGGCCGCCGTACGAACATCCGCGGGATCGCGGCCGTAGAGCGCCGCGAGCCGTAGGACCATTCTGATCTCTTGCCAGAGATAGTTGACATAGCCGGGTACGAGCGCCACGTAGAAAGGCGTTCCAGCGATCGCCCCTTCAATCCGTGCGAGCCGGGCGGACTGAGCTCCCAAGTCCTTGGCGATGTCTCGCAGACCGGCTCCGGAGTGAGCTGCCCGGGCCTGCTGAGCCCATTGGCGCGAAGGCTGAGTTAATCGGTGCGAGGCGAACAGCGTCATCCGCTCGCAGATGTGCTCGGGATCCCGGTAGACGATTCGGATCAGTTCGCGAGGAGCGGATGCGGCGAACGCAACACGCCACCGACGCGCCCGGGTGGGCCCGGTTCCCGTTTCCGTCTTCACTTCGTCTGACAACGAGCGCGATTCTCCCTGAGTGGCTACCAGCTGCGCCCAACTTTAGGCGCGTATGGCTGTCCCGGCGCGTCTGTCCCCATGAAACCTGGCGGTAGCGCCGGTTGGAAACTGTCCGGACTCTCGTTACGTTCTCAAAGGCGAAAACGGATCAGCGAGATGTCTACGACACATATCGATAGCGGACGAGCAGCCGGCCAGCATTCAAGGGGATTCGGGATCTACGTGGCATTTGTGCCGTGGGTTCTGTTCACATTCATAGCCCAGCGCAGCACGCTGGTGATCGGGGCACTTGTCGCGTTCGCTGCGGCTGTGATCATCGCGTTTCCGTCGATCCGCGCACACCGTCCGAAGGCGCTGGAGGTTGGGGCGGTCGTGGCATTTGCCGGCTTCTCGTTGGTTGCGATCGTCGCCGATCACTCGACCACCGTCTTCATGGCCCGCTATGCGCGGGCGATCGCCGCCGCGATCCTGGCCCTGATCGCCCTCACGTCGCTCATGCTCACACCGTTCACCGAGCAATACGCGAGGGAGTCTGTGCCGCGCGAGTTCTGGTCGTCGGAGACCTTCAAGCGCATCAACCGCAAGCTGACGCTGATGTGGGCCTGCGTGTTTTTGGTAATGATCCCCTCACACATAGTCGCGGGCATCATCAACACGCATCGCGCGAACCTGATTTTCAACTGGCTGATCCCAGTGGGGCTGATCGTCTTGGCGGCAAAGCGCACCGAGGCCACCGGTGGAGACTCAGGCCACTCGCTGCGCGGAACTACATGACAGTGCGCTAAGCAACCTTTGCTCTGCACGCTCACGTCGGCACGGTCGGACGCTCGCTTGCGACGACACCGCGCCTCGGCTTGGTTTTGCTTTTTGGCGAAACTCAGAGCCACCACGTTGTCCCTGGTCGCGTCCCTTTGCCGCTGTAAATTCGCTCGCGGTTCAGGCGAGGCTGCCGGGTGGGCGACAAAGCGGAAGCGGGAACCTGTTCGCGGAGGTCGCTTTCCCGGCTGAGCAGGCGGTCGGCCCGTTCCGCGCGGGAGGTGTCGTTAGTTCCAGGGGTGTTTGGCTGTCGCCGAGGTTGAGCTCTGGCGGCAGCGGTGCAGCTCGGCTAGCGGGCGAGGGTTTCGTCGAGCCAGTCGTACATCCGTTGCTCGAGCAGTGACTTTCCCATCGGTTCGCAGTGCAGGCCGGCCCCCTCGGCGTTGGTGAATGACACGAGCTCCTTGGTTGCGGACAGCGCGTCGTAGAGCTGTTGTGATTGTCCGGGCCAGAACTGTTCTCCTTCGGGGGCGGTGATCATGATCGGGGTTTTGATGTTCTTGGCAAGGTCGCCGAGGCGATACTGCTCGGCGGTCTTGAACGTCGCGTAGATAGATCGCTGGTCGCCGTATGGCTTGGCGCGCCAGGCGAACTCTTGCTGCATCGCCGGCGACATCTCCTTGGTGACCGACTCGATCGCGGCGTTGAATGCGGTTTCGTCCGCGGCGTCGAGCAGCGCGACCATCTCGGTGGGGATGTGGTCCTTCCACGAGGTTGAGACGTCGACCACGCCAGGGTCGGCGATGACTGCCGCTAGGCGGTGCTCAAACGCCGCCGCTCGGGGCACCCAATAACCCCCTTGGCTGGCCCCGTAGAGCACGATCTTGGATGCGTCCACTTCAGGACGATCGCTGAGGAAGTCCACCAACGGTGTGATCACGTGCTCCCAGTCAGGCCGGAACGGAATCCCACGCTCAAACAGCATGCTCTGCTGGCCAGGGCCGTCGAAGATCACCGTGTTGTAGCCGCGATCCAGACCAGGTTGACCCAGTCCTGGCCACAGGAACGTCATCGCCCCGTCGCTGCCGTTGGTCAGAATTACGGTCGGACGGGCGACACCATCATCGGCCGGGACGAACAGGTAGCCGGGCAGATCGCTGTCCTCATACGGGACCGCGATCGGGATCGCGGGCGGGTCGAGCAGGCCAACATGCTGGTCAAAGCATCTGCGGTGCGCGGCGAACAATTCGGTCAGCTGGGCGTCGGGGTTCTCGGTCCCGTCCACGAACACGCACGCGGCGGCGTAGTACACGGCGGCGCGCAGGTACGCCCCACGCGCACTAACCGGGTGCCCAGCCTTCAGGCATGCATCGCCGATCGCCTGGATACGTTCGGCCAGCGCCCGGTACTCCTTGACCCAGCTCGTAGCGTCGCCATCGCTGATGTTGGCAACGGCGGTGAGCATCTCCCCGACGTCGCCGGCTCCGTAGTGGATGCCTCCCACCAGAGTTCGCGTCTCGAAGTCAAACGACGGGTCTGTGAAGAACTTCTCAAACATGTTGCTCTCCTTGGTCTTGGTCACACGACGGTCCGGCGAACTCCTGACCTGACGCCAACAGCGGTCCTCCCCAGAACGGCACTCAGACGGTCCTCAACTCCCGGGCGTGGTCCACCACCGCCGGAATTGACGACGCCGGGACGGTCGCGCTTCGTTCCATCGTCCCAAGCACCCACAATCGTCGGTTAGATTGAGTGATAGCTCGTACCCTCATGGCCGCCCTCCCGGTCGATTCATTCGTCGTTGTCCGGGGCAGTTTGGCGGCCGACCGACGATTAGTCCTCAGTAACCGACTGCTGAAATCCGCCGGGCTACCACCGAGCGTCGCGAAGTCATCGCCTAACGCATCGGCGCGGGACCGCCGTACTCGACTCGGACCGCCGGCCTCCCGCGATCGGCCGTCCGGGACGGATCAGGCGCAATGCAGCCGACATCTTGGACGCCCGAGTCGTCTGGGTCTGCCCGACGGCAGCTGCGCTACGACCTTGCGATAGGAGTACGCAGCTGACCGCGACGAATATCGGTCGCGCTTGGCACCGATTGCCTCGCTGGCTTGATCGCCGCCGCCGCGGCGAGGACGAGCTAGAGGTCTTGGCGGTTGGAGACCCCGAGCTCTGCATGGCGTTCTTCCCCAACCAGCCGTCGTCGATCACGGGCGGCACTTGGTCCTCACTCAGAGCGGTCTCGCGCCAGCCCCGGGTCGGTCGATCCGGCCGACTAGCTCGCAGAGTCCAACAGCCAGGATTCAGTTCCGAGCACGCTGCTCCTTTCACGAACAGGCAGAACTCTCATCCACCCCGAAACGGCGTTGGAAGACTTCTTCTCTCAACCGGATCCAGCAGCGCCGGGCGGTCCTGCTCTCGTCTGCGGCGGGCACCTACGCGAAACGCCGGCTACCCCCACCACAAGTGGCCTAGGTTTCGACCGACGCGGACACACAGGGAGGGTCAATTTTCGACGGGCGCCACAGGGTCAACTTTCAACCGGCCTTGACAGTCGCTGGCGGGATCTCGCCATTGGCGAATACGAGGTGCGTTTCGCCGATTGTGAGGACACCTCCTTTAGCGATGGCGCGCAACTCAGGTGTTGGGGCAGCGGCGCTGTTCCTGGCAGACGGAGGTTTGATCGAGCTCTGGCTCAGACCGCCCGGTCGGGGGCGCGACGCTGGGCTCCGTCATGCCCGTCGCTTCGGGTGGGCGGCGTGTCAGTGGTTGTGCCCGATCGCTCCGGTTCGCGTTCCTCGCGTGCGGGCGCGAGGACGATCACTCGCTCGCCTGGCTGTAGCTTGAGGTCGGGGCCTGCCGCGTGAATCTCGCGGCCTTGGGTGACTGCCGCGACGATGCAGCCGGGTGGCCATTCGATGTCGGCGACGCGGTGCCCCCGCGCAGGTGAGTCGGGGAGGACCCGGAGTTCTAGGATTTCGTAGCCGCGCAGCGGTGTGCGGGGCGTGTGAATCGCCTTTGAGGGATCCTCGAGGGCGAACTCTGCAGCGACCGCGCCCTCCTCGATCTCCTCCTCGCCGGAGCTCAGCTTGGTGGTTAGCGCCTTCAGCACGTCTGCGCGCGTCAGCCATCCGCGCAGCTGCCCATCGCGGGAGACCACGGGCAGTCCATCGCGGCCGTAGAGGACCAACTGGCGGCGCGCCTGCTCGAGGTCCTCTTCGGCGAACAGCGCTTGAGGACGGCGCCTGAGCGTCACCGGGCCGACCAGCCGCTCCCACAGTGACTCCTGCACTGCTGGCCGCTCGCCAGCTACCGCGCCTTCAGACAGCCGCGCCGGCCCGTTGCGAGCGCTGAGGGGCTGCATGACCTCCTCTACGGTCAGCGCCTGCAGTGCGCCGAGAGCCTTGGGGCGCTCGATGTCGATACCCCGCCGCAGTAGCTTGGTGGTGTAGATGCTCCCGTGGGTGATGCGCTTGGCTAGCTGGGCCGCGATCCCGCAGGCCAGCATGATGGGGAGCGTGAGGGTGAAGTTGCCTGTCATCTCGGCCACGCTTGCGATCGAGGTCAGCGGTGCTTGCGCGGCGGCCGCGAACACCCCGCCCATTGCAACGACGCCGTATAGCGCCGGCGGGCCGACCGCGGGACCGAACAGGTGCTGGACGATGATCCCGAAGGCCATACCCGCCGCGGCACCGATGAACAGCGAGGGCGCGAACACCCCGCCCGATCCACCGATCCATAAGGTCAGGCTGGCGGCGAGGATCTTGCCCACCAGCAGGATGGCCACGAACCACAGCACGTAATGGTGTGCGAGCACCCGGTCCATCACCGGGTAGCCGACTCCGTACATCTGCGGCAGCGCCAACAGCAACAGCCCCAGGACAACACCACCTGCCACCGGGCGCAGCCAAGCCGGCCGGTTGCCCCAC
The DNA here is from genome assembly GCA_963756555.1 of uncultured Actinomycetes bacterium. Classification (GTDB taxonomy): domain Bacteria; phylum Actinomycetota; class Thermoleophilia; order Solirubrobacterales; family Solirubrobacteraceae; genus Palsa-465. The sequence continues at coordinate 760,059 of CAVWOC010000005.1, forward strand.
AGCGCATTGGCCACGTCCTCGCCCCTGTAGAGAGTCTTCTGAAACGCCACGCCGATCAGCCCGGCGATGATCCCGAGCAGCGCGATCAGTAGGTAGGTGAAGTCGTTGGTGACGCTCAGATCGTGCGGGACGCCAGCGAAGAACGGCGCGGCCCCGAAGAACGCGCGGCTGATCACATCAGCGGTGACCGCCGAGAGGATCGTCGCCGCCAGCGCGTCGAGCGAGAACTCCTTGAGCACGATCTCGAACCCGAAGAACATCCCCGTGACGGGCGCGTTGAAGGTCGCCGCGATCCCACCCGCGGCGCCACAGGCCACGATCACGCGCAGGCGCCCCTCGCTCATCCGAACCAGCTGGCCGAGGGTGGAAGCAAGCGCGGAGCCGATCTGCACGATCGGGCCCTCGCGACCCACCGACCCGCCGCCGCCGATGCACAGCGCCGAGGCCAGCGCCTTGACCACCGTCACCGGCGGGCGGATGCGCCCGCCGTTCTCGGCCACCGCCAGCATCACCTCGGGCACGCCGTGCCCCCGCGCCTCCCGGGCAAAGCGCTGGATCAGCGGCCCGTAGATCAGACCGGCGATCACCGGGACGACCAGCACGAACCACATCCCCAGGAACGGAACGTGCAGGCTCGCCGCGTGCCCCTGCTGGCCGAATGTCTGCCGGCCGGTGAACACCCAGGTGAAGAGGTAGATCAGCTCGCGAAACCCGGCCGCAGACAAGCCGGCCCCGGCACCCACCACCAGCGCCATCACCACCAGGCCCAGCTTCGATGCCGCCAGCCAGTCCGACGCCCGACGAAGGTCACCTTGGAGCACCACGCCGCGAGCGGACTGCTGCCGAGCGATCACCGCCGACCGCCGAGGGGTCGAGGGCTCTCGCGCCCGACCTCCGCGACGACCCGCGGTTCGGCGAGACCCGCGAGCAGCGCCCGCAGCCCGAGCTCAAAGGCGGCATCGGCGTCAAGGCAGGCCAGCTCCTTCGCTCGGCCGGCAAGGATCGGGAACTCCCTGCGCGGCAGCGCTCCCAGCCGCCGGCGGCCTGCGACTCGCGCCGCGTCGACGGTGAAGCCGGTGGCCTCGGCCAACGCGTAGCCGCGGGCATAGCTGACGGCCGCACGATAGATCGCAAGCGCCTCGCCCGGACTGAACCCCTGGCCGACCAGCACGCCAAGGAGCCGCTCGACCGGTCGCAGCGCGGAGGGCGTGTCGAACGGTTGCAGGCCAAGCAACTGAAACGTCGAGGGCCGTGCGACCGCGAGATCGCGCAAAGCGGTCGCAAACCGCCGGCAAGCCTCGCGCCAGCCGTCGCCTAGCTCAAGCTCATTCAGCGGCTCCAGGAGCCGATCGCCGATCCCGCTCAGCAGATCGTCGCGGCTTGCGAAGTGGTGATAGATCGCCATCGCCTCAACATCAAGCCTCGAACCGAGACGGCGCATGCTCAGCGCGCTGGGGCCCTCGCGCTCGATCAACGCCACCGCTTCATCGAGGATCCGATCCCGATTAAGCGGACGCTGACGCTGTCGATGCGCTCGAGGAGATGCGGCCGTACCTGGCATTTCGATCCTGACTTTACACTGTAAGGTATGTTCATGGTCAGGTCGACGCGCTACCTCCCGGCATTGGCGACCGTCGTCCGGCGCACCGCGATCCCGTACGGCTACACGATCACGATCTGGACCGCCGGTGCCGTCCTCGAGCATGGGCACCGCAAGCCGAACGTGGGGCAGGCCTACCTGTTCCTGCTCGGCGCCGTCGCCGGATTCGCCGCAGTTGCGCTGATCGCCGTTCGCAGCACGCCGCAAGAACTGCAAGGGGAAAGCGCGGACCTGATCCGCACCGGAGCGATCAACGCGCTCGCTTTGGGGTCCGCGCTCGGCGCGACCGCATTGGTGGCGACGATTCCCGGGGTCGCTGCATGGCCTCTTGGATCCTTCGCGGCCACGACCGTGTACCTACTCGTCGCCAGTGTTGAGCTGGCCTTGGCGCACCGCAAGCCCACCAGCCAGCCCGATGACGACAGCTGACCGATGACAACTACCGACGGCCCCACGAGATACGTCGCCAACCGAGCGGGACGCCGTGCGAGCCGTTCAAGATCCAGCGCACGAACCTCCAGCTCGAGCACGACGGCGGGGAGCTGATGAGCATCGACGCCACTGACCGACGCAGCAACAGGCCCCCGCCCTCGCCCGCACGAATAGCCATGAGCACCCGTGATGCTGTGCGCGATGGGCTCGTTCGTCGCGGCATCGGGCTCGAGGTCTTCACGCTGCTTTGGATGACAGTCGAGGCGGGCGTGGCCCTAGCAGCGGGAGTCGCGGCCGGGAGCGTCGCCTTGCTCACCTTCGGCATCGACTCCGTGATTGAGTTCGTCGCCGCGTCTGTGGTCTTGCAGACCTTCCGGGCCGAGCAGAGCGCCAACACCCTCGCCGGTGCTGGAGAGCAGCGGGCATTGCAAGTCATCGGCGTGACCTTCTTCCTACTTGCCGCGTACGTCGTTGTCGACGCCACCTACACGCTGGTTGCCGCCAGCAAGCCGGAGAGCAGCGCGTCCGGCATCGCGGTGTCTGCAGCGGCTCTCCTGGTCATGCCGACGCTTGCACTCCTCAAGTGCCGCACAGGTTCCCGCCTGGGAAGCCAGATGCTCGTGGCCGACGCAGCCGAGTCCCTTTTCTGCGCCTACCTCTCCGCGACCGTACTCATCGGCCTCGCACTCAACGCCATCTTCGGCTGGTGGTGGGCCGATCCCTTCGCCGCGCTCGCAGTCGTACCGCTCATCATCAAAGAAGGCCAGGAAGCCTTGGATCGCGACGACGAATAGCCAGTGATCCCCCGCTGGCCCCCGGGTTTTGCAGCGCACCTCGCTGCGGTCTGAGACGAAGCCCGGCCCGCCGCCGTGCGTCCCGCTCTCTTTCTGCCGCGGGGCTTCGCGCGAGTCCCGGGCGAACGCCCTCCAACGCGCGGAAGGCGGACTCTCGCTTTGTGAGCGCCGCCGTCATGAGGCCGGCGCTCGCTTTGCGACGATTGCGGTCATCCGCCGCCACCCGCGGCTTGGGCGGACGATCGCGTGTAGCCCTAACCGACAGCGCAAGCCTATGGCTTGATCACGAGGCGGCCCGTGTAGTCAACGCGATTGAGCAGCACGGGCTGATCGTGGAAGTATTCGTCGACTGCGCGACGGGCGCCTTCGAAGTGACCGTAGTCGTCGATGATGAGCACGCCCCCGCTGCTCAAACGAGGGTAAAGGTGCTCTAACTCGTGTCGCGTGGACTGGTACCAGTCGGTATCGAGCCTGAGCAGAGCAATTTCTTTTGGTGCCTGCGCTGGAATGGTCTCCTCGACTAGCCCCTTGATGAAGACGACATCATCGTGACCCGTGGAGGCCATATTGGCCTGTACTTCCTCCAAACTGGGTGTCGTGAAGTACGGACCTTCACGTCGATGACGCTCGCCCCCGTACCATTCGTCGTGTTCACCGGGGTATGGGAACTCCCCGAACGTGTCATACAACCAAATGCGACGATCGGCACCGATCACTTGCACGGTACGGGCGGCGAGCGCTGCGCTCCCCCCGGCCCACACACCACACTCGACGATATCTCCAATGATGCCCGCAGCGACGATGTAGCGCACGCTCTCGTAGAGCGCGTAGTCACGTTCGATGCTGCTGCCGCTCAGTGAAAACGGGAGCACCTGCTCACGCTCATACAGAAAGGCGGGCGGGAAGTCGGAACGCTCCAAGCCGCTCACGGAACCCCCCGGTACCCCGCCAACCAGCTCGTGCTGCTTTTCCAACGCCTCTATCCGTACGAGCGTCTCGGACACTCGCTCGTTGAGGAGCGCCAAGCCGTGGGTCACCTGCTGGCGCGTTTCCGCGACCGCCACGAGCACGTTTCGGACGGTCCGTCGGCGCCAGCGCTCACGCGGGTAGTTCCAAGCTGCGATGAATTCGTCACGAAGTCGGTTTTTCATTGGAAACCTTGCGTCGATTTCGGGATCGTCGGCGGACCTTATCGATCGACTTCCCGCCGTCGAGGCAGCGGCCGTGGAGCCAGCAACGGTGTCGGCGCCGGTGGAAAACTCACCCCCTCTCTGCCGGTTGAAATTGCACCCCTGTGAGGCGTGGGTGGAGGCGTCCGGGGGTCGGTTGACCCTGGCTCGTTCGTTATCGATCGAGTGTGGGAGAAGGGTGTGCTTGACGTGGAGCGGTGGGCCGAGTTGCGCCGGGAGCTTTTCGTTCGCCAGGTTCCGATCAAGGAGCTCGCTCGCCGTTATGGGATTGATAGCAACACGGTTCGACCCGCATTGCGCTCCCCGGACGCGGGCCTTACGCTGCGGGCGCAGCGATGGATCCCGCCGAATACCGAGCCCAGCGCGAATGGCTGCGCTCATATCCGCATAGCCCTCAGGCCCGGATGATCAGTCGTGAGCTGCGTGCCTGGGAGGGCGAGCTGGAGGCCCAGGGCACTCCCATTGAGGCGTGGCTGGAGTCGCATCAAACAAAGCTGGGCCTGAGTCCGTGGTACGTGGCCTTCTTCCACGACCGACCCGGACAGCCGCTGGCTAGCAAGGTCCGTCACAGAGATCGCGAGTGCCAGCACCTCGGCCAGATCGGCGACGAAGACGTGCGTGAGGCGACCGAGGAGGAGATGAAGCGGCTAGGCCCGTGCGGCACCTGCGGGTGAGCAGAAGCTTCGAGCTGCTCCCCCGTTGGGCACGGCAGGGGTTCGTGACCTTCGGCGCGAAGGTCCAACATCTGACCATCGAGAGCGGGCTCGTTCACGGTCGGATGCCGTTGACGTTGGTCACCTGGCGCCCACAGCGCCGCGTACTGGAACGCCCACTGGCGCCAGTACCTCAGCTTCTACGCCAATGCTGTGACGAACTGCCCCTAACCCCCACGCCGGCACGGCCACTCCTACCGCGACCGCAATCTGCCGCGTCAGCGGCCAGGGACCCTGCCACAAACACTCTCATCACTGGCTCCTTGACCTTCAGCGCGAGCTCAACCCGCGCGAATCCCGTTGCCGCGCGGCGAGCCGGCCGTAGGCGCCGATACTCTGCTCGCTCGACGAATCCCGACGTAGCGAGATGCGGGAAAAAGAATGGTGCGTGTGCTGTATCTGTTGTTCGCCGCGACGGTCATCGGCGGTGAAGTGGCGTGGGCCGCGATGTCGCCTCCGCCTGCCGACCCGGCTCCGGTCATCAAGGTGATCCAGACGAGCCAGGATCTGGGTCAGCGCCTGGCGCCCGTTGGCGAGCTGCGGTTTAGGAGCAAGCAACCGTCGGGCGTTCCGGTGATCCACATGTCGGACTCGGTGCGCTACCAGCGCATCGTCGGCGTCGGCGCGGCTATGACTGACAGCTCCGCTTGGCTCTTGTACACACAGCTGCCGCGGTACCTATTCAAGAAGACGATGGACGCGCTGTTCGGGCCGGGCGGCATCCATCTGGGCTTCATCCGCGTGCCGATGGGGGCCTCGGATTTCAGCGCGAACGGTCATCCGTATACCTACGACGACGATTCCCCGGGGGGCTTGGACCCTAGCCTGCGGTACTTCTCGCTCGGCCACGACCGTCCCTACATCCTGCCCGCCCTTCGCGAAGCGCTGACGCTCAACCCGGCGGCGGAGATCATCGCCACGCCCTGGACTCCGCCGGAGTGGATGAAGATCTTCAACACCTTCGGCAACAACGACGACGCGTCTTACCTGCTGCCGTCCGAATACGGCGCGCTGGCCAACTACTTCGTCAAGTTCCTGCGCGGCTATGCACAGGCGAAGGTGCCGGTCGCCGCGGTCACCCCGCAGAACGAACCCGGTCAGGGCACCTGGTATCCCGGCCTGAACCTGCCCGAATGGGCCGAGGCCAGCTTCGTGGCGGACTACTTGAAGCCCGCACTGCGGCGTGCGCGATTGAAGACCGCGATCTTTGGCTATGACTACAGCTGGTCGACCCTCGTTCCTCCGTACGTCAGCTCGCTGCTTACGGGCCCGGCCGGGCAGGACCTGGCGGGCATCGCATTCCACTGCTACTACGGCTCGCCGACCGTGATGAGCACTCTGCACCGCCAGGAGCCCAGGCTCGAGCAGTGGGTCACAGAGTGCACAACGCAGACGGATCCCACGTGGTCTCCACCCGAACTCGAGATCGCTTCGCTTCGCAACTGGGCGAGCGCGGTCTCGCTTTGGAACCTGGCGCTCGATCCGGCCGGCGGTCCTGTGCAAGCGCCGAACAGCGCATGCCAGGGATGCACCGGCGTGGTGACGGTCGACAAGAGCACGCACCAGGTCTCGTTCGGCGCCCCGTACTTCCAGTTAGGACAGGTGAGCAAGTTCCTCAAACCGGGAGCGGTGCGGCTCTACTCAAACCACTTCGTCAAGTACTCCGCAGCCGGGCCCGGGGCCGGGCTAGACGACGTCGCCTTCCTCAACCCGGACGGGACCGAAGCGCTCGTGGCATACAACAACTCAAGCGCCCCAACCCGCTTCGCGGTCGTCTGGCACCACGAATCGTTCTTGTACGACCTGCCGGCCGGGGCCATGGTGACCTTCGCCTGGCGCTCGACCCGGCTCACGGGCGAATAGGCCCGGTCACTCGGAGACTCGCTGGTCCCCGGAGAAGACGAGATGCTCACCCTCTACGAACACCCCTTCGCGCTCTACTGCCAGAAGGTGCTGGTGGCGCTCAATGAGCTCGGCGTCAGGTATGACGTCCTCGAGGAGCAGCGCGACTTCGACCGAGCCGACCTGGCCAAGCTTTGGCCCCCGGCGTCGATCCCTGTCTTGCGCGACGGCGATCGGGTGATCGGCGAGACCTCGATCATCATCGAGCATGTGGCAGGCGCACGGTTGGTGCCTTCACTGGAATCCCGCATGTGGGACCGCATCTGTGACCAGTACGTCTCTGACGCAGTCCAGGCCGTCGTTGCCGACACGATCGAGGAACGCTTCGACGAGCGCGCGGTGCAGCGAGCGCGAATGCGGCTCGATATGGCCTACGGAATGATCGAGACCCAGCTGGCCGGGCACGACTTTCTCGTTGGCGACACGTTCACGATCGCCGACTGCGCCGCCGCGCCGGGCCTCTTCTACGCGTTGGCGATTCATCCATGGGACGAGGGCACCCATCCGCGGCTGACCCGGTACTACCACGCGCTAGCCCAGCGGCCGTCCTTTGCCAAGGTGATCGCGAACGCCCGTCCGTACCGTCATCTCTTCCCGCTGCCCTGGCCGGCCGACTTCGACCGCTACCACTGACGCGGTGAGGCCACCGGCTGATATTGCGGGGTCGCCACAGGTTTTCCGATTACCAACTCCGCTTCGAGCTTGAGCAGCTAAGGACCGGCGGCACGTGTTTGCGCGCCAAGACATCCGCCGCCTTCCCGGGACTCAAAGGCCGGGTCTACCGGGCGCTCGTGATCGGAACCGGTGGCCATCGCGCTGCCGTCCAGCGAATTCTCTCCAACGTCGCGAGCAGGGCCGAGCGCCACTGAGTGGCAGTGGCCCTGGGTCCACCCGGATGGCGATGAGTTCCGTTCCACCCGACGGTCTTGTGAAGCACCCCAAGAAAGGAGCCGCCGTGTCGGCAACCGTTCTCTACATGTCGATGTCCCTCGACGGATTCATCGCAGGACCCAACGAGCGACCGGGCAACGGACTCGGGGACGGCGGGCAGCGCCTCCACGAATGGGCGTTGAGACGTGCCGATGCCGGCGAGTTGGAGGTTGTAGCGGCGGGCGTCAACCGTGAGATATTTGACGAGATGATGTCCACGGGGGCGGTCGTCGCCGGCCGCGGGACGTTTGAGCTTGCTGACGGCTGGGCCGGCGACCACCACGACGGCGTGCCGATCTTCATCGTCGCCCGCCACGCTCCCGGTATCGACATCTCACAGTGGCCGCTGGTCACCTACGTGGACGACGTCGAGAGTGCGATGACTCAGGCGAGGGCAGCTGCGGGTGACGAGAACGTCCTAGTCCACGGCGCCGGAATAGCACGGCTCGCACTCGCCGCCCGCGCACTTGATGAGCTTGAGCTCCATGTCATCCCCGTTCTCTTCGGCCAGGGGCGCCGCCTGTTCGAGGGCCTAGCTCCGGAGCAGATCGAGCTGAGACGCACCCGGATCCTCGCGGGAGAGGGCGGAGTCACCCACCTGCATTACCGCGTCCAGCGGTGAGCGCACCCTTGTGCTTGAGCGTGAGCGCCACGTTCGGCACAACCGTCAACCTCGCACCCCGGCGATTAATCGTTCGCGATCGAACATCGCCGATACCGCTCGCCATCCGAGCGCGTCGACAGCGAGAAGAGCAGCGGCGAGGGCAACGGCGAGGCCGGTCGAGGGCTTGATCACGTTGAAACCCATCAGCGCGATGAGCGCGACTGGGGGAACGTTGGCGAGCACACTCAGCTGTTGGGCCGCGCGGACGTCGGAAGAGCGGGCGGAGATCGCGACCCCGACCCAGATCGACCAGCCCGCTAGCAACGGGGTGAACGCCAACTGAATCGGGATGTGCGAGCCCGAGAAGATCGCGGACCTGATCCCGGAATGGGCAAACAAGGCAGCGACGGCCAGGAAAATCCCGAAGATCGTGTAGGCGACCACGAGCGTTGGGATCACCACCGCCAGCGCTTTGCCGATCAGGAACTCCTCGCGGCGGATCGGGGTGATGAGGATTGGTTCGAGCGTTCCCTGGTCGCGCTCGCCGATCACCGAGTAGGCGGACACCGTGGCAGGCACGACGGCGGGGATCAGCAGGAGGTACAGCAGCGAGATGCCGACCCGGGCGTCCAGCTTGGAGCTGGCCGCGGCGGCTGGCGCGGTCAGCAGCTGGATCGTCGGCGCCGCGATGAAGATCAGCGGCAGGATCGTCATCGTGAAGACCATTACGAACCGGTTGCGACGGTAGTCGCTGAGTTCTTTGACGAGGATCGCCCGCACGCGGGTCCAGCTGAAGCTCACCGCCGCTTGGCCTCCACGTCCTCGTCGATCAGCTGGAGGTAGATGTCCTCTAACGAGTGACGAGACTCGGCGAGGGACAGGATGTCGGCGCCGGCGCCGACCAGCGCCCGGGCGACCGCTGGAGCGGCGGCCTCCCGGTTTGACACCGCCAGCTGGTAGCCGCCGGATGTGGAGGCCTCCCAGCCGTCGACCCCAGGAAGGCCGCCGAACACCGAACCGGGATCGTCGAGCGAGCGGCGAACGCGAACCTCCAGGGCCTGGTTGAAGAGTCGCTCGCGCAGCTCGTCGGGCCGGCCGACGAGCCGTAGCGAGGTGTTCAGGATCGCGACCCTATGGCACAACCGCTCGGCTTCCTCCAGCCGGTGGGTGGTGAGGAAGATCGTCACGCCGCGCTCCCGAAGCGACACGATCAGTTTGTGGACGTCTTGCGCGGCGACGGGGTCAAGCCCGGAGGTGGGCTCGTCCAGGAACAGCACTGCCGGATCGTTCAGCAGCGCGCGCGCCAGCGCGACCCGCTGACGCAGGCCCTTTGACAGCGACCCGCATGAATCGTCCGCGCGCTCGAGCAGGTTGACCGCTCGCAGCGCGCGTTCGATCCGTTCGGGAATGTCATCCAGCTCGTAGAGCCCACCAAAGCAGCGAAGGTTCTCCGACACCGTCAACCGTAGATAGAGCCCCGGAGACTCGGGCATGATCGAGATGCGCGCCCGGATCGCTGGCCCGTTCGCTGCGTTCAGCGGGATCCCGGCGACGGTCGCCGATCCCGAAGTGGGCGCGATCAGCGTGCCGAGCGTCCTGACCGTGGTGGTCTTTCCAGCACCATTCGGCCCGATAAACCCGAACACCTCGCCGTAGCCAACCTCGAACGAGACGTCCTGGAAGGCGATGCGATCGCCAAAGCGCTTGCTCAGATGCTCGACTACGAGCGCGTTTTGCCCGCGGGAGCGTTCGGCGCCAGGTTGCGCATCCTCGAGGCGGATCTCCGCGCGGTTCGTACGCACAGGCCGACCGTAGCCTCAGCGTCGCCGCTTTAGGGGCAGAGGCTGGCCCCACAGGCCGGTAATACGCTGACGCTGCTTCGTGGGCTCCGCGGACTCCGCCGCCGAACCCGACTCGGGCGCGAGCGCGCGATCGGAACCCGAGGGAAGCCAGAACGCCACCGTTGAAGGATTCACGTACATCTCGCCGGCGCCTTCTAGACCGGTTAGCTGAAACGGAAGGCCATGGGCCGCCGCGAAGGCCTCGGCAACTTGACGCGGCTCCTCCGCGACCGTGACCCGCACGATCTCGCCAGCGAAGTAGATGTCAGTCGGCACGGGTTGAGTGTCGCATCGATGAAGAACTGAAGTGACGCGCTCGCAAAGCCTCGCCAACCCCTCCACGGCGCATATGGCACGCTAGCCGCTTTCGTGACCGTTTGATCGAACTCTTGCGCGCGCTCGTCATATCCGACACGCACTTCGGCGCCTGGACCGGGGAGGATCTGCTGCGCGCGCCAGAAAACCTCAAACTGCTCGAGCCGCACCTTAACGTTGATGAGGTGATCGTGCTGGGAGACCTGTTCGACTTCCTGTTCTCCTCGCTGACCGACGCGGTAGCGGCCGCGTCCGGGTTGTTCGACCTACTCCGGGAGCGGCTTCAGGGCAAACGGCTGGTGTTCCTCGCCGGCAACCACGACCACCACGTGGTGGTCAGGGAGGCGGAAGCGCTGCTCGAGCTGCAACTGGCCACCGGGGAACCCACCGAGCGCCTGGAGCGCGCCCTGCGCCAAGCGGATCCATTCTGTCGCCTGCTCGAGCAGCGTCTCGATGGCATCGAGATCGATGTCCGCTACCCGACGTACACGTTCGGAGGTGTGCTGTGCACTCACGGCCATTACCTGGACACGCATGCCCGTCGCTTAGGCTCGCGCCAGGACCGGCTGCTGGCTCGGCTGATCTGGTCGATCTCCGTGGGACCCAGTCGCACGCCCACAGTCGAGGACTACGAGGCCACCACGCAGCTGTTGACAGGCCTGCTCTACACGATCGCGCAGCTTCCAAACGGTACGCACGCGCAACGCCGTGTATACCGGGCCTTTCGGTCGCTCGAGAGGGGGTTCCGGATCGGCGCCGCCCCCGCCAGGACGGCCGAGCGTGTGTTGCACTGGCGCAAGGCTCGGCTCGCCCGCAGCCCCGATGCGCATGAGGTCCAGTCCCTGCAGCGCGCCGAAAGGAGCTATGAAGGCGCACGCTCACACGAGGATGAGCGCCGGCAGCGCACAGGTGCGCCTGCCGGGGGCGAGGCTGCGAGCTACACGTTCGCGCGCACGTTCCGTCCGAGTGACCCGACAAATCGGCCGGTGGCGGCATTCGAGCAAGTGGTGGACAACCTGAGGTGGGCCACGGACACAGACAAGATCGTCTTCGCCCACACTCATCAGCCGCTCGACGGCGTCCTTGGCCCGAGCGGCCGCTACCGCTATTGGAACGCCGGCTCGTGGATCTACGAACCCGACCTCAGCTCCCAGAGGGCGTACACCGCCTACCTACGGAACGCCTGGCCCGGCACGGCAGTGCTGATCGACACCGACGAGCCCCATCCGACGCTGCTCCGGCTGCGCGAACACCTGAACCCGCTGCATCATCAGGCGCACGAAAGAGCGGCCTGACGGATGATCTCCGCCAGACGCTCGCCGTGGCGGTGAGGCAGGAGATGACCGGCACCCGGAAGCAGCACGAGCTCCGCCCCCGGAATCTGGGCTGCGAGAGCTCGGGCGGCAGCAGCGGGCACAATCCGGTCGGCGGCCCCGGCGACGATCACCGTAGGCACGGCGATGCGCCCGAGCTCGGCGTCGAGCAGCGGCAGCTGGCGCACGAGCGCGCGCTGCTCGATCGTGAACGCCCGCCAGGCGGCAGGCGAACTAAGCCGTCGACCGAGGCCGGCGAGCTGGCGTTCATCGAGCGCCAGGTGGTGGACGACCGAGCTCCGAATTGATTGGAACCGCAGCGCAGTGCCGGCTAACGCCAGGATTCCGCCGGCCAGCAGGGGGCCGACACGCGGCGTCGCCAGCAGCTGGTCAGCGCGCGTCAGCGAGGCAGTATTCGCCGCCGGCGCGGCCAGCACCAGCGCGCTGACCCGTTCCGGGTAGTGGACTGCAAGCCACGCCGCGACACCGGCGCCGAGGCTGTGGCCCACCACCGTCGCGCGCTCGACGCCGTGCGCGTCGAGCGTTGCGACCGCGGCGCTCGCGTTGCCCGGCAGGTCAGTCGGTGCGCGCGTCCCGTCCCAACCCGGGCGCTCCGGCGCTATCGCCCGCGCTTCGTGCCCCAGCGTCGCGATGACGCGCGTCCAGTCCGCGGCGCTGCCCGGCTGCCCATGCAGGAGTAGCACCGCCGGCGCCGCCCCGCGGGTCTGGCTCAGAGCCTCAAGCCTCGTCCGGAGCCCCGCCCGTCCCGGAGGCCCCGCCGGCTCCCGGCGTCCCTCCCGCCTCGGGCGCAGGACCGGCGCCCGGAGGTCCGTCCGCCGGGCCCTCGTCAACCCTCACGCCGTCGCGGCCCACGTAGCCCTCCTTGCCCCCCGCCACGACGACCACGGCGTCGTCCGCGCCGGCGTTGCGCATTCCGCGGTGGGTCTGTGCGTCGACTCGCACGACTCCGCCAGGCCCGAGAACGTGCCTGGAGTCGTCCCCGAAGCGGAACTCCACCTGTCCTTGATGCACGAAGTAAGTCTCTTCCTGCTGCTCGTGATAGTGGACGCCGGTCTCGTAGCCGGGCGGCAACACGATGGCGTTGATGCCGAACGCGGTCACGCCCAGACCCTGGCGGATCTTGCGAAATCCATAACCCTCGCCGAGCTCGTCGATGCTCGAGACGGCGTATCCCTTGATCTGATCCGCCACGACCGCATCGTATCCCAGGGCAGAGCAGGCGCTGAAAGCGTCGCTGCCGGCTCCGTTCATGGGCAACGAGAAGGCATACTAGGCGCGTGACCGCAGCGCTTTCGTCAGACGCCCTCGAACCGCTTCGCGCAAACGCCGCGCGGAGCGCGATCCTGCTCGACATCGACGGCACTCTGGCCCCGATCGTGGAGCTTGCATCCGATGCTCAGGTTCCCGAGCGCACGCGTCAGCTGGTGATTCAGGTCGCGAGGCGCTACGCCGTCGTGGCCTGCGTCACCGGCCGCCGCGCGTCGGAGGCGCGAGCGATGGTCTCGGTCGGGACCGTCTCCTATCTCGGCTCTCACGGCACCGAGCTGCTGCGCGCGGGGTGGACGGAGCCAGCGCTCGATCCCAGTCTCGAGGACTGGGCGCGGCGGGTTCAGGAGTTCGCCCGCGACCTCGACGCCCCCGATCTGCGCCGACGCCGGGTTCGGATCGAGGACAAGGGCACGATCGTCGCTTTTCACTGGCGCGGGGCCCCAGACGAAGAGACGGCGCGAGCGGCGATCGACTCGATCGCCTCGCGGGCCGAGTCGGCTGGGCTCAGGACTCACTGGGGCCGCAAGGTGCTCGAGGTTCGCCCGCCGCTCCGGATTGACAAAGGCGCTGGGATCGCTGCGTTTCTAGCCGACACAGAGATCGATATGGCGCTCTATGCCGGCGACGACAGAACCGATCTGGATGCCTTTCGAGCCCTCGGAGAGCTGGTGGCCGAGGGGCAGCTGAAGAGCGCATTGCGGGTTGGGGTGCGCTCGGAGGAGGGCCCCGGGGAGGTCGTCAGCGAAGCGGATTTCGTCGTCAACGGGACGGGCGGCGTACGCGACCTGCTGCAGATGCTCGTGGCGCAGGATGCGCCTGAGAGCGACGGCGCGGGGGCGCCCCAGGGTCCCGAGGGGTAGCAGACCCGCAACATGCGCTTCACGGACTTCCTGCGCCTGACGGTGCTGATCAGCGCGGCCGCCGCGAGCGCGCTCGCCGCGGTGACTGTCGCCGGCGCCACGGGCGCTGGCGACGCGCTCACCGTTCCGGTTGCGGCCGGCTGGTGGGTACTCGCCGCCCTGATCGGGATCTGGCTGGGGCGCCGGGCCGATGCATCGCCGCCGATCGCCTCGCTGCTAGCCAGTGCTCGGATGCAGAGCTCTCTACCCGAGCTCAGCCCGCCGAGGACGATCATCAACCGCCTGTGGCCGCTGCTGTTCTCGACAATCGGCGCCGGCGCATTGTCGTTCGTGCTCCCCCAAGTCCCGGCCGTGGCCACGGGGTTCGCGATCATCTGGGCGCTGGCCTGGCGCCGACAATCGGGAGCGGTGGTCGCGATCGAGGAGCGCGACGGCGTGCGCTTCTACGTACAGCGCACGTCACCGCTCAAGCCGATTCGACTGGTTCGCACGCCGGGCTTTCGATCGAATCTGTTCCAGTTCAACGGAACCTCCGGTCGCGCCCCTCGGGCCAGGCCACGGGCCTGAGCGAAGCCCATTGCGACCGGCTGCGGGACTCACAGCTGGCAACATGCCGATTCGGTGATAGCGGCCTACATCCCGAGCCCCTCGTCAAACGGGTTCCACCTCGGCCCGTTCTTCGTGCACGCCTACGGTTTGATGTACGTGCTGGCGGTGGCAGGGGCGATCGTCGTCTCGCGCCGCCGGTGGGCGAAGGCAGGCGGCAACCCGGATCTGGTCTACGAGACCGCGATGTGGGCATTTCCCGCCGGTTTGATCGGCGGGCGGATCTACTTTCTGATCACCACTCCCAGCCAGATCCCGGACCACTGGTGGGGTCCGTTCGCCATCTGGCAGGGGGGCTTGGGAATCTGGGGCGGAATCGCCGGGGGTGCTGCCGTCGGCGTCTGGTATGCGCGCAGAAAGCTTCCCTACGGTCAGCTGCCCAGCTTCACCGACGCCGTGGCGCCCGCGCTGCTCGTGGCCCAATCGTTTGGGCGGGTCGGCAACTACTTCAACCAGGAGCTCTTCGGCTCGCCCTCGAAGCTGCCCTGGGCGCTCAAGATCGCGCCCGCCCACCGTCCGCCGGGCTACACGCAGTACGCCACGTTTGAGCCCACGTTTCTCTACGAGATCATTTGGAACCTGGCGCTGGCGTCGTTCTTGGTGTGGCTTGGTCACCATCGCAAGATCAAGGCTCCCGGCCTGTTCGCGCTCTACGTCGCCGGCTACTCGGCCTTTCGCATCTTTGAGGAGACCCAGCGAATCGACTACTCGAACTATTTCCTCGGGATGCGGGTGAACTTCTGGATCGCGGTCGTCTTGTGCCTGGCCGGACTTGTCTGGTTCGTGGCCGTGCAGCGAGGCGCCACGCTCAGCGGCATCCGCGCCAGATGGAGCCGAGGCGAGCCGCGCCCGGCGCCGAAGCGCGGCGCCCGACCGGCGGCCGTCCCGGCCGGCGAGCGCGCGGGGGCCGACTCTAGGGCCGCGCGTACGTCGCTTGAAGCTCGCCGAGCGCCAGGGCGCGGGAAACCGGCAGCGAGGCGACCGAAAAGCCGCGGCTGAGCCCCGCTGGGCCGGGCAGGGCCATCACCACGAACAGGTAGCGGTGGGCGGGCCCAGACGGGGGACAGGGCCCGCCGTAGCCGTCCTTGCCGAAGCCGTTGCGCCCGGCGACGGCGCCCGGTGGGATCGCCTCGCCGCTGGCCAGACCGCTGAGCGAGGGAGCGATCCCCGCCAGCGTCCAGTGGATGAAGGCTCCGCCCGGCGCGTCGCGGTCAATCAACTCCAGTGCCAGCTCGCGCGTGCCTGACGGCAGGCCCGACCACCGCAGCGGCGGTGAGATGTCGCGGCCGTTGCAGGTATAGAGCGACGGAATCGGTCCGCCCTTCGCGAACGCGGGGCTGCTCAGCCTGATGGAGACCGGCGCCGAGCGGACGCGAATCGGCGTGGTCGCCGTGCGGGCTGCGGGGTGAGCGTGCTTCGATCCCCCGCTTCCGCAGGCCGCCACTGCCAGTGCCAGCGACAGTGCCGCCGCCCTGCGGCTCACGCCTTGGCGACCCGCTTGCGCATCCCATCGAGCTCGGCCCAGGAGCGCGTGTTGGCCACCTGCGCCGAGCTGAGCCATGCTCGCCGGGCAGTGGCGATCCCGAACCGCGGGACGCGTGTGAATGTCGCCGGCCGATGAGCGTCGGTGTCGATCACCAGCAGCACGCCGGCGGCCGCCGCGGCCGACGCCTGGACGTCGTTCAGATCGCGGCGGTCCGGGTTGGCGTTGATCTCGAGCATTGTCCCCGTGCGGGCAGCGGCATCGATCACGGCATCGAGGTCGTAGTCGTACGGAGGGCGGTGCTCGACCTTGCGTCCTGATGGATGGCCGATGGCATCGACCAGCGGGTGCTCGATCGCGGTCACCATCCGCGCCGTCATGGCCTCCGAGGGCATCCTGAACGACGTGTGCACGCTGGCAACCACCCAGTCCAGCTGCCCCAGCAGCTCATCCTCGTAGTCGAGCGAGCCGTCGGGCAGGATGTTGACCTCCGAGCCGGCGAGGAGCTCGATCCCCTCCACCTCGGTCGAGCGGATGACGTCGATCTGGCGTCGGAGCTGATCGGGCGAGACCTCCGAGCCGAAGCCCATCGTCGCTGAATGGTCGGTGACCGCCAGGTACTCGTAGCCGGCATCGCGCGCGGCCGCGGCCATCTCCTCGATCGAGGCGGTGCCGTCCGAGGCGGTGGTGTGGGAGTGCAGGTCGCCCTTGAGGTCCGACAGCGTGATCAGCTCGGGCAGGGTGCCGTTGGCAGCCGCCTCGAGCTCGCCGCGGTTCTCGCGGAGCTCGGGCTCGATGTAGCTAAGGCCCAGCAGGCGATAGACCTCCTCCTCGGTGGCGCAGCGGTGCGTCTCGCCGCTTGAGTCGTCGAGCACGCCGTACTCGGAGACGTGCAGCCCCTTGCGCACCGCCATGTCGCGTAGTGCCATGTTGTGCTCCTTGGAGCCGGTCAGGTGCTGGAGCAGATTGCCGAACTGGTCGGGGGCCACGATCCGCAGATCCACCCGAAGACCGGTGTGGGTGCGGAGCCTGACGCCGGCCGCAGCCGGCTTCTGCGCCGACTCCACCAGTTCGAGCTCGCTCGCCGCCCGGGCCAGCGCCATGGGGTCCGTGGCCGTGGCGATCAGGTCGAGGTCCTTGACGCTGTCGGTCATCCGCCGGGCGGACCCGGCGAGCTCCACTTGCTCGGAGGCCGGGTGGGCCCGCAGCGCCGCGAGCAGCTGCTCGCCTACCGCCAGCGCACGGTCGAGCACCATCCGCTGTCCCTGCTTGCCGGCGCCCGCTGCATCCAGGGCGGCCAGGATTCCCTCCTCGGCCTTCGGGCCGAAACCCTTCAACGTGCGGATCCGCTGTTGCTGGGCGGCCTCCCGCAGCGCCTCGAGCGAGTCGATCTCCAGCTCGTCGAATAAGCGCCGGGCGCGCTTCGGTCCCAGGCCCGGGACATGGGTGACCGCGATCAGCCCGGCCGGGAACTTCGCCCTAAGCTTGAGCGCGGCTGGGATCGCGCCATCGTCGGCCAGCGCCAGCACCTTTTCCTGGATCGTGGACCCGATACCGGCCAACTCGGTGGCCCGGCCCTGGCGGGCGAGTGCGGTCACCGAGACCGGTGCTTCGCGAACGGCTTTGGCCGCGTTGCGGTAGGCCACGACCCGGTGGACGATCGCCCCGTCCAGCTCATAGAGATCACCGAGCTCGTCTAGCGCTGCCGCGATTTCGGTGTTCGTGGGGTCGGCCATCCTCCTCTGGTCGTAGGCTAGTGGGCATATTGGCCGAGGCTCATGAGCCTCGGCCCCGCGGGCGCGGGCGCATGCGCCCGCGGCGGCTCCGCGCATGCGCGGAGCCGAACCTAGTAGACCCGCTATACTTTCTGAAGCAACCTCTCTCAGCAAGGAGCACCGATGGCAGGCACCGTCACCGAAGTCACCGACAGCAACTTCCAGGCCGAGGTTCTCGAGTCAGAGACGCCGGTGCTTGTGGACTTCTGGGCGCCGTGGTGCGGCCCTTGCCGGATGGTCGCTCCGGTGGTCGAAGAGATCGCCAAAGAGCGTGGCGGCGATCTGAAGGTGGTCAAGCTGAACATCGACGAGAACCAGCAGACGGCGATCAACTACGACGTGATGTCGATCCCGACGCTGATCGTGTTCAACCACGGCCAGGTGGCCAAGAAGGTGATCGGGGCTTACCCCAAGCGCAAGCTCGAGGCTGAGCTCGAGCCGGCGCTTACGGCCTAGGCCAGCTCTAGCGCCACGCGCAGCTCGCGGCCGTCGATCGTGACCGGCTCCGCCCCGTCGGCGGAGCCGTAGTGGATCTGGATCGCGAGCGTCTCGCCCGCGATGTAGTTCTCGTGTGCGCGCGCGGCGCCCACCAGGTCATCGTCGCCCGCGAGCCACAGGACGATCCGGTCCGACACGTCCAGCCCTGCATCGGCGCGCGCGTTCTGGATCGCGCGCACGATGTCTCGCGCCCAGCCCTCGATCCGCAGCTCATCGTCGATCAGGAGCTCCAGGGCCACGGCGTGCGAGCCCTCACGTTCGATCTGGTAGCCCTCGAGCGGCTTCATCGAGAGCAGCAGGTCTTGGGGATGTAGCTCGTGGTCGTGGCCGCTGATGTTGATAGCGAGCGGGCGCCCCTCCCGAAGCGCCGCGGCCACGCTTGCTGCATCGAGGGCGGCGACAGCGGCCGCCACCGTCGGCATGTCCTTGCCGAACCGCGGCCCGAGCGTGCGGTAGTTGGGCTTGACCTCGACCTGCCCCAGCTCGTCTGCCTGGGCGACGAACCGAAGCTCGCGCACGTTGAGCTCGTTCATGACGACGTCCGATAGACGCTCGATCGCCTCCCGCTCCTGGCCTGAGGCCACTACCACCGCCGCGCGCAGCGGCTGGCGGATCTTCAGCTTGGCCTGGGCCCGCGCCGCGAGGCCCAGGCGGACGGTCTCGCGGGCGATGGCCATCGCCTGCTCGAGCTCCCTCTCGCGCGCTCGCGGTTCTGGAAAGTCCGTCAGATGGACGCTTGGCTCCGAGCCGTCCAGGTTCTCGTAGATCTCATCGGCGATGAACGGGCAGAAGGGGGCAAGCATCTGCGCCGTCGTCAGCAGGCAGTTGCGCAGCACGCCGAATGCGGCCGGATCGCCGTCCCAGAAGCGCCTGCGGGAGCGCCGGACGTACCAGTTAGACAGCTCTTCAACGTAGTCGGCGATGGCGCGGCCCGCGCTCGTGGCGTCGTAGTCGTCCAGCCGCTCGGTGACTGTTTCGAGCGTGGCGGCCAATCTGGAGAGTGCCCAGCGGTCGAGCTCGTTGTTAAGAACGTCCGGTACCGGCGGCGGCGCGACGTCATTCGCGTTGGCATAGAGGACGTAGAACGCATAGGTGTTCCAGAGCGGGAGGAGAAACTGCCTGACGGATTCCTCGATCGTCTGCAGCGAGAAGCGGTAGCCGTCCCAGGGCAGCTTGGAGGTGAAGAAGTACCAGCGGAAGGCGTCGGCGCCGAACCTGTCGAGCACATCCCAGGGCGGCACGATGTTCCCCAGCGAGGTCGACATCTTTCGGCCTTGCTCGTCCAGGATCAGTCCCAGGCAGACGACGTTGCGGTATGAGGAGCGATCGAACAGCAGCGTCGAGACGGCGAGCAGCGAGTAGAACCAGCCGCGTGTCTGGTCTACGGCCTCGCAGATGAAATCAGCGGGGAACCGAGCCTCGAAATGCTCTGTTCCCTCCTGGGGCGCGTGGTATTGCGCGAACGGCATCGCTCCGGAGTCAAACCACACGTCGATTACTTCCTCGACGCGACTCATCTGCCCATCGCAGTCCGGGCAGGGGAACTTGACCTCGTCCACGAATGGCCGGTGCGGATCCTCGAGCCGAGTGCCCGAAAGGTGCGCGAGCTCGGTCAGTGAGCCGACGGCGTGCGTATGCCCCGCTTCGCAGCGCCAGATCGGAAGCGGCGTGCCCCAGTAGCGCTCGCGCGAGAGCGCCCAGTCGACGTTGCCCTCGAGCCACTTGCCAAAGCGGCCGTGCTTGACGTGCTCCGGATACCAGTTGACGGTCTCGTTGGCTGCCAACAGCCGCTCACGGATCTCACTGGTGGCGATGTACCACGAAGGCTTGGCGTAGTAGAGCAACGCGGTGCCACAGCGCCAGCAGTGCGGATAGGAATGCAGGTACGTCTCGGCTCTCAGCAGCCGGTCGCGGGCACGCAGGTCCTCGATCAGGTCGGGATCGGCGTCTTTGACCTTGCGCCCGGCGTACGGTCCGATCCGCTCGTCGTAGGTGCCGTCGAGCCTGACGGGGTTGACCACATTCAGCCCTTGCTGCTCGCCCAGGCGGAAGTCGTCCTCGCCGAAGGCGATCGCCGTATGGACCAGACCGGTTCCTTCGTCGGCGGAGACAAAGTCAGCGGGCAGGACGGTGTGTCCTTTCGACCCGTATGCGCTTCCGGGGATGAAGTCAAACGGCGGTTGGTAATGGGTGCCGACGATCCCCGAGCCCTTGAACCGCTCCACGATCCTGGCGCCCTCGCCCAGCACCCGCTCGACCGCCGCTTCCGCCAAAACGTAGCCCTCGTTGGTCTTCGCGTAGGTCAGCTCGGGGTCGATTGCCACCGCGGCGTTCGAGACGAGCGTCCATGGCGTCGTCGTCCATACGATCAGCTCGTCTCCTTGCTTGGCGGGTCCGTGATCCTCGACGACCGGCAGCCGCACAAATACGCTCGGGTCCTCGACGTTCTGATAGACGTCTGGCTGTCCCAGCTCGTGGCTGGAGAGAGTCGTCTGATCGCGCGGGCAATAGGGGACGACCTTGAGCTTTTCGTAGAGCAGGCCCCGCTCCCAGATCGTCTTCAGCGCCCACCACACGGACTCGACGTACTGCGGGTCAAGCGTCCGGTACGCGTGCTCTAGATCGATCCAGAACCCGATCCGCTCCGTCAGCCGATTGAAGTCCTCCACGTGGCTGAGCACCTTCTCCCGGCAGCGGGCATTGAACTCGGCGATTCCGTAGCGCTCGATGTCCGCCTTCGAGCTGAAGCCGAGCTCCTGTTCCACCGCCAGCTCCACCGGCAAGCCATGGCAGTCCCAGCCGCCCTTGCGCTCAACGTAATACCCCCGCATCGTCTTGAACCGCGGAAAGATGTCCTTGAACACGCGCGCCAGCACGTGGTGTGAGCCCGGGGCGCCGTTCGCGGTCGGCGGTCCCTCGTAGAAGCTCCAGGACGGCGCGCCCTCGCGACGGCGAAGCGACTCACCGAACACGTCGCGCTCGCGCCAGCGCGCGAGTACTTCCTGCTCGAGCTGAGGGAACGACGCCTGGGTGCTTACGGGGCGGTGCGGCTGCGCCATCGGGTGGCCGATTGTGGCAGGGGCCGCCCGACCCTCCCGCCTCGCTCTCGGTGTTATGCCGTCTGGAGCGAGCGCCGGCTGGCGGCCTGCGCCGCCGCCAGGGCGTGGGGCTCTTCACGGCTCGAGCGACGCTCGGTGGGCTGTTGGCCCGTATCCAGATTCGCCAGCAGCAGGTCGCGGGCGGCGATTGGCTGGTCGCCCAGCCGCTCCACCGTGCTGGCCCCGGTGTCCGGAACTGCGCCTCGATAGTCGAAAACCACCGCCCCCGGCACCACGCCACGTACGCTGTAGACGAGCCGGCCGATCTGGTCCAGACTGGCGCGGCGGCCGGTGAGCACGATGGCCGATGGTCCGAGCGCTCGGACCGCATGCGAGAGCCGGGCTGACTCGACCGCGAGCGTCAGCATGAGTGTCCTCAGGCCGGCCCGGCGCAGCAGCAGCTCCAGCGCTTGGGCGTGGACGGCGTCAAGATCATGCATGCCGGAGGCATCGAACACGAGCACGCCCTCGGGTCGCGACGCGGGCGGCGACAGCCGCTTGAGAGCTGACATCCAACCGGTGGCGTGGCGCCACGCGAACTCGTACTCGGCGGTGATGTGCTGTGCGTCAGCTTGGGCGTCGACGGCCGTGAGCAGTACCTCTTCAACCGTGCGCTCGACGGAGCGCAGCGCCAGGCTCTCCTCGAGTAGCCGGTTCGCCCGCTCCTCGTCGAATGAGGCGAACGCGGCAGCCAACCGTGAGGAAGTCGAGGGGCCCTCGCCGCGCTCGCGGGCCAGGGAGATGGCGGAGGAGACGTTGTGGGTCTCTGACAGCGTCATGCGCAAAGCCTCGACCTCTGCCAGCGAGTACTGCCGGTGGCCGCCGGGAGAACGGTGGGGACGGGGGAAGTCGTAGCGGCGCTCCCAGCTGCGCAGGGTGTTGGGGCTGACGCCGAGCATCACGGCAGCCGCATTGGTGCGGATTCCACTCATGGGGTGGGGTTTATGCAGGTATTTCGTGGCCTGTGCAAGCTTCGCAAGGAAGCATGCAAGATCGGCGTTAGCCCGAAAGCTGGTTTGTCGGGTGCCGTGGGGGTCCCTTGCTGCCCGGGTTCGGCTGGGGGCTGCCGGGGTCGGCTGGGTGCTGATGACCGCTCGCGGCGGGTGGCGCCTCGCGCGGCGTCAGGCCGGCTGGGGGCTGCCGGGGTTCGGCTGGGGGCTGCCGGGGTTCGGCTGGGGGCGGCCGGGGTCGGCTGGGGGCTGATGACCGCTCGCGGAGGGTGGCGCCTCGCGCGGCGTCAGGCCGGCCTTGGCGTGACTCGGAGTGAATTTGCGGACTCTGTGACCGCAAACGGACTCCAAGTCGCTCCGCGGGGCGCCGGCAGCCATGCGCGCCGCCTGCTGGGCCGAGGCCCATGCGCGCCGCCTGCTGGGCCGAGGCCAGGTGGCTCGGGCGCGCTAGGCGTCGAAAACGAGCAGCGCGGCCTGCGGCGAACCGCAGCTCGCGATCCGCGCGCGGAGACGGACGCCGAACACATTCGTCGGGCGCACCGTGACCTGGTGCTGCGCGTTGTCGCCCCGAGCGGCCCAGGTGACGGCCACAGCCAGGTTGGCCGGACCTTGGGCCTCCGCATCGGCCGGGACCAACAATTCGGTCACATGCCGGTTCACGGCATCTGGCTCACGCGTGGCAAGCAGACGCTCGGCTTCGCCGGACACTGCGCAGATCGACAGCGAGCTGTCGATGACCAAGAACGCGCCACCTTCCTTGGGCGCGAGATCCGCGCTTGTCTCGAGCATAAGCCCCAGGCTGCAGCTGTCACATACGCGCGAGCTGTCGGAGACCTGCGGTTCGGCGTCATTTGGCTTGGCGCCGCAGTGACTGCAAAATCGAACCCGGGGTACGGGCGCGCGCTCCGGCTCCCTGCCTATCTCTTCCTTTGATATCAGCGCGAGTTGCGCGCCCCGAGCGTCCCCCTGCACTAGTTCAACCTCCAGTTTCTGTGAGCTTGCTCATGTTTACGTTCACATGCCCTGCTTGTTACACCAATTTTCACTAACTGCATAGGTTCGACCGGCTAGCCTGCTGGCTAGAGGCTCGCTGTCCGTGCTGTCGGGGTGCCGCCCGATGTACGAACGTCCTCGGCCATAGCCGCCCTTCTCTCCGCCTGGTCCGCCTCGACCAGCTCCAGTAGATGCCTCTGCGCCTCACCGGCGCCGGAGGGAAGCACGCTTGTGCCCGTCGTGCGCATCCTCACCCGCTGAGCGCCTCGACGGTAGACGGCGACCGGAAGCGGTCCTGCAGCCAGTCGCACCGCGTACGCCCACCGGGCGACTGTGTCGTCATCCAGATAACCGCCCGCGATCACGACCAGGTTGGGGCCGTGCACCGTGACGGCGTCGCCGATGCCGGCGACCCCCCTTGCTGAGAGGCTCAGCATGCTGACCCCAGCCCTTACACAGAAAAGCTCAAAAGCGCGGATGTAAGGAGAGTCCGGATCGAGTTCGTCTCTCGAAGCGTCGCCGAGCAGGATGGACACGGGTCGAACCGGCGGCGGCGCCAGCCGCGTTGCCCGTCGGAGCCAGCTAGCCGCCCAGTGGGCCGAAAACGCCCAGGCGGCCGACTCGACCGTACTGCGACGGACGATCTCCTCGAGCGACGGCAACAGCACCTCCTCGACCGAACGCTCCACCGAGCGCAGTGCAAGCGCCGCTTCCAGGGCGGCGTCAGCTCGCTGCCGCTCGAACGAGACTAGTGCGCCCATCAGCGAGTTGCTGTCGGCAGACAGTCCCTCGCGCGCGCGGGAAACCGCGGACGAGATCGACAGGCCCTCCTGCAACGCGTCTCTCAGCGCAGCCACTTCGCCGTGCGTGAACAGACGGTGCTTGCCAGGCGACCGCTGCGGCTTAGGGAAGCCGAAACGGCGCTCCCATGCCCGCAGCGTGTTCGGGCTGACGTTCAGGAGCGCGGCGGCTTCGCTCGTCTTCAGATAGCGCATGCACAGGAAAGGTCGGCTTAGTCAGTGCTAAAAGTGCTCGTTCACTAGAAATTGCACAGCTTTTTGCGCTAAAGTTGTGCAAAACCTCCATGACATTGGAGGTTAGGCGCGGTTTGCAGGGTCGCGCCGCGGCGCTCCGGGAGGCGCATCCGTCCAAATCCAATGGAGAGGCAGCGATGTACTTCCGCGGCGGTTGATCTGATTTAGTGCTTTTTCCCCGGAACTGAGCCCAAAAAGCCGGTTTCCGCGCTACCGTCCAGATGTATGGGCGCATCCGGCGCTGCGGAGGGAGCGAGCCGACGGCTCGTGCGGAAGGTGGCGGTCGCGGCACTGGTCGGTGGCGTTTTAGCGTGCTTGGTTATCGCCGGGTTACAGGTCGACGCTGACCACGCAGACTCCAATGCCCTGGTTTTCGTCCTCGGCTTGGCGAGCGTTCTTTCCGGTTGGCTGGTCGTTTCCATCTCCACAACAGCCTCGGTTTCGGCGTCCTTCGTTGTAGTGGTGCTTGCGGCCGCCTTCTTGGGTCCAGCCTCGGCGTGCGCGATGGCGATCCTCGCCGAGTTCAGCGCCGCGCTCAAGCGGCGCTCTACTCCCCTACAGGTCAGCTACAACCTCCTCGGGGTTGTAGCTCCCGCACTCGTCGTTGCGAATGTGATCCGCGCTTCCGATGCGGCCAGCGGGTCTGCCGCGTTCTACGTCGTGGTTGCAGGCGCCGCCGCCCTCTCCTTGGGGTTGAACTTCATATTGGTGGCCACTTCACTGCAGTTCTTCGATGGTCAGCTTGTTCTGACTCCGAAGGTATTGCGTGAGTTTGCGCCGGCGCTCCTGCTGAACGTCGTGCTCGCTGTCGCCGGCGCCGCCATCTACGTCGAGCTAGGTCTTGCTGGGATCGCCTTCGCGCTCACGGCGATCTTCGCCTTCTCGTACATGGCCCAGCTGCTCGAGCAATCCCGCCAGCGCACCGAGCAGTACGTTTCCCTCTCCTGGGGGGTGCTGGCCGGCCTGATGCGCTCGCTGAACATGCGCGACGCCCGTGCCGCGAGGCACGCTGCCGCGGTGGCCCGGTTTGCGCGTGACATGGCGGCCGCGGTGGGGATGAGCGAGCAAGAGCAGGAGCTGGCGCATACTGCCGGCCTGCTTCACGACATCGGCCACTTCGCGCTGTCTGACCGCGTCGCCGAGCGCGGGCGACCGTTGCAGGAAGAGGATTGGCTGGCGATCCAGCGCCACCCCGACCTCGGCGCGGACATGCTGCGCGATCTCGGCATCTACGGACCCGTGGCCGAGATCGTTCTGACCCACCACGAGCGCGTCGACGGGCGTGGATACCCGAAGGGGTTGACCGCCGCTGAAATCCCGGAGCTGGCAAAGATGATCGCCGTGGCCGAGGTGTACGACACGCTGACCGCCGGCGACACTTATCGCACGCGCATGAGCTCGTTCGAGGCGCTCCGCGAATTGCGGCGCGTAGCGGGTAGCCAGCTGGACGCCCAGTACGTCGAGATACTGGCCGGCCTGTTGTCAGGCGAGGGCACGGAGTACCGGCATGCCGACGCTGCCGACTTCGACGTCGAGCTGGCGATGGAGCGGCGGATCAAAGAGGCCCGGGCCTAGCAGGCGGGGCCTCGCCGCCGAGCACGAAATACCAAACCTCGTCACTCGAGTCGTGGTATGGAAATTGGGGGTCAATATGTGACCACTAGCGCCCGAACCTTCGCTCGCAGGGCGAGGTGCGGGATATTTTGGTCGGGGCCCCAGCTCGGTGCCGCCGGCCCGACGGGATCACCACGCCGCAACGCCCCCGACGCGCGGAACGCCTTTGGCCGGGGCCCCAGCTCGGTGCCGCCGGCCCGACGGGATCACCACGCCGCAACGCCCCGACGCGCGGAACGCCTTTGGCCGGGGCCCGAGCCCCGCGCCGACGATGACCTGAGTGCCCTCAGCCCTGGCTGGCCGCTCGCGGAGGCGCGTGGCCGTTGTCCTGCAGCGACTTCAGGAACTGCTCGATCTGCTCGCGGCTGAACCGGCGCTGGCCCCCGGGCGTCCGGTAGGACTCCAGGTAGCCCATGTCGGACCAGCGGCGGATCGTGCCCAGCGAAACCCCCAGCACGTGCGCCGCTTGGGAGGTGGAGAGACCGAGCGGACTTGTTGAACTTGACTCCATGCGGCCAATTGCAGCCCACTTTGGCCAGCCTTGGCCAGCATCGCCCATGAATTGCACAACCTTCCGATCCGAAAACCCTCGGCGGATGTACGAGTCGCGGTCGCGTGCACGCCAGGACCGCGCCCCTGCACGCCAGAACCGCCCCCGCGCACGCGAGAGCGAGCGACCGCACCCGTACACGCGAGCGACCGCGCCCCTGCACGCCAGAACCGCACCCCCGCCAGGGCCACGTGCCGCGTCGCGACCCCCGCGCTAGTGCGACGATGACTTGAGGATGCGGCTGCGCCTCTATCACCACACCGACGGCGCACGGGTGGCGTACCGGGAGACGGGAGCGGGAACGGCGATCGCGCTGTTTCACTCCCTCGGTCTCTCACACCGGGAATGGGAACCGATCGTCGCGCCGCTTTCGGCGCGTTTTCGCGTGGTGCTTCCCGACCTTCCGCTGCACGGTGACTCCGAGGACCGCCCCCGCCACCCATACACGCTCGAGTGGTTCAGCGAGGTCATCGCCGGCTTCTGCCACGAGGTGCTCGGCCCACGGCCGCTATTAGCCGGTCACGACCTCGGCGCCGAGCTCGCGCTGAACGCGGCCATCAGCGGCCTGATCGCTCCGGCGCGGATGGCGCTGATGCCCACGCGACTTCACCGTGGCGAAGAGCACCGGGCAAAGCGCGCCGCTTGGCGCACGGCTTGCCGAGCGGCGGCGCTCCCTGGTCTGGACCGGGTCCTGGCGCGCGGCGCGACGATCATCTTTCGCCCCGCGTTCGGCGAGCAGCTCTCGGCCCAGCGAAACCCCGCCAGTCGCGATCTGCTCCGGCACGCGTTTGCCGACGTGGGCGGAAACGGCAACCGAGCTCGATCCTGGGCCAAATTCGCCCGCCGCTGGCCGGTCGGCGCTCAGCGTCAGCTGCTCGATGCCTATCCGAAGCTCAGCGTCCCGGTGCTGCTGCTATGGGCCGAGGAGGACAACTTCCATTCGCTCGACAGCGCGCAGGAGGCGCTCGACCTGCTTCCCGACGCCCAGCTTCGCACCCTTCCGGGGACCGGGTTTCTGATCGCGTATGACGACCCGGTGGGCGTGGCTCGAGAGCTGATCGCCTTCTGCGGCTAGAGGGCTCGGCGCCGACATGCTGAGCGCTCGCGCGGAGTAGCGTTCAAGGGCAGAGAACTACGTGCCCGCTTTCGCAAACACGTCGACAGTCGAGCGGCCCCCGGCCGCGCCTGGCTTCGTCCTCGGATCCTCGTGTAGCGCTGCTACACGTCGGATCCTGCGTCCTTGCCATGCATCCGCCGGTGACCACTCTTGGCGTCGCCGTGCTCACGAAAAGCGAACACGAAGAGACCGAAAGGACGGCCCATGGGCGTAACCGAGCAGGAGCAGCTGTGGGGAGGCGAGACAACCAAGGCGGTCGGCAACTTCCCGATCTCAGGCGAGCGGGTACCCGTACCGGTCATTCGCTGGCTGGGGCGGATCAAGGCAGCCGCCGCCCGCGTGAACGCCGAGCTGGGCAAGCTAGACGGTGAGGTGGCCGAGCGCATCGCCCGCGCCGCCGACAGGGTGGCGGACGGCGAGTTCGACGAGCAGTTCCCGATCGATGTCTTCCAGACCGGGTCCGGTACCTCGACCAACATGAACGCCAATGAGGTGATCGCCACCTTGGCGGGCGACGACGCCCACGCCAACGACCACGTCAACATGGGCCAGTCCTCGAACGACGTGTTCCCCTCGGCGGTGCACCTGGCGGCACTGGCCGAGGCCCACGACGACCTGCTGCCGGCGCTCGAGCAGCTCGAAGCCTCGCTTCAGTCCAAGGCCGATGAGTTCCGGGACATCGTCAAGTCCGGCCGCACGCATCTGATGGACGCCGTGCCCGTCACGCTCGGCCAGGAGTTCTCGGGCTATGCGGCGCAGATCCGTCTGGGCGCCCGCCGCATCCGAAACGCGCTTCCGCAGGTCTCACAGATACCCCTGGGCGGCACGGCCACGGGCACCGGCCTGAACACGCATCCGGAGTTCGCTGGGCGCGTCCGCGAATTGCTCAAGGAGGCCACCGGGTTTGAGATCAATCCGCCCGAGGACCCGTTCGAGGGGCAGGGCAACCGCGACGCTCTGGTCGAGCTCTCCGGGGCGCTGAAGGTGATCGCCGTCGCGCTCACCAAGATCGCCAACGACCTGGCGCTGATGGGCTCTGGCCCGCGCGCCGGCATCGGCGAGCTGCTGTTGCCCGAGCTCCAGAAGGGCTCCTCGATCATGCCGGGCAAGGTGAACCCGGTGCTCCCGGAGGTCGTGCTGCAGGTATCGGCGCAGGTGATCGGCAACGACTCCGCAATCACGATCGCCGGGCTGGAGGGCAACTTCGAGCTCAACGTCCGTGTGCCCTTGATCGCCCGCAACCTGCTGGAGTCGATCCGCCTGCTGGCCTCGACGTCTCGCGCCTTCGCCGAGAAGTGCGTCGATGGGATTGAGGCCAACGAGGACGGTTGCAAGCACTCAGCCGAGGCGACGCTCGCCGCCGCTACGGCGCTCAATCCGGCGATCGGCTATGACAAGGCGACCGAGATCGTCAAGGAGGCGGCCAGTTCGGGACGCATGCTGCGCGACGTGGCGCTAGAGCACGGCGTCGACGGGGAAACCTATGACAAGGCCATGGACCTTCGCAAGATGGCCCAGGGCAGCCTGAAGTAGCTCTCGCCGGGCGGCGGGGCGGCCAGAGCGCCCGGGCCGTAGGAAAGCCGCCTAATCCTCGCCCGCGATCGTCCGCGCCGCGACCCTCCCGGTGAACACGCAGCCGCCGAGGAAAGTGCCCTCGAGCGAGCGCTTGCCATGCATGCCGCCGCCGCCGAAGCCAGCGGCCTCTCCGACCGCATACAGGCCCGGTAGCACCCCACCGTCGGGCCGCAGCACGCGGCTTCCGAGGTCAGTCTGGATGCCGCCCAGGCTCTTTCGCGCCAGGACCGTCATGCGGATGGCGATCAGCGGGCCGGCCTTGGGGTCCTCGATCCGCTGAAAGCGACTGGTCCGCAGGCGGTCTCCGCGCCAGTCGCGCAGCTGGGCGATCCGGCGCAGCTGGTCGTCGTTGTAGAGCGGCTTGCCCCGGGCGATCGTGGCGTCGTAGCGGCGAACCTCGGAGGCCATTCGCTCGGGGTCTAGCGCGCCGTCGCCGGTCACCGCCGCCATCCGCTCCCCCAGCTCGCCCAGCGTGGGGGCGCTCACGAAGTCCGGGCAGCGCTCGACGAAGTAGCGCACGAGCGTCGGCTTGCCGAGCAGGATCCCGAGCAAAAAGCGGATGAGCCGCTTCTCCCTGATCGAGGGATTGTGCTGGGAACCTGAGACGTCGAGTTCACGCCGGGCGATCTTCCAGTTGCAGATCATCCAGTAGTAGCCGCGCGGGTCCTCGCACATCCGCTCGAGCGCGTAGTAGGCATCGAAGGTGGGAATCAGCGCCGTGGGCCCATACCGGCGCCCGGTGGGGTCGAGCACCAGGCCCGAGCGCGGTGGGATCAATTTCAGCCCGTGCAGCGGGCGTCGCGGACTGGGGTGGCGCACGGCATCGGCGTAGTTCCACATCCGCTCGAGGTGGGTGACGTTGCCGCCCAGCCGCTGCGCCGCAGCGTGCAGCGAGCCGTCGGCGTAGTAGTGGGAGCCCATCAAGATCTCTGCCGGGGCCGGCCCCAAGTTCTCCGGCCAGTTGCCGCGGACCAGATCGAGATTGCCGCCGATGCCGCCGGCGGCGATGACGACGTGACGGGCCTCAACCTCGTGCTCGGCGCCCCCGCCGCCCTCGTCGAGCACTCGTGCGCCGACCACCCGTCCGTCGCCCGTCATCAGCTCCGTGACCCGATGGCGAAAGCGGACCTCAAGCGTC
The DNA here is from genome assembly GCA_963756555.1 of uncultured Actinomycetes bacterium. Lineage (GTDB taxonomy): Bacteria > Actinomycetota > Thermoleophilia > Solirubrobacterales > Solirubrobacteraceae > Palsa-465. The sequence goes on from CAVWOC010000005.1 coordinate 790,274, forward strand.
TGCTGTCGCTGCGCCGCGTTCCACACCGCGTCCACCAGCGCCTGACCGCAGCCCCAGGTCAGGTGAAAGCGGGGGACCGAGTTGCCGTCGCCGAACACCCCGCGCTCGGCCCAGTTCACGACCGGGAAGAACCTGACCCCGTAGCTCTTCAGCCAGCCGCCGACCTCGTCTCTGGCACGGGCCACGTACTGCTCCGCCCAACGGCGCGGCCATACGTCCCCCTCCTCGAATCCCGCGATCCGGAGCCAGTCCTCGAGCGCCAGGTCCACCGAGTCGCGGATCCGCGAAAACCGCTGCTCGGGCGTGTCGACCATGAACATGCCGCCGAACGCCTCGCGCGCCAGGCCGCCAACCTCCTCGGGCAGGCAGCGGTCGACGACGAGCACGTCGCGTCCGTGTTCGGCCAACTCGACCGCCGTCACCAAGCCGGCCAGGCCGGCGCCGACCACCAGCACGTCCCGCTGGTCGTTCGAACGGCCCGGCTGGTAGGTCAAGTCGAGACGATCTCTCGGCCCAGCTCCTCGAGCGCGACGTCGATCGCCGAATAGTCGATCGGCACGACGATCAGCGACGGACGATCCAGTGCCAGGGCCTCACGCAGGCGCCTGCCGAGCTCATCGGCGCTTTCCAGGCGCCACGCGGCAGCACCGAATGACTCGGCCAGCTTGACGAAATCGGGGTTGCCGAACTCGACGTCGAAGTGGCGTCCGAACTTCTTGTCCTGCTTCCAGGCGATCGAGCCGAATTCGCCGTTCTCCCAGATGACGTTCACCACCGGTGTGCGCAGCCGCACCGCGGTCTCGAGCTCCTGGCAGTTCATGAGAAAGCCGCCGTCGCCGTGGACCGCGACGACGTTGCGGTCCGGGTGCACCAGCTTGGCCCCGATCGCGGTCGGGAGCGCGAACCCCATGCCCGCCAGCCCGTTGGCGATCAGCACGGTTCCGGGCTCATGGGCCGGGAACATGCGCCCGATCCACAGCTTGTGCAGGCCCACGTCTGAGACCAAAATGTCATCCCGGCCCAGCACCTCGCGGATGTCCCACAGGACCCGTGGCGGGATCACCGGGAAGCGCTGATCGCCGGCCCCGTCGTGCAATGCGCCCCCCACCACCTCGCGCAGGCGGTCCGAGCCGCCGGGCGTCGGATCCTGGCGGCAGGCGCTGGTCAGTCGCGATAGCACGTGCGGGATCTCGCCCACCAGCTCCACCGCCGGCACATAGAACTCGTCGATCTCCGCGGCGACGGTGTCGATCACCACGATCTGCTTGTCCCCGTTGGGGTTCCATTGCTGGGGCGCGTGTTCCACCAGGTCGTAGCCGACGGTCACCACCACGTCGGCGTCCTCGAACCCCGCCAGCGCATAGTCGCGCGCCTGAAGGCCGACCGTGCCCAGGGCGCGGGGATCCTCGTCGTCCAGCAGCCCCTTGGCCATGAACGTCTCGGCCACCGGAATCTCGGTCTCGGCCGCGAAGCGGCGCAGCGCTTCGCCGGCGCGAGTGCGTACCGCGCCGGCGCCCGCCAGCGCCACCACGTGTTCGGCGTTGCAGATGACGTCTGCGGCCTGCTGCAACTCCGGTGCACCTGGCTCGGACTTGACCGGCGTGTGGCGGGGCAGCGGCGAAGCATCGAACTCGCGCGCCATCACGTCCTCGGGCAGCTCCAGGTGGGTGGCGCCCGGCTTCTCAGACTCGGCCACGGCGAATGCCTTGCGAACAACCTCCGGTACGATCTCGGGACTCGACACCCGCGCGTTCCACTTGACGATCGGGCGGAGGATGCCGATCAGGTCTATGTACTGATGGGACTCCTTATGCATTCGCTCCAGATCGGATTGGCCGGTCAAGGCGACGAGCGGGGATCGATCGAGAAAAGCATCAGCGACGGCCGTCACCAGGTTCGTCGCGCCAGGGCCAAGCGTCCCCAGACAGACGCCCGCCCGGCCGGTCAGCCGGCCGTAGGCGTCCGCCATATAGGCGCCACCCTGCTCGTGACGCACAGGTATGAACTGAACCGTAGATTTGGCAAGCGACTCATTGAGATCAAGCGTCTCCTCGCCAGGAATCCCGAACACGTAGCGAACGCCCTCCGCCTCCAGGCACTCGACGAACACATCCGAAGCCTTGCGCTCTGCCATCTCAGTCCCCAATCTATTACGTAGCTGCTTGACGGTGTTCCCGGTCGCGCTGGCGATTTCGCTGGCGCTCTCCACGTCGGCCTCCGCCGCCAGCCTGCTGTACATCCGCGGGGGCGGAGACGGCCATGGAGTGGGCATGAGCCAGTACGGGGCCTATGGCTACGCGCTGCACGGCGCCGACTACCGCTCGATCCTCGCCCATTACTACCAGGGAACGACGCTCGGAAACACGAACCCCGACCGCACCGTCCGCGTCTTGCTGACGACCGGCTCCGCGGCGGCTTTCAGCGGAGCCACGCATGCCGGGCACAAGCGGCTTCACGCCGGCAAGACCTACACCGTGCGGCCATCAGGCAACGGCGGGCTGGCGCTAGTCAACCCGCGGGGCAAGCGAATCGCGACTTTTGGCGGACCGTTCACGGTTGGGGGTCCTGGTCCGCTGAACCTCGCCGGCGACGGCTCCTACCGCGGCTCGCTTCAATTCCGGCCTGACGGCTCGGGTGGCATTGAGACCATCAACGTAATCGGGGTCGATGACTACGTGCGCGGCGTGATCTCCGCCGAGATGCCCTCGAGCTGGTCGGCGCAGGCACTTAACGCTCAGGCGGTGGCGGCGCGGACATACGCCATCACCAGCGACGTCGGCGGCGCTGCCTACAACCTCTACCCCGACACACGCTCGCAGGAGTACCGCGGCGTGGCGGCCGAGACCGCCGCCACCAACGCCGCCGTGGCCGCCACTCAGGGGCAGATCCTTACCTACGGCGGCGCACCGGCAATCACCTACTTCTTCGCATCATCAGGGGGCTACACCGAGGACGTCGAGGACGCGTTCCCGGGGGCCGCCGCCGAGCCTTGGCTGCGCGGCGTGCCCGATCCCTATGACGGCGCCGACGGCCAGGACCCCTATCACCATTGGAGCCACCGGATGACGCTCGCTGCCGCTCAGGCCACGCTGAGCGGTTTGGTCAAGGGATCACTGGTGGGCATCCAAGTCACCCGCTACGGGGTCTCGCCGCGGATCCTGACCGCCGTCGTGATCGGCACCGCCGGGCGCACGACAGTGACCGGCACCGATCTACAGCAGCGTTTCGGCCTGCTCTCGACCTGGGCCAGTTTCACCACCGTCTCGAGCTCCGCAGCGCCCGCGGCACTCGTTCTTGTCAAGGCCCCACGCCGGCCCGACGATCCGTTCGCCCCGGCGGCCGCGGAGGTCTCGTCGCTGCTCAACGAGCTCAGAGATCACGCATTGCCGTTGCTCGCCGGTAGCGTCACCCCGGCGACAAAAGGCGCGCGGCTCGAGGTCCAGCGCCGCGATGGGGGCCGCTGGCAGATCGTGACGGCGGCCCGCCTGGCCGCGAACGGTCGCTACGCCGTGCGAGTGCCAGGTCCGGGCGACTACCGCATAGTTACTGGCGGCCTGTCAGGTCCGACGGTCGCGATCGGCTGAGCCAGCCGAACTCCCAGCTAGTGTGCGCCGCGTGCCGCCTCCGCTCGTGGCCGTCGACGGGCCGTTTGTGCTCTATCGCTCGTTCTTTGCCCTGCCCGACTCGATCAAGGGCACAGAGGAGCGCCCGATCAACGCCCTGCTGGGCGCGGTCAACGTGCTGCTGCGCCTAGCCGCCGACCAGCTGCCGCGGGCGATCGTGATCTGCTTCGGCGCCGAGGCGGCCAAATACCGAGTGGCGCTATATCCGCCCTACCACGCCCAGCGTCCGCCCGTCCCCGACGACCTGCAGTGGCAGTTCGACCGTGCCGGTGAGCTGTTCGAGGCATTCGGCTGGAGCACGCAAACCACGGCGACGCTCGAGGCCGACGATCTGCTCGGTGCGCTGGCGGCCGTGGAGTCGGTGGCCGAGGGCCGGACGCTGATCCTGACCGGCGACCGCGACATGTACCAGTGCGTCTCCGAGCGCGTCAGCGTCATGTTCCTCAAGCAGGGCACCACCGGCTTCGACGAAGTGGACGTCGGTGAGGTGAAGCGGCGCTACGGGATCCCGCCGGAGCTCGTGCCGGACTTCATCGCCCTGCGCGGCGATCCGTCCGACGGGTTGCCGGGGGCGCCGGGGGTCGGTCCCAAGACTGCGGCCGAGCTGCTGCGCCGCCACGGCTCGCTCGATGAGGCGATCGCCCACGCCCACGAGCAATCGCCGCGGATCCGTGCGTCGCTGATCGACAACGCCTCCGACCTCGTCCACTTCCGGGAGATCGCCACGCTCAGGCCGATCGAGCTCGAGCGCCCGCCCGACCGGGCCACCGACCTGGCAGGCGGGGCAGAAGCGGCCCGGCGCTACGGCATGAACCGACTCGCCGAGCGGCTGGAGAAGGCCGAGAAGCTGTCTGATTTGTAGTCCGGCCTACCCACGGGGTGGCGCATGCGCCACCCCGACCAATCCCCTAGAAGATGCTGTTGATGAGGTCGTCGCCCAGGCCGAAGCCGGCGCCCATCGCCATCGCGCGCCCGAAGCCTCCGCCCAATAGCCCGCCGAGCATTCCCCCGCGCCCGCCCATGCCGCCCATCGGCTGCATCTGCTGGTACTGGGGGACCTGCTGCTGGAGTTGCTCGTGCGACTCGGAGACGTACTGATGGATGGCCTGAAGCAGGGCGTTCGCCTGCATCTGCTCATCCTTGATGTCGAGCGCCACTTGCTTTAGGTCCAGCAGCCACTCGCGTGCGTTGGTGTCGCCGCTCTGGGCCGCCGACTGAAGCTTCTCGGCCAGCGCCTGGATCGACTTGGCTACATCCTGGAAGTCGTTCTGGAGCTGCCCATAGGCCTGATCGACTGCTTGTGTATCCATGGCTCGATTATCTCCCCTTCCACTCCGGCTGGCGTTTCTCGGCAAACGCCTTGGCCCCCTCCTGGGCGTCCTCCGAAGTCATCACCGGTCCGGCGATCTCGCCCTGGCGGGCGAAGAACTCGGAGTCCGGCCAGTCGACCGACTCGGTGAGGATCCGCTTCGTCGCCGCCAGCGCCAGCGGCCCATTGGCGGCGACCAGCTCCGCCAGCTCGAACGCCGTATCCAGCGCCTGACCAGGCTCGGCGAGCCTGTTGACCAGCCCCAGCTCGAAGCCGCGCACGGCGTCGAGCGGCTCACCGGTCAGCGCCAGCTCCATCGCGATGTTCCGGGGCAGCATCCGCGGCAGGCGCAGCAGACCGCCGCCGGCCGCGACCAGCGAGCGCTTGACCTCCGGGATTCCGAGCCGGGCGCCGCGGGCCGCGACGATCAGATCGCAGGAGATCGCCACCTCCAGCCCGCCGGCCACGGCAAAGCCCTCGACCGCCGCGATCAGCGGCTTGGCCGCGGAGCGCTGCGTGATGCCCGCGAAGCCGCGGTCGCCCGCGTACGGCGACTCGCCCGCGACGAACGCCTTCAAATCCATCCCCGCCGAGAAGCCCTTGCCCGCACCGGTCAGGATGCCCAGCGACAAGCCGGCGTCGGCGTCGAGCTCGTCGAGCGCGGCGGCGATGCCCTGGGCCACCGCGGCGTTGACGGCGTTTCGCTGGTCTGGGCGGTTGATGGTGATGAGGAGGATGCGCTCGCGGCGCTCGGTGAGTACGGCTGCCTGGGTCACCCCGTGCCTCCTTCCGGTCGGCGTTCTCGATGTCGTCTGCGGGCATCCAGCCCGCAGTAACGCTTCGCTTCATGCCGCAAACAGTCTCAGTTCCGGCGCCCGTTCGCCTCGCAGGACCGCCAGGTCCACCTCGACGCAGTCGATCGCGCGCGCGGCGGCCAGCGCCCGGGCCTGCGGCTTTACCACCTGGGCGGCCAGGATCCCGCGACAGGAGGTGAGAGCGGGGTCGACGCGGATTCGCTCCAGGTAGCGGGTCAGCTGCTCTACGGCCTCGATCCCGGCCACGCGCTTGATCTCGACCGCAACCCAGGCCTCTTCTGTGTCACGGCACATCAGATCGACCGGGCCGATGTCGGTCGGCCACTCGCGGCGCACCAATCTGAGGCCCTCCCCGCAGAAGTGCGGCCGCTCGGCCAGCAGCTCCTGAAGATCCGACTCGACCCCATCCTTGGTCAGCCCCGCGTCATCCCCCAACTCGTGGGTGACGTCGGCCAGCGACTCGAGCAGCTCGATATCCAGCCGGTCGCCGTCGCGCTCCCCGCGGCGCCTGACCGTCAGCCGGCCCGGCTGTTCGTCGATCGCGGTCGGGGGCGTCATCCAGTTGAGCGGCTTGTAGCCGCCAGCGTCGGCGTGGACCAGCACCGAGCCATCGGCCTTGATCATGATCAGCCGCGTGGCCTCCGGTAGGACGGCGTTCAGCCGTCCCGAGTAGCGGACCGTGCAGCGGGCGACGATCAGGCGCATAAATGCGAGCCTACGGTCAGCATCGGATGGCGACTCACAAACGATCTCCGGCGTGAAAGGCCGCGCGGGTGGTGGCGACCCGGCGCCGCCCTGACGATCGGGCGATGCATCGCAACGGGTATCGGCCGCGACGCTAGGGAGCTTGCCCGAAGCGCCCGAGCAGTCGCCGCATGGCTTGGGTGCCGAAGTCGATGCTTTGCGCGGGGATCCGCTCGTCCTCGGCGTGGATGAGCTCCATGAAGCGCATCTCCGGTGGCAGCTGCATCGGCAGGAAACCGTAGGTCTGGATGCCGAGCTTCGCGAAGTGCCGGCCATCGGAGGTCGCCGGCATCAGCAGCGGCACCGGGGACCCGCTCGGATCCAGCTCCCGCAGGATCCCGGCGAGGACCTCATACAGCCCCATATCGGGGGCGGGTGGCCCGGGCTGGTAGCGGAGCACCTCGACCTCCATCTCGACTCCGGCGAGTCGACGCAGCTCCTCGATGACGTCGTCGGGCCCCATCCCGGGGAGCAGCCGGCAGTCGAGGTCGACCGAGACCTCGCCGGGGATGACGTTGGCGGCGTGACCGCCGCGCACGATCGTGGGGCTGGCGGTGTTGTGCAGCAGCGGGTCAAAGATGCTTGCCCGGTCGCCGAGCGCGTCGAGCACGCGGTCCGTGAGGCGGGGGCGGAGCAGCGCGCGCATCGGCGCGCCCATCGTGACGGGCAGCGCGTCGGCGATCGCCTCGATCATCATGCGCGCGACCGGTGTGACGTGCACCGGCAATCGCCGCTGGTCCAGCGCATGAAGCAGCCGCCCGAGGCGCCCCATAGCGCCGTCGGTGACTGGCAGCGAGCCATGACCAGCCGGGCCGCGCAGCGTCGCGCGCAGGTTGCAGATCTGCTTCTCGGCGACCATCAGGGGATAGAAGCGGCGTCCGGCGATCTCCATCGAGAACCCACCGAACTCGCCGATCGCGAAGCGCACGCCGTCGAGCAGCTCGGCGCGCTCCTCAACGAGGTACTGGGCGCCATACTCGCCGCCGCCCTCCTCGTCGCTGAGCACACACAGCAGCACGTCCCCGCACGGCGGGGAGTCCGCCGCGGCCGCGGCCAGGAAGGCGGCCACCATCATCGCGACCCCGCCCTTCATGTCCAGTGCGCCGCGTCCCCAGACGTATCCGTCGGCGATGTCCCCCCCGAACGGCGGCCGCGTCCATTCCCCCTTCGCGGGCACCACGTCGATGTGGCCCTGCATCAGCAGCGGCGGCGCCGAACCTTGGCCAGGCAGCCGCGCGAGCAGGCTGGGCCGTGCCGGGTCCTTCGCCACCAGCGTGATCTCCGCGCCGGCGTCGCGCGCGAGCGCCTCGATCCACTCGACGCACTCGCGTTCATTGCCGGGCGGGTTGGTCGTGTCGAAGCGGATCAGGCGCTGGAGGATCTCCGCAGGTCGCTCATAGAGGGCAACGTCAGAGCTATTCGACATGCGAACGACCTCTTCGGACTCTGGGAATGGTTACCGACTGCGAGAGCGTATAGCTGCGATCGATTTCGCTCTCGGCTGCGGGGTCAGTCGAGGACATTCAGCCCTTTCCCGATCGCTGCCGCACCGAGGATCAAGAGGATCACCACGGTCACGGGCGTGAGGTTCGCTTCGAGCCAGCGCCGCAGTTCGGCCAGCGCCGAGGATACCTTCGCCCCGCCGATCGTCAAGACGACAAGCGGCACATGGCCAACGGCACGTTCTTGATCACGAGGACGCCTTGTGCCACCCCGAGCCCGAGCGCGCCAGCCGAGGACATGTTCGTGAGTCGGTCCAGCATCTTCGCCTCTCGCGGCCGTTCGCCCTCGGCCGGCCGCTTGCGCCACGACAGCACGGCCAGCCCGAGGAAGAGCACGCCGAACACCAGCTGCACGATGTCGACCCCCTCGTCGCTGTGCTCGATTTAGACTGGTCGGCGACATCGACAATCAAATAAGCGGCGAACGCAACCACCCAGGATCGCCGCGAGCCACCCCAATCCGAATAGCGCCGCCCTCAGCGGATCGCGGCCGCCGAGAAGACGCCGGTGACGACTGCGAACGGGCTTAGCGCCAGGGCGACGGCCAGCGGCAAGACTTCACCCAGCGAGGTCCACATTACGCGCCCACACCGTACTCGCACCAGAATAATGGTTGCCGGTGACCGCTTCGCATCGATCTGAGTCCGCCGGCGTCGGGATACACGCGATGCTACGTAGGTGCTCGGATGTTCGGCGGGAAGGCGGCTCACCGCCGGCTTGCATCCGCCGTCAACGCGGGACTGGGTTCGGCTACAGGTCCTGCCGAAGTGAACAGGGTGACAAGCCTGTGTGCGCGAGCAACGCAGCGCGGGCAGTGCTCGACCGCCAGCCATTGCGCAGGCGGGGTAATTGTCAGTCCACAGCGAGGGCAGTTCAGATGAACAAGCATCGCACCGTTGCTCTGTTTCGGATCGGCTCTTGGAGGAACGGACACCGATGGACCTCAGCGTCGCTCCGTCGATGTCCCGCGCAGCGCTTTCGGACCGGCCCGTCGGCCGCGTGCCCTAGCGTGAGCATGCGGCCGACGGAACCGTGTCCGTTGGAGAGATGCAGATCGACGGCGCCCGAGCCATCGCCCCACGCCGCGGGCGTCGTGACGATCCTGCGTGCCTGGGCCGCAACAGCTCGCAACACGATCTCGGCCCCCACTGTCCGAGCGAGGTCGCGTGCGATTAGGTCGGGCTCGCCGGTGCCCAGCACATCGGGCCCTGCCGAATCGCCGGGGACCGAAAGGCGAATCTGCCTGACCTACGGCCCACCGATGCAGGCGAGCTATCTGCGGTCCGAGCACAAGCGAAACTCCTCGGCTGTGAAAGCCAACCGGCTGCCACGGACCAGGGCTGTGCGGCAAACGTGCGACCGCGTGCTCGTTCCGCTCTCCAAGGCGCAACCCCCAAAACGCGGTCAGTGGCCGCCCATCGAGGATCGCTGTGCGCGACATCCTAGCGGGCACGACGGCGGTACGCCACCGAGTCGTGTTGCCGAGGTTCCACAACGGCCCTGCTAACCTTCGTGTAGTAGCGCCTTCGTGGGACCTCTCCATCTCTCTGCCCTCGGTGGTCTCGCTCCAAGAGCAGAGGCGGAGACAGGAATCGCATGGCCCGGTCGGATCAGGGGTTGGACGGCGGACGGTTGAACATGGCGCTGACCAACGAGCTCGGTCGGCTGGTCGCGGACTTCACCGGCCGCGGCGCCCCGAAGTCGCGCGCGTTCGTGGCCAACGACGTTGTCATCTGCTTGCTTGAAGACGGCGCGACGAAAGCGGAGGTGAACCTCGTCGCGGCGGGCAGGGACGAGCTGGTGCGCATCCAGCGCGACGCGCTGCAACGCGCTATGGAGAAGCAGCTGGTCGCGTGCGTCGAGCGGCTTACCGGCCGCGGCGTGCGGACCTTCTTGAGCGGCACCAGCACGCTTGGCGAGGCCTCGGTGGAAGTGTTCGTACTCGAGCCCAACAAGCCGCCAGCGTAGGGCGGGCGGTACCTCAGGTCGCCGGCGTAGCCCCCGCGCGGGGCGGGATTGACTCATCGTGAGAGGGGGCTACACTGATCGTTACGGCAATGTCTTGGGAGGGTTTAGAAGCCTCCAGGCCGGGCCGTCATAGCCAACAGCAAAGGACGGCCGGGGTCTCGCGGGCTCCGCCGGACAAGGGAGTGGTGCGAGTGAATGTCGAAGTTGCCGGGGGCACGGCACCGCTTAGCGGCGGTCGGTTGCTGGCGGAGATCTCGACCAGGATCGTTCGCATCCTACGAGAGCACTATGGGCGCGGGCCGTTGCAGGCCAAGACCTACGCGCTCGACGACCTCGTAGTGGTCGTGATGCGAGGTTCCGGCTTCACCCCGCTGGAGAAGACGATCATGGACAGCGGGCAGCCCGATCGGGTCGTCGACATGCGCCACGACTTCCAACGCATGATGACCAACCAGTTCACGGCCGCGATTGAGGAGGTCACCGGCCGCAAGGTGCTCGCGTTCCTCTCACAAGCCCACGTCGAGCCGGACGTCACGCTGGAAATCTTCTTTATCGACCGTCCCCTCGAGGGCTTCGGCGCGTTCGAACTCAAGGCAGCCGAATAGACACCGACGTCTGCGCCCGCAGAGTCTCCCTAGAGCCGCTCGGTGTCCCACAGGAGTTGCTGGTAGCGCTCCTCGCCGAGCAGTTTGCGCAGCCTGCCCGCGTCTCGACGCCACGCCCGGTAGACCCGCTCGCCGTAGCGACTGTCTTGGTCAAACCCCATTTGCTCGGCCCATTCTTCAAAGCAGCGGGCCGTCTCGATGACGGCCGCCTCCGCCGCGACCGCGTCTAGCACCTCCGGCATCGGGGGCGGTCCGTCATCGGAGCCGACGATCGTTCTGATCGGTCGATCTCCATTTGCGCCATACAGCTCACAGCGATACTGCCTGGTCGCAAAGGGCTCTGTTATCAGCAGCCTATGGTCGCCGGTGGCGTTGACTTCCTGGCAGCGCATCCCGAACTCGGTGCCTGCGAGGAACCTCTCCAGCGTTTGCATCTGACCAGTCCTTTGAGCTTTCGCGTGGCGGCCGAGCGACTTACGAGCGGCCACTCCACGAATGTTTGGAGGTGACTGCCTTAGCGCACCCGGGAACGACGCCGAACCGCGGCGAGATCCCTCAGTGATCCAGGACCATGTCAGAGGCACTGGCTGGCTCAACGTCGCGCCCAAAGCAATGCGCTCCCTGGGCCATCCAGAACCTTGGGCAAGATTTAGCAACTAACCCGTACGTCAGCAACGGACAGCGCCAAACTGCATAGGTTTCTGCTCGAAAACTAGCCGTTGTCCTGCGCTCGGTCTGCTCGGTCAGCTCGGCCGACTCCTCGGTCATGAGGTGGCGCCACAGTCTACGAAGCCCAAATAGCTGCAGATTTAGCCAGATTTCTAGAGCTTCCTGCGCAACTGGGGTCAAAATCATCCATCTCTGGCCATGCTGCGACCCATTTGGCGGCGTCGCGCGCCACGCTTGGTCCATGAGCCATCTGAGGATGAACGAGGCGGCGACAATGTTGAACGTCAGCCCGAACACGCTGCGATCATGGGAGCGGCGGTTTGGCTTTCCCTCGCCGCAGCGATCGCCGGGCGGGCACAGGCTGTTCGCCCAGGGCGAGGTGTCCACGCTGCGAGACGCGCTACACGATGGGTTATCGATCTCATCGGCCGTGTCGCGTGCCCGCGAGGGCTTGACCGGGGACAGCAGCTCGCTCGTCGGCGCGCTCGTCTCCTACGAGCGAGACCGGGCGGAGGCGGCAATCGACGCCTCGCTCGCGTTGCGCTCGGTGACGCGATCAGTCGAGGAAGTCCTGCTGCCGACGCTTCAGCAGATCGTGCGCGTACACCACGTTGACTCGGCTGCCTGGGCGTTCGCGGCGCACTGGGGGGCCGATTGGCTGCGCCGCGCGACGCGCCTGGCGCCGCCGGCAATCGGGCAGATCTCAATCTTGCTCGGCGACGCCTCGCGGGACGAACTGGACCCCGACCACCACTTCATCCGCGCGCTCGAGCTACTCAGCGTCCGCGCGGGGATGAAGGTGCTGAACCTGTCGGCTCGAGGCTTCGCCGGGATCCGTGACGCGGTAGCCGTGCACCAACCGAATATGATCGTGCTTGCGGGCGGCGGCTTAGGCGAGAGGCTGTCGGAATATGTGGTGTCGTCCGGTGGGGTTAAGACACTTCCGGTATGGCTCTGGACTTCGTTGGCTGTGATCGTGGTCAGTTGTTGTTGATGCCGCCGTCGTTGACGGATTGGCTGCCTGAGAACCATTTGGTGTGGACGGTGTTGGGGGCGGTGGGCGCGATGGACCTCAGCCGCTTTGAGGAGGCCTATCGGCTGGGCGCGGCGGGGCGGCCGGCTTATGACCCGCAGATGATGGTGGCCCTTCTTCTGTACTCCTATGCGCGCGGGAACCGGTCGTCGCGGGGGATCGAGCGGTCGTGCTGGGAGGATGTCGCTTACAAGGTGATCACGGGGATGCGCACTCCGGATCACTCGACGATCGCCGAGTTCCGCCGCCGGCACGAGACCGAGATCGAAGAGCTGTTCGACGACGTGCTCGGGCTCTGTCGGGAAGCGGGGTTGGTGTCGGTCGGGGTGATCACGATCGATGGCACGAAGCTCAAGGCGAACGCGTCGATGAATCAGAACCGCTCCTACCGGGAGCTGGTCACTCAGATCCTGCGCGAGGCGGAGGAGACAGACCGGCGCGAAGACGAGCTCTACGGCGATGCGCGGGGCGATGAGCTGCCCGAGCAGCTGCGCACCCCGGAGGGCCGCCGGGCCGCGCTTGAGGAGGCCAAGCGGCGGATCGAGGAGCGCAAGGGTCGTGCGATCAGCGAGGAGCAGGCCGCTGCCGAGGTGAAGGTGGATCCAGAGTTGGTGCTCAGTCGGGATAAGCGTCGTGGGGGGCGGCGCGAGTGGCCTCGGGTCGCGCGGCGCGAGCTCGAAAAGCAGCGGGAGCGTCAGGCGCGGCCAGTCCCGCGCGATCGCGAGGACCGCCTGTTCCGGGCGCTCGGTCGGCTTGAGGAGAACCACCGGGTTGAGCTGGCTGCCAACGAGGCCTATGAGCGCTGGCGGACGACGGACCGTGACACGCTCGGCCGGGTCTTGAAGGGCAACAGCAAGCCGTACGTGGCGCCCGAGCTGCCGGAGGGGACGATCAATCTCTCCGATCCGGACTCCAGGGTGATGCGCACCCAGGGCACTCCGCCCCGGCAGGCCTACAACGCGCAGACCGCGGTGAACGATCGGCAGATCATCTTGGCCGCCGAGATCACGATCGACGCGGGCGACTTCGGGCATCTGGCGCCGATGCTCGACACCACGCTCTCGCACCTCGAGCGCCACGGGGTGAGCGAGCAGCCCGAGGCCGTGGTCGCTGACGCCGGCTACTGGCACAACCGACAGATCCAGCAGGTCACCGACCGCGGGATCGAGGTGCTGATCCCACCCGACGGCAACATGCGCGAGGGCAAACGCCCCGGCTGGGAGCACGGCTTCTACGAGGCGATGCGCCGCAAGCTCACCACCGAGCGCGGCCGCAAGCTCTACGCACAACGCAAGATCAGCGTCGAGCCGGTCTACGGACAGATCAAATACAACCGCCGCATCGACCGGTTCATGCGAAGAGGCAGAGCCGCCGCACAGTCGGAGTGGCGGCTGGTGACAGCAACCCACAACATCCTCAAGCTCCACAGCCACTGGATCGCGAACACCGCCTGACTACCAGCGGGCGAACCGGTTATGACACGGTTCCGCGGGACCACCAAGCCAGCCCCCGGATTCCCGCTCTTTCCGAATTCTCCGACAGCCTCTCGCCGAAGCGATCGCACAAAATTGAGGCACAGGATGCGGAAGCAATCGCGCGGCGCGGCGGCCGACGCCGGATGCGACGCGCGGTCCGTCGACCTGGGCACAGCAACGTCGGGGTTGTACGTTGCGCGGCGTCCCCGTGGTCAGGACAAGCGCGCGGGCACAGATGCGCGCAGGTTGTCGACGCGACGCCCCACCTGTGCAAGCAGCTGATCAGGTACCTCCGGCGTCTGGGTGGCGGCAGCGGCGACGGCATCCGGTAGGCGGTCGAGCACCTCGAATACGACCTCTTCTGCTCGAGCGCGCCGCATGCTCCAGCCAGATGCCTCGTTGACGATCCTGTCCGTTGTGACCCGATCCACCCGTTGAACGCTGTCGACATACATGGCCAGGTGGTCCTTGAGCGGGTAGAGGCGAGTCGAGAGCAGGTCGTAGAGCGGTGCAAGCCGCAGCGCGCCGGATTCGGTGTGCAGCAGCGAGAAGTTCTTCGCGTGGGCATCGCAGTTGCCAATCGCCACATTGAGCGTCAGCGCGCGGAGGAACGTCTCTGCAGTCCCCGGGACGGCGACGTCTTGGAGGAGGTTGGCAACGCGTGCAAGGGTCGGGCCTCCGTCCTCTTCGTACTTCCGTTCAGGCGGGAGGCCGAGCGCTTGACAGAAGTCCTCCTGGTGAATCCGCGTGACCGAGCCTGCCGCGTCGATGACGCGGTCATATCGCTCGACCACTAGCACTGGCCGGTCATCGATGAGGACCGTGTCCGCCCGGCGACGTCGAGGTCCAGGTGCCGCGCGAGCCGCATGCAGAAGAGCTCATTCTCCACGGTGTTCTCAAAGCGCTCGATCTCGGGCTTGAGGATGTGCGTCGACGGGGTCCCCTCGATCGGGCGCCCCAGCTGCCATTGGGCATGCGGGTGAGGAGGAGCTTCTCCTGGGCGCCAGCAAGGGAGAGGCGGACGTTGCGGTCGACGCCGAGCGGCGCGCTCCGAAGATTGGCCACGAGCTCGGCGAGATCGTCGTTGCTCAGGCGCTCGGCCGTCTGCGTGGTGGGGGTGATGGGCGACGGCTCGTCCTCGGGTTGGATGACGAGCGCCCCGGCACAGTCCTTGCCAAGGGCGGCGAGGAGCGCGAAGACGTCGCTGGCGGCTAGGTCGAGGTCGGCGGCGATGGCACGACGCGGCTCCCCCTCCGGGAGGAGTCCATCGAGAAATGCGCACGTCCGAGCATTGGGATAACGATCCGGGGTCAGTGGAAGGTCGAGGGACAGGAGAGGAGTACCGCCGGGGAACGTGGCGAGCGCCTCCTCGGTGTACGAGAGGCGGAGCTTGCCCTTGCGGTCCCGCTCGACGAGCGCCACTCGGAAGTCGTTGAGCCAAATGACGAGGCGGTCGGCCATCACCAATCGGCCTTCTGCAAAGTTGCGCGGACGCCGAGGAGCTTGAGGATGCGCAGGATCCGGCGCAGCTGCTCGGTCTCCTTGCCCTGCTCGAGGTCCGAGAGGTAAGTCCGGTTGAGGCCAGCCCTGTCGGCGAGCTCAGCCTGTGTGAGCCCTGCCTCCTCCCGGTACTTCCGGATTGCAGGTCCGACCGACGCCCCGGTGTAAAGCCGGAACGGCTGGTCGGGTGTCGGCTCAATCGCGCGTGGGTCCTGATTGTCAGATGTCTGCATATCCAGACATTAGCACATAGCCGCCACATGTCGGGATTTTCAGACACTGAGGCTAATGACGCTGATGTCCGGTTTTCCAGACATCAACGTCCGCGCATCCGCGCGCCTTCTGCGTTTGGTAAGCACGACCGGGATCAAACAGCGGTTCGATTCTGGTCGTCGCCATGCGAACGATGCCCGGCTAAAGAACGGCGTTGCTCGGTAGGCCCAAGGGACCAGGTGCGAACGCCGCACCAGGTATCTATAGAACTCGGCTCCCCAGCCGCGTGCGAAAGGCTCCAGTGATCTGCAACTAAGGGCCGGCTAAGGATGGATCCCCAAGCTGAATGCCGACCTGGCAGCCGCTGATCCAGCCGCCAGTGATGACGTTCTGGCCCGGGAGCGTCGTCGCACGGGGACCGAGCTCCAGCCCGGTTCCCGTGACCTTCATCGTGATCTCGACGACTGCGATAGGAAAACTGACCCCGGACCGGGCCACAGGATCCGCGTACGACGCGGGGTGTCGTCGAGCGGGATACCGCGTTCCGCAAACCGTTCCCGCACGGCTGCGGGAGATCTCGGGCTAGATCGCGGCGATCCAACTCTTCGATTCCGTCGATTTCGCGGAACTCGATCTTGAGTTGATCGCCGTTCGGATATTTCGCTCGAACGGAGCCGCCCCGAGGGCGGACACTGGATGTCGCTCTCCCGTCCCTCGGCCATCCAGAAGTTGTCAAGCATCACAAGGCGAGGCTCGCCCGAGGTAGTGACCATCTGGAGATTCACGAGGAGTCGTCCGGAAGGGTCGCGGTTGAACCAGACGATGGGGCTATCCCCCATTCTGAGCGCGATCGGTGTCTCGTAGTAGAGGTTGCCGCCGACAACCGCGAGCAGACTCTCCCGCATCCAGTTGAACGTCGCCCCGAGCACCTGGCTTCGGTCCCTTCCCCTGCCTTGAAGCGCCGGAGCTCCTCCTTCGTGAAAGCCCCAGCATCCGCCTCCGGATGATGGTCGCGGCACAGAGCGACCATCCCATCCGGCTCGTGATGCTGCCGGCTCAGCCCACGGCGGATCGAAGTGATGCCAGGTCAGATAAGGGCTGCCGCATCCCTCGACGGGACAGCCGAAGCCCACCTCTTCTGCAAGCTGACGGCGAACGGCAGCAGGTGGCTCTCGACGCATACTGCGCGAGGCTAGTGCTCCGCGCGGCAGACCCGGCGGCCCGAGAGCCGGCGTCGCGGCTCTTCTATCCACAGGAGTAGCGCGTGCCCACGTTGACGACTCCTCCCGCCCAATGGCGCTCACCGGCCGCAAGCATCGAGTGATCCCTCTTCTCGTCCTGGCGCCGCGTGTCGCGCTATTGCAATGGCGACCTTCCGATCGTCCGGGCCCTGTCTGTCCAACCGCCCACGCTCCTCCTTCGCTCGACCCGCCCCTGTATCTCCGATCACGTGAATCTGTAGGGGGGTAGAGATAGAGAGGCGATTCGGCCTCAGGGAATCACGGGGTGAACCGTCGCCGTGCATGTCCTGTCTGAAGGACCTGCGGTGCTGTTGCCGCCATAGTGCGCGTCGATCGTGACCGTTCCCGGTGGTTCGCCGGGTGCGGTGTCACTGAAAGCGCCGGACGGGTCGGTTACCACGGCGTGTGTGATCGGCTGCGAACCGGATCCTGAGCCGGCATACGTCAGCGTGATCGGCGCACCCTGGATCGCGGGAGACAGCAAGCCGCTGATTTGGAAGGTGGTGTCCTGATTGACACTGCTTGGACAGGTGAGAGTCAGGCTGGTCGGCTGGAGTGGAGGCGTCGTCGGGGGTGGCGGTGGAGGCGCCGGCGGCTGATTTACGGGCGGAAGCGGCACCACCGGCAAGATCTTGAAGCTCGGGGGACAGGTCACCCCAGGCCGCGAGAAGATCGTGAACACCGGGAAGCCGATCTCAGTTCCGCTGCTGTCCTTCCGGTTTACGATTCCGGCTGCAGCCAAGCAGTTCCCGTACGGTGGGGCGATCGGGCGGACGGTCTCGAAGTCACCGAACGGGTTGCCTTTAAAGGGACTGTCGGACGTGCCGAGCTGGTCGGCCACGGGCTGAAAGGCGTTACTACGTTGATCGCGGGGATATAGGAAACCAACGGCATGATTTGCGAAGTACTGGCCGCCGCCCCACACCACGTCGAAGGCAACCTGGCCGCTGGCGTCCGTCGCGAGATCCGGCAGCGCGTAGCTGTAGCTGGGGCTGACGTACTCGTGTTGAGCTCTGAGGGTGAAGCCGGTGTGACCGGGGATCGGCTGCAGCTCGGCAACGCCGACATGCGGCTGGGCATATTGGCTCGTGCCGCTCGGCAGCTTGCGACCCTCTGACCAGGCTGCCCACAGCGTCCCGTCGCCGCCTTGGGTGACGCCCGTAACCGCGGTTTGCTGGCCGATACTGAGGTGGTCCAGCATGTTGTCCCCACCCGGGGTATTCGTCGTCCAGTCGTCGGTCGCGATCGTAGGCGAATCGATGTCCTGGAGCTGTATCAGGTTGGAGCTGTCGTCAACCCACCCCACTGTCAGCTTGCTGTTTCCGTTGTGGCCGACGAAAAACTCCCGCGAGCCTTGGACGTTCTGGGCGACCCGCAGCGAGATCGGATCGAGCAGCGCCCAACCATACGGCAGCGAGGTCGAGCTGCCTGAGGTGCTTGCGAACGATGCGCGGGGAATTCGCACGATCGCAGTGTGTTCGAGGGTGCCACCAATCGGGGTTCCACTCTTGTCGAGCTTGAGGGCGCCCTGCCTGAGGCTGATGTAGAGGAACCTGTCGGTGAACGCCAACCGAGGCTGGTCGAGATACGTGTTGTCCTTCCCGGCAATCGCGACCGGGTTGAGGTCGGCCCAGGACCAGGCGCCAGCTCCGTAACGCTCCAGGTTCGATGCGGTCGCCCAAGCGATCCGAATCAAGTTCACACCGTCGCCCGCGCAGTGGTACTGAAGCGCCCATATGAAGATCCGCGTGGTGGGGTCGTACTGAACCACCTGATCGCAGCCGAAGCCGCCATCATCGGGAGGGAAGGTGGTGTGCGGATCGATCTCCTTGAAGGTCTGTCCGCCGTCGGTGGAGTAGACCGCATCCCAGTTGAACGTGTACATCACGCCTACCTGCGTCGGCCACGCTCGGCTCTCCCGCCGCGAACGTATCCGTCTTCCGCTCCGGTGTGGCTGAGGTGGGAATCGAAGCCTGTTGAGCCGATGTTGACGCTCAGCGGACCGCTCGGGGGGTGGCGCGTTGGTGCCCGGAGGCGCTGCCACGCCCGCGATTCCACGCACTTCCGGTGCCTCGTGCAGCCGCCGATACGGACCCGGCCGCAGCGAGGGCGCGGCTCCGTCATCGGGCGCGTCGGAGGCGGCACTCGGCGCCGGGAACCCGCCGCTGTGAGTATGGACGACGAGGGCCCCCCGTGTGCATCGCGAGACGCCCCATGCGCAGCTTGCGTCTGACGGGTCCGGTGCTTGCCGTGCCGCCGTGTGCGCTTTCCGGAGCCGGGCAACCTGACGGGCTTGCAGATTCGTCGAGGCGCTGTGGTATGGCGGTGTCCCCTCCGCGGTGCAGCATCGCTGGGGATCGTGCAGAGCCCGACAATCGCACCACAAAGGCCGATCGGCGAGCCAGGCCCACCAAGACCAATGGGGCCCGGGAGACAGGTCTCCTTCGCCGGCGAGCGGATGATCCGTACCGCTCCTCAGGCTGAGATGCGCCGCGTCCTGTGACATCTGCTCTGCTCCTCTCCCCCGGAACCGTGGCGGCGCCATGACCGCGAGGCCCGTCCTGTCAGCTAGTCAGCCCACGGGCCGGGATTGCGGCCGCGATCAGGTTGCATGCCAACAATCGCGATTATCGCGCGGCAGCTGTGTTAGGTGCCGATATAGGACCCAGATTGGCGGCAGCCGCCCGCAGAAGCGAGCATTCGCACGGTTGCGAACAGGTGCTGTCGTGTGGGGGGAGCCCGGGAAGAGGGGCGCCGCAGGATGCAGGCCTCCCTCTCCCGCACCGCGTTGCGTCCGCGTTCTTGACCCGAGGAGTACGTTGACCGTGGGCGGGAGCTGCGCTATCGCAGCCGCCCGGCATTGAGGCACGAATGTCACCACCTTCCGAGAACGAGCCAGGTGAGCAGGGGGAGGCCACGTCAACCCCACAAGAGCCCGAACTGCGTCCTCGACGCGTACGCGGGAGCACCGTCAGCTCCGCAGAACGAGACAGGATGCTCAGGGAGATCCGCAACATTGGGTTTCCGGCGGCATTGCGGGGCTATGACCGGGCCTCTGTCGATCTCTACGTCGAGAAAGTGAACGGTCTGATTGCGGAGCTCGAGATCTCGTCGTCTCCGGAATCAGCCGTGAGGCATGCACTCGACGAGGTGAGCGAGGAGACACGCGACCTTCTTCAGCGGGCCCAGCAGACGGCAGATGAGATCACCGCACGATCTCGGATGCGGGCCGACGAGCGAATCGAAACCGCAGAGGCCGAGGCGCAGCAGGTCCAAGAGGCCGCGCGCCGGGAGGCTGAGGAGCTTCGGACGACGGCGCATCGTGAGGTGGCCGAGCTGCGCGCGGCCGCCGAGCGAGACACCGATCAGCTGCACGTTACGGCCACGCAGCAGGTGACAAAGCTTCGCGAGGACACGGCACGTGAGACACAGGAGATGGGAGCTGCTGCTAGACGCGAAGCGGACAAGCTTCTTGCCGAGGGTCGCAGGGAGGCCGCGGAGATCGTCGAGACGGCCCGCAGAGAGGCGAATAACACCCTTTCGAGCGCCGAAGCGAGGACTCGCGAACTCTCCCGCAACGCGGAGGCCATCTGGCGGGATCGTGGGCGCCTTCTCGATGAGATGAGGTCGGTCGGCGAGCAGCTGGTGGCGATCGGCGAGACCGAGGGAAAGCGTTTCCTGCACTTCATCGAGAACCTCTCCCCACACGGCCAGCCACCAACGAGCGACACGGACGCGGAGAGGAAAGACCTGCCGCCAACGAGCGACACGGGCGCGGAGAGGAAGGACCTGGCGTCGCCCGCACCGGCACCAGCCCCGCCCAGCAGCTCCAGCGCGCGGCCGTCTTGACCCGCGGCGGCGACCGACCAGAGCGCCAGCTCGGCGCCTCCCGCTCCTACCCCGTCAGCCTGTAGCGACCCCTCACGCCACCCCACAGATCCGTAGGCGATCCTCCACTGCCAGCCGTAAGTGCCACGGTTGGCTGGCACCATCGGGCGCGATGCGCAGGAGACCGGTCTGTGCGGTGATCGTGCCGATGGATTGAAAGTCGCTTGCGAAGCGGCGAATGAATGCCTCCACGCCGCCTGCGCGCACTGCAAACATGAGCCCGTCTCTGGGCACTGTCACATCAATCCACGGTGCACCGGCTTCAGGTGAGGCAGCCGATGGTGCAAAGGTGACGCAGGACCCGCTGACGCGACTTCGACCGTCCACCGTCGCATCGACGGTGGGCGCGACACCTGCCACGGGGCGGTCGGCTCGTTGAAACGCGATCCTGTGAATCGCGATGAGCTGCGTGTCAGCGGCTAGCCGCGCCTCCTCACTGAATTTCATGATCTGATCCGGCCTTGCCGCCGGCGATCCGAGTGCGCGCTGCGCGGCAAGCAACGGTCTGACGTCAGTGGGTTGGTTCGCAAGCAGATCGGGCACAGCGCTGATCGTGTACCCGGGCGGGATGATGGACTGTGCGGCGTCAATTGCACCTAGCACAGCCTTCGTCACTTGTCCGCGATCACGTAGGAATCCGCCTGCTTCTCGGAGCAATTCTGAATTGGAAATCGCAGCTGCCACCGCTATCACGCCGCCGAGGATCACAGCGCTCAGAGGAACCGAGATTCCGGTGAGAAGTTCGACTCCGAGCAAAGTAATGAACAAGGCCGTGACGTACAGGTAACGGCTCTCATACGGAAACGCGAACACGAAATGGCCGCTCAGCGCCGTGCTCAGAGAAAAGAGCAGGGTAATGGCCACGAGCGTGATGACTCGAAATCGCACTCTGCGCGAGCCCATACGCCAGCCCAGATAAACAGTCCCCACAATCAGCAGCGTCGGCCCCCAGGTCAGCAGAGTGCCTTCCGAACGGGGAAGGGTCTGCCCGCTCAGACCGAAGAGGGCGCTCGACGTCGCCGCCAACTGCTGGGCCACCCACCCCGGCGCGATCGTGATCGCATGCGCGACGAAGGGCGCATTCTGGTAGGTGAGCCACCAAGCGGCGTAAAGACATAGCGGGACGCCAAAGATCCAGCTATCGCGCAAGCGCCTACGACACCACGAGATTTCAACAGCGACACCGAGCGTGATCGCAAGACCCACGCCAGAGCTTGCCAGCGATATCGCCAACAACACGCACACGGCGACATCGGCCCGGAGATCGTCGCGATCGATGAGGATCAACGCGGCTATCCCAGAGCCGAGCGCGAGCAGCCACGCGATCTGAAACGGCCAGATGATGTTTTCCCATCCGGGCCCGAAGACCAACATGATGATCGCGGGTATTAGTGCCGGCGCTGAGCCGAGCCGCCGCACCGCGTAGACATATACAAGCGTCACGCACGCAAGATGACCGGCGATCACGAGCGCCCTGTAAGGAACGTAGTTTCTCAACCCCACCGTCGCGAACAGAAGTTTGTAGATCGCCACGGGAATCAGGTTGAGGTGACCGTTGTACGGAGTCAGGAAGACTCCAATCCCGTTACCTCGGCGACCGAGCGCGTACCCCCACTCGTCTTGCCAGAACGTGGTGTCGCGCGTCTCGTGCAATAAGACGACGGCCACCGCAGCCATCAAGGCGGCGAGGAGAGCCCAGGCGGAAGATGCGTGTGTCGGCATCCGGATCCGCCGCCGCCTCAAGGTGCCTAGCTGGTGTGAATCGAGAAGGTTGCCCACTGCGCGGACCGCCCGCGTTCGGCCCGATGAGAAGGCATCAATGATCGCGGAAGGACGCGATTCCTCGCGTTCTGGGCACTCCAGCGCGGAGTCGCTGCGAAAACAAGACGCTAACGGCTTCCGCGGGTCCCCTTAATCAGCGCCCGATGAACATCGGGGGTTATGAGTACGACCGAGATCACGGCCCTTGATGATCTGCCGAATTCGCTGCCCGCAAACCTGCCGCCCCGTCGCCGTGCACGGGAGCAGGGGGACGTGCGCCGGGCCGCGCCGACCCTCCTCGTCGCCCTCGCGAGCCTGACCTTCTGGCTGATCAGCGGCGTCTCACTTACAGACGGCCTCCTGTTCGTGGGCTACCACCTGGCGTACGTGATCGGACCCGGGTGGGTCGCTTATCGCATCCTGCGGCCGAGCGACCCGATGCTGCTGCGCCAGTTTGTCCTCGGCTGGGCGCTGGGATACGTCCTGGAGGTGCTCGCGTTCGTCGGGACGGCCGCAGCGGGAGAGCGGCCGCTGCTGACGTTCTATCCACTGCTCGTGTTCGCTCTGGGCTTGATCGCGTGGCGACGCCGGACGCGGCGGCGCGAGGCCGTGGTCACGCGCATCGAGCTTCCAGCGACGTGGGGATGGGCCGTGGGCGGCCTATGCCTGCTCGCGCTCGCCTTCCTCGGCGTGGAGTACTTCGGTAGCGCACCGCTTCCCAACCAGGTCAGCCGCGTGTCGTATGGAATCGACACGGTCTGGTACCTATCGCTGGCAGGCGCGGCGCTCCATCACTGGCCCGTGGGCGACCCCACCGTCTCCGGCCAGCCGCTCTTCTACCACCTGTTCGCGAGCTTCGACAGCGCCGCGATCACTCAAGTCACCGGGATCGGGTTACCGGTCGTCTTCTTTCGCCTCTGCATGGTGCCGATGGTCATCCTCACGGTCGTGGGGCTCGCACTGGCCGGAGCAACGTTCGGACGTTCCTGGACGGGCCCGATCGCGGTGGCGCTCGCGCTGTTCGTCGGCGAGATCAACCTGGATCCCCACGTGGGCTACAAGTTCGCCAACGAGATGGGCGACGACGTTGTCGCAATCAGCCCGAGCTTCTTGTTCGGCGCGGCGTTGTTCGCGCCTCTTCTCGCGGTCCTGGGCGAACTGCGGATGGTCAGATGGCGGCACCGGATACCCAAGGGGATGCTGGTTGTGTTCGGACTGTTGGCGGTTGGCGCCGCGGGCGCCAAGGCTCCGACCACGCCTGTCCTGGGCGGAGGTCTTCTGCTTTATCTGGTGTGGCAGCTGGCGATCCGGCGCACCGTGCATCGAACGCTCGTCGCCGCCTTCGGACTCACCGTGGCGGTCTTCGTCGTCTTCTGGATGCTCGCTTACGGAGGGGCGGGATCAGATCAGCTCTCGCTCCAGCCGCCGGGAGCGATCCGGCAGATGGAAGTGACCGGATATTTCGCGGGACTGCTCGGGGCGCATGGCGTGTGGTTGATCGCGGCCTGGACGGGCTTGACGATCGTCGGGTTCCTCGGTGCGTACGGTCCACAGCTGGCCGGTGTCGCAGGTGGTGGACTCCAGATGCCGGGAGCCGGCCTGCTGCTTGCCCTGTTCGTCGCCGGGCAGGTGCCGTACCTGCTGTACACCCACCCGGGGCTAAGTCAGGTGTTCTTCTCCGAGTACGGGCTGATGGCCGCCTGCCTCGTTTCCGCGGAGGGAATTCGCCTGTTGTGTGCGCGGGTTCCCAACAAGCGAGTCCTCGCCACGGCGATGGCCGGCTCGGCGGCAGCTGCGGTGCTCGCTTTCGCGCTCCCGAGCGTGCTGGGCCTCCACGGCGCGACTGGACGAAACGCCTACCTCTACGCTGATGGCGCGCTCGCCCTGGTGCTCACGGCGGCAGGCGGGTTGGCGATCGCGTGGCGACGGATGCGCAGCGTGCGGTGGGCCTACGTCGCAGCGACTGCGCTGGCGGTCGGCGCAACCGGAAGGGTGCTCACGGTGGCGGCTCCGACCGCTCGGCTGCTCGCAGCCGGAAGGCCGCTCTACTCGCGCACCGGAAACGGTCTAACCAGCGGGCTATATCGGGCGCTCGACTGGATTCGCACGCACACCAGCCCCACGTCGATCATCGCGGTCAACAACTTTCGCGACTGGAGCCTCTACTGGACCGACGGCTGGGCGGTGCCAGATGACTTCTACTACTCGGCTTTCTCCCAGCGAACGGTGTTCCTCGAAGGCTGGATCTACACCCAGGCAGCCACGCAAGCTCCAAGCGCGGTCTACTACGGCCGGCAGCTTCTGTTTCCGCAGCGGGTACGGCTTGACAACGAGATCTTCCAATGGGCGCATGCCGACGCGCTGCGGGTCGCGGCCCAGCTATACGGTGTGCGGTACCTGCTCGTCGACCGCGTGCACAACCGCGCCAACCCCCGCCTGGGAACGATCGCGCGGCGCGTTTTCACCGATCGCGACGCATCGGTGTACGCCGTACCACCGACCGACACGCGGCTTGCCGCCGGGTCCCGCGCGCACGTGGCCTGAGGCGCATCTGGCCACGTGATCGCCGGGGGCCGTCAACGATCTGTCCAGACCTCGCGATTTTCTGCCCCGAACGGTGTTAGTACCCGTAGACACATGAGGATTGGGCGGCAGCGGCCCGCGGACGCGGGCGTTCGCACGGTTGCGAATCGATGCTGTCGTGTGGGGGAGCCCGGGAAGAGGGGTGCCTGCCGGATGCAGGCGCTCCTCTTCCTCATGGCTTTGCTGATCGGCGCGGTTCCCGCGCCTTCTGCGTCGGCGCGGGAACGTTCCCATCGTCACGGCGCACATCACAAGCGCCACAGGCATAAGCACCGCCGATCCAGAACGGCCCCGGGGCGGGTTGCCGCGACCGTCTTCGAGGCCGGGCCATGTGGACCGCCTTTCCCGGCAGTCGGCACCGCGCCGCCCGATCCGAACATCGTCGCGGCCGCGCGCCAGGACGCAAAACAGTTGCTTCAGACGGTGAACCTGCCGCCGGGCGCCGCTCCGGCCAATGACAACCCAGCGCACCTGGACGGGCCCCCGCTGTGCCCAGCGACTCCAGACATCGTTGGCTTCTACGAGCTGTGGACAGTGAGCGGTGACATGCAGTCGACCGTCGACTGGGTGAAGGCCCATCCGCCTCAAGGTGGCGGCAGCGGTGGTGGGGGGAGCGGCGAGTCCGCCCAGTGCCCTCCGGGAGGCCAGGCCGGTCCGTGCCGGATCACCTCTGAGTACGTATGGTGGTCGTGGCCTCCCATACCGGGCGTTTCAACACAGCGATCGCTGCTGGTTACGGCGGTGGCGCTTTCGAGCACCCGGGTCGCGCTGCGCGTCGATTCCCAGGTCGTCTGGCTGAACCCGCGGCCCGCATCCGAAACGGTCCCGGACGGAGTCGCCAGCGTGACGGTCGTCATCCATCACCAGGACCAAAGCGCCTTCTACGCGCTGACCGATCCGTCTCAGGTCAACCAGGCCATTTCGCTGACGAACGCGCTGCCGGCGGCACAGCCATCCGCGCACGGATGTCTCGGACAGGGCGACGAAGCGGACGTGACGTTCCGTGCGGCAGACGGCACTCCGCTGGCTCAAGCGGACGCCGATCAGGCATGCGGCGACGTCACGTTCTCGATCGACCAGCAGCCGCAGTACCCGCTAGCGGGCGGCTACGACTACGTCAAGCAGCTCGAATCCCTGGTCGGGTTCGCGGGCAGCCCTACCCCCTGACCCCCTCGATCGCCCGCTCGACTACGGCGGACTGATGGGGCCACTGATCGGGAGGCGTGGCGCCCACGGCCACGAACGACGAGTGCTGGCCGGCAATCAGGCAGGCGATCTCGACGTACCGCGTCGCGTCGGAGGTCGTATAGGAGTCCTGCACGCACGAGCCGTGGCCGGTCAGGAAGCGCAGGCCACTCGCGGTGCGTAGCGTCCGCACGGAGCGGTCCCCCTCATCCCGGTTGTGATCGATTCGGAACCGTCCCCAGTCGGCCTGCGTCTCTGCCCCTTGCCTCGGCGTCAGATTCAGGTATCCGACCACCTGCTGATGCGTCCCGAACAGCATCGCGCTGGCGGTCCCGGGGTCGCCGTGGACCCGGCGCCACCCAGACGGGTACGACAGCGTGGCGCCGTGCCCGATCGTCATCGTCGGCCACGCCGGCGGACTCGCGGTGGGTGCAAGCCACGCCGAGACGACACGCGTGGCCGAGCTGGAACGGGTGGCCGAGCTCCCGCCGCATCCAGCGACCACGGCGCCAACCGCGACGGCGACCGCGGCCGCCAGTGCGAACTTCTTAGATATTTCCGTCCCCATCGCTCGGACCGCCGTTGTTGTCGGCGTCGCGGTCGCCCGCGTTCGGTCCCTGCGGGATTCCGGACGCACTCGACTTGCCGGCAGAGCTCGTCTTCGCAGGTGCGCTCGTCTTCGCGGGTGCGCTCGTCTTCGCGGGTGCGCTCGACTGGGCGGCCGCGCTCGACGTGGTGGAAGAGCTCGAGCCGCCGCCTCCACATCCGGCTATAGCAAGCGCGACCACGACGAACGCAGCTGAGATCCATTTCCTATTCAGGGCAGGACGCATATCGATTCCTCTCGGGGTATGACGGTTGGATATTCGTAACGACGCCCAAGCTGCGGGAAACATTCCTCGGGCATCATCGGCGAGAGGCCTTTGCGCGGGCTACCGCGGCCCGCGACCGAACCCGGGCAAGGGGCCTCCGAGCTCCGCCACCAGCAGCTTCCCGGACAGGCGACCCACGACTCGAGCGGGGAGAGGTAGGTGGCCATTGGCCTCGCGAGCGTCCACCACCCGTGGGTCGCGCAGCTCGTACGTCCTTCCCGCTCGAACGACCTGCCCACTGCCTGCAAGCACATTCCGAACCCAGTCCGAGCGCTCGCCATATAAGACCACGACGGCCAGCGTCCGGCCGCGCACGAACCCGTTGACCGGCGTGCGGTAGAGCCGGCCGGAACGACGCCCCCGATGGCAGATCACCACCCACGGGGGCAGCAGCCACGCATAGCGCCCCTGGATCGGGTTGGTGACCGCGCGATTGAAGCGGGCCAGGCGCCGGGGAAGCTCCACGGGCATCGGCTTTCAAGTTTCGCAGGCAACCAACTGACCCCTGTACCCTGAGGCGCAGCTATGGCGTATGCCGAGCAGAGTCCGGGGATGAGGGGTGGAATCAACGAGCACGCCTCGGCTCTTGCGTATGAGTGGCGGCGGCTGACTCGCGCCGCGACGGCGGTGGCGCTGCTCACCGCGCCGGCCTTCTTCCTGATCCTCTACGACTCCAATCACCTGAGCCTGGTCGGGTCGCTGATCATCACCGCGCTGGCGGTGGTGCTGTTCCGCGGCCTGGTCGAAGTGGTCGTCCGCAAGCTGATCCCATGGCCGAGCCTGTACGGCGCCGACGCAGGAGCTCAAGGAGGACGACCTCGTCGCCCGCCGCCGCTACTGGTACTGGCGCTCGAAGTTCCGCCGGCTACCGTCTATGCGCTGTTCGCGGCTGCTGCTGCTCGCGCTCTGCCAGCTGCTGTTCGCGTTCGCCGGCGTCAGCGCGCCGTTCTTCAACCCCTTCCCGGCGCTGCAGACAGATCTTCCCGCCCGACCAGCTCCCGCAGCTGGCGCTGGTCTTCGTGCAGCTGCCGCTGCTGTTCTTGATCAACTTCGCGATCTTCTTCGGGCCGTTTCTGTTCTTCGCGGTCCGCGCAGATCCGCAGCCTACGAGCCGGGGGACGCCAGCTGGGGCGTGAAGATCGACGACGTCCGCGGCCAGGCCGAGGCCAAGGAGGAGATCACCCGCGTGATCACGCTCTGGCAGTCCGGCGAGGAGTTCGAGAAGGCGGGCGGCAAGCGCGAGCGCGGTCTGCTGTTCCTCGGCGCGCCCGGGACCGGCAAGACGATGATCTCCAAGGCGATCGCGACCAACTTCAACTGCCCGTTCGTGACGATCCCGGGCTCGGGCTTCGCCGGCATGTTCATCGGCATGGACGCGCTCACGGTCCAGTTCCTGGCCCGCAAGGCCCGCAAGCTGGCGCGCAAATGGGGCGGCCAGTGCATCGTGTTCATCGACGAGATCGACGCGGTCGGGATGCGCCGCCAGGCGCTGCAGGGCGGTGCGACGGGCGCGGCCGCCGAGCCGAGCTCGATCCACGACTTCTGCTTCTACGGCCCCAACGGCGCGCTGACCCCGACCGGCGATCTGGTCATCGAGTCGCGCGGCCTGGCGCGAGCGGCTGTTCGCGCAGCGCGCCGAGCCGCCCACCACCGGCTACGCCACGCTTCGTCCAGCGGGCCAACGAGCGGCATCCAGCGCTTCTATCCCGGCTTCGGGATGGGGATGAACGGCGGCGGCCAGGCGCTCAACCAGCTGCTGGTGGTGATGGACGGGATCGACGAGCCGCCGGTGCTGCGCAAGTTCATCACCAACCGCCTCAACACGTTCCTGGACGCGATGTTCGTCGTCCCGCGCCGCATCGGCCGGTCTCGCTGCGCCTCGCCCCGCCGCGGCCCCGCGCAAGGAGCAGATCTACTTCATCGGCGCCTGCAACGTGCCGATCGAGGTGCTCGACCCGGCGCTGACCCGGCCGGGACGGATGGGGCGCCACATCTGGTTCCGCACCCCGACCAAGGACGACCGGCTCGACATCTTCGACCTCTACCTGAACAAGGTCGGCCCACGAGCCCGACCTCGACACCGAGCGCCGGCGCGACGAGCTGGCCCGGATCACCAACGGCTATTCGCCGGCGATGATCGAGCAGTGCTGCTCGATGGCGCTGACGATCGCCCACTCCGAGGGCCGCCGCGCGTTCGGCTGGCGCGACATCGTCGAGGCGATGACCACGGTCGGAGACGGGCACGGCCCAGAACATCGAGTACATCCCGGAGGAGACCCGGGCGGTGGCGATCCACGAGGCCGGCCACGCCGCCGCCGGCCACGTCTACCTGGAGAAGGAGGTCCTCTCCACTCGGCTCTCGATCCGCAAGCGCGGCGGCTCGCTCGGCCACTACCAGGGCATGGAGAAGGACGAGCGCTTCTCGCACTTCCGCAGTCGGGTGATGGGCAGCCTGATCATGACCCTCGGGGCGATGGCCGCCGAGCACGTGTTCTACGGCGAGAACTCCCAGGGCGTCAGCGGCGACGTGGCCAGCGCCACCGCCACCGCGGCGGCGATGGTCGGGGTCTGGGGCGATGGGCGCCGACCCGGTTCAACCTCGCCGGCAGCCTCGAGCGCGACGAGCGATGAGCACGTGCTCAAGCGCCTCGAGCGGATCGGCACGACGATCATGAACCGTGCCGCGGGCCGGTGGCCGATGTCTCCGAGAACCCCATCGGCGCGGTCCTGGGCGATCGCGACAAGCGCGCGCGCCGCCGCGCAGATCCTCGGCCAGGCCTACGTGACCGCGTACGCGCTGATGGCCGCCAACCGCGAGGCGCTGGAGCGGATCGCCGACACCCTGGTGCGAGCGCAAGGAGATGCACGGCGACGAGGTCGTCGAGCTGCTCGACCAGCGTCGGGCTGGCAGCGGCCCGAGATCGATCTGATGGACGACAGCACCTGGCCGAGCGGTATGAGTCCGAGAGGGTCAGCGAGCGCAGCGTCGGCACGCCGCGAGGAGCACGCCGCCGAGCGCCGCTCTCCCGGGTGTCGGTGGCCGCGGCGCGACCGCGCGCGCAGGCCGCGAACGGGCCGCCTCCCCACGCCCACAAGTTCCTGCTGCGACCGCAGTGCTCACCGGGATCGCGATCGGCGGCGGTGGTGATCGCGATCGTGCTGGCCGCTCGGTCACCACGCGCCGCGGCACGAGCTCCGGCGTGGTCGCAGTGGTCGCCGCCCGACAGCGGGGTCGCCGGCGAGCGGGAGATCGCCGACCACATCGCGCCGCTGTACCGCGCCAGCGCCCGCCGACCAGCTGGCCGTCGTCACGGTCCACAACGTCTCGGCGCGAGCGCCAACTCAGGTCGACCAGCCTCGCGCCTGCGCGACCCGAGCAACGGCAGCCTCGGTCTCACTGATCGGCGGGCACACGATCGCGGTCTACAACCTGTGCGGCCTGGGCACCGAACTGCTCGATCGCGTCGGCACCCCGTCGACCGACCGGCTGCTGCTGCTGCGCCGTGAGGCGCTGGAGCTGGCGCTCTACACGTTCAAGTACATCCACGGCATCCAGAACGTGGTGGCGATCCTCCCGCCCGGCCACCGACCGACGGCCACCGGCCGCTGACCCCGAAGCCGCCCTGCGTCGCCGGCCGACCAGCACGCCAAGCCCGCCGATCGACATGGCCGTGCTGTCTTCGCAGCGAGCGAGCTGAGCCGCTGGCTCGACGCAGCCGCTCGCGCGACACGCTGCCCGAGCAGCTCCCGCCGACCGTGGCCCAGATGCCGCTATGGCGGCGCACCGAGGCCGAGCTGGTCAGCGCAGATCACCGGCGCAGGCCCTGTTCTCCGAGCACATGATCGACGGCCCAGGACGGCAGCGAGCGTGATCGTGCTCGACCCGCTGCCGCCGCAGTAGCGCTCACTCGGCGCTCGTCACCCGGCGCTCGCAACCCCGGGCAGCGATCACCGGCAGCCGCGGGTAGCGCGGGAAGCGCTCGGGCTCATCACGCGAGCGCCGGCACAGCGAGAACACCGAGCCGCGCGTGTTGCGGACCAGCTGCTGGTGGCGGCAGCGCGTTGCAGAGCCCGACCGGCCGCACCGGCGATCCGGGCGGCGCCGGCTCACACCCGGCGGCGCGCGCGGCGCCCAGCCTGCGGCCAGGCCGGAGCGGATGCCACGCCACGCCACACCCGGCCGCGCGCACGCCATAGACGTGCGCGCGCCGCCGCGCAGCGCCCGGCCGCTGATCCACGCGCCGCCCCAGCCGGGCGCGCGAGCCGCGCAGCGGCGCCATCGACGAGCCAGCCTGAGCCCGCCGGCGATAGCCCGCGCGCATGCTCAGGATCATCGCCACCCGCCCGCTCGCGTCGAACACCTCGACGGTGTGCCTGCGCGCGCCGGCCACGCAGTAGCGGTAGGCGCCGTCCCGGTCGCGACGGCGGCTGTCCGGCGGCGTACAGCAGCGACTGGAAGCCGGCGCCGAGGCGCAGCGCGCCGAGCCGCCGGCGCCTGAAGCGCCCCGCGCGGGCAGACACGCGCGTCGTCCGGGCACGCCGTAGGCGCGCTCCCACATCTCCAGGTAGGCCTCGGCGCCGTGGAACATGTCGGTCGAGCAGCGGCGCGTCCGGCGAGCTGCTGCAGCTCCTGGAGCCAGTCGGCGATACATGCCGTAGTTGGCCACGCCGTCCTGTGTTGAGGTCGAACGTCGCGCTGGCCCCAGACCTCGCGGGTGAAGGTGACCTGGCCGTCGAAGGAGCGGAACGGATAGCTGATCGGGTTGCCGGACGTCGGCTGGCTCTGCTCGGCCAGGCCGTTCATGTCGGCGCCGTAGCCGAAGCCGGTGCCGTCGTAGAACGCGCTGGTTGCGGATCGTCAGGCTCGCGCTGCCACTGGTCGATGAACGCCTGCGGCGAGGCGCCGGCGATCGGGGTGACGAAGCCGCCGAGGTTGTAGATCCGCGGGTTCTCCTGCGGGTCGAGTCCCAGCGAGTGCGCGGAGACGACGCCCGAGTAGTGGTGGGCCTCGAGGATCGAGAGCGCGTCGTCGGCGGTCTTGGCGTCCATGTGGTCGAGCTGCGACGATGAAGTGCTGCCTGGATCATCTGGTTGATCAGGTACGCGCCGAGGCTCGTGAGGCCGCGCGTGTTGCAGTGCGGCGGCGGCGGATAGACCGGCAGCGACGGCCGGCGTCGCCGCCGAGCAGCCGGGAGCTGACGCGCCGGCGCCGTTGGCAGCAGGCTGCGACCGAGCGAGCGCCGCGGTCCGGCGATCGCGGTGGTCATGCTGGCGTTGTCGTGCTCGGGGCCGGTGCAGGTCTTGACGTCCCAGAAGCTGCCCGGTCTCCAGGTGGTTGCCGCCGTTGATCAGCACGCCCAGCTCGCCGGCGTCCATCTTGGTGCCGCCGAACGCGTTGTCGAACTTGTGGACCGGGAAGAACGTGCTCACCCCGAGCGCGCGCACCTCGTTCAGCCCGGCGTCGATCTGCGCCTGGTTGCACTGCGGCACGCCGAGGTACTCGCCGCAGTTGAACAGGTCGCGAGACCTCGATCCCCTCGACCACCGCGAGCTTGCCGGAGTTGATCACCTGGCGCGCCTGGAACGGGGTTGGTGACGATCCGGAAGAAGCCCTTGCCCGGACCGCCGGACTGGGCGTCGATGTAGTCCTGGAGCGCGCGCAGATCGGCGGCCTGGATGTGCACCGCGTCCATGTCGTTGCACGGGTTGCTGGCGCTGTGGTCATCAGGTCGCACAGCGCCTCGTTGTCGACCAGGTGGGTGACCATCACCCGCAGGCCGGCCTTCCACGCCCGCTCGATCCCGGTGTAGTAGTCGCCCTCCTCGGCCAGGTCGGTCGGCGAGGGCCAGTCCTGGAACGTCGGCCAGCCCGCGCGTGTCGTGGGGGTGGCCGGGCGCGCCGTAGTCGAGGAAGCTCTCGACCTGGCCGTTGGTGCCCTGCTCGATCGGGCGCGCAGTCGGGCAGCGCGTAGGGGATGCCGAACGGGTCCCACGGGCTTGCCGCAGTGGAAGTCACCGCCGAGGAACTCGAACGCGGTCACGTGGGTGTGGGCGTCGACGTGCCCGCTGACGGTCGACTCGGGCGCGGCGCCGGTGAACGGCGTGCCGGTGGCGTCGACGCCGCCCTCCGGGTAGACGGCGCAGCCGGTCGCCGGCGTCGAACGCGACCGGCATCGCTCGCCGGTCCCGGTAGCTGAGCGTGAAGCCGCTCGCCGTGCTGCCGGCGACGGTCCAGACCGTGTTGGCGCCGGGGCGCCGACGACGCTCGGCGCGAGCCGGCCTGCGCGGCGAGGAAGTGCTGCCCGGCGCCGTAGAGCAGGTACTGCGCCGAGCGCGGTGGCCTGCATCCGGAACGGGCCGTGGCAGCGTCAGCGGCGCTGCCGAGCCGGCGGCACGCGCGTAGCAGCCGTGCCGGCGAGCGAGTAGCGGTCGAGCGCCGCGGCTGTGGCGTCGGCCGGCCGCCGCGGCGAGCGCGCTGCCGGCAGCGCCGGCGACCACGCGCGCCGAGCCACGCGACCGCGACCGCCGCCCCGACACGCCTGCCGTCTCATACGCGTCACCTCCTCCAGCGCCAGCACGAACGAAGCGTACGGCCGGCCGGTGACCTGCCTGCAAGCGCGGCCTCGCAGGTGCGGTTGCTCGAGACGCAGGCGTCGAAGCGCTGCGCCGTCGAGCTCGCGCGGCGACGTCGCGCAGCGCCGAGGCCGGCAGCTCGGGGTGCAGCCAGCCGCGGTCGCCGGCCATCCCGCAGCAGCCGGTCGCGGCCGGGACCACGACCTCGTCGGCGATGCGCGCCGGCGATCGCCGCGCAGCTTGCCGTCGAGCCCGAGGTGCCGCGACGCGCAGGTCGGGTGCACGGCGACGCGTCCGAGCTTGCGCGCCGGACCTGCAGGCGCTCGAGCAGGTGGTCGTGGACCCAGGCGATCGAGTCGAGCACCTCGACCCCGTCGAGCGCGATCTCCGCGATCAGCGCCGTGCGTGCACGAGCTGGCGTCGATCACCACCGGCAGCCGGCCGCCGTCGCTCCAGCGCGCGCAGCGCCGCGCGCGATCGCGGCGGCCATCTGCTCGTGGCCCGCGCGCGTAGCCCTTCGAGCTCCACGGCGTGCCGCAGCAGTGGCCGGCGACGTCGTCGGGGATCCACAGCGGCAGGCCGGCGCGCGCGCGAGAGCGCGACGAGCGCCTCGGGCAGCGTCGGGTGCGCGGCGCGCCCGCGCGGGTTGCCGAAGATGCGGTTGATGCAGGCGGGCATGTAGACCGCCGCCGCGCCCTCGCGCACGGTGGCGGGCAGCCGGCCGGGCGCCGGCCGGCGGGCATCGCTCGGGCCGCGCACAGCCGGCGCGCAGCGCGGGCGCCGCCGACGCCGCAGCGCCGGCACCGCGCGGCCGCGCTCGCAGCGCACGCCGTAGCGCTCGGCGGCCGCGCAGCGCCGGCCGCCTCGCGCGCGCGCGGCGCCGTGCGCGCTCGGCGCGCGCAGCTCCTTGACCAGCTTGCCGGTGTCGATCGCCACCGGGCAGGCGTGCTGGCACGAGCCGTCGGCGGCGCACGTCTCGATCGCCGTCGTACTCGTACTGCTCGCAGCAGCGCCTGCGCAGCACCGGCGAGCCGTCGGGCTGGCGCGCCATCTCGCGGCGGATCACGATCCGCTGGCGCGGCGTGGTGGTGACGTTGCGCGACGGGCACACCGGCTCGCAGAAGCCGCACTCGATGCACTTGGTCGCCGCCTCCTCGATCTCCGGCGTGCTCTTGAGGTTGCGCAGGTGCACGCCGGGGTCGCGGTTGAGCACGACGCCCGGGGCGAGGATCCCGTCCGGGATCGGCCAGCTGCCTTGATCCGCCACATCATCTCGGTCGCCTTCGTCGCCCCACTCGCGCTCCACGAACGGCGCCATGTTGACGCCCGGTGCCGTGCTCGGCCTTCAGCGAGCCGTCGTACTTGTCGACGATCAGCTCGACCAGCTCCTGCATGAACGCGTCGTAGCGCTCGAGGTCGGCCGGCTCGCCGAAGTTCGGGCGTCAGCAGGAAGTGCAGGTTGCCCGCCGAGGCGTGGCCGGCGACGCCCGGGCAGGAAGCCGTGCTTGCCGAGCAGCGCCTGCAGGTCGCGGCGCGCCTCGGCGACCCGCGCCGGGCGGCACGCAGACGTCCTCGATGATCAGCTGCACGCCCGGCGGCGCGCATCGCCGCCAGCAGCCCCTGCATCCCCTCGCGCACCCGCCACAGCATCTCGATCTCGCTCGGGATCGCGCGAGAAGCGCGGCGGGCTCGACCAGCTGGCCGGCCGTCGAGGATCTCGAGCGCGCCGCGGCTCGCGCCCGTCGAGCTCCGCCGGCGTCGTCGGCGCGGAACTCGACCAGCAGCGCCGCCGACGTCGGCGGCAGCTCCTTCCAGCGCTCCGGGCGTCCCGGGCATGTTCCAGGCGGCGGCGATCAGCGTCGGCGCGACCATCAGCTCGGTCGCGCGTCGCGCCGGCCGCGACGAGCGCGCCGACGGCGTCGGCGGCCGCGTCGATGTCGTCGAAGCGGCACCAGCGCGAGCGTCGTGTGGCGGCCGCAGCGGGACCGTCTCGAACACGGCCTCGGCGACGAACGCGAGCGTGCCCTCGGAGCCGACGACCAGCCGGCGGAAGATCTCCAGCGGCGTGTCGGCGTCCAGGAACGCGCACAGCCGGTAGCCGGTGGTGTTCTTGATCTCGAACTTGCGCCGCGACCCGCTCGGCGAGCTCGCGCGTCGGCGCGGAGCTCGTCGCGGATCTCGATCAGGCCGGCGGCGAGCTCGGGCGCGGCCGCGGCGAAGCGCTGCTCGGCGTCGGGCGCGGCGGTGTCGATCACCGCGCCGTTGGCGAGCACGAGCTTCATCGCGCTCGACGGTCTGGTAGGAGTCGGCGTGCACGCCGCAGCGCATCCCGCCCGAGTTGTTGGCGATCACGCCGCCGACGCAGGCGATGTCGGTGCTGGCCGGGTCGGGGCCGAGCTTGCGGCCGTGGCGGCGCGAGCAGCCGGTTGACGTGGCCGAGCACGATCCCGGGCTGCACGCGCACCCGCGCGCCGCCGTCCTCGATCCGCGCGCCGCTGACCAGTGGCGGCGGACGTCGACCAGGACCGAGTCGGTCTGCGCCTGGCCGTTGAGCGAGGTGCCGCCGGCGCGGAAGTCAGCGGCGTGCCGCGTGCGGCGGGCGCAGCGCGAGCAGCGCGACGACGTCGTCGACGTCGTGGGGCATCGCGACCGCCTGCGGGATCAGCCGGTAGGGGCTGGCGTCGGAGGCGTAGCTGACGAGGTCGAGCGCGCGGGTCAGCACGCGCTCGGCGCCGAGCGCCTCGACCAGCTCGCAGCGCAGCGGCTCGGGCGTGCCCGCCGCGACCCAGTCGGGCGCGCGGTCGGCGGCGGCGGCCGCGGGCGCGACCGCGGGCGTCCGGCTCGAGCAGCGCCGCGGTGCACTACTCCAGCCACATCCCGGAGGCGACGTGCACCTGGACCAGCCGCGGGCCGTCCTCGGCGGCGATCGCCTCGCGCAGCGCCGCGGTCAGCTCCTCGCGCCCGTCGACCTCGCGCGCCGGCATCGCCGTAGCCGCGGGCGACGGCGGCCACGTCGAGGCCCGGGCAGGTCGAGCCCGGGCGCGCCGCTGACCTGCTCGAGCGTCGGCGAACCACTTGAGGATCATGTACTCCTCGTTGCGCAGCACGAGGAACGTGACCGGCACCTTGTAGGCGACCGCGCGTCCACAGCGCGGTGATCCCGTACTGCGCCGAGCCCTCGCCGAGCACGCACACGACCGGCCGCTCGGGCTGGGCGAGCTGCACGCCGACCGCGGCCGAGATGCCGAAGCCGAGCCCGCCGCTGGCGCCGAAGTAGTAGCTGCCCGGGCCGCGAGAGGCGCAGCCGGTTGCGCAGCGCGAGCGTCGAGGACGGCGACTCGAGCACGGCGATCCCGTCCTGCGGCCAGGCGTCGGCCAGCGCCGCCATCGCCTCGCGAGCCGCTCATCGGATCGGCGCTGCGGCGGATCGCCGGGCTCCGGGCGCGGCTCGGGGCGCTGGCGCTCGGACTCGCCGACCAGCTCGACCAGCGCGCCGCAGCGCCAGCGCGACGTCGCCGACGATCGCGTCGCCCATCGGCGCGCGCGCGGCCTCGCCGGGGTCGCTGGTGATCGCCACCAGCTGCGGTGCCCTCGGCCAGCAGCGGCCCCGGGATGTAGGGGTAGTAGGGGAACACCGAGGAGCCGACGACGAGCACCAGGTCGTGGTCCTTGAGCGTCTCGCGAGACGGCGCCGATCGCCGGCGGCAGGACGCCCGACGAAGTTGCGGGTGGTTCTCGGGGAAGCCGAGCCGGCCGCCGCCGGTGGCCGGGCGTGGCCCACACCGGCAGCCGCTGCTTCTCGGCCAGCGCGACCGCGTGCGTCCCAGCCGCCGCTGGCGTCGATGTCCGGGGCCGGCGACGAGCACCGGGTTGCGCGCGGCGCTCGAGCCGCGCGGCGAGCTGCGCGCAGCGCCGCCGGGTCGGGCGCCGCGCGGCCGCTGACCGACGCGCCGATCGCGCTGCGCGGCGCGGTCCTCGTCGGCCTCCGCGTCCCAGTCGTCCATCGGGATCGAGACGAACGCGGGCCCGCGCGGCGGCAGCGTCGCGTGGTGGATCGCCCGCGCGATCGCGCCGGGCACGTCCTGCGCGCGCGGCGGCTCGTGGCTCCACTTGACGTACGGCTGCGGCCCGAGCGTCGCGTCGCGGTTGGTCAGGTTCGCCTCCATCGTGATCTGGGCGCGGACCTGCTGGCCGGCGGTGATCACCAGCGGCGCCTTGTTGGCCTGGGCGTTGAAGATCCCGCCGACGGCGTTGCCGACGCCGGGCGCGGTGTGCAGGTTGACGTGCGTGGGCCGGCCGCTGGCCTGCGCGAAGCCGTCGGCCATCCCCACCACGACCAGCTCCTGGAGCCCG
Organism: uncultured Actinomycetes bacterium; assembly: GCA_963756555.1. Lineage (GTDB taxonomy): Bacteria > Actinomycetota > Thermoleophilia > Solirubrobacterales > Solirubrobacteraceae > Palsa-465. The sequence continues at coordinate 828,185 of CAVWOC010000005.1, forward strand.
AGCACGTAGGTGAAGTCGTCGGGGAAGTCGGCCGAGCATCGGCAGCTCGGTCGAGCCGGGGTTGCCGAAGATCGTCGTCATCCCGTGGGCGCGGAACAGCTCGAAGGTGGCTTCGCGAACGGTCGGCATCTGTACCGAGTCGGACTAGCCCGCCAGCACCTCGGCCGCCGCGCGCTCGCCCGAGCTGCACCGCGCCGTCCATGTAGCCGATCCACACCGTGGCGGTCTCGGTGCCCGCCCAGTGGATCCGCCCGACCGGGGCTCGCAGCGCCGGCCCGTACGCGGTCAGCACGCCCGGCGGGCATCACCCCGACCGGGCAGCCGCCGGTGTAGATCTCGCTCGGCCCAGACCTGGTCGAAGTAGGTCCGCGGGCTGCGCCGCCTGCAGCGCCGAAGTAGCGCTGACGTAGGACTGGAGCGCCGCGCTCGGCGCGACCGGCGCCGGCTGGTCGGAGAGCTGCGCGAGCGTCGTCGCCGTCGATGAAGCCGAGCAGCACGCCGGGCGTGCCGCTCGCCGGCGAGGCGTCGAAGGTCACCTTCACCGGACCCTGGTCGCTGTTGGCCTGCCCGTTGAGGCCCTGGGTCGCGCCAGAACGGCGTGTCGTAGACGCGCGATCGTCTTGATCAGCGAGCCCATCGGCACCCGCTGGGTCAGCTGGTCGCGCAGCGCGGGCACGCCGGCGTCGTAGTCGATCCTGCCCGCCAGCGTGCGGCGGGATCGCCACGATCACGCGCTTGGCACTCACCGTCACGTCGTCGGCGTGGACGGTGACGCGTGCGCGGCGCTTCTGCGAGATCCGGCGCACCGGGCTGCCCGAGCAGCACGCGCTGTCGGCCGAGCTGCTGGGCCATCTTGATCGCGATTCCCTGCGTGCCGCCGGACACCCGGATAGTCCTGGGCGCCGCCCGGCGCCGGCGTTGGCGATCAGCGCGTTGACGCTCGCCGGCGGAGTGGACGTAGAAGAGGAAGTAGAGCAGCGAGATGTCGCGCGGCTCGACGGAGAGGACGGCCTCGACGGCAAGCGCGAGCAAGGACTGCGCCTTCGGTGGTCAGGATGTTCTGCTCCGCCCACGTCTCGACCGTCATGCCAGTCCCACGTCGCGGCGTTCGGGGCCTGCCAGGGGGCGTCGAGCGGCACCGTCTCGGCCATGCTGTCGAGCTGCCGGAAGCGTCACCGTCTCCGAGCTGGATCACCGCCAGCGGATCGCTCGCCGGCGGGATCGTCCCGGTGTACGGCGTGCGCTTGCCGTTCTCGTACCAGAGCAGCTGGCCGTCGCGTAGGTGGGGAACTTGCCGATCCCCAGCTCCGCCATCAGCGCCTGGATCTGTGAGCTGGGTCGGCCCGACGAAGGTCGCGCCCATGTTCGCCACGTCCGTCGCGCCGGGGCCGAGCGAGCGGCTGAAGCAGCGCCCGCCGACGCGGTCGCGCGCCTCGAGCACGATCACCGAGCGACCCGCGGCGCGGAGCTGCGCGGGCGGCGGTCAGTCCCGGCCAGCCCGGCGCCGACCACCGCGACGTCGGCCTTGTGCTTCGCGCCGTGCTTGCTGATGGTGCTTGTGCCCCCGCTTTCGCTTGTGGTGCTTTGCTTCGGCGTCGGCAGGAACCGCTGCGGCGGTGCCCGCAGCGATCGTGCCCGCAACGAAGCGGCGGCGGGTGATGCGGGCGTCCTCGCCGCTCACCGCGTCATCGCCTCCCGACTGGCGCCGGCAAACTCCTCGGCAGAGTCCAGATCGAATGTGCCGTAGTCCGAGCCGAGACCCTGGGCTACGAGCGCAGCCACCGCGCAACCCATAACGGCCGCCTCACGGTTGCTCCGTCCCAGCGACAGCGCCCGTAGGAAGCCCGCCGAGAACGCGTCGCCGCAGCCGGTGGTGTCGACGACGTCGACCGCGAACGCGGGAACACGCTCGACTCCGGAGGCCTCCACGACGACCGCGCCCTCGGCGCCGCACGTCGCCGCGACGCAGCCGACGCCGCGCTCGAGCAGCGCCCGGCAGCCAGCTTCGAGGTCCTGTGCGCCGGTCAAGCCCCAGCACCTGCTCGTCGTTCGGCAGCAGGTAGTCCAGGTGCTCGAAGCGCGGTGCGATCCAGTCGACGATCGCCGGCGCCTGCTCCCCGGGCGCGAGCAGATCGGCCGAGGTGACGACGCCGTGCTCACGCGCGAAGGAGAGGATCTTCGCGGCCTCCTCGCCCCCCATGAACTCAGGCGCGCCGAGGTGCAGATGAGTGGCTGCTGCGATCTGCCTCCCAGGGCGCGTCGGCGGAGTTGTAGGTGGCGTTGGCGCCGATCACGTGGAACGCGGGACGGGAGCCGTCGGGGCGGATCGGAAGGACGCTGGCCGAGGTCTGAACGCCGTCGCGTCGGACCAGCAGCGAGGTGTCGACGCCGAAGCGCTCGCAAGAGCTCGATCAGCACGTCGCCCAGCGCGTCGCGTCCGATCGCGCCGGCGCTGTACACCTGCGCGCCAAGCTTGGCGAGCGTGATCGCGGTGCCGCCGGCCGAGCCCGCGGGCGTGATCCTGATCTCCTCGACGAGCTGACCGCCCTGGCCCGTCCGGGATCTCCTCCACCGGACGCACCAGCACGTCGACGACGTGAACCCCGAGCGCGATCGCCCGCATCGGCGCGGTCATCCGCCGATCCTGTGCGTCGTGCCGTAGTCACGCGTCGCTACCGCCTCGACCACCGCGTCAGCTGCTGCTCTGGTCGAGGATCCGAGGCGGCCCCAGCTGCGCCGCGCGCCAATACACGGTGCACGCCCACTCCAACAGCAGCGAGTGCTCGAGCGCGGTCTCGACCCGTCGGGCCCACGTGATCGCCCCGTGGTTGGCCATCAACGCCGCGCTGCGCCCCTCGAGCGCCTCGACCACCGTCATCCGGCAAGCTCGCGTGAGCCGAACGTGGCGTACGGCGCGACGCGGACGGCCCCCCCGAGCGCGAGCATCTGGTAGTGCACCAGCGGGAGCTCCTCGAGCACGCATGAGAGCGCGGTGCCCATCGGGGGATGGGTGTGCACGACCGCTTCGGCCTCGTAGCGGCGGTAGACGCCGAGGTGCAGCTCCAGCTCCGAGGTCGGCGCGAGCTCGCCGTGCGCCTGCTGGCCGTCGAGGTCGACGACCGCCACCTGCTCCGCGTCAGCTCGCCGAGCACGGCGCCCGGTCGGAGTGACCGCGACCAGCTCGCCGCTGCGCTCGGAAATGTTGCCGGCGGTCCCCAGCACCAGCCCCTCGCGCGCCAGCGCGCCGGGCCGCGGCGGCGACGCGCTCGCGCTCAGTCGTCGAGCATTTGCGTCGGGTCCTGGCGGCGGGACGCCCATCCTTCCCCGCGACGCTAACATGAAGGAGAGCTCGCATTCAAGTGGAGCGGGGCGCATTGACCTCTGAGCATCCCGAGCTTCCGGGCAGCATTCGCAACGTGCCCACTCAGGCACGTAGCCGGGAGCGGCTGCGTCTCGTGCTCGACGCCGCCGATGCGCTGCTGGCAGCGAGGGCGCGGCGGCGTTCACGACGAACCGCATCGCCGCAGGTTGCGGGGATCCCGGTCGGCTCGGTGTACCGCTACTTCCCGGACAAGGACGACGATCGTCGAGGCGCTCGCCATGCGCTATTGGAGCGACTTCGAGGATCTGGTCGCGGCGGCGGCAGAGGCCGACGCGCGCGAGCCGCTGGAGGATCCTGGCAGCGATCGTGATCGACGCCCTGGCCGCGGGCTTCCGTGCCCGGCCCGGCTTCCTGGCGCTCTGGTACGGAGGGCTGCGCAGCGAGCGCGTGCGCGAGGTGACCCGCCCGACCCGCGGCGCAATCGCGCAGTCCGTCGGCCGGATCCTCGCGATCCACTGGCCTGACGCGCCGGCGGCAGACCGCGCGACCGCGGCTCAGATGGTCGTTCTGACCGGCGACGGCCTCCTGCGCGAGGCATTCCGTCAGGATCGCGACGGCGATCAGCGCCTGCTGGCGGAGTGCAAGGCGATGATCGGGGCGTATCTGCGCGCTCGCCTCGGCTGAGCCGAGCCCCTTACCTACAGTAGTGTTACATTCGTGCGGGACGTCATGCAGGCGCCGGACCCGAGCTCTACGTCGTTTTCGAAGCCCGATCACGAGGTGGCGATCATCGGCGCCGGACTCGGCGGGATCGGCGCCGCGATCGCACTGCGGCGAGCTGGGATCGAGGACTTGGTGCTGCTCGAGCGCGGCGGCGACATCGGCGGCACCTGGCGCGACAACACCTACCCCGGGCTCACCGTCGACATCCCCGCGCAGGCGTACCAGTTCTCGTACGAGCTGAAGCCCGACTGGTCGCACGTCTTCGCACGTGGCGCGGAGGTCAAGGCATACATCGACCAGTGCGCTGACCGCTACGGGATCCGCGCCTTCGTCCGCCTGCGACAGCGAGGTGCTCTCGCGCACCTGGGACGAGGGCGCGCACCTATGGCGCCTCGAGCTCCCGGACGGAGCGCAGCTGACTGCGCGCTTCGTGATCAGCGCCGTCGGCGCCTTCGTCAACCCCAAGCCGGCGGGGATCCCGGGCCTCGAGGAGTTCCGAGGCGCCGTGCTCCACTCCGCGGCCTGGGATCACTCGGTCACGCTCCAGGGCCGGCGCGTCGCGATCGTCGGCACCGGCGCGAGCGCGATCCAGATCGTCCCCGAGATCGCGCCCGAGCTGGCGCGGCTCGACGTCTACCAGCGGACCCCGATCTGGGTGGGACCGAAGCTCGACCTGCCGACGCCGCGGGCGGTGCAGCGGCTGTTCCGCCGGCGTCACCCGCCGTCCAGGACGCCGTCCGCCGGGCGATGACCGCGGCTGGTCGAGGCCGGGCTGGTCGGCCTCGTCGTCCACCACGACCAGCTCGGCTGGATCACCCGCGCGGCGGCTGGCTGGCGCGCAACGTCTGGTACCGGCTCCAGGTGCGCGACCCCGATCTCCGCCGGCGGCTCACGCCCGACTACGAGATCGGCTGCAAGCGCCCCTCGGTCTCCAACACGCTACCTGAGGACGTTCAACCGCTCCAACGTGGAGCTGGTGACCGAGCGGATCGAGCGCATCACCGCCGAGGCGATCCGCACCGCCGACGGACGCGAGCGCGAGATCGACGTGCTCGTCCTCGCCACCGGCTTCCGGCTCGCCACCGATCCCGAGAACTATCGGCGCAACCCGGTGCGTGGCCGCGACGGCTTCGACCTCGCCGACTTCTACGCCGAACAATCACGTCCGCTCCTACGAGAGCGTCAGCATGCCGGGGCTTCCCAACCACTTCATGATCTTCGGCCCCTACGGATGGACCGGCGGCACCTGGCACCAGCTCGTGGAGACCGCCTCGCACCACATCATCCGCGTGATCGCGGAGGCCCGCCGGCGGGGCGCGACCGCGGTCGAGGTCCGCGAGGAGCCGACGGAGCGCTGGACGCGGTTCGCGACCGAGCGGCTGCGGCGCTCGCTGTGGCACACGGGCTCCTGCCAGACGGCCAACAGCTACTACTTCGACCAGCACGGCGATACACCGTTCCTGCGCCCGACCAGCTCGCGCCAGGCGTGGCGCGCCGCCCGGACCTTCCCGCTCGACGACTACCGCTACGAGACGCTGCTGGGCACGGAGCGACAAGCTGTGACGAGATCTGCGAGGGCGGCGTGACTGCGGTCCGCCTGAGCGCCACTGCCCGGCGGACTGATCGGAATGCGCGCCACCCTCTCCGGCCGGCCCGATCGACGCCGCGGAGCTCGCGGGGCTGCCCCGGCCACCCGCGCGGCGGCTTCCGCGTCTCGCGCAGACGCTGTGGTTCGGCCAGCGACAGTGGAGCTTCGTGTTTCACAATCGGGAGCGATTCGGCGAGGTGTGGGGCGCGCGCGGCTACGTCCGCGGCCGCGCCGCCGTGATCTGCCACCCCGATCACATCCGCTCGCTGTTCACCGCCCCGCCGGAGCAGGTGCCGACGCTCGCGGAGGAGTCGCCGCTGCGGCCGGTGCTCGGGCCCGAGCTCGGTGCTGACCGCCAACGGCCCCCGCCACCTGCGCCAGCGAAAGCTGCTGCTGCCGTCCTTCCACGGCGACGCGATCGCGCGCTACGAGCAGATGATCGCCGAGGCCGCCGAGCGGGAGATCGCGCGCTGGCCGGTCGGGCAAGCCGTTCGCGCTGGCGCCGCGGATGCAGGCGATCACGCTCGACGTGATCATGGGCGGGATCTTCGGGATCGAGGGGCGCCCGCGGCCGGGCACGCTCGAGCACGCGCTGCGGCTCGCCATCCGCGAGCTGCTGCGCGGCTCGACGATGCCGGGCGCGAAGCTCGCGGAGCTGATGAACCTCGGCCACGACGAGCCGTTCGGCCTGACCTGGCTCGGCGCTGCTGGTGCCGGACCGGCTGCATGTACGCGGTGATCGCCAAGCGCCGCCGCGACCCCGACCTCGAGCGAGCGCAGCGACATCCTCTCGCTGATCATGCGGGCCCGCACCGAGGAGGGCGAGACGCTGACCGATCGCGAGCTCCGCGACGAGCTGATGACGCTGGTCCTGGCCGGCCACGAGACCACCGCCAACCAGCTGGCCTGGGCGTGGGAGCGGCTGGTGCGCAACCCCGGCGCGCACGAGCGGCTGGTCGAGGCGGTGCGCGCGGATGCGCAGGACGCCGAGGACGTTGTCGAGGCGACGATCACCGAGGCGATGCGCTCGCGTCCGGTGATCCCGATGACCGGGCGGCGCGTGACTGTCCCCTGGCGACTGGGCGACTACGGGGTCCCCGCCGGCACCGCCGATCGGGATCAGCATCCTCCTCCTCCATCACCGCGAGGACCTCTACCCGGACCCGTTCGCGTTCCGGCCCGAGCGCTGGCTCGGCCACAAGCCCGGGACCTACGAGTGGATCCCGTTCGGTGGTGGCACCCGCCGCTGCCTCGGGGCGTCGCTGGCGATGGCCGAGCAGCGCGTCGTCCTGCGCGCGATGGCGCGCCGGCTCGATCTCGAAGCTGCCGATCCGAAGCCGGAGCGGCCCAAGCACCGCAACGTGACGATGATCCCGGCCCGGGGGGGCCGGGTGGTGATCCGGGGTATGCGCGCAGGGCGCTAGATCGTCGGGATCCGGTGAAGCGGGGCGCGCCTCGCCAGTCCCTGAAGCCGGGCGGGCACGAACGGCAGCACCCGGTAGGCGAGCTCGGACTCGAAGCCCACCGGCACGATCTCCTGGTTGTGCTCGACCGCGCGCACGATCGCCTTGGCGACGAGGTCCGGCGGGTGGCCGAGCCGGAACGAGCGCGCGATCCGCTCCTGCCGCTCGGCGAGCCGGCCCACCATCCGGGTGTGGCGCGCGATCGGCGTGTTGATCACGCCGGGGCAGATCACGCTCACCCCCACGCCGTGAGCGCCCAGTCGGCGCGCAGGCACGCGAGAAGCGCGAACACCGCCGCCTTCGACGGCGCAGTAGGCGCCATATCGCGGCTCATCACGTAGGCGGCGCCGGAGGCGACGTTGACCACATGACCCCGGCCGCGCTCCACCATCCGCTTGCCGAACGCGCGGCATCCGTACGCCACGCCGTTGAGGTTGATCCCGATCAGCCAGTCCCAGTCCTCGACGGCGTCGCTTCGAGAAACGGCCCGCCGATCCCGACGCCGGCGTTGTTGACGAGCACGTCGACCGGACCCTAGCTCGGACTCGATCGACGTCGGCGAGCTCGTGCACGGCGGCGGCATCGCTGACGTCGCACATCCGCCGCGACGGCGCTCCGCGCCGCACTGTCGCGCCGTCGCCCTGCGCGGCCTCGCCGTCGATGTCGACGCACACCACCTCCGGCGCCCTGGCGCGCGCAGCGAAGCGCCGTCGCCCGGCCGATGCCGCTCCCCGCGCCGGTGATCACCACCCGCGAGCCGTTGATCCTCACCCGGCTCATGCGGCCAGCCGGCTCTGCGCGATCGACTCGAAGCGGTAGTCGTCCAGGTCGAAGCGGGCGCTACGCCACAGCCGTCTCGAGCGTCGGCGAGGGCCGGAACGGAACGTCGCCGTGCTTGTCGAAGTAGTAGCTGTTGGCGACCGAGCAGCTGTCCTGCCAGACGATCTGATGCCGCGCCGGGCGAGCATCGAGCGCGAAGTAGCGGTCGTTGGCCTCGCGGCGGACCTCGACCCGCGTCGCGCGCTCGCGGCGAGCGCGTCTCGAGCACCCGCACGATGTGCCGGGTCTGGTTCTCGATCAGGTTGAAGTAGGAGGAGCCGTTATAGCCGTACGGGCCGAGCACGGTGAAGAAGTTCGGGAACCCGGGCACGCTGACGCCCTCGTAGGCCTGCAGGCGATGCTCGTCCCACCACCCCTCGAGGTCGACCCCGCCCGCTCCCGCGGATCGGGAACGGGGGCACGTTGCCGGACTCGAAGACTTTGAACCCGGTGGCCAGGATCAGCACGTCGACCTTGTGTAGCGTGCCGTCGGCGGTCCGGATCCCGGTCTTGGTGATGCGCTCGATCGGGCTCGGTCTCGAGCAGCACGTTCTCGCGGTTGAACGTGCGGCAGGTACTCGTTGTGGAAGCTCGGCCGCTTGCATCCGACCGCGTAGTTCGGCGTGAGCTTCTCGCGCAGCACCGGGTCGCGGACCTGGCGCCGGAGGTGCGCGCGGCCCGCCGCGCTCGGCGAGCGCCGAGACCGGGATCACCCCACCGAAGTGCAGCGGCAGCGGGAACGTCGCCTCGACGAACATCTGGCTGGCCAGCCGTCCGGCCAGGTCGCCCATCGGCAGCCGGCGCATAAGCCAGCGCAGCGGCGCCGGGCAGGGGCGCGTCGGGCTTGGGCAAGCACCAGATCGGAGTGCGCTGGAACACGGTCAGGTGCTCCACGACGGCCGCGATCTCGGGGATCACCTGGACAGCCGAGGCGCCGGTGCCGATCACCGCGACGCGCCTGCCGTGAAGGTCGAGCTCGGGATCCCAGCGCGCGGTGTGCACGGTCGCGCCGCCGAACTTGTCGAGGCCCGGGATGTCCGGCGGCTTGGGCTGCGTGAGCACGCCGGTGGCGCCGATCACGAAGCGGGCGATGAGCTCGTCTCCGGCGGAGGTCTGAAGCCGCCACACGTGCGCCACGTCGTCGAACCTCGCGCCGAGGCACGCGCGTGCCGAAGCGCACCCGCTCGCGCACGCTCGTACTTGTCGGCGCAATGCCTGGCGTACGCGTGAAGCTCGCTGGCCCGGGGCATACACGCGCGACCAGTCGGTGCTGCGCTCGAACGAGAACTGGTAGCTGAACGACGGGATGTCGACGGCCACGCCGGGATAGCGGTTCCAGTACCAGGTGCCGCCGACGTCGTGCCCCTCCTCGATCAGGACGTGGTCGTCGAAGCCGGCGCGCTGAAGCCGGATCGATGCACCGATCCCCGAGAACCCGGCCCCGACCACGACCACCTCGTGCTCCGGCGCTCATGCAGCCACCGCCGGCACGTTCGCGGCTGGGTCTCGGCGCCGCGCGATCATCGGCAGCCCGTGGCGGGGCCGCAGCGTCAAGGTCGCCTCGGGCACGACCGGATAGCCCGGGCACGAGCTCGTAGGTGAAGCGCTGGCTCATCATCGCGGTCACGATCGTCCCCTCGATCACCGCAAACGCCTTGCCCGCGCATACCCGGCGGCCGGCGCCGAACGGCAGATAGGAGCAGCGGTGGTGGCGGCTGGCGTTCTCGGGCAGAAAGCGGGTCGGGTCGAACACCTCGGGGTCGCGGCCAAAAGCGCTCGTCGTGGTGCAAGCGCGTGGATCGGGATCAGGATCGAGGCGCCCTTGGGGATGCGGTGGCCGCGATCTCGTCGTCCTCGACGCACTGCGCGAGGGATGATCCACGCGGGCGGAAACACCCGCATCGCCTCCAGGAAGCAGGCCGTGCGTCCACGGCAGCCGATCGACGTCTGCGAACGTCGGCGGCCGGCCGCCGAGCACCTCGTCGACCTCGGCCAGCATCCGCTCGCGCGCCTCGTGGTTGATCGCCAGCAGGTACCACATCCACGACAGCGCGTTGGCGGTCGTCTCGTGGCCGGCGAGCATGAACGTGCATGCCTCGTCGCGCACCCGCTCGAGCGGCAGCGGCTCGCCGTGCTCGTCGCGGACCGACAGCAGCAGCCCGAGCAGATCGTCGTCGCGGCCCGGCGGGATCGCGCCGACGCTCTTCGGATCACGCCCCACACGGTCTCGTCGATCGACGTCCAGCACGTCGTGCAGACCGATCGATCGGCGGCGGCAGCAGCGGCGCAGTGCCGGACACGCCAGCGCGCAGCGCGCGCGCCAGCAGCTGCGGCGGGTTGAAGATCAGGATCAGCCGCGTCGCCCGCTCCGCGGCACGGAGCCCGAACGTGACGCTGCGGCCCGATCCTGCCGCGCCAGGTCGGCCATCCCCCGGCCGAACAGCGCCGAGCCGACGACGTCGAGCGTCAGCTCGGTCATCGCCCTCGGCCATCTCGAACTCGATCCGGTCCCGCGCCGTCGTCGAGCTTGTCGATGAACGCCTCGACCGGCTCGACCATCAGCTCGAACAGGCTCTCCAGATGGCGCTTGGCGAGCACCGGGTTGATCATCATCCGGTGCCGCCGCCAGGACTCGTCCTCGTCGGTGAACAGGCTCAGTCCCAGCGCTGCGCGCAGCAGCTCGTACTCGATCGACTTGTGGTAGCGCTCGACCGCCTCGAACAGCACGTGGTCGACCAGGTCGGGATGCTTGAGCAAGAACGCGGTGCGGCGGTTGAACGTGAACCGGGCGATGTCGGTGCCGTTCGACCGCCTGCACCAGCGGCCCGTCGGTGCGCAGGCCGTGCCAGGAACGTGTCGTACGCGACCCGCGTCCCGCTGACCCGCCCCACCCGCTCAGCGATCGGAGGAATCGTTGCCGTCGCACCCATGCCAATGCTCGCTTTCGCCTGAATGTTCGGGTCGCGCAATTCGCCGATCAGCTGATCGGCGAGCATAATGTAGCATCCTCGCCGATCAAGTGATCGACCAAACCTCGATCGATTCGGCACCCCGGCGAGTGACCCGGGCGCAACAGCGCGCCGCCACCCGCCAAGCGGTCATCGACGCAACCATCGAGTGCCTGGTACAGGAGGGCTACGCGACGCTCACCACCAGGAGAGTGGCCGACCGGGCGGGCATCGCCCAGAGCACGGTCATGCACCACTTCGAGACGCGCGAGGCGCTGCTTGTCGAGGCGGTCATCCAGGTCGCGCTCAGGCTCGCCGACCAGGCCCTGCATCGGATCGACTTCGCGGCGCTGCGCACCCCCGAACATCGCGAGGCGGTGCTCGACGAGGCGTGGCTCGAGTTCACCTCCCCGCAGGCCCTCGCCGCCGCCCAACTCTGGGCCGCGGTCTGGAACGAGCCCGAGCTCTCACCGGTGCTCCGCGAGCTCGAGCAGCGCCTGAGCGAGATCATCGTCAGCACCACCGGCGCGCTGTTTCCCGAGCTGCTCGACGACCCGCGCCTCCCGGCGCTGCTCGACGCCGCCGTTTCCTTGATCCGCGGCCTGGTGCTGGCGATTCCCGTTTGGGGGCATGAGGCCGTGACCGCGCGCTGGGAGGCGATCAAGCCGATCATGCTCGACGCCACCGCGAGGATCCTGGGCGAGGCCGAACGCTAGACCGGGAGTGGCTACTTCTTCGGCAGCGGGGCTTGCGTCAGGTGCGGGTAGTAGCTCGAGAGGATCCCCCCGCCCCAGGTGAACGGCGGCTGCACGCGGCAGGGCACGTTGCGCCCCAGCACCGGGACCTGCGAGGGGTTGCCCGTGTTCGCACAGCTGGCGGCCTTGAGCCCGCCGTTGCCGAGGTCGTTCAGCTCGCCGGGGGCGAAGTAGGTGTTGTCGCGGTTGGTGGGCTCGCGGACGCGACTGGCCGTAGATCGACTCGTTGCCGATCTCGCCCAGCGCTCGCAGATAGTTGGCGCGTGCCGGTGCGTCGTGTTGGCGGGGGCGGTGGCCTGGAGACTGGCGGCCAGGTTGGCCATCGCGCGCCACCAGCTCGCGGCGGTAGAGGCCGATGAAGCTGATCATCGGGGCAAGCTGCTGCGCGGCGGGCAGGATCGCGTCGACCGCGGGCTTGAACGCCTTGGTGAAGCGCTTGATCGAGGGCAGTGCGGCCTGCGCCGCCGTTGAGCAGCGAGGGGGCCTGATGGCAGCAGCTTCAGAGCCGGAGTCCGACAGCGTGATCAGCTCCGACAGCGCCGGGGTCAGCAGCGGCGCCGCGGTCCGCAGGTCGGCCAGCGACGGCTTGCCGAGGGCGAGGCGTGGTGTTGAGCGTGCCCAGCGTCGTCCGCAGCTGTGCCAGGAACGGCGGCAGCGCGTCGACGGTGGCGGTCAGCGCGGTGTTGCGAGCGGCGGTCGTCGAGAGCACCTGATCGCCGGCGGTGATCAGGCTCTGGAGGTCGGCGGAGCGGGAGCCGAGCGTGCCCAGCACCGTCGCGCCGTTGCCGATCAGGCGCCGCAGGTCGCCCTGCTGCTGGTTCAGCACGCCGACCATCGCCGCCAGTTCGGTGACAGTCGGGTCGAGGTTGCCGATCGCGTCGTTGAGGTCCTGGCCGCGGCCGGCCAGCGAGATGTCGGTGCCGTTCAGCAGCGCCTGGAGATTGCGCTGGGTTGGCTCGGTCGAACGAGCCCAGCACCTGGTCGAGCTGTCTGCGGTCTGCTGGACATGGGAGCTGGGGATCGTGCCGCCGTCCGGGAACTTCGGGCCGGCGCCCGTCGCCGGTCGAGAGCTCGACGTAGGCCTCGCCGAGCAGCGTCTTCTGGCGCAGGATCGCGCGGGTGTCGACCGGGATCGGCGCGTAGTTGGGCTGGATGTCCATCGTCACGTAGCGAGTTCACGCCGCGCGGCTCTGACGCTCGCCACCTTGCCGACGTTGACGCCGGAGATCCGCACGTCGGCGTTCGGGACGAGCAGCCCGGTCTCCTTGAACAGGGCGTGGATCCGATAGCCCTGCGGCTGGAACGGGATCGTGCCGCCGAACTGAGTCCAGACGAAGATCATCAGCCCCACGCACGAGAGCGTGAACGCCAGCGCGGCAAGGACCGCGGAGCGCTTGGGTGCCTGGGTGACCATGCGGTCAGATCACGAGCATCCGAACGTGTTCCGAGCAGGGTCTCGAGCAGCGGCCCGAACGCGAACGACTTCAGCGACGTGCAGGTGCGTCAGCAGCAGCGAGCGCCACGCCGGGCCGTTGGCGTCGGAGGTGGAGATGAACGAGTCGGCGTTGTGGGCGAACCACGCCAGCCAGTACAGGAAGCCGGGGTTCTTGCCGCCTGGGTTGTAGGCGAGCTCGTTGGTCGACGTAGGCCAGCACCTTGAACGAGTTGATCAGCGGCGGGACCGCCGCCTTCAGGTCGGCGTGCGAGCGGCGGCAGCTGCTTGGCCAGCGGCAGCACCGCGTTGACGAACGGCGTGATCTCCTGCAGCGGCAGCAGCGCCGCGCCGCTGGAACAGGGTCTGCGTGTCGCGCAGCGTCGTCGGCAGCCTGCGGGCACGTCGGCATCAGCGCGGTGGCCGTCGGGCCGAGCACGTTGGCCAGGCCCGCCAGGTCGAGCCAGCGTGGTGCGCGCGGTGGCGAGCGTGCCCGGCAGCCGGGTGATCGACTGGCGCAGCGCGACGTTCTGGCCGGCCAGCGCGCCGACCGTCGGCGTTGCCGGCCTGCACCACCGTCGGCAGCTGGGCGTCCTTGACGCTGGTCGCCTGGCTCAGCACGCCGAGGTTGTGGACGATCTGGGCCAGCTCCTGCCGGCGCGCGGCCAGCAGGTCGCCGATCTGGCGCAGCTGGCCGCGCGGTCGGGCCCAGCGCCTCAACAGCGCGCGGATGTCCTGGCCGCGGCCCTGGGTGCCGTTGTTCAGCTCGGTGATCAGGCTCGTGAACCAGGCGCGGGTGTCGGCGTCGAGCGAGTCCAGCAGCTCGTCGGAGTCGATCGGCGATGGTCGTCTGGCCGACCGGGATCGTGGCCCCGCGTGGCAGCGCGCCCGGCCGATGCGGATCCCGGGGCTGATGTCGACCTGCATGTCCTTCAGCGGCGTGTTCGGGACCAGGTCGGCGTGCGCGTCGCGGTAGAGCGTGCGGCAGCTTCGAGGGGTCGATCTCCATGTGGATCACCCCCGGCCGTTCTGCAGCGAGGTGCCGGTGATCTCGCCGACGTGGACCCCGGCGACGTTGACCGGCTCGCCCAGCCCGGGCACGACGGCGGCGGCGCTCGGAGAACGCCGCGTTGACCGCGTAGAAGGTCTGGAACGGGTTCGGCAGCCGCTGCTGGAGCAGGATGTAGAAGCCCGCACGCGGTGCCCACCACCATCAGCGCGAGCAGGATCGCGAACGAGCGGCCGTAGCGGCGGATCTGGAGCGCGATCCGGCCCTTCATCGCGCTCGCCTCCCGGGCTGCGGCGCTGCGGCCGGTGCGCTGCCTCAGCGCTTGCGCGCGCTCGCGCGCGTCGCGGCGGCGCCGGCGGCGTGGAGCGGCGTGGCGCGCAGATCGGGCGCGGCCGCGGCGGCGGCCAGGCTCGGCACCGCTGGCGTGGTGCACGGCACGTCGGGCCGGAAGTCCGACGGGGTCAGATCGCCCACCCACGGCGGGCGAGCGCCCGGCAGCGAGCCGCCGCCGGGCGGCGCCGTCGCCGACCAGCTGGCCGATGATCGGCAGCTTGGCCGAGCAGGCCGCCGCCGGTCAGCGAGTTGGTGCCCGCGCCGGCCAGCACCCGGGTGTAGGGGCCGTTGGCGTCGAAGCTGCCGCTGGCGCCGGCCACGCCGGGCAGGAAGTGGACGAAGTCCTGCCACACCGGCCGGCCGGTGGAGAGCGATGCCGTCGGGCACCTGCTCGTTGAGCAGCGGGATGACGTGGGTGCGCAGGCAGTCGGTGACCTGCTTGGTGATCGGGAACGCGCCGGCCAGCTGGGTGAGGATCGACGGGAACTGCTCGAACGTGGCCTTCAGCGAGCTCAGCAGCCGGCCGCGCTCCGGTGGGCGCGACGACCGCGGCCAGCTCGTCGACGGTGGCGATCAGCCGGTCGACGATGCGGCGGCGCCACCTTGCAGCGAGGGGTCGAGCGCCCGGGCCAGCGTCGACCACCGGCGGCAGCGCGTGGTCGATCGCGGTGAGCGCCGGCGGGCGCCTGCTGCAGCGTCTGGTCGAGGCCGGTGATCGACTGGCCGAGCGCGCCGTCGCTGGCCGCCAGCGCGCCGGAGGTCGCGGTTCAGGCCGCGTGACCAGCTCGGCCAGCTGGACGGCTCGTGCGGCCAGCGTGCCGGTCACCTGCGAGGCCGAGCTCGAGCAGCCGCTCGACGTCGCCGGGCTGCGTGCCGCGCAGCGCGCGGGTGATCCAGCGCGGCGTCCTTGAGCACCGGCGCCAGCTGCGGGATCGCCGGCCTTCAGCCCGCCGGCGCCGCTGTCGGACGCGGGCTGCCCCGGCGCCGGGCTGAAGCCCTGGTTGAGCGTGTCCAGCGAGGTGCTTCAGGTTGGTGCGGGCGGCCACGTCGAAGGTCGAGAGCACCTTGTAGAACTGGACCGGGCGTCGTCGGTCTGGGACTCGGGATCGTGCCGCCGTCGTGCAGCGATCGGCGCGCTCGGGCGTGCCGGGATCGAGCTCCAGGTAGTAGCTGCCCTCCAGGAACAGCCGGTCGCGGATCCGGACCGTCGCGTCGCGTGTGGATCGGCAGCGCCGTTGCCGGTCAGCGTGAAGCGTGATCTCGCGTGGCCGCGCCGGCCGGCGCGACGCCCGGTCACCGCGCCGACGTCGATCCCGGCGATCCGGACCGGGGCGTCCCGAGCGGACGTTGACGCTGTTGCTGACCAGCGCGTACACGCGTGAAGCTGGTGCACGAACGGCAGGCCCTGGTTGAACGCGTAGAAGGTGACCGCCACCGCGGCCAGCGATCGCGATCAGCGCGATCACGAGCGGATGCAGCCGGCGCGCGGCGCCCGGCGGCCGACGCCGGCTGCGCTGATGCGCCGACGCGGCTCACGGCACCAGCCCCGCCTTCTGCCCGCGCGCCAGCACCCCCGGCGGCGGCGCGGTGTTGTCGACCACGGTCTGACGTCGGCGCCGGGATCGCCGATCAGCTGCTGGCCGCGTGTAGACCTCGTTGCCGGCCTGGCACTGCGCTCGAGTCCTCGATCGGGTAGTGGTTGAGGTGCAGGTCGGCGGCGGGTGTCGCTGCCTGGAACGTCTGCGCGGAACGTCGAGGATCGGCGCGAAGCGCAGCCACGCGCGCCGTGCTGTCGCCCTCGCTGAGCGCCGAGGCGAAGTTGCGCACCCACAGCGCCGGCGACGTTGCAGGCGAACTGCGCCGGGGCGACCGTGCGCAGGATCGCGCCGAGGCCGACGAACGCCGAGGCGCCGAAGCGTGGCCAGGTCGTTGGAGCCGAGCACCTTGAACGTCTGCGTCGAGGCGGGGTCGCGCGCCAGCGCGTCGACGGCGCCACGAGCGCGCGTCTCGAGGCCGCGCCAGCGGCGGCACGCGTGCGGAACACCGGCGTGGCGGCGGTCACGATGCGCGTCGAGCCGCTGCGCGCGCCAGCGGCAGCAGCGCCGCGCCCGGCTTCAGCGCCTGCGACGATCGCAGCCGCGTCGGCCAGCACCGGCTGGGCGTTGGTGAGCACGGTGGTGCCACGCGTCTCGGTCGGCGGGCAGCTGGTCGATCGCGCTGGCCGAGCGCCGGGCTGGTCAGCGCCTGCGAACGTGGTGGCGCGCGTCCGAGCAGCAGGGCGCTGATCGTCGGCGCCACCGGGGCCAGCGCGCCGGTCGTCGCCGCCAGCCCGCTGACGAACTGCGACAGCTGGGTGCTCGGGTCGGCCAGCAGCGCGCAGCAGGCTCTCGAGCGGGCCGATCAGCTCGCGCAGCGAGTAGATCGCGTCGTTGAACTGCGTGCCGCGCCCGGCCACCGCGTCGCCGAACTCGGCCAGCGACGCTGCGCAGGCCGGTGCTGGGTCTTGGGGCCGAACGTGGCGAACGCCGTGTCGAGGTCGACGAACGGGATGTTGTGGTTCAGGCGCGGGTTCGTGCTGAGCGTGAACGTGCCGCCGTCGGGCAGGCCCCGGCCCGTCGCGGTGGCCGGGGATGATCTCCAGGTACTTGCCGCCGAGCACCGAGGCCAGGCGGACCTGGTAGCGGGTGTCCGGCGGCAGCGGCTCGAGGCTCTGTCTGCAGCGCCAGCCCGAGCCGCGCGTACGGGATGCGGCCACGGCTTGGTGGCCGGCTCGGGCGTGATCGTCAGCACCTGCCCCACCCGCGCGCCGCCGATCCGGACGTCGGCGTTCTTGACCAGCTCGGCGGCGTTCGGCGACGTCGACGTTGATGTTGTAGGTGGGCACGAACGGCAGCCCGTTCTCGGCGATGTAGGAGAGGTAGACCGCGACCATCACGACGAGGATCGTGATCGTCCCGACCAGGATCGGGTTGTCGAAGATCGTCGCCTGGCGGCTCGTGGCGCGGGTGCCTCGTCGTCATTTGAGCAGGTACTTGGCCAGGCTCTGAAGGGTCTGCAGCGTCTGCTGGACGGGCCCGACGGGGCGGTCGGCTGTCCGGGGCGCCGGTGCGGGGACGCCGACCGGGGCCGCGGCGGGCTCGAGCCGGCGTGTCCGCCGGGCCGCTCGGCCGTGGGCGCTCGGCGACGCGCCGAGGCGTCTGCGGGCTCGGCGTCGCCGTGAGCCGGCGGCTGGCGCGCCCGCGCTCCGCTCGCCGCGTGCGGCTGGCGGCTGCTCGCCGGCGTGTAGGCCGGCTGCGAGCCGTAGTGGGCGCTGCAGCCGGCCACCGGCGTCGTGGCGTAGTTGCCGCACAGTCCCGTTCTTGGGCCCGACCAGCAGGATCGAGAGCAGGTGCGAGGTCGCGTCGAACGCGAGCCAGCGACGCGCCGATGTAGTAGGTGACCGACAGGAAGTTCTCGACGAAGCCGTGCTGCTGGAGGTTCGAGACAGCTTGCGCGAACAGCTGCGTGCCGGCAGCGAGCGGTCCGCGTAGGCGCGCAGGGTCTGACCAGCGGCGTGGTGTCGCGGATCGCCGGGATCGCCTGCTCGAGCGTCGTCGCTCAGCTTCGGCCAGCGCCGGCTTGGCCGCGCTCGACGAACGGCCCCAGGTCGGTGGCGACGCGGTTGAGCGACGGGCACCGCGGCGTGGATCTGGCTGACCAGCGGCGTGCCGTCGACGGCCACCGTGTCGAGCTGCTGAGCGCCGGCTGGGCGGCGGCCAGCAGGCCGGGCAGGCGCGCGATCGACTGCGACAGCGGGTCGCGGTGGGCGGCGGTCAGCGCGGTCAGGCCGGCGGCCCGGTCGAGGAAGCTCTGGACGTCGCCGGTGTGGCCGGCGCCCTCGCGCGGCGATCGTGTTGGTGGCGTCGACGATCGTCGGCCAGCTGCGCCCGCTGGCGGTCGAGGATCGAGATCGCCTGCCGGGCCAGCGCCAGCGCGGGGTTGGCCCGCCGCAGGATGTCGTTGAAGTCCTGCCCGCGCGCCGCGGTGCCGATCCCGAGCTCGTCGATGATCACCGTCGAACCGCTCGCGCGTGGGGAGGTTGAAGATGTTGAACAGGTCGAGCAGGCTGACCGGCTCGGTGGTGTGCGTGACCGGCACGGTCGGCGGATGGCCGCCCTGAGCGCTTGCAGCGGCGGGCTGCCGGCGTGCCCGGGTCGCACTCGACGTAGTTCTCGGCGATCAGCCCCTCGGGCCGGATCGTGCACGTGGCGTCCTGGTGGAAGGGCATGAACCGGCTGTCGACGCTCGCCTCGATCCGCGCCTTGAAGTCGGGCGTGACGACGACGTTCTGGATCGTCCCCGCCGGGCGCCGGCGATCTTGACCAGCTGGCCCGCCGACCAGGCCGCGCGCGTCGTCGAAGATCACGTCGAAGCGGCGCGGTCGAGCTGCCCTGGGCGCGCTCGAGCCGAGCCAGCGGCCAGCCGCGCCGACGGACGCGGCGGCGAGCGCGCACGCAGCGATGCACGCGCGAGCCGTCTCATCTCTGGTCGTCCGCCGGATTGCAGAGGTTGCCGGTGGCCGGGCAGCACGTCGGGCGAGGTCCACGGGTTGCTGCCGTCGGCGGCCGGCGGGGTGCCGCCGCCCGGGCACGGCGCGAGCAGCCGGGTGCGCCCGCCGTTGAACGGCCCCAGCGTGCCGGTGACGCCGCCGAGCAGGCTCGAGCAGCCCGCTCAGCGACGCGCCGCCGCCCTGGACGCGTGAGCAGCGCACTTGAGGTAGTGGCCGTTGGCGTCGTAGCGCCCCGCCGGTGGCGCCGCCGACGCCGTTGAAGAAGCCGGCCACCACGTCGGGCGTGTACGGGCGCAGCCCGGCCAGGATCGGCGTGATCGGCGGCAGCGCCGCCGTCAGCGACTGCACCGCCGGGGTGGCCACCGCTCGACCGGCGGGAACGCGCCGAGCGCGCTTCTTGCGCGCCGGGCACGAGCGCCTGCGACGCCCGGCGATGGTCGGGACCGCGTTGCTGCGCCGCCGGGACAGCACGCGTCGAAGCAGCGTGGCCAGCCGCGGCGCCACCGGCCGCAGGTCGCGCAGCGTCGGGTCGAGCACGTGGAGCGTCGTAGTTGACGTCGCGCAGCACGCCTGGTGCCCTGGCGCGAGCACGGCCGGGCGCGCGGGAGATCGCGTCCTGGAGCGCCGTGCGCTCGCTGGCGACCTCGCGCAGGGCGGCGGCGGTGTTGGCTGACCGCGCCGCCGAGATCGCCGCTGCGGGCGGCCAGCGCGCTCGACGACCTGCGCGGTCGAGGCGACCAGCCGCTGCAGCGCGAACTTGTCGGCGACGACCTCCGACGCCGAGCTGCCGCGGTCTGGCTGAGCGCCGGATTGAGGTAGCTGCGTCGCGCTGGTTGAGCTGCGCGGCGGTGGGCTGCGAGACGAGGTAGGCGCCCGCCTGCGAGGAGCTGCTGCAGCGAGCGCGCGGACCTGCGGCGTGAGCGCGTCGAGCACGACGTCGAGGTCGACGATCCCGCGGGTCTGGGTGACCGGCAGCGTGCCCCCGCTCGGGATCGCCGGCCGCCCGCGCCGGAGCGTCAGGCCCACGAACCGGTTGGCCACGCCGGTCAGGCTGAGCTGGCCGATCGTGGCCAGCGTGCCGCGCGTGGAGCGGCGTGATGCTCGGCGTCGGAGATGTCGAGCTCGACGTCGGCCAGGCCGTTGCGGGCGAGCTTGATCGCCGCCGACGGAGCCCGACCTGATGGCCGCCGACCGTGACCAGGTCGCCGCTGACGAGCTGGCCGGCGTCGGTAGAACTCGGCGTGCAGCACGTAGCGTCGAGCCGCCGCCGATCAGCAGCACGATCACGCGACCGCCACGACCGCCGATGGCGAGCGCGCCGCAGCGCGGCGATGCGGGCCAGCTGCTCGCGTGCCACGCTCGCTCAGCCCCCGATCGGCGCCCGCGCGTTGCCGCCCCAGAACAGCTGCGTGCCGACCATCCCGATCAGGTGGATGCCGAGGATGTTGGCCACCATCGACTGGGCGGTGGCCTTCCCCACCCCGACCGGGCCGCCGGTGACGTGGTAGCCGTAGTAGATGCAGACGAGCACGATGAACGTGGCCATCGCCATGCACTTGATCCCGGAGAAGAGGAAGTCCTGCGGCGACTGGAACTGCCAGAACAGCTGCAGGTAGCCGCCCTGGGAGACCTGCCCGAGCTGGATCACGGTCGGCCAGGTAGGAGGCGAGGAACCCGACCGCGACCGAGATCATGTACAGGAACGGCAGCACCAGCCAGGTGCCCGAGCAGCCGGGTCGAGCCCGAGGTAGAGAATCGAGTCGAAGCCCATCACCTCGAGCGCGTCGATCTCGTCGGAGATCCGCATCGAGCCGATCTCGGCCACGAACCCGGTGCCCACCTTGGCGGCCATCATGTAGCCGAACGCGTAGGGGATCACCTCGCGCAGGTCGCACAGGGCGGTGATCGCCCCGGTCGCCGAGGTCGCGCCCACCGACTTGGCGGCGTAGGCGCCCTCGATCCCGCACTGCAGCCCGAGGATGAAGACCAGGCCGAGCACGATGACCGCCGAGCCGGTGATCAGGATCCCGGCCTGGCGGAGCGTCTCGCCGAGGAACTTGAGGACGCGGCCGTTGAAGACCTTGAGCACGATCCGCGCCGCAGAAGCGCGACGGCCTCGCCGAAGGCGCTCAGGCGGCAGCGGGCGGGACAGCGGGTTCATCGCGGCCGGTTCGAGCGTGGCCGGCGTCGTCATCGCGGCGTGTTCAGCGCCGGGTGGGTGGCCAGCAGGGTCTGGGTGAACGTGTAGTCGATCGCGCCGATCCCCAGGAACGCGATCACCACCGCCTGGTTGACCGCGCGCCCCACGCCCTCGGCGCCCGCCGGACGCGGTCAGGCCCTTGTAGCAGCAGACGATCGCGATCATCGCGCCGAACAGCGACGACTTGACCAGCATCGCCTCGAACTCGGCGGTGCGTGGCCTGGGCGAAGAAGGTCGAGAAGAACGGGCCGACCTGGGCGCCGTTGGAGAGCGTGACCAGGACCCCGCCGAGCGTCCCGAACAGCAGCGCGTAGATCGAGAACAGCGGCGTCAGCAGCATCAGCGAGAGGAAGCGCGGCACGACCAGGCTCTTGATCGGGTCGACGCCCAGCACCATCAGCGCGTCGAGCTCCTCGCGGATCTTGCGCGCGCCGAGGTCGGCGGTCATCGCCGTTCCGGCCACGCCGGCCATCACGATCGCGCACACCAGCGGCGCGAACTCGCGCATCACGATGATCACGAACAGGCCGCCGAGCCGGTCGATCGCGCCGAGCAGGTTCAGGAAGTCCCCCACCTCGATCCCGGCCGGCCCGTAGGTGAAGGCCAGCGACGCCAGGATCATCGGAAACCAGCCCAGCCGCAGCGCGAACAGGAACTGGTCGACCAGCTCCGGGCCGTAGTTGTAGGGCGGCGTCAGCGCGGCGACGAGCGTCCGGCGGAGCAGCAGCATCATCGCCCCGATCGTCAGGATGAAGCCGCGGACCGGCTCGTAGCCGAACCTCAGAACGACATCCATCTGCCGCCTACTCCTCCTCTCTGACCCGCCTCTCACGGATCCTCACCAACCCGCGTGCCCGAATCTCCAAGACCCGGCTCTCCCGACTCTCGCGACCCGCCATGAGCCTCCCGCGGCCCATCATGACGCGCCAACGGCAGGCCATCATATGCCGCCGGTTGTGGCATCCGCAACCTACAACCGGCTCGTAGCTACACCAGCGTGACATCGGTCGATCCCTCCCGCCCGCATCGCCCGCGATGTACCAGCGCTAACAGCCCCTGACTGATTTCGGGCGCTACCGGGTTAAGACCCTCCCGACGAAAAGGAGGACGACTGAAATGAGCGAGGATCTCGAACAGCAGCTGGTCAAGTCCCTCTCCGAGGCCCACGCGCTCGAGAAGCAGGCGCTTCAGCTGCTCGACAAGGGCGCGGGTCTGGTCGGCGACGAGGAGATCGCGAGGATCTACCGCGCCCACAAGCTCCAGACGGAGGAGCATGCGCGCTACGTCGCCGAGCGGCTCGAGGCACACGGCGCGTCACCGTCGACCCTCAAGGACCTTGCGATGCAGGTTGGCGCGCTCGGCATCGGAGCGGCCGCAGGCGCGGCGCCAGACACGCCGATGCGGCTCGCCACCACCGCGTTCGCGTTCGAGAACGTGGAGATCGCCACCTACCACCTGATCGAAGGCCTGGCCAGGCGTGCCGGGGACCAGCAGACCGCCGAGGTCGCCGAGCGCATCCTGCAGGAGGAGGAGGCAGCGGCCGAGCTGGTCGCGGGAACGTTCGACCGGACGCTCGACCTAGTGCTGGGCGAGCCGGCGAAGAGCCCGCTGCCGCCCGTCACGCCCCTCGGCCCGCCGTCCGAGCATCGGCTGCCGGCAGGCGCCCACCAAGGGCCGCAGTCGTTCAAGCAGACGCCGGCGGACGAACCATTGGGGCAGCCTCCGCACGTGGATGACCCCGCCGAGGCCGAGCACCTGCAATCCCCTGAGCCTGGCCACCCGGCCGACACCGTCCGACCCTACGACGACGAGGTGACGGAGCCCACGCACCCGGAGCGGATCGGCTCGACCCAACCGGACAAGAGCGCCGGTTAGGCGGGTCCAGGCGGCGGGAGCTTCCGGGGGCCCGGCAACCTCCGGGGGCCCGGCGACCCCGCGGAACCCCCGCGAGCCCCACGACCCCCGGAACCCCCGCGAGCCCGGCGACCCCCGGAACCCCCGTGAGCCCCACGACCCCCGGAACCCAAGGGAGCCCGACGACCCCCGGGGACCCAAAAACCGCTGGCTTACTATACTTTATGAAGTATGCCGACGTTCTGGCGTCTGCTCGGCTTCCTGCGCCCGTACCGGCGAGGCGTTGTGGTTCGTTCGTGCTGGCCGGCGGGGCGATGGGGAGACGGTCCTGATCCCCTACCTGACCGGGCGTGGCGATCGACTCGATCCGCTCCCACCACCGCCACATGCTCGTGATCTGGGCGATCGCGATCGCGGGCGCCGGAATCGCGCGGCTGGTGCTGAGCGTCGCGCGGCGACTGGTCGCCGGCCGGGTCTCGCTGGGGGTCGAGCTCGACCTGCGCAACCGCCTCTACGGCCAGCTTCAGCGGCTCGAGCTCTCGTTCTTCGACCGCCAGCAGACCGGCCAGCTGATGTCGCGCGCGACCGTCGACCTGCAGTCGGTGCGCTTCTTCCTCGGCTACGGGCTGATCTTCATCGCCCAGTCGCTGCTCACGATTCTGCTCGCCGCGGCTGCGATGTTCGCGCTCCAGCCGGGGCTGGCTGCGCTGTCGCTGGCGCCGGTGCCGTTCGTGGTGCTGATCGCGCAGCGCTACGGGCGGCGATCGCGCCCGGCGATCCAGGAGGCCCAGCAGCGGATCGCCGAGCTGACCGCGGAGGCCGAGGAGAACATCTCCGGCGTGCGCGTGGTCAAGGCGTTCGCCCAGGAGCAGCGCCAGCTCGGGCGCTTCGGGCACTCCGTCCAGCGGGTGTTCGACCAGCAGATGTACGCGACCCGGATCCAGGCCTTCTACGGCCCGATGATCAGCTTCCTGCCGAACCTCGGCCTGGCGGTGATCCTGCTCGTCGGCGGGCGCCAGGTGATCCACGGCACGCTCACCGTCGGGCAGTTCACGGCCTTCTACGCCTACCTGCTGATGCTGATCTCGCCGATGCGGACGCTCGGCTACATGCTCGGCGCCGCGCAGCGGGCGACGGCCTCGGGCGCGCGGATCTTCCAGATCCTCGACCGGGCGCCGCGGATGACTGTCCCGGCGGATGCTCCCGCGCTTGCCCGAGGGATCCGGCGAGGTGCAGCTCGCGGCGTCGGCGCTGACCTTCGAGGGCGCGCGCGCGGCCGGCGCTGCGCGACATCGACCTCGAGATCGACGGCCGGCAGACCGTCGCGCTGGTCGGGCGCGATGGGCTCGGGCAAGACAGCGCTCGTGTCGCTGCTGCCGCGGCTCTACGACGTCAGCGCGGGCGCGGTGCAGATCGACGGCGCCGACGTCCGCGCGGTGGACCTGTCGAGCCTGCGGCAGCCAGATCGCGGTCGTCAACGACGACCCGTTCCTGTTCTCGGCGACCGTGCACGAGAACATCGCCTACGGCGCGCCCCGACGCCACGCGCGAGGAGGTGGAGCGCGCCGCGCGGGCGGCGCAGGCCGACGGGTTCATCGAGCAGCTGCCCGAAGGGCTACGACACGCTGATCGGCGAGCGCGGACTGACGCTGTCCGGCGGCCAGCGCCAGCGGATCGCGATCGCGCGCGCGATCCTCGCCGACCCGCGGATCCTGATCCTCGACGACGCGACCTCGTCGGTCGACGCCTCGACCGAGCAGGAGATCAAGCAGCGCGCTGCGCGAGGTGATGGCCGGCCGCACCACGTTCGTGATCGCCCACCGGCTCTCGACGATCGCGCTCGCCGACGAGATCGTCGTGCTCGAGGACGGACGGTCGTCGACCGCGGCAGCCACGAGGAGCTGCTCGAGCGCTCCGAGCTGTACCGCGAGATCGTGGAGAAGGGCATGCCCGACCAGGTGTTCATGACCCGCAAGCCGCTCGAGGCGGAGGTGGCGGGCCTGTGAGCGCCCGCCTGATCGAGCTCCGGCGCCGACTGCGCGCCGACCGGCGGACGCGCGGCGCAAGCTGCGCGGTCTGGCCGAGCTGCTCGCGCCATATCGCTGGCGGGTGCTGGCGATGTTCGTCTCGCTGGTGATCGCGACCGGCTGCCGCGCTGGCGCCGGCGCCGCTCGCGAAGCTCGCGATCGACGACGGCATCCGCCGGCACGACGTCGGCGCGCTCGACCTGATCGTGGTCGGTGTTCCTGCTCTCGGCGTTGCTCTACGCCGTCGCCTCGTACGCGCAGACCTACCTGGTCGGCTGGGTCGGCCAGCGCGCGCTGCAGGACCTGCGGGTGCGGCTGTTCTCGCACCTGCAGCGGCTGTCGATCGGCTTCTACTCGCGCAACCGCGCCGGCGTGATCATCTCGCGGCTGACCAACGACGTCGAGGCGCTCGACCAGCTGGTCGAGGACGGGATGGCCACGCTGTTCCAGTCGGGCCTGACGCTGATCGGCGTGGTGGTGATCCTGATCGTGCTGGACCCGCACCTGGCGCTGCTGACCTTCCTCGCGCTGCCGCTGCTGGCGGCTGGCGGCGCTCGCGTTCCGGATCGCGTCGGCCGACGCCTACCGGCTGACGCGCGAGAAGATCGCGACGATCACCGGCTACCTGCAGGAGACGCTGTCCGGGATCCGGGTGGTGCGCGCGTTCGGGCAGGAGCCCCGTCACATCGAGCGCTTCGCCGAGCTGAACGAGGAGAACCGCGCGGCGAACATGACGACCGTCAACCTGAACGCGGCCTACTTCCCGGCGGTCGAGCTCCTCTCGGCGCTGGTCACCGTCGAGATCCTGCTGATCGGCGGGATCGAGGCGATCAACGGACACACCTCGACCGGCGTGGTGTTCGCGTTCATCGCGGCGCTCAACAACTTCTTCGACCCGATCCAGCAGCTCTCGCAGCTGTACACGACCTACCAGTCGGGGATGGCGGCGCTCGACAAGATCTTCGAGCTGCTCGACGAGCAGCCGGAGCTCGTCGACGCGCCGGACGCGGTCGAGCTGCCGCGGATCCGCGGCGAGCGTGCGCTTCGAGGACGTCTCGTTCCGCTACGGATCGGCGCGACGGCGACGACGCGGCGTGGGCGCTGCGCGACATCGACCTGGTGATCCCGCCGGGGCAGACGGTCGCGCTGGTCGGCGAGACCGGCGCCGGCAAGTCGACGTTCGCCAAGCTGGTCGCGCGCTTCTACGACCCGACCGAGGGGCGCGTGCTCGTCGACGGCCACGACCTGCGCGAGGTCACGGCCGAGTCGCTGCGCTCGCAGATGGGGATCGTCCCGCAGGAGGGGTTCCTGTTCAGCGGCACCGTCGCGCGAGAACATCGCGTTCGGGCGGCCCGGCGCGACCGATGAGGAGATCGCGGCCGCCGCCCGCGCGGTCGGCGCCGACGAGTTCATCGTCGGCGCTCGAGCACGGCTACGACACGCAGGTCGGCGAGCGCGGCGTGCAGCTCTCCGCCGGCCAGCGCCAGCTGCGTCGCCTTCGCGCGCGCGCTTGCTCGCCGATCCGCGGATCCTGGTGCTCGACGAGGCGACCTCGAACGTCGACGTGCACACCGAGAGCCTGATCGAGCAGGGGCTGCGCCGGCTGGTGGCCGGCCGGACCGCGATCGTGATCGCCCACCGCCTCTCGACGATCCGCGACGCCGGCGCGGATCGTCGTGCTCGAGCACGGGCAGATCGTCGAGCAGGGCACCCACGACGAGCTGCTCGACGCGCGGAGGGCGCTACTGGCAGCTGTACCGGGACTGGGCCGAGCAGGCGGCGGCGTGATGCCGATCGGGTCACGCGCGCTCTCGGTCACCCCGGTCAAGGGCACGCGGCTTCACCGCGTCGAGCGGTTCAGCTCGAGCGCGACGGCGCTCGCGGCGAACCGCCGCTTCTTCGTGATCGACGAGCGCGACCGGATGGTCAACGCCAAGCAGCTCGGGGAGCTGCAGACGGTGGTCGCGGACTGCCGCGACGGGCGAGCTGCGGCTCGACGCTTCCCGGACGGCTCGACGTGATCGAGGACGAGGTCGCGCTCGGCGACGCAGGTGAGCGCCCGCTTCTACTCGGGCACGCTGGCCGGCACGGCTGGTGCGGGGCCCGTGGTCGGAGGCGATCAGTCCGAGCACGTCGGGCGGCCGCTGCGGCTGGTCGAGCCGGCGAGCACGGTGCGGTCGACCGCGGCGCCCGTGGTGGCGCTGTCGCTGATCTCGCGCGCGCTCGCTGACGCGCCTCGCGGCGAGGCTGGCGTCGAGCGGTCGACTCGCGGCGCTTCCGGATGCTGGTCGAGATCGACGGCGTCGAGGCCCACGCGAGGACGGTGGGTCGGCCGACGATCCGCGTCGGCGACGCGTCGTCCGCTGGCGGCGGCCACGTCGGCCGCTGCCTGATCACCAGCCGCGACCCGGAGAGCGGGCGAGGTCGACCTGCCCACGCTCGACATCCTCGGCGAGCTACCGCGGCGAGCTCGACACCACCGAGCCGCTGCCGTTCGGGGTCTACGGCGAGGTGCTGCGAGCCGGGCGACGGTGCGCGTCGGTGACGCGTGTCGAGCTGATCTGCGCGATAGGCTGTCCTCGGCTGATGAGCTCGCGAGCGGGTCCGCGATCGAGGTGACGCGACCACGTCGCGACGGTCACGCTGGCGCGGCCCGAGAAGCACAACGCGCTCGACCTGCCGATGTTCGAGGCGATCATCGCGGCGCGCCGAGCGGCTGGCCGAGCGAGCCCGGCGTGCGCGCGGTGGTGCTGCACGGCGACGGGCCCGAGCTTCTGCTCCGGCCTCGACGTGATGAGCCTGATGTCGGCGACGGCCGACGGGCTCGACGGGCTGACCGAGCCGCTGCGGGCGAGGTCCCGAACTGGTTCCAGCGCGCGGCCTACGACTGGATCCGCCTGCCGGTGCCGGTGATCGCCGCCGATGCACGGCAACTGCCTCGGCGGCGGGCTGCAGATCGCGCTCGCCGCCGACATCCGGATCGCCGCGCCCGACGCCCGGCTGTCGGTGATGGAGGTCAAGTGGGGCCTGATCCCCGACATGTCGATCACCCGCACCCTGCCGCGCCTGGTCGGGATCGACGTGGCCAAGGAGCTCACCTACACCGGGCGCGTGTTCAGCGGCGAGGAGGCGGCACGGCTCGGCGTGGTGACCCGGGTCTCCGCGGATCCGCTCGCCGATGCGCACGAGCTGGCAGCCGAGATCGCCGACCAAGTCGCCGCGACGCGGTCCGCGCCGCCAAGCGGCTGTTCGACGAAGCCTGGACGCAAGCGCCGAGGAGACGCTCGCGCTCGAGGCCGAGCTGCAGTCTGCGCTTGATCGGGTCGCCTAATCAGCTGGCGGCGGTCGACCGCGGGTCTCCGAAGCAGCCGGCGGAGTTCGCGGATCCGTAGCGTTTAGTAAGACGCGGTCAGCGCGGCGAGCCACTGGCTCGGGCCGTTCCAGATGCAGGTTGTGAGGGACGTCGTCGAGCTCCACGAGGCGCACGCTCGGCAGCCGCTCCCGCATGGCGTGCAGGTGCGAGCTCGGGATCATCCCGTTGCTGGCACGGACGACTAGCGTGGGGCAGCAGATCCGCTCCCACGCATCCCAATAATCGCGGCGGTTGGCGTCCCGCAGCGTCCGCACCATCACCTCGAGGTCGTAGCGCGGCCTCCGACGGTCGTCAGCGATCCAAGGTTTCGCCGGGACGGGGGCGAAGGCGCGCGTCTGAGCTTCGCAACCGCAACGTCGGGTTGCTGCGCGACGCCCTGGGCTCGCGTCGGCGATCACGAGCGCCCGCACCAGCTCGGGATGCACCGCCGCGACCAGCAGCGCGGTGACCCCGCCGAGCGAATGCCCGACAAGGACGACCGGCCCAAGCGCCAGCTGCTCGATCACGAACGCGACGTCGGCGACGTGCGCGTGCTGTGAGACGTCCTCGGGATGGCGCTCGCTGCAGCCATGCCCTCGCAGGTCGAGCGCCAGCACGCGATACCGAGGCACGAGATGGGCCGCGGTACCGGTCCACTCGAGGGCGTGGCCGGCGAGGCCATGCAGCAGCAGCGCCGAAACTCCACGCCCTCCAAACTCGACGCAGGCGAGACGCGTGTCCGCGCGGGTCAGGGTCGTGTAGGTGATCTCATTGATCACGCCACCTTTCGCACCTTGTTGCGCCCGCCCCAAGTGTCGGTCTGGCTGTGGCAATTCGGACACAGAAGCAGCAGATTCTCCAGACGGTTGTCAAGCCCATCGCCATTGACATGGTGAAGCTCCAGTGAGAGCGCCTTTCCCCGCCAATCGGACAAACCGCACCGCTCGCACCGTGGCTCTTTGAGGCCAGCGAGCAGCAGCCGCGTTTTGACGTGCCGACGGGATCGGGGACGCCCTACGGCGAGCACAGAATCAATCGGCTCGAGACGCGGGACGCGGCTGGATCACGCCTCGCCCAACCGCATCTGCCCATGCGGCGCCACTGAATCCGAATCGTCGTTGACATTCGGCTGCCGAATGACCGGCAACGTAATAGGCGCGGATCTCTTCCCAGTCGTAACGTCGAGCGGACTCTTCACGAGCTGCGAAGCCGAGCTTCCTCAGGTGAAAGCAGACGGTTGGCTTCGATAGACCAAGCGTTCGCGCGATTTCCGCCTGCGACAGGCCTTCCTCCAAGTACCGGGCAACCGCGGCCCGCGTCTCACCGCGAGGCTTCCTCCGATTCTCTCGTGGGACGACGTCGCCTCTCTCTACGGCCGAATGCCAGGCGCCGTTCGAGATCTCAAACCGTGCTTGACATTGCGAGGCCGTGTGGCCGGCGTCGTAGTAGCTCCGGATGGCTTTCCAGTCGTATTTGCGACGCCCATTTCGCACGAACATATGTTCGCAAATGGTCCAGACGGATCCTTTTTCCTCGGCCTATACTCGACCACCGCCGACCCGCACGAACCCAGGGCCGGCTGGACATCTGCGGGGTAGTCCAGTGGCAGCGACGCCCGGCTCTGGACCGGGAGACGGAGGTTCGAATCCTCCCCCCGCAGTCTCGCAACCTCCCCCCGTCGCTGGGTTAGCTCTGAGCGACCTTGCGCGTCCTCGGCATCCCGATCGAGTCGCCGCCGGTCGTGGCCAACCGGATGCTGGCGGACCTCGCCGCGATCGCGCGCGCCGCCCGCTCCACGCCCGCGCAGCTCGACCGGCTGCTGACGCTCGGCGAGGAGATCGTCGCGATCGGGCGGGGTGTCCTCGACGCTGGCGGAACGGCTCGACCAGCGGGCGGAGGCGGTCATCGCCCTCGCTGAGCGCCTCGATCGCCGAGCCGATGCGGTCCTCGCCTTGGGCGGTCAGCTGGACGCGCGCGGCGCGGACTCGTTGAGATGGGCGCGCTGATGCGGGATGCCGGCGAGCGATCGAAGAGCGCGGGGCTGAGATCGTGGACCGGGCCTCGCAGGTCGTGCGAAACGGGCAGCGAGCTGATCGCGGTTCTGCCAACGCTCGAGCGGGCGCTGGAGATGGCGACGCCGCTGGAGGGAGCGATCGATCGCTTCGGTCGGCTGGTGGACCGGCTGCCCGGTGGGACTGCCCGGCGGCGGGTCAGCCGGCGACCGATCCGACCGAGGCCGCCCCCGACCCCGACCCAGAGGCGTCAGCGCTTCAGCCTAGAGCGCGCCGAGATCGCTCGAGAGATCGGCGAGCTCACCGGCGCGGTCGCTCGACGTCGGCTCCGGCGACGATCAGGCGCCTGGCCGTGCTCGAGGTCGTCGGAGCGACCGACCGACAGCGCGGCGGCGACGCGTCCATCGTTCAGGTACCAGACGCTGAACTCGCCCTCGTCGAGCGAGCCGCGCACGACCTCCTGGTCCCACTCGGACGCCGGGCCGACGTACTCGAGCGAGGCCCAGTCGGAGAGGTCGGAGAAGAAGTACGGGCACGACGTCGTGCGGCTGGTCGCGGCCGAGCATGTTGAGCGCGGCGGTCTTGCCGTGGTTGAACGCCACGTCCCAGTGCTCGATCCGCAGCCGGCGCCCGCCGTGGATCACGCTCTCGTACTCGGCGATGTCGCCGGCCGCGAAGATCCCGGGAGCGCGAGTCTGCAGCCGGGAGTCGACGCCGCACGCCGCCGCTCTCCCCCAGCTCGAGCCCGGCGCCGCGCGCCAGCGTCACGTCGGGGATCACCCCGGCGCCGATCACCACCGCGTCGGCCTCGAGCTCGCGCCCGGACTTCGGTGACCACGCGCGTGACCCGGCCGTCGGCGCCCTCGAAGCGGTCGAGCTCGTCGCTCGCCGTGGACCGTGATCGCCGTGCTCCTCGAGCCGGTCCTGGAAGAAGCGCCCCGCCTGCTCGCCGAAGCTCGCGGCTGAGCGCCACCGGCTCGAGCATCACCATCGTGCACGTGCTGCCCGAGCTCGGTCAGCGACGCGGCCACCTCGCTGCGCGATGTAGGAGCCGCCGATCAGGACCACCCGCTTGCCGGCGGCGTCCTCGCGGATCGCGTCGCTGTTGCCGAGCGTGCGCAGGTAGTGGATCCCCTCGAGCTCGCAGCCCGGCACGTTCAGCCGCCGGACGTTGGCGCCGGTCGCCAGCAGCGCCTGGCCGAACGCCACCTCGTCGCCGTTCGGACAGCGTGGCCGTCCGCGCGTCGAGGTCGAGCTTCGTCACCGAGGTGCGCGTCAGCACCTCGACCTGCTGCTCCTCGTACCAGCTCGGGCGGCCGGAACAGCGTGTCCTCGCGCGACTCCTTGCCTGCGCAGGTAGCCCTTGGAGCAGCGGCGGCCGGTTGTACGGAAGGTCGGGCTCGCGACCGACGAGCAGGATCGAGCCGTCGGCGCCGGACTCGCGCAGCCAGCGCGCGCAGTTGCCCGGCGGCCAGGCCGCCGCCGATCAGCAGGTAGTCGACGCTGGCGGTCAGCCATCGCCCGCCAGACTCGGCGTCGCCGCGACGGCGCCTGTCGAGGCGCGAACTGCGGCGTGATCTGCGACTCGAGCCCGGGATCGAGGATCAGCAGCACCTGGTCGCCCGGCCTCGATCACCGAGTCGGCCTTGGGCACGAAGCCCGCGCCGCCGCGCAGCACCGAGATGATCAGCGAGCCGTCGGGGAGCGCGACGTCCTGCACACGGCGGCCCGGCGGCGGCGAGCCCTCGCCCACCTCGAGCTCGATGATCTCGAGGTGCTCCTCCTCCAGCGCGAGCAGCTGGACCAGGCCGTACTCCGGCACCTCGTGCTCGATCAGGCGCAGGATCAGGTCGGTCGCCGACACCGCCGGCTGGATCCCGAGCAGCTTGAAGTGCTGGAGGTTGCGGGGGTTGTTGACGCGGGCGACGATCCGCTGGCAGCCGTACTTCTCCTTGGCCACCTGGCAGATGAGGATGTTGTCCTCGTCGTCGCCGGTGACCGCGATCACCAGGTCGGCCCGCTGGATGCCGGCGCGCTCGAGCACCCACAGCTCGGTGGCGTCGCCGTACTGGACGGCGTGCTCGAGCTCCTCCTCGACGACCCGGTAGCGGTCGTGGTCGGACTCGATCAGCGTCACCTCGCGGTCCTTGGCGATCAGCTCGCGCGCGAGGTTCCAGCCCACCTTGCCGGCGCCCGGCGATGATCACGTACATCGCTAGCGAACCTCCTGCTCAGGCGCAGCGCCACCGCTCGGCCTGGTCGATCGCCTCCTGGGTCGGGCAGATCGTGAGCAGGCCCTGCTCGGCGTACCACGCGCCCGGCCGGGATCGGCGACCCGGACCACCACGCGCGGGACCTTGAACCGGCGCTGGGCGATCTGGGCGATCACCAGGTTCGTGTTGTCGCCGCTGGTCGCGGCGAGGAACACGTCGGCCTGCTCGATCCCGGCCTCGATCAGCCCGTCGATCTCGAGCGCGGTGCCGACCGTGAAGCGCCCGCCGGCGTCCTCCCAGGTGGTCGTCTGGTCCTTGTCGAGCCGCTCGTGCGAGAGCGGGTCGCTGTCGAGCACCGACACCTCGTGGCCGGCGTCGAGCGCCCGCTTGGCCACCGCCGATCCCACCCGGCCACAGCCGACGATCAGGATGAACATGCGCGGACTCGAGCTCTAGCGCGGCGAGCGCCTGCCGAGCGGCCGGGTGGCGGCCGCGGACGCGGCGGAGCTCAGGTGATGAGCGGGATGATCAGCAGCGCGACGATGTTGGCCACCTTGATCATCGGGTTGATCGCCGGGCCCGGCGGTGTCCTTGTAGGGATCGCCGACCGTGTCGCCGGTGACCGCGGCGGCGTGCGCCTCGGAGCCCTTGCCGCCGTAGGCGCCGTCCTCGATCAGCTTCTTGGCGTTGTCCCAGGCGCCGCCGCCCGAGGTCATCGAGATGGCCATGAACAGGCCGACCACGATCACGCCGATCAGCAGCCCGCCGAGCGCCTCGACGCTGATCAGCCCGACGATCAACGTGATCACGATCGGGATCAGCGACGGCAGGATCATCTCCCGCTGGGCGGCGCGGGTGACGAGGGCGACCGCGGTGCCGTACTCGGGCTGCTCGGTGCCCTCCATGATCCCCGGCTTCTCGCGGAACTGGCGGCGCACCTCCTCGACCACGGCGCCGCCGGCGCGGCCCACCGCCTCCATCGCCAGCGAGGCGAACAGGTAGACCATCAGGCCGCCGATCAGCAGCCCGATCAGCACCGGCGGGTTGCCGATCGCGAAGTTGGCGTGACTTGCCGGTCGGCCAGCTCGCGCTCGAACGCGTTGAACAGCACCAGCGCGGCGAGCGCGGCCGAGCCGATCGCGTAGCCCTTGGTGACCGCCTTGGTCGTGTTGCCGACCGCGTCGAGCGGGTCGGTGACGTTGCGGACCTCCTCGGGAAGGTCGGCCATCTCGGCGATGCCGCCGGCGTTGTCGGTGATCGGGCCGAACGCGTCGAGCGCGACGATCAGCCCGGTCAGCGACAGCTGCGCCATCACCGCGACGCCGATCCCGTAGATGCCCTGCGTGCCGCCACCGGCCAGCTTCCAGGCGCCGAGGATGCCGAGCGCGATCACGATCGCCGGCGGCGCGGTCGACTGGTAGCCCTGGGCCAGGCCCTGGATGATGTTCGTCGCGTGGCCGGTCTGCGAGGCGCGCGCGTGCTCTTGACCGGCGCGAAGCGGGTCGAGGTGAAGTAGTCGGTGATCACGAACAGGCAGGCGGTGACGCCGAGCCCGATCAGCGCGCAGAGGTAGAACTTCCACCAGTGCGGGGCCGCGGCGCCGCGCCTTGCAGCGTGACGCTCGTGCATCATCCAGTAGGTGATCGGGATGAACGCCAGCGCGGCGAGCACGCCGGAGACGATCAGGCCCTGGTAGAGCGCGCGCTCGACGTTGCCGGCCCGCGAGCGGACCGCGAACGTGCCGATGATCGAGGCGATGATCGAGACGCGCCCGAGCACGAGCGGGTACAGCGCCACCGCCGACTGCTGGCTGAACAGCAGCACGCCGAGCAGCATCACGGCGACCGCGGTGACCGCGTAGGTCTCGAACAGGTCGGCCGCCATGCCGGCGCAGTCGCCGACGTTGTCGCCGACGTTGTCGGCGATCACCGCCGGGTTGCGGGGATCGTCCTCGGGGATGCCGGCCTCGATCTTGCCGACCAGGTCGGCGCCGACGTCGGCGGCCTTGGTGAAGATGCCGCCGCCGAGGCGGGCGAACACCGAGATCAGCGAGCCGCCGAAGCCGAGGCCGATCAGCGCGTCGACCGCGTGGCGCTGGCTCTCGCCGGCGATCCAGGTGAGCACGCCGTAGTAGCCGGCGACGCCGAGCAGCGCCAGGCCGACGACCAGCAGGCCGGTCACCGCGCCGCCGCGGAACGCGACGGCGAGCGCCGGCGCCGACGCCGCCGCGGGCCGACTCGGCCACGCGGGCGTTGGCGCGCACCGACACGTTCATGCCGATGTAGCCGGCCGCGGCCGAGAACAGCGCCGCCGATCGCGAAGCCGATCGCCACGCGGATGTTCTGCAGCGGGATCAGCAGGATGAACAGGACCACGCCGACGCCGGCGATCGTCGTGTACTGGCGGTTCAGGTAGGCGCGGGCGCCCTCCTGCACGGCGGCGGAGATCGAGCGCATCCGCTCGTTGCCGGGCGACAGCGCCAGCAGCGCGCGCGAGGTGACGGCGCCGTAGACGACGGCGGCAGCGGCGCACACGAGCGCGACCAGGACGCCGTGGTGCGTCAGGAAGCTAGTCAAGAAGGTCCTCCGGGGAAGCTCTAGTTCGGATGAGGCGCGCGCCGATGCGCGGCCAACAACGTGCAAAAGGGCCGCCACCCGTAGCGCGAGCGGAGGCCCGGAATAAGCGGCGCGCGAGTGTAGCGGGTGCCGCACGCGCGCGATGCGTCGCGCACGCGCGACGGCGCTACTGGCCCGGCACCCAGAGCCGGCCGCTGCGCTGCGCCGGCCCGGGCTCGCCCGGCTCGGCGCCGGCCGCTGCTCGGGCGGCTCGCCGCGGCGGCTGCTCGCCGCTCGGCGCCGGTCGCCGGGCCTCGCCCGGCGCCGGCGCCTCGGCGGCTGCCCGCCGATCCGCACGAACGCCAGCTGCAGCTGCGACAGGGCGTCGCGGATCGGCCCGGCCTGCTCGGGCGCGACCTGCTCGAGCAGCGGCAGCAGCGCCCGGACGACTCGATCGCCAGCCGGACCTGCTCGGGATCGCGCTCGTCCTCGGTGCCCGGCGCCAGCCCGGTGCGGCGCATCCCGAGGTTGACCAGCGTCACGACGTGCTCGAGCAGCACGTGCTCGACGCGGATCCGCTTGATCTCCGCCTCGTAGGCGGCTCGCAGCTCCTCCTCGGTCGGCTGCCGCCGCTTCGCTGGCTCGGCGTGCTCATCGGCTCACCTCCGCGCGCTTCCGGCACTCCAGCATACGTCTCGCGGGTCTCGGCGACCGTCGCCGCGTAGACCTCCCGCAGCGTCATGCCCGACTCGAGCATCCGGCGCTGGCGCTGGGCGCCGTTGCAGCTGCGGGCAGCGCGACCTCGATCCCGAGCTCGGCGCGCACCGGCGCGGTCCAGGCCAGCAGCCGCTCGAGCGCCTCCGCCGCCGGGTAGGGCTCGCCGCGCTCGAGGTCGAGCAGCTCGCCGTCGAGCCCGTAGCGGATCGCCCGCCACAGGTTCTCCTCGATCAGCCGCCGCGGCAGGTCGTCGGACGGCACGCCCTCGTCGACGTCGCGCGCCGCCTGGGCCACGCAGGCGACGATCAGCGCCGCCAGCGCCTCGGACTCGGCCGCGGTCGCCTGGGCGTCGCAGATCCGCACCTCGACCGTGCCGAACGAGAAGTGCGGGCGGACCGACCACCACACCTGGGTGTACTCGACGATCGAGCGCGGTGCGCACCAGGAACTCGATGTAGTCGCGCGAACGCGTCCCAGCTGCCGAACGCGTCGGGCACCCCGCAGCGCGGGAAGCTCCTGGTGAAGATCTGGCGTGCGGGCGCTGTGCAGCCCGGAGTCGCGGCCGTCGAGGAACGGCGAGTTGGCCGAGATCGCCAGCAGCAGCGGCAGCACCGGCCGCAGCCGGTCGCAGACCAGCACCGCCCGGTCGGCGCCGCGGACCCCGACGTGGACGTGCAGCGAGAAGGTGTTGTTGCGCCAGGCGACGTACTTGAGGCCCTCCTCGACCCGGCGGTAGTGCTCGGTGTCGATGATCCGCTGCTCGCGGTAGTCGGACCAGGGGTGGGTGCCGGTCGCGCCGAGCGCGACGCCGTGCTCGGCGGCCAGCGCGAACAGCCGCCGGCGGCGGTCGCGCTGGGCCGCGATCGCCGCCGCGAAGATCCTCGCCGCGGCCGGAGCGGATCTCGATCTCGGAGGAGATCAGCTCGCCGGCGATCGAGCTCGCGCAGGACCGGATCGGCCGCGGCGGCGTCGCGCAGCTCCTCGAAGCGCGGCACCAGCCCGAGCTCGACGGGATCGAGCAGCGCGAACTCCTCCTCGAGCCCGACCGTGAAGTCGGTCGAGTCCTCGAAGGCCGCGCGCGCGGTGTCCAGGTCGAGGTCCACGGCCGAGCGTCCGGCGCTGATCAGGTCAGGTAGAAGTACAGCGCGTAGAGCAGGTCGACGGCCGGGCTCGAGGTGTGGACGGTCACCTCGGGCGGCACCTGCAGCAGCGCGTCGGAGTAGTTGAAGATGATCTTCACGCCGGCGTCGACGAGCTCGTCGGCGAGCTGCCTGGGCCGCCGCCGAGGGCACGGCCAGCACGGCGACGACGATCTCCTCGTCGTCGACCACCTCGCGCAGCTCGGAGTTGTGGCGAACGCGTCAGCGGCCCGATCTGCGTGCCGACCTTGCCCTGGTCGGTGTCGAACACCGCCACGACCCGGAAGCCGTGGTCGGCGAAGATGTCCGAGGTGGCGATCGCCGTGCCGAGGTGGCCGGCGCCGAACAGCGCGATGTTGTGCTGGCCGGAGGTGCGCAGGATCTTGCGGATCTGGGTGACCAGCGAGTCGACGTTGTAGCCGACGCCGCGCTTGCCGAACTTGCCGAAGCCGGACAGGTCGCGGCGGATCTGGGTCGAGTTGACGTGGGTGTAGTCGGCCAGCTCCTGCGAGGAGATCGTCTCCTTGCCCATCTTGCGCGCCTGGGTGAGCACCTGCAGGTAGCGCGACAGCCGGGCGGCGACGCCGAGCGAGAGCTTCTCCCCCGGCTTCTCGGCGCCCGGCTGCGACGGACGTCGTGCTCGCGGCCGACCGTGTAGCTCATCCCAGTCCCACTCTACTAGTGCGGATCGCCCGCGCCAGTGGCATCGAGGCGCCGTTCGAGCTCGGCGCTCGTCGACGAACAGCTCGAACGCCTCCACCCGTCGATCGTGACCACCGGGATCCGCTCGAGGTAGCGCGCGCAGCAGCGCCTCGTCGCTCCTCGATGTCGCGCTCCTCGAGCGCGAACGGCTGCCGCTCGCCGACCGCTCAGCAGCACCTCGCGCGCCTCGTCGCACAGGCAGCAGCCGGCCCGGCCGTAGAGGACGACCGTCGGCATCACGCCGCCAGCGCGCGCTCGCCGGTGGCGTACACGTCGAGTCAGGTAGTCCGGGTAGCGGCAGCGCGTCCACGAAGCGGGCGGCGCTGGCGATCATCGCCGCGTTGTCGGTGCACAGCTCGCGCGGCGGGATGTCGAGCTCGACGCCGAGCTCCGCCAGCCGCTCGCGCAGCGGCCCGTTGGCGGCCACCCCGCCGCCGACCGCCAGCCGCTCGCAGCCCGGTCTCGGCGAGCGCGCGCTCGCACCCGCAGCGCCAGCGCCTCGACGATCGCCCGCTGGTAGGAGGCGGCCAGGTCGGCCCGCCGCCGCGCGGCCTCGCTCCTCGCCCAGGTCGCGGACCCGGTACAGCAGCGCGGTCTTCAGCCCGGCGAACGAGAAGTCGAGGCCGGGCAGCTTCGGCGCCGGTCGGGAACTCGAACGCGTCCGGATCGCCGTCGCGGGCCAGCCGCTCGAGCGCCGGCGCCGCCCGGATAGCCGAGGCCGAGCAGCCGCGCGCCCTTGTCGAACGCCTCGCCGGCGGCGTCGTCGAGCGTCTGGCCGAGCACCTCGAAGTCGCGGCCCGTGGTCGTCGACCGCGCGCCAGCAGCGTGTGGCCGCCGCTGGCGATCAGGCTCAGGAACGGCGGCTCGAACGGATTCGGGCGCGAGGAAGCTGGCCGCGACGTGGCCGTGGAGGTGGTCGACCGCGGCGAGCGGCAGCTCGGTGCGCCGCGGCGAGCGCCTTGGCCGTGGCGAAGCCGACCAGCAGCGCCGCCGACCAGCCCGGCCGCGGGTCGACGGCGACCAGCTCGAGCTCGCGTCGAGCGCCACGCCGGCGCGTGCGCAGCGCGTCGTCGACGACCGCGCCGATCAGCTCGAGGTGGTGGCGCGAGGCGATCTCGGGCACGACGCCGCCGTAGCGGTCGTGGATGCCCTGCGAGGAGATCACGTTGGCGCGGATCTCCCCGTCGGCGGTGATCACCGCCGCGCAGGTGTCGTCGCAGCTGGTCTCGAGCGCGAGGATCATCCGGCTCGCGCCCGGTGCTCGACGGCTCGCTCCGCGGTCCGCCACATGATCATCGCGTCCTCGCCGGTGTCGGGGTAGTAGCGCGGGCGCGTGCCCGCCGAGCGGAAGCCGAACCGCTCGTAGAGCGCGATCGCCGGCGCGTTGGAGGTCCGCACCTCGAGCGTGTACGGCTCGTCCGCGCCCGGCCCGCTCGATCATCTCCTCGAGCAGCGCCGGCGCGATGCCCCGACGCCGCGCGCCGGGTCGACGGCGATGTTCATCAGGTGCCAGACGTCGGCGTAGCGCGAGCAGACCAGATAGCCGACAGCACCCGGCCGCTCGCTCGACGCGCCGCCAGGCAGATGCCGGACGGCTTGGACAGCTCGAGCACGAACATCGCCAGCGACCACGGCGTCGGGAACGCGCGGCGCTCGATCGCGATCACCTGCGGCAGGTCGGAGTAGCCGAGGGCGCGGATCGTGATCGGGTCGTGTCGTTCATCGGTCGGGTGCGGCGCGGCGGCTGATCTCGGCGTCCGGGAGGCGCAGGTACTCGGGCTGCACCTCGTCGGGATCGCCGCGACGGACCGGCTGACGCGAGCCGGCAGTGGTTCGCGCGCTGACCCGGTGAAGCTCCGAGTCGTCGTCCGGGATCGACGCCCCCGAGCGCTCGAGAACCGCTCTGAATTCTACCGCCCCGTCCCCCACCGCCAGCGGACGCGGCGCCCAGTCGGCCGAGCCGCTGCGGCCAGGTCCTGCGGGCGCGAGCGCGCTCGGCGCCGAGCAGCGCTCGTGCCCCGTCATCGGCCACCTCGGCCGGTCGCCAGGCGGCGGCGAACACCTCGCCCCGGCGGGCGTCGAGCACCGCCAGCGATCGCGTCGCTCGTCAGCAGCGGCTGCGCTGCGCGCGGCCCCCAGCGCCAGCGAGCGCAGCGTCGAGACGCCGACCAGCGGGATCCCGCGCGCCTGGGCGAGCGCGCGGGCGGTGGCGACCCCGATCCGCAGCCCGGTGAACGTGCCGGGACCCGACCCCGACGGCGATCCGCTCGATCTCCGTCCCAGCCGGCTCCGACGCGCTCCAGCACCTCGGCGATCAGCGGCAGCAGCCGGGCGGCGTGGCGCGGGCCGCTGCGCCGGCGGCGGATCGTCGCGGGCTTCGACCGCACGCTCGCTCGACGCGTCGCACGAGCGCGACCGCGGTCGCCGCGGTGGCGGTGTCGAAGGCCAGGATCCTCATCGGGACCTCGGCTCGATCTGCACTGCGCTGCGATCGCCGCCGCGCGTGCTCGAGCCGCACCGGGCCGCGATCCGGCGCGAGCGCCGGCGATCGATGCCTCCGCTCCCTGCGGCCACTCGACGAAGGCGATCGTGTCCGGCCGAGGTAGTCGGCCAGCAGCTCGGGGTCCTCGTCGTCGAGGTCACGCACGCCGGTACAGGTCGAGGTGCGCGACCGGCGACCCGGCCCGCGATAGCGCTGGCCGATCGTGAAGGTCGGGCTGGTGACCGGCGCGCTCACGCCGAGCGCCCGGCAGGCGCCGCGCACGAAGGTGGTCTTGCCCGCGCCCAGCTCGCCCTCGACCAGCACCACGTCGCCCGGCGCGCAGCGTGCGCGCGAGCTCCGCGCCGAGCGCCTCGGTCTCGGCGGGGCTGCTCGGTTCGCTCGATGCGCGTGATCTGCTGGGCGTCTGGCATGTGAGAACGTCTAGCGGACCCGACGGTCCGGTGCCCCGTTCGCTACCGTCACGACCGCTATGAGCGCTCCCGTGCCGGGAACCGGCTCCGGGCCGGCTGGCCGCGCTGCGTCGGCGCTACGGGCCGGCGGTCGCGGATCTCACGAGCTCCGACACCGCCAAGGCCGCCGGCCTGGCCGGCGCGATGATCGCCAACAACGTGATCGCGCTGGTCTCGACGGTCGTGTTCGCGCGGCTGCTCGAGCGACTACGGCTCGCTGGCGGCGCTGATCAGCTACCTGCTGATCCTCACCGTGGTCGGCCAGGCGATGCAGGTGGCGACCGCGCGCGAGGGCGTGCTCGGCCACCTCGGCGTCGGCGACGGCCTGATGGCCACGGTCACGAGCGCTGGACGCGGACGCTGCTGCTCGTTCACCGCCGGCGCTGACCGTCGTCTCGATCCTGCTGCGCGCATCCGATCGCCGCCGCGGTCGGCGTCAAGCAAGACCCGTGGGCGGCCGCGCTCGGCATCCCCGCCGGCTGCCTGTAGCTCGAGGTGTCGCTGCTGCGCGGCGCGCTGCAGGGCGTCGGCGACTACAAGAGCGTCGGCATCAGCCTGGTCGGCGAGCAGGCCGTCGCGGCTGGTCGCCGGCGCGGTGCTGGCGGCCGCCGGTCTCGGCGTCACCGGCGCCTACC
Organism: uncultured Actinomycetes bacterium; assembly: GCA_963756555.1. GTDB lineage: Bacteria > Actinomycetota > Thermoleophilia > Solirubrobacterales > Solirubrobacteraceae > Palsa-465. Next base: position 869,484 of record CAVWOC010000005.1, read on the forward strand.
TCGGCTCGCTCGCTCTCCTACATCGCGATGTCGCGTCTACTGCGTGGTCGCAGCTGCGCGCAGTACGCAGTCGCGCATCGCCGCGCGAGAGCCGCCACCGGCGACGCCGCGGCCGTCGCTGTGGCGCCACGTCCGGCGCGCCTGGGCGCCGATCGCCGGGCTGGTCGTGATCGCGGTGCTGCAGAACATCGACATCATCGCCGCCAAGCACCAGTTCTCGACAGCGACACCGCCAGCTCCTACGCCGCCACCGCGGTGGCCGCCAAGGTGCTGATCTGGGTGGCGATCGGCGCCGGCTTCTACCTCGTGCCCGAGGTCTCGCGCCGGCGCGCGGCGGGCGAGGACACCCGGCCGGTGCTGGTCCGGGCGCTGGGGATCGTCGCTCGTCTGCGCGGTGCCGTGCCTGCTGATCTTCGCGTTCGGCGCGCACCTGCTGCTCAGCATCGCGTTCGGCGCCAAGCAGGCGACCGCGTCCGGCTCGCTGCTGCGCTCGGCGCCGCCTTCACGGTGCTGGCCGCGACCTACCTGGCGATCCAGTACATGCTGGCGCTGAAGCGGACCTGGTTCCTGATCGCGCTCGGCGCGGTGGCGGTCGCCGAGCCGATCCTGCTGCTCCAGGCCTCGCGCAAGCCGGCCGGCTTCGCCGCCGTCGTGCTGGCGGTCCAGGCGGTCGGCGCGCTGCTGGCCTTCGCGCTGGCGCTGCGCCGCCGGGATCACCGCGCCCGCCGGCGAGCCCGCGGTCAGCCCCGGAGCCGGCGCTAGAGCCGGCGCTCAGAACAGGCCGAGCTGCGGCTCGGCCGGCTGCGGTCCCAGCTGCGGCCGGCCTCGAGCGACGGATCGGGCTCCGGTCGCGCGGCTCGATCTCGGGCTCCGTCGAGCTCGGGCAGCGGCTCCGCGACTGGCGGCCGGCTGCTCGGGCGGGCCCAGCGCCAGCAGCTCCGGGATCCGGTGAAAGTCGGCGCGGAGCATCTCGAGCGTCGACGGCGTGTACAGCGCCGCGGCCGGGTGGTAGAGCGGGTACAGCCGCACCGCGCGCGGGCCGATCACCCGCACCTCCTCCCGGCCGTGCAGCCGCGAGATCCCGGTGGTGTCGCCGCGCAGCAGCTTGGTGGCGAAGTTGCCCAGCGTGCAGATCACCGTCGGCTCGATCAGCTCGACCTGGCGGCGCAGGTAGTCCTGGCAGGCCTCGATCTCGTTCGGCTGGGGGTCGCGGTTGCCCGGCGGCCGGCACTTCAGGGTGTTGCCGATGAACACGTCCCTGCGCTCGAGCCCGATCTCGCCCAGCAGCTTGTCGAGCAGCTTGCCGGCCTGCCCGACGAACGGCAGCCCCAGCCGGTCCTCGTTGGCCCCGGGCGCCTCGCCGACGAACATCAGCTCGGCGTCGGCGTTGCCGGCGCCGAACACGACCTTGGTGCGGGTCTGGTGCAGCGGGCAGCGGACGCAGCCGCGCGCCTCCTCGTAGACGGCCTTCAGCAGCTCGCGGCGCTCGGCGGCGGTGCTCACAGTCGCGATGGTAAGGCGGCCGACGGTCCGGCCACTCGAACGTGCGCCCTGTCAGATCCGTGACCTGCGCCGTACCGCGTGGTACTCCGCACGGACGAGGCCGTCCACCGTCACCGCGGGACGGACCTCGTGAACCACTCATCACCTTCACACGCCGACCGGTATCTCAGATGCGGGAACTGGAACGGGAATCCTCCGAACGACACCCCGCACGTGTCATCCGCCTGGCGATCGTCGGCCGCGGGCGGCTCGGGCACCGCGCTCGCCGCGCGCCCTCCGGGACGCCGGGCTCGAGGTCGTCGGGCCCGCTCGGCCGCGGCGCCGACGGCGCCGGCGCCGACGCGGTGCTGCTGTGCGTGCCCGACGCCGAGATCGCCGCCGCCGCGGCCGCGATGCGCCCCGGGCCCGCTGGTCGGCCACTGCTCGGGCGCCACCGGGCTGGACGTGCTCGGCGCCGCACGAGGCGTTCTCGCTGCATCCGCTGATGACGGTGACCGGCCGCCGGCGCCGACTTTCGCCGGCGCCGGCGCGGCGGTCGCCGGCACCACGCCCCGGGCGCTGCGAGCTCGCCGCAGCGGCTGGCCGCTCGCGCTCGGGCATGCACGCCGGTCGAGGTCGCCGACGAGGACCGCGCCGCCTACCACGCCGCCGCCTCGATCGCCTCGAACTTCCTGGTCACGCTCGAGGCGGCCGCCGAGCGGCTGGCCGCGCACCGCGGGCGTCGACCGCGAGCTGCTCGTGCCGCTGGTCCGCGCGACCGTCGAGAACTGGGCCGCGCTCGGCGCCGCAGCGCGCCCTGACCGGGCCCGTCGCCCGCGGCGACGAGGCGACCGTCGCCGCCAGCGCGAGGCGGTCGCCGAGCGCGCGCCGGAGCTGCTGGCGCTGTTCGACGCGCTGACCGAGCGCCACGCGCGCGCTGGCGCGGCTGCGCGGAGCCGGCGCCGGCATGAAGACCGTGCGCACCGTCGCCGAGCTGCGGGCGCGCCCTCGCCGAGCCGCGCCGCGCCGGCCGGCACGATCGGCCTGGTGCCGACGATGGGCGCGCTCCACGACGGCCACCTGTCGCTGATCGCGCCGCGCCCGCGAGGAGTGCGACGTGGTCGTCGTGTCGCTGTTCGTCAACCCGACCCAGTTCAACGAGCCGCCGACCTCGACGCCTACCCGCGCGACGAGGCGCGCGACGCCGCGCTGGCCGCCGAGGCCGGCGTCGACTTCCTGTTCGCCCCGGCGGTCGAGCGAGGTCTACCCGCGCCGGGTTCGCCACCACGGTCGTCGGTCAGCGGGCTGACCGAGACGCTGGAGGGCGCGCACCGCGGCCGCGGCGCACTTCGACGGCGTCGCCACGGTGGTCACCAAGCTGCTCAACATCGTCGCGCCCGACGTCGCCTACTTCGGCCAGAAGGACGCCCAGCAGGCGCTCGTGATCCGGCGGCTGGTGCGCGACCTCGACCTGCCGGTGCGGATCGAGGTCTGCCCGACCGTGCGCGAGCCCGACGGCCTGGCGCTGTCCAGCCGCAACGTGCGTCTCGGCCCGCGAGCGAGCGCGGGCGCGCCGGCGCTGCACCGGGCGCTGCCGCCGCGCAGCGACGCGGTCGCCGACGGGCGAGCGCGACGCCGCCGCGGCGATCGCGAGCGGGCGCGCTGGCCGAGCTGGCCGCCGCCGGCGTCGAGCCCGAGTACCTCGAGCTCGTCGCACCGCGAGACGCTTGCGCCGGTCGACGCGGATCGACGGCGACGTGCTGGCCGTGGTCGCCGCCCGGGTCGGGCGCGACCCGGCTGATCGACAACCAACTGCTCCGCGTCCCCGCGGCCGAGCGGCACACCGACAACGGGAGACCCTGACATGCAGCGCACGATGCTGAAGTCGAAGATCCACCGGGCGACCGTGACCGACTGCGACCTGCACTACGTCGGCTCGATCACGATCGATCCCGAGCTGCTCGAGGCGGCCGACATCCGCGAGTTCGAGCAGGTGGCCGTGGTCGACGTCGACAACGGCGCCCGCTTCGAGACCTACACGATCGCCGGCGAGCGCGGCTCCGGGCGAGATCAAGGTCAACGGCGCCGCCGCCCGGCTCGTCCACCGCGGCGACACGATCATCGTCATCTCCTACGCCGCCTACGACCCCGACGAGCTCGAGAACTACCACCCGCGCGTCGTCCACGTCGGACGCGCGACAACGAGATCCTCACCGTCGACCACGAGGTGGCGACCCTGCTCGGCGGCGCCGACCGCCGCCTAGAGGAGGACCACACGATGTCCGCACACCCCCCACATCCCGGTCCCGCAGCGACCTCGACGAGCCGCTGCCGATGACGCTGCCCCGGCTGGCCGAGAAGAAGCGCCTCGGCGAGCCGATCGTGATGGTCACCGCCTACGACTATCCCTCGCGCCCAGGTCGCCCAGGAGGCCGGCGTCGACCTCGTGCTGGTCGGCGACTCCGGCGCGATGACCGTGCTCGGCTACCCCTCGACGGTGCCCGGTCTCGACCGACGAGATGCTGATGCTGGCCGCGGCCGTCCGCCGCGGCCTGCGCACGCCGCTGCTGGTCGGCGACCTGCCGTTCGGCTCCTACGAGGCCTCCGACGAGCAGGCGATCGCCACCGCCCAGCGCTTCGTCAAGGAGGCCGGCTGCGACGCGGTCAAGCTCGAGCGCGGCGGCACCAGCGTGGAGCGCGCCCGGGCGATCGTCGAGGCCGGGATCCCGGTGATGGGCCACGTCGGGCTGACGCCGCAGACCGCGACCGCGCTCGGCGGCTACCGCGCCCAGGGCCGCACCGCCGAGCGCGCGCTCGGCGGTCGCCCGCGACGCGCTCGCGCTGCAGGAGGCCGGCTGCTTCTCGATCGTGTTCGAGGCGATCCCGGCCGCCGTCGCCGAGGAGCTGATGCCGCAGCTGGAGATCCCGGTGATCGGGATCGGCGCCGGGCCGGCCACCGACGGCCAGGTGCTGGTGTTCCACGACCTGCTCGGCATCTACGACGGGCACGCGCCCGCGGTTCGCCAAGCGCTACGCCGACCTCCAGGCGCAGATGGTCGCCGGCGTGGCCGCAGTACGCCGCCGAGGTGCGCGCCGGCGCGTTCCCGGCGCCCGAGCACGCCTACTCGATCGACGACGAGGAGCTCGAGCCGGCGTTCCGAGCGAGCGACTGCGCTCGCAGACGCCCGATAGCGCAACGCCGCCTCGGCGCCCGCGGCGGTCACGTCGCGCGGCATAGGATGCGTCGCGTGCCGCGCCTCGCGCAAGTCTTCGCCCCCCGCGACCGGGTCTACTTCGAGCTGTTCGAGGAGGCGGGCCGCAACATCCTGCAGCGCCGCCGAGCTGCTCGACCGAGCTGCTGACCGACTACCCGGACAGCAAGGCACCTGGCCGCAGGAGATCCTCGACTGCGAGCACGAGGGCGACCGGATCACCCACGACATCATCGACCGGCTCAACCACACGTTCGTCACGCCGATCGACCGCGAGGACATCCTCGCGCTGGCCTCGGCGCTCGACGACATCGTCGACTACACCGAGGAGGTCGCCGACTACCTCGGGCTGTACAAGATCGAGGCGCCGATGGACCAGGCGATCAGGCTGGCGCGGGTGCTCAAGGCGGCGCCGCACGCAGATCGCCGAGGCGATCCCGCGGCTGCGCGGCTTCCGCGACATCTCGCAGCTACACCGTCGAGATCAACCGCCTCGAGAACGAGGGCGACCGGATCACCCGCGAGGCGGTCGCCTCGCTGTTCGACGGCGGCATCGACCCGATGGTCGTGATCCGCTGGAAGGACCTGTTCGAGCGGCTCGAGGCGGCGATCGACGCCACCGAGCGCGTCGCGAACATCCTCGAGGGGATCGTCATCAAGAACTCGTAGACCGGCCCGCTCAGTGGCTCCGGAGACGCATGAGCGGCTGAGCCAGTGAACGTCGCGAGCGCGAGAACCGGTCAACCGACGATGCGACCGACTCCCCACAATCGCGACCACGATCGTGTCGAACCTATCCTGAACCGAACACTCCACGTCTCACTATCCAAAGTCCATCAACGACGACGCGCATTCCGATCCCGCTGAGCGCAACAGGCCCCGGAGGTGATCGCGAAACGGGGCACACCCGTCGCACGGACAACACCCCACGCCGACACCGTCGCTCGATGAATTCAAGAAGAACACTGCCGATCTCGGCACATCAGAATTGTTCCCGTACTCTCGAGGTGTCGGCGCCGATGGCGACACCCGATCCCCGATCCGACCTACTGCGAATTGCTCATTTACATCCGGAAACTCCTTCTTCTTTCCCTGATGACCGCCAATCCTGCACTTCGACTCGGGCGCACTCGGCCGGCCCTGACGCAGGTCAGCTCGGGTACTCGATCGTCGCAGCACCCGGGCCGGCGCTCCGGCGGCGATCGAGAACGGCGGGATGTCCTGGTGACGACCGAGTTGGCGCCGATCACGCAGCGCTCGCCGATCGTGACGCCGCTGGTGACCACCACGTGCGCGCCGCACCAGACGTTGTCGCCGATCCGCGTCGGCCCCTTGCTGGTGAAGCCCTGCCAGGGCACCGGGCTGCGGGTCGTCGAAGCGGTGGTTGGCGTCGGTGACGAAGCAGCCGTTGGCGAACATGCAGTGCTCGCCGATCTCGACCAGCTCGGCGGCGGCGACCATCACCCCGAGGTTGAGGAACGTGCCCGGCGCCGATCCGGATCCGCGCCGGCCCGGGCGCCGTGATCCACACGCCGGGCTCGAGCAGCGACGTGCGGCCCGATCTCGAGCCGGCCCTCGCGCAGCGCCTCGAGCACGTTGCCGTGCACCGGCCAGCGCGACGAACGCCTCGCGGCGCATGAACTCCCAGTGGATCCGGGCGCGGTTCCAGGGCAGCGAGTTGCGCTCGTACCAGCGCCACTTCTGCGCCCACGAGCTTGCGCCGCGGCGAGCTGTCGGCGCGCGTCAAGCCGGCGGCCGCGCTCGCCGGCGCGCGCGCGCCTGGCGCGGCGCTCGGCCCGCGCGTACCGGCAGCAGCTCCGGCCAGGAACTGCCCGGTGTAGGAGCCCTGGCCGCTCGGCGACCTGCTCCGGCGTGCCGGTGGCGATCACCCGGCCGCCCTCCTCGCCGCCCTCGGGCCCGAGGTCGATGATCCGGTCGGCGACCTTGATCACGTCGAGGTTGTGCTCGATCACCACGACCGAGTTGCCGGCGTCGACCAGCCGCTGCGAGCACCTCGAGCAGCCGCTGGATGTCGGCGAAGTGCAGGCCGGTGGTGGGCTCGTCGAGGATGTAGATCGTCCGGCCGGTGGCGACCTTGCACAGCTCGGCGGCGAGCTTGACCCGCTGGGCCTCGCCGCCCGACAGCGTCGTGGCCGGCTGCCCGAGGCGCATGTAGCCGAGCCCGACGTCGTTCAGCGTCTGCACCCGCCGGCGGATCTTGGGGATGTGGGCGAAGAACTCGAGCGCCTCCTCGATCGGCATCTCGAGCACGTCGGCGATCGTCTTGCCCTTGAAGCGGACCTCGAGCGTCTCGCGGTTGTAGCGCTTGCCGTGGCACTGCTCGCAGGGCACGTAGACGTCGGGCAGGAAGTGCATCTCGATCTTGATCTGGCCGTCGCCGCGGCACACCTCGCAGCGGCCGCCCTTGACGTTGAACGAGAACCGGCCCGGCTTGTAGCCGCGCGCCCGCGCCTCCTGGGTCTTGGAGAACAGCTCGCGGATCTGGTCGAACAGCCCGATGTAGGTGGCCGGGTTGGAGCGCGGCGTGCGCCCGATCGGCGACTGGTCGACCGAGATGATCTTGTCGAGCTGCTCGAGGCCGGTGATCCGCCGGTGCGCCGCCGGCCCGCTGCCGGGTCCGGTGCAGGCGGTTGGCCACCGCCTTGTAGAGCACCTCGTTGACGAGCGTCGACTTGCCCGAGCCCGAGACGCCGGTGACGCAGCACAGCACCCCGAGCGGGATCTTGACGTCGATCGCCTTGAGGTTGTGCTGCGAGGCGCCCTCGATCGCCGATGTAGCCCGACGGCTTGCGCCGCCGCCGCGGCATCTCGATCGACCGCGTGCCCGGCCAGGAACTGGCCGGTGAGCGACTCCGGCACCTGCGCGACCTCCTCCGCGGTGCCCTGCGGCGACCACGTAGCCGCCGTGCTCGCCGGCGCCCGGGCCCATGTCGACCAGGTGGTCGGCGGCCCGCATCGTGCCCTCGTCGTGCTCGACCACCAGCACCGTGTTGCCGAGGTCGCGCAGCCGCTCGAGCGTCGCGATCAGCTTCTCGTTGTCGCGCTGGTGCAGGCCGATCGACGGCTCGTCGAGGATGTAGAGCACGCCGACCAGCGAGGAGCCGATCTGCGTGGCCAGCCGGATCCGCTGCGCCTCGCCGCCCGACAGCGTCGCCGCCGCCCGCTCCATCGACAGGTAGCCGACGCCGACGTTCTCCAGGAACTGCAGCCGCTCCTCGATCTCGCGCAGCACCAGCCGCGCGATCCGCCGGTCGTGCTCGGAGAGCTCGAGCGCCGCGGACCCACTCCAGCGCCCGCCGGGCCGACAGCGCGGTGAACTCGTGGATCGGCGTGCCCGCCGACCAGCACCGCCCGCGACTCGGGCCGCAGCCGCGCGCCCTTGCACTCCGGGCACGGCCGCAGCGTCATGTACTCCTCGATCTTCTCGCGCGAGAACTCCGAGTCGGTCTCGCGGTAGCGGCGCTCGAGGTTCGGGCACGATCCCCTCGAACTGCGTGGCGTAGGAGCGCCGGCGGCCGAAGCGGTTGCGGTAGGAGACCTGGACCCGGTCGCCGTTGGTGCCGTACAGGAAGAAGTCCCGCGACTCCTCCGGCAGGTCCTCCCACGGCGTCTCGAGGTCGACGTCGTAGCGCTCGGCGATCGCCTGGGTCAGCTGGTCGTAGTAGTCCGAGGCGCTGGCCGCCCACGGCGCGATCGCGCCCTCGCCGATCGACAGCGTCGGGTCGGGCACGACCAGCTCGGGGTCGATCTCCATCTGCGAGCCCAGGCCGGTGCAGCGCGGGCAGGCGCCGTGCGGGGAGTTGAACGAGAAGATCCGCGGCTCGAGCTCGACCAGGCTCGGGCCGTGGACCGGGCAGGCGAACTTCTCGCGAGTAGGTCTGCACCTCGCCGGCGTCGACCAGCTCGATCTCGACCAGCCCGTCGGCCAGCGCCACCGCGGTCTCGATCGAGTCGGCCAGCCGCTTGCGCAGCTCGCCCTTCATCACCAGCCGGTCGACCACGACCGCGATGTCGTGCTTGTACTTCTTGTCGAGCACGATCTCCTCGTCGAGCCGGCGCAGCTCGCCGTCGACCTTGACGCGGCTGAAGCCCTCGGCCCGCAGCTCCTCGAGCTGCTTGCCGTACTCGCCCTTGCGGCCGCGGACGATCGGCGCCAGCACCATGAACCGCGTGCCCTCGGGCAGCTCCATCACCTGGTCGATGATCTGCTCGGCCGACTGGCCGCTGATCGGCCGGCCGCAGATGTGGCAGTGGGGATGGCCGATCCGCGCCCACAGCAGCCGCAGGTAGTCGTAGATCTCGGTGACCGTGCCGACCGTCGAGCGCGGGTTGCGCGAGGTCGTCTTCTGGTCGATCGAGATCGCCGGCGAGAGCCCCTCGATCGAGTCGACGTCGGGCTTGTCCATCTGCCCCAGGAACTGGCGGGCGTAGGCCGACAGCGACTCGACGTAGCGCCGCTGCCCCTCGGCGTAGATCGTGTCGAAGGCCAGCGAGGACTTGCCCGACCCCGACAGGCCGGTGATCACGGTCAGCGATCCCGCGGGATCGCGACCGTGATGTCCTTGAGGTTGTGCTCCCGGGCGCCCGAGACGACCAGCTGATCCACATGAACTCGAGTCTAGTGGACCGAACAGACGTTCCCTCAGCGCGATTCGCGCTCGGTGCGGAATGGCCGCCGACAGCCGCAGCGCTGCCCGCGCCGAGACCGTCACAGCCCTCGACGCTGGCGTAGACCTCGTCGAGCAGCGCCGCCGCGGTCGGCGAGCTGGAAGTTCTCGGCCAGGTAGCGGTCGGTCTCCTCGCGCGGGGTGCCGTTGAGCGCCATGTTGAGCGCGATCAGGCGCGCGCCCTCGGTGTCGTCGGCGCCGTCGGCTCGGCGCGCCGGCCCTCCGGCGGCTCAGCCGACGTCGGCTGCGGCTCGCCGCGGCCGACGTCGGCCTCGGCTCGGCGGCTCGGCCTCCGGCAGCGGCTCGGCCGCGTCGTCGGTCGCGCTGCCGGCTCGGCACGCCGCGGCCGGCTCGGGCTGCGGCCTCGGCGCTCGGGCTCGAACGGCGGCCGCGGGCGCGACGGCCTCGCGCACCTCGTCGAGGTTGCCCTCGAGCAGCTGCAGGTCGGCGTTCAGGCGGTTGGCGCCGGTCCGCAGCGACTCGATCAGCGCGCCGAGCTCGCTCTCCATCGCGTCGAGGCGCTGGAGCATCGCCGGCGGTCGACTCCGAGACCTGCCGACGTACTCGCGCGCCTGGTCGGTGGCCTGCTCGCGCGTGCGTCTGCGCCTCGCTGGTCGCCTCGGCGCGGATCTCGCGCGCCTCGTCCTCGGCCTGGCGCTGGATCTCGGCGGCGCTGGTCTCGGCCGCCTCGACGATCGCGCGCACCTGCTCGCTGGCCGCGGAGGCGAGCGTCTCGGTGCGCCGGCGCGAGCGAGCGCTTGAGCTCGTCGACCTCGTCGGCCAGCGCGCGCCAGATGGGCGTCGACCGCGTCGGGGTCGTAGCCCCGGCGGCCGATGGGAAAGTCCTTCTTCTCGATGCTCTGTCGTTCCAGCGCCACGCGCACAACCTCCGTCTGAACGTCGATCTCGAGCAGGCGGCAGCGTATCGGACCAGCCTGATCGCGCCGGTCACGCGGACCGGAGCTGCGTCAGCCGGTCGGCGATCGCCTGATCGAGCTCGCGCTTGAGGTCGCGGATCTCGTCGCGCAGCTTGGCCGCGTACTCGAAGCGCAGCTCCTCGGCGGCGGCCAGCATCTCCTCCTCGAGCTCGACGATCGTCTTCTCGATCTCCGCCGGCGGCATCGCGCCGGCCGCGCGCTGGCGGCGGCGGCGCGAGCGCGGCACCTTGGACTCGGACTGCAGGAACTCGGCGATGTCGGAGATGCCCTTGACGATCGTCTCCGGCGTGATCCCGTGCTCCTCGTTGTAGGCGCGCTGGATCGCCCGGCGGCGGTCGGTCTCCTCGATCGCCGCCCGCATCGCCGCGGTCTCCTTGTCGGCGTACATCAGCACCTTGCCCTCGACGTTGCGCGCCGCGCGGCCGATCGTCTGGATCAGCGAGGTCTCGCCGCGCAGGAAGCCCTCCTTGTCGGCGTCGAGGATCGCCACCAGCGAGACCTCGGGCAGGTCGAGCCCCTCGCGCAGCAGGTTGACCCCGACGAGCACGTCGAACTCGCCGAGCCGCAGCTCGCGGATGATCTGGATCCGCTCGAGCGTGTCGATCTCGGAGTGCAGGTAGCGCACCCGGAAGCCCATCTCGAGCAGGTAGTCGGTCAGGTCCTCGGACATCTTCTTGGTCAGCGTCGTGACCAGCGTGCGCTCGTCGCGCTCGACCCGGCCGCGGATCTCGTTCATCAGGTCGTCGATCTGGTTGCGGGTCTCGCGCACCTCGACCTCGGGGTCGACGATCCCGGTCGGGCGCACGATCTGCTCGACGATCCGCGGCGAGTGGGTGCGCTCGTACTCGCCCGGGCGTGGCCGAGACGAACACCATCTGCGGGGTGATCGAGAGGAACTCCTGGAAGGTCTGCGGCCGGTTGTCGAGCGCGCTCGGCAGCCGGAAGCCGTAGTCGACCAGCGTCTGCTTGCGCGAGCGGTCGCCCTCGTACATGCCGCCGATCTGCGGCACGGTCTGGTGGGACTCGTCGATGAAGCAGACGAAGTCCTCGGGGAAGTAGTCGAGCAGGCAGTAGGGCCGATCGCCGGGCTGGCGGCCGTCGAGGATCCGCGAGTAGTTCTCGATGCCCGAGCAGAAGCCCGAGCTCGCGCAGCATCTCCATGTCGTACTGGGTGCGCTGGCGCAGGCGGTGGGACTCGAGCAGCTTGCCCTCGGCCTCGAGCTCGGCGCAGCGCTCGTTCAGCTCGCGGCCGATCTCGGCCACCGCGTCCTCGATCATCCCCTCGCGCACGTTGTAGTGCGAGGCCGGCCAGATGCCGACGTGCTCGAGGTCGTCCTCGATCACCTCGCCGGTGAGCGGGTCGAAGTGCTGCAGGTGCTCGACCTCGTCGCCGAACAGCACGATCCGGTAGGCGGTCTCGGCGTAGGCCGGGAAGATCTCGAGCGTCTCGCCGCGGACCCGGAAGGTCCCGCGCGCCAGCGCGGTGTCGTTGCGCGTGTACTGGATCGAGACCAGCTTGCGCAGCAGCCGCGTCGCGGTCGATCATCTCGCCCTTGCTGCAGCGTCTGCAGGTTCTCGTCGTAGGTCTCGGGCGAGCCCAGGCCGTAGATGCAGGAGACGCTGGCCACGATCAGCACGTCGCGGCGGGCGAACAGCGCCGCGGTGGCCGAGTGGCGCAGCCGGTCGATCTCCTGGTTGATCGCCGAGTCCTTCTCGATGTAGAGGTCCTTGCTCGGGACGTAGGCCTCGGGCTGGTAGTAGTCGTAGTAGGAGACGAAGTACTCGACCGCGTTGCGCGGGAAGTAGGTGCGGAACTCGTTGCACAGCTGGGCCGCCAGCGTCTTGTTGTGCGCGATCACCAGCGCCGGCTTCTGCACCGCCTCGATCGTCGCCGCCATCGTCATCGTCTTGCCGGTGCCGGTGGCCCCGAGCAGCGTCAGCGAAGCGCTCGCCGGCGCTCGATCCCCTCGGCCAGCGACGCGATCGCCGCCGGCTGGTCGGCGGTCGGGCTGTAGGCGGCGTCGAGCTCGAACTTGGGCATCGCGATCTGAGCGTAGCGGCCGGCGACCGGATCGGTCCGCGGACCGCGTCGGCCGTCCGAGGCTCAGCGGTAGCCGAGCTGGCGCGGCGTACGTGCTGGCGGTAGTCGCGCTCGCGCCTCGAGCACCCGCTGGACGTAGGCCCGGGTCTCCGGGAACGGGATGTCGGCGATCGTGCAGCGGGTGGCCCGCCGGCGCGGGCCTGCGGCGACCCAGCGGTCGACGTTGGTCTCGCCGCCGTTGTAGGCGGCCAGCGCCAGCACGTCGCTGCCGCCGTATCGTCGAGCAGGTAGCGCAGGTAGTAGCTGCCGTAGGCGATGTTGACCTGCGGGCGTCGCCAGGTCGGCGGCGTGAACGTGGTCGCCGCCCGAGCGGCGGGCCAGGAACTCGGCGGTCTGGGGCAGGATCTGCATCAGGCCCTCGGCCCCGGCCGACGAGGGCCGCGGGTCGAACTTGGTCTCGGCGTAGATCACCGCGGCGATCAGCGCCGGGTCGAGGTGCTTCTCGGCCGCCTGCTGGCGGATCACGTCCGCGTAGGTCGAGCGGCAGCGCCGAACTCGTTGACCGCCTTGCGGGCCAGCGGCATCGCCAGCACGACCGCGACCACCGCAGCGAGCACCGCGACGCACCAGCACCAGCAGCGACCGGCGCCGGCGCGAGCGCGCGCCTCGCGCGCGGGCCGGCGGCGCGCGGCCGCGAGCCGGCGCCGCCGGGCGCTGTGGCCGTCGGAGGGCTCATTCGGTCAGCATGTCAAGGATCGCCGACAGCTTGCGCCTCGAGCTCCTCGATCGCTGCCGTCGTTGACGACGGTATACGTCGCACGCTGCGCTTTCTCCTGCTGGGTGAGCTGGCGCGCGGCGCGCTCGTCGAGCGCCTCGTGGCCGCGGGCGCCGGCCCGCTCGCGCGCGCAGCTCCTCGTCGGCGACCACCGCGATCGTGGCGTCGAAGCCGTCGCTCCATCCCGGACTCGAACAGCAGCGGCACCTCGACCACCGCCGCCCGCGGCGGCGGCTGCGGCGCGCTCGAGCCCCTCGCGCCAGGCCGACCATCCGCTCGCCCACCCGCGGCCACAGCAGTGCCTCGAGCCAGGCGCGGTCCTCGGGCGTGGCGAACGCCGCGCCGCGCCAGCGCGCGCGCGGTCGACCACGCCGTCCGGCGCCACCGCCGTCGCCGAACCGCTCGACGCACCGCGTCCGCGCACCTCGTCGGTCTCGTAGAGCTCGTGCACGACGCGCGTCGGTCGAGAGCGACGCCGCGCCCAGCCGCTCCAGCGCCGCCAGCGCCGTCGACTTGCCGGCGCCGATCCCGCCCGGTCAGCCCGACGAACGGGATCGCTCAGGCCGACTCGTCCTCGGAGAGCGCGGCTCGGCTCGGCGCTCGGCCTCGAGCTCGGCCGCTCGCGCTCGCCTCGGCCTCGCCTCGGGCAGCCGCCTCGGCAGCCGCGGCTCCGCGGCCAGTCGTCGGCGGCCGCCGCCTCGGCCTCCGGCCGGCCGCGCTCGGCTCGTCCTCCGGCGGCGCGCCGGCTCGTCCTCGCAGCGGCCGCAGCCGCGGCGCTCGTCGTCCGCGGCACCGCCTCGTCCTCCGGGGTCCTCGGCCTCGCGCGGCCGCTCGCGCCGCCTCGTCCTCAGGCGTCGCCGTCGCCTCCGGCGTCGCGGCCGGATCGACGCTCCCCTGGCGAACACGTCCTCGGAGAGCCCGAGCTCGGGCACGTCGTCGAGATCGCCGGCGTCGCCCTCGGTCGGCGGCACGATCGGCCGCACCGGCAGCACCTGGCCCTCGACCCGCTTGATCGACAGCGACAGCCGCCGGCGCTCGGAGTCGATCTCGAGGATCTTGACCCGCACCGGATCGCCCGGCTGGATGATCTCGCGCGGGTTCTCGACGTGGTGCTGGGCCAGCTCGGAGATGTGCACCAGGCCCTCGACGCCGTCGAGGATCTCGACGAACGCGCCGAAGGTGACGACCTTGGTGACCGTGCCCTCGAGCTCGTCGCCGATGTTGTAGGTGTCGACGACGCGCTGCCACGGGTCCTCCTGGGTCTGCTTGAGACCCAGCGAGATGCGCTGGCGGTCGCGGTCGATGTCGAGCACCTTGACGCTGACCGTGTCGCCGATCGAGAGGATCTCGCGACGGGTGGTTGACGTGCGACCACGACAGCTCGGAGATGTGGATCAGGCCGTCGATCCCGTCGAGGTCGACGAACGCGCCGAAGTCGACGATGTTGGAGATCGTGCCCTCGACCACCTGGCCGGGCTGCAGCCGGTCGAGGATCCGCTCGCGGTCCTCCTTGCGCTGCTCCTCGAGCACCGCGCGGCGGGACAGCACGACGTTGTTGCGCGAGCGGTTGAGCTCGATCACCTTGCACTCGATCGTCTGGCCCATGTACTCGTCGAGGTTCGGGCACGCGGCGGATGTCGACCAGCGAGGCGGGCAGGAAGCCGCGCACGCCCGAGGTCGATGATCAGGCCGCCCTTGACGACCTCGATCACGGTGCCCTCGACCGGCTCGCCGGACTCGGCGGCGGCCTCGATCCGGCGCCACGCCTTCTCGAAGCGGGCGCGCTTCTTGGACAGGATCAGCCGGCCGTCCTGGTCCTCCTTGGTGAGGACCAGCGCGTCGACCTCCTCGCCGAGCGAGACCTCGTCGCCGGGGTCGACCGACTTGCGGATCGACAGCTCGCCGGCGGGGATGACGCCCTCGGACTTGTAGCCGATGTCGACCAGGACCTCGTCGTTGTCGATCCGGACGACGTGGCCGGTGACCACATCGCCCTCCTGGAAGGGGTGGAGCGTGGCGTCGTAGTTGGGGACGATCTGGCCGTCGATCTCGAGCAGCAGGCCGTCCGAGCCTTCGACGACCTTGGCGTTCGGCTGCTCGGCGGTCGGGCGTCAGGGTGGTGGTTGAGGACATGGGTCCGTCGGAGGATAGCCAGCCGCGTGTCGGCCGCGGCGCGCCGCCCGTATCATCAGGCCGCCGATGCCGCGCGCGAGCCACCAAGCGCGGCGAGGAGCGCACGCCGCTGCGATCGCGACTGCGACGTGCTGATCTGCGGCGCCAGCTTCGCCGGCCTGGCGGTCGCGCGCGAGCTGGCCGGCAGCGGCGCCGACGTGCTGGTCATCGACCGCTACGAGATCGGCGAGCGCCAGACCTCGGCCTGCGGGATCCCCACCGCGTGGCTGACGCGCTGGAGCCTGCAGGAGTCGCTGCAGCAGACCTTCGGCGAGCTGGTCATCCACACCCCGCACGCCACCGCCCGCTACGACCTGCCGTGGACGTTCTCGACGTTCGACTACCGCACGCTGTGCGGGCTGCTGGCCGAGCAGGGCGCAGCTTCGAGTTCGAGACCGCCAAGGTCGACGGGCCGCACGGGCCACACGGTGCACACCGACCGCGGCGAGATCCGCGCGCCGCTGATCGTCGACGCGCTCGGCTGGCGCCGGGTGCTCGGGCGCGGCGAGCAACGTCCAGCCGCCCGACGCGCTGCTCTCCCGCGGGCTCGAGGTCCACCCGTTCGGCTCCGGCGACGGACCTCGAGGTGTGGATCGACCGCTGCTACGTCCCCGCCGGCTACGGCTGGAGCTTCCCGGCCGACGGCGAGCTGCGGATCGGCGTCGGCTCGTTCGACCCCCGCTTCCACGTCAAGGAGCCGACCGTGCGGCTGGCCGAGCGACCTCGGCGCCGACGCGGTCCGCTACCAGGGCAACTGGATCCCCCACGCGCTGCGCGACGGCCACCGAGGACGGCGTGTTCTTCGTCGGCGACTCGGCCGGCCACTGCCTGCCGCTGACCGCCGAGGGGATCCGCACCGCGCTGTACTTCGGGATCGCCTGCGGGCGCGAGCTGCGCGCGGTGCTCGAGGGCGGCCAGAGCCGCGAGCAGGCGCTCGGCCGCTACCGCGCCTTCTCCGCCGCCCACGCGCTGGAGTTCGAGTGGATGCTGCGCGTCCAGCGGCTGGTCCCGCGGGTCGCGCCGCGGCTGCTGGCCGCCGGCGCTGCGGGCGATGCAGCGCCAAGCGGTTCGTCGACTGGTCGTTCGACCACTACCTGGAGATCGCCCATCCCGACTTCGTCGGGCGAATCGCAGCGTCCGCGCGACGCGCTCGGTCTGCCGTGTAGAAGGCCCAGTTGCCGGCGCTGTCGGTCGTGCGCAGCATGACCGTGTAGCGCCCGGGACGGCGGAACGTGTGCGAGCACGCCGCCCACCGACCGCTCCGCCCGTCGCCGAAGATCCAGTTGTAGGCGACGATCGGGCCATCGGGATCTGTCGCGCTGGCCGATGAATGTCGCCGGCCGGGCCGCACGAGCGCGGCGATCCGTTGCGAACGACAGCGCGTCGGCTTCGTCGCGCGCCTGGCAGCCGCCGTCCTCGTTGCTCCACTCCTCCTGGAGGTAGTAGTGGCCGCCGTCGATCACCTCGTTGTAAGCGTCCGTGCCGACGCCGCCGAGGATCGGCCCGAAGTGTCGAATGCAGAGGTCGCCGTTCTCCTTGCCCGACGTGTCGATCCAGGCGTTCGCCGTACGGGTCGGTGACCATCTCGTTGTGCTCGTGGCTGAGCGTCGACGATCGCTCGGATCGGCGGTGCTGCCGTTCGGCCGCGGGTTCGTCGGACTGGCAGTGGCCGGGGACGGCGTTGTACGGGATCACGGCGTACGAGCAGACCCGTGCGGTGTCGCCGAGTGATAGCCGCAGTAGCCGCTGGCGTCGTCCCGCCCGAGCGCGCAGCTGCTGGGGCCCGTGGCCTCGCAGCTCCCGAGCCCGTTCGGAGTGACCAGGAAGTAGATGTCGGCGCTCGTCTGCGGCAGGTCGTCCGCCGCGACGACGTGCTCGATCTCGGCCTGGAGCTGCTCATCGGTCAGGCAGCGAGCCCAGCCCGGTCCGCTCCTAGCGGCGGGCCCGGCGGCTCGATGCAGCCGTTGGCCGGCAGCGGATCGGTGTCGAGGACCGCGCCGCCGTAGGTCGAGTCGTATGCGGCGGGACCGGCTGACGTCGCGGTACTGGCCGCTCAGCCCGTAGACGTTGGTCGGCTGATGGCTGTCGGCCGCGACGTCCGCCAGGAACGTCTCGACCAGCGACTCGTAGCCCGGCTCGAACGCCGAGCCCCGAACCCGGCCGGCTGCCCAGAAGATCAGGTGGGTGCGGTTGGAGTGCAGCACCGGGCCGCCATCGTACGGGAGGTTGGCGACGTGGCGCCCGCGGCGCGGTCGATGCGTCGGGCGGCCGACGTCCGGAACGACGCCGCCGAAGCGCTTGGCGCGGCGCCGCGGCGTGCGGCGCCGCCAGCGCGCCGAGCAGCGACCGCAATCGCGAGGCGCCGTCCTCACTTCGCCGCCAGCCAGTCGCGGCCGATGCCGGCCTCGACCGCCAGCGGCGGGTCCATCTCGAACGCGCGCGCTCATCTGCTCGCAGGCGATCTGCTCGACCTGCTCGGCCTCCTCGGCCGGCCCCTCGAACAGCAGCTCGTCGTGGATCTGGAGGATCAGCCGGGTCTGCAGCCCGGCCTCGCGCGAGCGCGCTGGTCGCAGCGGACCATCGCCACCTTCATGATGTCGGCCGCGGTGCCCTGGATCACCATGTTGACCGCGAAGCGCTCGCCCTGCTTGCGCAGCTCCCAGCGCCGCGCGCGCAGCTCGGGCACCTGGCGGCGGCGGCCGAACAGCGTCGAGACGTAGCCGTGCTCGGTGCCCTGCTCGATCGTCTCCTCGATGAACCGCCCGACCGCCGGGAACCCCGCCAGGTAGCGCTGGATGAACTCGTCGGCCTCCTCCTGGGGGATGTCGAGCCGGTCGGCCATCCCGTAGGCCGACAGCCCGTAGACGATCCCGTAGTTGATCATCTTCGCCTTCGAGCGCATGCCGGGGTCGATCTGGTCCGGGCGTGACGCCGAACACGCGGCAGGCCGTGGCGGTGTGCACGTCCTCGCCGCGGCGGAAGATCTCCTTGAGCACGTCCTCGCCGGCGATGTGGGCCAGCAGCCGCAGCTCGACCTGCGAGTAGTCGGCCGAGACCAGCAGGTTGCCCGGCTCGGCGACGAAGCAGGCCCGGATCTCCCGGCCGAGCTCGGTGCGGATCGGGATGTTCTGGAGGTTCGGGTTGTTGGAGGACAGCCGGCCGGTGGTGGCGGCGGTCTGGTTGAAGGTGGTGTGGAGCCGGCCGTCGGCGTCGATCAGCTCGCGGCAGCGCGTCGAGGTAGGTCTGGGCGAGCTTGGTCAGCTCGCGCCAGCGCTCGATCTTGGGGATCACCGGGTGCTCGTGGCGGATCGCCTGCAGCACCCGGGCGTCGGTCGAGTAGCCGGTCTTGCCGCGGCGCTTGCGCGACAGCCCGAGCTTGCCGAAC
The DNA here is from genome assembly GCA_963756555.1 of uncultured Actinomycetes bacterium. Lineage (GTDB taxonomy): Bacteria > Actinomycetota > Thermoleophilia > Solirubrobacterales > Solirubrobacteraceae > Palsa-465. The sequence continues at coordinate 888,177 of CAVWOC010000005.1, forward strand.
AGGACCTCCTCGAGCTGCTTGGGCGAGCCGAGCGTGAACTCCTCGCCGCACAGCTCGAAGATCTCGCGCTCGAGCTCGTCGGCCTCGGCCTTGACCCGCGTCGGAGATCTCGCGCAGCCGCTCGGTGTCGAGCTTCAGCCCGGCCAGCTCCATCTCGCGCAGCACCCGCACCAGCGGCAGCTCGACCTCGTCGAGCAGGTCGGTCAGCCCGCGCCCGCGGATCTCCTCGCGCTGCCAGTCGGCCAGCGCGTGCGACGAGCAGCGCGTCGGCGGCGGCCGGGTCGTCGACGTCGGTGCGCCAGGCCCGCGCTCCTCGCACAGCTCGCGGAACGGGTAGCGCGCGGCGGGCGGGCTCGAGCAGGTAGGCGGCGACCTCGGTGTCGTGGGCCAGCGCCTGCGGGCACCTCGCCGAGCGACTTGGCGTCGTGGGCGATCGACCGGCCGCGCGCCGAGCGCCTGCGACGAGCTCCTCGGGGCGCGCCGCCTCGCCGGCCAGCACCTCGGCCGGCTCCGTCGGCGTAGACGCCGAAGCGCCACCGCGGCTCGGCGCGCGAACAGCGCGTCCTCGGGCGTCTCGGGCGCCCGGACGGCGACCGCGACCTCCGCTGTCGGGCAGCCGGCGCGACGTCCGTCGAGCGTGGCCTCGCTGCAGCCGCGCGCTGAGCGCCTGCTCGGCGCTCGGGCGCGGGCGCGGCGGCGTCGGCCGAGCCGAGCGCCTCCTCGAGCCGGCGCAGCGGCTCGCGCAGCTCGAACTCGCGGAACACGTCGCGCAGCTGCGAGCGGTCGGGCGGCGCTGGAGACGAACTCGGCGAGGTCGAGCTCGAGCGGGATGTCGCGCTTGGCGGTGGCGAGCTGCTTGGAGATGCGGGCGTCCTCGGCGTGCTCGGTCAGGTTCTGCTTGCGCTTGGCGCCGCTGATCTCGTCGACGTGGTCGAGCACCGCCTCGAGCGAGCCGAACCGCTGCAGCAGCTCGGCGGCGGTCTTGTCGCCGATCCCCGGGACGCCGGGGATGTTGTCGCTGGTGTCGCCCTTCAGCCCGATGAAGTCGGGGACCAGCTCGGGCGGGATCGCCGTAGCGGTCGATCACGCCCTCGCGGTCGTAGACGCGCGTGTCGGTGATGCCGCGGCGAGGTGGTCATGATCCGCACGCCCGTCGTCGACCAGCTGGTAGGCGTCGCGGTCGCCGGTGACGACCATCACCGGGATCGGCGGGTCGGCTGCCTTGGCGCGCTCGACGATCGAGGCGATCACGTCGTCGGCCTCGTAGCCCTCGACCTGCGAGGTTGCGGTAGCCGAACGCCTCGACCAGCGGCTCGAGGTGCGGCCACTGCTCCTTGAGCAGGTCGGGCCGGGTGGTGCGCTGCGCCTTGTACTCGGCGTAGATCTCCTTGCGCCCGGTGTCGCCGGCGTCCCAGACCACGACCGTCGCCTTCGGCCCGTAGTCGGTGAGGATCTTCACCAGCATCGAGGCGAAGCCGAAGATCGCGTTGGTCGGCACCCCGGTGGAGGTGGCGATCGACTCGGGCAGCGCGAAGAACGCCCGGTAGGCGAGGCTGTTGCCGTCGATCAGGAAGAGCTCGTCGGGCATGTCGTCTGTCAGGCTATCCAGCAGATCATGCGCGATGGCCACCACCCCGAGCGCCCAGTACAGCCTCACGCTGCGGGTCGAGATCGACCACCGGCCCGGGATGCTCGGGCAAGGTCGCGAGCGCGATCGGCGACGCCGGCGGCACGATCGGCGCGGTCGACCTGGTCCAGGTCGAGGGCGCGCACACGATCCGCGACATCACCGTCGAGACCGGCGATCGCCGCCGACTGGCCGCGGCTGACCGAGGCGGTCAACGCGGTCGCCGGGCGCGCGCGTGCTCGACACCACCGACCGGACGTTCATGCTGCACGTCGGCGGCAAGATCGAGCTGCAGCAACAAGAGCCCGCTGAAGACCCGCGAGGACCTGTCGATGGCCTACACGCCCGGGCGTGGCGCGGGTCTGCGCGGCGATCCACGAGGATCCCGACAAGGCCTTCCAGTACACGATCAAGCGCAACACGGTCGCGGTCGTCTCCGACGGCACCGCCGTGCTCGGGCTCGGCGACATCGGCCCGCGCGCGGCGATGCCGGTGATGGAGGGCAAGGCGATGCTGTTCAAGGAGTTCGCCGGCGTCGACGCCTTCCCGATCTGCCTGGACACCCGCGACCCGGACGAGATCGTGGCCGTCGGTCCAGGCGATCGCGCCCGGGTTCGGCGGGATCAACCTCGAGGACATCTCGGCGCCGCGCTGCTTCGAGATCGAGGACCGGCTGAAGGCCGACGCTCGACATCCCGGTGTTCCACGACGACCAGCACGGCACCGCGGTCGTGGTGCTGGCGGCGCTGCTGAACGCGCTGACGCTGACCGGCCAGCGGATCGAGGACATCCGGATCGTGATCGTCGGGATCGGGCGCGGCCGGCGTCGCGGTGACCGCGGATCCTGCTCGCGGCGGGCGCGCGGCACATCATCGGCTGCGACTCGCGCGGCGCGCTGCACGCCGAGCGCGCGGACTACCTGGACGGGACGATGCACCCGGTCAAGCGCGCGCTGGCCGAGGTGACCAACCCCGAGCGGCGCGCCGGCGCCGGTCGCCGAGGTGCTCGAGGGCGCCGACCTGTTCATCGGCCTGTCCGGCGCGCGGGTGATCGCCGGCGTCGGCGCTGGCGCGCGATGAACCCCGACCCGATCGTGTTCGCGATGGCCAACCCCGACCCCGAGGTCTCGCCCGAGGAGGCCGCCGCGCTACGCGCGGGTCGTGGCCACCGGCCGCTCGGACTACCCGAACCAGATCAACAACGTGCTGTGCCTTCCCGGGGGTCTTCCGCGGCGCGCTCGACGTGCGCGCCACCGAGATCACCGAGGCGATGAAGACCGCCGCCGCCGCGCGCGATCGCCGACATCGTCTCGCGCCGACGAGCTGCGCGAGGACTACATCATCCCCTCGGTGTTCAACCGCGAGGTGGTGGCGCGGTCGCCGCCGCGGTCGCCGAGGAGGCGCGGGAGCGGGGACGGCCGAGGCGGGCGCCGAGGTCGGCTTCGCCTCGACCGAGGAGTTCGCGGATCCTGCCCGGGGCGGTAGCGCGGCAGCCGCGGGCGCCCCGTGCGCATGCTGGTTCGCGCCGCTCCGATCGCCGCGATCGCGATCACCGGGTGCGGAGGATCGACCGAGCGCTTGATCGGCAGTCCATCGACTGCACGAGGCGCGAGCACGACAACAACTCAATCCTCAACAGCCGGGCGAACCGTGTCGTCTACGCCCGAACCACGCCGTCGGCAATCGCGTCGAGATGATGAAGGACATCCCACCGACGCTGTGCCGCGAGCAGCAATGGGCTTTACATCCGCATGGCAACCGACAACCACGCGATCCCGCTCGCGAAGATGCGGCTCGAGCTCGTGAGCGCGCGAGCAGCTTCGACGATGCATGCTGGGCGCGCAGGCCTCCGCGACGCGCGGCGGGACCTTCTGATCATCGACGCTCCGGATCACCAACACCAACAGCGGGCGCAAGCGGTCGAGCCGCGCGGTCCAGGCCACTTCGCGTTCGGCCCCATCAGAGGCGCGAGCCTGTTCGCCGAAGCTCGCGGGCGGCAGACGGCCCTGATCGACGCTCTCGTCGCGCAGACTAAAACGCTGCTCCACCCCGCCAACACGCGACCGGCGACGTCATCGTCGAGCTTCCGGCGAAGCGACTTTGCGATCGCACGGCACAACGGCGCGGTGCTGGTATCCACCGACTCGGCGAAGACCTCGGCGACACCAGCGCGAACGGCCCGCGACGCCTACCGGCGAGCTGATCATCGCTCACGCGCGTCTGCCGCGCTGATCGTGCCTGCGCTCAGCGGTGTTCGGCGGTGGCGTACGCCAGCGCGCCGCCGAACCTCGACCAGCCCGGATCCTGCTGAACTTCGGCGAACCGGATCACGCGCGTTCGCTAGCTGCGCGCCGAAGGACGGCAATCGCGGCCGCCAGGACGCTGACCCATGCCAGGCTGCCGAGCGCGACGCCGAGCACGAGCATCACCGCTTCGTTCGTGGTTCGCGCCGCACCTGCGGTGCTCGCTGCGGCGAGCGCGGCCACGAGGCGATCGCTCAACGGAGTCGAGGCAGTTCCTGGCGCTGATCCGCGCTGCGGACTGCCGGGCCGGCGTTTCAACGTCCGGATGCACGCGCTACCGACGGTCGACGCGCTGCTGGCGCGTGCGAGCGCGTGCCGATCGAGGTCGACAGCTCACCAATTCCACCGTCAAGCGCGTGGCGCGTTCGAGCGCGGATCCGCGCCAAGGGCGCCGCGCTGCGGCGACAGCCGGCGATCACGGCGATCCGCGTCACTGGTGGCCAGCTGCCGAGGATGCCGCTGCCGAGCGTCGTCCGGATCAGCCAGCGCCATCTGGCCCGAGCCGCAGCGCGACGCAAGGCGCCGAGCCGCGGCCGTCAGCGCCGGGCGCACGCCGGGCGTCGCCGTCGGTGGCGCGCACCGCTGGCGCAGCCGACCGCCCCGCCGCCGCCTCGGCGGCAGCGGCCCCTCGAGCTTCCACGCCGACCCGGGACGGCCCGGCAGCAGCAGCACGATCAGCAGCCCGATCGCCGACAGGAGCAGCCCGAAGGCCAGCCCGACGCGCTCGCCGTAGCCCTTGCGCTCGGACGAGCCAGGAGCCGCCGGCCGCCGAGATCAGCCAGACGAACAGCAGGTACAGCGCCTGTCGCCCCGATCGTGAACGCGAAGACCGATCATGTCCCCAGGTACGCCCGCTGCACCTCGGGATCGTCGCGGAGCTCGCGACGAGCGTCGGCCAGCACGACGCGGCCGGTCTCCAGCACGTAGCCGCGGCGGGAGATCTCCAGCGCGTAGTTGGCGTTCTGCTCGACCAGCAGGATCGCGACGCCCTGGCGGTTGATCTCGCCGATCGTCTCGTAGATCCGCTGCACGAGGATCGGAGCGATGCCCATCGACGGCTCGTCGAGCATCAGCAGCCGCGGGCGGGCCATCAGCGCGCGGCCGATCGCGAGCATCTGCTGCTCGCCGCCGGACATCGTGCCCGCCTTCTGGCTCTCGCGCTCCTGCAGGCGCGGGAACAGCGTCGAACACGCGCTCGAGGTCCTCGCGCGATGTCGTAGCCGCGGCGGCGGTAGGCGCCCAGGTCGAGGTTCTCGCGCACGGTCATGCGCGGGAAGCAGTGGCGACCCTCGGGCGACGAGCGCGATCCCGCGGGCCGACGATCTCGTGCGCCGGGACGCGCGTGATCTCCTCGCCGTCGAAGCGGATCTTGCCCGAGCTGGCTGGGGTCAGGCCGGTGATCGAGCGCAGCGTGGTCGACTTGCCGGCGCCGTTGGAGCCGATCAGCGTCACCACCTCGCCCTCGTCGACCGTCAGCGAGACGCCCTTGCAGCGCCTCGATCGTGCCGTAGCGGGCGTGGATGTCGTCGACCTCGAGCAGCGCCATCAGTCCTGCATTCCCGAGGTAGGCCTCGATCACGCGCGGGTTGGCGCGCACCTCGGCCGGCGGCCCCTCGGCGATCTTCTCGCCGTGGTCGAGCACCGTGATCCGCTCGGAGACGTCCATGACCACCTTCATGTCGTGCTCGATCAGCAGGATCGTCAGCTCGAGCTCGTCGCGCAGCTTGCGCATGAAGTCGGTCAGCGCCGCCGACTCCTGGGGGTTCATGCCCGCCGTCGGCTCGTCGAGCAGCAGCAGCTTGGGCTCGGAGGCGAGCGCCCGCGCGATCTCGACCCGGCGCTGATCGCCGTAGCTGAGGTTGACGCGCGAGCTGGCCGAACTGGGCGGGCTTGAGCCCGACGTAGCGCAGCATCTCGCGCGGCGCGTTCGCGCACCGCCCGCTCCTCGCGCGCGGACCCAGGGCGCGCGCAGGATCGAGCCGAACAGCCCTGCGCGCATCCGGCTGTGGCGGCCGACCATCACGTTCTCGAGCGCGGTCATCGCGCCGAACAGGCGGATGTTCTGGAACGTCCGCGCGACGCCGAGCGAGGTGATCACGTCCGGACGCGCGCGGGTGATGTCGCGTCCGCCGAACACGATCCGCCCGCGCGGTCGGCTTGTACAGGCCGGTGAGCATGTTGAACAGGGTCGTCTTGCCGGCGCCGTTGGGGCCGATGATCGAGACGATCGAGTCGGTCGGGATGTCGAGCGACACGTCGTTGACCGCGACCAGGCCGCCGAACTCCTTGACCAGCGTCTCGGCGCGCAGGATCGCGGCGGCGCCGTCGCGCCGACGGCTCGGCGGTCAGGGCTGCGATCGCCGACGCTCATACCGCCGGCTCCCGTCGAGCTCGGTCTCGCCGATGCCCTCGGCCAGCTCCAGCCGGCGTCTTCGCTCCGGCAGCAGCCCCTGCGGGCGCAGCACCATCACCAGCACGAGCAGGAAGCCGAAGATGCTGACCTGCAGGTCGGTGAGGTTGAAGTTCAGCCCGAGCTTGCCGGGCAGCGTGTTGAGCACGTCGGGGATCAGGTAGTAGTTGATGTTCGACAGCAGCAGCGCGCCGAGCACCGCCCCCCAGATCGACCCCAGGCCGCCGACGATGATCATCGCGAGCACGAAGATCGAGAAGCCGAACTGGAACTCGTCGGCGTTGATCACGGTGTTGTAGCTGCCCAGGAACGCGCCGGCGACGCCGCCGAACGCCGCGCCCATCGCGTACGCCAGCAGCTTCGTGCGCACCAGCGGGATCCCCATCGAGACCGCCGCCACCTCGTCCTCGCGCAGCGCGATCCAGGCGCGCCCGAGCCGCGAGTCGCGCACGCGCAGGTTGACGAACAGCGAGATCAGCACGAGCCCGAAGATCGTCCAGTACCACGGTTTGAGGTGCAGCTCGTTGAACGTGCCGACCCCGGGAAGTACGGCGGGTCGACGCCGCTGATGCCGATGTTGCCGGCGGTCAGCGGCATCCCGGCGATCTTGATGCTCGGTGCCGTTGATCGCGAACACGCGGATGATCTCCCCGAAGGCGAGCGTCACGATCGCGATGTAGTCGCCGCGCAGCCGCAGCGTCGGCAGACCGATGATCGTGCCGGCGAGCGACGGTGATCAGCACCGCGCAGACCAGGATCAGCAGGAAGTTGAGGTGGATGCCGGGCAGCGTCGCGGCGACGTGGAGACGAGCGACGTGGGCGTGCGCCTTGAAGAAGAAGCCGGAGCCGAACCAGCCCAGCGCGTACGGCGCCGAGCGCGAAGAACGCCACGTACCCGAGGTCGAGCAGCCCGGCGAAGCCGACCACGACGTTCAGCCCCAGCGCGAACACCACGTAGGCCAGCGCGAGGATCTCGGCGTTGATGAAGTCGCTCGTGTCCGAGAAGAAAAGCGGCAGCAGCGACGCCGAACGCGATCAGCAGCGACGGCCAGCGCACGCGCGCCACCACGGCGGCAGCACGCGCTCGATCGCGCCGCTCGCGCCGCTCGCGCGCAGCATCGCGCTCAGCAGCTCGCTCATCCGGCCTCCCGCGTCTCCTCGCCGAGCAGGCCGCGCGGGCGCAGGACCATGATCATCACCAGGTAGCCGAACACGATCGCCGGGGTCCATTGCGGCCCGATGCGGGCGTCGGAGATGCTGCTGGATGCAGCCGATGATCAGCCCGCCGAGGACGGCCCCGCGGATGTTGCCGATGCCGCCCATGACCGCCGCGGTGAACGCGATCAGCCCGGCCTCGAAGCCCTGGAAGTACCAGATCGTGGTCTCGTACAGCGCGTACACCAGCCCGGCGGCGCCGGCCAGCATCCCGCCGAGCAGGAAGGTCAGCGAGATCGTCGTGTCGACGTTGATCCCCATCAGCCGCGCCGCCTCGGGGTCCTGCGCGGTGGCGCGCATCGCCTTGCCCATGCCGCGTGCGGCGCGACGAACCAGCCGAGCAGCAGCACCAGCGGGATCGTCGACGCCGATCGCGAGGACATCCGCGCGGCGGATCACCACGCCCGGAGATCTGGACGACCGTGTCGTTCTGGTGGATCAGGTCAGAGACGCCGGCCGGCGAGCCGCCGCAGCCACAGCAGCCCGACGTTCTGCAGGATGAACGAGAACCCGACGGCGGTGATCAGCGGCGCCAGCTTCGGCGCGTTGCGCAGCGGCCGGTAGGCGACCCGCTCGATCAGCACGTTCAGGCTGCCGCAGACGAGCATCGAGACGATCAGCGTCAGCAGCAGGCCGAGCACCAGGCCCGAGCGGGCCGGTGGCCAGGCCCAGTCCGATCGACGCCCAGAAGCCGGCGCCGGTGAACGAGCCGATCATGAACACGTCGCCGTGGGCGAAGTTGATCAGCTCGATGATCCCGTAGACCAGCGTGTAGCCGATCGCGATCAGCGCCCAGATCGCGCCGTTGGAGATCCCCTGGACGAGGTTGTTCGCCGAGGTAGGTGAGGTCGTGGCGTGACGGTCGCGTGGCCGTGCGGCGAACCCCGGGTAGCCGGAGACGAGGTCGTGGATCCCGTAGTAGATCGGGCAGCGCCGCAGCGCGACGATCAAACCCCAGCGGCCAACGCACGCGCCGGACGGCGCCAGCACCGACGTCCTGACGGCCGGCGAGCGCGAGCCTGGTGGCGAGCGAGTTGGCTTCCACGGCCTGCGTCAGCCTAAGCGGCGGAGCGGGGCCGCCGCGACGGCCCCGCTCCGCTAGCATCGCTACGTCTGACTCGGCGTGACCGTCCTGACGAACAGCGGGTTGCCGTCCGGTGCCGACCTTGTACAGGCCGTAGGACTTCAGCGTCGTGTCGCCGTTGGAGTCGAACCCGTAGGTGCCGAGCACCGAGTGGCGGGCCTTGATCGCGAACAGCGCCGCGAGCACCGCGGCCTTGTCGTTGCCCTTCGGCCCGAGCTCGGCGATCGTGTCGAGCCCGAGCTTCATCGCCTCATAGCCGTAGATCGCGTACGGGTCGGGGCTCGAGGCCCCGTACTTGGCCTTGTAGGCGGCCAGGAACTGCCCGGCCGCCCGGATAGCGCGGTGAGGTCCAGGGTCGCGACCGTGCACTGGATCAGCGGCGCGATGCTCGCCGGGAAGCCGCCCTTCGCCGGGTTGGTGTACGCCGCCGGAGCAGATGCCGTCGCCGCCGAAGATCTTGGCGTTCGGCAGCGCCGCGTTGACGTCCTTGATCATCTGCACCTCGCCGGTGGAGACGATACCGCGGAGTAGAAGCAGTCCGCACCCTGGCCCTTGATCGTCGAGGCGTAGGCGCGGAAGTTCGGCGAGGTCGGGATCGAGCCCGTGTTGCCGGTGACCGTCGACCCGTACTTGCCCTTCTCCAGCTCGAGCAGCGTCGGCCAGGCCGGCGCCGTAGGCGTCTTGTCGTTGGCGACGGCGACCTTCGTGCAGCCGTCCTGCTTCATCGTCGGCCAGGCCGGCGGCGGCCTGGATCGTGTCGCGGGGGACGATCCGCAGGTAGGTGCGCTTGCCGGTCGGGTAGTACTTCTGCGGCTCGCCGGGCGCGCTGCCCGGCTCGTTGGTGGTCAGTCCGACGTACGTGTTCGCCGGGCTGACCTGCGGGATCCCGGCCTGGTTGAGGATCGGGATCGAGACCTCGCTGGCGCCGGAGTTGAACTCGCCGATGTAGTAGACGGCCTTCGGAGTCGGTGGCCGCCTTGCGGGCGTTGGCCGCGCGTCTGCGTTGAGGTCCCAGTTGTCGGCACTGCGCCGTCGAGTCGTCGAGCGACTGGTAGTTGACGTTGAACTGGCCGGCCTTGTTGCCGCGCCTGCGACGAGCGCGAGCTTCATCGCCGTTGACGAGCCGGGATCGGTCTGCGCGGTCGACGGCGCCCTGGAGCGGCAGGCTCGAGTAGATGTCGATCGTGTTCGCCGCCGCTGCTCGCGCTGCCGCTGCTGCTGCTCTTGCTGCTGCTGCCGCAGGCCGCCAGAGGCGATCACCACGACGCCTGCCAGCACGCAGCCGCTCATAGCTCTGCCGAGAAAACGCATGCTCCTCCTCTTGTGTCGATGCCCGGTTCTCGGTGTCCGGTACGCGCAGAGTAGTGCGGGCTCCGGACCGCAGCAAGCGCGGCCCTGACGAGCGCTCCTAACGGAACGTCAATCGCGGACGCGCTAGCGCGGCGCCTGACAGCCGTCTGATCGCCTTCCAGAAGCGCCAGCTGCCGTCGACGATCCGGTAACGCCGTAGCGGCGCGAGCGTCGTGATCGCCGTCGGGCTCGATGCTGTAGGTGCCCGAGCACGCTGTGCGGTCCCGCGTGGCGAACAGCGCCGCCACGCACCTTCGACCGCTTGACCGGCTGTGCTGCCGTCGTCGGTGGCTCGCGTCGATCGCGCTCGAGCATCAGGCTCATCGCCTCGTAGCCGAAGATCGCGTATGGCTCGGGCGACCCGTAACGCCGCTGCGTACGCGGCGTAGAACGCCTTCGCCGGCCGGCGGGTAGGCGCTCGCGGCGAGCGTCGCCACCGTGATCAGGACGCGGGGGTCGAGCGCCAGCGGGATCCCGCCCTGGGCCGGGTCGGTGAAGGTGCTCTCGGCGACGCCCGCCGACGGCGAAGATCTTCGCGTCCGGCATCGCCGCGGCGATCTGGCTCGGTCACCGAGCGCCGCGTGGTTCTCGGTGATCGCGCTGATCAGCACGCAGTCGGCGCCGCTGCTGCGCGACGCCGCTCGCGAGCGAGCGTGTAGTCGGTGGCGTGCGGGTCGAACGCCTGCGACGCCGACGACGTCGCAGCCCCGCGCTGTGCGCGGCCACGGCGAAGCTCGTCGGCGGTGTCCTCGCCGTCGACCTCGCCGTCGTCGAGCACGAAGGTCCTGCTGGCAGCCGAGGCTCGCGCTGGAGCTTGCACCTGCGCCGCCGCCTGCACGGCGTCGTTCGGGACGACCCGAGCGAACGTGCGGATCGCCCGTCGGGTAGTACTTCTGGGGCTCGCCCGGGGGCCGCACCCGGCGGCCGTCGGAGGTCAGGCCGACGGCGGTGCTCGGCGGGCTGATCTGCGCGATCCCGGCGCGGTTGAGCAGCGGGATCGAGATCGCGCTGGCGCCGGAGTTGAGCTCGCCGATGTAGCCGACCGTGGTGCGGTCCTGGACCGCGCGGCCGGGCGTTGCGCGTGGTCTGGCCCGGGTCCCATTCCGCCGCGCTGCGGGTCGAGTCGTCGAGCTGCCGCGAGCGCGATGCGGTACTTGCCCGATCCGCGCCATGCGCCTCGCTCGAGCGCGAGCTGCGCGCCGCTCAGCACCGCCGCGGCATCTGACGCCGCGAGGCACCGTGGAAGCGGCACGCTCGCGTAGATCGTCAGCGTCGTGCCTGGGATCCGGTCGGCGGCCGGCGTCGCTGCCGCAGCCGCAGCCCCGCAGAGCTGCGAGCGCCGCAGGAGCGCGACCAGCGGCCGCTCGCCGGCGCCGCGCCCGCTCACCCCTGGACTTGGACGGACTTGAACGGCACAAGCGCTCCGTCGCGGACGCGGCTGAACACGAACGGCGCGAAGCGAGGTGTCGCCGTACGCGTTGATCGAGTAGGTCCCGAGCACCGAGGTGCGGTTCTGGATCGCGAAGAAGTCGTGCACGACCGTGGAGCGGTTGTCGCCGAGGAGCCGGCCTCCTGCAGCACATCGAGCACCGCGGCCATCGCCTCGTAGCCGAAGATCGCCTCCGGCGCTGGCACGTGCTGGTAGGTCGCCTCGAACTGCAGCGACGAACGTCCGACCAGCGGGCGGCAGGTCCTTGCGGCAAAAAGCCAGGGGCCGAGACGTAGACGTTCGAACTCCGGCCGGAAGACCTGCGGCAAACGCGCGCCGCCAAGTGCCGAAGGGCCGAACAGCTTCGAGCTGCGGGGTCTGGCTTGCGCAGCGCTCGTGAACGTGCGCGTCGCGGCGCCGCGCTGATGCGCGCCGTAGAACATCGCGTCGGCTCCGGCTGGCGCGGCGACAACGGTGATCGCCGCGCGACGCCGCCGCCTGATTTCACCGCGAGCGCGATCGCTCTGCCGTATGGGCTGCCGTCATTCGTCACGTAGAGCCGCCTGACCGCTAGTGAGGCTGCATCTCCTGCACCTGCGCCTTGGCCTCCTGCGCGCTGTTCGGCACCACCCGCGCAAACGTCCGGCCGTACGTCTTGAAGCTGCTCGTAGTAGCGCTTCGGCGCGCCCGGCACGGCGCCCGTGCGCCTGGGTCAGCTCGAGCGCGGTGTCGGAGGGCTGACCTGGAGCAGCTCCTGGGCGTTCGTGATCCCGATGCAGTCCGCGGAGCGCCCGGGGGCAAGCTCGCCGAGATAGGCGATCGAGCTGGGTGTCCTGGATCGCGGTGCGGGCGTTGTTCGAAGCTTGGCGCGTCCGACGTGCCGCACGAGAGCTTGAATGCCGCTGACCTCGCTCTGCTTCTGCTGGAAGGCGAGCCGCTCGGCGTCGAGCACGTCCTTCGGCATCTGCGTGCCGCGCACTGGCAGGCGCAGCTGGCGTAGATCGTCAGCGTCTGCCGGTGACGGTGACGCTGGAGCTGCCGGCGCCGCGGCGACACGCCCGCGGCAAGCACGCCCATGCGTCAGCGCCGCGACCAGGCCCGGCGCACGGCGCCCGAGCAGCAGCCGACGCTGAGCCCGGCGCATGCTACAGTCTAGTCCCGCCGGCCGGGCAGGAACGGGAGCAGGTTGCGCACCGCCGATCGCGACCAGCACCATCACGACCGCGATCAGGATCGCGTCAAAGCCCGAGATGTTCAGCGACCACAAGATGATCCACAGGCAGAGCCCGGCGGTGGCGGTGAGAATCAGGCCCATCGGCGCCCGATGCTAACCGAGCTGTCCGTCGTCTGACGCCGTCGAAGCGAGCGCTCGCCAGAGAACTCAGCCTACGAGGCGTCCGCCACCGCCCGCGCCGGCGGGATCGTCGGACTCTCCCGCGGCGCGCACAAGCCGGCGTGCCGATGATCACGCCGTCCGCGCCGGCCGCCGCGGCCGCCGCGCCTGCTCCGGCGTGCCGATCCCGAACCCGACCGCGACCGGAACCTGCGTGCTCGCGCGGCGACGTGCCAGGATCAGCCGCCGAGCCCGCCGTCGAGACCGCTGCGCTCTCCGGTCGTCCCGGTGAGCGACACGCGTGTACAGAAACCCGCGCGCCCGCGCACCGATCCGTCGCCAGCCGCTCGCGGGGTCGTCGGCGCGACCAGCGGCACCAGCGCCAACCCGCGAGCGTCGCAGTGCCGCAGCACTCGCCTGGCCTCCTCGAGCGGAAGATCGGGGACGATCAGTCCGCTGGCGCCGGCGCTCGACGAGCGCATCGACAAAGCGCTCGAGCCCACGGGCGAGGATCGGGTTGGAGTAGCACATGAGCACGACCGGAACTGCCTGCGGCGATGCGACGCGCGCCAGCTCGAGCACGCCGTCGAGCGTGGCCCCCGCGCGCAGCGCCGCGGTTCCCGCGGCATGGATCACCGGCCCGTCGGCGAGCGGGTCGGAGAACGGGACGCCCAGCTCGACTCAGGTCGGCGCCGGCCTCGCGCGTAGGCGAGCCCGATCTCGCCGCGAGGTCTCGAGGTCGGGGAAGCCGCCCATCAGGTATGGCATCAGCGCCGCGCGGCGGCCGTTCGCGCGCGCTGACGCGAACGCCTCGGCGATCCGCTCGACTCCGCTCATGCGCGCCCGAGCAGGTGCTCGAGCGCCTCGGCGAGGTCCTTGTCGCCGCGGCCCGACAGGCAGACGAGGTCGAGCTCGCTCGGGTCCGCGGATAGCGCCCAGGCGATCGCGTGGGCGCTCTCCAGTGCCGGGATGATCCCCTCGAGCCGCGCAGTCCGCGCAAACGCCTCGAGTGCCTGCTCGTCGGTGACCGCGACGTAGCGCGCGCGCCCGGAGTCGCGCAGCCAGGCGTGCTCCGGACCCGCTGCCGGGGTAGTCGAGGCCCGCGGAGATCGAGTGCGCCTCGAGGATCTGCCCGTCCTCGTCCTGCATGATCGCCGAGTAGGCGCCGTGCAGGACGCCGGGGAGCCCGCCGGCGGTCAGCGGCGCGCCGTGCCGGCCGGTGTCGATCCCCTCGCCGGCCGCCTCGACGCCGACCAGCTCGACCTCGGAATCGTCGACGAACGGGACGAACATCCCGATCGAGTTCGAGCCGCCGCCGACGCACGCGATCACGCGCTGCGGAAGCCGGCCGGCCCGCTCGAGCATCTGCGCCCGGGCCTCGTCGCCGATCACGCGCTGGAGGTCGCGCACGAGCGCCGGGTACGGCGCCGGCCCGACGCACGAGCCGATGATGTAGTGGGTGCTGTCGACGTTGGTCGACCCAGTCGCGGATCGCCGCCGATACGGCCTCCTTCAGCGTGCGGGCGCCCGCTTCGCACCGGCTCGACCGTGCGCCCCGAGCAGCTCCATCCGCTCAACGTTGGGCCGCTGGCGGCGCATGTCCTCGGTGCCCATGTAGACGACGCATTCCAGATCGAGCAGCGCGCAGGCGGTCGCCGTCGCGACGCCGTGCTGGCCGGCTCCGGTCTCGGCGATGATCCGGCGCTTGCCCATTCGCCGCGCCAGCAGCGCCTGGCCGAGCGCGTTGTTGATCTTGTGCGCGCCGGTGTGGTTGAGGTCCTCGCGCTTCAGGTAGACGGCGTGGCCGACCGCCTCGCTCAGCCGCGAGGCGAGGTACAGGGGCGAGGGCCGGCCGACGTAGTCGCGCAGCAGCCCGTCGAGCTCGGCGCGAAAGCCGGGGTCGTCGCGCGCTGCACCCACGCGCGCTCGAGCTCGTCGAGCGCCGGCATCAGCGTCTCCGGTACGTACTGGCCGCCGTAGGGCCCGAATCGATGCTCGACGGCGGTCATGGCGAGCGCCGACGGCGCCGGCCGACCGCACCGCCGCCGCGAAGGCCTGGAGCTTCTCGGGGTCCTTGCGCCCGGGCTCGCGCTCGACGCCGCTCGCCACGTCGACTGCGAATGGGCCGGACAGCCGCGATCGCGTCCCCCACATTTTCGGGGGTCAGTCCGCCCGAGAGGATCACGGGCACCGACCCGCGGTGCGCTGCGGCGAGCTCCCATGCGAACGTCTCCCCGGTACCGCCGGGGCGGCCGCGCGCGTAGCTGTCAAGCAGGTGGTAGTCGGTCCGAAACTGCGAGAGCGCCTGAATCTCGGCGCCGCTGCGCACCCGCATCGCCTTGATCACCTTGCAGCCGGTACGCCGCGCGGCCTCCGCGCAGAACGCGGGGCCTTCGTCGCCATGGAGCTGGAGGATCGTCAGCCCGACGCGCCTCCGCGGTCCCCGCCAGCTCATCGAGCGTGGCGTTGACGAACACGCCCACCACCTCGACCCGCCGCCGCAACGCGGAGCCGATCTCGGCCGCGTCCGCGAGCGCGCAGCTGCCGCGCCGAGCCGGGCCAGAAGATCAGGCCGATTGCCCAGGCGCCCGCGGCAACGCGCCAGCTCGCCGTCCGCGAGCGAGGTGATGCCGCAGAACTTGATCTTGGGTGGCCGCGCATCCACGGCACCCATGGTACGCGCGGCCTACCCCGATCCCTGTGCGGGCCGGCTGCCGAGCGTGACCTTGAACGTCTGCACGTGGCCGGCGCGCGATGCCCGCACGATCATCACCTGCCCGGGTGCGAGCTTCGACACGGCCATGTCAATATCGTCGATCGACTTGACCTCGTGACCGCCCACCAACTCGATCTGGTCGCCTGCTTTCAGACCGGCCAGGTCGGCAGGGCCACCCGGCTGCACGGACTGCACGAGCACGCCTCGCCGCGACCCACGCGGCCGTTCGCCGCTCAGCCCCAGGTACGCCACCTTGACCCTTCGACCCTTTTCTAGGCTCGGGAGGAAGTCCGTGGCGGTGTTGATCGGGATCGCAAAGCCGATCCCAATGCTCGCTCCGCGCCGCCGCCTGCGAGGTCGCGATCTGCGAGTTGATTCCGATCACCCGGCCCGCCGCGTCGAGCAGCGGCCCTCCCGAGTTGCCTGGATTGATTGGAGCATCGGTCTGGATCACGTTGTCGATCGTGAACCCATCCGGTGCCTCGATCTGGCGCTGCAACGAGGAGATGATGCCGCTGGTGAGGGTCCGATCGAGCCCAAAGGGATTGCCGATCGCGAGGGTCGGATCGCCGACGCGCACCGTCGTCGAGTCGCCGAGCGGAAGCGGTTGCATTCTCGGCAGGCCGCGCAGGTCGACCTTCAGCACGGCCAGATCGTCGTCGGGATCCTCCCCGGCCACCGCGGCCGTGCGGGTGACCCCGTTGCCGAACTGGAGCGTGACGCCGGTGCTGCGGTCCGCGCCCTGGATCACGTGATAGGCGGTCAGGACGTGGCCGAGACGGTCGATCAGGAAGCCCGAGCCCGTCGAGCTCCCGCTCTGCTGCTGCCCGTACAGGTCGAACGGGGTCTCGACCTGGTCGTTCACCTGCGCGCGGACGAACACCACCCCCGGAGCGTCCCGGACATAGATCTCGTGCGGGGTGAGCGTCGAGGTGCCGCTGGACGCCGGCTGGGCGGCCACCGGAGCCTGCTCGACGATCGTCTCCGTCGTGCGGCGGCCCGTGACCCCGAGCGCCAGGAACACCAGCGCCACGACCAGCCCCCCGAGCACCGCCGCGACCAGCGGAGAGCGCAGGAGCTTTTTCACGTTGTTGCCAGTGTCGTCTTGGCGGTCAAGTGGGCCTAAAGCTTCTAAAGGTCACTGAGCGCACGACACGCTTCTTCCACGTCTTCTGCGCGCATCAGCGCCTCGCCAACCAGGACCCCGTCCACTCCGAGCCCAGCCAGCTGCGCGAGCTCGTCGTGGCTACGGAACCCGGACTCGGCGACACTGGTCACGTTTGCGGGTAGGAGCGGAGCCAGCTCGAACGTGGTCTCGGTGTTGACCGACAGCGTCGTGAGGTCTCGGTTGTTGATGCCAACCAGCTCGGCGCCAGCGCCCAGCGCCACATCGAGCTCTGGGCGATCGTGGACCTCGACCAGCGCGACCAGCCCCAGTTCGCGGGTCAGCGCGTGCAGCTCGGAGAGCTCGGCCTCTCTCAGCGCCGCGACGATCAGGAGGATCGCGTCCGCCCCCGCCGCCAGTGACTCGTGAACCTGGTAGGGGCCGACGATGAAGTCCTTGCGCAGGAGCGGCAGCGCAGTGGCGGCGCGGGCCCGCCGGAGATCGTCCAGCGAGCCGCCGAAGCTCGGCCCGTCGGTCAAGATCGAGACCGCGGCGGCCCCGGCTCGTTCGTAGGCGCCGACTACATGCTCGACCGTGACGCCGTCGCGAATGAGCCCGGCGGAGGGCGAGCGGCGCTTGTGCTCGGCGATCAGCGACAGACCCGGCGCCTGCACCGCGGCCATGAAGTCACGCAGCTCGCGAGCCGCCAGGCGCTCACGACCGATGCGCTCGAGCTCCGCCATGGGGGCGGCGCGCTGGCGCCGCGCGACCTCCTCCCGGGTCGCCGCCAGGATCGGCTCCAGTTGATTCACCGGGGCGCCAGCTCCCGCGTACGCGTCACGAATCGCTCGACCGCCTGTGCCGCCGCGCCTGAGTCAACGGCCTCCTCGGCGGCCCGTACGCCGGCAGCGAGCGAGTCGGCGCCGCCGCCCGCGTAGATCGCTGCGCCCGCGTTCAGGAGCGCGAGCGCGCGCGCCGCGCCCCGCGCCCCGGTGAAAATCTGCCGGGCGGTTTGCGCGTTTTGCTCAGGGTTGCCTCCGGGGACTTCCTCGGCTCGAGCCCGCTCCAGCCCGACCTCTTCTGGAGTCACCGTGTAGCGCCGGAGCGTGCCCTGGGTCACCTCCACCACCTGGGTCGGAGCCGAGATGCTGAGCTCGTCGACGCCGTCCTCGCCGCTCACCAGCAGTGCGTGCTTGGTCCCCAGGCGCGCCAGCGCGCCGGCCATCGTCTCCAGGTACGCGGGGTCCGATACACCCACTACCTGACGGCTGGCCCCTGCCGGGTTGGTCAGCGGCCCCAGGAAGTTGAAGATCGTGCGGACCCCGAGCTCGCGGCGCACGGGCACCACGTACCGCGTCGCCTGATGGTGCGCCGGCGCGAACATGAAGCCGAAGCGGACCTCCTCGATACACCGCGCGACCGCTTGCGGAGTCAGATCGATGCGCGCGCCCAGTGCCTCGAGCATGTCGGCTGATCCTGAGAGGCCCGTCGCGGAGCGGTTGCCGTGCTTGGCGACGGTGCAGCCCGCGCCTGCGGCGATCAATGCCGCGGTCGTCGACACGTTGAAGGTGCGCCGCCCCCCGCCGGTGCCGGCCGTGTCGAGCAGATCGTCGGTGGAGACCTCCACACGAGCGGCGAACTCCCGCATCGCTTGGGCCAGTCCCGCGAGCTCGTCCACGGTCTCGCCCTTCGTCCGCAACGCGATCAGGAACGACCCAATTTGAATTTCCGACGCGTGACCCTCCATGATCTCTGAGAGCACTGCGGCGGCGTCGGCGAGGCTCAGATCGCGGCCCGAGGCGACCTCCTCGATCGCACGTGTCAACAGCTCGGACGCGGGTCCAGTCATTGCGGTTCTCTCCTCATCGCGCCCGCGACAGGAAGTTCCCGAGCAGCTCGCGGCCCTGCTCGGTCAGCACCGATTCGGGATGGAACTGAACCCCTTCGGCGGGCAGCTCGCGATGGCGGACTGCCATCACCACGTCGTCGGCGTCGGCGCTGAGCTCGAGCACCTCGGGCAACGCGGAATCGGCTACGAGCGAGTGGTAGCGCCCGACCTGAAGCGGCTCGTGCAAGCCCTGAAATATGGTGCGGCCGTCGTGGGCCACCCTGGTCGTCTTCCCGTGCACGGGCTCGTGCTGGATGACCTTCCCGCCCCACGCCTGCACCAGTGCCTGGTGGCCGAGGCACACGCCGAGGGTCGGGATCTTCGCTTCGGGGAAGCGCCGCACCGCCTCGAGCGAGATCCCGGCCTGGTTCGGCGTGCACGGTCCCGGCGAGACGATCACCCGGTCATAGCCGCGGACCAGGAGCTCGTCGACCGTGGCGTGGTCGTTACGCACCACCTCGATCTCCGCCCCAAGCTCGCCCAGGTACTGCACCAGGTTGTACGTGAAGCTGTCGTAGTTGTCGATGACTAGGACTCTCAGGCCGCGAACGGTAACGAGCGGCGCGCGCTGCAAGTCCTAATGCCCTAGGGCAGCGTCACGCAGATCGGCAGGAGCGGGACGCACAGCTGGGACGGCCCTGGTTGGGGAACGGGCGGCGGCGGGTTCGGTGGCGGACCGGGCGTCGGCGGTAGCGGCGGCCGCGCAGGCGGTTGGTGGCCGCGCTTGTGCGGGTGGGCGTACTCGGGCGGGTACGCCAGGTAGCGGGGCGAGCGGAGCTCCCGCCGCAGGACGACGCGGCTCTGCGGATACTGCGCGAGGTTCGCCTGGCTGGACGTGGTGAAGCCCTGGTAGTAGTTGAGCATCCGCACCCGGGGACGGTGGCGTACCCAGGCGAACAGCGCCCGCACAAAGCCGGGATCGTCCGCGCCGTACAGTGCCCACTCGGAGAGCACGAATGGCTTTCCGCGGAACTGATCGTAGAAGCGGCTGAGCTGCGCGAAGTTCGCAAACGAGGCGTAGAAGTCGGTTCCGACCCAGTCGACGTATGCGTTCCCCGGCCAGAACGCGCCGGGCGCGTTGCCCGGGACGTCGGGACTACCTGCATCCTGGGGGACCCACAAAAACGCCACTCGCGGCCGCGGCAACGTCCGCGCATGGGTATGAACGGGGGGGAGTCTCAGCGCTCGTAGACGGCGGTTGATCCGGCTGACCGGGCCACCGCGGACGATCAGCACGGTCCGCCGCCACGCCGCGATGTAGAACTTCTGCGAATTTTGAACGCCGCGCCACGAGCCGTCGGCCGAAAACGGCGCGTAGGCGTTCCAGTAGCCGTTCATCTCCCCCATCACTCGCAGGTAGACGATCCGATGGGACTGTGCGAGGTGGCGCCCCAGCGCCAGCAGGAACCAGTCGGAATGACCGAGCGCGATCGCCTCCGGTGATGTCACGCCCGGTTTTCCGTATCCGTCCGAGGTCGAGAGGTGCAGGGCGAGCCGCGCCCGAAAGGCGCTGTCTGGCGACGCCAGCCACCGCGTCGGGGTGTTGAACGTCATGTAGGTCTCGAACACCGGCGGGTGCTTTCCGACGATCTGCTGCCACTGCGTGATCGAGCTCCCGCCGGTCAGCCCAGCGAACACGTGGTGGCCCGGAGGCAGGTACGGCTGCGCGCTCGCGCTGGATACGCAACACAGCACGAGGACCAGGGCGAGCACCCACCATCGCCGCAGCCGCACCGGGGCGACGCTAACGCGATCGCGGCGGCAAGGTCAAGCCGGGGTGTGCGCCGGCGAACTCAAGGCCACTCTGGTTGCGCGGCCGCGAGCTCCACCGCCTGGAGCACCGCCTTGGCCTTCGCCTCCGACTCGAGGTACTCGTACTCCGGCCGGGCATCGGCAACGGTGCCGCCGCCCGCCTGCACGTGCGCGATCCCGTCCTTCACAACGACCGTGCGGATGTGGATGCAGGTGTCGAGATCGCCGGTGTAGCTGACATAGCCGATCGCGCCGCCATACCCGCCCCTCTTGACCGGCTCGAGCTCGTCGATGATCTGCATCGCGCGCACCTTGGGTGCCCCCGAGAGCGTCCCCGCCGGAAGCACCGAGCGCAGCGCGTCCAATGCCCCCACGCCTTGGCGAAGGTTGCCCGCCACGCTCGAGACGATGTGCATCACGTGGCTGTAGTTCTCGATCGCCATGAAGTCCTCGACCTCGACGCTCCCGTACTCGCACACCCGCCCCAGGTCGTTGCGGCCCAGATCGACCAGCATCACGTGCTCGGCGCGCTCTTTGGGGTCGGCCAGAAGCTCCTCGGCCATCCGCCGGTCCTCCTCGAGGGTTCCGCCTCGGGGCCGGGTCCCAGCGATCGGCCGTGTCGACACCCGCCTGCCGGTCACCGTGATCAGGGGCTCCGGGCTGGCGCCGGCGATCTCGAAGTCGCCGAAGTCCAGGAAATACATGTAGGGGCTCGGATTCACCGCCCGCAGCCCCCGGTAGATCGAGAACGCCTCCACCGGCACCGGCGCCGACCACCGCTGTGAGGGCACCACCTGGTAGGCATCGCCCGCGTAGATGTACTCGATGATCCGGGCCACGATCGCCTCGAACTGCTCGCGCGACATGTTCGGCTCGAACGGCACCACCACCCGATCCGCATCCGGCGGGCGGGCGGGGCGCGGGACGGGCCCCTGCGAGCCGCCAGCGGATCTCCGCGATCGTGTCCAGCGCGCGCTTGTAGGACGCCGCCACATCGTCCTCCGCGTAGACGTTGGCAAGCACTGTCACGGTGTGCTTGAGGTGGTCGAAGACGACCAGTGCGTCGGTCAGCATCAGCGCCAGGTCGGGCAGCCCAAGCGGGTCCGGGTTCGGCTCCCCCAGCGGCTCCACTGTGCGGACCAGGTCGTACGCGAACAGCCCGACCGCGCCACCGGCGAACGGCGGCAGGCCAGGCACCGGGGCGGTCGGAGTACTGGCCCACCTCCGCAGCCGCAAGCGCGTACGGATTGCCGCCGTCGAGCGGCGACCAGCGCAGCACGGACCTGGGCCGAAAGCCGATGAACGAATAGCGACCCACCCGCCCCTGGTCTGCTGACTCGAGCAGGAACGACGGACGCTCTTCTCGCAGCTTCAGAAACGCCGAGACCGGCGTCTGGCAGTCGTCGATGAACGTCTCCGAGATCGGGATCAGGTTGTGCCCGCGCGCCAGCTGCCGCACCGCCTCCAGCGACGGCGGCGCGCCGGCGGCGCGCTCACCGCTGGCGACGCTCATTCAGCACCCGCTCCGCGTCAGTCAGCCGAAGGCGGCGGCTTGCCAGCAGCACGGTCAAGTGGTAGATGACGTCGGCGGCCTCTTCACGCAGCCGCTGGTCGTCCTCTTCGCGGGCAGCGCGGGCCACCTCCTCCGCCTCCTCTTGCACCTTGCTACCGATCATCCCGGGGTCGGCGAGCAACGCAGCGGTATAGGAGCCCTCGGGACGATGCGCCGCACGGTCGGCGACGGTCCGCTCCAGGGCCGGCAGCGCCTCGTGCGGCGCCGGCGGCTCGAGCTCGCCGCGGTGAAAACAGGTCCGCTCACCCGTGTGACAGGCCGGTCCGGCCGGTTCGACGAGCGCCAGCAGGGCGTCGCCGTCGCAGTCGTAGCGGATCGCCTTCACCGCCTGGGTGTTCCCGGACGTGGCGCCCTTATGCCAAAGCTCCTGCCGCGAGCGGCTGTAGAAGTGCATCTCCCCCGTCTCCCGCGTGCGCCGCAGCGACTCGGCGTTCATGTATGCGAGCGTCAGCACCTCGCCCGTGCGCCAATCCTGGACCACGCACGGCACCAGCCCCTGCGCGTCGAATGAGATCTCGGAATCGTCCAAGGCGTCGGAATCCTCCACGGGGCGGCCGATTGTAGGGTCCTGCCCTTGCTGGCAGTCCTTGATGGGCACAACGATGCGCTCACCAGAGACGACCACGCCGGGCTCGTCTCCGGGCGTCCCGCCGGTCATCTCGACCTTCGGCGGATGCACGCCGGGGGCGTCCGCGGGGCGATCTTCTCGGTGTTCACGCCGTCGCCCGGCCCCGAGCATGCCGAGCTCCCGGAGCCCGTGTCGCACGAGGTCGCCGCCGCCTACTCGAGTGCCGCGGCCGGGCGGCTACTGGCGCTCGACCGTCTGGGTTCGGTCCGGCTGGCCCGCACGACCGCGGACCTCGATGCCGCACACGATGGCGATGGGCCTCCGGTGGCGGTGCTTCACCTGGAAGGTGCCGAGGCGATCGACCCCCAGCTCGAGGCGCTCGAGTTGTGGCATGCGGCGGGGCTGCGTTCGTTGGGGCCGGTTTGGAGCCGGCCCAATGTCTTCGGCTACGGCGTCCCGTTCATCTCGCCCTCCTCGCCGGACACGGGTCCGGGTCTCACCGACAGCGGGCGCGCGCTGGTGCGAGGCTGCTCCGAGCTCGGGATCCTCGTCGACCTCAGTCACATGAACGAAGCCGGGTTCTGGGACGTGGCGTCACTCGAGCTCGGTCCGCTGGTCGCGAGCCACTCAGCCGCGCACCAACTGTGCGCCACCTCTCGCAACCTCACCGATGCCCAGCTCGACGCGATCGGAAGCTCCGAGGGCCTCGTCGGGATCGTGTTCGCCTGCCGGTTTCTTCGCCGCGACTTCGCCGAGGACCCGGAGACGCCGCTCGAGCTGATCGCCGACCATGCTCGCCACGTCGCCGATCGAATCGGAATCGAGCGTGTAGCGCTTGGCTCGGACTTCGACGGCGCCACCATCCCGGCGGCGATCGGTGACGCCGCCGGAATGCCGAAGGTGCTCGACGCGCTCTCGCGAGCTGGGTTCAGCGCGCAAGAGCTGGCCGCCGTCGCGTGGGGCAATTGGCGCCGCGTGCTGGGTGCCTGGTGGCGGTAGTCGCCAGGGCTACTCGATCCCCAGCCGGTCCAACACCCGCTCGTCCGCACGCCAGTGCCGGCGCACCCGAACCGAGAGCTCCAGGTGAACGTGCCTGCCGAGCTCGCGCTCGATCGCGCCCCGCGCGGCCGTGCCGATCGCCTTGATCATCCGTCCACCGGCGCCGATCAGGATCCCCTTCTGCGACTCGGTCTCGACCAGCACCACGGCCTCGATCCGCACCAGGTCCTCACGCGGCTCGGTCGATCGACTCGACCTCCACCTCGACCGCGTGCGGTACCTCCTCCCGCGTGCGCGCCAGGACCTGCTCGCGGATCAGCTCCGCGAGCAGCACGCGCTGGGGCCTGGTCGGAGTGCTGCTCGGGCTCGAAGTAGAACGGCCCCGGCGGCAGCAGCGTCACCAGGTGGTCGAGCAGCGGGCGAATGCCCTCGCCGGTGCGTGCGGACACTGGGAAGATCTCGTCGGCGAGGTCAAGCTCCGCCGCCGCCTGCAGCGCCGCCGCCGTCTGCGCGCGGTCGACTCGATCGATCTTGTTGACGGCGATCGTGACGGCAACGCTGGCGCCCTCGCAGCAGGCCGGCGATGAACCGGTCGCCGGGCCCGATCCCCTGTTCGGCGTTGACCACGAACAGGCACCCGTCGGCGTCGCCGCAGCTCGCTCTCGACGCGCCGCTGCATCCGCTCGGTGAGCGCGTCTCGCGGCCGCTGCACGCCCGGAAGGTCGACCAGCACGAGCTGCCAGTCCGGTCCGGTGGCGACGCCCCGGATCGCGCGGCGCGTGGTCTGCGGCTTGTCGGAGACGATCGCCACCTTGGCCCCCACGATCGCGTTGGCCAGCGTCGACTTGCCGACGTTGGGGCGGCCGGCGAGGGCGATGAAGCCCGAGCGGGTCGCCCGGCCGCCTCGCTCAGCGCACCCACCGCATCAGCTCGGCCTGGAGCGCCAGCATCTCGCCGTCGTCGGTCTCGTGGTCCATGCCGGTGAGGTGCAGCGCGCCGTGCACCACCGCCTCGCGCAGGTCCGCCGTCTGCGCCGGGCAGATCACGATGTCTCCCAGCTCACGCGGCCCGGCGCTCGGCCCGTCCTCGTCGACGCCGAACGACAGCACGTCGGTGGGCTCGTCGAGCCGGCGATGCTCGCGGTTGAGCTCCCGGATCCGCTCCTCGTCGACGAACTCAATCGCCACGTGACCCTCCTCGATCCCCGCCGAGGAGAGCGCCAGCGCGCACAGCTCCTCGACCTCGACCGCGCTCGGGCCGTCGGGCCCAGCGCACTCGATCCCGATCACATCGACGTCGAGCACGTCGGCCCGCCTAGCGTCACGCCCGTCGGCGCGGCCGCAGCTCCGGCGCGAGCCGCTGGGCGTGCTCGTTGTAGGCCGCGACGATCCGCCGCACCAGCTTGTGGCGCACCACGTCCTCCTCGCCGAAGCGCACGAATTCGATTCCCTCGACGTCGTCCAGGATCTCCGCGACCACCACCAGCCCGGAATCCTGCTCGCGCGGCAGATCGATCTGGGTGATGTCGCCGGTCACCACCATCTTCGAGTTGAACCCGAGCCGCGTGAGGAACATCTTCATCTGCTCGGGGCTGGTGTTCTGGGCCTCGTCGAGGATGATGAAACTGTCGTTGAGGCTCCGGCCCCGCATGAATGCCAGCGGCGCCACCTCGATCACCCCGCGCTCCAGGTGCTGGGTGACCCGCTCGGGCTCGAGCATGTCGTGCAGGGCGTCGAACAGCGGGCGCAGGTAGGGATCGACCTTGGCCATCAGGTCGCCGGGCAGGAAGCCCAGGCGCTCGCCCGCCTCGACCGCGGGGCGGGTGAGGATGATCCGGTTGACCTCGCGGCGGCTGAGCGCGGCCGCGGCCAGCGCCACGGCGAGGAACGTCTTGCCGGTGCCGGCCGGGCCGATCCCGAAGGTGATCGTGTTGCGGCGGATCGAGTCGACGTAGCGCTTCTGGTTGATCGTCTTCGGCGCCACCTTGGTGGCGCGGTGGCGCCAGACCACGTCCTCCAGGATCTCGGGCGGGCGACTCGTGCGCGTCGAGCGCGCGCGTCACCGCCTCGATCGTCCCCGGCGCGATCTCGTGTCCCTGCTCGATCAGCTCCGACAGCTCGCGGACGACGGCTGCCGCCGCCTCGACGGCGTCGTCGTCGCCCTCGAGCGTGAGCACGTTGCCGCGCAGGAACACCTCGCAGTCGAGGTGGCCCTCGAGCGTCCTCAGCACCGCGTCTTTGCTGCCGGCCAGCTCGGCTGCTACTGCGTTGTCGAGCTCCAGCTGCCTACGCACGCCGGCCGCTCCGAGCGCCTCGCGGACCCGCGCGGAGGCGCGCTTGCCGTCCGCGCGGCCCGCCGGACTGGCCATCACGACCTTCATCACCTGGCCCATGTCCTTGACGCTCGTGGCGCCGGTCTCGGCGATCGCAGCGCGAGATCAGCGCGTCGAGCTCTCCGTCGTCCAGCTCGGCGGGCAGGTAGGCCTCGATGATCCGCGCCTCGGACTCCTCCTGCTCGGCCAGCTCGGGCCGGCCGCCGTCGCGGAACTGCGCGGCGGCTTCGAGCCGGCGCTTGCGCTCCCGCCGCAGCACCGCGAGCTCGTCGCCGCCACCCTCCTTGGCGGCCTTCTGCAACTCGGAAAGCACGAGGCGCAGCGCGCCGACGCGCTGCTCGCTCACCGGCCTTCATGGCACTGGTCATGTCGGTGCGGACCTGGTCGATGACGGTCACGTAAGCCCAGGATAGCGCCGCCGGCTCGCAGGCGATCCCATCGGCATACAGCTCACGCGCAGCTCGCGTCGATCAGCTCGCCCCGCGCGGCCGCTCCAGCCGGCAGGTAGCAACGCGTGTAGTCGGCGCTGTAGCCAGAGCACTGCGATCTCGGCGACCTTATCGACCAGCACCTGCTCGCCTCCGCCGAGCTTCGCCGCGCGGTGGTGGCGCGAGCGGACCTCCAATGACCGCGAAGCACCTTCGAGCGCCGCTTCTTCTCCTCGGGCGAGACCCGGTCACCGAGTGCCGCGGCCGCGGTCCCGGGCCGCGGGGAGTACGGGAACACATGCGCGCGGCTGATCCCGGCCGCGTTGATCGCCTCGAGGGTCCGCTCGAACGCCTCGTCGTCTTCGGAGGGGAAGCCCACGATCACGTCGGTGGTGATGTTCACCGCGGGGACGCGCGCCCGCAGCGCGCGCACCTGGGCCGAGGTACTCGTCGGCGTTGTAGTGCCTGCCCATGTCGCGGAGCACTCGGTCGTCGCCTGACTGCATCGGAATGTGGAGGTGGGGGCAGACCTTCGGCTCCTCCGCCACGGCCCGAACCAACGACTCCTTGACGTGGATCACTTCTACGCTCGAGAGCCTCACGCGCTCGACCCCCGGGACCGCCGCAACCTCGAGCATCAGATCGCCGAGCTCGAGTCCCACGTCGGGATCGCGGTAGTCGCCCACGCTGATCCCGGTAACCACGATCTCCGGTTGTCCCTGCGCGACCCGCTCCCGCACCTCGGCCAGGACCGCGCCGGCCGGACGGGAGCGCGCCGAGCCACGGACCGTGGGGATGATGCAGTAGGCGCAATGGCAGTCGCAGCCGTCCTGGACCTTGACGAACCCGCGCGTGCGCGCCGCGCCGGCGGCACGTAGCGAAGCGCGCGCCGGCACCCCGTGCTCCAGATCGGCGCAGCCCCGAGCTCGCCGGCAACGTCTTCCGCCGCGCCCTGAAGCACGCTCACCCGCGCATCGATGTCGGCGAACTGCATCGCGTCACGGTTGGCGGCGCAGCCGCTGACGTACACCTGCTGGCGCTTTTCAGCGACCTCCGCACCGACTGGCGGGACTTGGCCTCGGCCTCGCTCGTGATGCAGCACGTGTTGACCACGTGCAGCTCAGCCTCACTTTCCGCTGCCTCGCGATGTCCGGCGGCGAGGAGCGCACGCCGGGCGAGCATCGCGTCCGCTTGCGAGACCTTGCAGCCGAGGAACTTGACCGCGAACGTGCTCATCGGTCGGCAGACGGTACCTGGAGGAGGAGGGCGGCCCACTCGCCATCGCTGCGCCGCGCGGCCTCGCGAAGCCCCACAGGGGAGAAAGCGACCGCAATGCCATCTGCTTCGCGCGCGAGCAGGCCCCCGGCGATCAGCCGCCGCGGAACCCAAGGAGCGCCGTCGAGCCGCCCGGCCAGCGTCACCAATAGCGGCGCCAGCAGGTTCGATGCCACCGTCTCGCTCGCCGGCAGTCGGTGATGGCGTAAGTCAAGAGGGTGGGCTTCGATCGGCACGCCGTTGCGCTCGGCATTTGCACGGGCCGCCGCCACCGCTTCTGGATCGTTGTCGACGGCCACCACCGGGTCGAACCCCAGCCGCGCGGCGACTATCGCCAGCACGCCCGAGCCGCAGCCCAAGTCGAGGAACGAGCCGCCACATTCGGGCAGCGAGAGCATCAGCTCCAGGCAGAGGCGCGTCGTGGCGTGGGCGCCGGTGCCGAACGCCTGGCCGGGATCGATCACGACGTCGAGCTCTGTCCCTCGAGCCGCCTCCCACGGCGGCCGGACCATGAGCCGCTCCTCGATCACCACCGGCCGGTGAAAGCTTCGCCACCGCTCGGGCCAATCGTCCGCAACCTCCGTGGTGCTGACCTCAACGAGCGCGTCGCCGGCCGCAGCGGTCACATCGGGCAGTGCGGGAAGCTCCCCCGGCGCGCCATAAACGGCGTACTCGATCACGCCGTCGGCAAGCTCAACCTCCTCCACGCCGCTCGGTGCCAGCTCGAGCAGCTCGGCCAGTACCAGCTCGGCGTGCTCGCGCCGCAGGCGGACCGCAAGCCGCAGCATCGCCCGTGGCCCCGCGTCCTTAGGGCCTATCCCGGTTGCACGTGCGAGTGGGGATAGGTCCTTACCCGCCGAACGCCCGCTTGAGCTTGCCGAACACGCCCTCCTCGGTGCGGAGGTTGTGCTCGGTCATCGACTCCGCCAGCCGCTCGAGGAGCTCGCGTTGCTCGCGCCCCAAATGACGGGGGATCAACACGTTGACAACGACCCGCAGATTGCCGCTCCGGTGACCGCGCAGCGCCGGCATGCCACGACCACGCAGGATCAGCGTCTCGTGCGGCTGGGTGCCCGGCGGGATCTCGAGCTCATCTGGGCCGTCGATAGTTGGCACCTCCACGGTCGTCCCAAGCGCGGCCAGAGGTGCCGGGACGTCGACCGCTGTCACCAGGTCGTCGCCGTCGCGGATGAAGCGCTGATCCTCGCGGACGCGGATCAGCACGTACAGGTCGCCCTGCGGCCCGCCCCGCTCGCCGGCGTGTCCCCGCCCCGCGATCCTGATCCGCTGACCATCGGCGATCCCGGCGGGTACGTCGACCGCGAGCTTGTTGCGGTTGACCTTTCGTCCCCGGCCGTGGCAGGTCTTGCACGGCTCGCGAGGGACACGGCCCTCGCCGTGGCAAACGTCGCAGATCGCGCTGCGGACCATCTGCCCAAACGGCGTTCGCGAGACCGTCCGAAGCTGGCCGGTGCCGTCGCAGCGCCGGCAGGTCTCGATTGGCGTCCCGGGCTCCGCGCCATTGCCGCGGCAGTGCTCGCACAGCACGATCGCCTCGTAGGCGACGTCGACCGAGGTGCCGCGAGCAGCCGCAGGCAGATCGATGTCCGCGGTGATCGCCACGTCCCCTCCCTGGATCGCCCCGCCGCCGCGAGCTCCCCCGCCGAAGGAGCTCCCGAAGCCTCCGCCCGAGCCGAAGAACGCATCGAAGATGTCCGCGAACGAGCCGAACGCCTCGAAGTTCGGGGCGTAGCCGCCGCTGCGCAGGCCGTCGTGGCCGAAGCGGTCATAGGTGGCACGGCGGTCGGGGTCCGAGAGGACCTCGTATGCCTCCGCAGCCTCCTTGAACTTCTCCTCGGCGGCCGGATCGTTCTTGTTGACATCGGGATGAAGCTCGCGGGCCAGCCGCCGGAAGGACTTCTTGATCTCGGCGTCGCCGGCTCGCGCGAGCGACCCCCAGCACCTCGTAGTAGTCGCGCGGCATCAGTGGCCGGGACGGGTCGGACGGGGCGAGCGCTCCCAGCGCTCGTCATAGACGTCGGCGATGTAGCTCGAGAGCTGGAGCGAGGCCTCGCGCACGGCGCTGATCGCGCGGCCATAGTCCATCCGCAGCGGCCCGATCACCGAGACCGCGCCGAGACTGCGCTGCGGCAGGCCGTAACTGGCCGCGACCAGTGCCAGCGAGCGCAGCGCGGGCGCGTCGTTCTCGGCCCCGATCCGCACCAGCACGTCGCGTTCGGTCAGCGTCGAGCGAAGCACCCCCAGCAGCGTCACGCGCCGTTCGAGCATCTCGATCAGCGCGTTCAGCTCGGAGATGTCAGCCAGCCGCTCGCCGCTCAGCAGGCGCGCGGTGCCCTCCACGTACAGCGTGTCCTGCGCGGACTCCTCGAGCTCGGTGAACACCGGCGAGAGCGCCTCGAGGAAGGCAGACTCGGTCGCCGAGAGCGAGCTGTCGTGCAGACGCTGGTGGAGCATCCTGGCGCCCAGGCCAAGCCCGACCAGCCGCTCGTTGAAGTAGCTGGCGGCCCAATCGGCCAGCCCGGTGTCGACCGGGCGCGCGAAGGTGAACAGGCGCTTGCTGACGCCGCCGGTCGAGGTGATGATCACGACCATCACCAGCTGGGGCTGGAGCAGGAGCACCTCGACGTGGCGGATCGTGGTGCTCTGGAGCGGCGGGGCGGTGACGATCGCGAGCAGGTTGGTGGCCTGGGATAGGGTCTCGCTGGTGACGCGCATCGCTTCGTCGACCTCGCGCTGCACGAGCGAAAGGGCCAGCCGCGGCGGCTCGTGCTCGGCCGGCAGCAGGCGGTCCACGAAGTAGCGGTAACCCGCCTCGGTGGGGAGCCGGCCGGCAGAGGTGTGGGGATGGGCCAGCAGCCCCAGCTCCTCGAGAATCGCGAGCTCGTGACGAATCGTCGAGGGACCCCACTCGAAATCGCTGGCCAGGGCCTTCGAGCCGACCGGCGAGCCCGCCGCCAGATACTCCTCGACGACCTTGCGCAGAACGAGCTCTTGGCGCTCCGTCAACACGGGTTTGATTGTAGGTCGGGGGTCTGCGGCCACCAGCGCGCCCTTGACTGAGCGTTTCCGTTCTGTAGTTTTCCGGAGTGTTGAGGGCGACGACGCAGCCGTGAGATGAGCCGCGACATCACGCGCCGCGAGGCGCTCGCCGGCGGCGCCGCGGTAGGCGCTTCGGCGCTGATGGCGAACTCGCTGATCGCGCGGGCTCTGGCCAGTGCGCCACAGTGCGGCAAGCTCTCGGACATCGAGCACGTGGTGATCCTGATCCAGGAGAACCGCTCGTTCGACCACTACTTCGGCTCGTACCGCGGCGTGACGCGGGTTCGCCGACCCGAACGCGCTCGAGCTCACCGACGGCAGCGGCCTGACCGTGTTCGCCCAGCCCGGCTATCCGGGCGGCTACGACGGCGGCCACCTGTACCCGTTCCACCTCGACTCCTACAACAACGGCGAGTGCACGAACGACATCGACCACAGCTGGGGACCGCAGCACACCTACTGGGACGGCGGCAAGCATGGACGGCTTCGTCAAGGGCCACCTGGCCGTCGACGGCTCGGCCAACGGCCCGTTGACGATGGGCTACTACACGCGCAAGGACCTCTCCTTCTACTACGCGCTGGCCGACGCGTTCACGATCTGCGACCACTACTACTGCTCGGTGATCGGTCCGACCGATCCCAACCGGCTGTACGCGATGTCGGCGAGGCTCGACCCGGCCGGCACCCAGGGCGGTCCGATCCTGTCGACCAGCTCGACCCGCGTCGAGCGCTTCGGCACGCTCAGCTGGACGACGATGCCCGAGCAGCTCCAGGCGCGCGGGATCAGCTGGAAGGTCTACGGCGACCCCGACGGCAACTTCGGCGACAACGTGCTGCCGTACTTCAAGCAGTACCAGACCAACCCGACGCTCGCCGCGAACGCGCTTGACACCGACCTATCCCGGCGACGTTCCAGGCCGACTGCGCCGCCGGCACGCTGCCCGCAGGTCTCCTGGGTGCTGGCGCCGCTGATCGACAGCGAGCATCCGCCGGCGCCGACCGAGTACGGCGAGGTGGTCGCCGCGCAACGTGCTGAACACGCTCGTCTCGAACCCGTCGCTGTGGGCGAAGACCGCGCTGTTCATCACCTACGACGAGAACGGCGGCTTCTTCGACCACGTCCCGCCGCCGGTGGCGCCGCCCGGCACCGCCGGGCGAGTACCTGACCGTCAACCCGCTGCCCTCGCGACGCCTGCGGCGTGGCCGGCCCGATCGGGCTCGGCTTCCGCGTCCCGATGCTGGTCGTCTCGCCGTTCAGCCGCGGCGGCTTCGTCTGCTCCGACACGTTCGACCACACCTCGCTGCTGCGCTTCCTCGAGACCCGCTTCGGCGCCGAGGTGCCGAACCTGACGCCTGGCGGCGCTCGGTCACCGGCGATCTGACGAGCGCGTTCAACTTCGTCAAGGTCGACAGCTCGCGTGCCGTCGCTGCCACAGCCATCGGCGACCGACTCGCGGGTGACTCATGAGCACCTGCGCGACCAGCGCGCCGCTCGATCTCGCCACGGACTTCACCAACAGCCTGAAGGCGCTCGAGGAGACGCTGGTCGCGCCGTATCCGGTGACCGTGAACTCCGCGCCCCCTCCGCAGGAGTCGGGAAGCGCACCGGCGCCGAGCGGAAGTCGCTGTGGAGCCCCGCCGCCACACCACCACGGCTCGCCGCCACACCACCACGGCTCGCAACATCCCAACCACAGCAAGCGCCGCCGCCACCATCGCAAGCGCCGCCACGGCTAGGGCCGCCCCGACTCGGGACGCTAGTCCACCGTCAGCTCGGCCTGCCCGTTGCGGATGATCCGTTGGCCCGCCTGCTCGGCCTCGGACTGGACCAGCGCGGTGCCCTCCCGGACCTCGGTGACCGTGCCCGTGACCACGATCTCTTCGCCGATTCTTCCCATTCCCCGGAACTGAACGGATAGCCGGGCCAGCTTGTCGGGTCCGCCGGCCGCTTCGGTGTGTGCCCGCGCCACCTGGGCCATCGTCCACAGCCCGTGCAGGATCCGCCCCGGCAGTCCTACCTGCTTGGCGAACCCCTCGTCGATGTGGATCGGGTTGAAGTCCCCCGAGGCGCCGGCGTAGCGGATCGTCACGTAGGGATCCGGGGTCACCTTCAGCTCGATCGTGTCGCCGGTTTTCACGAGACGCCTCGCACGATGTTCGTCCAGGTCGCCGTGCACACGGTCTCCCCGCGCTGGTTCTCGGAGACCGACTCGAACACGTAGAAGGCCATTCCCCCTCGCTCAGTTATGTCCTTGACGGTGGTCGTGGTGGTGATCTCATCTCCCGCGACGACCAGCGGACCCCACCGGAACTCCTGGCCGCCGTGGACCATGCGGAAGAAGTCCAGGCCAACCTCGGGGTCGAAGATCGCTGGTGCCACCGACCGACCCGCGTAGACGACCACGAACATCG
The DNA here is from genome assembly GCA_963756555.1 of uncultured Actinomycetes bacterium. Taxonomy (GTDB): domain Bacteria; phylum Actinomycetota; class Thermoleophilia; order Solirubrobacterales; family Solirubrobacteraceae; genus Palsa-465. The sequence continues at coordinate 921,035 of CAVWOC010000005.1, forward strand.
GCGGCGCGACGACATCCGCATACCCCGCGGCCCGGGCCGCCTCGACGTCGAAGTGCAGCGGGTTCGTCTCTCCGACCGCGGCGGCGTACTCGCGGATCTTCTCGCGGCCCGCCGCGTAAGTGACGGGTTCGTAGCTCTTGCCGACAGCACCGGTGGAGATCGACATCGGCGCGGCAGTGTATGGGTTCGGCGCGCGGACGAAGTTTGGCGAATCCCGTCGACCCCTCCGACGCCGATCGCCAAACTTCTTCTCCCGCTCAGATGATCACTGGCACGGTCCCGCCGTCCACCGACCAGGCCGCACCCGCCACATCCGACGCGGCTTCCGAGCAAAGGAACGTGATCACGGCGGCGATCTCCCACTCCGTGCCGAGCCGCCCCAGCGGCACGCGGGCGGCGGCGGCCTCGAGCGCCTCGTCGCGGCTGATGCCCTGCTGCGCAGCGGTCTGCTCGGCGAGCCCGCCTTCACCCGTCCACAGCTCGCTCGCCACCGGCCCGGGCGCCACCGCGTTGACCAACACCCCGTCGCCGGCGTATAGATCCGCAAACGCGCGCGAGAGCGACAGCTGCGCGGCCTTCGTCACCGAGTAGGCCATGTTCGTCTTCGACGGTCTCTTGCCGGACGAAGAGCAGACGTTGACGATCCGTCCCCACCCCCGCTCGACCATCGCCGGCGCGACCGTACGCATCAAGCGCATCGGCGCCATCACGTGCAGCTCCCACTGTGCCTGCCAGTCCGCGTCGGTGAGCTGCTCGAGAGACTTCAGCTCGCTGGTCCCAGCGTTGTTGACGAGCGCGTCGATCCGGCCGAAGCGGCCCCGGCATTGCGTGATGAGCTCGTCCGCCGCCAGCGAGGAGGTCACGTCGAGCACCGCCGGCTCCGCCTGCCCTCCTGCTTCCTCGCAGGCCGCGGCGACCGCCTGGAGCGCCTCCGCGCGCCGCCCAGCGAGCAGCACGGCGGCGCCTTCCCTGGCCAGCGCCACCGCGGTTGCCGCGCCAATCCCCCGCGAGGCACCGGTGACGATGCAGGCACGCTCTCGCAGCCCGAGGTCCATGGCGGCTGATTCTCACACGGCCGCGGTTGCCGCACGTGACCCGGAGTCCGCTCGCCAAGGCGGCCGGGCCCGAACCGCGCTCACAAAAGCGGACCGGCGGCCCATCCCACGGCGAGCAATGCGGCGGCACCCGCGACGGCGATCAGCGTCGGCGCTCGCAGCGCCCGGTCGCGGAGGAGCACCAGGGCCACCACAGGAGCGGCCGCCAAGGCCCCCACCACCGCCAAGGCCGCTCCGCGCGAGCCCTGCCCCGGCACCGCAGCCGCACCGATCACGCAAAACGTCAATGCCCCGCAACCCCAGGCGAAGGTGAGAGCGGCGGGGCGCAAACGCAGGTGTGCGACCTGGCCGCCTAACGCGATCGCCACAGCCAGGGGCGCGGCGGCCAGCGCGATCACGAACGCGTCTCGCGCTCCTACGAACCCGCTCCCCAGGGCGACCCGGAGGATCGGCGTGGCGTAGACCGCGACAGGCACAGCGGGCAGCAGTGCCACCGCGAGAACCAGCAAGCTGTAGTGACGGGCTTCGCTTTCGGCGTGCGGGAGGTTCGCGCGGGCGACGGCCGACAGCCGGGGCAGCTGCACCGAGAACAGGCTCAGTACGACCCCGGCAGCAGCGGCTCCGACGCCCGTGGCGACCGCCGCGTAGCCGACCTGCACCTTGGAGGAGCCGAGCAGGACCATCGCCAACGGGCTGCCACGCAAGATCACGGTGGACAAGATCACACTCGCGGTCTCGAAGCGCGCGTAGCTGCTGGCGCCGGGTGGCAACCCAGGGCCTCTCGGCGCGCGCGCCAGGTGGGGCACGACGAAAGCAGCGAGCACGCAGAACGTGGCTGTGGTGGCCACCGCGATGCCCACGATCGCCCCGGTGATGCCGAAGGCGGCATCACCGACGATTGCGCTGAGGAGGACCAGCAGGTTCTCCAGCGGGAACCGCGCGTTCCAGACCCGCGGACGCCCGATCGCAAGCGCCAGCTCCGAGGTGATCGTGGAGCCGACGCTGAACCAGCTCGACGCGCAGACGGCGACCACGAGCCCAACTGGAGCGTGCGGTACGACGATCGCCACCAACGTCGCCCCGACGCTGATCGGCGCAAGCAGCCGGGCGCGCGAAATCGCGACGTGCTCGGCGACGGTCCGTGCGGTCGACAGGCGCTCGCTGGGGCGCGACGCCGGTACGTACCGGATTGCGGCCAGCGGTGCTCCCAGGCCGAGTGCAATGGCGAGGATGCTGACCGCGCCAAATGCTGGGGCAAACTGACCATAGCCCTCAGGCCCAAGCGCGCGCGGAACCAACAGGAACAGGAGCGCCTGGCTGGTCAGCTCGGCCGTCTTCGCAGCCACAGTCTCGGACGCGACGCGGAATTTCGTGCCTGGAGCGAGGTTCGCGCTCGCGCTCACGGCGTGACATCCTTCCTCACCGGGACGCCGGAGGCACCACGCGGCGCGGCGTCCGGTCGATCACGGGGTTCGAACATGCCAACGCCCGGTCTCAATCCGGTTGCCCGACGGGTCCTTGCACTCGTGCCGCCCACCCGCGACCTGGCCCCCTTCCTCGAGGACCGGCTCGGCTTTCTGACGGCCCGCGCTGCATCAGACGGCCTGCCACCTCGGCTGCGGCTTGGATGGCCCACATACCTGGTCCGTGATCCGGAGGATGTCGAGCACATCCTGATCGTCAACCATCGCGCCTACGACAAGACGCGCAGGCTGACCGGACGGCGCGGCCGCCGGCTTGTCGGCGATGCGCTGCTCACGCGTAGAGGCGAGGTGCATCGTCGCCGGCGCCACGTCCTGCAGCCACTGTTCCACCGAGGAGCGGTAGCCGAGATCGTCGCCCCGGCGGCCGAGAACGCGGCCGCGGAGGTCGCCGGTTGGCCCGTAGACGAGCCGTTCGACGCATCCGAGCGGATTCACGGGCTGGTGCTGCGGTCGAGGCTGCGTACGGTCTTCTCCGATGCTCGCGACGACGAGCTCGAGCGGCTCGCCGCCGCCGTCGTCGCGCGCCACAGATTCCTGCTGCATCTCTTCGCAGCACTCCACCCGCTGCCGGAGCTGTTTCCGCTGGAGCTCGCGCGCGGGTACAGGTGGTCCCTTCGCGTGCTGGAGGCTGCGATCGAGCGGCGGCGAGTACGAGGTGAGCACGATTCGGATCTGATCTCGATGCTGCTGAAGGCCCGTGAAGACGGTCGGCCGCTCTCCGCTCGCGAGCTCCGCGACGAGGTCATGACGATCGCGCTCACCGGCTATGAGTCGACGGCCTCGCTGATGGTGTGGCTGCTGCACGTGCTCGCCAAACATCCCAGCGTCCAGAGCCGTGCGCGCGCGGAAGTCGACGCCGTGCTGGCCGGTCGTGCAGTCAAGATCGAAGACCTTCCGGAGCTCCCCTTTGTGCGTTCGGTACTCGCCGAAACGCTCAGGTTGTTCCCGCCCACGTGGATCATGCCGAGGGTTGCCACGCGACCCGATCGGCTACCCAGTGGCCTGGTCGTCCGGGCGCACACCAAGCTCTATCTGTGCCCGTGGGTCGTGCACCGCGACCCCCGTTACCACCCTGATCCGGAGCGATTCGACCCTGATCGCTTCGCCGGGGAGTGGCGCAAGCGCTTCCGGTGGGGCACGTATTTTCCGTTCGGCGCCGGTCCACACGTCTGCATCGGCGAGCGCATCGCGACCACCGAGGCGATGCTGTTTCTCGCCACGGTCTTGAGCCACTGGCACGTGGAGCGGGCCGGCGACGGCGTCGTGATTCCCGAGCCGGGACAGGCGCTGAAGGCTTGCGATGGCCTCGTGGTTTGTCTGCGCGCGCGCCGGTCGCGGCCCGCGCTCTCGGCATGACCGTGGACTTTCAGGTCACCGGCTTCGGCGCGTGTGGACCACTGAACGGAGGGTTTCGGGTGCGGGTCGCAGGGCTCGTCAGCGCCCTCGCGCGCCACGGCATCGAACTGGAGCCCCGTCCGCTGTTGACCGCACAGGAGGATCGGAGGTTCACCGGCGCGCCGCTGGCACTCAAGCTGGGGATCGCGGCGCGCGCCCGTAGCCGTCAGCGCGAAGGACTGATCCACCATCCGCCCGGGGATACCGTGATCGTCCATCGCCAGGCCGACCTCTTCCCTACCTGGAAGTTCGAGCGAACGCTGAGCGACGGTCGGCGAGTGCTCTTCGACCTCGACGACGCGGTCTGGCTCGGTGCCAACCTACGGGGAAGGGCACTCGTCGCACCGCGCAAGCTGAGATGGCTGGCTAGGCGGGCGGATTGGGTCATCGCAGGCAACGAGTATCTGGCGGAAGCGATGTCCAGGCATTCGTCGCGTGTGGTGGTGGTGCCCTCAACCGTTGATCCGAGCGTGATCGAACCTCGCCAGCACCGGGACGGCGAAGCGCTGGTGCTGGGATGGATTGGCTCGCCCGAGAACGCCGCCTATCTGGAAGCGGTCCTTCCGCTTCTGAGCCGCGTCGCCACGGCGCTTGCTCCACGTCGCCTCGTGCTCGAGCTCGTCGGGGGCAACGTACGGCCGCCACGCGGCGTCACCGTTCGGGCCACCAGGTGGAGCCTCCAAGCAGAGCGCGACGCCCTGACGCGCATGGACGTGGGCTTGATGCCGTCGCCGGACAACCCCTGGACGCGCGGCAAGTGCGGCTACAAGGCACTCCTGTATCAAGCCGCCGGCATCCCGGTGATCGCCGACGACGTCGGCGTTGCGCGGCAGGTCGTACGCGACGGTGGCTTCGTCGTGCGCAACGAGCACGAGTGGATGCACGCGCTCATGACGCTGCTCTCGGATGCCTCGCAGCGGGGTCGGCTCGGCGCTGCGGGGCGACGTGACGTCGAGCGCGACTACTCCGTCGCGACCTGGAGCCGACGGCTGGCCGAGCTCCTGAGGGAGGATCGCGCGTGCGCTTCTTGATGCTTACGACGTTCTACCCGCCCTGGTCGTTCGGAGGAGACGCCCAGATGGTCCAGGCGCTGGCCCGTGCGCTGGTGGAGAACGGGGCCGAGGTGACCGTGGCCCATTCCGTGGCCTCACACCGGGTGTTGGAAGGATCGCGCTCGCCGCAGCTGACAGACCTCTGGCGAGAGGACCACGGGGTACAGGTGGTGGCGATCGACCACGGTCTCGGGCCACTCGCTCCCGTGGCGAGCTACCTGAGCGGCCGGCCCGCGCTGATGGGTCGCCGCATCCAAAAGCTCTTGGATGCCCACTTCGACGTCGTGCACTTCCATAACCCGTCGCTGTTGGGAGCCCCCGCCGTTTTCCGAGCGGGCGCCAACCTCAAGCTGTTGACCTTGCACGACTACTGGCTGGTCTGCCCGACGAGCGTCTTCACCCGCAACCAGAGGGAGCTCTGCACGCGGCGAACTTGCATTCGCTGCTTGGCGGTGCACCACCGCCCACCGCAGCTGTGGCGCTACACGCCGCTCTTGCGTCACTCGATCGGGGGCCTCGACGCGGTGCTGGCGCCCTCTGAGTCCTCGGCGCGATTGCACGCCGAGCTGCCGGGACAGGTTCGCATCGAACAGATGGCGAACTTCGTCCATCCCGATCCCGGCGAAGGCAACCGCAGCGCGCCGCCGCGACGGGCACAGTTCCTGTTCGTCGGTCGGCTCGAGCCCGTGAAGGGAGCCCACCGGCTTATCCCCATGTTCGCCCAGCGTCCACAGGACGAACTGCTGATCGTCGGAAAGGGAAGCCAGGAGCCGCGGCTTCGAAGCATCGCAGCGGGGCTCCCCAACGTGCGCCTGACGGGCAAGCTCGAGCCAAACGAGCTGGATCCGCTATATCGGCGGGCCACGGCCGTGCTGATGCCCACAATCGGCCACGAGTCGTGTCCACTCGTGTTGTTGGAAGCGCACGCTCGCGGGGTTCCGGTGATCGCCTCGGAGCACGGTGCCCTCGGAGAGTTGATCCGCTCGAGCGGTGGCGGCCTGCTGTTCGGTGATGCCGGCGAGCTACACAAAGCGCTGGACCGGATCTCCGCGGAGCCGGAGCTGCGTTCAACGCTGGCACGCCGAGCCCGTGAGCACTATCTGCGCGAGTGGACGCGCGAGGTGCACCTTCAGCGGTATTTCGGGCTGATCGAAGAGCTGGCACGGGCGCGGGGCGATACTCGGCTCGCCACCGCGGCGCGAGCCGCGGCCTGAGCTCCTCACATTCACCGCACTGAGACAGCCGCTGCCTCGCTCATCAGCGCGATCGCCTGTGTGATCGCCGCCCCCTCGAGTCGCCCGAACCCGAGCACCAGCCCCGGCCCCTCCATTCCGCGGAGCTGGTGCCACGCCAATCCTTCGGCGCCCACTCCTCTTGCCGCCATCGCGCTCAGCATCGCGTCCTCGTCCAGCTCGCTCGGGAGCCGCACCAGCACGTGCAGACCGGCGGGAATCCCGATCGCGCGGGCAACCGGCAGCGAGCGATGCAGCGCCGCTATCAGGGCTTCTCGGCGAGCGCGGTAGCGCAAGCGCATCCGGCGCAGGTGCCGGTCCAGCTCGCCGCGAGCGATCAGCTCCGCGAGCGCCAGCTGTTCAAGCGCCGCAGGAGCGCCGCCGGCGAGCGCCTTCTCGTAGGTGAGCGCGCCGGTCAGCCAGGAGGGAGAGAGGATCCAGCCCAGGCGGACCCCGGGGGCCAGCCGCTTGCTGGTCGAGCCGATGTGGCAGACCCGCTCGGGCGCCAGCCCCTGGAGGGCGCCGACCGCGACGCGGTCATAACGGAGCTCGGAGTCGTAGTCGTCCTCGACGATCAGCCCATCGATCTCCTCCGCCCAGTCCAGCAGCGCCGCGCGGCGCTCCGCACCGAGCACGACTCCAGTGGGGAACTGATGCGCAGGCGTCACCACCAGCACCTCGCAGTCGCTCTCGCGCAGCTCGTCGACGTCGATACCCAGCTCGTCGACCCGGACCGACACGGGCTCGACCCCTGCCCGCTCCGCGATCAGCCGGTGGTGGGCGTAGCCGGGCTCCTCGAGCGCGATTCGCTCCACCCCCCGGTCCCTGAGCGCCCGGCAGACGAGCGCGAGTCCTTCGGCGAATCCGGTGCAGACGATCGTGTGCTCCGGCTCCGGCGCGGCGCCGCGGGCCCTGCCCAGGTAGCGCATCAGCTCGTTGCGAAGCTCAGGAGCGCCGCGGGGGTCGCCATAGCCGAGAGCCTCGAAACTGGCGCCGCGCAGCGCGAGTCGGAGCATGCGCATCCAGCTCTCGCGCGGGAAGCGCAGGAGATCCGGAACGCCGGGCCGCAGGTCAAACCGGTAGCTCGACTCGAGCGCCCCCGCCGGCAACGGAGGCCGCTCCGCAGTGGCCATCGCCGCAACGCGCGTCGGCGCTCCCTGCGATGACGTCAGGTAGCCCTCCGCCGTCAGCTGCGAATACGCCTCAAGCACAACCCCGCGGGAGACGCCGAGCTCAGCGGCCAGCGAGCGCGAGGATGGCAGGCGCGTTCCGGGCGCCAGTTGGCCGCTGCGGACCATTTCCCGCAGACGGGCTTCGAGCTGCTCGTGGAGCGTCGCCGAGCCCTCGCGGTCGCATGTAAGGAGCAGCTCCGGCCCGGCAACTGGCCCACTCGACGCGTCCATCACTGGACCTTAACAGCAAGCCAGTTGCACATTACCTTGCGACCCATGGATCGAATCACGATCATCGGCGGTGGAATCGCGGGTCTGGTCGCGGCGATCACCTGCGCCGAGCAGGGCGCGCCCGTGCACCTGCTTGAAGGGCATGACGAGCTGGGCGGTCGAGCGCGAAGCCTGGGCGGTCCCTACAAGGCCAACCTGGGGCCGCACGCCCTTCTGTCCAACAGCCCGTTCTGGGGCTGGCTCGGTGAGCGCGGGCTGCTTCCCGACTACGCCCGTCCCCCGCTCAGCGGCGTCCGCTTCCGCTGGCAGGGCGAGATCCGCCGCGTGCCCGCCGTAGGTGCGGCGGTCGCGGCGTTGCGCCTGCGCGGGCGCTCAGCCCCGGTGGACCTCGACTTCCGCACCTGGGCCAGCGACCACGTGGGACCAGAGGCCGCCGACGCTCTCGCCCACAGCGCCGGAATCATCACCTACCACCACGACCCAGGGGAACTCTCGGCAGCGTTCGTGTGGGAGCCGCTGGTTCGCGGGCTGTTGTCGGCGCCGCCCGCGGCCCGGTACCCGATTGGCGGCTGGAGCACGATCATCTCGAAGCTGAGCGAGCAGGCACAGATGCTCGGAGTGGCGATCGAGACCGGTGTCAAGGTCCGCGAGCTACCCGCCGCCCCGGTGATCGTGGCCACCGAGCTGGCGGATGCGCGGCAGCTGCTCGGCGACGAGAGCCTTCACTGGTTGAGCGGCAATGCGCTGTGCCTCGACCTGGCGCTCCGCCGCCGTCGTGGCGACCCGTTCGTGGTGGTCGATCTCCAGGACTCTGGATGGGTCGAGCGCTACACCGCCGCCGATCGGACCCTGGCGCCGGACGGCGAGGAGCTGATTCAGGCGCAGATGCCGATCCGGCCCGGCGAGCCCTCCGCCAGCGCGGCAGCGCGGCTGGAGCGGCTTTTGGATGCCGCTTACCCCGATTGGCGCGCGCGAGAGACTTGGCGGCGACGCCAGGTGATGAGCGGCCGGACAGGCGCGCTCGATCCGCCCGGCGCGTCGTGGCGCGACCGGCCCGCGATCGATCGTGGCAACGGCGTGTTCCTCGCCGGCGACATGGTCGCCGCGCCTGGCTGCCTGTCCGAGATCGCGTGGGCCAGCGCAGCGCACGCAGCGCGGCTCGCGCTGGCCTGCGCGGGTCGCCGAGCCACGGCACCGACCGCGGCCCGACGGGGCGGCGGCCCCGTGAGGGCGGGCGCGAGGCTCGCGCTCGTGCTCGTCGCCGCTGCGCAGGCCGAGATCGGGATCTGGGGGATTGCGGACCCGCGCTCGTTCTTCGATTCCTACCCGGGCGCTGGTCACCACTGGGTATCCGACGCTCGGCACCTACAACGAGCACTTGGTTCGCGACTACGCCGCCGCCGAGCTCGGCTTCGCGGTGCTGCTTCTGCTGGCGGCGATCTGGTTCGAGCGACGCCTCGTGCTGGTCGCGGGCACTGCGTTCATCGTTGGCACGTTGCCTCACTTCGCCTATCACCTCACGACGACCGGCAGCTTCTCGACCGCTGACGACATCGCCAGCCTCGGCGGATTCGTCGTGGAGCTGGTGCTGGTGGCGGCGGCGATGTCAGTCGCAACAAGAGATCATGGCCCGGCTATCGCCCGCTGAGCCACGCGGGATCGACCCGGTGCGGAGGCTTACCTACTGGTTCGCCAGGCGAACCTACGGCCGCACACTTCAACCGACTGTCGTCGTCGGGCACCATCGGCCGCTGCTTGTGGGATTCGGCACGATTGCGCTCGCCGCCGATCGCTTTGCGCGCACCGTTGACCACCGCCACAAGGACCTCGCCCAGTTGCGCACTGCGCAGCTGATCGGCTGCGAGTGGTGCCTCGACTTCGGCTCACGTCTGGCGCAGGACTCCGGGGTGCCCGAGCAGGACCTGCGAGAGCTGGCCACGTGGCGCCAGTCGCAGCGCTTCGACGACACAGATCGGCTGGTGCTGGAGTACGCCGAAGCGATGACGCGCACACCGGTGGAGGTCCCGGACGAGCTCTTCGCACGGCTGCGGACGCGGTTCGAGGAGCGCCAGATCGTCGAGCTGACGATGACGATCGCCTTGGAGAACCTCTACTCCCGCTTCAACTGGTCGATGGGGATCGAAGGCGAGGGGTTCTCCGAGGGGATGTACTGCGTCAGGCCGCAGACCGCCCTGCTTGAGAGGGAACCGGCGGCGCGCTAGCCTCCAGCCATGGCCAGGCGCTCTGTGCTGCGGGCATCTGATTCCGATCGCGAGCAGATCGCCGAGCGCCTGCGCAAAGCCACAGCCGAGGGGCGGTTGCTGGCCGAGGAGCTCGAGGACCGGCTGGGCGCCGCGCTGCGGGCCCGGACCTACGGCGAGCTCGACGCCCTGGTGGCCGACCTGCCGCGCGAGCCGTTGAAGCGGCGGCGGGCGCCGGGCGTCGTGGCGATCGCGCTGGCACTGGTACTCGTGCTTGCGGTGCTGGCGGCGGTCGCGCTGCTCGTGACCGGCCTGCTCACCGCGTGGGTGGTTTGGCTGGCCGTGGGCTGGTGGTTCTTCGGGCGCCGGCAGTGCGGCTGGCACGGTCGGCGGCGGATGTACCGGAGCTGGCAGGGCAGCCGCGGTTTGTACCGCGCGTAGCGGAACCGCCTGCTCTTAGCCCTTCTCCCCCAGCTCCAGGACCGCCAGGAAGGCCTCCTGGGGGACCTCGATCCGCCCCACCTGCTTCATCCGCTGCTTGCCCCGCTTTTGCTGCTCGAGCAGCTTGCGCTTGCGGGTGATGTCGCCGCCGTAACACTTGGCGATAACGTCCTTGCGGTAGGCCTTGATCGTCTCCCGGGCCACGATCCGCGCTCCGATCGCAGCTTGGATCGGGACGTCGTACTGCTGGCGAGGGATCGTCTTGCGAAGCTTCTCGGTGAGCGTGCGGCCGGCGTCATAGGCCTTCGGCTGGTGGACCAGCATCGACAGCGCATCGATCGGCTCGCCCCCCAGCAGGATGTCGAGCTTGACCAGGTCCGATTCGCGCATCCCGATCAGCTCGTAGTCGAGCGAGGCGTAACCGCGCGTGCGGGACTTCAGCTGGTCGAAGAAGTCGAGCACGATCTCGGCCAGCGGCAGGTCATAGGTCAGCTGCACTCGCTCTTGTGAAAGAAAGTGCATCCCGACGTGCTCGCCGCGGCGCTCCTGGCAGAGCTCCATGATCTGCCCCACGAACTCCTTCGGGGTGAGGATCGACGCCCGGATGTAGGGCTCGCGGACCGCCGCGATCGCGACCCGGCTCGGGCATGTCGTTGGGGCTGTGGACCGGAATCGTGGTGCCGTCGGTCAGGGTCACCTCGTACTCCACGCTCGGCATCGTCGCCAGCAGCTCCAGGTCGTACTCGCGCTCGAGCCGCTCGCGGACGATGTCCATATGCAGCAGCCCCAGAAAGCCGCAGCGAAAGCCAAAGCCGAGCGCGTCGGAGGTCTCGGGCTCCCAGCTCAGAGCGGCGTCGTTGAGCGAGAGCTTCTCGAGCGCGTCGCGCAGGTCGGGGTAGTCGTCTGAGTCGATCGTAAACAGGCCGCAGAACACCATCGGCTTGACCTCGCGGTAGCCCGGGAGCGGCTCCTGCGCGGGGTTCCGGCTCGTGGTGAGCGTGTCGCCGACGCGCAGCTTCGTGACGTCCTTGACGCCGGTGATCAAAAAGCCCACCTCGCCGGCGGGCAGCCTCTCTGCCGAGGTCATGGCCGGGGTGAAGAAGCCGATGTCGTCGATCTCGGCCTGCGGTGCCGGCCTGCATCGCCCGGATCGCCTCGCCCTTGGTGAACGTGCCGTCGACCACCCGGATGTACGCGATCACCCCGCGATACGGAGTCGAACTCGGAGTCGAAGATCAGGGCTCGTGGCGGCTTCTCGGGATCGCCGCTCGGCGGCGGCACGCGTTCGATCAGCTCCTCGAGCACGTCGGTGACCCCCTCGCCGGTCTTCGCGCTGATGCGTCGGACGCTGCTCGGCGGGCTCGCCGATCAGGTCGGCCACCTCCTCGGCCACCCGCTCGGGTTCGGCGCCCGGCAGGTCCACCTTGTTCAGGCACGGGATCAGCTCGAGCCCGGACTCGATCGCGAGGTAGGTGTTGGCGACGCGTCTGCGCCTCCACGCCCTGGGAGGCGTCGACCACCAGCAGCGCGCCCTCGCATGCAGCAAGCGAGCGCGAGACCTCGTAGGTGAAGTCCACGTGGCCGGGCGTGTCGATCAGGTGCAGCTGGTAGGTCTGGCCGTCTCGCTGCGAGTCGTAGAAGACGCGCACTGCCTGGGCCTTGATCGTGATGCCGCGCTCGCGCTCGAGATCCATCGAGTCGAGCACCTGCGCGCGCATCGCGCGCGGATCGACCGTGTGCGTGAGCTCGAGGATCCGGTCGGCGAGCGTCGACTTGCCGTGGTCGATGTGCGCGATGATCGAGAAGTTGCGGATGTGGGCTTGGTCGGCCACACGCTCCAAGGGTATTTGGGAAGGGTCGGCGTCCGCTGCTGCTAAGCGAACCGCTCGAGCGCCTTGGGCAGCAGCCCGAGCTCCTTCAGCGCCCCCCGCCCGGCGACCCCCATCGTCAACAGGCCGGCGAAGATCGCCACGGCGTCGATCGACTTGCGGCCCTGCTTGTCCCAGTAGTCGTCCTTGAGGTCCAGCCACAGCGCGAACTCGTCGAGCGTCAGCGCGGAGGCGATCCCGTAGGCGCTGGCGCTGGCGCGCGATTCCCAGCGGTGCTGGTCTGGATTGCCGAGCGCGAGCGGTAGGTCCACACGTAGCCGACGCCGAGCAGCCCGAAGATGCCGAAGGTGGAGTGGTGGATGTGGGTGCCGCCGGCGCTGAGGTTGTGAAACGGCCCCACTCCAGCCCTGATCGCATGGGTGATCCCGCGGGCGGTGGCGAACGTCGTGGTGAACGCCAACGCGCTGAGGAAGCCGCGCTCGCGGCGGGGATCCGCCAGATGTCGCTCGTAGAGGTCGATGAGGTTCACGGGGCTCAGGCCTCTATCCGCGGCGAAGCCTACCCACCACCAGCGCCTCGATCTGCCGAGCCTCCGGTATGCGCATGGCAAGCACGGCCTTGGCGTATACGGCGAGCCCAGCCGCGATCGCCACGCCCACCGAGACGAGCTGCGCCGGCAGCGAGCGTCCGAGGGCCGCATCAAGCCCCTTCCACAGAGCCCAGGAGACCCCCGCCAGCAGCGCCGAGGCGACCAGGATCCTGGCCGTGATCATCAAGCGTCTGCGTCGCCCTCGATCCGGCCGTTGAACCCGGCCCGCAGCCGCCGCAGCTGAAGCGCGGTCATCACCGCGTTGGCCGCCGCGGTCCCGATCACCAGCCCGGCGATTCCCAGCGGCTTGTACAGCGCGACGCTGACGATGATGTCGACGATCATGTTGAGCGCGGCCAGCCTGGTCGGGATCCAGGGCCGCTGGACCGCGAAGAAGGTGCGGGTCAGCAGTAGGTTGAGGCCGCCGAACGGGAGGCTGACCGCGAACCAGAACAGCGCGATCGAGACGAGGTGGGTGGAGGTCGACGTTGAAGGCGCCGCGCTGGAATACCAGGCGCGTGATCGGCGTGGCAAGCACCATCATCAGCGCTGCGGCGGGGATCAGCAGCAGGTTGATCTGGCGCATCCCGTTGCCGACCGCCCTGCGCATCCCCGCCAGGTCCCGGCGCGCCGCCTGGCGGCTGAGCGTCGGGAACAGGACCGTGGCCACCGCGACGCTGAAGACGCCCTGCGGGAGCATGTAGATCCGGAAGGCGTTGTCGATCGCGCGCGGCGCCTCGCTGTTGACGAGCGTCCCGAACACCGAGTTCAGCAGCTGGTCGAGGTTGACGATCCCCAGTCCGATCGTGACCGGGAGCATCAGCACGAACACCTGCCGCACCCGTGGGTCGCGCCAGTCGATCGAGAACTGCAGAGCGGAAGTCGATCCGCCGCAGCGCCGAGGCGACCATCAGCCAGCTGCACGACGGTGGCCACCAGCCACGCGATCGCGTAGGCGTATAGCCGCTTGCCGCTCTCGAAGTGCGTCGTGCAGCGCGACCAGCAGCACGAGGATCACGAGGTTCCAGACGGCGGGCGCCAGCGCCGGGATCGAGAACTCGTCGTAGGACTGCAGGATCCCCACGAGCAGCCCGGTGAGACCGAGCAGCAGCACGACCGGGAACAGCACCTGCGCGAGCCCGGCGGTCAGGTGATCGAGCGCCGTCGTGAACGTGCTGCCGGTGAACAGCGGCATGATCACCCCGGCCAGCAGGATCCCCAGCGCGGTCAGCGCGCCCAGCGCGATCAGGATGATCCAGAACAGCGTCGAGGCGAGCCTGAACGCCTCGCGTTTGCGCCCCTGCTGGAGCAGGTCGGTGAAGACCGGCACGAACGCCGCCGACAGCGCCGCCTGCGCGAACAGGTTCGACATCAGGTTCGGGATCTGCGAGGCGATCGTGAACGCCGATGCCGGGCCGCCGGTGCCGAAGTAGCTCGCGGCGACGATCTCGCGCGCCAGCCCGGCGACGCGGGAGAGGCCGGTGGCGATCGCGAAGATCGCGGTGTTGACGCTGAGCCGGCGGCGGGGCGTTATGGCGCTCGCGGCGCTCGGCGCGTCTGACACGGGGCGGCTATAGTACGGGGGCGCCGCGGCGACTCGTCCGCGGCTTCTCTTGACCGCTGAGGCGATGGCGAACATCCACTCCCAGAAGAAGCGGATCCAGCGCGCTGCGCGCGAGCGGCTCGAGAATCGCCGCTACACGTCGAGGATCAGGACGTACTTCCGCCGGCTCGAGCAGGCGGTGGCAGGCGGCGACGAGGGAGCCGTCGACGTCCGAGCACCGCGTGCTCGTGCAGACGATCGACAAGGCCGTCAAGCGCGGCGCCATCCACCGCAACACCGGCGCGCGCAAGAAGTCCCGCGCGGCCCGCGTGCGGCGCGGGCCCTAGCCCCTACGCCGCAAGTAGCTCGCTCTCGCCGCGTGACGCGGCGCCCGCGCGGGAACTGAACACAAGTCCTCCGTCAGCGATCTCGCCGCGCCGGAAAAGCCCGATGTCGAGGGCGTAGTTCTGGTTCAGTCGCCACGGCGCCCGGTCGACCTGCTTTGGCAGTTGGTCGAGCGCACGCATGACGTAGCCGGACTTCAGGTTCAGCACCGGCTCGCGGGGGACGTTCGGATCTGGCTCCGACGGGGTGCACTGCAGGTAGCGATGCTCGTCCATGTACCGCAGCAGCCGGCACACGTAATCGCTGATCAGGTCGGCCTTCAGCGTCCAGGAGGCGTTCGTGTAGCCGAACGCCATCGCCATGTTCGGCACGCCACTCGAGCATCGCTCCCTTGTAGACCACCCGCTCGCGCCAGCTCGACTTTCTGGCCGTCGACCTCGAGCTCGATCCCGCCCAGCAGCAGGAGGTTCAGCCCGGTCGCGGTCACGACGACGTCCGCTTCGAGCTCCGCGCCAGAGGCGAGCTTGATTCCGTTCTCGCGTGAACGTCTCGATCCCGTCGGTCGACGATCGAGGCCGAGCCTGACGCGAGATCGCTTTGAACAGATCGCCGTCAGGAACCAGGCACAGACGCTGGTCCCAGGGGTCATAGCTGGGACTGAAGTGGGTGGCGATGTCGTAGTCGGGCGGCGAGGCTCCTGACCAATGCCGCGCCGGATGATCGCCTTCATCAGACTGGGACGCCGCCTGCTCAGCTGGAAGCTCAGCATCTGCAGCAGGACGTTCTTCCAGCGCACGATCGAGTACCGCAGCCGCTCGCGGAACGCCGGTCTGCGGAGCTTCTCCGCGAGCGGGTCCTGGGCCGGCAACGAGACGATGTATGTCGGCGAGCGCTGCAGCATCGTCACGTGCTCGGCGCGCTCCGCCATCGCCGGTACGAGCGTTACCGCCGTGGCGCCGCTGCCGATCACCACTACGCGCTTGCCCGAATAGTCGAGGTCCTCGGGCCAATGCTGCGGATGGATGACCTGCCCGCGGAATCGCTCGATCCCCTCGAAGTGGCGGGCAGTAACCCTCGTCGTAGCGGTAATAGCCGCTGCACACGTACAGGAAGTCGCAGGTGAAGCTGACGGTCTCGCCGGTCTCGGCCAGCTCCGCGTCGACCGTCCAGCGCGAGTCGGCTGTCGACCAACGTCGCCGCCACGACCCTGTGGCCAAAGCGGATCTGCTCGACTACGCCGTGCTCCTGTGCGGTCTCGATGATGTACCGGCGGATCGACTCGCCGTCGGCGATCGCCGCTCCGCTCGTCCACGGCTTGAAGTCGTAGCCGAGCGTGAACATGTCCGAGTCCGAGCGGATGCCTGGATAGCGGAAGAGGTCCCAGGTGCCACCGAGCCGGTCGCGTGCCTCGAGGATGGTGAAAGTCTTCTCGGGGCACTTGGCCTGAAGGCGGCACGCTGCCCCGACTCCGGACAGGCCTGCCCCGACGATCAACACGTCGAAATGATCTCGCTCCATATTTCGTAGTTTATCGACAGCCTGTCGATTCTGTCAACAGCCTGTTGAATAAGTCGCCTCTTGCCCGTACACTCGGCTCCATGATGGAGGACACGCTCCCCGTCCGCGGGCGTCGTGCACACAGAGTTCGTGGCGACGATCGTGAACGAGCGATCCTCGAGACCGCCGAAGCGGCTCCTCGACGAACGGCCGTTCCACGAGATCTCGATCGACGACCTGGCGCGCGGCGCGGGCATCTCGAGGCCCACGTTCTACTTCTATTTCCCTTCCAAGGAAGCGGTCCTGCTGACGCTGCTCGACCGGATGATCAGCGAGGCGAACCGCCGGCGCGACGCGGCCGTCAGCGCCTTCGCCGACAACCCAGCGGTCGGGCTGCGCGAGGTGATCAAGGCGTTCTTCGACGCCTTCTCTTCGCATCGTGCGGTCACGCTTGCTGCAGCTGAAGCTCGATCTGCGAACCCGCAGGTGCGCGAACTCTGGGGCGAGGTGATGGAGGAGTGGGTCCGCTATGCCGTCGTCGTGATCGAGGCAGAGCGTGCGCGCGGCGCCGCACCACCCGGGCCGTCCGCGCGGGACCTGGCGATCGCGCTGATCTGCATGAACGAGCGAGTCATCTACACATCGCTCGCCGCCGAACCCCCCGCAGTCGCCGAGGACGACGTGATCGATGTGCTGCTGTCGGTGTGGCTGAAGACGATCTACGCGGCTATGCCGTGACTCGCCGGATCGTCAGGACGGCGGCCGTGTCCTCACCGGCGCCGCCGTCGGCACCTCCGCGCGAGGCAAGCTCCAGGTCGGCGATCTCCTCGAGGGTCATCCGAAGCTTGTCCACGCCGCTCGACCGGGCGTCGGCGATCAGCCGGTCGGCCGCCCGTGAGGGCATCCGCAGCCCGCGCTTGATCTGAGCCGCGGGCTCGCCCGGCGTCGAGCGCCACCGCCACCTCGTGCGCACTGCGGACACGCTGCGACATCCAGTAGAGCAGCCCCGGCACCCGCTCGCCCTGGGCGCGCAGCGTCAGGTACAAGCGGATCGCCAGCCTGGCGTCCCGGCGACCAGCGCATCGGCGAGCGACCACGCCTTGCGCTCGGCCGAGGGCGCGGTCAGCTCCTCGATCTGCGCGGGGTCGACTCGCGCCCCGGGCTCGACGGCCAGCGCGAGCTTCTCGAGCTCGCGCAGCAGCCGCTGCTGGCGCTCGCCGACGTGCCTGACCAGCAGCCGCGGGCGGCCTCCGGCTCGAGCTCGAAGCCCGAGCTCCTGCGCCCGCGCGAGCACCCACTTCGGCAGCTCCCACGGCTTGACGCTCTGCTCGGCGCTGATGTCGCCGCCGGCCTTCTGCACGGCTTCGTGCAGCCGCGCCGGGGCCTTCGAGCGCGGCCGTCCTCGCGGGCGAAGAACGCGACCGTGGTGTCCGGCGGGATCGCGGCCAGCGCGTCCTCGAGCGGCGTCGAGGTCCTTGTCCTTCCACCGCTCGGCGCCGTCGACGATGATGAAGCGCCGGCCGAGCGCGAACGTCATCGCGCTCGAGCGCCGCGGCGACCGCCTCCGGGGTCGCGGCCTCGCCCTCGAGCAGCTCGAGCCCCTGCGGCGCCGCTCTCGGCCTCGGCGAGCGCCCGCAGACGGCGCGCGGCGCTCGGCGATCCGGCCGTGGTCGTCGCCGTGGATCAGGTAGGCGGGCTTGAACGACGGGCATCGCTGGCCGAGTCTAGGAGTCGGCCCGACCGACTGAGCGCATCGCGACGCGCCTCGCGCCGGCGCTCGGGCGGTCGACCGTCGATCCCGTCGATCTCCCAGGTGCCGAGGCCGACCACGGGCACGCCCGGTCTTCAGCGCCAGCGCGACCTCCGACAGCGTCCCGTAGGCGCCGCCGACCGCGACCACCGCGTCGGCGGCCCGCACGATCAGGCCGTTGCGCAGCTCCCCGAGGCCGGTCGGGATCGCGACCGCCACCCACTGGTTGGCGGCCGCTCGGTCGTCGCCCGGGCAGCATGCCCGACGGTCAGCCCGCCGGCCTGCGCGGCGCCCGCGGCAGGCGGCCGCCATCACCCCGCCGAGCCCGCCGGTGACGACGATCGGCGCCCGCGCCGCGCCAGAGCCGCGCCCGACCTGCCTCGGCTCGCGTCCAGCTCCTCGCGCGGTCGCCTCGCCGGGCCCGACCACCGCGACGTACGGCGCGCTGCCGCCACGTCTAGCGGACGACGACGTTGACCAGCTTGTCGGGCACGACGATCACCTTGGCGATCTCGTGGCCGTCGAGGTGCGCCTGGACGCCCGCGGCGTGTCCAGGCACAGCCGCTCGAGCTCCTCGCGCGGCGCGCCGGTCGGCGCGCGTCACGCGGTCGCGCACCTTGCCGTTGACCTGGCAGACCAGCTCGAAGGTGTCGGCCTGCGAGCATCGCCGGGTCGGCGTCGGGCCACGGCTCCTCCCACACCCGGCGGCCGGTCAGCAGCTCGTAGACCTCGGCGCCGAGGTGCGGGGCGAACGGGAACAGCAGCGAGGCCGCGGTGGCGGTCGCGAACCGCCGCGCCTGCGGCGTCGGCGTCGGGATGGCGGTAGATCTCGTTGACCAGCTCCATGATCGCGGCGATCGCGGTGTTGAACGCGAAGCGGCCGGTCATGTCGCCGGTGACCTTGTCGATCGCCCAGTTGGCCTTGCGCACGAGCGTCAGCGCGTCGCCCTGCGGGGTCCGCGCGGCTGCTCGGCGTCCGCGGCGTCGTCGCCTCGGCCGAGCTCGTCGCCCAGCCGCCACAGCCGCGCCAGGAACCGGTGGACGCCCTCGACGCCGGTCGTCCGACCAGGCCGCGTCCTGGTCGGGCGGGCCCATGAACAGGACGTAGCAGCGCGCGGCGTCGGCGCCGAAGCGCTCGACGATCGTCGCTCGGGCGCGACACGTTGCCCTTGCGAGCTCGACATCTTGTTGCCGTCGGGGCCGAGGATCATCCCCTGCGTGAACAGCGCCTGGAACGGCTCCTGGACGTCGAGCAGCTCCATGTCGGCCAGCGCCTTGACGAAGAAGCGCGCGTACATCAGGTGCAGGATCGCGTGCTCGACGCCGCCGATGTACTGGTCGACCGGCATCCAGCTGGCGCAGCACCGCGCGGTCCCAGGCGCGCCTCGTCGTTGCGGGCGTCGCAGTAGCGCAGGAAGTACCAGCTCGAGTCGACGAACGTGTCCATCGTGTCGGTCTCGCGGCGCGCCGGCGCCGCCGCAGCTCGGGCAGCGTCGTGTTGACCCAGTCCTCGGCCGCGGCCAGCGGCGAGCGGCCCTTGGGCTGGTAGTCCTCGATCGTCGGGCAGCTCGCACCGGCAGCTCGTCCTCGGGCACCGGCACCATCCCGCAGCTGCTCGCAGTAGACGATCGGGATCGGGCAGCCCCAGTAGCGCTGGCGGGAGACCAGCCAGTCGCGCAGCCGGTAGTTGACCGACGGCGTGGCCCTTGCCCTCGCGGTCGAGCCAGTCGACGATCGCCTCGTAGCGCCTCGCGGTTGTGCATGCCGTCGAACTCGCCGGAGTTCGACCATCGGCCCGTCGCCGGTGTACGGGCAGCTCGTCCGTCGGCTCGCCGTCGCCGATCACGCGGCGGATCGGCAGGTCGAACGCCTGCGGCGAACGCGTAGTCGCGCTCGTCGTGGGCGGGCACCGCCATGATCGCGCCGGTGCCGTACTCCATCAGCACGTAGTCGGCGACGAACATCGGGATCTGCTCGCCGTTGACCGGGTTGGTGACGCGTGCGGCCCGAGCGGCACGCCGGTCTTCGGCTTCTCGGCGGCGCCGCGCTCCTCGCGCGACTCGGTCAGCGCGCGGTTGACGTAGTCGTGCACCTCCTGCTCGTGCTCGGTGCCCGGCGGCGAGCCTGAACACGTCGGGATGCTCGGGCGCCATCACGAAGAAGGTCGCGCCGAACAGCGTGTCGGGGCGCGTCGTGAACACCGGGTAGTCGATCCCGAGCTCCTCGCAGCGGAAGTCGACCTCGGCGCCCTCGCTGCGGCCGATCCAGTTGCGCTGCATCGCCTTGACGTGCTCGGGCCAGTCGATCGCGTCGAGGTCGTCGAGCAGCCGGTCGGCGTAGTCGGTGATGCGGAAGAACCACTGCTCGAGCTGGCGCAGCTCGACCTCGTGCGCCGCAGCGCTCGCAGCGGCCGTCGATCACCTGCTCGTTGGCGAGCACGGTCTGGTCGTTCGGGCACCACTTGACCGCCGCCTCCTTGCGGTAGGCGAGCCCGCGCTCGAGCAGCTGCAGGAAGATCCACTGCGTCCAGCGGTAGTAGCTCGGCTCGTGGGTGGCGAGCTCGCGCGACCAGTCGATCGAGATCCCCCAGCGGTGGAACCAGTGCCGGATAGGCGGCGATCGACTCGGTCGGTGGCCTCGCGCGGGTGCACGCCGGTCTTGATCGCGTTGTTCTCGGCCGGCAGCCCGAAGGCGTCGTAGCCCATCGGGTGCAGCACGCGCTGGCCGGTGCGGCGGTGGAAGTGGGCGATCGCGTCGCCGAGCGCGTAGTTCTTCAGGTGGCCGATGTGCGGCTCGCCGCTCGGGTACGGGCAGCATCTCGAGCACGTAGGACTTCTCGCGTGCGCGTCTCGGACGGCGTCGTTGGACACCTCCCAGGTGCGCTCGCGCGCCCACAGCTCCTGCCACTTGGGCTCGATCTCGGTTGGGTCATAGCGGCGCTCGCTCATGCTGGCGAGGAGGTTACTCCGCGGCTGAGCGCGCCATATGACGCCAGCCGAACGACTCGGTCCGGCTCCGGTGACCGCCTCGCTCGGTTCCCCGACCACCCCGTTCCGGTGCTCGTGAGCACCCTGTTCCGGTTCCCGAGAGCAGCCTGTTCCGGTTCCCGAGAGCACCCTGTTCCGGTTCCCGAGAGCACCCCGGTTCGACCCCGGGGTCGCAATTTGCAGCATATTTGTGCGTAGCCGTCTACCATCTGACCTGTGGCGCAGCACAGGACTGACGCGCCGCTGGGGCATTCACGCGGCGCTGCATCAGATGTGGCCGACCGGGTCGCATCGATCGTCGCCGCTGCCGAGCAGGCCGCCGAGCGGATGCTCGAGCAGACCGAGGACCGCGTGCGGGCTCGGATCGCCGAGGGCGAACGCGCCGCGGAGAACCGCATCCGGGCCGCCGAGGAGGAGGCGGCGGAGATCCTGGCAGAAGGCTCGGATCGAGGCCGAGCGGACGCGTGAGCGAGGCGACCAGCGAGGCGCTCGCCATCGTCGGGCGCGCTCAGGAGAACGCCGAGAGCATCACCACCGAGGCGAACACGACGGCGGAAGCGCTGCGCGAGAACACACTGCTCGAGGCGCGCCGCGCTGGGCGACGATGCCCAGACCGAAGGCGCCGGCAGCTTCTGCACCGACGCCCGCACCATGGCCGACGAGGTCCGGACCGAGGGCTTCGAGATGGTCGCGAACCTGCGCGAGATGGGCGATTCGCTACGCGCCAACGCCGAGCGCCTGATCCGCGACATCCAGGCGATCCACTCGGCAGATGGTGAGCCGCGTCGGAGGTCGACGGGGAGCTGGCGGCGCGAGTTCCGGAAGCCATGCCGAGCCGGGAACGCCGTCGTGCGACCGCGGAGCCAGCGCTGGATGCCAACGGCGAGGTCCTCGACGTGCCGGAGTTCATTCCGCCGGGGTAGGTCCCGCCGGCTTGCATGGATGCACTACGCTGCAGACGACTTCGACTTCGATTCTCGGGGCTGTAGCTCAGTTGGCAGAGCGCCGCGCTGGCAGCGCGGAGGCCGGGGGTTCGAGTCCCCTCAGCTCCACTCGCCCGACTCTCTCGTTAGAGGAGTTCGCGCTAAGGGGAACCTCGTCACGACCTGTCCGGCACCGACCGTGGTCATCGCCTGTCGATGAGGAATTGCGTGCGATGAGCATCCCGATCACAGGTGTCAGCGAACTCGTGCTCGAGGTGCAGGACCTGGACGCAGCCGAGCACTTCTATGCCGGCGCGCTGTGTCTACCCGTCGTGGAGCGCTGGCCTGAGCGTCAGGCGGTCTGGCTAATGGCAGGGGATCGCACACGGCTCGGGCTGTGGCGCCCCCAGGTCGGAGTGGCCGGAGGGCGTGGCGGCGCGCACGTACATTTCGCCCTCCATCTTCCCGACGCGGAGTTCGACGCGGCCTCCGCGCAGCTTACGCGCACTCGGCTTTGATCCTGAGATCAAGGGTCGACGGGCTAGCAGTCGCTCGCTGTACGTCGACGATCCCGACGGCAATCTGTGTCGAGCTGTGGACCCAGGACGTGGCCCACTATCTGCGGCGTGCTGGGTCCGGCACCCGCGCGTGCGTGGCGCTCGCTCTGGGGACCGCTTTCCGCACGGACCGCGCGAGAATGGGACGCCTCGTACGACGAGCCCACCGATGCGTGGCCATCGCTGGCGAAGCAGAACGGACGCGGCGCTCGCACTCGTGGGGGAAGGGCCGGGGGAGCTTCTCGAGATCGGGATGGGATCTGGCCGTCGGCTGTCCGCGCTGCCGCAGCAGGGCTGGACGGTGTCAGCGATCGACGCCTCACCGAGCATGGTGAAGTTCGTTCGTGAACGCGTGCCTGTGGCCGCAGAGAGGATCACGGTAGATCGGGCGGAAGCCCTTCCGTTCAGGGATGCCTGCTTCGACTTGGTCGTCGCCATAGGAGTTCTCGAGTTCACAGACGTGCACCGGGCCGCGCGCGAACTCGCTCGCGTGCTGCGTCCCGACGGGCGGGCGGTGCTCGGGCTTCGTAACGGCCGAGCACCGGCGTCCGCCTGGAGGGACCGCGTGATCGATCCCCTAGCTCGCGCGCTCAAGAACGTAGTGCCGTTCGGCAGGCCACTTGGCAGCATGCAGGCGCCGCCGCTCTCGCTCAGCGGAACCCACGACCTGCAGCACTCCGCCGGACTGGCTGTCGAGCACGTGGAGAACTGCGGCTGTGCGGTGTTGCCGGATCCTCTCGACCATCTCGCACCGGGACTGGCGTATGCCGCGGCGAGGACGGCAGAACGCTGGAGCCTGCTGCGAAGCATCCTCGGAACCGAGCGCCTCGTAGTCGCCCGGAGGGAGCCGGCGACGCTGCCGAGGGGCGCAGGTGCCCGGCGCCACGACGGATGAGGACCGGTCCTGGGACACGGCAGGCAAACAGGCGCTTCCCTTTCACGCGTGCATCCATTCGTGCCTGTCGCCGCTGCCCTACCCCTCCCGCTTCGCCGCCTCCAGCGCCGCCGGCGGGATCGAGCGCGCGGTCGCCCGCGGCCAGCTCCAGCGCCCGATCGGCGAGCTCGGCCGCCTCGGCGCCGCCCAGCGTGTCGTCGCGCAGCGCCAGCGCCAGCAGCACCTGCCGCATCAGCTCCGGGTTCTGGGTGTCCGGGGGCGGCCCCGCCGGCGGAAGCGCGCGCACCGCGGCGAGCAGCCGCGCCGCGGCTGCGGCGCCGCCCCCGAACAGCCGCCCCGGGATGCTTGTCGGGGATCGTCGCCACGACCGCGCCCGTCGCCGGGTTGACCACGTTGACCTTGCTGCGCAGGCCGGCGCGCTCGAGCGCCAGCCGGTAGCCCGACAGCCGCAGGTAGCCGAGCTGCGCGGCGAGCTGGGTGAACGCGGCCGCCTCGGCCTCGTCGCGCAGCCGCGGCTGGTGCAGCGAGATCTGCGTGCCGGCGTCGGGCAGCGCCGGGTCGGGATCGGGCGCGACCAGCAGGAACGCCTGCGGCCCGAGCCGGCCCGCGCCGACGCCGGCGACGTCGGCCAGCAGCTGGTAGCCGCCGAGGCCGAGCGCGCCGACGATGCCCGGCGGCAGCGGGTTGCGCGGCGAGATGTCCGGGCGGATGAAGCTCATCGCGACTCAGTTGTCGAGCAGGCCGCCGACGATGCCGCCGATCAGCCGCCGCCGCCCGCGCGCTGGGAGTTGCCGCCCGCGCCCTCGGCGACCGGCGGGTGGAAGTAGGCGCTCTGCAGGCCGACGCGGCCCGGGCCCGGTGAACCGGTTGAACACGAGGTTGCCGCCGCCGCCGAGGAAGCCGGTCTTGAAGCCGTACACCTCCTGGGTCATCTGCACCGAGTGGTCGCGGTACACCCAGCCGCCGGGCTCGATGTCGATCGTCTCCCCCGGCTCGAGCTGCTTCTCGAACACGTTGCCGTAGCCGTGGACCCAGACCACGCCCTCCTGATCGGCGGCGAAGAACTCGTCGACCCAGAAGCCGCCGCCGTAGAGCATGTTGGCGAAGCCCTTGATCCGGCTGTAGTCGTACTGGACGTTCGCCGGTGGCGGCCAGGAACTGGTGCTCGCGCACCACGATGCCGTCGCCCGGCTGGCAGGTGAAGCGCCGCGATGTGCCCGGGCGCGTCGCGGCTGAACGCGATCTCGCCCGGCCGACTGCGCCTCGAGCAGCAGCAGCGGCATGCCGCCGAACACCCGCCGCTTGAGCCCCTTCTTCAGCGGGTGCAGGCCGATCTGCAGCTCCGGGTACTTCCACAGCAGCACGTGGTGCTCGAAGTACACCGGCACCTGGCCGTCGAGCGTCATGTGCAGCACGGGGACGAGCTCGCCCTCGAGCCGGTAGCTCAGCCCGGGCGCGGTGCCCTCGGTGATCTGCGTCGGAAGGATCTGTGGGGCCGCCGGCATGCTCTTCTCCTTCCGTCGTCGCTGGCTGCACCGCGTCGGCGCTCGCGCGAGACGCTACCGCGGACGCGACCGCGCCCGACCGTCATCGGCAGCCCGCCCTCCGGGCTGAGCGTCGGCACCTTGCCACCCGCAGCTCGTAGCCGGGCGCGCAGCTCGAATCGGAAGCGCTGCAGCACGCGTGCAGGCGACGGCCTTGACCACCAGCTGCCCGAAGCGCTTGCCGATGCAGATCCGCTGGCCGCCGCCGAACGGGATGTAGGCGCCCGCGCGGCAGCTCGCGCCGCGCCTCGCGGCGCGAAGCGCTCGGGGATGAAGGCCTCCGGATTCGGGAAACACCTCCGGCAGGCGGTGGCTGACCCACGAGGAGTGGATCACGTGCACTCCGGCCGGGACCCGGTGGCCGCCGAACGCGAACGGCCGTGACGCTCATCCGCGGGCCGAACCACACCGGCGGGTACAGCCGCAGCGTCTCGTCGATCACCATCGACGAGGTACGGCAAGCCGCTCAGCAGCTCGCTCGGCCGTCGGCGGCCGCGCCGCCCAGCACCCGATCGCAGCTCCTCGACCACCCCGTCCAGCACGTCCGGATGGCGGCTGAGCTCGTAGATCAGGAACGAGAGCGTCGAGGAGGTCGTGTCGTGGCCGCCGAACAGCAGGTGCATGAGCTGGTCGCGCAGCTCGTCCGTCGGTGAAGCCCTCGCCGTCCTCGTCGCGCGCCTCCAGCAGCATCGACGAGCACGTCGTCGCCGCGCGCCCCGCTCGCGCGCGCGGCGCTCGATCTCGGCATAGATGATCCGGTCGAGCTCGCGCCGGGCCGCCTGCATCCGCGCCCACGGCGTACCCGGGCCGCGCAGCAGCGTCATCCAGCTCTCGGTGTCGTAGAAGGCGCAGCGCGCGCTCGAACAGCTCGGCGGCCTCGTGCCCGATCCCGCCGTCGACGCGGGTCGAGCCCGACCAGCGCCCGCATCGCGATGCTCATCGCCAGCATCGCGGACCCACTCGTAGAAGTCGACCACCTCGCCCGGCGCGCCAGCCGGCCAGCGCGCGCTCGGCCTCCTCCACCATCACCTCGACGGCCGCGTCGCAGCCGGCGACGGTGGAAGGCCGGCATCATGATCCGCCGCGCCCGGTCGTGGTACTCCCAGTCGGTGGTGATCAGGCCGTCGCCGATCAGCGGCGTCAGCTGCTCGCCGAACATCCCCCTGCGCCAGCTGAAGTGCTCCGCGCCGGAGACGGTCACGAAGTGGTTCGCCTCCGGGCCGATCATCGCCACGATCCGGCGGTGCAGCGAGCGGAAGGTGAAGATCGGGCCGTAGCGCTCGTAGTAGTCGAGCAGCATCTGCAGCGTGTTGCGCTGGAAGCGATGGGTGCGCCGGAGGCTGAAGCCCATCTCCCCGGGCGGCAGACCGCTCGCGGCATCACGCGCGCTCGTCGCGCAGATCTCCAATGACGCGGGCGAGGCTCGGCGGGCCGCTCCGGCGATCGGCGCGCCCGCCCCGCGACTGGCCTGGCGAGCACCCACCCTCGACAGCCTCACGCCGGCGAACGATAATCGCCGTCGTGCCACCGATCTACGTCACCGGCCACCGCAACCCGGACACCGACTCGATCGCCTCGGCGATCGGCTACGCCGAGCTCAAGCGCCGGCTCGACCCGAACAACGAGTACGTCGCCGGTCCGGCTCGGCGACTGCAACGCCGCAGACCCGCTGGGTGCTCGAGCGCAGCGGCGCGCCCGAGCCCGAGTTCCTGCCGCACGTGATGCTGCGCGCGCTGCGACGTGATGCGGACCGAGCTTCCCGGTCACGCGGCGAGGACGAGCCGATCCGCGAGGCGGGCCTCGCGATGGCCCGGGCCGACCTCGAGCTGGTGCCGGTCGTCGACGAGGACGGCAGCGCTCGTCGGCGTCGTCACCGAGCGCGCGCTGGCCCGCCGCTACATCCGCGAGTCGCGCGCAGACCTCGACGCTCGA
Organism: uncultured Actinomycetes bacterium; assembly: GCA_963756555.1. Classification (GTDB taxonomy): domain Bacteria; phylum Actinomycetota; class Thermoleophilia; order Solirubrobacterales; family Solirubrobacteraceae; genus Palsa-465. Next base: position 947,689 of record CAVWOC010000005.1, read on the forward strand.
GGACGCGCCGACCCGCGTGCAGCGCGGTCGTCGACGTGCTCGAGGGCGAGCTGGTGGTCGGCGAGGACACGCAGCTCGCGGGCCGGGTCTGGGTCCAGTCGATGGACGTCCGACTCCCCGAGCGGGATCTCCGACGGCGACGTGGTCGTGGTCGGCGACCGCGCCGACGCCCAGCGGCTGGCGATCGAGCTGGGCGCCGCGCTGCTGGTCGATCTCCAACGGCCACGGCCGTCCGAGGAGGTGCTCGAGCTCGCCCGCGAGCAGGGCACGCGCGGTGGTCGTCTCGCCGCTCGACACCTACGTCTCGGGCCGGATGATCACGCTCGCCGCGCCGTGCCGCGCGTTCATGGAGAACGACCCGCTGACCGTCACCGACGGACGTACCTGGTCGCCGACGTCTCCGAGCAGATCAAGGAGATCCACTACGGCGCCGCGGTCGTCGGTCGACGCGCGAGCGCCGGCCGGTGGGGCTGATCACGCGCTCGGACCTGGTCGCTCCGCCGCGCCGCCGCGGTGATCCTCGTCGACCACGCCGAGCAGGCGCAGAGCGCGCCCGGCATCGAGCAGGCGGAGATCGTCGAGATCCTCGACCACCACCACATCGGCTCGATCGAGACGCGCGTGCCGGTGACCGCGACCTTCGACCCGGTCGGCTCGACCGCGACGCTGGTGGTCGAGCGCTTCCGGCAGAACGGGATGGAGCCGAGCCGACCCGACCGCGATCGATGCTGCTCGGCGCGGTCCTCTCCGACACGGTGATCCTCAACTCGCCGACCACCACCGAGCGCGACCACGCCGTGGTCGAGTACCTGGAGCGGGTGCTGGCGCTCGACGCGCGCGGAGCTCGGGCGCGAGATGTTCGAGGCGACCGCCGACGTCTCCGAGGTCAGCGCCGAGGAGATCGTCACGCCGCGACGCCAAGCGCTACCAGGTCTGCGAGCGGCCAGACGATCTGCATCGCCCAGATCGAGGTCGTCGGCAAGGCGCTGCTCGAGCGCAAGGACGGAGCTGCTCGAGGCGATGCAGCGCGAGCGCGAGGACCAGGCCTCCAGCTCTACGCGCTGATGGTCACCGACGTGCTCGAGCAAGGGCACCGAGCTGCTCGTGGCCGGCGACGTCGGCGCCGTGGCGCGCGACGTTCGGCACCGGCCGCGCAGGACAGCGTGATCGAGCTGCCCGGCGTGATGAGCCGCAAGAAGGAGGTCGCGCCGAAGCTGCTGGCGACGCTCATAGGCGCGGCCACGCGGTGATACGCCTCGACGCGCCGGGCGCCTCGCCCCAGAGCTGCTCGAGCCGGTAGTACTCGCGCGTCTCGGGCGTGAACACGTGCACGACCACGTCGAGGTAGTCCATCAGGATCCAGCGCGCCTGCGGTCAGGCCCTCGACCCGCCGCGGCAGCAGCCCGTGCTCGGCCTTCATCCCCAGGTGGATCGCGTCGTGGATCGCCTTCGTCTGGCGGTCGCTGCGGCCCGTGCAGATCACGAAGTAGTCGGTGTAGCCGATGATCCCGCGCAGGTCGAGCTGCACGATGTCGAGCGCCTTGCGGTCGGCGGCGTAGCTCGGCGACTGCGCAGCCGCGATCTGCTCAGGCGTCATCAGTGCGCCTGCCTCCGTAGAGCCGATGGTCGCTCGATGTAGTCGGCCACCGCGTCGGGGACCAGGTAGCTGATCGGCTGTCCGTCGCGCACGCGCTCGGCGGATCGATCGTCGAGGAGATCCCGATCCGCGGCATCGCGAAGAACTCGGCGCGCTCACCGCCCTGCAGCCGGCCAGCGCGTCCTCGACCGCCTCCCGCGCGGTGCCGCGGCGCTCGGCGACCGCCAGCGTGGCCAGCGCCAGCACCCGCTCCGGCTCGCGCCACCCGGCAGCCCCGCGGCGACGTCGCCGCCGACGATCAGGAACAGCTCGCTGTCTGGCGCCTCGCGAGTTCAGCTCCTCAAGGGTATCGACCGTGTACGACGGTCCCGTCGCGGCGCGATCTCGAGCTCGGAGACCTCGAACCGCTCGTCGCCGCGCGACCGCCAGCCGGCACAGCTCGAGCCGGTGCTCGGCCCCGGCTCGTCCTCGACCGGCTTGTGCGGCGGCATGCCGGCGGGGATCAGCATCACGCGGTCGAGCCGAGCTGCAGGTACGCCTCCTGGGCGCAGACCAGGTGACCGAGATGTGGCGGGTTGAACGTCCCGCCGAGGATCCCGAGCCGCACGCGCCAGTGCTCGACGGCCGCTCACGGGCGGATCGTGGCCCGTCGCCCTCGACCAGGTACTTGAACGTGCACAGCTCGCGCAGCCCGATCGGGCCGCGCGCGTGGAGCTTCTGGGTCGAGTTGCCGATCTCGGCGCCCATCCCGAACTCGCCGCCGTCGGTGAAGCGGGTCGAGGCGTTGACGTAGACGCAGGCGGCGTCGACCCCGAGCTGGAAGGCCCGCGCGGACGCGGTGTCGCGGGTGACGATCGCCTCGGAGTGGCCGCTGCCGTGCGCGTTGATGTGCTCGATCGCCTCCTCGGTCGAGTCGACGACGCCCGACCGCCAGCTCGAGCGCGAGGTACTCGGTGTCCCAGTCCTCGCTCGGTGGCCGGCGTCGATCGGCACGCCGTCCGGCGGCAGCGGCGCCGCGCGCGCTCGTCGCCGTGCAGCTCGACGCCGGCCTCGCTGAGGTCGCCGCAGCGCCGCGGGCAGGAACGCGTCGGCCACGTCGGCGTGGACGAGCAGCGTCTCGGCCGCGTTGCAGACCCCGGGCCGCTGCAGCTTGGCGTTGAGCACGATCGCCGCGCGCGTCTCGAGGTCGGCGCTGGCGTCGACGTAGACGTGGCAGTTGCCCGACGCGGCGTAGATCACCGGGCACCGTCGCGACGCCCTTCAGCGCCGCCTTCAGCCCCTCGCCGCCGCGCGGGATGATCAGGTCGACGCGTCCGGTCTGGGTGGCCAGCTCGGCGAGCTCCTCGCGGCCGCCGCCGGCGACGAGCGACAGCGCTCCGTCGCGGCAGCCCGCCGCGACGGCCGCCTCGGACGGCGACGCTCGGCGAGCACCGCGTTGGAGTGCGCGGCCAGCTCGAGAGCCGCGCAGCACGATCGCGTTGCCGGACTTCAGGCACAGCGCGGCGGCGTCGATCGTGACGTTCGGCCGCGCCTCGTAGACGACCGCGACCACGCCGAGCGGCACGCGCACCTTGCGGACGTCGAGCCCGTTCGGCAGCCGCAAGCCGTCGATCACCTCGCCGACCGGGTCGGGCAGCGCGCGATCGTGCGCACGCCGGCGGCCATCGCCGCGATCCGGCCGCTCGTCGAGCGCGAGGCGGTCGAGCAGCGCGCTCGGAGAGCCCGCCTCGCGGCCGCGCCTCGAGGTCGCGGGCGTTGGCCTCGAGGATCTCGTCGGCGTGCGCTCGATCAGCGCGTCGGCGATCGCCTCGAGCGCCGCGTCCTTGGTCGCGGCGTCGAGCGTCGCCAGCACGCGCGAGGCGCGCTTGGCGGCGGCGCAGGTCTCGGCGACCGATGTCGGCTGGTGGTGGCCATCGCGGCTACAGGTTACGCGAGCACGAAGTAGTCCCGGTGGACCGCTTCCTCGCTGGCCCGCGGCAGCAGCTCGCGCACGGCGGCCGACTTCAGCCCGCGCACCTGGCGCAGCTCGGCCGCGGAGTAGTTGCAGATCCCCTTGCCGACCGCCTGCGCCGTCGTGCGCGACCTCGACCGCGTCGCCGGCATCGAACTCGCCCGACCACCTCGACGACCCCGACCGGCAGCAGGCTGGTGCCGCCCTCGCGCAGCGCCCGCGCCGCGCCGGCGTCGACGAGCACCCGGCCGCGGGCCGGCTTGGCGTACTTGAGCCACAGCTTGAAGCTCGAGTAGCGGCCTGTCGCGGGCCGGGAACCGGGTGCCGACCGGCTCGCCGGCGGCCGCGGCGAGGATCGTCGCCGGGCGTCAGGCCGCTGGCGATCACGGTCGGGATCCCGGCCGCGGTGGCCATCTCGGCCGCGACCACCTTCGAGCGCATCCCGCCGGAGCCGAGCGGCGAGGTGCGCGTGGCCGATGTCGAGCCCCTCGAGCGCCTCGAACTCGCTCGACCTCGGGGACCAGCTCGCGCGCCGGGTCGCGCGCGCGGATCGGCGGTGAACACGCCCGTCGGCGTCGGTCAGCAGCAGCAGCAGCTCGGCGCCGAGCAGGATCGCCACCTGGGCGGCGAGGAAGTCGTTGTTGCCGAACGAGATCTCGTCGGTGGTGGTGGTGTCGTTCTCGTTGATCACCGGCACCACCCGCCAGTCGAGCAGCTTGCGCAGCGTCTGGCGGGCGTTCAGGTAGTGGGTGCGCGCGCTCATGTCGAAGAACGTCAGCAGCACCTGGGCGGTCGGCGACCCCGCGCGCCCGCAGCAGCTCGTCGTAGACCTGGTAGAGCTTGCCCTGGCCGACGGCGCTGGCCGCCTGCAGCTCGTCGATCGCGCGCGGGCGCAGCGGCGATCTCCATCACGCCCCATGCCGCGCGCGATCGCGCCGCTGGTGACGACGATCGGCGAGCGGCCCGGCGCGGTGCAGCTCGGCCAGCTGGTCGCAGATCGCGCTCGAGCACGTCGGCGCGCACCTCGCCGCGCTCGTCGGCGACGATGCTCGAGCCGAGCTTGACGACCAGGCAGCTCATCGCCGGAGAGGTTAGGCTGCACGCGGCAGGTCGCGGCGCGTCGCCGCAGCGCCGGGCGGCGCCTCGTAGCGGGTCGAGGCGCGTCGTACCGGCGTCGCTAGCGCCTGGCGTGCGCCTGTGCTTGCTGCGCCGGGCACCACGGGTTCGCGCGGCACGCCCGCGCACGGGTTGGGCATCGTCGTCAGGTCGCTTGGGCAGCGGGTGCATCGATCACCTGCGGTGCGGCGCGGGTAGTGCCCGGTCGGACATGGCACGGCGACCCGGCGCCAGCTGCACCTGCGAGTCGCACAGCACCTCGCTGCAGGAACGGCGAGGTTGCTGTTCCGGGCGGCGCCGCTGCCGTTGCAGGTCGGGATAGGTCTGCTGCAGCGCCGGCGGCGTCCGTGCGTCACGCTGCCGCCGCCGTTGTCGGTGTTGCCGCTGAAGCAGTCGTGCGGACTGCCGGCTCGAAGTTGAGCTAGGCGAAGTCGCCGTTGGTCGGGTTGCCGTAGCCGCCGTTGTGCGGAGAGCGTGTTGTTGAGCAGCGCGTCGCCCCACTCGTCGAACAGGCAGCTGCCCGGTCCGAGCACGGCGTTCGGCGTGCCGCCGGTGCACGGCGGGCCGCTGTCGGGATACGGGACGAGGATCATGCCCCAGGCGTTGTTGTGCACGAAGCGGTTGTCCATGACCGTGTCGTTGCGGCCGCCCGAGAGCGACATGCCGGTGCCGACCGGACCCGGCGGCGGCCGAGCCGGCCGTCGGGACGTTGGGGTTGTTGTTGTCGTGCACGTAGTTGTGCATGAACACCCAGCACGAGTGCGTGTGGGTGATCGGGCTGATGCCGTTGTTCGGGCAGGCGCCGTTCTGCGGCGGCGGGTTGTCGCCGTTCTGGCTGTTGGTGTCGAACCCGTCCTCGTTGTTGTCGAACTGCGAGTTCTTGACGACCAGCTGACCGCCCGAGTTCGAGCCCGAGTAGCCGAGCGCGTTGTACTCCGCCCAGGCGTGGTTGACGGTCTGGTTGCACAGCTGCTGGCAGGCGCCGATGTAGTAGCCGGAGTCGTTGAAGTTGCTGGCGTAGCGTCTGATCCCAGGTGCCGCCGCTCCAGTTGCTGGAGAAGATCCCGTACTGCGGCCGCGGTGCGTCTCGTCGCTCGAAGAACGTGCTGGTCGCGGTCAGGTAGGAGCCGTAGAAGCCCCAGCCGCCGATCTTGCCGCTGCCGTCGCCGCCGTTCCACCAGATCTCGTTCCCGGTCGTCGCCGCCGAGCCGCCGAGGAAGTTGCAGGCGGTCAGGTTCTGGACCCAGACGTTGTCGGCCTTCCAGACCATCGATCCCGTTGAGCCCGAGCGGTGCCGCCCGTGGCCGCCGGGCCGAAGTTCTGGTCGCGCCTGGCTCGCGCTGCACGCGGCGAGCCGGGCTTGGTGCCGTCGACGATCACCGTGTTGCGGTTCATCCCGCGCAGGTAGAGCCGCGGCGTGGTGATCAGCACGCCGGCCGGCGAGTCCGGCCGCGCCGGCGGGCGCGCGGCCGAGGTGCGTCTTGTAGTCGCCCGGGCCGACCAGGATCCAGTCGCCCGGCTTGGCGGCGTCGACCGCCGCCTGGATCGAGCTTGAACTGGCCGCGGATTCCGTTGTAGGTGCCGACGCGCAGCACGCGGCTCGCGTCGCGGCAGCCGCAGAGCGCGACCAGCGACGACCACGCCAGTGACACAGCGCAATCGGTCGGCGCATCGACGCATCCTGCTCCTCTCACGGCCATCCTCGCGCAGCTTCGGCCGGCGGCGATGCCTACACGTTCGGGTCGAGCTCGAACGCCACGCCGGCGATCTCGACCTCGTCGCCCGGCTCGAAACCCTGCGGCCTCGAGCGCGCCGATCACGCCGATCCCGCGCAGCCGGCGCTCGAGGTGAGCGAGCGCGTCCTCGTTGTCGAGGTCGTAGCGCGCGACCAGCCGCTCGATCCCCGTCGCCGGTGACCCGGAAGCTGCCGCTCGCCGAGTCCGCTCGACCCGGTAGGCGCGGTCGGCGCGCCGGGCCGGAACACGCGGTGCTCGGCGAGCTCGGCGCGGCTGGCCGTCCGCGCGCTGGCCGCGGCGCCGCCGTCGTCCTCGGCTCGGCGGCGAGCTCCGCATCGGCACGCAGGCTCAGCAGCGTCCGCGCCAGCTCTCGAGACCCTCGCCGCGTCACCGACGAGGTGAGGATCACCGGCACGTCCGGGCCCAGCCGCGCCTGCCACTCGCTCGCGCGCGGCCTCGGCCGTGCGCGGCGTCCACCAGGTCGGCCTTCGAGAGCGCGAGCACCCGCGGCAGCGCCGCCAGCCGCGGGTCGTGCAGCGCGAGCTCGCGCTCGACGCTGCGTGGTTGGCTCGACCGGGTCGGAGCCGTCGAGCGGCTGGAGGTCGAGCACGTGGACGAGCAGCCGCGTGCGCTCGACGTGCGCCAGGAACTCGTGGCCCAGACCCGGCGCCGGCGCTGGCGCCCTCGATCAGCCCCGGGATGTCGGCGATCACCAGCTGGCGGTCGTCGGCTCGAGCGTGCCGAGCACCGGCTCGAGCGTGGTGAACGGGATAGTCGGCGACCTTCGGGTGCGCGCGCGTCAGCCGCGCCAGCAGCGAGGACTTGCCGGCGTTCGGCAGCCCGACCAGGCCGACGTCGGCGAGCAGCTTCAGCTGCAGCGTGACCCAGGTCTCCTCGCCCGGCAGCCCGCGCTCGGCGAACCGCGGCGTCTGGTGGGTGGGACCGGCGAAGCGCTTGTTGCCGCGGCCGCCCGGGCCGCCCCGCGCGACCAGCGCCCGCTGGCCGGGCCGGACCAGGTCGTGGCGGGTCCCGTCGCGCTCGACCAGCACCTCGGTGCCCGGCGGCACCGGGATCTCGAGCGTCTCGCCGTCGGCGCCGTGCCGCAGCGAGCCCTGGCCGTGGCCGCCGCGCCTGGCCTTGAAGTGCGCGCGGCGGCGGAAGCTCTCGAGGTCGCGCAGCGAGTCGTCGCAGACCAGCACGACGTCGCCGCCGCGGCCGCCGTCGCCGCCGTCGGGGCCGCCCTTGGGCACGTGGGCCTCGCGGCGGAAGCTGAGGCAGCCGTTGCCGCCGGCGCCGGCCTGAACGTGGATGCGAGCGCGATCCTGCATGCCTTATCATGCTGGCATGTGCCCGATCCCGTCTTCCTCATCACCGGCGCCTCGAGCGGCATCGGCGCCGCCACCGCCCGCCAGCGGCCGAGGCCGGCTACCGCCTGGTGCTCGCGCGCACGCTCGGTCGACCGGCTCGCGGAGCTCGGCGGCAGAGCTCGGCGGCGACGAGCGCGCGCTCGCGGTCCGCTGCGACGTGACCGAGTGGGAGCAGCAGCAGGCGATGGTGCGCGCGCGCGCTCGAGCGCTTCGGCCGCCTCGACGTGGTGTTCGCCAATGCCGGCTTCGGCGCCGCGCGCGGATTCTCGAGCGAGTCCCCCGAGCACTGGCGCTCGATGGTGCTGACGAACGTCTACGGCGCGGCGCTGACGATCCGCGCGACGCTGCCGGCCGTTCAAGCGAGTCGCGCGGCCACTTCCTGCTGACCGGCTCGGTGGCCGGCCGCCGGGCGCTGCCCGGCTCGCTCTACTCGGCCACGAAGTGGGCGGTGACGGCGATGGGCGAGGCGCTCCGCCAGGAGCTGAACGACACCGGCGTGCGGGTGACGCTGATCGAGCCGGGGATGGTCGACACGCCGTTCTTCGACGACGCCCCGGTCGGACGCGCTGCAGCCGGACGACGTCGCCCGGGCGGTGATGTTCGCCGTCTCCCAGCCGCCGCACGTCGACGTCAACGAGATCCTGGTCAGGCCGACCGCGCAGGACAACTGACGCAGGCGGCTCCGCGAGCTCAGCGACGTGCGAGGTCTCGCGCGACGACCGTGCCTGCGTCGTGAGCTGGGCCAGGTGTAGCGCACGACCGTGAAGCCGGCCGCGCGGAGGCTGAGGTCGCGCTGTGTGGTCGCGCTCGAGCTGGGCGGGGGTGCGGTGGCCGCTTAGGCCATCGAGCTCGACCACCACCCGCTGCTCGCACCAGACCGCGTCGACCAGCCAGCCCTCGACAGTGACGTTGACTTGCGGGAGCGGGATGCTCGTGGGTCTCGCAGAGCGCGAGGAAGCCCGCTCTCGAGCGCGCTGCGGGTGAGGGCGAGACGCGGGCTGGTGGCGCTCGAGCGCCTGGCGCAGCAGGTTGCCGCTGCCGGGTCGTCCACGGCCGAGAGCTGCTCGATCGCGGCGAGGTCGAGCAGTCGAGGTATTCGGCCTCGGCGAGCGCGAAGCGGACGCGGTCCGGCGGCGGCGGTGGCGGCGATAGTCGAGCAGGGTCTGCGCGACCGTCGTGACGGGAGGCGCTTGTGCCAGGTCCGAGGGAGGTCACGACGGGCGTGGACGATGGTCCCGGGGAGCGAGACACATCGCCGCGGCGGTGCTGATGTCGATCGACGGTCGGGCGCCTGTCGTCAGGGACCACCACCACGCAGCGGTGCGCGTGGCTGAGCATCGCGCCGGGGCCGGCGTAGAGCAGCGCGGCGGCGAGATCACCTTCGACGGCTTGGCGCGCGATGGCCGACCGCGTAGACGCCAGGGAGCTCGCGGTGGAGATAGCCGTCCTTGGCTCCAGCCGGCGAGCGTTGTGTTGCTGACGCCCATGCCCCTCGAGCTGGTCGACGTGCTGACCCGGCCAAACTGCTGCTCGCCAAGCGACTCGACGCGAACTTTGGCGTTTTGCCGTCGACCCCTCCGGACGTCGATCGCCAAAGCTTCGCCCATGCGCCAGCACGTGGCGGCCGCCACCCGTGACGGAACAAGACGCACCGCGTCAGTTCGTGACAAAACGGGCTAGCTCGACGGATGCGTCGTTCGGGGACGACCGAGATCACGCGGCCGCGCCGGCCACGGGTGAACTGAACCGTGCCCGCGCGAGCGGGCGTAGATCGTGTCGTCCTTGCCGATGCCCAGCGCCGTCGCCGGGCTTGAAGCGGGTGCCGCGCTGGCGGACGATGATCTCGCCGCCGCTCACCGCCTGACCCGCGAACACCTTCACGCCCAGCCGCTTGGCGTTCGAGTCGCGGCCGTTGCGTGAGGAGCCCAAGACCTTTCTTATGCGCCATCGGTGCCCTCCGTCTCCGGGGTAGGGGCGCCCTGCGCCTTGGACGCGCCCTCGCGCCTTGGCCCGCGGCGCCTTGGAGCCCGCAGCGCCCTTGGACCGGAGCCTGCAGCGCCCTTGGACCGGACTCCGCAGCGCCCCGCGACCCAGCCGCGCGCGACCCGCCCGGACCTCGCCGCAGGGCCCCGCGAGCCGCGACGCCGCAGCGCCCTTCGACCCGGCGCCGCGGCCACGCCGATGCCGGCCCCGGTCCCGGCCTCGCCTTCTTCGCCGCCTGCGCCGCGTCCGCCGCGCCGCCAGCTTGATCGCCGTGACCTCCAGGCGCGTCAGCTCCTGGCGATGGCCGGTCCGCCGCTTGTAGCCCCGCTTCGGCTTGAACTTCACGATCCGCAGCTTGGGACCCCGCTCGTGGCCGACGACCCGGGCCTGGACCGTCACCCGCGACAAGCCGGTCGCCGTCGACGACATCCGAGCCGTCCACGTACAGCAGCGGCTCGAGCGACGACGTTCGCCCGTCGACAACGGGCAGCCGCTCGACGAGCAGGGACTGTCCCTGCTCGACGCGGTATTGCTTTCCGCCTGTTTTCACGATTGCGTAGGACATGCTCATTCCGAGGACGACGGCGGACTCGGCCTTTGCGCCGGAACGGCGCCGTCCGCCTCTGCGGCCGCGGCGCCGAGGCTTTGATTCTAGGCCATCGCCCGGATCGTCCGCAGAAGCTTCGTCCGTCGGCTGACCGGACCGGCCGGCACGTCGACCAGCGAGGCGCGCGCCGACGGTGCGGCCCACCTCCTCGATCCGAACCAGATGCTTCTCGCCGACATAGGCGGTTCCGCCGGTAACCGAGATGATGTAGCCGTCGATCTTCGCCACCGCGTCGCCGGGGCTGTACATGTGCGGCTCGACGATCTCGACGTGCACCTCCTCGCCCTCGCGGAACGGCAACGCGCGCTCGAGCACCTGGTCGCGATCGCCCTCGAGCAGCACCGCGAAGTGATCCAGCGGCAGGCCCTCCGAGCCCTCGAACACGAACCACTTGCCGGTCTGCTCCTCGATCGCGTGCAGCACGCGGCCCTCGTCGGCGGTGAACTCGGCGCTGACCCGCGGGTTCATCTGGATCAGCAGCGCCTCGGCCGAGGTGTGCTTCGCCAGATCGCGCATCCGCCGCTCGAACTCGATCGCGATCGTCTCCTCGGACTTGATCACGCCTTCGCCGTCGACACGTCGGGACACGGCCGGGTCATGATCTCGCGCACCCCGTCGGTGACGTTCTGGCGCGTCATCTCGACCAGTCCCAGCGGCGAGATCTCGACCACGAACGTCTTCGTCCGGTCCTCGTCGAGCGCCTTGCGCAGCGTCTTCAGCACCGCGTCGCGGTTGCGCGCGCGCGCCATGTCGATGAAGTCGATGACGATGATCCCGCCGATATCCCGCAGCCGCAGTTGGCGCACGACCTCGTCGGCGGCCTCGAGGTTGGTCTTGGTGATCGTGTCCTCGAGCCTGGCGCCCGCGACCGCGACCGATGAACGAGCCCGAGTTGACGTCGATCACGGTCAGCGCCTCGGCGTAATCGATCATCAGATAGCCGCCGCTGGGCAGATCGACCCGCCGCGAGAGCGTGGAGTCGAGCACCTGCTCGACCCCGAAGGCCTCGAACAGCGGCTCGTCCTCCTCCCACAGCTCGACGTGGTCGACGAGCTCCGGCGCGGTGCGCGAGAAGAACGAGACCAGGCGGTGGTACTGCTTGGGGTCGTCGACGATCGCGCGCTCGAACTCGTCGGAGTAGATGTCGCGGACGACTCGGACCGAGAGATCGGCCTCCTGGAACACGAGCGCCGGCGCACGCGCTCTCGGCGACCCGCTTCTGCAGGACCTCGTTGAGCTTGAACAGATACACGAGCTCTCGCTCCAGATCGGCGCGCTTGGCGCCCTGCGCGGCGGTGCGGATGATCGCGCCCGCGCCCTGCAGATCGAGCTTCGCCGCCTCCTTGCGGAGGCGATCGCGCTCCTTGTCATCGAGCCGGCGGGAGACGCCGACGCCCTCGCCGTACGGCGCGAGGACCATGTAGCGGCCGGCGATCGTCAGGTCCATCGACAGCCGCGCGCCTTTCGTCTTCAGCGGATCCTTGACGACCTGGACGACGATCTCCTGGCCCGGGCTTGAGCATGTCGGTGATCTGCCGGCCCTCGCGGGTCTGGCCGCGGCCCCGGCGCGGAGCCTCGACGCCGGGCAGCACGATCTCGTCGACGTGCAGGAAGCCGTTCTTCTCCAGGCCGATGTCGACGAACGCCGCTTCCAGGCCAGCGAGGACGTTGTCGACGCGTCCCTTGTAGATGTTCCCCACGATCGAGCGGGCGCCGCGGCGCTCAAGGTAGAGCTCGGCGACCTTGTACCCGGCCGCCGGGTTGGTGCTCTTACGGCGCCGGCGCCGGATCCCGAGCCGGACCTTCGGCCGGCGACGGTGCCCGTCGCCTCTAGCAGCGCGACGCGGGTCTCGCCCCGATCGACGCTGACGAGTACTTGCTTTTTCAATTTCTTAGTCCTTTGTGATGCGTCGGGCGCGCTGACAGCGCGCGTCCGAGGTGATGCGCTGGCGACTGGGTCGCGGGAGGCGGCGTCCGCCGCACCCGAATGTGAGTGAGCCGCTCATGAAACCAGTGCCCTTCCCTTAGCTGAGGCTAGTCGTGCCTGCACGTGGATCGACTGTAGCAGGCCGACGCGATGAAGCGTGACAAGCACAGAGGAGCCGCCATAGCTCATCAGCGGTAATGGCACCCCCGTGATCGGCATGATCCCGATCGTCATCCCGACGTTGACGAACACCTGGAACATCATCATCGCTAGTCATCCCGCCGACGATCAGCGTCCCGTACAGGTTCTTGGCCATCGTCAGGATTCGCAGCGCTCGCCAGATCAGCAGGGCGTACAGCGACAGCACGAGCGCCGCGCCGACGAAGCCATAGGTCTCGCCGACCACCGCGAACACGAAGTCGGTCTGGTTCTCGGGCGGGGAAATGAGAAATCCGAATCGTCCCTTTCCTCCGTACTTGTATCAGCCGTTGTGGCAGAGCATCCGCGCCCTACTGCGTTCTCGGCCGCTCGCGCGTCGCGGTTATCGGCATCGCCTTCTTCACGTTCATCGTCGCCTTCATGCGTTCGACCATGTACATGCACGGACAAACGCGCGTGCCTCCCTGGGATGAGGGGACGACCAGCGAGGTCGTCGGCATGGTGGCGCTGGGCATCGGTCTCGGCAGCCCGCTGGTCGGCTTCCTGTCCGGCGGCAAGGTCGAGTTGGGCATGGTGCCGGTCGGCGCCGTGGGCATGATCGTGGCCACGCTGATCGCCTCCTGCGCCCTCGATCGCCTGCCGGCGCTGGTCGTTTGCATCACGCTGATTGGTTTCTTCACCGGCTTTTACATCGTGCCGTTGTTCACGCTGTTGCAGCACCGCGCCCCGAAAACAAGCAAGGGCGACGCCATCGCCACCAGCAATTTCATCAACGTCACCGGCGCGATTGTCTCCTCGGTGTTGTTCTTTCTGCTCGTCGGCGCTGCCCATCTGACCGGCATCACGCCGACCGTCGAGCCGTGTAGCGCCGTTGAAGGCGAGTTGGTCGAAGATCCCAAATACGAAGAAGGCAAGCCCGTTCGCATCGTCTTGCGCACGGAAGACGGCGAGCACGTGATTGCGGCGAAGATGCCGGAATGGCCATTCGCGCGCGATCGATGTCGAGACAGAGCTGATCGATGTTTTTGGACGCGGTTTGCAAGCGGGCGACCGCGTGATGGATCGCCGCTATCGGCTCGCCGATGTTACCTACCACCGTATCCGCCGCGTCGAGCAGGCGCCAAAACCGTTCTACGATGAATCCGGCCTACCCCGTTTGCTCTTTCTCGGCGCCGCTTCGCTGACGCTGTTGACGTTGCTGCTGCTGTGGCGACAGATGCCGGATTTGTTCTTGCGCACGCTCATCTGGCTGCGAACGCAGCGGCGCTTCCGGTTGGAGATCGAGGGGTTGAATCATCTGCCGGATAATGGGCCGGTCTTGATCGTCACCAATGCGCATGGCATCGAAGCGTGCCAGCACGTCATCAGCGCCACCGACCGCACAACACGTTTCGCCTTCGCGGACGATTCGACGGAGATGAAACGAAGTTGCGGCAAATGATCGAGCAAACGTTGGCCGAAGGAGGCGTCGCCGGGCTGTCGCTGGATCAAGGTGGAAGGGCGGAGCGTTTGCTCGACGAGCTAGCAGTCAAGCAGCCGGTGCCGGTGTTGCCGGTATGGTATGAACCGGCGCCGCCGCCGGAGAAAAAGCGAAGGCAGCGGATCTACATCCTGGGAGGACGCTTGCTGCCCGCCGGCAGCTCGGCGGCCGAGGTGCAGGCGGAATTGCAGCGTGTCGCCGAGGCGTTCCAGGAGCAAATGACGCGCGGCGAAGCGACTCAAGCACATGGAAGCCGTCAGGCTATTGATCCGCTGCATCTCGTCTATCGCACCGATTCCAGCGGTCGAACGCGCATCGCGGATAAGGCGGGTAGCAAACCGCCAATGTTGCCCATGATCAGCGAAAACGCCAGTCCGCCCAGAAGGATCTTGCGATCGACGATCAGCTTGAACACGACGCTCTTGCCGCCGCCCTGGCCGCTGCTGATGATGCTCGACGCGCTCCAGCCGTCGCACGAGCATGCCCAGCAAGCAGCCGATGCGCGCCGCCGATCAACGCCAGCATCAGCGATTCCAGGAAGAACGATTCGAGGATCTGCCAGCGCGCGTAGCCCAGGATGCGCAGCACGCCGATGTCCTTCTGCCGCTGGCTGATGGCCGCGAACATGGTGTTCATGATGCCGAACACGCCGCCCAGCGCCATGAAACCGGCGACCACCAAGAGCGGCGATGAAGAATTGCTAGTTCGTCGTGTTGAGCTTCTCGTAATACGCCGTCTCGACCTGGGCCGCCACCGCCGGCTCTTGAAATTGGCCGACAGGTCGGCGGCCGCTTCCTGCGCCGCTTCGGCGTCGGCGGTGCGCAGCACGACCGTGGAGTAGCTCGGCTTGCCGAACTTTTCGCCGACAATCTGCTGCTTGGCCCAGATCTCGGAATCGAACGTCGAGCCACACGATTGCAGGATGCCGACCACGATCCATTGACGCTCGGCCATCGGAAAGACATCGCCGACTTCGAGAGAGGGCTTGCCCTTGTCCTGGCCCAGCTCGCGGGCGATGCCCTCGCCGAGAACCGCCTGAATGGCCTGCTCATCGGTCGTGCTGCCCGGCATCGGTTGGACGCCGGCTTGCGTGAACCAGGCGCCGCCGGCGATGCAGCGGCGAGGTTGTGGACGCGGCCCGTGCGCGCCGGGTCCATCAGGCCGCGCACTTGCAGGAAACGCCGCCGCTGCCCGCCCGGCTTGGGATTGTTCGATCGGCTGATTGACGACGAGATAGACCTCCCAACTGATCAACGGCTCGCCGTCCTCGTCCTTGACGATGGCGCGGATACTGGTTGAGGGTGGTGATGTCGCCGTAGCCGAGATTGCTGAAGGATTCCTCGGTGGCGCCGTCGGAGAGAACCAGGACGTTGCTCGGCTGCCCGCTGGCCTGGGTCAGCTCAACAGGCCGTTGACGAAGGCCAGCATGAGCGTCATCAGGACGACGACCATGGTGAAGGCCAGGGCCGTCAGCAGCGTCGTCGGCCAGCGGACGACGAGATTGCGGAGGTTGTAGCCGAAAGGGACTGCGCCGCAGCACGCCGAGCAGTTGCAACACCAGCACCAGCGACAAGCCCGCACCCAGAAGCAGCATCAGCACGGCGACCACGGCGAGCGAGACCGAAGACGCCGCCGACCAGCGACGAGCAAGGATCTTGACGAGAATGCCCATCGCGCGAACGATCCTCACGTCAACTTGGCGAACACCTGCGAGACCGGACGCCGCGCGCCGACCACGCCGGGACGATGCTGCCGGCCAGGGCCGTCAACCCGCCGACAACCGGACCCCACTGCAAGCGCATCGAGCGGGATGCGGAAGGGCGGGAAGAAGGCGATCGGCAACGCGCAGGCCGCCCATGACCTTGTTGACGAACAGCCAGGTGCCGCCGGCGCTGACGAAGCCGCGAAACCGTGCCGATCAGCACCGCCTCGGCCAACACCAGCAGCATGATGCGCGTCGGCCCGAAGCCCAGCACCTTGAGCACGGCCATCTCGATGCGCCGCTCGCGGACGCTGATGCTGATGGCCGTGGCAATGACCAGCGACAGCGTCACCAGAATGGCCGGCACCAGCAGCCAGCGCACGCCCCACAGCAGATCGCGATAGGAATCGAGAAAGGCGGCGATGCCCGACGAGCGGTCTCCACTTGACGGCCGGGTCGGTGAACGACGAGCGAGTTGAGCGATCTGATCGGCCAGGCGGTTGTAGGTCGCGGTGTCGGGCACTTGCAGCCAGACGAGATTGAGCGATTTCTTCGGCCAGCGGGTGCGGCTTGCCGGTCTTGCGCTCGTAGGCGTCCAGGGCGTTGTTGAGACGATCGCGGTGCATCAGGCCGAACAGAGCCAACCGGCCCTCCGGCAGCGCGCCGTATGATCTCGCAATCGTCCAGGTCGATGCCCTGATAGTTGATGCCGAAGAGCGAGATGCGTTCGCCGACTTGCTTGTTGATGGCCTTGAGGCGGTCGCGGCCCAGGACGATGCGCCGCTTGTCCTCCTGCATCGCGTCGGACGGCATCCTCCATGAGCTGCCTCGTTCCTCGTCGTTGAGATCGCGGAACTCGTCCATCATCGGCAGCACTTTGGCCGGATCGACGCCGAAGAAGAACACCAGGTTCTCGCGCGTCTTCTTGGCGTCGAGGGTGCCGCCGTAGAACTGCCAGCTCATGAAGTCCTGCGGCTTCACGTCGCCGGGCTTGGCGGCGGCGCCGTCCTGCCAGGATGCGCTCGTAGGAGAACGGCATCTGGCTGGGGATCTGCCAGCGCTCGGTGACGATGGCCTTGAAGTCCTTGCTGCGTTCGGTCGTCACCAGGTCGAGCAGCCACAAGACGCTCCAGATGAGCGTGACGACGAAGCACGAGCAACAACGTGGCCGCAGCCGGTCAGCGAGTCCGCAGCGAGATTCCGCCGCATGCTCTTGAGAACCAAGCCGGACATAGGGCGCCCAGACGTAGGCCGAGGACGAGAACAAACAAGACACAGCGCGCGACCCCGATGACGTTCCAGGGGCTATCGAGGAAGGCCATCAGGCGGTCATCGAGATAGTGCAGCATGACCCACTTCCGAGCATTAGCGGCGACTTCGCGCAAGATCATCCCGCTAAACGACAGGATTCTCCGAAGCCGTGCGTTTCACGCGACGAGTCGCCCCTTGTCGAGGTGCAGAACGCGCGCGGCGCGGACGGCGGCGCGCGGATCGTGCGTCACCATGATGATCGTCTTGTGCAGGCTCTTTTGCAGCTCGCACGAGCAGGTTGAGAATGTCCTCGGCCGAGCGGGCGTCGAGATCGCCGGTCGGTTCGTCGGCGACGAGGAGGGTCGGGTCGGTGACGATGGCGCGGGCGATGCCGACGCGCTGCTGCTGACCGCCGGACAGCTGGCCGGGACGATGGCGCATGCGGTCGGAAAGGCCCACCAGCTCCAGAGCCGTCGTCACCTGCTTGCGCCGCTGCGACGCCGACAGCGGCAGCAGCAGCAACGGCAGTTCGACGTTCTCGTAGGCGGTGAGGACCGGCAGCAGGTGATAGAACTGGAAGACGAAGCCGACGTGCCGCGTCCGCCAGGCCGCCAGTTTGCCCTCGCTCATGCCGCTGATGACTTGATCGCCGACGCGGATGCTGCCCGCGGCTCGGCGTATCCAGGCCGGCGATCAGGTTCAACAGGGTCGTCTTGCCGGAGCCGCTCGGCCCCATGAGGGCGAGAAAT
>CAVWOC010000006.1:0-364929 GCA_963756555.1 uncultured Actinomycetes bacterium
CCCGGCGGGCTTGCAGGATTTCCCGTTCAGCGCCTCGGGCTGGGCGCACGCCGGCACGACGATCGCGCTATGGATGGTGCTCCCGCTAGTGATCGGGGCGTTGCGCTCCGCCCGCTGCGACGTGAGCTGACGGAAGCGCGCCGTCGCCACAACTCGGGCCCGGTGTGGTGAGCGAGAAGAAGTTGCAGATGGCGTCTGTAGCGGACGGCCCGCGAGGGTCGGTATGGGAGCCGCCGGGGGTGCCGCCGGACCACGCGTGTCCGAGCCCCTCGATGAGGATGAGTTCGTGCATCAGCGCCCCGTGGGTGTCGAGCCACTGGGACTTCACGTGGGGGTGTGCGCCTGGCGCATGTGAGCGGTGCGAGATGGTCGGGCGGGTGATGTCGTGGTCGCAGTTGGCGGGTGCGGCTAGGTGGTTTGCGGCCATCGATTGGCGAAGGACGCGCCGGGCGTTGGCCGGGGCGACGGTGCGGTCGGCAGTTCCGTGGATGACGAGGCTCGGGACCGGCCGCGCGTGTCGGCCCATGGCCGCGTGCGCGGCGTGGCCCAGGGCAGGGCCGCTGTCCTCGGATTGGCCCATGGCGGCGAAGGCCGAGGTCACGTCGTTGGCAGAGCGGTATGCGAGGCCGGAATGGATTGCCGCGGCCGCGACCAGGTCCGGGTAGCAGGTCGCCAGGATGAGAGCCATGGCGCCGCCTGCTGACAGCCCGGCAACGAACACTCGGTTTGCGTCGATCGTGAATCGGGAGTCGTGGTTGATGAGCTCATCGAGACGCGCAGCAATCACGGCGGGCTCGCCTGCGCCGCGCCGCTGGTGTTCGGGCACAAACCAGTTCCAGCATCCCTGCGGGTTCCGGCTGCGGTCCTGGCCGGGGTAGACAACCACGAACCCGTCGCGGTCGGCGGCAGCGGTCATCGCAGTGGCGTGGGCGAAGGTTGCGGGGTCTTGGGTGCAGCCGTGGAGCATGCAGACAAGCGCTGTCGGCACCGATGGGTCGAGGCCGCGCGGAACGTGCACGAAAGCGTCGTTCGGAGAACGTTGGGATTGACCTCCCGGCGCCCAGGGCCGCGCCTGGACGTGGCGGGGCGGGCCAGCGGGCTGCGTCGGAGGGGCGACAGTGCCGGAGTGGATGCCGGCCCGGGCGATCGTGGCTTGGTTGGCGGCATAGAGGTCACGCCAGTCCAACGGCATCCGCTCAATATATCAAGCAACGATCTACATATCAATCAGCGAGCGTCAGAGAAGTGCCTAACGCTGTACGAAGCTCCTATAGATGCTCAGCAGCGCCATGCGCTGTGGCTCGCTGAGCGCGGGGTCGTGCACGATCGCGGCTTCCGTATCTGCCACGGCAGTCCGCTGCTCGTCCTCAGCGCTCCCGCCAAGTACTCCCGCCCGCCCGAGGAGAGGACCGAGCGGAGTGCCCAACGCCGCGGCGATCGCTCGCAGCACGCTCAAAGAAGGCTCGTGCAGCCCGCGCTCCAGTTCGCTGAGATACGCGTTCGAGACATTGGTGCGCGCCGCGAGCTCGCGCAGCGACAAGCCGCTTGCCAGCCGTTGCGCGCGCAGCAAGGCACCAAGCGTCTGGAGGGCAGCTTTTGCTGGGGTGTCGCTCACGCGTACATCTTCCCCTGCTCCTTCGGTGTCCCTCCACCACACGGGCAAGCAAGCAGATTCCGGCGGCAGTGTCACACGCCGTACTCACCCCGCGAGCGCATTGGCGACCTGCGCCGAGTCCTCAGAGCCTCGGTAGTACTCGACCTTGCCGTCAGGGCCGAAGCGGAAATAGTGGTGCAGGTGGAAGGAGGCCTCTCGTGCTGTGGATTTCATACGAACTCCGAACCGCAGGAAGCCAAACACCTCGTTGTCGCTGGCTCCCATGCCCTCTACGGCGAAATCGAGTACTTCGGTCGCACCGGCGATATCGGCGAAGAAGCTCGCAACACCCTCCTTACCCTTACGTTGCCCGTACCAGGGCGCGACGGGCTCGGCGTCGACAGCCCAATCGACGTCGTCGGCGACCGCAGCCAGGATCGTGTCGACGTCGCCCCGACCGAACGCTTCGTAAATGCCCCTGATCGTCGCCAGATTGTTCTCTGCGGTCATGCGGTCCCTCCTGCGTCACTGAGCTGAACAAGGCTTCGTACCGACCGAATATGGTGGGCCGCGACGAGCCTAACCCGGGCGTGTCTCGCCTGTCTACCGCACCGCTATGAGTTTTTGTCGGCTGCGCGGCGTCAGCTACACGGCGTCAGCTTATGTCTGGTGGATCGCGGAGAGGAGCCCGGCATAGGAGCGCACGAGTGCGGCCCGTTCCTCGTCGATCAGCCGGCTTGACTGGTCGCAGCCGTCGCGCACCCAGCGGTCAGAGTGGTCCATCGCAAGCGCGCGCTGTTGGGCCGCGATTCGCACACTCTGCTCCGGCACGCCGTAGACGTACGAGTACAGCGCGGCGAGCGCCGCGACCAGCGGCATCGCGTCGCGGCCGGGGTTGTCGTGCTGATGGTGTCGGTGCACGTGCCACCAGTCGACCTCGAGCTCGGCTGCCCGCGCCGGGTCGAACTGTTCGCCGTGGTGGCGGGCGACGAGTCGGTAGAAGCGCTCCATCGCGCGTCGGGCGCCGTCGGGATCGTTCTTGGGGTACGGAGCCCAGAGCTGATTGGCGCGCAGCACCAACCACGCGCCGCGCACAGTCGCCGGCCACGGCAGAGCGAACGTATGGCGGGTGAGCAGGACCGCCGCCCGCAAAAACTTGGCCCACTCGCGACGGTAATAGGCAACCCACGCTGCACACTCCAGCGTGCCTACGCGACGCGGATCGAAAGCACGATGCGCCTTGACTGCTACGCCATTCACGGTCCGCGATCTTCTCAGCGTCGGCACAGGCATGTGAAGTATCGCGATGGCTACCAGACGCCAGCAAGCCGCGCGCTCCCAGCCATAATCGGGGACGCCACGGTGGTAGCCTCGCGTCCTCTCGAAAGGAGCGAACTGTGGCCGTGCTTGTCAGACATCACGCTGCCGGAATGGATGCGAAAACCTACGATCAGGCGGCATCGCAGTTGAGCCCGCAGCTCAAGCAGCAGTCCGGCTTCATGTACCACGTCGCGTTCCCGGCCCCCGACGGCATGACCGTCTCGGAAATCTGGGAAACGCGAGAGCAGCATGCGCGTTGGTTTGAGGAGAACGTGAAGCCGAATGTGCCGGCAGAGATCAACGTCGAGGTCATCGACGTCCACAACATCGTGACGCCGTAGCCCTCGCGTCCGTAACGCACCATTGCTTCCAAGGACCGGGGTCCGCACCGGCTAGGCGGTGATTGTCCCGCAGCGGGCCCAACTAGGCCGGATCGAGGGGTCCCACTGGGGAGGGGCGGTACTCGAGTACAACGAGCTGGTCGTCGAGTACCTCGGTTCTGTGCAGCCGGAGCTCGAGGTCGGGCAGGTCGGCGAACGTCGGCTCGCTGCCCGTTTCGCCCAGGACGATGGGAAATACGACGAGCCGCAGCCGGTCGAGCGCCTGGGCGCGGAGCAGACGCTGGACGAGCGAGATGCTTCCCATGATGCGCAGAGGCGGTCCAGGCTGCTGTTTGAGTGCCGTGAGGTCCTCATCCGATCCGACGATTTGTGTCTCGCCCCAGAACGCCTCGGTGATCGTCCGCGAGACCATGATCTTGGGCATCTTCGCGAGCGGTCCGCTGCCATCGTCGTAGTGCGCAAGGGCTTCATAGGTCACGCGACCCATCACCACCGTCTGCGGCTGGGTCAGCTCGCGCTTGATCCACCGCTCGAGCTCGGGTCCGAGCATCCCGAAATACGCCGGGGACCGATCGCCTTTCGCGTAGCCGTCGAGCGTTACGAAAAGGTCAGCCGTGAGCAAGCGCATCCAGGAAGTTTCGCTCTTCGCTATCGCTGATTGCTCCTCTCCACGAGCCCCGCGCGGCGCGATACTGCCGTTGATGGCCAAGCAGACCTTCCCGGGCAACGAAAGCGACTCAGCGATGGCGCCATCGGACGTGCAGATCACGATTGTTCGACTGCCCCGGGATCGTGGCCTCAGGCGGCGGTTTGAGAGCCACCGCGACCGGATCCCCACCCGCCTCCGGGAGGTCGCCATCGCGGTCCCGATTGCAGCTGCCATAGTGACCCTCGCGGTCGCGTTCGGCTTCGGCGGTAGCGGTGCGCCGCGAGAAGGGATCTGGGGTGTGCGGGAGGCGGGCGCAGCTGGAGTGGCAGCCGCCTATGGCTACCCGCCCGGCTGCCTGCGGGTCAGGATCTCGACGGTCAATCCGGCGTTCGCGCGCGCGGACTTCGACCCTCGCGGAACCTGTGGGTATGAGATTCCATTTCCAATTGCACTCTTTCGCCGCTTCGATGGGGAATGGCACCCGGTGCTGTACATGGTGAGCAGGGCGTGCCCCATGCCGTCGATTCCCGCGCCCGTTCAGAGGCAGCTGTCTCTCTGCCCGAGCCACGGGTGGCAACGGGACTATTGACGCCCCCGCGGGCGGGGCGGGAACCGGTGCCGGCGGGGCGTGTACCCGCTTTGGCCCGAGGAAAAGGCCTGACCGCATCGTCTGTGGCCAGCGCCGCTGCGGACACGACAGATCACCGAGTACGTCCGCATCTCCGATGATGGCGACCCGCGCAGGTATCACTTCTGTCCGGAGTGCGGGGCCACCGTTTACTACGTCCTGGGCTCGGCGCCAGACGTGATCGCGGTTCCCATCGGAGCCTTCGGCGATCCCAACTTTCCGGCGCCAGGGCTCTTCCGGCGCCAGGGCTCTCCATATGGGAGTCCCGCAAACACTCGTGGGTGACGCTACCTCCCGGCGTCGACCGCTACGACTAGCCGCGCAGCGGGGGGAGACTGGGAGGACTCGACGTCCGGCACTCCCAGCCGGACGCTTTCAAAAAGAGGGCAGCATCTCCGCGAGCGCGATCGCTTACGTGGATGCCCGTGCCACCAGGCCGGCATAGATGACCGCGAGGGCTTCGCCGAGCAGCTCGGGCTGGATCGATCCGGGTTCGATCAGCTCGTCGACTGACAGTCCGCCGATGATGCTCAACACGATCCGGGCGACATTCTCAGCGGGCATCCCTAGCCCGGCGGCGCCTAGATGACGTGCCCGAGCTTTGAGCGCGGCGGCGAGATCGTTTCGTAACTCGGTCTGGCGCTCGAGGTAGCGAGCCCGCAGGTCGGGATCGCGGATCGCGAGGCTCCAGTACTCACACTCGAGCAGCACCGCGTCCCGCTGCTCGCCGAGCTGCCTGGCAAACCCGCGAGTTGCGTCTACTGCCATGTCGCGGTCCGGCGGCGCTGATTCGAGCAGCGCGACCATTTCCCGCATTGGCGCGTCGATGCGCTCTTCGAGCAGGGCCTGGAGAAGCTCCTCTTTGCTCGAGAAGTGCCAGTAGAGCGCGCCCTTCGAATAGCCGGCCTCGGCGGCGATCTCGTCGACGCCAGCTTCGCGGTAGCCCCGGCGGGCAAATACCCGCAGCGCAGCGGCCAGGAGCTCCTCGCGAGCTTCGCGGCGCTGGGCCCGCGCCCCGCGGGTGCGTTGATCGACACGCGCTCGCATCTTTTTCGCTGACCCGCGCCGGTGGGTCGGGGGGCGTATTGCGCTGGCGGCCATTCCCGTTTATACTACCAACTGACTGGTCAGTATGTACACGCTGTACGTCATCCCTGGCTCGCATGCATGCCGTTCGGCAATGCTCATGCTCCAGCACAAGCAGGTGCCCTACCGACGGGTCGAGGTGGTGACGATGCTCCATCCCGTGCTCGCCAGGCTGCACGGGTTCGACGCGGGTGGCCAAACGCGCAGCATTGGCGGACGGCGTCCGCTCCCGCTGCGCATAGCCGACCGCCTCGGGACGGTGCCGGGACTCGCCAGCAACGGTGAGCGGGTCTCGACAAACCATCGGATCGCTCGCTTTTTGGAGGACCGTCACCCCGAGCCGCCGCTGTTCCCGGCCGACCCCGAGCAGCGAGCCGCGGTCGAGGAGGCCGAGCGCTGGGGGAACGACACGCTTCAAATGGATGCTCGCCGGATCATCACCGGCGCCGTGCGGCGCGACCGTTCGATCGTCAGCCGGCTGGGCGCCGACGGCCGGCTGGGGCATCTCCTCTACCGCTCAGATCTCGCGCGCCGGATCTTCGTCCCCACGCTCGTCTGTGGCGCGTTTGCACCCAGTCCAGCGACTGAGCGAAACCTGCTGGCCGCGCTGCCCGCGACGCTGGACCGCATCGACGACTGGATAGCCGACGGCGTCCTCGGCCAACACCGCCTCAACGCCGCGGACTTCATGATCGCTCCGAGTCTCGCTCTGATCCTCTACCGGTCCGACGTCCGTCCGCTGTTCGACGGCCGCCCCGCACTCTCGCTTGTCGACCGGCTCCTGCCCGAGCCGGCCAGGTGAGGCCCGACTCGATCGCCGTCGTCCGGGAAGGCAAAGGGCCGGAGGTCCTGCTCGTTCACGGCGGGGCCTCTCCAGAGGCGACATGGTTTTCGCTGAAGCCCCTGGCGGCCCGCTGGACATTGCTGATCGCACACCGACGCGGGTATCCGCCCAGTCCCCCGCCGACCGGACCCCGGCCCGACTTCGACGACGACGCAGCCGACATCGTGTCGCTGCTCGAGTCCCGGGCCCACGTGGTCGCCCATTCCTATGGTGCGCTCGGCGTCTTGATCGCCGCATCCCACCACCCCGATCGCATCCGTTCGCTGACGTTGATCGAGCCTCCGCTCTACCACCTCGTGCCAGGCGACCCCGAAGTCGCAAGGCTCATGCACATCGGCGACGCCGTCCTGAACGACGGCCTCGACGCCGACCCCAAGGCTGTGCGCGAGTTCCTTTTGATCGCCGGCGCCGAGGACATCGACGACGGACCGCTCCCCGAGCGAGCCGCTCGAGCTGTTCGCCGCGCCCAGGGCAAACGCTCACCGGGCGAGGCCAGGCCCAGGCTCGACTGCATTCGCCGATACCCCGTCCCGTCACTCATCGCCTCGGGCGGACACAGCGATGCGATCGAACGAATCTGCGACGCCGTCGCCGTCCAGCTCAATGCCCGGCGAATCATTGCCCCAGGCGCCGGTCACTTCGTCGCTGCAGCCCCGACCTTCCCCGCGCAACTCGAGCTGTTCCTAGCGGCGACCTGATCCGCCGAAGCAAGACGATGCTCGCCGGCTGACGAACCGCTTGGTGTTAAATGACCTCGGGCAGGGTGGGTCCATGTTCGGGCACCACGGCAACAGGAGCATGAGTTTGAGGCTTTCTCGGTCGCGATCTGGCCAGAGGCCCCCGTACGTGAGGTTTACCGCCTTTATCCGCGCAGCCAGCGCCGCTGCCGTCGCAATCGTCGGCGTTGCGGGCTGCGCCTCTGCCCATCGACAGCACTCAGGCCGGCAGGGGCCGCCGTGGACTACCGCGGCACCGATCGCGTCGGCCGGAATTCCCACTGAGGTGGTGGAGCGGGCACCGCTGTGGAGTCACAGCCCTCCGCATCGCCTGGGCTCGAGCCCTCGCGTGAGCGCGGCGAGGACGCATGCGACTGCCGCTCGCTCGCCGGCGCCCGCAGCGTCCTCTACCACCACTAGCGCCACCTCCCGGCCGTCACCGAGGACGACCAGTTCCGCCACCTCCCCACAGAGCTCGGGATATTCGCAGCGGACGACTACGCACTCCTATACATCACCCAGCGGGGCAACGCGGACGACGGTCACTACGACGCGGACGACGACCGTCAACGGCACGACCACCCCAACTTCGCAAACGCGGACCTCGGCCACGCCGCCGCATTCCCCAACGGCCCACTGAGGGGTCAGGGTCCGGCCACGGTCCACGAACCGGGCCGAACATGTTCCGTCCCATGATCGTCGCTCCGATGTCCGCCTGGCGCTCCTCCACAACCGCGGAGCTTGCGTTGACCTCGGTCCGGCCCGCCGACGTAGCCGTCCAGTGACATCGTGATGCTGAGTCTGAGCTTGCTCACGTCCAGGCGAGCCGAGACTAGCCAGCACGAGCCCGGGGTAGCCACGATGGGCTAGGCAATGCGTGACGTCGCATTCACCGAGGCGCTTCCCAACCTGGAGACGGCGAGCTTCCGGGCCTGTGTCGCGTCCGTCCTCGAGTGCGGGCTGGATGGTGTCCCACAGCCGATGGGGACCGAGGACCCAGCGCGGGACCCGGTGATCTCCCGCTGGCTCGGTGGGCTCGCGCTCGGGTTGGTGCCGATCTTGGGCCCGAACGTGTTCCAGTGGGGCGGGCCGTGGCTGGCCCGTGTAAGGCCGCCCCGATCCGAGCCTCGGTACGTCCTGATGTACGGACACCCATCGGGCGTCGTCTGGGACCCCGCCCAGCGGGGTGCGATCAAGCACGAGTGGATCGACGCGGGATTCGTCCTCGCCGCCGGCGACATCGCCTTGGCGCGACCCGAAGCGCCGGTTCGTCCCATCGGCCGCGGTGTGCTCGAGACCATCGCCATAGCGCCCGCGGCCGGTGAGCCCGCCGTCACTCTGGACGAAGCCCGCGTGCTACCTGGAGAAGGACTCGAGGGCGATCGTCATGTCGCCGGAAAGGGGACTTTTCCATCGGGATTGCCGGGGAGCGCTTTGACCTTGATCGAAGCCGAGGTCTGCGAATCATTCGACCCGCCGCTTGGCCCCGACGACCACCGGCGCAACCTCGTGACGCGCGGAATCCATCTGAACGGACTCGTCGGGCGCGATTTCAGCGTCGGCGCCGTCCGCTGCCGTGGCACTCGCCTGTGCGAGCCGTGCACCGTGATCGACGGCTATGCGGAGCGGCCGGTTCTCCGCCCGCTGGTCCACCGCGGAGGAGTACGTGCGGACATCCTGACGGAAGGCACCATCCGGGTGGGAGATACGGTCGAGCCGGTTGGGGACGGCGAGGACGAGCGGTAGCGCGAGCTACGCCCGCATCGCGCCCTCCTGGAGGGATTGGGCGACGCCGATCAGGTTGCCCTCACTGTCGTAGAAGAACGTGCCCAGCTCGCCGGAGCCCTTGCTCGGATAGTTGTCGGGAGCGGCAATCGCGTCGCCGCGAACGTCGAAGCCAGGCATCTCGAAACGCTCGAACCTCACGCCGCGGGCTCGCAGCTCGGCGAAGGTTGCGTTTGGATGAATGGTCCCTCAGGCCCCGTACTCGTCGTGGCGCCGCCACCACGCCTGCGGGAAGTCGAGCGCGCTCGCCGCGAACGCTGCCGGCTTGATCTCTTGCGCTCGCTCCGGTGTCAGGCCGCCCGACGCGGGGCCAGGTCCATGTCACCGCTCTCGAACACAACCCCGTTGGGCAGGATCACGCGCCTCGGTCCGTCCTCCACGACGCCTCCGACGAGCGCATCGAACCCGAGGTCGTTGGCGAGGCGTACAACCGCGTTCCCGTGTCCCGCGTGACAGTAGACCGCGAACCCGCAACCCATATTGAACGTCGAATAGGCCTCCCTATCGGACATCTCCGCCTGACGGACCATGAAATCGAGCACCTCGGGGACCCGCGGGAGCTCGCCGATCCGGTAGCTGAACGGCCGACGGGCTCGCATGAGCTTCTGGAAGCCGTGGCCGGTGATGTGACTGCAGTAATGGATCGCAACCTCTTCATCCATGAGCGCCATGATGAGCGGCACGTACATGGCCGAGCGATCTAGGAGCGCTTCGCCGAACGATCGGCCGTTCGGCAGCGGCGTCTCGTACCTGGCGGGTAGTCGTTCCGCGATTCGGCGGGCGAGCGAAGAACCGTTGGCGTGCAGCCCAGTGCTGGCGATCAGCACGATTTCGTCCCCCCCTCTCAGCTCATCTCCGAGAATGGGACTCTGACCCTGCGGCATGGCACCAACCGCGCTGCCGGCCAATTCGATCTCGTCGGAGGCCACCAGGCCGGGCAGGGACGGCGACTCGCCGCCTCCCCATGTCGCCCCGGCATCAACGCATGCCTGCTGCCAGCCTTTCACCAGCTCGGTCTGTCGTTGCGGGTGCTCGTACCACTCGGCGGACCCGGTGACGAAGTAGGCATTCACAACCAGTGGCATCGCCCCCACGCAGCACAGATCGTTCAGGATGGCCGCCACGGCGTCGTAGGCGACGCGCTCGTAGACGGAATAGCCGAGGTCCTCCTCCAACTGTCGGGCGATCATCGACTTTGTCCCCAGTCCTTCGAGGACGAATGCCAACGCCTCCCCAGCAAACTCGAAAACGAACGCGGGCTCGCCGCGAGACTCGTCGAGTGCTCGACCTGAACGTGCCTCCAGGAGCGAAGACGTTGCAAGCGCGGCGTTCAACGCCTGCCGCTTACCGGCATCCAGCGCGCGATAGTCGACGCCGGCAGAGGTGTAGGCCGAGCGTCCACGCTCTGCCGGGGAGCTCATCGACAGGATCCTGGAGTCATCTGAGAACTAGACCGCACGGCGCCGTCTTGTGGCCGGCGGCGGCCCGTCGAGCATATCCCAGCGGGTGCACGGCGGCGGACCGGGCCCCCGGCGGGCCGCGAGCCGCCGTCAGCAGCGCCAGCCCCCATCGCGGGATCCACCCGGCGGCCGATGACAAGGTGCCGGTCGCGGCGTAGCTTGGGAAGAGTCCCACTCTCTACTTCGTCGAACGACATGCAAGCTCTCAGGCTCGCCATCTCCGTCGCTTGGGGCCTCCTTTTGATCTATTGGATCGGCTCGGCCTTCGGCGTGAAGGAGGGAAGGTTTGACAGGCGACAGCTTCCGCTCCGCGGCCTGGTGGCCCTCGCGGTCGTGCTCTTCCTGCGGGTCTTCCGTGGCGGCAGTCTGGAAGTCCACAGCGTGCTCCTGGGTGCGATTGGGGCCGGGCTCGTCGCGCTTGGGATCGCCGTCGCGGTATGGGCCCGCGTGTACCTCGGTCGCAACTGGGGAATGCCAATGACCGAGAAGGCCGAGCCGGAGCTGGTTACTTCCGGCCCCTACCGCTTCGTGCGCCACCCGATCTACTCCGGGCTGCTGCTGGCCCTGCTGGGGACCGGCCTTGCGACAAACGTGCTGGGTTTGATCGTCGTGGTCGTTCTGGCCGCGTACTTCTCCTACAGCGCGCGCGTGGAGGAAAAAAACATGACGGCCGCGTTCCCCACGGCCTACCCGGCCTATCGAGCCAAGAGCAAGATGCTGATCCCGTTCATCCTCTAGACGCGCTCGCCGCACTGCCGACCGGGGGCGGGCGCCGACCGCGGAGCAGCGGAATCGTCGTCTCGTTGGCGAACTGCTCTCCGGTCACGCCGGTCACGAAATGGCCACCCCGGGTCAGGCCGCGCGCTTCCAGCCGACGCAGAGCCCACAGGATCTCCCGCCACGGGACCGCAAGCCGCTCCTTCAGATAGACGTCGCGGAACACCACACCCCATCGCATCAGCAGCTGCCAGGCGACCGATTCGGCGAGCTCCTCGGCCTCCTCGATCGGCTCCGCCGCCGGCAGCAGGGTCCACCGGCCCTCGACGCCGTGGCGCCAGCTTCCGCGCATCCCGCGCGAGCTCGGTCCGCGCCGGCGCCGCTGCCGCCGCGCGAACCGGGTCCGGGCGTGCAGCAGCGAACGGATGGCGTTGAACCCGTCCGCCGTGATTAGCCCTCTCGCCACGCCGTCCCACAGCCCCTCCTCGATCTCGGTCGGCAGCCGCCCCGTCACCGCCTGCAGATCCGCGTGGAACAGCGCGCCCCGGGACTTGAGCGCATTCAGCACCTCGTGGCTGACGCCGGTCGTTGCCTCGGCTGGCTGGGCGGATCCTCGATGGGCTTGCAGTAGCCAGCCCAGGTCCTCTCGGAGCATGAAGGTGATCGGGGTTCGCCGAGACGGGGTCTTTTCGGACCACGTTGACGGCTGCTCATCGACGGCGTCGCCGTCCGCCGCCCGCTCGATCAGTGACAGCCGCCCCCAAACGACCTCGCCTGAAAGACACAGGTCATCGAGCCATTCCGGGCGGTAGGACTGCACGCGCGCGGCGAGGATCCGCTCCCAGTCGCCGGCCGGCCATTCGGAGCCCTGGAACTGCTCGATTACCTCGGCCACTCCGGCCCGTCCGTGGAGCTGCGTCCCAGGCGCCAGGTGCCACCACCGTTGTAGGAACTGCTCCCGCTCCTCCTGGCTGACTGGCCGGACCTGCACCCGCCGGCGCTCGCGGGTGTAGCTGTGGATCCGCGCCAGCAGCCGCCTCGCGCACCACTGCTCGCCCGTGCCTGCCTCGAACCGTCCGCAAACGGCAAAGCCGCGCCCGCGCAGAGCCTCCAACGCGATCGTCACCGAGGATGCCGGCAGCCCGGTGGCCGTTACCAGCTCGTCTTTCGTGACCGGACCGCTGATATCGAGGTGACCCTGGACGGCCCTCACCTCGACGGCGTCGGCGTCGGGCACGGTCGCCAGCGACGTCGGGAAGCGGTGGTCGGGGTCGAAGGTGGCGTCCTCGAACAGGAGCTCGAGCTCTGGCCGCCGCTCGGTGGCGGCCCACAGGACGCTCGACGAGTCCGCACGGTGAACGCAAAATGAGCGGCCGTCCGCAGCCAGTGTCTTGAAATACGCTGCCCACTCCTCGCGCGGGCCGACCATGACCAGCGACAGCAGCAGGTCGTGGAGCTCGTCAGGGTCGCGCACTTCCGGGGTCGCCTCTGCGCGCACGCGCTCGATCGCGGCCGGTTCGAGGCGGCCGAGCTCGCGCGGCTCAACCGGCAGTCCTCGGCGTAGTGGCACGGCGCGGGAGCGGCGCTCCCCGATCTCGGTGTCCTCGTCCAGGTAGGTGAACGGCGCGCCGTTCAGGATCTCGTGGGCCAAAACGCTCGGCTCCACCGTGTCTACGAAATGAAGCCGGATCGTCCCCTCCTCAAAGCGGCGCACCAGCGCCTTGAGGCCGTCGATGTCCATGGCCTCGGTGAGGCAATCGCCCATCGTTTCGCGGACCAGCGGATGATCGGGTATCTCGACAGGACCGGCTGGAGTGTTGTCCTGGCAGGCGGCGAGCGAGGGAAACACCGCGGCCAACAGGTCGTCGGACTCCATCCGCTGGATGTTGAACGGGTTCAGCTTGCCGCCCTTGCGGCGCAGCACCGCCAGCGAGCGATTGAGGTTCCAGCGCCAGCGGGCGGTGAACATCGGGCTACGAAGCACCGCTTGAGAGACGGCGTCCTGCACGTTGTGGGAGCGCAGGAACCTGGGCACGTCTTCGAGCGGGAACGAGTGCTGCGGCCCGAGCGACAGCAGCGCGGCGTCGTTGCTGGCGGCGGCCTGTAGCTCGAAGTCGAAGTTCAGGCAGAACTTTTTGCGCAGCCCCAGGCCGAGCGCCCGGTTGATCGCCGACCCCAGCGGCGCGTGCACGATCAGCTGCATCCCGCCCGACTCGTCGAAGAACCGCTCGAACACGATGTCCTGGTCGGTGGGAAGCACGCCGCCCAGCTCGGCGCGGCCCGTTCGCAGGTAGTCGACGACCAGACCTGCGGCCAGCTCATCGACGCTCGAGAGCTCCATCACGAACTGCACCGCAGTCTCGCGGCCTCCGGCGTCCAGGCGCTCCGCCAGCGCGCGGCGTAGCATCGAGACCTCGTCTGAGAGCTCGTCGGTGCGCCCCGGCGCCTCCCCCAGCCAGAAGGGAATTGTCGGATGCCTGCCGGTGGCGTCTCGCACCCGCAGGATGGCGTTCGTCACGCCGGTGATCTGCCACGGGTGGGTGCCGAGCAGGAACACGTCACCCTGCATCGACTCGATCGCGAAGTCCTCGTTGACTGTGCCGATGAACACATCGTCCGGCTCCATCAGCACGCGGTAGTCGCCCGATTCCGGGATCGCCCCGCCAGAGGTGAGGCTCGCCAGGCGGGCGCCACGCCGGGCACGTAGGCGCCGATTGACCCGGTCACGATGGATGTAGGCCATCCGTCGCCCGCGCCCCGTTTCGATGCCGGACGACACAAGCTCGACGATCTCCTCGAACTGTTCGCGCGTGAGCCGCCGGTAGGGCCAGGCCCGCGTCATCACGGAGAACAGCTCGTCCTCGCCGACGCCGGCTTCGCCCCAGGCCGCTGTCTCGGCCACTATCTGCTGAGCGAGGATGTCCAGTGCCAGCTCCGGCGGATGCAGCGAATCCAGCCGCCCGCGCTTGACCGCGGCCAGCAGCGCCACGCACTCCACCAGCTCGTCGCGCGTCGTGGGATAGATGATTCCGCGCGGCACGCCATCCCGCTGGTGATTGGCCCGCCCCACGCGCTGCAGGAATGTGGCGATGCTGTGCGGTGAGCTGAGTTGGCACACCAGCTCCACTGGACCCACGTCGATCCCCAGCTCGAGCGACGCTGTCGCCACCAGCGCCCGCAGCTGGCCGGCGCGTAGGCGGTGCTCGACCCGCTGCCGTCGCTCGCGCGACAGCGACCCGTGGTGAGCGGCGACCAAGTCCTCACCCAGGCGCTCGCCCAGCTCGTGTGCCACGCGCTCCGAGAGATTTCGGGTGTTGACGAACACGAGCGTCGTCCGATGCTCGGCGACGTGGGCGGCCACGCGGTCGAGAATCTCGCTCAGCTGATCGGCCGAGATGGCCGCTTCGAGCTCACCGTCGGGCAGCTCCAGCGATATCTCGAGCGCTCGCCGGTGCCCGCTGTCGACGATCACCGGCATCGGCTCTGCCGCGCCGACGAGCAGCCGGGCGGCCGTCTGCACCGGCTTGACCGTCGCCGACAGCCCCACCCGCACGGGGGGCCTGCCCGTGGCCGCGGCCAGGCGCTCGAGTGACAGAGCGAGGTGCGAGCCACGCTTGTCACGCGCCAGCGCGTGGATCTCGTCGACGATCACGGTCTCCACCTGCTCCAAGGTGGCCCGGGAGCGCTCGGCGGTGAGATACAGATACAGCGACTCGGGCGTCGTCACCAGCAGGTTGGGGGGCCGGCGAAGCATCGCCTGGCGCTGGGAGGAGGTGGAGTCCCCGGTCCGCACGCCGACCGTGACCGGCGCTGGGTCGTAGCCCAGTTCCCGAGCGACATCGGCGATCTCCTCCAGCGGCTGCTCCAGGTTGGTGTGAACGTCCACCGCCAGCGCCTTGAGCGGGCTCATGTAGACCACTCTGGTCTGGCACTCGATCGACTCCCCTGCCTCGTGCTGGCGATACAGCGCGTCGATCGCAGCCAGGAAGCCGGCCAGGGTCTTGCCCGATCCCGTCGGCGCGCAGATGAGCGTGTGCTCGCCGGCGGCGATCGCCGGCCACCCGCCCGCCTGCGCCTCGGTCGGCCCATCGGCGAAACGCCGCTCGAACCAGGTACGCACCGCAGGGTGGAATCCCTCGAGCCCCCCTGCCGCGGTTGGTGTGTCCGGCCGGCTAGCGAGGGAGGTCATGTCGAGCAGTCCATCACATTCGCTCGACGGCTACAGTCGGGACGATCCAACCTCAATCGCGATGGTCAACTGACGTCTTTGAGGTCCCGTTGTGTGCGCTGGTGGGCGACTGCCGCTTGCTCGGCGCGCTCGCGGGCGCCGGCTAGCGCGGACTCGGCTTCGCGAAGAGACTCTAAAGCGCGGTCGCGGCGGTCCTGGGCGGCACGGAGCTCACGCCCAGCGCGGTCGGCCGCTTTACGCGCGTCGTCGGCAGCCTGGCGGGTTGCCTTCAGCCGTTCTGCTTGCTCGCGCTTGGCCTGCTGCTCAGCGGGGCGGCGTTTGGCCTCGCCCGGTCGCGCGGATGTCCGCCCGCCTCTGTCGGGCTTGGCCGAGCGGCGCTCCGTTGGAGCGGGTGGCGTCACGCCGTCGCCGATACCCACATGGCGCAGCTCGCGCTCCAGGCAGCCATCGGCCACTTGTGATCGGGCCCCATTCTCGAGCGCGGCGGCCTGAAGAGTCTCCCTCACCCGCTCGAGTACCGCTGGCGACAGCTCGTGCCCCTGCGATGTCAGCAGCCCCTGCGCAGTCGCGGTCAGCCCGTCGACCGCGTCGTGCACCCGGTCCGTCGCCTCGCGCAGACCGCCGGCCCCGCCACGGCCGGCGAGCAACTCGGACTGCACGCGCTGCAGCTGGTCGCCCGCTTCAAAGAGCTCGGACACCGCGCCTCTTTGAGTGCGCACGAGTTGGTTGACCGCCCACGCCGCAACCGACGGCTTACGCAGCCTCGCCGTCCGGGCCGAGCCTTCTCGGTCCCCTTCAGTCCTCAGCGTCTTCGCCAGCCCGTTCCGCTCGGCGACGAAGCGCTCAAGCGGCAGGCCGTAGAGGTCGCGAGGGTCGGTCATGGCTCGCATGATCGTAGGGACAGGTTCGGGCATCACGCGGCCACGCCGAGCAGCCCGTCCAACTCGAGCGGCGACGTGTCGGGGATCAAATTTGCGGATTTCATGCGTTCCCACGGCGTCCCGAACTTTCCGGACCCGGGGGTAGGAGCGGAGAGGTTCCAAACCCCTTCTTCAACTTGGCAGGGAGCGACGGGCTCAGTTCGGACGCAGAATTGCCTTGACGACGCCGTCTGCTCGCCGGTCGAAGCGCTCGTAGAAGCCGGGGGCATCGGCCAGGGTTCCGTGGTTGGTCACGATCTGTCCGGGCCGGGCTCGTCCAGCGACGACCAGATCGCGCAGGCGCGTCGTGTAGCGACGGTCGTTCGTGCGGCCGAAGTTGACGCTGATGCCTTTGTTGAAGAACGTGGCCCACGGAACTTGAAGGTGACCGTCGGCGCTGCCCTCGGGGGCTGGATCGAGGTCCTTCTCCGGGTAGACCCCGGCGATCGCCACGTGCCCCGTGGGATTGACCAGCCTGGCCAGATCCGAGACCACCTGCGTCGGATTCTCGCGCCTGGGGTCCTCGCGATCTCGGGCTTGAAAGCCGACAGCGTCTATTCCCTTCTGCACGCCGTCCATCTGCTCCTCGCCGATCGGCAGGCCAGAGCGCCGTCGATGCTCCTTGATCTGTTCCACCGGGTCCCCGTCCGCGAAGTCGATCGGCACGGCTCCCATCTCTCCCGCTTTATCGAGCCGTTCGGAAACCTGGTCCACGACGTATACCTCGCCGGCGCCTCGCAGTAGCGAGCTGTAAGCCGCCAGCAGGCCCACCGTTCCGGCGCCGAACACCGCCACCGTGCAGCCCGGCTGCATCATCGCCAGCTCGGTGGCGTGCCACCCGGTGACGAACGCGTCGGCCAGCATGACGAAATCGTCCTCGCGGTCATCGAACGGCTTGCCCGGGACGCGGATGCAGTTGGCGTCCGCGAACGGCACGCGCAACAGCTGGGCCTGTGCGCCTCGGTAATGGCCCATGCCGGCGTAGCCGTAGGCGGCGCCGAAGCCTCCCGGCCGAACGCGCAAGCACGCGGCGGTATAGCCCCGAACGCAGTTGAAGCACATTCCGCAGTACAGGTGGGTGGGGATCACAACCCGGTCGCCCTGCTTGACGAGCGTTACCGCGTCCCCAACCTGTTCGACCACTCCCAGTGGCTCGTGCCCGATCACCAACCCCGGCTCGGCGCCGGTCCGTCCGTCGTACATGTGGAGGTCGGTGCCACAGATGGCGCTGGACGTGACCCGCACCACCACGTCGGTCGGATCCTCGAGCGCCGCGTCCTCCACCTCCTGTACTCCGACCGTCCGGGTGTCCTCATAGACGACAGCTTTCACGAGTCGGCTCCTCTCAGCGTGCGCGGGCCACGTGCTGCGCTTGTCGTGACCTGGAGACGCAGTATTGCTCCTGTGGATCCGGGCTGCTAGACCTCTCCGAACAGGCGCAGGTCCCAGAGGAGGAAAGATGAGCTTCAGCGAAGACCCCACGCAAGGCGGCGAGTTCGGCTCAGCCCCAAGCGAGGATCCAACCGCCTAGGACGAAGACCGTCAGCCCTCGTCGCCGGTCGCGCGCCGGGCCAGTTCCCACAGCGCGCGCTTGTCGGCCAGCTTCAGCAGCCGCCAGCGCTCGCGCTCCTCGTCCCAGACATAGACGTTGACGTCAACGACGCTGCGGACTCGTTTCAGGGCTGCAACTGTGTCCAGCGTGCTGGCGCCCTCGATCAGCGGCTGCCGCGTCATCACGTCGATAACCTTGAAGCGCTTCGGAGCGGCCGGCGTGACCGTCTGAGCTGGCTCGCGACGCCGGCGCTTGGGCGGCACGAACACGGGCTCGGTATCCGCCGAGCGCGGCTTTGTCGTCTCGAGCGGCACCACCTGGGCGCCAGTCCCCTTGGTCTCGGTACGCAGGACCCAAGTTCTGGCCATGGTCTCAATGTAGAGGGCCGACAAACGCGGGTCCGCGTGGGATACGGTCTAGCCAGTGCTTGGCCTGCCCGACGGCGTAACCGCGTGCCTGTTCGATCTGGACGGCGTCCTGACCCAGACCGCCAAGGTTCACGCCGCAGCTTGGAAGCAGATGTTCGACGACTATTTGCGCCACCGAGCCCAAGAGCACGGAGAGCGCTTCGTCCCGTTCGACCCGCACAGCGATTACGACGAATACGTGGACGGCAAGCCGCGGTATGACGGGGTGCGCTCATTTCTGGCCTCCCGCCATATCGAGCTGCCGCAGGGCACGCCTGGAGATCCTCCGGGCGCCGAGACGGTCGACGGACTCGGCAACCGCAAGAACGAGATCGTGCTGAAGATGATTCACGACGACGGCGTGCAGCCGTACGAAGGATCGGTCCGCTATGCCCAAGCCGCTCGGGATGCCGGCCTGCGCCGAGCCGTCGTGTCCTCCAGCACCAACTGCCGTGACGTCCTGGTCGCGGCGGGGATCCTCGACCTGTTCGAGGAGATCGTCGACGGGCATGTCGCCGAGCGTGAGCACCTGAATGGAAAGCCGGCACCGGACACGTTCTCGGCGGGCGCTCGAGCGCTGGACGTGCAGGCCGACCAAGCGGTCGTCTTCGAGGATGCGCTGGCCGGGGTGGAGGCCGGCCGGGCGGGAAGCTTCGGCTACGTGGTCGGGGTGGACCGCGTCGGGCAGGCCGACGCTCTGAAGGCCCACGGCGCCGACGTGGTCGTGCAGGACCTCGCCGAGCTGCTCGACCGCACGTGATTCAGCATCCCGCCTTCCGCGTCGAGCCCTGGGCGGTGCGCGAGACCGAGCTGCATCTCGACACGCTGGCCCAGACGGAGTCGGTATTTGCGCTGGGAAATGGTCACATCGGCCTGCGCGGCAACCTCGACGAGGGGGAGCCGTTCGGCCTGCCCGGCACGTATATGAACGGGTTCTACGAGCTTCGCCCCCTGCCCTATGCGGAGGCCGGCTATGGGAACCCGGAGTCAGGTCAGACGGTCGTCAATGCCACCAACGGCAAGCTGATCCGGCTGCTTGTAGAAGACGAACCGTTCGACATCCGCTACGGGGAGCTCTCACGTCACGAGCGGGTGCTCGACCTCCGGGCCGGAGTCCTGCGGCGTATCGCCGAATGGGTATCTCCCACCGGACGGGCGGTACGCGTGTCCTCCACGCGCTTTGTGTCGTTCACGCAGCGGGCGGTAGCGGCGATCCTGTATGAGGTCGAGCCGCTCGATGGATCCACACCCGTTGTCGTCCAGTCGGAGCTCGTGGCCAACGAGTCGATGCCCGAGCAAGAGGACGACCCGCGGGCGGCGGCTGCACTCGCCACGCCGCTCCGCTCGGAGTCCTTCGACTCCATCGACACCCGCGCCATCCTGACGCACCGGACGGCGTCCAGCGGTCTGATCATGGCGGCGGCCTTCGGGCACGTGATCGACGGCCCGGAAGGGGTCGACTGGTCGGTCGAGAGCTTCGAAGATCTTGCGCGACTCACCGTCACCGCGGACGTGTCACCCGGCCACCCATTGCGTCTAACCAAGTTCCTGGCCTACGGCTGGTCGGCCGAGCGGTCGGTTTCGGCGGTCCGCGACCAGGTCGGCGCGGCGGTGGCCGAGGCGCTCCACCGCGGTTGGGACAGGCTCCTGGGCGAGCAGCGCGCCTATCTTGAGGATTTCTGGGAGCGCGCCGACGTGGAGATCGACGGCGACGCTGAGCTTCAACAGGCGGTGCGCTTCGCGCTGTTTCACTGCTTGCAGGCCGGCGCGAGAGCTGAGCGCCGGGCGATTCCGGCCAAGGGACTGACCGGTCCCGGGTACGACGGCCACGCGTTCTGGGACACCGAGGCGTACGTCCTCCCGCTGCTGAGCTACACGGCCCCCTACGCCGCCGCCGATGCGCTCCGCTGGCGGCACTCGACGCTTGATCTGGCTCGGGACCGCGCGCGCCAGCTCGGACTACGAGGGGCAGCTTTCCCCTGGCGCACCATCCGGGGACAGGAATGCTCGGGTTATTGGCCCGCTGGAACGGCCGCGTTCCACATCAACGCCGACATCGCCGACGCGGTCATCCGCTACTACTCCGTCACCGACGACGAGCAGTTCGCGCGTGATGTCGGTGTTGAGCTCTTGGTGGAGACCGCCAGGCTGTGGCGCTCGCTGGGTCACCACGACGCCTCCGGCAGGTTCCGCATCGACGGCGTGACCGGCCCCGATGAGTACAGCGCGATAGCCGACAACAACGTCTACACGAATCTGATGGCGCAAAGCAACCTGGACGCCGCGGCGCGGGCAGCCGAACGACACCGGGACATCGCGGCCAGGCTGGATGTGAACGATGAAGAAGCTGCCTCGTGGCGCGATGCCGCAAAGGCCATGGTCATTCCCTACGACGAGGAGCTCGGGGTTCATCCCCAGGCTGACGGATTCATCCAACACGACCGCTGGGACTTCGAGCACACCTCCGCCCAGCAGTACCCGCTGCTGCTCCATTTCCCCTACTTCGACCTATATCGCAAGCAGGTCGTAAAGCAGGCCGATTTGGTGATGGCCATGCTGTTCCGTTCCGATGCGTTCACGGCTGAGCAGAAGGAGCGAAACTTCGCCTACTACGAAGCCCTGACTGTTCGCGACTCATCGCTCTCGGCGTCGATTCAGGCCGCGCTCGCGGCCGAGGTCGGACACCTCGAGCTGGCCTACGACTACTTTGCCGAAGCCGCGCTGATGGACCTCGACGATCTGGAGCACAACACGCGCGACGGGCTGCACATCGCCTCACTCGCGGGGGCCTACCTGGCCACGGTCACCGCGTTCGGCGGCATGCGCGACCAGTGGGACAACTTGACCTTTACGCCCCGGCTGCCGCAGGCGCTCGGCCGGCTCGCGTTCCGGGTCTGTGTCCGGCGTCGGCGCCTGCGTGTGGAGGTGACCCAGCAGCAGGCCACATACACGCTCGCCGAGGGCGAGCCGCTGGAGATCGTGCACTATGGGCAGAAGGCCACGGCGACGCGCGATCGGCCTGTTCAGCTGCCGGTTCCGGCGTTACCGGAGCGTGAGCCACCCTCTCAGCCCGCCGGTCGCGCTCCAGCCAGGCGCCGCCCCCCGCGATGACACCAGTCGAGGAACTGCTCCGAGCGATCGACGCCCGCGACGTCGACGCCGTGATGGCGCTGTTGGGGCCCGAGCCACGCGTGCTGGTCGTCGATGGCCGGCAGGCCGAGGGCGCGACGGCGGTACGTGGGCTCCTTGAATCCTTTTTGGACATGCTGCGATCCACTACGCACCGGGTCACCGATCAATGGCTTCTTGGCGACGTGTGCATCGCCGAGGTGCAAGCCGATTACGAACTGCAGGACTGGCTACAGCTGACCGGGCTTCGTCGGGTATTCATCGTCCGCACCGCGGCGGAGCGGATCGTCGACATACGGGTCTACGGCGCGCACGAACAACGGCTAAGCGACATTCCCACCGGCGAGGAGGGAACGTGGGTAGGCCGACGGTGGATCCCGCCCCTCTGAAGGTCAGGTGGTAAGTCAGGCCGCTTCGGGCTGGTCCCTGTAGTACTCGATCGCGCCGGTCTGCTCGAGGTCGTCTAGCAAGATCGTCTCGACGTCGAGAGTCAGGTCGATCTGGTTGCCCACCACCACCCCGCCGCCTGGGATCTCGTCCTGCCAGGAGACCCCGAAGTCCTGGCGGTTGAGCTTGGCGTCGGCCTCGAAGCCGATCCGTCGGAGCTCGCCTCTGTTCTCGTCCCCAACCCAGAAGGGCGTCCTCCACTCCCCCAGGTATCGGACGTCCAGCGGCAGGGTTTGGGTGACGCCTCGGAGCGTGAGCTCAACCTGGCCTTTGAATGTCGACGCGCCCGTGCGCTCGGTGAAGCGGCCCCTAAAGGCGATCTTCGGATGGTTCTCCACGTCAAAGAAGTCGGCGCTGCGGAGGTGCTCGTCGCGGGCGGGCTCACCGGTCCAGATCCCGGCCGCGTCGATCTGACCCTCGAATGTGGCGTCGAGGCAGTTATCCCAGTCGAGCTCGAGCTTGCCGTGGATGTCCTTGAACAAGCCTCGAACCCAGGTAACCATCATGTGGCGAGCCCGGAATTCCGCTTCGGTGTGCCCGGGCTCGAAGATCCAAGTCGACATCTCCTCTCCTCTCCTTTCGGAACAGCTGGTCGGTCAGGCGGCCTGCGCCTCCTGGGCGCCGGCGCGGGAAGCGAGCACGTGGACCAGGTCGCGGAGCGCCGCCTTCTGCTCTGGTTGGGCCAGCTCACCGCCATCACCGAAGGCCGTCTCGGCTTGGCCCACGGGAAGCTCGTAGTCAGTCACGTCCGCGCCGATGATGCCCAGCACCTTACGCGTCTCGGCCTGCGCCCACACGGCGCCGAACAATCCGGTCGAAGCGCCGATCACCGCAACCGGCTTTTCTCGCAGAACGTTGTCCGGGAAGGGCCGTGAAGCCCAGTCCAGCGCGTTCTTGAGAACGCCCGGCATAGAGCCGTTGTACTCCGGGGTGGCGATCAGCACGCCGTCAGCGTCGGCGATTGCGCGGCGCAAGCGTGCCACGGCCGGCTCTGCGGGCTGGATGTCGCGGCCCGGGTCATAGAGCGGTAAACCGCCTAGATCCTCGTAGACCTCCAGCTCCACCCCGGGCGGCAGCAGCTTCGCCGCCGCCCGGAGCAGGCTGGTGTTGTGCGATCCGCGGCGCAGGCTGCCGGAGATACCGAGGATCCGCATCTGACCTACGCCTTGGCCAGCTCGAGGTGAACGTCGAGCGTCACGTCCCAGGCCAGCACGTCACCACCGCGCGGCAGCTGAGCCTGCCAATCGAGGCCGTACTCGCGGCGATCGATGGTGGTCTCGAGGTCGAAGCCGACCACCTCTGAGCCGCTGATGCCCACGCCTGAGGCGAAGCTGCCCTTCGCCGTCACCGGCTTGGCGACGCCGCGCAGGGTCAGCTGACCCTCGACCTCGACGCTCCCGTCGCCGGCGATACGGATGTCGCTCGAGCGGAACTCGATCGTCGGGCTCTCGGAGGCGTTGAAGAACTCCGGCGAGAGCAGGTGGCCCTTGAGGTCAGTGATCGCGGTCTTGACCGACGCGACCTGAGCGGTCCCCACGAGGACGCCCTCCTCGAGCTCGGCGTCGACCTGCTCAAACTGGCCGTGAAACTTCGACACGCCGTTGTGGGTGACGGTGAATCCGAACGTGCTGTGGACCGGGTCCACTTTGTAGGTACCGGCCGGGACCTGCTGGATCGATGTGATGCTCATATGGACTCCTGAACTCGCCTCGGTAACAGTTGATGAGACAACCATCTTAGCAACTACTTGTGTCATCAACTGTTGTGGCCTCCATCATCATCCCTCTCGGGGACCTACGACTCCGCCGAAGCCGGAAGCGGCGCCTGCGACGGATCGGCCGAAAACCGCGCGCGTTGCGTGACCAGGATGCACACGCCAACGACCACGGCCGTAGCGAGGCCCCTGGCGTCGACCTTCTCCCCGAGTAGCGGGACCGACCACGCGATCGTCAGCAGCGGTTGAGCCAGCTGGAGCTGGCTGGCTTTGGCCACTCCACCCTCGGCGAGCCCCTTGTACCAGGCAAAGAAGCCGATGAACGTGGAGATCGTGCCCACGTAGGCGAAGCCCAGAATCGCCGAGACCCTTGCCGGTCCGGCCGGGCTCTCGAGCACGGGCACGAGCGTGAGAGGCAGAGAGATCGGAAAGGCAAGCACCAGGCCCCAGGCGGTCACCTGCCATCCGGGCAGCTTGCGCGTCAGCCTGCCGCCCTCGGCGTACCCGATCGCGGCCACGACGACGGAGACCAGCAGCAGCAGGTCGGCCTCCCTCAACGAGCCGGCGCCCCGCGACAACGCAAAGGCCGTAACCGCCGCGGTTCCCACGACGCTAGCCACCCAGAACAGCGGGCCCGGGCGCTCCCGCGTGCGGATCACCGCCACGGTCGCGGTGGCCGCCGGCAAGAGGCCCACGACCACGGCCGCGTGACTGGAGCTCGTCGTGTGGAGCGCCAGAGCGCTCAGCGCGCCGAAGCCGATGCCGCATCCCAGCGCCACGGCGACCAGTCCAGGCCAATGTTCGCGCGATGGCAATGGTGCGCGCGCCAGACGCAGGCAGGCTGCTGCGATTACGCCGGAGATGACCGAACGGCCGGCTCCCACCACGAGCGGATTGAACGTGCGCTCAGCCAGCACCGTGGCGGGAAACGTGAAAGAGAACGCCAGCACGCCGAGGCCGGCCCAGGCTGCGCTGGGAACAACGAGGGTCCTCCGCGCCGCGGTTTGAGCTGCCAGATCTGGCACCACTCCATTCTGAGGGGTGCTAGCTCAGAGGGTGGTCCACGGCGCAGGGTCGGAGATGCCCAGAACCGACCCTCCGTGGGACTGCCAGCCGAGCTTTGCGGCATCGCCGAAGGAATAGACGCGGCCCGAGGAGCTGACCAGCCAGTAGCCGCCCCCGTCCCAGGTCGACGCCATGCCCGCCACCGCGGAGGTCCGTATGCGATAGGTGGGGAGCGAGCCGAACGACCGCGCCCCTCCGGCCCGGTAGACGTTCCCGCTGTTGCTGTAGAGCCAGTAGCCGCCGTGTGGGTCGGCCACGATTCCCGCCAAGCGCCGGTGGATGTCGAACGCCCGTCTCCCCGCGTCTCCGAACGGATAGACCCATCCCGTCGAGCTGACCAGCCAATAGCCACGGCCGTCCCAGGTCGACGCCATCCCCACTATGGAGCCCGGCGTCGCGCCGTGCAGTGAGCCGTACGACCCGGCGCCCGTGCTCCGGTAAACGCTACCGGTGGAGCTGAACAGCCAGAAGCCTCCGCGTGGGTCGGCCGCGATCCCGGCCACGAGATGATGGTGCGCATTGGCCCCCACCCTCGCGGCGTCGCCAAAGTCGTACGTGCGACCCGAGGAGCTCACCAGCCAGTACCCCCGGCCATCGGGGGTGGATGCCATCCCGACGATCGACTTGGTTCGCACGCGCCGGCTGGCCGGGGAGCCGAACGATGGCGTGCTGGCACTCGGGTAGACGCTTCCCCGCGCCGTGTACAGCCAGTACCCGGCGGGCGCGACGGGTCCGACGTAGCCGGTGGCGGACTGCACCGTTCCGCCCGAGTTCCACGCGGTCACCATGACCCGCACGCTGGCGTCGAGAGCCGTCGTCAACAGCTTTAGCGTCTTGCCGTTGGCCCCGCCGATGTTCGAGCACCCTGGCGTGCACAGCTGCCATTGATAGGCATAGGAGATGGCTGGACCGGACCACCCGCCGGGGCTGACGGCCAGCGTCCGCCCGACGCGGGCAACCCCTCCGATCGCCGGCGGCGAGGTGTTGACCGGCGGCCCGCTGGCGACGCTGGCGACGCCGCCGATGCCGACGGTGGCGCCGTCGAGGTAATCGTTGTCGATGTTGATGGTCACACCGCCGTAGGTCTCGTTGTGGCCGCCCTGGTACTGGTGCAGGCGCTGGTGGTTGCTCCACTCGCTGCTGGGGACGGAGCCGTCGCTCGTGGTCTGGCTTCCGTTCCAGTTGGCGATCCAGATGTCGTCTGGCTCCGTGTACCCAGTGCCCCACTGGCCGGCGAGGTCTGTCATCCCGGAGCTCGAGCTGCTGTAGACGCCCGACAGGTAGCCCAGAGCGTGCAGCTGCGTTGTCCACGCCGATAGGAACGCCAGCACCGCTGCGCTGTTGCCGCTGCCGCGCGAGTAGTTCTCCATGTCGAAGTAGATCGGGCTGCCGGGGGCGATGCCCACGGCGCTCGAGCGTGAGGCCGCGTCGTCGGCGGCGGCCACGCCTTCCGAGCTCGCGGCGCCGGAGCTGATTGCTGCGCAGCCGCACGAGTTGCTGGGAGCCTGAAGCCCGACGTAGGTCGGAATCAGGTGCCAGCCCGCAGCCGTCTCCGCGCTCACCCAGGAGGCGGTCAGATTGGGCTGGGAGCAGGCCATGTTGGCACCCCCGACATACACCCCGACCGCGCGGTAGGGCGACGCGCCCCACGCGGACATCGCCGATGAGCTCGGCGTGGCGCAAGGATCGAACCCCACGCCGGTGAACACCCCTGCCGCTTGATGGGGGACCGCGGCGGCCCTGGCCCGGGGCGCGTGCGCCCCCGATGCGGAGCCGGGCGAC
Organism: uncultured Actinomycetes bacterium; assembly: GCA_963756555.1. Classification (GTDB taxonomy): domain Bacteria; phylum Actinomycetota; class Thermoleophilia; order Solirubrobacterales; family Solirubrobacteraceae; genus Palsa-465. The sequence goes on from CAVWOC010000006.1 coordinate 26,346, forward strand.
CTGGACCCAGGTGTGCTGGTGGAGCGGGACCCCAGCGCGCTAGTGGCGCGTACGCCCAACGCGCGCGTGACGACGCCCGGGTCCTGGCGCCACGTGGCGGTCACCAGGACCCTGTGCCTGGACAGAGCAAGCTCGCCGCCGGAGCCCTGGGCCGGCTGGGCGCCGGCTCCGCCGACCGACGGAAGCGGGGCGGCAGAAAAGGACCCCGCCCGGGCGCTGGCCGCCGCGATCGGCTCCATCAGGATCGCCTCGCTGCGCCCCACCGAATGCGCCGGGCAGCGTTGGGCGCTGCTGGGGGCGCCGAGGTACACGGCGTGGCGGTTGAAGCGAACGCAGACCGCCGGATCCTTGCTCAAGTCGTACACGGGCCACGAGCGCGGGACGTGAACCGTGTAGCCCATGTAGCTGACAGCTTTCAGGGCCGGCACCGGACGCGCCGAAGCGCCGCCAACCCACCCGAGGAGGGCGATGACGGCTAGGAGGCCTAGGGTCCGGCCGCGAACTAAGTTCGCACCCATTGAGTGCCGTAAACACGGCGACCCCACGATCGGAGCGGACTTAGGCCCGCAATCGGCCCATTTTTAGATTTCGGGTGGTGAGGGCGAACAGGAAGACAAACAGGGCCGCCCCCGCCGCATTGAGCGCCAGCTTGTAGTTGACGCCCACGCTTCCGAACACGTTCGATCGCAGTGGCCGCGATCCGCTGGGGACCAGCCCCGCCGCACTGAAGATCGCATCGATGGCCAGAGCGGCGCAGAACATCGAGGCCAGCAGCAGCGCTGAGATCCTCAGCGCAAATGCCGTTCCGTAGTACTTGCGGTAGATGACGATGATCGGCAGCACGATCAAGTCGGCGAAGATGAACGCCATTACTCCGGCGAAGCTGATGCCGCCGCTCCACAGGACGGCGGCCAACGGCACGTTGCCGACCGAGCAGACGAAAGTGAGCACGGCGATCACGGGGCCGATGAACGCTCCCCAGACCGCTCGCATTACGGGTGCCGAGCCGTTCAGGAACAGGTTCGCGAAAAAGTGGTTGCTGAGCTGGGCCGCGAACCCGGCCAGCAGCAGACCGACGGTGATCTCCCTGTAGAGCATCGTCCAGTCGCCGCGGAAGTACTCGGCCACCTCCGACCACGCGGAGATGCTCGTCAACCTCCTGCGCCACGACAGCACCCCCGCTACGCGCTCGACGTGGTGCACGTGGCGGGCCTGGGCCATCCGCGCATGCTCGCGAGCCGACCGCTCGAGGCGCGCGGGTATGAACGCTCGCAGCGCCACCGCCACAATCGCGATCATCACCAGGCCGCCGACGTACTCGCCGAGCGTGAACTGCCAGCCGATCAGCACCCACAGCACGAGTCCCAGCTCCCAGACCAGGTTGGTGGAGGCCAGCTGGAAGGACAGGGCTGCTACCGCCGAGGCTCCCTTCTCGAACAGGCTCTTGGCAATCGCCACGGCGGCGTAGGAGCAAGACGAAGAAGCCGCGCCCAGGCCGGTTGCGGTGAGCACCGGCCGGACCCCGCTGCCCGCCAGGGCGCGCTCGACCCGCTCGCGCGGCACCCAGGCCTGAACGATCGCGGAGATCGCGAACCCAAACGCCAGCGCCCACCACACCTGCCACGCCATCAGCAGCGCGTCGCGCAGCCCGTGCCACAGTAGATGGAGCACCGAGTTCAGGTGCCGGGACTACCGAGCCGCGTGCCCTCGCGCGAAGGAGCGGAGGGCTCGCCGTCGTGCAGTTCGCGGTCGTGCAGCTCGCCGTCGTGCAGCTCGCCGTCGTGCAGCTCCCCACCGTCCTGCTCCAGCAGCCGTTCTCGCAGCCGCTCGGAGGCGCCGGCCGCCGCCGCCCGCGCGGCGCGGTCGTCGCTCAGCTCGACGCCGCGGCGGGTGGCGAGGTCGAGCAGCGCCTGGCGCTGTTCGTCCTGGAGCGCAAAGCGGTAGAACAGCCACCCCAAGAGCAGGATCGTCAGGAACATCTGCTCGACCATCATCGCTGCGCCGGCGAGGTTCTGATCGGAGAGCGGATTGAGGCCGCGCGCCCCGTCGCTGCCCTTGTAGACCGGATAGACGACGGTCTGCGTCCAGATCAGCACGTTGCCGAGGATCCCCCCGATCAGCCGCACGCCAACCACGTAGGCCAGCCTGCCCCAGCTCGCGAACCAGCGAGGCTTGGGCAGCGGACCGATCAGACCGAGCCACAGAAGCGTTCCGAACCAGAAGAAGCACGCGTGCTCGGCGGCATGCACGAGGTCGTGTCGGATCGCCAGCTGGTAGAGCAGCGGCAGATGCCAGATATAGAGGTCGACCGTCCACAGCACCAGCGCCACGACCGGATGTGCCAGCTTGCGCAGCGGACGCGTGACGCGGATGTGCAGCAGCGGCTGCAGCACCGGCCCTGTCAGCCCGAAGACGACCAGCAGAGAGGCGATGTCGCCGATGATGATGTGCTGGATCATGTGCGCGATCAGCACGTCGTCGCCCAAGGTGTCGAACGGCGGCAGCTGAACGATTGCCAGCATCAGAGCCCCGGAGACGAATGAAACCGCGCGCCAACGGCTCACCGGGCGCCCCTCGCGCTTCAGCGTCCTGGACCGAGTGCCAAACAGCACCAGGTAGACGACGGTGGCCGCCACCGGCGGCAGGAATTCGCCGAGATGCAGACCGCTGAAGGCGGTGGCGATCGGGATCAACGACGAAGGGTGGTCGCTTGCGGCACGGCCCTACATCGTAGGTCAGCGACCCCGCCTTCGGCCAATCACCGGGCGGCCGTGTTCGCCCGGCAAATTGTTCTCACGTGAGCCGTGGCCTTCGATTAGGCTCCCGTCCTAGCATCGGTCTATCCGAGGGGGTTCATATGGAGCAGTTCGCGGTGTTCGTGTTTCCGATCGCCAAGCTTCAAGAGTGGCGTCAGTTTGTTGAAAGCTCCAACAACGGCGATCGTGCGGCGCCTCACCGAGAGTTTCTAAAGCGTTTGGGCGTCCGACGCGAGCACATCCATCATCAGTCAAGTCCAGCCGGCGACGTGATGGTGCTCGTTTGGGAAGGCCTGGATCAGGACGCCGCGGACGCGGCGATGGCCGACGCAACGCAGAATCCGCAGTCTGAGCACGAGCGATACATCGCGACCCATGTGGTTCCAGAGATCCATGGTGTCGACCTGACGGCAGGGCCACCGCCTGAGCTTCGCCGGGTGGCATCGATCGAGGCCTAGCGGCGCCGCGCGGCGCAGACCATCACGCCGGTCCCGGCCCGTCCGGCTAGAGCGCCGCGGCGTCGCGCAGCGCCTGGGCCCGTTCCTCGCGAACCAAGGCGTCCACGAACACGACCGCCACCGCGATCCCGAACACCAGGAACTCGATCAGGCACATGGACGCCCCCGCCAGCCGCTGGTCGGTGATCGGAGAGATCCCGTACGAGCGCGGCGCGTGCGCGTACAGCGAGTACATCGTGTGGCCGAGGAAGGTCAGCGGCAGACAGAGCGCAGCGCTACCGAGCCTCGAGATCCCCAGGTACGCCAGGCGGATCATTCCCGGCTCGCGGCGGTCGGAAGGCAGCGGAGTGATGATCAGCCACCACAGGGCGATGCCGCTGTAGAACAGTGTGGCGTGCTCGAGGTCGTGAACCAGCACGTGCTGGGTGGCGAAGTCGAACACCGAGGGGATGGCCCACACCAGCGTCACGCTGATCCAGACGGGAATCGCCACCCACGGCTTGGTGACCACGCCCCAAACCTTGCCGAGCGTCCCGCGCCGGGCCACGCGCCGGAGCACTGACCGCGGCATCCCCAGCGGCAGCACCGGGGCCCGCAGGCCGAGGATCAGCAGCGGCGGGGCGATGTCGGCCAGCAGGACGTGCTGAAGCATGTGCGCCAGCAGCAGGCGCTCGTCACCGATCGGGTCGAGCGGCGAGCCCAGCGCCACGAACAGGACCGCCAGCCCGGCGCAGTAGAACAGCCAGTGGCCGGGACCGACTCGCGTGCCGGTCGTTCGCCTGACGCGGCCCAGCATCGACAGATACCAGGCAGCGGCGACCAGCAGGGCCAGCCACAGGAACGGGTCAACTGCCCAACTACCCCAACCGGGAGGACTTGGCATCGCGCGGGACTATAAGGAATCCAGACCAGCCAGAAAGCTCAGGAGGGCGTCGTTCACTTCATGCGGGCGCTCCTGCTGGATCCAGTGGCCGGCTCCCTCGATCCGCACAATCCCGCGCAGGTTGGTCAGCCAGCCGTCCATGATCTCCGGCGGCATGAACCGCTGCACCGGGTCACGCGCGCCCGTGATGAACAGCGCCGGCTGCTCGACCCGATGCTCGGCGAGCGCCGCATTACGCTCCCAGTTGCGGTCCAGGTTGCGGTAGTAGTTGAGAGGACCGCTGAAACCCGTCCGCTCGAAGGCCTCCACGTACACAGCGAGGTCCGCCTCGGTCAGCCACGGCGGTAGCTCGGACTGCTCGTCCTCAGCTGCCCAGGCCGCGGACCACACGCGCCGAGTTTTCAGCGTGCGGGGGACGTCGCGCTCGAGCGCCCGCTCGGCGACCCCCGGCTCCTGGAACCAGACGATGTAGAAGTCCTCGCCCAGCGCCCGTCTGAGCAGCGGAACTGGCGGCGCGGGCCCGCGGGGCGCGAACGGGACGCTCATCCCCACCACCGCCCGTACGCGTTCCGGGTGGGCCAGCGCGAGCTGCCATGCCACGATCGCCCCCCAGTCGTGGCCTACGAACACCGCCTGCTCGTAGTCGTGGCGGTCGAGCAGTGCCACGAAGTCGCTGCACAGCTCCTCCAGACCGTAGGCCTCGAGCTCTGGCGGCGCCGAGCTGCCGCCGTAGCCCCGCAGATCGGGCGCTAGCGCCCGGTAGCCGGCGGCGGCGAGCGCGTCGAGCTGGTGGCGCCACGAGAACCAAAGCTCGGGAAACCCGTGCAGCAGCACGACCGGGCTGCCCGCTCCCTGCTCGGCTACGTGCAACTCGATCCCATCCAGCGCCACCTGTCTGTGCGTCACGCCGGCCACGCGCCAACTAAAGCACGCCACTAGGGTTCCGCTCCGCGGGCACAACCGAGATCAGGAGGCCAAAGACCGTGAAGCTGGTGATCGGCATCGTCCGGCCGGAGAAGGCCAATGACGTGCTGGAGGCGCTCTACCGGGCCGAAGTGCGGGGCCTGTCGATCAGTCGCGTTCAGGGCCACGGTGGCGAGCTCGATCGCGTCGAGACCTACCGCGGAATGACCGTCAAGATGGAACTGGCGGAGAAGGTCCGCTTCGAGATCGCGGTGTCCGACACGTTCGTGGAGGCGACAATCGACGCCCTGATCCAGGGAGCCCGAACGGGGGAGGTCGGCGACGGCAAGATCTTCGTGGTGCCGCTGGAGCAAGCCGTCAGAATCCGAACCGGTGAGGCTGACACCAGCGCAGTGACGCCGGTGGAGGGCGGCTGATGGTTGCCGCGGCAACCCCGTCGAGCGCGATCAGCGCTGGCGACACAGCCTGGATGCTCGTGGCCACAGCGCTGGTGTTGATGATGACCCCAGCCCTAGGTCTGTTCTACGCCGGGCTGGTGCGCGCAAAGAGCACGCTCAACACCTACATGATGAGCATCGGGGCACTCGGCGTAGTGACCGTCACCTGGGCGCTGGTCGGTTACTCGCTGGCGTTCGGAAAGGGGGTCGGGTTTATTGGCGGCCTGGAGCACGTGGCGTTGCGCGGCGTCACGTTCGCTCCCCGACACGGAACGGCCATCCCCCAGCTCCTGTTCATGGCCTTCGAGGCCACCTTCTGCATCGTCACGGCGGCGCTGGTCTCGGGGGCGGTCGTGGAGCGAATGCGCTTCGGCCCATTCCTCGTGTTCATTGCGCTGTGGTCGGTGCTCGTGTACCCCGTGCTCGCCCACTGGGTCTGGGGCGGCGGCTGGCTACAGCGCCACGGGACGCTCGACTTCGCCGGCGGCGTGCCCGTGGAGATGGCCTCCGGCTTCTCCGCCTGGGCCGCGGCGACCGTGGTCGGACCTCGCAAGGACTACGGCCGCCAGGCGCTGTTGCCGCACAACGCCGTGTTTGCCCTGCTGGGCGCGGGCCTCCTGTGGTTCGGCTGGTTTGGCTTCAACGGTGGCAGCGGCTACTCGATCGGACATCCCGGCGTGCTGGCGTTCACCAACACGCTGCTGACGCCCGCCTGCACGCTGGTTGTGTGGTTCTCGATCGACGTGCTGCGCGGCCGGCGGGTGACGGCCATCGGGGCGGCGACGGCGATCATCGTCGGCTGCGTGGGCATCACCCCGGCCGCCGGATATGTCAGTCCCATGTCGGCCATGCTGCTTGGCGCCTTAGCGGCGCTGCCGAGCTATGGCCTGATCGTCTGGCGGCCGCGGACACGACTCGATGAGTCGCTCGACGTCCTCGCCGCCCACGGCCTGGCCGGCCTGACGGGCATTCTGTTCATCGGCTTCTTCGCCCAGCTGTCCTGGAATGGAGCCTCCAACGGGCTGCTGTACGGCCACCCCGGTCAACTCGGCTGGCAAGCGCTGGCCGCGCTCGCCGGGCCTGCGTACGCCTTCGCCGGCACCTGGACAATCCTGCGCGTGCTGGGGCTACTGATGCCGCTGCGCTCGACGGAGCGCGAGGAGGCCCTGGGCATGGACGTGGCCCAGCATGGCGAGGAGGCCTACGCCGCCGGCGAAGGCGCGATCCTCGTCGAGCACGACGGCGAGGCGGGGGCGTTCGTCAAGCCCTGAAAAGGCGGCCAGGGCCGCTACCGCGACCCGGCAGCCCGTTAATCAATATCCGCCGACGAGCTTTGTGGGGTGCCCGGTGCTGAACGGCTTGGAGCTGCCGATCACCTTGCCGTTTGAGCCGAGCGCCTGGACCTCGAACGTGCTGTAGGAGCCCGTCACCGGGATCGAGGTCTCAAAGCCGCTCTTGGCCAGTCTCGCCACGACGACCTTCAGCTTGGTCTTGCTCGTGCCGGCCAGAATCCGCCAGGCCACCACGCGCGTCGCTCCGTTCCAGCTGGCGTAGACGTAGGTCTTGCCTTTGTACTTGCGAGCCGCGCCGCTCGGCGGCGACAGCGGAAGGCCGACCCATTTCTGGAACAACACGCGGTAGCTGAGGTCTGGGCCGGGCCAGCGCACGTCAAGCAGCACCTTGCCGCCCTTGCTGAACTCGGTGAAGTAGGACTGCGAGCCCCAGCCGACGAGCGCGTTGTGGTTCGAGAGGACCTGCGTCGAGCCCAGGAAGAACGCGTTGAAGTTCTTGGCCCGCGGATATTGGGCGACGAACGAGGCGGTCTTCTTAGAGAAGTTCAGCTTCAGCACGAGCCCCCGAGATGGCCCGCTGGGTTTGCCGAACTTCCCCGGTCCCAGCACGGAGCAGCAGGCGTCATCGAACACCGTCAGCTGATTGCCCGACATCGAGACGTCGTGCTGCCAGCGAATCGAGCATTGGCCGGCAGCGAGAAGCTGGAGATCGCCGGGTTGCCGCTGAGCAGTCCAGACGATTTGGCTCGGTGTGCGTGTCCACAAGATAGGCCGCCCACGTGTTGCGCATCGAGACCAGGAACTCGTTCGAGCCGATCAGCTGGATCGAGTTGATGTGGTAGGCGTCCAGGGGCACGCTGCCGACCGGGGGCTGCTGCTGAGACTGAGAGAGCGGGATATTGGGCGTGCCGCCCGGGTTGAGCGCGTCCCAGCTCGACAGCAGATTGCCGGTCGGCAGGTCGTACTCCTGCACGGCGACGTCGAGTACCGAGCCGCTGGCCGAGCCCCCGTAGGCGCTCAGGTCCTGTCCCGGGACAACCTTGTAGGCCGTCACCCAGGCGTCGTCGCCTCTGATCTGAAAGTCGTGCAGGCTGAGGATCCAGCCGTCGGCGCCGGTCAGCGTGGCCACCGTCTGGTAGTGCTGGTTGACGACCACGTACTCGCCGCTCACCGTGGTCGCCGAGGTTGTTGACGACGCCTTGCCAGTAGGACAGGGCGGGCTTGCCCTTGTAGGTCTGCGCCTCGAGGTTGTTGGCCACGAGGTTGGTGGGCACCGGCTTGAACCACACGGGCTGGAGCTTGTTGTTCAGGATCAGCGGGCCGCTCTGGCCGATCATCGGCGTCGGCGAATTGAGGTTGTAGAAGTTCGAGGTCATGAAGTAGCCGCCCGTGGCCAGCTTCGAGCGCGAAACGGGCTTGTCCGTGCTCAGCTTCGGCGGATGGAGGTCTCTCCGCGAGAAGTAGCTCGCGGCGCCTTTGGTGGTGTATGAACCGATCGCCCGCCCCTGGGCGGCGGTGGCGAACGCGCCGAGGCAGCCCACCGACAGAACGGCAGCCACCAGCAGCGCCGGCAGTCCCTTGATCGCTCTCATAGCCGTACCTCTCTCACGGCCGACCCTAACACCGCGGCCAGGGAAAAGTTGTGCCGGGAGGGGCGCACGAGGTGGTTGCCCGGGCCACCAGCCGGGGGCGTGCCCGGGCCACCAGGACACTCTGGCTCAGGCCGCCACGCTGCGCTCCGTCAGATGCTGGCCCACCTTGCGCTTCACGCGCTGTAGGGCGTTATCGACGGTCTTGCAGTCGCAGCCGATCCGCCTCCCGACCTCCTCGTAGGAGTGCCCGTCCAGGTACAGCGCCAGCACCCGGGACTCGAGCTCGGAGAGCGACGTGGAGATGCAGGCCACCAGCGCGCGCAGCTCCTCGGAGGAGATGACCTGATTGACCGGGTCGTGAATCGGCGACCCGGGGAGCATCTCATCCAGCGTCGGCTCCCCGTCGGCCCCGGCCCCGGCCGGGGTGCTCGAGAACGACACGTACTGGTTGAGCGGCGCATGCTTGTTGCGGGTCGAGGTCTTGACGGCGGTGATGATCTGCCGCGTGATGCACAGCTCTGCAAAGTTCCGGAAGCTGGACTCCCGGTCCGCCCGGTAGTCCCGGACCGCCTTGTAGAGCCCGACGAGCCCTTCCTGAATCAGGTCGTCGGCGTCGCCTCCCGCCAGGAAGTACGAGGACGCCTTCAAACGGACGAAGCCGTAGTAGCGGCGAACGATGCGATCGTAGGCGCTCGCGTTGCCCTGCTTGGCCAGCGCAATCAGGTAGTGGTCATCCACCTGAAGCTGACCTTGAGAGTGACTGGAGAGTCTTGCCACGCTGCTTCCTTTCCTGGCCCTGGGCCATAGGAAAACCGTGGCGCGATACCTCCCCTTGCGCCGGTGATATGCGACGGATGCAGCCGACGGCGCCGCACCCTCTCAACCAGAAGCCTCAAGCTTTGGTTGATGTTTATCTCCCGGCGCGAGCTTGACAGAACGCGGACGGCGTGTCAAGTGTCGCAAGCGCTACTGCGCCGGGCTGGCGGCGTAGAGCATCAGCGCCGCCGCCGCGGCCACGCTCAGCGAGTCGATGCGCCCCCGCACGGGAACTGAGACCAGCATGTCGCAAGCCGCCGCCACCCGCGGGCGCAGCCCGCGGCCCTCGGAGCCCAGCACCAGCACCATCCCTCCGGAGTAATCGACGCTGTCATATGAAGCGCTGGCGCCCGCATCGGCGCCGTAGCACCAGAGGCCCGCCTGCTTGGCCTCGCCCAGAAAGTCGAACAGGTTGCGTACGCGGGCGATCGGCAGATGCTCCACCGCCCCAGCCGACGCCTTGCAAACCGCCGGCGTGACGAGTGCGGAGCGGCGCTCGAGCAAGACCACGCCGCTGGCCCCCGCGCACTCGGCGCTGCGGCAGATCGACCCCACGTTCTGCGGATCCTGAACCTGGTCCAGGGCAACGATCAGCGGTGTCTCAGCTGCGAGCAGCGAATCCGCGGACTGGTAGGGAAATGGCTCGACCTCGGCGCACATTCCCTGGTGAGACGTCGAGCCACACAGGCGCTCGATGTCCTCTGACGGCCTCCGCTCGGTCCTCTCCGAGGCGTCGCTCAGCCAAGGCTCACGGGCTGCGTTCTTGGTCGCATATATCCGCTGCACTCGGCGCGACCCGCGAAGCGCCTCGCGGACCGGGTTTCGGCCATAGATGATCACGGGCGAGGCAGCAACTCGGGTCCCTGGGGGCCGTCCCGCACCTCCCAGCCGCTCTCGACGATCTGCTCGCGCAAGCGGTCGGCCTGTGCGTAGTCGCGCGCCTGGCGGGCTCGCTCCCGGGCCGCGGACAGCTCGCGCACCTCTGGCGGGGCCTCTTGCGGGACCACGTCCAGCAGGTTCTCGAGCGCCAGAACGCCAAGCATCTCGCGCAGGTCCCGGTCGCCGACCGCGCTGTCGGCCCGGTTTGCCTCGCGGATCCATTCGAATGTGGCGGCGAGTGCGGCCGGAGTGTTGAAGTCGGACGCCAGCGCGGCGAAGAAGCGTTCGTGAAGCTCCGCCGACCATGGCGGCGATGGGCCGCCGCGCAACCGCCGCGCCGCCTCGCGAATCCTCTGCACGCGGGCAGCAGCCTCCTCTAGGCGCTCCTCGTCGAACTCGATCGGCTGACGGTAATGGCCACCGCAGAAGTACATGAGCAGCGCGTCGCGGCCGTACGTCGACAACGCCTCGTGCAGCAAAAAAATGTTGCCCTGAGACTTAGCCATCTTCTCCGTCTGCAGCCGGACCATGCCGTTGTGGACCCACAGCCGAGCCAGCGGCGTCCCCCGAGCGGCTTGAGTTTGCGCGGCCTCGTTCTCGTGATGGGGAAAGATCAAGTCGCTGCCGCCGCCATGGATCTCGAATTCCGCTCCCAGCAGCTCCTCTGCCATCGCCGAGCACTCGATGTGCCACCCCGGTCGCCCCCGCCCCCACGGCGCTTCCCAGGCCGTGTCCTCCTCTGGCTTCTGCGCCTTCCACAGGGCGAAGTCCACTGGGTCGCGCTTGCGCCTGGTCCCTTCCACGTCCTCGCCCTGGTCCATCTCCGAGACCCGCTGGTGCGAGATCTCGCCGTACTGGCCGTAGGACTTCACGGCGAAGTACACGTCGCCGTCCACGGCGTAGGCATGTCCCCGGGCGATCAGCCGCTCGATCAGCTCGACGATCGGCCCGATCGTCTCGCTGGCCAGCGGCTCGTGGTCAGGGCGGCCTACGCCCAGCGCGTCGGTGTCGGCTACGTACGCGGCCGTCATCTCTCGTGCCAGCTGCTCGCTCCGGATTCCGGCCCTGTTCGCCGCGTCGTAGATCTTGTCGTTGACGTCGGTGATGTTCACCACCAGCGTCACCGTGTGGCCCTCACGCACCAGGAACCGCTTGAGCAGCGAAAAGACCACGAATGGCCGCGCGTTGCCTACATGGATCCGGGCATAGACCGTTGGCCCGCAGGCGTAGATCCCCACGTGCCCGCTCTCTCTGGGGACGAGCTTCCGCACCTGCCCAGTTCGCGTGTCGTGCAGGGTAATCGTGCTCAAGGTCGGGCTAGCGTAGTGTCTTGCGCTGGGCCCCCATCGGCACGTCCCTCCGGTGCGGGCGATAGGGTGGCTGCCGTGTCTGGGCGGGTCCAGCAGAGCGAGCGGTTGGCGCTCGTCGAGGCCGCGTTCCAATCACTGCCCGAGCGCTACCTCGGTGCGGACGCCGGCTTCGACGCCACTTACCGGGTCGTGCTGGGCGACCTGGGTCACATCTGGGAGGTCCGCTGCACGAGCGGCGCGGCGCGTGTTCGCAAGGGAGCTACGCGCCGCCAGCCGGAAGTGACGATCGCCACCAATGCCGACACCTGGCTGCGGCTTCGCCAAGGCGAGCTCTCGGGCATCGAGGCCTTCGGGCGGCGACTGCTGTCGGTCAGGGGCAACCTCGACCAGGCGATCGCATTCGAGGCCTTGTTCCGCCTTCCCGGCGGCCGTCCGCCGCTTTTGCGGATCGAGGAGGTCGCGGTTGAACGCCATCGCATCTCGACGCTGACGATGGGAGACGGCCCCGATGTACTCCTGCTCCACGGTCTGGGAGGTACCAGGGCGTCGCTGTTCGAGACCGCGGCCGCGCTGTCCTCGTCGTATCGGGTCCATCTGCCCGACCTCCCCGGCTTCGGATCCTCGAGCAAGCCGCCGCTCGGGCCGTACAACGCCCGGTGGTTCACAACCCTGCTGCTGGAGTTGATGGATCGTCTCCAGATCGTCGAGGCACGCCTGATCGGCAACTCGATGGGCGGACGGATCGCGATCGAGATGGCGCTGACAGCGCCCGAGCGGGTCCAGGCCCTGGGGCTCCTGTGTCCCGCGGTGGCTTGGATTCACCGCGGCCTTCATCCGATCGTGCGACTGCTAAGACCGGAGTTGGGCCTGCTGCCGCACAGCTTCCGGCGCTCGTTGGTCGCATCACAGTTCTGGAGCCTGTTCTACGACCGCTACGTGCTTGATCCCGCGGTCGGCGAGCTGATGGTCGACGAGTTTCGCCGCATCTACAACTCCGCTGGGGCTCGTTACGCATTCCTCGCCAGCGCTCGCAACATCTATCTCGACAATCCGTTCGGGCGCCGGGGGTTCTATCCGCGCCTGGCTGAGCTCGAGCCACCGGCGCTCTTCATCTGGGGTGCCCACGACCCGCTGGTGCCGGCGGCATTTGCCCGTCATGTGAGCAGCTGGCTTCCGAGCGCCGAGCAGGTCACGATCGAGCGTTGCGGACACCTTCCCCAGGTGGAGCGCTCAGAGCAGACCAACTCGCTGCTGATGAGCTTCTTCGCGCGCAGCGAAGCACTCCTCCGGGCGAGCCGTCCGGGGGCTGGAACGGAGATGGCGGCCGCCCCGGCCTCCGGGGAGCTGCGCCGCCTGAGCTCGCGACGGCGCCGCGCAGCCTAGGGCCCGCGATCTAGTCTTCCGGACATGGCTCAGACACTGGCTCGGTCCGCGAGCCGCAACGGTCACGAACCAGACGGCGCGGGCGGGGACGGCGGGCGCCGCGACTCCGGTCCGGGGCTCCTGTCTCGCGCGCTGGGTGCGATAGGCACAGAGGTCAGCAAGCGGATCCCCCGAGCCGACCTCGACGAGCGGGACCCAGATTTCATTCGCGAGCGCCTGCCGGCGCTGTGGCTGCTCTCCTCGCTGTGGTTCCGCGGTGAGGTGCGCGGACTCGGCAATGTCCCCGACAGCGGTCCGGTGCTGCTCGTCGGCAACCACTCCGGGGGCAACCTGACGCCGGATACGACGGTCTTCACGCTGGCCTTCAGCACCTACTTCGGAGCCGAGCGCGCCTTCTACCAGTTGGCCCACAACCTGCTGCTGACGTTGCCCGGTCTGGGCTGGTTGCGCCAGTTCGGGATGGTGGCCGCCTCACCCGACAACGCCCGCAAGGCTCTGGAATCGGACGCCGCCTTGCTCGTCTACCCGGGTGGTGACTACGAGGTCCACCGGCCGTTCTGGGAGCGCAACCGGGTCGATTTCGACCGCCGCAAGGGGTTTTTGCGGCTGGCGCTCGAGCAGAACGTCCCGATCGTGCCCGTGGTGGCGATCGGGGGCCAGGAGACCGCGCTGTTCCTCTCGCGCGGCGAGCGGCTGGCGCGACTGCTGGCATTGGATCGCGCCTTCCGGCTCAAGGTTCTGCCGCTTTCTATCGCTCTCCCATGGGGCCTCAACGTCGGCGACTTCTTCGCCCACATCCCGCTGCCGGCCAAGATCACGATCGAGACGCTGCCGCCGATCGACCTGCGGGCCGAGTTCGGCCCCGACCCCGATCTTGACGACGCCTATGACCACGTCGTGCGGCTGATGCAGGACACGCTGGACGCGCTGGCCGCGGAGCGGCGCTTCCCGCTGCTGGGATGAGGGTCCGGGCCTCAACGGTGGTCTCCGGTCCGCCCGACCGGGTGTGGGCGGTGGTGTCCGACCCGGAGCGGGCGCTCAGCTTCATGGCCGGCGTCACCCGCTGGGAGGTGCAGAGCGAGCAGCCCACCGGCCTCGGCGCGCGCTACCGGATCCTGCTGCGCGTCGGTTCGGCGGAGATCGGCGGCCTGATCGAGATCGTGGAGTGGGACCGTCCGCGGCAGATCGCCTGGACCTCGGTGACGGGAATCGACCAGCGGGGACGGTGGCGGCTGCGCCGCGACGGCGACGGTCGGACGCACGTCGAGCTGCGACTGGCCTATGGCGTGGCAGGAGCCGGGTTCACCGGCTGGCTGGCAGAGCGCGTAGCGGCCCCCACCGTCAGCCGCCACCTGCGCCAGACGCTACGGCAGCTGGCTCGCCTGGTGGAGCAGCAGCAGCTGCGCGAGCGGGCAGCCAACCGCCGGGGCTAGGGGCCGCCGCCCACCTCGGGATTACCCCCGGGCCGGCCTTGGGGACGGAGCCCCTAGTACCCCTGGGGCGTGCTCTTGGTGCCCCCGCCGTTGTGGTGAGTGGTGGTGGGGGTCTTGGTCTGAGTCGGGGTCGGCGAGGGCGACCTCGAGGGTGTGGTGGGCGCCGGGGAGGGGCTGCTGGGCGCGGGCGACGGAGCGACGGGCGTGGTGGTGGGGGCGGCATGGGTAGTGACCGGGGCCGCAGGGGTGGTGACCGGCGCCGCCGAAGTCGTGACGGGAGCGCCCGAGGAATGATGCTGAACGGCGGGCTTCGGCTTCGCCGGCTTCTTGGCTCTGGCCGGGTGGGGCTTAGCCGTCGTCTTCGTCGTAGTCGTCGTGTGGGTGGCGGTCTTATGCGAGCCGCTGCTGCCGCAGCCGGCAACCAGCACAGCGACAATCGCCCCTGTCAAAGCGCGTCTCATCTGCCTACCTGATCGGTCCAAGCGCGGCGATCGCGCGATGGTAGCGAGATCTCGGTGGCCGGGGCCTGGGCTACAATCCGCCCGCCTTGAGGGTCAGGAGAGAGGCTCTCCGGCTCTAAGCAGGTCCGGCAACGACAGGACGGGACGGCTCAAGTGGGTGTTGTGAGGACCTCAACGAAGGGGCAGCGGCCAGAGCGCGCGCAGGCTCCGGCAGAACAAGAGCAAGGGGGTTCGGGCGGGCGGCGCTCGGCGTGGCTCTTGACCGTGTGCTGCGTGGCTCAGTTCATGGTCATTCTCGATTTGAGCATCGTCAATGTCGCGCTGCCTTCGATCCAGTCGAGCCTCAACTTCTCGGCCGCCGATCTGCAATGGGTGGTGGACGGCTATGCAATTGCGTTCGCCGGCTTCTTGATGCTCGGCGGACGAGCGGCTGACCACTTCGGGCAGCGCAGCACGTTCGTGCTGGCGCTGCTGCTCTTCGCAGCGGCTTCGCTCGCCGGAGGCGTGGCCCAGAGCCGCGAGATGCTGATCGCAGCTCGGATCGGTCAGGGGCTGAGCGGGGCCCTGATGGCCGCTTCCTCGCTGGCGATCATCACCTCTTCCTTCCCGCCCGGACCGCAGCTGCACAGAGCGATCGGGATCTGGGCGGCGATGAACGGGGCCGGCGGCGCCGCCGGCACCCTGTTTGGCGGCGTTCTGACCCAGGAGCTCAGCTGGCGCTGGGTCTTGCTGATCAATCCGCCTATCGGGATCGCCGCGGCGTTCGTGGCCTGGGCGGTGGTCGCCAACCGGCGTCGTGAAAAGAGCGAGGCGACTTTCGACCTGCCGGGCGCGCTCAGCCTGACGATCGGGCAAATCGTGCTGGTGTACGGGATCGTCACCGCGGGCACCAGGGGGTGGCACGCGACAGCGGCCCTGGTACCGATCGCCATCGGCCTCGTGTTGCTCGTGCTGTTCGGGCTGATCGAGGCTCGGCTGGTTCGATCGCCGCTGGTTCCCTTCCGGGAGCTGACCAAGCCGCTGCGGGTCGCCAACGTGATCGTGCTGCTGTTCAGCGCGGCGCTGTTTCCGATGTGGTACGTGAGCTCGCTGTACCTCCAGCAGGTCCTCGGCCTCTCCCCGCTAAACGCAGGCCTGACCTTTCTGCCGATGGCGCTGATGATCATGGTCTGCGCCAGGCACGCCGGCCCATTGGTGTCTCGCTTCGGCGTACGCATGGTGCTCGGCGGAGGGCTGATCCTGATGACCAGCGGCATGCTGCTGTTCACTCGGGTCGCGGCTAGCGGCAGCGCGATCGCCTACGTCGTCATTCCTGGCCTGCTGACCGCAGCGGGCATCGGCTTCTCGATCGTCCCCTCCACGATCGCCGCGACCCAAGGCTCAAAGCAGGGACAGGCGGGCCTGGCGTCCGGGCTGGTCAACACCTCGCGACAGATCGGCGGCGGCCTGGGGATCGCGCTACTGATCACCCTGGCCACCGAGTACACGAGCCACCTGATCGGCGCGGGTCATGGCGTGCCGCAGGCGTTGACCCAGGGCTTTCGCCTGGCTTACCTGATCGGCGCCGGGTTCGTGGCGGCGGCGGCCGTGGTCACGTTCGCGGGCGTTCCAGCCGCCGCGGACTCCAGCAGGCAACACCATCTCCGCCTGCTTGGAGGCCTGGCGGTTGCGATCGCCGTCTTCGTGGCCGCCAGCGTTGTCGGTACCAGCTTCAAGCCGGCGCCGATCGGCGCCTACACGACCAAGCAGACCTACAGATTCGTGAGCGCCCCCGCGCTGCGTCCGCCGTTGATCGCGGCCAGCCAGCCCCCAGCGGCCACACAGCTGGCGCCGGGCTACATCTTCACCACCAATTTCTACGACGTCACCCAGCCGCCGATGACCGGGCAGAGCGGGCCGCTGATCCTCGACAACAGGCTGCACCCGGTTTGGTTCCAGCCCGTTCCCACGAAGGTCGTCGCCGCAAACCTGAGCCGGCAGATCTATGACGGCAAGCCGGTGCTCGCCTGGTGGCAGGGCGTGGTCACCGACACCGGCGCCACGACAAGCGGCGAAGACATGATCGTCAACCAGCACTATCAGACCGTTGCCCGGCTGAAGGCTCACGGGGGCTGGATCCTCACCCTTCACGCCCTGGTCATCAGGGGCCACGACGCGTACGTGACCGCCAACAAAAACGTTCCCAAGGACCTCTCGAAGTACGGCGGCACTTTCAACGGAGCGCTGATCGACTCCGCGATCCAGGAATACGACCTGAGGACCGGCAAGCTGCTGCGCACCTGGGACGCGCTGCACCACATCCCGCCGAGCGACTCCTACGCGATCCCGCCCACCAACGGCTTCCCTTGGGACGCCTACCACGTCAACGCCATCGACGTGACCTCCGGCAACACCGCGCTGATCTCAATGCGCAACACGTGGGCGGCCTACATGGTCAATCTCAGCACCGGCAAGGTCGAGTGGGCGCTGGGCGGAAAGCGCTCGAGCTTCAAGTTCGGTACTCGGGCCGCGTTCGAATGGCAGCACGACGTCGAGCTAGGACCGAACTCCAGCGTGACGCTGTTCGACGACCACTGCTGCCAGATCTCGGGCGCCGGCACGTTCCTTTCAGCGACTGGTCCGTCACGCGGCGTTGTGCTGAAGCTCGACGCGGCTGCCCACACGGCCACACTGGCGGCTCAGTACACACACATCCCAAGCTTCGACGCCGACTACATGGGCGACACCCAAACGTTGGCGAACGGCAACGTCTTTGTCGGCTGGGGCTCGGAGCCGGAGTTCTCCGAGTACAGCCGCGCCGGGCGGCTGCTGCTCGACGCCGTCTTCCCCCACCCCGACCTCAGCTACCGGACCAACGTCGAGCCTTGGATCGCTACGCCGTTGTATCCCCCCAGCGGCGCCGCCCGCCTGCACGGTGCGGCCACCACCGTCTACGCCTCATGGAACGGCGCCACAAATGTGTCCTCATGGAAGGTGTTCGCTCGCAACTCCGGCGGAAAACTGGCGCTCGTGGCCTGGTACGACAAAGGCGGATTCGAGACGCCAATGCCGGTGCCCGCCGGCTACACCACGTTCAGGCTCGAGGCACTGGACACGGCCCGCCACGTGATCGGGGTCTCGCGCCAGTTCAGCGTCAGCCGCTGAGCGCCGCAGTCACGCCGTTCAGCACAAGCTCCGTCACACCCCGTCGGCAGCGCTGCGCCGACCACCCGTGCTCGACTCTCAGGTGGGCATAGGTGTGGCAGACGGCATTGAAAATCAGCGTCGCCCTCTCCTGAGGATCGCCCGCCGCCAGCGAGCCGTCGGCGGCACCGTCGAGCAATAGCCGCTCGAGTGGCTCGACGAACACCTTGCGCGTCAGCCGGCCCGGGCCGGGATCGTGATAGATCCGATCTCGGGCCGCGGCCGACAGCGCTCCCAGTGTGGCTCGATTGTCCTCGGTCACCGCGCACAGCGCCTCGATCGCCCGGCGTAACCGCTCTCGCCCAGCTCCCTTCGCCACGAGCGCCGGCCATATCGCCTCGCGGTAGTCGCGCTCCAGGCGACGGCCGATCGCCTCGACGATCTCGTTCTTCGACAGTCCGCGGCGGTGCAGCGTCATGCGCGAGACCCCGGCCTCCGCAGAGATCCGCTCCAGCGTGGCGGCCGCCAGCCCGTCGCGCGCCAGGACATGTCGCGCCGCCTCGACGATGTGCGGCGGGACCTCGCCGGTCCGCGCCGACGGCTCTTCGGGGCGGCCGGCGGGCTCGGCGCTCATCCCGGCTTGCCGGCGCGGAAGCGCATCGACCTGCCACCGAGGTCGACCGCGGGGTCGGCCAAGCCAGCGGCCTCGAGTCGCCCCGGCAGGCCGCCGGGCTCGATCAGGTTGAGCGTGTCGCCGACGTGGATCAACTTGAACAGCAGGCCATTGCCGATGCTGTCGCTTCCGGCGAACTGTCCCCGCGGCCGCAGCACCCGCGCCACCTCGGCGAACGCTCGATCTTGCTCCGCTCGCGTGGGGATGTGGTGAAGCATCGTGAAACAGACCACCGCCGAAAAGCGCTCGTCGTCGAACGGCAGCTGGGTCGCGTCCCCCTGGGTCACCTCCACCGACCCACCGAGCTCGGCTCGTAGCCCCTGGCAGTAGTGCTCGTCTAGCTCTACGACACTCAGCTGCAGCGGCCGCTGGGCAAGCAGCCGCGTGGTGGCTCCGAAACCCGGGCCGAGCTCGAGCACCTGGTCGCCGAGCTCAACGCCGTCGAGCGCCCAGGGCAGGAGCTCGCCCTCAACGCGCCGCGACCACCAACCGGAACGACAGAGCAGGTTGTGAGCGGAGTTCACCGATACGGGAATGTATCAGTTCTGTTACTGTCATGTAACAGACGCCACCGCGATCGCGGCGGCCCCCTCCTCGCGCCCAACGAATCCCATCCCCTCACCGCGGGTGGCTTTGACGCTCACACAGTCGGGCTGGATCCCGAGCGCCGCAGCCAGCTTGTCGCGCACCTGTTCACGGACCGGCGCGATTTGGGGGCGCTCGATGATGACGGTGACATCGACGTTCTCCACGTCGAAGCCGCGACTTCGCACCAGCTCCACCGCCATTTGCAGCAGCTCGATCGAGTCCGAGTCGCGGTAGCGCTCGTCGCTGTCAGGGAAGTGCTGCCCGATGTCTCCCAGCGCAGCGGCCCCCAGCAGCGCATCGATCACCGCGTGGGTGAGAACGTCAGCATCCGAATGTCCTTCCAGCCCCCGGTCGCTGCTCAGCTCAACCCCGCCCAGTACGAGACGGCGTCCCTCGACGAAGCGATGGCAGTCGTATCCGATTCCGGTGCGCGTCATCGCGAAGCGAGCAGCAGCTCGGCAAGCTCCAGATCCGTTGCAGTGGTGATCTTGAAGTTCGGTTGACCGGCGTCGATTACTCGGACCACGCCACCTCGCTGCTCGATCAGCCAAGCGTCATCGGGGGCGCGCGCCAGCAGCCCGTCGTCCTCGAGCGCCTGCTCGAGCGGGGCACGACGGAACACCTGCGGTGTCTGAATCGCCCACAACCGCGAGCGGTCTAGCGTGCGGGTGACAATCGGACCACGCGTCTCCTTGATCGTGTCGGGGACCGGCGTGGCGGCGATCACGGCGTCCGCGCCCGTGCGCTCGAGCTCGGCCAGGGCGCGCTGGAAAAGCTCCGGGGTGGCCAGCGGACGGGCCGCGTCGTGGACTATGACCGGCTCGCCGTCGCCGGCGGCTCGGAGCGCCGCTCGGACCGATTGCGAGCGAGCTTCCCCGCCGGCAACGCAGACCACCCTCGCTGCCAGCGCGGGCGCCAACTCCGCCCCGGACGGCAGCGCAACCACCGTGCGCTCCACGGCCACCACGGCGTCCACCGCTGCCACGCTCCATTCCACCATCGGCCGCTCCGCCAACGAAACGAGCGCCTTGGGCCGATCCAACCCAAGGCGCTCGCCGCGCCCAGCGGCCACGATCAACGCGACCGCCACGTGCTTCCTACTTCGTCGCGACCGCGACCTTGCCGTTCGCCACCTTGCCGTGGGCGACCTTGCCGTTGGCCACCCTCCCGTTCGTCTGCGACGGGCCGCACAGCAGCGAGTCGAGGTGCTCCTCAACCTGCGACTCGTTCATCTCCAGCGCGTACATCAGCTCGGAAGCCAGAATCTTGCGGGCGCGAGTGAACATCTGCTTCTCGCCCGTCGAGAGACCCTTCTGCGCCTCGCGAATCGCCAAGTTGCGGACTACTTCGGCGAGCTCGTAGATGTCGCCGGTCTTGATCTTGTCACGGTTGTACTTGAACCGACGGTTCCAGTTCTTGGGCATTTCCGAGCATTCGTCCTGCAGGACGCCCAGGACCTTCTTGACCGTCTCGTCATCGATTACGCGCCGCAGCCCCGCCAGTGCAGCGTTCTCGGTGGGGACCATCACGGTCATGTCGTTGTGCAGGATCTTGATCGTCAAGTACTCGCGCCGCTCCCCGAGAACGTCTTTGAGCTCCTTGCGCACGACCTTGCCGGCGCCATGATGGGGGTATACGACGCTATCGCCCAACTCGAACTCGACCTGCGGCGTCGGCACGACACTTTCGAGATCCTCCACGTGCTCTTCCATTAGCTCGTTGATTCTGTCCTCCTCTGTCCGGCCAGCGGGGCGAGTCCCGCGGTTGATTTCTACGTTTGCAAGTACCGGTCCACGAGGTTGATCTCCTGCTGGCGGCGAAGGCCCTCGCGGATGTCCTTCGCCCGGATCTCGCCGACCCCGTCGACGGTCTCCAACTCGCCGTCGGTGGCGGCGAGCAGCTCCTCCAGGCCCCCGAACTCCCCGACGATCCGCTGCACGACGAGCTTGGGCAGCCGCGGTATGCGCCCCAAGATGCGAATCCCGCGCGGAGTAACGGGGTAATCCAGCGTGTTCAGCTTGCGGTCGAAGCCGAGCAGCTCGGCCAATCGCCCGAAGTCCAACAGGTCTTGATGCGGAAGCCTCACCAGCTGGTCGAAGGCAATCGCGAAGTTCTCGTCTGAGTCGTCGACCAGGTAGTCGTGCACCAGCGCGGACTTGTCGGCCGAAACCCCAACCATCGTCTCGTCCAGCTGCATCTCGATCAGCCGGCCCTCGGAGCCGAGCTCCACGATATAGCGCTCGATCTCCACCGCCATCCGCGTCATCAGCTCGGCCCTCTGCAGCACGGTCAGCACATCGTGCAGCGTGACGCCGCCTTCGAACTCGAGCGCGGTGAGGCGGGTCGACACCTGGTCCAGACGGCTGCGGTACTTGTCGAGCGTGGCCAGCGCTTGATTGGCCTTGGCCAGCACCACCGGGATGTCCTCGAGGATGTACTTGAGTCCGTCGGCGAACAAAGAGACCACATGGCGGCGCTCGGAGATCGCCACAACCAGCGAGTGCGTCTGCTTGGCCACACGGGCCGCGGTGCGGTGGCGGGTGCCCGTCTCGAGCGTGTGGATCGTCGGGTCGGGCGTCAGCTGCACGTTGACGTGGACGATCTTGGTGGCGTTCGCGTTCAGCACGATCGCGCCGTCCATCTTGGCCAGCTCGTACAGGAACGCCGGCGAGTAATCGATCTCGAGCTTGATCCCGCCCGAAAACATGAACGCCAGCTCGTCCGGATCGCCGACCACGATCAGCCCGCCGGTGCGGGCGTGAAGGATGTGATCGACCCCCTCCCGCAGCGCCGTCCCCGGGGCGACCATCTCGAGCGCCCGCACCAGCCGGGATGTCTGGCGAGTCTCGAGCTCTTCTGCGAGCTCTTCCCCCGAACGCGGCGCCATGAAGGCCGATTTTACGAGATGGACGGCAATTCACGCGGCGCGGCAGCAGGGACGGCGCGGCCACTATGCGGCGCGGGCGGCGGGCCGGGTCTCGTCGATCACGCTCCGTAGCGCCGCGCGCAACGTGCCGAAAGCGCCCGGCTCGATCACCGGCGCCAGCCCGAACTTCTCGGCCTCCGCGCGGCGACGGTCGGCGTGCGCGACGGTCCGAAGCTCTCCCGTCAGCCCCAGCTCGCCGAAGCACGCCAGGGCCGCTTGACCGCCGGCGCTCGTGAGGCGGGCGCGCCTGGCGGCGCTGGCCACGGCGAGCGCGACGGCCAGATCGGCACCCGGCTCGTCGACCCTGACGCCGCCGACGACATTCACGAATACATCCGCTGCCCCGAGCCCGATGCCCCCGTGCCGGGCGAGCACGGCCAGAACCAGCGCCAGCCGGTTGCGGTCGATCCCGGCAACCACGCGCCGCGGTGGCTCGAGCTCCGAGGAGCAAACCAGGGCCTGCACCTCGACGAGCAGCGGCCGCGACCCCTCCATGGCGCATAGCACGACGCTTCCCGGCGCCCGCGTGGCCTCGCCGACAAACCGGGCCGAGGCGTCGAGCACCTCCACCAGCCCGTGGTCGTGCATCTCGAACACGCCCGCCTCGTCGGTGGAGCCGAAGCGGTTCTTGACGGCGCGCAGCGTCCGGTACGTACGCTCGCGCTCGCCCTCGAACTGCAGCACGCAATCGACCATGTGCTCGAGGACCCGAGGCCCGGCCAGGGCCCCGTCCTTGGTGACGTGGCCCACGAGCATCACCGCGACCCGCAACCGTTTGGCCAGGCGCATCACGGCCGCCGCCACTTCGCGCACCTGGGCCACCGAGCCCGCCGCGCTCTGAAGCTCCGCGCAGTGGAGGGTCTGTACCGAGTCGATCACGCACACCTCCGGCCGCTCGCGCTCGAGCGTCGCCAGGACGGCCTCCAGATCGGTCTCGGCGATCACCGGGATCCCCAGCGCGGCGTCGCCGCGCAGACGCTCGGCCCTGAGGCGGATCTGGGCCGCGGACTCCTCGGCGGAGACGTAGAGCGTCCGCCGCCCGGCGCCGGTCAGGTTCGCCAGAGCCATCGTCGTCAGCGTCGACTTGCCGATACCCGGAGCACCGCCGATCAGCGCCAGCGAGCCGGGCACGAGCCCACCGCCCAGCACGTTGTCGAGCTCGCCGATGCCGGTCTTCAGCCGCCGTTGCTCACGCGCGTCCACCTGGCCGAGCTCGATCGGGGCGATTGGCCCTTCCCCGCTCCCGTTGGCGCCAGCCCCCCGCGAGCGCTCAGCGCGCGCGACGGCGCGCTCCTCCACCAGCGTGTTCCATTCGCTGCAGCCCGGGCACTGCCCGGCCCAGCGCGGAGTCTGATGGCCGCAGGCCGAGCAGACGTGCATGGTCGCGGCGCGGGGCATGTGCCGCAGGCTAGAGCGCGCCCCCGACGGCACACCCAGGCTTGACGAAGTTGTTGCGAAGCGGCGACGGCCCGGGGAAGGAAGCAGCCACAAATCCCCACACCTCGACCCCGGCGGCAAGGTGTCGTCGATTATGGCCGGTATGCGGTCGCCAGTTACCAGACCTAGGCCGGACGGGCGAGGTGTGGGAGTTCGTGGCCGCTTGGGCTCCCGGGGAGCTCGTGGCCGCTTGGCTCCCGCGCACCTGACGCCGTGCGCGCGGCGCTCGAAGCGAAGGCTCGAATACGCGTCGTAGGACATCGCCAAGCGAGATGGCCCTAGCCGCTCACAGCTCGAAGATGCGCTCCAGCACGAGCGCCACGCCGGCCTCGTCGTTCGACGCGGTGACCTCGTCCGCGGCCGCCAGCACGTCCGGGTGGGCGTTGGCCACCGCCACCGAGTGCCCGGCCCAGCTCAGCATCGCCAGGTCGTTGGGCATGTCCCCGAACGCCACGACCTGCCCTCGCCCCACCCCCCGCTCCGCGCAGAATTCCGCCAGCGCGGTCGCCTTGCTCACGCCGGCGGCGGCGATCTCCAGCAGCGCGTCGGCGGAGTTCGAGTGCGAGAGCTCGCACACGTCCCCCACTACTTCCCGCGCCCGCGCCAGCAACTCGTCGGCGCCCAGATCGTCGTGGCGCAGGAGCAGCTTCACCGCCGGCTCCTCCACGAGCGTCTCGATGTCGCCCACCAGCGTCCCCTCGGGCACCGGCCAGCGCGGCTCGTAGGTCGGCTCGTGCGCGAACGAGTCGGGGCGCTCCACGGCCCAGCTGCCGCCGGGCAGGGCGCGCCCCAGCCGCTCCACTACATCACGCTGCACCTGGGGCTCGAAAGCCACCGTTTGAAGCACTGACTCCGAGTGCAGGTCCCAGACCATGCTGCCGTTGGCGCAGATCGCCACCCCGCGGTGACCGATCGCCGCGGCGATCGGGCTCATCCAGCGCGTTGGGCGGGCCGTGCACAGCACGAATGCCGTGCCCGTCTCCTCAACGGCGGCTATGGCGCGCTGCGAGCGCTCGTCAACCGTGCCGTCCGAGCGCAGCAGCGTGCCGTCGAGGTCTGACGCCACCAGCGCCGGACGCGCCCCAGGCGCGCCCAGCTCAGTCTCCGTCCTGGGGCTCCTCAGTGGCTTCGGACTCGTCGACGGCCGGCGGCTCCTCGCCTCCACCCTCGGCGCCCACGCCGACCGGGGCCGGCTTTGGCCGTGGAGCGATGACCGTCAGCTTGACTTCCTCGTCCTCGCGCGGTTCGGCACCGTCTGACTGCTCGGGCGGTGTATCGACCATCACCGTCGAGCCGGAGGCCACCTCCTCGCGGAGCACGAAGTCCGCCAGCGGATCCTCGATGTAGCGCTGGATAGCCCGCCGCAGCGGCCGTGCGCCCATCGCCGGATCCCAGCCCTTGTCCACGAGCAGGTCCTTCGCTTCTTCGGAGAGCTCGAGCTGGAGCTCGCGGTCGGCCATCGTCTCGCGGATCCGCGAGAGCAGCAGGTCGACGATCTCCTTGATCTCGTTCTTGGTGAGCTTGTGGAAGACGATCACCTCGTCGATCCGGTTGAGGAACTCTGGCCGGAAGACTTTCTTGAGCTCGCCCATGATCCGGTTCTTCATGTCCTCGTAGGTCAGGCCGGTCTCGTCGTCGGAGACCGCGAACCCCAGCGGCGTGTTGCGGGAAATCTCCGCCGCCCCGATGTTCGAGGTCATGATCACGATGCAGTGGCGGAAGTCGACCGTCCGCCCCTGGGCGTCGGTCAGCCTGCCGTCCTCCAGGATCTGCAGCAGGATGTTGAACACGTCGGGGTGGGCCTTCTCGATCTCGTCGAGCAGCAGCACGCTGTAGGGCTTGCGCCGCACGGCCTCCGTCAGCTGACCACCCTCGTCGTAGCCGATGTAGCCGGGCGGTGAACCGACGAGCCGTGATACCGCGTGCTTCTCCATGTACTCGGACATGTCGATCCGCACCATCGTGTCCTCGTCGCCGAACAGGAACTCCGCCAGCGTCCGCGCCAGCTCGGTCTTGCCCACGCCCGAGGGGCCGAGGAAGATGAACGATCCGGTCGGGCGCTTCGGGTCCTTGAGGCCGGCGCGCGAGCGGCGAATGGCCTTGGAGACGACCTCGATCGCCGGATGCTGACCGATGACACGCTTGTGCAGCTCGTCCTCCATCCGCATCAGCTTCTGGGTCTCGGCCTCGGTCAGCTTGAACACCGGGATGCCGGTCCACATCGAGACGATGTCCGCGATCTCTTCCTCGCCAATCGCCGGGCGCTCGGTCGACTCGCCGGCCTCCCACCGCTCGGCCAGCTCCCGCTTGCGCTGGGTCAGCCGGCGCTCCTCGTCGCGCAGGTTGGCGGCCTTCTCGAATTCCTGGTTCTCGATCGCCTCCTCCTTCGACCGGCGCGTCTGCTCGATCTGCTCCTCGAGCTCGCGGTACACGGGCGGAGAGGTCATCGACTTGATCCGCATCCTGGAGGCCGCCTCGTCGATCAGGTCGATCGCCTTGTCGGGCAGGAAGCGGTCTGAGATGTAGCGGTCGGCAAGATCGGCTGCCGCCCCGAGCGCCTCATCGGTGATGTTCACCTTGTGGTGCTGCTCGTAACGGTCGCGCAGGCCCTTGAGGATTTGGACGGTCTCCTCGGTGGAGGGCTGGTCGACGGTGATCTTCTGGAAGCGCCGCTCCAGCGCCGAGTCGCGCTCCAGGTACTTGCGGTACTCCTCGAGCGTCGTGGCGCCCACCGTCTGAAGCTCGCCGCGCGCCAGCGCCGGCTTGAGGATCGACGCGGCGTCGATCGCGCCCTCGGCGGCACCGGCGCCCACCAAGTTGTGCAGCTCGTCGATGAACAGGATGATGTCGCCGCGCTGGGTGATCTCCTTCATCACCTTCTTCAAGCGCTCCTCGAACTCGCCGCGGTACTTGGAGCCAGCCACCAGGGCCGCCAGGTCAAGCGTGTAGATCTGCTTGCCCTTCAAAAGCTCGGGCACGTCCGCGTTGGTGATCCGCTGGGCCAGGCCTTCCACGACCGCCGTCTTGCCCACGCCGGGCTCGCCGACCAGCACCGGGTTGTTCTTGGTGCGCCGCGAGAGGATCTGCATGATCCGCTCGATCTCCGTCTCCCGGCCGACGACCGGGTCGAGCTTGCCCTCGGAGGCCAGCTTCGTCAGGTTGCGGCCGAACTGGTCGAGCAGCTTCGAGGACTTCTTGCCCTCCGACGCGCCGGGGGTGGCGCCGGCCGAGGAGCCCGAGCGCTGACGGCTGCCGGGGCCCGAGAGCATGCGGATGACCTCATTGCGGATCTTCTCTGAGTCCGCGTCGAAGTCGAGCAGGATGCGGGCCGCGACGCCCTCGTTCTCGCGCACCAGCCCGAGCAGGATGTGCTCTGTGCCGATGTAGTTGTGGCCCAGGCTCAGCGCCTCGCGCAGCGCGAGCTCCAGCACCTTCTTGGCGCGCGGGGTGAATGGAATCTGGCCGGAGGTCACCTCCTCGCCGGAGCCGACGATCCGCACCACCTGGGCGCGGACGCGCTCAACGGTGATGTCGAGCGACTCGAGTACACGCGCCGCAAGGCCCTCCTCTTCACGCAGCAGTCCAAGCAGGATGTGCTCGGTGCCGATGTAGTTGTGCTTCAGGGTCCTGGCCTCCTCTTGCGCGAGGACGACCACTTGACGGGCTCGCTCTGTGAATCGCTCAAACATGACGTCTCGTCTCTACGGGGCTAATACCTGGCGATGATAGAAGGCGGTTATAAGCGGGGACGCCTACTGGCCCGCTCCACTTTCCTATTTCGGCCGAACGGCAGAAACAGATCAGCGAGACCGGATTCGTACTTCGTCCCATAGGCCAGTCTACCAACCGTTATCCGGGAGCCTTGGGCGTCAGGTTGTGTGCTAACCGTCACTCAATGTGTAGTCCGGGTCGCATGCGACCCGGCTCCGGGCCGATCATGATCGGCCCGGCCGGCCGGCTCATGAGCCGGCCGGGACAACCTAATCTCGCATCGCCGGGAACAGCACAACCTCGCGAATTGAGCGTATGCCGGTCAGGACCATGATCAGCCGGTCGATCCCGATGCCGATTCCGCCGGTGGGCGGCATGCCCTGTTCCAAGGCCTGTAGGAACGCCTCGTCGACCGGCTGACCAGCTGCTTCGAAGCGGCGACGCTGCTCATCCGGGTCGTTGAGCTCCGAGAACGCGTTGGCGATCTCCAGCCCGCCGGCATACGCCTCGAAGCGCTCCACCAGCCGGGCGTCCGAGCGATGGGTCTTGGCGAACGGCGACAGCTCCACCGGATAGTCGAGCAGCAATGTGGGCTCGGTCAGCGTCGGCTCGACGTGCTTGGACACCAGCTCATCGACGAGCTCGGGCCAGCTGTCCTCCGCGGACAGCTCGAACCCGCGTGAGCGCATCTCGGCGGCCAGCCGATCGCCGTCGTGCAGCGCAAAGATGTCGATCCCCGTGCGGGAGTGGATCGCATCGGACAGCGTCTCGCGCCGCCAGGGACCTTCGAGCCCCAGGGCGCCCATCAGCTGCTCGAAGCGCTCAGCGACCGCGAGGTAGTCCGAGTAGGCCTCGTACCACTCGAGCATCGTGAACTCGGGGTTGTGCTTGGGCGAGAGCCCCTCGTTGCGGAAATCCTTGCCCAGCTCGTAGACCCGCTCGAGGCCGCCGACGATTAGCCGTTTGAGGTACAGCTCGGTGGCGATCCGCAGGTAGAAGGTGCGATCGAGAGCGTTGTGGTGGGTGGTGAATGGGCGCGCCGCGGCGCCGCCATAGAGCGGCTGTAGCACTGGCGTCTCGACCTCCACGAATCCCTCGTCGTCCAGGAATCGCCGCACGGCGCCGAGGACCCGAGCACGGGTCAGGAACAGCTCGCGGGCCTCCTCGTTGGCGATCAGGTCTAGCTCGCGGTGGCGAAAGCGCGTCTCCACGTCCTGCAGGCCATGATGCTTTTCCGGAGGCGGTCGCAGGGACTTGGCCAGCAGCGTGAACGCCGTGACCCGTAGCGTCAGCTCGCCGCGGCGCGAACTGAAGGCCATCCCATCGACGCCGATCAGGTCGCCCAGGTCGAGCCCCAGCAGCCGCGCCAGGCCCTCGTCTCCAAGCTCGTCGATCCGGGCCTGAAGCTGAATCCGGCCAGAGCGGTCAAGGAGATCGAGGAAGGCCATCTTGCCCTGGCCCCGCCGGGCCGCGAGCCTACCGGCCACACGGTGCGATACACCGCTCTCCTCGCCCGCGCCAAGGCCCTCGTGCGCCGCGCGCACGGCAATGATCGGCTCCACGCCCCCGAATGAATGCGGGAATGGCTCGACCCCGGCGTCCCGTAGCGATTCGAGCTTGCGCCGACGCGCCGCTAGGAGCTCTGACGCGCCCGGCTCGTCGGACACAACGCCTAACGCCCCGCCGGGCTCACTTACCGACGTCGATCTTGGTGATCTTCAGCCGGCGTTCGCCCTTCGGGGTGGCGAACGCCACCTCCTCGCCGCGCTTGCGGCCGAGCAGCGCCTTGCCGACGGGTGACTCGTTCGACAGCCGCATCTCGGCGGGATTGGCCTCGGCCGAGCCAACGATGGTGTACTTGGTGGACTTGCCGCCCGATTCCTTGACGTGGACCACCGAGCCCACGCGGACCACGTCGGTCCCGAGGTCCGTGGAGTCGATCACGGTCGCCGAACGCAGCTTCTCCTCGAGCAAGGCGATTCGCGCTTCGAGCATCGCTTGCTCGTTTTTGGCGTCGTCGTATTCAGCGTTCTCGGAGATGTCCCCGAACTCCCGCGCCTCTTTGATGCGTGCCGCTACCTCGCGGCGGCGCGTGGTCGACAGATGGTCTAGCTCGGCCTTGAGGTTGGACAGACCTTCGGGGGTGAGAATGACATCCTTTGGCATGTGACTGGAACTCTCGGGTAGGGGGCTCCGGACGAAAAAGTTCCCGCTCTCTAGGCGGGAACTGACACGCTTTCCGACTGGCGTGGGCGGGCAAGTATAGAAGGTGAAATCCGGGTTTCCCGGAGCCGAGTCCCTTATCTGGAACCGTGGCCCTGGACCGAGACCGCCTGCTGGAATGTCGGGCGGTTGATCCATTCGATCAGCGGCTGCGTGATGGCGCCCACGGCGCGGAACTGGATCGAGTCCGAGCACATCTGGTCGCCGGCGGCGCAGACGCCGTCGGCCGGGTATACCTGCTGCGGGCTCTGGGCCACTGCCTGCGCCAGCGAAGACTCGAGTGCCGCCCGGCAGGCCGCCAGCGAGCCGTTGCCGCAGTAGACCCGGTTCAGCGGGCCGTTCACGGGGTACCCCAGCGCACCGCGTAGATCCTTCTGCACGATCCCGTAGAAGCCCACGTCAAATGACGAGCCCAGATGGTTGCCGGACGTGCCGTGCCCCGGTTCGTCATTGATCGGAAATTCCTGCTCTACCTGGTCCAGGAGGTCATTGCCCAGCGTCGGCCCAAACTCGGCGCGGACCAGCAGCGGCCACCAGGCATCCATGATTCGCACGGCGTCCGACTGGTCATAGTTGCCCGAGGCGCCAGGGTTCTCGCGGTTGATCCGGTGCGCGCCCGTGGCGACCCAGTTGCGCAGCTCGGCCACTACGCTCGACAGCGCCGGGTCCGTCGGCTGGCCGATGACCTGGAGCGCGGCCGGCAGCACCTCGACCCCGCGGAGGTCCTGCGTGCCGGCGATCCCCATGGCGTTGACCAGGTCCGTCAGATCCATCTTGCCGCCGCCCTTGTTCAAGTAGTAGGTGATGTTGTTGTCGAGCAGTTGGGAGCGGTAGATCGAGGAGTAGTCGACTCCCGTGGCGGCGTAGTTGTAGCCGGGGGCCGGGCGGTTGTTCCAGCTGGTGATGAACTGCTGATCGACCACGTGAGGATGGGCGGACTCGGAGGTGTCGTCCTCCACCAGGCTCGACGGGGTCAGGGCGCCACTGGGGTGATAACCGCTCCAGGCGTAGCTGGCCCAGGACGGGAACAAGGGGTCCGTGTTCGCGGCCCTAACCGGGTTCAGGCCCGAGTT
The DNA here is from genome assembly GCA_963756555.1 of uncultured Actinomycetes bacterium. GTDB lineage: Bacteria > Actinomycetota > Thermoleophilia > Solirubrobacterales > Solirubrobacteraceae > Palsa-465. The sequence goes on from CAVWOC010000006.1 coordinate 56,724, forward strand.
GAAGTAGGCGACGTGCTGGTCGTCCGCGTAGAACCAGTTGAACGTGTAGCCGATGTCGTTGGCGGCGTTCATGAAGTCCTGGGGGTTGCGCATCGCCGCAGGATCGTTGTAGAGGTAGAACCCGGCCGCCGAGTCGAGCTCGTGCATGTAGGTCGAGCGCAGGTTGCAGTAGACGACCGGCTGACCGTTGATTCGCGCCCGGGCGATCACCAGTCCATAAGCCGTCCTCTGCGTTTGGAAGGTGGCGGAGCCGGCCGGCGTGGAGTCGCCGAGGTTCGGTGTCCAGGACTCGCTGCGGGTCAGCGTTTCCATCGCCACGCACTGGCCATTCAGCAGGTAGTAGTTGGAGCTGTCAGACGCCGCACCGCCCGCTGGATTGCAGAGCGGTACGGCGAAGGTGTCGATGATGTTCTGGCCCGCCGAGGTCGCCGACCAGGCGTAGTCCGGCCCGTGACCCAGCTCCACGTACAGGTTCACGCCCGGGAAGGCCGCGCCGTCGGCGTCGATCCCCGGTCCGTGGATGTCCTCCTCCATCAGGATCTGGGGAGTGAAATAGGAGACCTGCGGCCCCATCACGGCCAGCGGATGGCCGGTGGTGCTATGCGCGGCGGAGACGAGCAGGGCGTTGGACATCCCGCGCGGGAACGCAAGCAGCCCGGGGCCGGCGTTCGCGGACCGCCCCAGCCCATTACCGACCGCCTTCTTAGAGTGGGACTGAACGGCCGAGGTCCCGGTCCCGGCGGGAACCGCGCCGGATACCACGGTGTTGGCGTAGTGCACCGAACCTGAGTCGGGCAGCGCGATGCTCGAGCGGTTGACGCTGGCCGCCGCCGGCAGCGTCTGGTAGGGGAACTGCGTGCCCCATACGGTCTCCGGCGATTCAGGGTCGTTGGGATCGGCGAAGCCCATGAACGTGGCGAAACCGGAAGGGTCGACTGGCTTGCTGCTCCCGTTGCCGCGGTGTGGCCCCAGCACGCTGTGGATCGCCTTGGGCCCCGGCGCGGACCGGGCCTGGCCGCCGTGCGGGTGCCTGGCGTTGTCCCGCGGCCCCCGGGACGGCGTAGTACTGGGGGGCGCGCCCTCGGGCGAGCCGTCGACCGCGTAGTGCTCGGCGCCAAAGCGCTGCTTCATGCCCTCATAGAGGACCGCGTTGTCGAGCTGATCGCCGCCGCCGTTGCCGAAGATCCCGCCCACCAGGGTGGCGATCGAAACCAGATCATCGAGCGTGAAGGGCTGCGGCGTCTTGCCCAGCACGAGGTACTCGGCGGGCATCATCGTCAAGGTGTTCAGCGGGTTGCTGGCCGCGTTGACGTAGGCGTTGATGCCGTTCACGTAGCTCTGGGCGTCCTGGAAGATCTGCGAGCCGTACGGCACGTGAGTTTCGCCGTAGTTGACCTGGTTGGCCAGGTCCTGCTGGGTGTACGGCTCGTTGGCCCACACCTGCTCGTCCATCGAGGCGTTCGAGCCGCCCGCGAACTGGGCCAGATCCCCCTGGCCAGCGTGCCGCAGGGCGTCGATCAAAAACAGGCGGTCCTCGGCCGTCGCGTAGCCGATGCCGAACATCAGCTCAGGGCGCGTGTTGCCGTAGATGTGCGGCACGCCGTACGGCTTGTCACGCACGATCTCCACCCCGGGCTCCGGGCTCTCAGTCGAAGCCACGTTGCCGGTCGGCACACCGAACGTCGCGTCCTTGAAGTACTGGCCGAGCTGCGAAGGCTGGATGCTGCCGGCCGCAGTCGTCAGGTTGGAGTACATCGCCAGCTGATCGTTGTTGTGCGGCGGGCGCTGGCCGGTGGCCTCGAATTGCGCGAGCTGGGTCAGGTTGTCGAAGCCATTGGTGCCAGGCGGCAAGATGTTGCGAAAGCCGCCGTAGTCGCCAGACCCGTAGGGCTCGACCTGGGCCGCTGCGGCGGGAGCGAGGACGAGGGTCACGAGCGCCGCTGCCGCCACCGCGACCCATTGACACCTGCCTCCTCCCCGCCGTGCGCTATGCACGACGCGGGACCCTACTACTGTCGCAGCAAGGTGCGCGCTGTTTCGACGTCTGGCACGGTCTGCAGCGCTTGGAGCAGCCGGCGACCGTCGCGTCCCTGGGCCGTCCCCAGGCGCTCGAGGTACCACGGATAGAACTTGCGCAGGTAGCGGCTCGCGCGCTCGCGACCTAGATGGTCGATCGCTTGGTCGATCACCCAGTCGAGCTCGCTAAGGATCTCGTTCCGGCTGGGGGCGCCGGCGCCGGTCAGTAGCTGGCGGAAGAGCCACGGGTTGCCGAGTGATCCCCGGGCCAGCAACACCGCAGCGGCGCCGGTGCGCTCGAACGCGGTCCGTACCTCGGCCGCGCTGCGCAGCCCTCCGGAGATCAGCACCGGGGCAGGCAACTGCTCGACCAGCGTGCGCACAAGCTCGTAGTCGGGTGCTCCAGTGTGGCGCTGCGAAGCATGACGTGGGTGCATGGCGATCCCGGCCACGCCGCCGTCGGCCACCAATCGCCGAGCGAGCTCGACACCGCTGCGGTCGCCTGGCCACTGACCACTCCGGAGCTTGACGGTCACGGGCAGGCCGCTGCCACGCGCTGCGGCCTGCGCCAGGGCCACCGCTCGCTGGGGCTCGTGCAGCAGCGCGGCGCCGGCGCCCGTCTTACAGACCTTCGGCACGGGACACCCCATGTTCAGATCGATCAGGTCAGCGCCCGCGGCCGCGACCCTTTCGGCGGCAGACTCCATCACCTCTGGGTCGTGTCCGAACAGCTGGAGCGAGACCGGATGTTCGTCTGGATGGACTCGCAGCAGCTCACGGCAGGTCCGCTCGTTGCGGTAGTGGACGGCAAAGCTCGAGACCATCTCCGAGACCACCAGCCCGGCGCCATAGCGCTTGGCCTGCAGCCGCACGAACCAGTTGCCGATGCCGGCCAACGGCGCCAGGACGACGCGGTTGGGGACAGGCACGGCGCCCAGCGTCCAGGAGTCGGTGAGCTTGTGCTGCATCGTTTCATGGTACGAATCCGGGCGTGACGCTCGAGGAATCCGAGCAGCTGGCGGAAGCCACCCAGCCTCCCCAGCTCACCGAGCTGGAGCGGCTGCTCCGTCCCTGGTCGGAGATCCTGCTGGACCAAGTCCCGGGTATCGAGCTGTTCGACGCCCACACCCACCTCGGCCAGAACGACCCCGACGGCATGAAGCAGCGGCCCGAAGAGCTGCTGGCGGGCTTGGAGATGGCGCACGCGCGAGGGGCGTTCGTATTCCCGATGCACGAGCCCGACGGCTATCGCTCAGCCAACGACGCCGTGCTCGCCGCCGCACGCGAGTCCGGCGGCATGCTGGTCCCGTTCTGCCGGGTCAACCCCCACGACGACGCCGTCGTCGAGGCTGAGCGTTCTCTGGAGAATGGGGCTCGGGGCATCAAGCTTCATCCCCGCGCGGAGCAGTTCACGCTTGACCATCCCGCGGTGCGCCAGCTCGCCGCGCTGGCACATGGGCGCCAGCTGCCGATACTGATTCACGCCGGGCGCGGCATCCCGGCTCTGGGGCTCCACGCCGTCGAGCTGGCGGACGCCTATCCAGACGCCCGGCTGATCCTGGCCCACGCCGGGATCTGCGATCTGTCCTGGATCTGGCGGGTGGCGCCCGACCATCCCAACCTGCTGTTCGACACGGCTTGGTGGATGCCCGCGGACCTCGTTTCGCTGTTCAGGCTCGTGCCCCCTGGGCAGATCGTGTTCGCCTCCGACGCGCCCTATGGCAACACTTTGATGTCGGCCAGCTTTCAGCTCCGCTGGGCGCTGCAAAGCGGGCTCTCGCCTGAGCAGGTCCGCTCGGTCTCCTCCGAGCAGGCGCTGCGGATCGCACGCGGTGAGGACCTTCAGCCGGCGGGACCGGCCGTCGGTGAGCGCGAGCAGGCTCAGCACGTGCTACTGGATCGCGTCGCGGAGTTCTTGATGCTGGCCGCAATCGCCACCATGCGCGGGGTCGGCGACGCGGGGACTGAAATGCTCGCCCTGGCGCGGCTGGCGTGCGACGTGCCCGAAGAGATCGACGACGCGCCGGTATTCGCAGCCATCCGCGGGCTGATCGACGCCTACGACAGGTTGTCCGAGTCCAACCCCGAGGATCGTCGCCGAATCGGGCCGCTGATCCTTGCTGTCACCGTGGCTCGCACGCCAGATGTGCCGGTGCCGCAGGCGGCCACGACCGCGGCCACTTCTCAGCCCTGATTTCGGGCCCAGATCAGGCGCAGCCCCACCAGCGTGAGGAGGTCGTCGACGTCGTCGATCGTCTCACGAACGAACGGCACCAGCACCGGTGCCAGACCGCCGGTGGCGATCACGCTGATGTCCCCAAGCTCGCTCCGCAGGCGGCGGATGATGCCGTCCACCTGACCGGCAAACCCGAACACGATCCCGCTGCGGATGGCGTCGACTGTCGACTTGCCGATCAGCGCGCGCGGCTCTGCCAACTCTACTTTGGGCAGCTTCGCGGCACGGTCATAGAGCGCGTCGATCGAGATCTCCGCCCCCGGCGTGATGATCCCGCCGAGATACTCGCCCGCTCGAGAGATCACGTCGTAGGTGATCGCCGTGCCGAAGTCGACGACCACACATCCTCCGTGGCAGCGGTCGAATGCGGCCACGGCGTTGGCCAGGCGGTCGGCGCCCACCTCGTGCGGATTGTCGTAGCGGATCGGCATGCCGGTACGAATCGACGGTCCCACGATCAGCATCTGCTGGTCCAGGTAGCGCTCGGCCATGGCCTGCCACTCCTGGGAGAGCTGGGGAACCGTGGAGGACACGATCGAGGCCGCGATGTCGGCGAACCTCAGCCCGCGGAGCGCCAGCAGGTTCGAGAGCGCCGCTCCGAGCTCGTCGCGCGTGGATTCGCGCACCGTGGCGAAACGCCAGTGCTCGGTGAGCTCATCCTCGCCATCTTCGAACACACCGAAGTGGGTCTGCGTGTTGCCGACGTCGACGACCAGCAGCATGAACGGATTATCCGGGACAGGTCCTCAGGTCAGCGGGTTGTCCACGCGGCTCACGGCCTGGCCGGCTGGCAGCGCCCGTAGGGACTCAGCCAGCGAGCGCCCGTCGGGGAGGTCCAGATGAGGGTCGAGCTCGAGCAGCGGCACGAGCACGAAGCGCCGTTCGGCGATCGTCGGGTGCGGTACCTCCACCGTGGCGGATCGATACGTCAGGCCGCCGAGGAGGAGAACGTCGACGTCGATCACACGCGGGCCGTGACGCACGCCACCCTGCTCCCGGCCCAGCTGCCGCTCCACTGCCTTACACGCGTGAAGCAGCTCTTCCGGTCCGAGCTCGGTGTGGATTCCGAGGCAGGCGTTGAGGAACTCGCGCTGGTCCGGGACCAGTCCCACCGGCTCGGTCTCATACACGGAGCTCGAGGCCAGAACCTGGACTCCGTGGCGCGGCAGCGTCGCGACCGCTTGCCGCAGGTGCTCGAGGCGATCCCCGACGTTGGACCCCAGGCCCAGGTATCCGGTTACGAGGCCTCCCGCCAAACTTCCACCGAGACCTCGCCGACAGGCAGCGCCAGCGGCGGTTCCGGCTTCGCCGCCTTCACCCACACCGCCTGCGCGCCATAGCGGCCGAGGAGCCGCTCGGCGATCGCAGCGCACAGCCGCTCGAGTGTCTTGTACGAGCGCTGCTGGGCGACCAGGTTGGCCGCGTCGCAGACCTCGGCGTAATCGACCGTGTCCTCCAGACGGTCGGTGACGGTCGCGTCGCACTCGCCGACATCAAGCCGCAAATCAAGCAACAAGCGCTGGCCCACCACGCGCTCGGCCTCGCTGACCCCCACGTGCGTGTACAGCGACAGCCCGCTGATCTCGATGGTGACCTCTGGCTCGCTGCCCTCGTGCTCTGCGCCCTGGTCGGCCCCTACGTCGTCGAACTCGTCGGCCTCGTCGTCGCGCTCCATGGCCGGCTGACCGTAGCAGCCGTCATCGCCAGCGCATCCCGGGATGCAGCCACGTCGTGCACCCGGAAGAGACGCGCGCCGCGTTCGTAGGCCAGCACGTTGACCGCCACACTTCCAGACACCCGGCGCGAGGGCTCCGCGCGTCCCGTGATCCGCCCGATGAACGCCTTGCGCGAGGCGCCGATCAGCACAGGCGGACCGATCGCCACGAGCTCCTCCAGGCGCCACAGCAGCTCCAGGTTGTGGAGCGCCGTCTTGCCGAATCCGATCCCTGGGTCAAGCACGATTTTCGATTCGGCGACCCCTTCGTCGATTGCATGCTGCAGGCGCTGCTCGAGGAAAGCCTTGACCTCCGAGACCACGTCCCCATAGCGCGGGTCCTCCTGCATCGTCCGCGGCTCTCCGAGCATGTGCATCAGGCAGCAGTGGGCCCCGGCGCCGGCAATGACCGAGGCCATCTCGGGATCGCCGCGTAGCGCAGTCACGTCGTTGACGAACGTGGCCCCGGCATCCAGCGCCGCGCCGGCCACGTTGGCGTTCGAAGTGTCGATCGAGATCTGAGCGCCGGTCGCCGCGGCCAACCCCTCTACCACCGGCTGCACCCGTCGCAGCTGCTCCGCTTCGCTGACCGGCATCGCCCCCGGGCGTGTCGACTCCCCGCCGACATCGAGGATTGCGGCCCCCTCCCCCGCCAGCTTCGCGCCGTGCGCGATCGCCCTATCCGGATCCAGGTAGCGGCCGCCGTCGGAGAACGAGTCGGGGGTGACGTTCACCACTCCCATCAGCGTGAAGTCCTTCGCGGGGCAGGTCATTCCTCCGGCCACCGCCCGTGCTCCTGGAAGTATTGACGCGCTTGCTCCTCACGGTCGCGGTCCCGATTGCTCTGCACCCCGATGCGGTACATCCAGTTGATCATCCACACGATCACGGCCACGAGCATCAGGCTGACGCCGGCCGCGGCCCAGGGTGAGGAGGTGCTGCCGCGGCCGATCATGATGCCGACCAGGCCTGCCAGCCCAATGCCCACAGGCAGCCACACCCGGGTCAGCGTGAGAACGGTCCTCCCAGCTCGGTTCCTGTTACCGGACGCTGGCATCGCCTCGGCACGTTACGCCCCGTAAGCTGACCGCGTGGGCGGCATGGAGGTCTCAGAGACCAGGATCTCGCGCCGTGCTGTGCTGCGCGGTGCAGCGGGCGGGGCCGCGCTCCTTGCCACCGGCGGACTGCCGGCCTGGGCGCGGCCGGTGCGGCGGCCGGGGCACCTGCGCCACCCCGACAGCCGGCCGTTCCCCCACTTCCCAGCCGGCACCGCTTCGATGCCCAAGATCGACCACATCGTCGTGCTGATCATGGAGAACCACTCGTTCGACAACGTGCTCGGCCGCCTGCCCTACGAGGCGCACGGGCGGCAAGGGCTCGACGGCCTGACGTTCCGCCACGGTCGCAGCTTGAACTTCAACCGCGGTACCGACGGCAAGCGGCACTTTGCCAGCCGGGCCGGCTCCCCGTGCCAGCCGAACGGCGTGCCCAGGCAGGATTGGAATGCCAGCCACGAGTCCTTCGACCGCGGCCGCAACGACGGGTTCGTGCGCGCCAGCGGCCCTGTGGCGATGTGGTATTGGGACCGCCACGCCCTCCCGTTCACCTACTCGCTGGCACATCGCTTCCCCATCGGCCAGCGCTATTTCTGCTCGGTCCTCGCCCAGACCTACCCCAACCGCCGGTTCTTCTTCACCGGCACGGCGTCGGGCACGATCGCCACCGACAGCACTACGTTCTCGATCCCGGCCGCCAACGGGACGATCTTCGACCGGTTGGACGAGCACCAGATCGACTGGGCGATCTACTTCCAGAACCTGCCCAGCCTGGCGATCGTCCCCGGGGCCCTCAGCGGACGCAGCGGCCGGCTGCGCAGCTTCGCCGACTTCGCGACCGACGTGGCCGCCGGCCGGCTGCCGCAGTTCACGTTCATCGACCCCAACTACACGACCACCTCGGAAGAGAATCCTCAGGACGTCGACGTCGGCGAGCGGTTCCTGGCCGGACTGGTCCACGCCCTGACGCACGCCCCCACCTGGCGGCACACGGTGCTGTTCATCACCTACGACGAGCACGGCGGCTATTACGACCACGTCCCTCCCCCGCGCGCGCTCGAGCCCGACTCGATTGCTCCTCTCCTTGGACCGGGCAACGTTCCCGGCGGCTATAACCGCTACGGCTTCCGGGTGCCACTGATCGTGGTATCGCCGTGGGCTCGGGCCGGCTACGCGTCGAGCGTCGTCCAGGACCACACCTCGATCACCGCGTTCATCGAGCACAAGTGGAACTTGCCGGCAATGACATACCGTGACGCCAACGCTCAGCCGATGACCGACTACTTCGACTTCGGACGAGCAGCGTTCGCTCGGCCGCCGCGGCTCGCGGCCGCACCGCAGCTTGCGCCAGGTTTGGCTCGCTGTAGCGCCGAGGGCCTTACGCCGCCGCTGCCGAACTCCGCGTCTGGAGCCTCGGCGAGCGAGGGGACCGAGGTGGGCCGCCTGCTGACGACCCACTTCCGTCGGTAATCAGGTGCTGGGACCCGCGCGCCACCTGGCTGACTTCGCCCGATTCGTGGCCAACCAGGGCGATCAGGAGCGCAACGACTCTCAGGCGCTGGCGGAGCTCGAGTCACGCCCGCTTAACCTGCCGCCCGGGCTCGAGGTCCAGTGGCTCGGCGTCTCCGGTTACCGGATGACGTTCGAGGCAAAGACCCTGTTCATCGATCCCTACGTCTCGCGCGTGCCGCTCTCGGCGGTGCTGCGACGCCAGCCCGCGGTGCCTAACCCGGCGATGGTCGAGCGCTTCATCGGCACCGAGGCCGGGCGCGAGGTAGTCGGCGTGCTGGTCGGCCACACCCACTGGGATCACGCCGTCGACGCGCCGGCGATCTGCCGGCGATTCGGCTGCAAGGCATACGGCTCAGCGAGCCTCACGCAGCTGATGGCAGTACACGGCCTGGCCGAGCAGGCGGTGGAGGTCGAGCCCTATTACACCTACGAGCTAGGCCCGTTCGGGGTCAGCTTCACTCCCAGCGCCCACTCCAAGCTGCTCCTGGGACTGGCGGTGCCGTTCGACGGCGAGCTGACCTGCGACCACGTCGACGCGCTCTCGCCCGGCGCCTACAAGTGCGGGCAGGTGTGGGGCATCCGGATCGACGTCGGGGGCGTGAGCTTCTACCACCAGGGCAGCGCCAATCTGATCGACGACGCTGTTCGGGCGCGGGGCGTCGACTATTTCCTCGCCGGGGTCGCCGGCCGGGGCTTCACTTCCAACTACTGGCAGCGGATCCTTAGCCGGTTGGAGCCGAAGACCGTGGTCCCCACGCACTACGACGACTTCTTCCGCCCCCTGTCGGGACCGATGGGCTTCACCACCAACGTAAACCTGGCGCAGGTCCCGGACGAGATCGCCGCAGTCAGCCGGAACTTCGAGGTCGCAGCACTGCCGCCACCGTCCTAGACCGGGCTACCGACGAGGCTCGGGGTCTACTCGACTACTCGGCTGCGAGGCCTGGACGCGGCAGCGGCCGCGGCGCCTCGCGCCCGGCGCGGCCCGGACGTCGGCGTCGGCGGAATCGGCACTTCGGGAGGAGGCGGCGCCTCGGAGCCGAACACCTCGGTCTCGGTCTGGCCATCGAGCAGCGCCTCGAACTGCTCGCGCTCGATCGTCTCGCGCTTGACGAGGATCTCGGCCAGCTTCTCCAGCGCAGCCTGGTGCTCGGAAAGGATGCTCTTGGCCTGCACGTGCGCCGACTCGACGACCCGACGGATCTCGTCGTCGATCTCGCGCGCGATCTCGTCCGAATAGTCGGGCTCGGCCGAGAACTCGCGGCCCAGGAAAGGCTGCGAGTGCTCGTGACCGAAAACGCGGGGGCCCAGCTTCTCCGACATGCCGAAGCGCATCACCATCTGCTTGGCCGTAGCGGTGACCTTCTCCAGGTCGTTAGCGGCCCCGGTGGTGATCTCGCCGAAGATGATCTCCTCGGCCGCGCGGCCGCCCAGCGTCATGGCCATCGTGTCGAGCAGCTCGGCACGCGTGGTCAGGAACTTGTCCTCGCCCGGCAGCGAGATGGTGATCCCCAGCGCCTGGCCGCGAGAGATGACCGAGATCTTGTGGATCGGGTCGGCGTTCGGCAGGTAGTGGCCGACGATCGCGTGGCCCATCTCGTGGTAGGCGGTGACCCGGCGCTCCTTGTCCGACATCACGCGGGTCTTTTTCTCCGGCCCGGCGATCACCCGCATGATCCCTTCCTCGAGCTCGTCCTGGGTGATCTCGCGCTTACCGTTGCGGGCGGCGAGCAGCGCCGCCTCGTTGACCAGGTTCGAGAGGTCGGCGCCGGTGAAGCCCGGAGTCTGGCCGGCGAGCGCATCGACGTCGATCTCCCGCGCCAGCGGCTTGCCGCGGGTGTGGACCTCGAGGATCTTCTTGCGGCCCGTGCGGTCGGGCCGGTCGACCACGATCTGGCGGTCGAAGCGGCCGGGGCGCAGCAGCGCTGGGTCCAGGATGTCGGGACGGTTGGTGGCGGCGATCAGGATGATGTTGTCCTTCATCTCGAAGCCGTCCATCTCCACGAGCAGCTGGTTGAGCGTCTGCTCGCGCTCGTCGTGGCCGCCTCCCAGTCCGGCGCCCCGATGGCGGCCGACGGCGTCGATCTCGTCCATGAAGATGATGCAGGGGGAGTTCTGCTTGGCCTGCTCGAACAGATCGCGTACGCGCGAAGCGCCTACCCCGACGAACATCTCGACGAAGTCCGAGCCGCTGATCGAGAAGAACGGAACCCCTGCCTCGCCAGCGACGGCGCGGGCGAGCAGCGTCTTACCGGTTCCCGGCGGCCCGTAGAGCAAGACGCCCTTTGGGATCCGGGCGCCGAGGGCCTGAAACTTCTTCGGGTTCTCCAGGAACTCCTTGATCTCGTGCAGCTCCTCGACCGCCTCGTCGACGCCCGCCACATCGCGGAATGTGATCTTCGGAGAGTCGACCGACATCCGCTTGGCGCGCGACTTGCCGAACGACATCACCTTGGAGCCGCCGCCCTGCACCTGGTTCATAAGGAAGATCCAGAACCCGATGAAGATCACGAACGGCAGGATGTAGGTGAGCAGCGACAGCCAGCCGTTGGACTGCTTGCCGATGATGTCGAACTGGCTGGCCGGCACGTAGCGCTGGATGTCGGAGATCAGCGTCCCGGCGTATTGGTCGGGATAGCCGACCGTGTAATGCTGGCCCGCCTGCGTCGTCAGGTTGACAGTGTTGTCCGAGACATGCAGCGAGAGGCTCTTGACCTGTCCCTGGGGAAGCTCTGCGAGCAGCGTGCCGAACGTGTAGCGCTGCTGGTGGCTCGCGGTCCCGATCAGCTTCTGGGCGAAGAAGGCGAGCACGACGACGATCAGAATCGGGAACGCCGCGCTCTTAAAGAATTTGCTCACAGCCGAAAATCGCGCCTCCGGCGCGCCCCCCGGATATAGGGAATAGCCAAGCGTAGCATCTGGATTTGCCCTATTGGCGGGCTCCAGGGCGCCTCTGGCACCCGCCTCCTAAAGCGACTCATTGCTTCAACGCGGCCACGTAGGGCAAGTTGCGGTAGCGCTCCGCGTGGTCCAGCCCGTAGCCGATCGCGAAGCGGTTGGGGATCTCGAAGCCCACGTACCTGGTGCGCAGATCCACCTTCTGGCGCTCGGGCTTGATCAGCAGCGCACACACCTCCAGCGACCGGGGGTTCCGGGCCCCCAGGTTGCGCAGCAGGTACTGGAGCGTCAGCCCAGAGTCGACGATGTCCTCCACGATCAGCACATCGCGCCCCTCGATCACCGCGTCGAGGTCCTTGAGGATCCTGACCACGCCGCTCGACTTCGTCGCCGAGCCGTATGAGGCCACGGCCATGAAATCCACTTCTACGGGGACTTCCAGCTGGCGCATGAGGTCGGAGAGAAAGAACACGGCGCCTTTCAGGACGCCGACCAGCACCAGGTCCTTTCCGGCGTAGTCGCGTGAGACCTCGGCAGCCAGCTCCGCGACGCGCCTCGAGAGCGCGTCGCCCGGCACGAGGATCTCCCCGATCGCCTCGTCGCCGTCGTACACGACCATATTTATAAATAAAGGGCGCGCTCAAGCGCGCCCCGTTTTTGTGGCTCGAACCGGAGCATGCCCCGCTCCACGATGGCTCTGACCCCGTGCGGCAGGTCGAGCGAGCCGTGGTGAAGTGCCAGGATCTCGTCGGCGCGGCGCGCGGTTCCGGGCGCCGGCCGCCCGGCGGCGGCGTCCGCCAGATGCTGGAGCACAAGCCGGCTGAGCGCCGGCGGGAGCGCCCGCAGCCGGGCCACCTCGATCTCCGAACCGCCCCCGAGCGCGTCTTTCACCAGCTCGTCGAGCACGGCCGCCTCGTCGCGCAGGATGGCGGCCAGTGCCAACACGTTGTCCTCTGCCGCTGGGTGAATCGAACGCAGCGCCGGCAGCAGCGCGCCCCGCACCCGGCCGCGGGCGAACAGCCTTGACTCGTTGGACTCATCATCGCGCCACTCCAGGCGCCGCTCTTGGCAGTACTCACGCGTGCGCGCGCGTGCAAAAGGCAGCAGCGGACGGATGAGAGCGGCGTCCGGCGCCAGCTGCTCGCGCTCGCGCATCCCCAGCAGCGCCCGGCGCGAGGGCGAAGAGGCTAGGCGGTAGAGGATTGTCTCCACCTGGTCGGTGGCTGTGTGTCCGGCGGCGATGTCCGCTCCGCGAGCCGTTTGGACCGCACACTCGTAGCGCTCGCGGCGGGCCCAGTCCTGGAGGTTCCCGCCGCCGGCGGGCGCCGGGCGGTGGACTTTCAAGGCCACCGCCATACGCTCGCACAGGCGAACGCAGTGGCGCTGGTCGTCATCGGCGGCATGCCGCAGGCCGTAGTTCACGTGCAGAGCCCGCACTTTCCCGGGGCCGGCGATCCGCACCGCGAGATCCAGCAGGCAGACCGAATCACGCCCCCCGGAGAGCATCACCAGCACCGGACGGCCGGGCCGCAGGAGGCCTGCCGCTCGCACCTCGTCGATCAGCGCTTCACTCGCCATCGTCCCTGGCCCGAGCCACGAACATCTCGGTTGGCTCGTTGAATCCTTTGAGCATGATCTCGCCGATCCGGTCAAGCTCCAGGTGCGGGCCGGCGACCTGGGCTACGGGACGCGTGACGAGCACCTCTCCGCCGGCCGAACGGGCGGCGATCCGCGAGGCGATGTTGACGTCGCGCCCGTAGTAGTCACCGTCCCGATAAAGCGCCTCGCCGCTGTGGATCCCGATCCGCGGCAGCGGGCGCTCTGCCTGCAGACGCTGGAACCCCACCGCCCAGTCGAGCAGCGCCGAGACGTCGGAGCCGACAATCATCGCCTCATCGCCGATCAACTTGATCACCCGGGCGCTGTCGGGCAGCGTGGCCTCCACCGATTCAACGAACCGCTCCACGGTCTCCAGCGCCTCTATCTCGCCGACCTCCTCGGTGAAGCGGGTATAGCCGGTGAGGTCGGCAAAGGCGATCGCCACGCGCATCCGGCCCAGGTCCGCGGCCGCGCCGTCTAGGTCGGCTTCCATGTGCCCCACGACATCCTGCTCGATGAAGTGCTGCAGATAGCGCTGGTGGACCTGATCGATGACGGGCGAGGCCAGCGGCAGCAAGATCTTCGTCAGATCCTCCATCTGCTCGGCCACCTCGAGCCCTCCCGCGCCGGAGCGCATCAGCGGCTCGTGCACATAGAGGTGAAAAAGCCGCACTTCGGCGTCGGCGATCTGGGCGATCGCCTGGCCGTAGACCCGGACGAGCTGCAGCATCGCCACCAGCGGGAAGCCGGCGTCGAGTGCGGCGGCGGCGTAGCGCAGCAGCTGAACGTCATCCTCGCTCAGCGACTCGAGCTGGGTCGGAAAGCCGACGGCGGTGACGATCCGTTCGATCAGCGCCGGCTCGAGTCCCGTCTCGCGCGCCGCCTGGCGAAGCGGGTAGTGCTCCTGGGGAGCCGGGAACAGCTCCTCGGCGTAGTCGTAGGCCAGGCGCCCTTCCTCGCTGGCCCTGCGCACGCTCTCCAGCGAGTGGCCGCGGTCGCGCATCCGCGCCACGACGCGCGCCTGGCCGACGGCGGCGCTGCTCCAGCCGTCGCCGGTGTGCTTGGGGATCAGCCCGTCGCGCGCCCAGCGGCGCAGCGTTGCGGGGGTCACGCCCACTCGCCTGGCGGCCTCGGTTAGCGAAACGCGGCTTTCCGGCACGCCACAGAGTCTGTCTCATAACTCCACCTGTGCGGCTGCGAGCGCGCCGCGCACTTCATTTCCCCCGACAGACTGGCGGCGGGACCTCGATGAGGCGAAGTCCCGCCGCCCGCGGGCAATACGGCCCGCTGCCTCGGCCGTTGGCGCTCGCGTAGCTACGGCGCCTCGCAGGTGCGCGCGGGTCGCCCGCCGCGCATCCACGCTCCGGCCTGTTGCCGTATCTGTTGCTACGAGGTCTACTCGCCTCGGCGTTCGCTGTCAATAGAGCGGGGGCAAAACAACGTCGGTTCCCGGTGCGCGACTAAAGGGACCTCGGACAGCGAGGCGGGCCAGCTCAGACCGCCAGATGCGGGTACTCGGCAGCGACCATCTCCCGGTAGCGGGGGAACAGCGGCTTCGTGATAGGGATGATCTGCAGCGCCGCCTTGACGTCTCCGCCGGCCTTGATCCGCCGCCGAGCAATGGCGATCGCCACGTTCTCCTTGCCCTGGAAGTAGCGGTTTGCGGTCTCGGAGCTCATCGTCATACGTACCCGCGGCTCCCAGGAAACATCGTCCGTCCACTCCCACGCCAGATTGGGCTCATCGTCGTTGCCCGCGCGAATGTTGACTACCAGGTCCAGGTCGGTGAACTCAAACCGCTGGGGTGTGTCGGCATCACGCAGCTTGGGCCCCATCTCAGGGTCCTCGCTCATCAGCGTGAAAGTACGGTCCATCACTTCACGGAACTCGGCCGAGGACTTGAACCCGGCCTTTGTCGACTGCTTCTCGCTCGCCATGGGGCGGGCAGTGTAAACGGGCTGGGGCTGGCTCATCGGCCGCGCCCGGGGAGCGGGCGTAGCGGGCTGGGGCCTAAGCTCGGGCCTCGTGGCGGTTCATCTCAAACCAACAGCCCCGCTGGCCGAGCGCGTGCTGCTGCCCGGGGACCCGGGTCGGGCCCTGCGGCTGGCGCAGGCTCTGCTCGATGACCCGCGCATGTTCAACCACGAACGCGGCCTCTGGGGCTACACCGGCACGGCCAGCGACGGCCACCCGCTGACGATCCAGAGCACCGGGATGGGCGGTCCAAGCGCCGCGATCGTGGTCACCGAGCTGGCCGAGATGGGCGCCCGCCAGCTGATCCGTGTCGGGACCTGCGGAGCGCTGGATCCGGCCCTAGAGCTGGGCGAGCTGCTCGCCGTCTCCGCGGCGATCGCGGCCGACGGGACCAGTCGGGCCCTGGGCGCCGGCGACAGGGTTGAGCCGGACGACACTCTGCTGCGCGCCTTGGGGGACGCCGCACGACCAGGCGATGACGGTGGCCGGCTGCGCGAGGCGCTCGTGGCCTCGAGCGACCTGTTTTACGGCGGCGGCGACGAAGCCCTCCGTGACGCGGGCGCGGATGCCGTGGAGATGGAGAGCGCCACGCTGTTCGCCCTCGGACCCCGGCTCGGCCTCGAGACGGCCACGGTGCTGATCGTCTCCGACATCATCTTTCCCCGCCGGACCCGCATCGAACAGGACTCGCTGATCGAAGCCGAGCTCCGGGCCGGGGAGCTCGCGGCGCGGGCGCTCAGCGTGGCGCCCGGGGAGCCGAACCCAAGCGAGGCGACTGTGAACGGACCTAGCGCCGCGACGCCTTAGCTAGACGCCGTTTGGCCCTGAAGCGCCTCGAGCTTCTCCTCGATCGCCTGCAGGCGCTGTTCGATGGCCGTGGAGGAACCCAGCCCCTCAATCCGCTGCTCGAGGCGGTCGAGCCCGTCCTCGATTCCCTCCAGCCGTTGGGAAACGCTGCGCAGGCGGCGGGTGAGGCGCTCGAGGTCGCTGGCCGAAGGCAAATTCAGGGCACCCATGGCCATCTCCTGCGCCCGCATCGCCCGCTCTCGAGTATCGAACGCTCGCGACAGCGCGCCGCTGACGATCGGGTTGTCGAGCAGTTCCTGGGCGAGCTTGCCGATCGCCTCCTCGCCTTCTTTCACCACTCGCTCCCGCAGACCCTTGTCTTCGCTCATCGCCTGTGAATCCGCCTTTCCGGTATCGATGGCCGCACTGTAGCGGCACCCCGGGCCTGCGGCCTTGCCCCGGTCCGGCTGGGTCTGCGGGACCGAAGATCAGCCCATAAAGCAGAGCCTGAACCTTAAGTTGACCCTGAGATGCCCTCGCCGATACGTGCGTCGCTAGAGTTCGGCTGCGCAGGTCCCGGCTCGCCAAGCCGCGGGCCAGCCTGGGGTTGGTCCGGGACCCCAGAAGCCATCGGTCTCTATTTGCCCAAATTGCATGGATTCTCGCGCGTTGCCCCGGACTACGGTTCCCCATTGCAAACGGGCATTTCAGCCAGTAGCTTCCCCCTCACGCCGCCTTGTGGTCGCGGCGCCGACGAACTGCCGTAACCGGATGCGCATGGCGGGAGGAGAAAGGCCACTTTGCTGAGGAGTCGAAAACTGGCGATGGGGGCGCTTGTGGCCGCGCTGACGCTTGCAGTTATGGGGATCGCCGCGCTGCCTCCCGCCCTGGCCGATGACTGCACGGTGACAGTGACGCTGATCACGGGCTCGACTGAGACGTTTTCGCTGCCGGTCGGCGCCCCGATTTCATCGTTGAGCCTCCCGGCGGGGGTGACCAGCGAGTCGGAGTCCTGTCCGCCGCCGGCGCCGACGACGACTTCTTCGCCGCCGCCAACCACCACCTCGGCCCCGCCGACGACCTCCTCCACCACGTCCTCGCCGTCTACGACTTCCTCCTCTCAGAGCGCGCCGCCGAAGACGACCACCACCAGCTCGCCGAAGCCGGGCGGGGCGCCGCGGCAGCAGCAGAGCTCTTCTCATCCCAGCACGTCCAAGCCGAGCTCGAAGAAGCAGCCGCCGAGCTTCTCCTAGCCAGCCGGCGGCCAAGCCGAAGTCCAAGCCGTCTGTCCCGCGCGGAAATGGTGGGGTGCCGACGGCTTCGAACCCCACGTTCTCCTACGCGTTGCCCGGGCCGGCGGCGATCGGGGTCCCGAACTTCTTCATCGACAACTTCCAGATCCCACCGTTTTTGTTGCCGATCTACCAGGCTGCCGGGATCCAGTACGACGTGCCCTGGCAGGTGCTGGCGGCGATCAACGAGATCGAGACCGACTACGGGCGGAATTTGAGCGTGTCCTCAGCGGGGGCGGTCGGGTGGATGCAGTTCTTGCCCTTGACGTGGAAGCAGTGGGCGGTGGCGGCGACCGGCAACGGGATCGCCGATCCCTATAACCCGGTGGACGCGATCTTCACCGCTGCCCGTTATCTGCAGGCCGCGGGGGCCTCCAAGAACCTAGCCGGTGCGGTCTATGCCTATAACCACGCCGGCTGGTATGTGCAGTCGGTGTTGTTGCGAGCGAAGCTGATCGGCGGGCTGCCCAACCAGTTCATCGGCGCTCTGACCGGCCTGGTGGAGGGTCACTTCCCGGTGGCCGCTGCGTCCAAGTACGCCGATGACTATGTCGAGCAGTTGGCCACCAGGCGGGTGAAGTCCGGCAACCCGGCGGTGGCGATCGAGTCTGATCCCTCGCAGAAGGCGCTCTCGATCTACGCCAAGCAGAACTCGCCGGTGATCGCGGCCAATGACGGCAAGGTGCTGGCGGTGGGCCAAAACGCGCAGTGGGGCAAGTACCTGCAGCTCCAGGACGCCAACGGCAACGTCTACACCTACGCCAATCTGGGCTCGATCCCCAGCCAGTATCCGGTTCCCAAGCCGGTGCCGATTACCGCTGCGGGCATCGCCAAGGAGCTCTCATCGCAGCCGGCGCCGACGCCCAAGTCCTCCGCCACCGCCGGCTCCCAGCAGACGCAGAAACCGAGCGCCCCGGCCACCGCCGGCTCCCAGCGGGCGCCGTCCGTGCCCTCGGTGAAGACCGCCACCAAGACAGCGAAGTCGGCGGCGCCGATCTCGCTGCCCGTCACAAGCTCCGCGCCGCTGCAGACGGTCCCCACGGCGCAGGTCAAAGAGCGGCTGTTTGCGTACCCATCCCGCACGGCCACCTACTCGGCGGGCGGACAGCAGCAGCTGCAGAACGCCACCGCCCAGATCTCGAACTTCCAGAACTACTTCTCCAGTGTCCTTCACCTGGGGCGCAACCAGTACACGCTCAAGCCGCTGAAGCCCGGGGCGGTGGTCGTCGCGGGCACGATCCTCGGCCGCGTCGCCGCGCCCAGCCCCAATCGGGCCTCGCATCTCCAGTTCATGATCAAGCCCGCCGGCAAGAAGTCCCCCTACATCGACCCCAAGCCGATCCTCGACGGCTGGAAGCTGCTCGAGGCCACCGCCGTCTACCGCGCCGCGGGGCTGAACCCGTTCGCCGGCAAGAACCCCTCGATCGGCCAGATCCTGTTGATGTCCAAGGAGCAGCTGCAAAACCGGGTGCTCCAGGACCCGCATGTTCAGATCTATAGCTGCGGCCAGCGCGACGTTGAGGCCGGCCTGGTCGACCGTCGAGTCCTGGGGGTAATCGAGTTCCTCTCCGCCTCCGGGCTTGACCCCACCGTCTCAGGGCTGGTGTGCGGCTCAAACGCCAAAGCCTCAAACGGCGTCGACGCCGCGGGGGCCACCGGCGCATCGCTCGACATCACGAAGATCAACGGCATCCCGATCCAGGGCCACCAGGGGACTGGCTCGATCGCGGACATAACCATCCGCCGCCTGCTCACCCTGCAGGGCATCTTCAAGCCCAACGAGATCGTCTCCAAGATGAGCTACAAGGGCCAGTCCAACACTTTGGCCCTCCCGGACCACTCGAACCGCATCCAGGTCAGCTACACGCCACAGTTCGGCAGCAACAAGAAGCTCGCCGCCCAGGTGGCCTCGATCCTCCAGCCCAACCAGTGGATCCAGCTGATCAACCGCATCGGCCAGCTGCCCGAGCCAGTCGTGCCGATCGCGCCTTCCAAGTACGCGATCAAGGTCGGCCGCTGAGCTCTGCGGGGCCCCGCGCCCCGCGTGCCATGCTGCTCCTCCGGTGAACGACTCCCGCTCCCTGTTCAGTTTCGTGCAGGTCGAGTACCCGTGGGCGCTTGGCCCGACCGATGGCCGCTACTTGCTGCGCCGCCCTGGCGATGCAGCCGATGCTGCTGCGGCGCATGTGCTGGTGATCGCCACGCTCGGAGCGCCGGAGCGGAGGCGCCTTCGCGCAAAGCGCAAACGTAACGCTCCACCTGAGCCTGAGCCCTCTCCGGTGACCAGTGGGCGGGCAACGGTCATCGACGTCGGGACAACATTCGGCGGCGAGGAGCCAGCCCGGGCCTGGCTGGCCCGTGCCGGTGAGCGGGAGGTGGCTGACGGACTGGCTGTCCTCAACCGCGCTTTACACGCCTTCCGCCTCGTGACCGCCGACCCCTATCTGCATCCAGTAGAGCGGCGGCGAGCCCTCGTGGCCAGGGTCGGCTTCGGGGACGGCGAGCAGGTCGCCGATGGGCTCTGGATGGAGGCCCGCGAGCTGTCGGGGGACCGCGGACACCAGCCGCGTTCCAAGGTGCTTCAGCCCCAAGCCCGACTGGCAGCGGTGCTTGGCGGCCGCGAGCGCGCCCTGGCCTGCGAGGAGCTTGCGCTTCGCGCCAAGCTGGATCTGGATCATGGCCGCGATCGCGAGGCGGCCTTGCAGGTGCTGGTGGCCCTCGACGCCGCGCTCGCCGAGCTTCAGGCCGATTCTGCGGCATCCGCGCTCGCCGACCGCCTGTTCGAGCTGCGGGGCCAGCGGGAGGCGATCGCGGCCGCCGCCCAGAGCGCGCTGGCTGGGCCGCTGTCGAGCGCCGAGCATGAAACGGTGGCGTTCACGCTCGGCCGGCTCGAGGCTGCGTTCAGGGCGCGGGCTGTAGCCAACGCATAGAAGCCCGATCGTTGGCCCGGCCTGGCGAGGCTGGTTCAACCCGGTCGCCGGCTCAACGGCGAGCCGCCCAGCGGCGCGCTGGTTCAACCCGGTCGCCGGCTCAGCCCGGGTCGCCGGCTCAGCCCGGCGACCGGGCTAGATGCCGAGCGCGACCGCCACTGCCTCGAGCTCCTCAACGACGTCGCCGCCAAGGTGCACGGCCGCCCGCGCGTCCAGCGGCGTCGAGCCCTTGGTGATGATCGCTACGCGCCCGCCCCCCGCCAGCGTGCGCAGTGGCAGATCGGCGACCGGATAGACCTCCAGCGAGGAGCCCACGCACAGCATCAGATCGGCAGCGGCCGCCAGCTCGTCCGCGCGGGCCAGCGCGGCCACAGGCAGGTACTCGCCGAACAGCACGACGTCGGGCTTCAGGGGCAGGCCGCAATCGCAGCGCGGCACTCCGCGGTCATCCTGCTGCTGGCGCAGGCGCACCTCGGCCAGCGGGTAGCGCATCCGACAGCGCAGGCAGGAGGAGTGGGCGATCGTGCCGTGTACCTCCACCAGCTGCCGGGAGCCCGCGCGGGCGTGCAGCTGGTCGATGTTCTGGGTGATGACCGCGTCGAGCAAGCCGGCCTGCTCGAGCCGGGCCAATACGGCATGGGCGGCGTTCGGCCGCTTGTCGCCAAGCGTCTGAAAGCGCGTGCCGTAGAAACCCCAGAAACGCTCCGGGTCGCGCCGAAAGACATCGATGTGCGCCACCTCCATGGGATCGACCTTCTCCCATAGCCCGGTCCCCGGCGATCGAAAGTCGGGAATACCCGAGGGCACCGAGATGCCGGCGCCAGTCAGCGCCACCACCGAGTCCGCCTCCCGGATCAGCCTCGCCAGCTCTTCGGCTCCGTGGACGGCTGGCTCGGCGCCGGCTCGCTGGCCGGTCCCCTCCCATAGCGGCTCGTGCATCACCGGCCGGTGAACCGCGGCGTCCGCTTCTGAACGAATGCCGCGATCCCCTCGCGGGCGTCGTCTGACCCGAACACGTCGGCGAAGCCTCGCTTCTCGGCCTCGATCCCCGCATCGAGGTCGGCGACGGCGGAGACTCGCTTAATCTGCTCGACGGCGAGCGGAGGCTGGCTGGTGAGCTTGCAGGCCCACTGGAGGGCGGTGTCCAGCAGCTCGTGGCCCGGGACCACCCGTGAGGCGAGACCGTACTGGTAAGCGTCCTCGGCGGAGATCGCCTCGCCGGTGAGGTTCATCTCCAGCGCCTTGCCCTCGCCGACGAGCCGCGGCAGCCGCTGAGTCCCGCCGAAGCCGGGGATGATCCCCAGGTTGATCTCGGGCTGGCCGAACATCGCCGAGTCCGCCGCGATGCGGAAGTCGCAAGCCATCGCCAGCTCACATCCGCCGCCGAACGCCGCCGCGTTGACTGCGGCGATGGTGGCGACCCGCGAGCGCTCCATCTCTCGCAGCAGGCCGTGCATCTGATCGAGGAGCTCACGACCAGTCTCGGCGTCCATGCTCGTGAACGCCTTGATGTCGGCGCCCGCGCAGAACAGCATCGGATTGGCGGAGGCGAACACGAGCGCCCGTACCTCTCCGTCATCGGACGCCGCGTCCCAGGCACGGCGCAGCGCCGACACCATGTCCGGAGAGATCGAGTTGGCCGGCGGCCGGTCGAGCCAGGCGATCGCGACCTTGCCCTGGTCCACTCCCCGGGTCTCGAGCTTGACCGGGCTCTCGTTCCACCCCGGGTCGGGCCGCGGATAGGGAAAGAAGCCCTGCCCACTCTTCACTCCGAGCCGGCCCTGCGCCACGAGTCGCCTGAGGATCGCCGGGGGCTCGAAGCTCGGGCCCCACTCCTCGGCTGCCCGTTGCAGGGCGCTCAGCACCTCGTCCAGGCCGGTCTGGTCGGCCCGGGCGAGCGGCGGCGGAATGATTCCAGCGCCGGCCATCATGCCGAGATCGATGTCACGGATCGACGCCACGCCCTCCTCGAGCACCAGGCAGCTCTCCACGAGCGCCTTCAAGGTGAAGCGGTCGATCAGCGACTGTGTGTCGAGGTCAGCCTGAGTGCTCATAGAAGCCCTTCCCGCTCTTGGCACCGAGGTTGCCTTCGGCGACCAGCTCCTTCATCCGAGGATGCACGACGAAGCGCTCGCCATAGGCATCGGCGAGATGCATCGCCACATGCAGAACGGTGTCCAGTCCCAGCAGGTCCGATAGATAGAACGGGCCCATCGGCGCCGCCTTTGACTCGCTGACGATCCGATCGAGCTCCTGCACGTCGATTCCCGACTCCTGCTGATAGCGCCACAGCTCCGACACGCTCGAGTTGAGGATCCGATTGACGACGAAACCCGGCGCTTCTCCGCAGCGAATCGGCGCCTTGCGGATCGTCTGCGCGAAGTTGATGGCCGCCTGGACGGTCTCCGGCGAGGTGTAGTCGCCCTCGATGACCTCGATCAGCCTCATCACCGAAGCGGGATAGAAGAAATGAAACCCGACCACTTGTTCTGGTCGGCTCGTGGCCTGCGACATCTCACTGATCGACAGCGACGAGGTATTGGACGCCAGGATCGCGTGGCCGGGAGTCGCCTCATCGAGCTCCGAGAAGACGGCCCGTTTGATCTCCATCCGCTCCGGGACGGCTTCGACAACGAAATCGACGTCTCCGAAGCCGCCATAGCTCGTCGTTCCCGTGATCAGCCCCAGCTTGCGATCACGCTCTGACTCCTCCAGCTTGCCCCCGTCGACGCGCGCCTGCCACAGCGATCGCGCTTTCTCGAGCCCCTGGTCAACGAACTTTTGCTCCACATCCTTGAGCACGACCGGGATATCGGCGTTGGCGATCGCCTGCGCGATCTCGCCGCCCATCGTCCCCGCCCCGACGACCGCTGCCTTGAACACGAACATCGCTCCGCAACGCTAGCCGAGCGTGCCCGCGCGTGGCCTGGAGCTAGCCGACGGCGCGCGCGCGTGGCCTGGAGCTAGCCGACGGCGCGCGCGCGCCTGGCCTCGAGCTCCACGCCAAATCGCTCCAGCGTTGACCGCAGCGACGTCGTAAACGCGCGGGAGATGAACAGGAAGTCGACCAGCGAAGTGATCAGCGAGCGGCGCTTGAGGCCGTACTCCAGGCTCAGCTCGATGGTCACCGACCCGTCGTCCGGCATGAAGCTCACGCTCTGCCGGCCCTCGATCGTCTCGTCGCTCACCTCGGTCGTCTGGCCTACGAGCGGCTCGTAGGCCACCACCCGCTCGGAGACGCGACCCCGCCCGGCCGGGCCCGACTGCCACCAGAGCTCGGCACCCGACGCCGGCCACTGCTCCCCGACGGAGGTCACGCTCGCCAGCCCGTCGACCCATCCCACCCAGCGCGACGTGTCGTACCAGACCTCTTCCGCCTCGTGCACGGAACATGGATAGGTCTGCTCGGCGCTGACCCGGCGCATCGTCCCGATTATCGCGGCGCCGCGGCCGGGAGGGGGCGGCGCAGCGGCTATCGGCCGGGCACGACCAAGGGGGCGCAGGTGGCTGGGGCCCGCTTCGAGGGCCTGGCGAGTGGGTCCGCGCGGGGACGCCCGGAGCCCGCGCGGGGACGCCCGGAGCCCGCGCGGGGACGCCCGGAGCCCGCGCGGGGACGCCCGGACCCCGCGCGGGGACGCCCGGAGCGCTGGGGCGCCCGGAGCCCGCGCCGGGACGCCCGGACCCCGCGCGGGGACGTCCGGAGCGCGGGGACGCATTTCGCAGCAAATCGGACGCCCGCTCCTCGATTTGGCGAGATAAGCGTCTCAGAGACGCTTATGTCGCCACGGCCGGACCGGGACGGTTGGATTTGCTGCGAAATGCGTGTGGAACCAGCCACCCCCACCACACCCCGCGGTCCGCCCACCCCCACCACACCCCGCGCACGCGCCCACCGTCCCCGGGGCCCCCACCGTCCCCGCGCGCGCCCAACGGTCCCCCCGCGCCCGACGCGCCGCCCTGCCCAATCCCGCCACCCCGCGCCCACCCACCACCCACCACACCTTGACAAACGACTGTTTGCGATATATCGTTATAGATCGTAAACCCAAAGACTTCCACGAAGGAGTTCACGATGAAAAACCGATTCTCTTCAGGTAACTGGCCACCGTCGTTCGCCCAGCGGATCGGCCGGCCAGGCTTCGCCCAGCGTGTCGCGATGGCCGGCGGGCCAGGCCCCGGCTGGCCGCGTGTCGCGATGGCCGGTGGGCCAGGCCCCGGCTGGCCACGGGTCGCGATGGCCGGCGGGCCAGGCCCCGGCTGGCCACAGGTCGCGATGGCCGGCGGGCCACGCCCCGGCTGGCCACAGGTCGCGATGGCCGGCGGGCCAGGCTTTGGCTGGGGCGAGAGCGATAGGCCGGGCCCCGGTCCAGGCCGGCGCCGCGGCAGAGGCGGCCGGCGGAACCGAGGGCTGGAGGACGTCGAGAGATTTCCCGGTGCACGTCACACGCACATGCGTGGTGGCGGCGGGTTCGGCAGAGGCGGCTTCGGTGGCCCCGGCGGCTTTGGCGGCCCCGGCTTCGGTCCCCCGGGGGGGCGGGGGCGCGGACGGAGACGCCGCGGCGATGTCCGGACGGCGATGTTGATGCTGCTGGGTGAAGAGCCGCGTAACGGCTACCAGCTGATGCAGGTGATCGAGGAGCGCAGCGACGGCCGCTGGCGGCCAAGCCCGGGCTCGGTGTATCCCGTGCTCTCCCAGCTCGAGGACGAGGGACTCGTCCGACCGACCGAGCGCGAGGGCTCGCGGCTGTTCGAGCTCACCGACGCAGGCCGCGAGCGGCTGAGCGAGGCAAAGGATGCAACCCCGCCCTGGGAGGCTGACGACGATCCGAGCGACCGCCGCGAGATGAAGCGCCTGATCGGCGAGGTCGCAGCCGCGGCCATGCAGGTCAATCACCTAGGCGACGATCAGCAGGTCCAACAGGCGATCGAGGCGATGCGAAACACGCGTCGCGCCATCTACCGGATCCTGGCGGAAGAGCAAGACGTCTGACCACCTACCATTGGTGCCACCAATGATCTCGGACGAACGCAGCACGCCCGGGGACGGTGACGGACGACCCTCAACCGGCGCCGCGGGTGGTCCAGGCAGCACCGCCTCGAGCACCAACGGCGCCGGCGGTCCGGCGATCGTCGTCAGCAATCTCGTCAAGCATTTCGGCCCCGTGGAGGCGGTCAAGGGCGTTGAGTTTCAAGTCCGCACCGGCGAGGTGTTCGGCTTTCTCGGACCGAACGGCGCCGGTAAGACGACCACCATCAACATGCTTTGCACCCTGGCCACGCCGACCAGCGGCTGGGCCACCGTCGCCGGCCACGACGTGGTCAAAGAGCGCGACGACGTGCGGCGCAACATCGGGCTCGTCTTCCAGGACCCGACGCTGGACAACTACCTGACCGCCGACCAGAACCTGCGCCTTCATGCCGAGCTCTACGGCCTGCAGCGCGACCTCGTCCAGCCCAGGATGCAGCAGGTGCTGGAGATGGTGGGGTTGTGGGAGCGCAAGGATTCGCCGGTGGGAACGTTCTCGGGCGGGATGCGCCGCCGCCTCGAGATCGCGCGCGGCATGATGCACTCGCCCCGGGTGCTGTTCCTGGACGAGCCGACGATCGGACTCGACCCCCAAACCCGCCGCTCGATCTGGAGCTACATCGCCGAGCTCAAGGAGCGCGAAGAGATCACGATCTTCATGACTACCCACTACATGGACGAGGCCGAATGGTGTGACCGGATCGCGATCATGGACCACGGCGAGATCGTCGCCCTCGAACGGCCAGACATGCTCAAAGCCGAGGTGGGCAAAGACCGCGTGATGATCCACACCGAGGACGACGAGGAAGCGATCGCCGCCCTCATGGACCGCTTCGGAATCGAGGCCGGCATGGCCGAGGGCGCGGTCACATTCGGCGTACCCCAGGGCGAGCAGTTCGTGCCGCGACTATTCGCCGAGCTCGGCGTCCCGATCCGCGGCGTGAGCGTCTCCCGCCCCACGCTCGACGATGTCTTCATGTCCTACACCGGCACAACCATCCGCGACGCCGAGGAGGACGCGGGCCGCAACCGCAGCCGGATGATGATGCAGATGATGCACGGGGGTAGGAGATGAGTACCACGACGACGCCCACGCCGAGCGCCGTCGAGCAACAGGACGCTCACGCCCCGACCGTCAAGGTCTTCGTACCGCCTCACAGCATCGTCTCGGAGCTGCGTGCGATCCGCATCGTCTGGCGCCGCGATTTGATCCGGTTCGTCACCGACAGGATCCGCATGGCGTCGCAGCTGGTTCAGCCGCTGCTGTTTTTGTTTGTGCTGGGCTCGGGGCTCCAACAGCTATCGAGCGCTGGCACGCACGGCGTCAATCTCAAGACCTTCATTTACCCAGGGATCCTGTGCATCTCGGTGATGTTCACCGCCATGTTCTCGGCGGCGTCGATCGTCTGGGACCGGGAGTTCGGCTTCCTTCGGGAGATGATGGTGGCCCCCGTTCGCCGCAGCTCGATCGTGATCGGCAAGTGCCTAGGCGGCGCCACCGTGGCCTGCTCGCAGGGGATCATCCTGATCCTGCTCGGGCCCGCGGTGGGAGTGCACTACAACGTCGTGCTGATCCTGGGGATCTTCGGCCTGCAGCTGCTGCTGGCGTTCACGATCACTGCCTTCGGCGTGATGATCGCCGTGCGCATCAAGCAGATGCAAGCCTTCTTTGGCGTGATGCAGATGATCATCATGCCCATGTTCTTCATCTCCGGGGCGCTGTTTCCGGCCAACGGCCTGCCCGGCTGGCTGACCGTGCTGAACCGCATCGACCCCCTGACCTACGCCGTCGATCCCATGCGCCGGCTGGTCTTCAGCCACCTGAACATCTCGGCCGCGGCGCGCCACGCGCTCGACCCCGGAGTCACCTGGTGGGGCTGGCGCGTGCCCTCGCTGCTCGAGGCCGGCGTGGTCGCCGTCCTCGGCCTGTTGATGCTGGGCGTCGCGATCTGGGAGTTCAGCGCGACGGAATAGGGGACCCGGCGCCGGCCCCGTTGCTGCGGTGCTCGAAGTGCTCTGCGCCCTCGTGCTCGACCTCATGCTCGGCCTTGGCCAGCTCGCGCAGGAAGTCCCTCCCCCAGAAGCTCATCGACAGCAGCGCGCCGAAGAGCACCACGGCGTCGATCGACTCCCTGCCCTGCTTGGCCCAATAGACGTCCTGGAGGTTCAGCCACAGCGCGAATTCGTCGAGCGTCAGCGCCGCGCCGGCGCCGTACGCGCCGGAGGTCACCTGCGAGCTGCGTCGCTGGGTGGGGGCCACGCCGACGTCGAGCATCCACAGGTAGCCCACGGTCAGCAGGCCGATGATGCCGAAGGTCATGTGATGGATGTGGCGGCCGCCAGGCGTGACGTTCTTGAAGGGACCAACGTTGGCGCGGATGGCGTGCGTGATCGCCCGCACGATGGCGAACGTGGTGAAGAACGAGGTCGAGCTGATGAACTGCCGCTCCTTGCGCCGGTCCTCGAAGTGCTTTCCGTACGCCGCCGGGACCTTACGTAGTCGCTTGAGCATCGAACCTCCCTCTCGTTCGCCGTTGCCGCAGTCTCGCAGACGGCGGCCAGCCCAGGGGAGGTCTGAGCCTACGCCGCTGCCGGCGCCGGCTCCTCGATCCGCCGGGGCAGCAGTGTCTCGCGGGCGATCACCAGCCGCTGAATTTGGGCCGTGCCCTCGTACAGCTGGAGGATCTTGGCGTCACGCATCAGCTTCTCCACCGGGTAATCCTTGATGAAGCCATAGCCACCGTAGACCTGGACAGCATCGGTGGCTACCTCCATCGCCGCGTCGGCGGCGAACCGCTTGGCGTGCGATGACTCGAGTGTGTTGCGCTTGCCCTGGTCGAGCAGGACGGCCGAGTTCCACGTGGCCAGCCGGGACATATGAACCTTGGTGGCCATGTCGGCGATGACGAACTGAATCGCCTGGTGCATGGCGATCGGCACGCCGAACTGCACGCGCTCCTTGGAGTAGTCGATCGCGAACTCCATCGCCGCCCGGGCCACTCCAGTCGCCATCGCCGCCACGCCGGGGCGCGTGCGGTCGAGCGTCATCATCGCGATCTTGAAGCCTTTGTTCTCCTCGCCCACTAGGTGGTCGGCGGGGATCTCCACCTCGGGGAAGGTGATGGTGGCCGTGTTCGAGGCGCGCTGGCCCATCTTGTCCTCGTGCTTGTCGACCACCACGCCGGCGTCGCGGGGGACGATGAAGCAGGAGATGCCGCGGTGGCCGGCCTCCTTGTCGGTCTTGGCGTAGACCGTGTACCAGTTGGCGTACTCGCCGTTGGTGATGAAGCACTTCGAGCCGTTGACGACCCACTTGTCGCCCTTGCGGACGGCCGTGGTCTTCATCCCCGAGACGTCCGACCCGGCGTCGGGCTCGGTCAGGCAGAAGGAGGCCAGGAGCGGGGCCTCCGACAGGCGCCCCAGGTAGTCACGCTTGAGCTCCTCAGAGGCGGCCAGGACGACCGGCGCGGTGGCCAGGCCGTTACAGGAGAGCGACGTGCCGATGCCCGAGCAGCCCCAGGCGATTTCTTCCTCGATCAGCGCGCCGTCGAGATAGCCGAGGCCGGGGCCGCCGTACTCGCTGGGCAGATGCCCGTTCATCAGCCCCAGCTCCCAGGCCTTGTCGATGATCTCCCCGGGCCAGGTGCCATCGCGGTCGTAGTCCCAAGCCACGGGGCGGATCTCCTTCTCCGCGAACTCGTGCGCCATCTCGCGAATGCTCTTTTGCTCGTCGCTGAGCGTGAAATCGATCACTGAAGTCTCCTATCGCCGATCGCCGCGCCCGATGCGGGCCGATTGACTAGTCAGTCAACAACTGCCCAAAGGTTAGCCCACGGCGGGGCGGTTAGGCGCAGCACGCGCCGGGGCCTCCGCAGAACGCCCCGGACGCATCTCCGGACGCCCGCGGGCGCCTCTTACAACGCGGCGGGGACCTCCGCAGAACGCCCGCGGGCGCGTGCATCCCCGGGCGCGCAATACTTAGCCCATGCAGGAGGCGTTCGAGCCAGTGCTGTTCGCGGTCTGCGGCGTGGGGATCGTGGTGGCGTTGATCTCCTTGATGCGCAGCGGCAAGACCTGGGAGGAGTTCGGCAAGAGCGGCCGCCTGCTGATGGACAGAGATCTCCCACACGAGCCTGCCATGAGCTCGGGGGCGGCGCTGCAGGAGCGCGACGCCGAGATTCGGCAGCTATTGAAGGCCCGCAACGCGCGACGCGAGCGACGGGGCGAGCCCCCGCTCGACATCGAGCAGGAGCTTCGGCGCCTGACCGCACCTCTCGTCGACTCCGCGCTGCGCGCCGAAATCCGCGACCTGGTGATCGCTCGCAACCACCGTCGCGCGCGGGCCGGCAAGCCGCCGCTCGACGTCGCTAAGGAGGTCGAGCGCCAGATCGCCTCGCTCACGGAGGTGTAATCCGATGCCCGATCCACGTCAATTCGACCTCGACGAGCTGCTGAACCGCCCCGGCACGTACTTCAACCCCCAGACCGAAGTCCTAATCGTTGTCGACGACTCGCCCGAGCTCGACGCCGAGATCTTCAACATGGAGGAGTTCGAAGGCGCCGATTGGGTCCTCGTCTCCGACGAGACGCCGGTCGATGAACGGCGCCGCGATGAGCTGCTCGAGTCCTTCCAGATCCAGCAGGGCTCAGGCGGGCTGGATCACGAAGAGGAGCTGGAAGAGGAGTTCGACGAGGAGGAGCTGGAGGTTGAGGAAGAATAGGTTCGTGCTCCCGGTCGCGCATGCGCGACCGGGCCGGTCCGATCATGATCGGACCGGGGCCGGCGCTCATGAGCGCCGGCCGTCGTTCTACTGACCGTTCAGAAGCGGCGCGCACTGCTGCTCTTTGACGACGCTGCCCCCGGCCTGCTGCAGACACTTCGTGTAGTTGCTCAAGTTGCTGGCCGAGGAGCCGGTGGTGGAGGTCGTCGAGCCGCTGGATGTCGAGCCGCTGGAAGTCGCACCGCTCAACGTGCTCTGCAGGGACGTCAGGAACGACTGGAGCTTCGACTGAAACTGGCTGAACGGGGCCACCGACGCGGGCGCGCTGATCGTCTGCGGCTTGTTGAGATCGGCGTACTGCATCGTCAATGACATCTGCGTTGAGCTCAACCCGCCGAGCAGCGATGACAGCTGGCCGGTGACCGGAAGCGTCAAGCTGATCACCATCCGCCGCAGGGTCTTGTCCGAGTCGCCTGTCCACACATCGAAGCGCGGCTGGCGCACCGCGCTCGCGATCTGGCTGGCGGTCTGGGAGGAGATGCTCGAGGGGAGCTTCGAGGCCCCGGAGACCCCCAGCGACTTAGCGCGACCCAGGAATGTGTTCATGTCGCTGAGCAGGGCCGAGACGTTGATCGCGGCCCGGATATGGGTGGTGCTCGCGCCGCCCACCTGGTCGTGCCCGGCGATCGTGGGGTGAACCAGCCAGTGCAGCGGGTCGATGCCCAGCTTGGAGAGCGTTCCCGACCCCGAGCTGCTCCCTGCAGAGGAGGTCAGGGAGGAGAAACTCGACTCCAGTTGCTGGAAGGTGGCGCTCGGCAGCTGATAGCTGGTGCCCTTGAGCGTCACGTAGCCCGCGCTGCCCGTGGAGAGGATGCCCAGCGAGCCGGAATGGCCCTCGGCGCTGGCGGCCAGGTCAAAATTCGACTCGGGCAGCTTGTTCTTGCCCATGCTGGCGAACGGGCCGCCGAAACTGACCGTGATCGGTCCCTTGATCGTGGTCGACCCGCTTGGGTTGAGGGCCAGCTCCACGCTCAGGCTCCCGCTGTTGACCGTGTGCGTGCCCGAGAACGTCTGCTTCAGCAGAGTGGAGGCGTTCTGCGAGCTCGAGCCGCAGGCGGCCAAGGTCACGGCCGCGAGCGCCGCAGCCAGGGCGATCAGCGCTCGGCGAATACGGGTAACACGCGCGGGCATGGCAGGCGAATCTAGCAACGCCAAAGTCGAGCGGCGCCGGTGACTCGCGCCCTATCGCGCTCGCGCCAGCGCCGCCGATCGGACCTAAACTCGGCCCTCGATGGGGCCCCGCACGATTCTCTACACCGGCAAGGGCGGCGTCGGCAAGACCTCGGTCGCCGCGTGCACCGCGAGGGCCTGCGCCTCGGCCGGACTGCGGACACTGGTGATGTCCACCGACCCCGCCCACAGCCTCGCCGAGTCGCTGTCGGGCGAGATCGGTAGCGGCACCACCCAGCTGGATGAGCTTTTGTGGGCCGAGCAGGTCTCAGCCCAGGCGGAGATGGAGCGCCATTGGTCAGGCGTCCAGCGCTGGCTGGGGGGTCTGCTCGCCGATCGGGGAGTCGACCGCATCTCGGCCCAGGAGCTGACGGTTCCGCCGGGGATGGACGAGCTGTTCTCGCTCCTGCGGCTCCAGTCCCAACACCGCTCGGGCCAGTGGGAGGCGATCGTCGTCGACTGCGCCCCTACCGGCGAGACGCTGCGGCTGCTGTCGTTCCCCGACGTCGCGCGGTGGTGGATCGACAAGGTCTTTCCGCTTGAGCGCCAGCTGCTGGCGGCTGCAGGTCCGATCGCCCGCTCGGTCCTGGACATCCCCGTCCCCACGGCGGCGGTCTTCGAGGACATACACCGGCTGTCCAAAAACCTGATCGCCATGAACGAGATCCTGCGCGACCACGAGCGCTGCACGGTTCGGCTGGTGATGAACCCGGAGAAGATGGTCATCGGCGAGGCGATGCGGACCTTCACCTATCTCAACCTCTACGGCTACCTCACCGACGCCGTGGTCGTCAACCGCGTGTTCCCGGCCGACGTCGGTGACTACTTCGCCGCCTGGCGCGAGCTGCAGGAGCAGCACCTGGCCCAGGTCCGCTCGGCGTTTGCGCCGGTGCCCGTGTTGTGCGCTCCCTACTTCGACCAGGAGGTGATCGGGGGGCCGATGCTGGACCGCCTGGCCCGAGCCCTGTTCGGCGGACACGACCCGGCGGCGATCCTCCACCGGGCGCTCATTCAGGAGATCGAGCTGCTCGAACACGGTGCCCGCCTGCGCCTCACGCTTCCTTTCACCCGCAAGAGCGAGGTATCGCTAAAGCAGCACGGACTGGAGCTGATCGTCGGCGTCGATGGCCAGCGGCGTACGATTGCGCTTCCCCCGGCGCTCGCCGCGCTGCGCGCCACAGGTGCCAAGTTCGCGAACGGGGCGCTCGAGGTCAGCTTCGATGCCGAGCAACGACCCACCAGCACCGAATGACACCGCGCATGGCGCGCCGGACGGGCCGACAGCTGCGCCCGACGGGCCGCCGTCTGCCCCCGACGCCCTTCGGGATCTCCAGCAACGACTGGATCGGGCCTCGGAGGCCGCCGAGCGGCTGATCACCGAGGCCCGCGGGACACCCGGCGAGGCGGCGACCGAGCCGGGTGAGCCCTCCCTCGCCGACGCGGACAAGCCGCCTCCCGCCGGCTGGCAGACGCTTGGTGGCGATGCGCCCGCCGCTGAAGGGCGCGAGCTCGAGCTTCTGGCGCAGGTCATCCGCTCGCTGCGAGAGCTCTTGCCGGCGGAGCTCGAGCGCCGGTTGGCCGAGGCTCTGCGCGAGCTGCTGCTCGCATTCAGGGCGCTGATCGACTTCTACCTCGAGCGCCTCGAACGGCGCGAGGCCCCAGAGCAGGAACCGCGGGACATCCCGATCAGCTGAGCTCCGCTTGCAGCGCTTGCGCGGGCTTGCAAGCGCGCTTGCGTGCTTGCTGATGATTTGCTAACCTGCAAGCACAGTCGAAAGCCACCCTTGAAGGAGCACCCAAATGGCCACTACCACAGACACCCAGCAGCTGTTCGAGGCGCCGTTCCAGCAGGCCAAGGACGCTTCGGAGCAGATCCTGACTGCGGCCCGCAACGCCGGCGCGCTTTACGTCGACTCCTACGAGCAGACGGTCGAGAAGGCCCTCGAGGTCGAGTCGCGCCTGGCGTCCGGCACCCAGCCCGAGTGGCTGCGGAGCCTGATCGAGGCCCACATCGACTTCAGCCGCGACCTCGCCGGCTCGTACGTCAAGAGCGCGCGCTCGGTTCTTAAGTAACCAAAGTCGGACATGCCGCCGAAGAAAGGGGAGCCTGGTCCTGCCGGTGCTCCCCTTATTCTTTGAATGACATGTCCGTCACCACTTCACCCAACTCCGCGCCGGCCGCCGACCCGATGTTCGCGGCGCCGTTCAAAGCCCCGCCCCTCCCTACGCCGTTCATCGCGCCTCGGCTGATTGAGACCTGGGCCCGCGGCTGGCAGGCTGCGATCGACGGCGGATCGCGCTACCTGCAGGGCGCGCTGGCCGGCCAGATCCAGCCGCTCGACCATGCTCGCTGGTGGATGCATGTCGCAAAACGGCAGGCGCCGGGGTGGGCCTCAGAGCACGAAGTCGTCTTCGAGGCTCCACTGGCGCGGCTGCGCGACTTCTCCACGTCCCGGCGGGGAGTCGTTCCCACCCTGGTGCTGCCACCCCAGGCGGGACACGACTCCTGCATCGTCGACTACTCCCCCGAGCAGAGCCAGATGGGGGCCATCCTGGACGCCGGCCTGAAGCGGGCGCTGACGCTTGACTGGATTGGGGCCACGCCGGCCACCGCGGGAGCGTCGATCGAGGACTACCTCGACATCATCGATCAGGCAGTGGCGCACTGCGGCGGCACCGTCAATCTGATCGGGGATTGCCAAGGTGGGTGGCTGGCGACGGTCTACTCGGCGCTGCGCCCCGAGAACGTCAACACGCTGACGATCGCCGGGGCCCCGATCGACTTTCACGCCGACGATCCCGTGATCGCGGACGTTGTGCGCCAGCTTGCGCCCGACGGCAACCTGTGGTTCTACGAGGCGCTGGTCGCGGCGGGCGGCGGCGTGCTAAAGGGCCAGCACATGCTCAGCGGGTTCATCGTCATCAACCCGGCCGATGAGATCTCGCGCCAGCTCGAGCTGCTGCACAGCGTCGGCGACCCGACCCACTGCGATCGCTACACGGAGTTCGAGGACTGGTTCAAGCACACCCAGGACATCCCCGGCGCCTTCTATCTGTGGATCGTCCGCCACCTGTTCCGTGACAACCAGCTGATCAAGGGCGAGCTCGAGATCGGCAGCACGCGCGTCGACCCGCGCCGGATCGAGGTGCCGCTGAATTTGCTCGCCGGCACCCGTGACCACATCACCCCGCCGCCGCAGGTCTGGGCGCTCGAGGACGCCTCCTCGACGCCTCCCGAGCTCGTTCACCGGCACACCTCGAGCGGCGGCCACCTCGGGCTGTTCATGGGTCGCGAGGCCCTCCGCGAGCGCTGGCCTGTCGTCCTGGCGGACGTGCTGGGCCATAGCAAGACCGGGCGGAGCAAGTAGGCGGCCGACGGAGCCCAGAGCGGGGTCGTGGGCGTGGTAGCCGCTTCTCTCCCACTGACCCTCAGCCTTCCGCGGCATTTCTTGGACATCAGAGCGCAGCGCGATGGGTTCATCCTGCTCGGTGCGTTCCTGGTCTCGTTCCTGTTCATCCGCACGAGCGCCCGGTTGATGCGCAGCCCTAAGGTCCCATGGTGGCCGGGGAGCATCAAGACCGATAGCGGGTTGCACATCCATCACCTGGTGTTCGGGATCGTGCTCATCCTCCTCTGCGGGTTCCTGGGCTTCGCCACGACAGCCAGCAGCCCCTGGAGCGAGCTGCTGTCCGCCGGCTTCGGAGTTGGCGCTGGACTCACGCTCGACGAGTTCGCGCTCTGGGTGCGCCTCGAGGACGTCTACTGGGCCCGTGAGGGCCGTGCCTCGCTCGACGCCGTCGTGCTCGCGACGCTGGTCGGGGGCATGGTCGTTTTGGGGCTCGCCCCGTTCGACACGTCCGATGCCTCGTCGGAGGTGTCGTTCCTGCTCATCGTTGGGGCGGACGTGCTGCTGTGCGTGCTCGCGATCCTCAAAGGCAAGAGCGTTATGGCCTTGGTCGGTGTCTTCATTCCGTTCGTCTCGCTGATCGGCGCAATCCGCATCGCCTCGCCCTCGTCACCATGGGCGCGATGGTGGTATCCCCCAGACAGCCGCAAGCTCGCCCGATCGAACGCCCGCTTTGCCCGCTCTCGCTCCAGACGCTATCGCCTGATGGACGCCATCGGTGGCGCGCCTGAACTGCCGGCCGGCGCCTCCACAACTGGCGACGCTAGAGACGAAAACGCGTAGACGAACCGGGGAATGGGCGCCGCCGCACGCTGCGGCCCGGGGGCGCCCGCTGCGGCCGAGCATACGGAATTTTCCGTATTTACTTTTGCGGGTCCCGGTGCTTTCATGCTGAGCTGAACCTCACCAGAAATCAGAGGGCTGCACGAGAAGCGAGGGGTTGAGTTGAGGAGCGCCGGGATTGGATGCCGGCTCTGGATGGGAGCCGCGATCGTGAGCGCAGCTGTCGGGCTGTCGTGGGCGCTGCCGTCATTCGCCGCGGCCCAGACCGTGACGCTGGGACCCTCGCTACCGACCAATACCAGCAGCCGGAACAGCCTGCCAGCCCGCCGCCGGCACCACCTGCGCCTGGACCAACACCTTGCTTCCGACCGGAGACCTCGTCCAGGCCCCTTCGGACGGGACGATTACGAATTGGAGCGTCGAGGCCTTCAGCGGCTCCGCCCAATTGCTGATCATGCAGGCTGGAACCGATGGGACGTTCACCGTGGTGGGCGAAAGCCAGGTCGAGACCGAACCCTGCGTTACCGAGATCGAGGGAGCATGTGAGGGCAACTTCAAACATGTCAACACCTTCGTTACCGACTTGCCGATCGCCGCTGGGCAGTACGTCGGCCTCGAGCTGATCAGTCCGGCGAGCTGCACCTTCGACCAGACGCCCAATACGTGCTCGAACATCGGCATCGTGCCGGGCAGCAACAGCTTTTCGCCTAGCTCCGCATACTTCGAACCAGCGCCCGCTGAGAATGTGGCGACGACGCCGAAGGACAACAGCTACGAGGCGGTCACCTACAACGCCACCGAGGTGACCGCGACGCCGCCTCATCACGCTGTCGGTCACCGATAAACGGGTCGGGGGGGACGGTCACGAGCGCCGATGGCGCGATCGACAACTGCCCTTCAACGTGTTCGGCGCAGTTTCCCTCCGGAACGGAGGTGACGCTGACCGCCACCCCGACGCCGGGTTTTGTGTTCAGCGGTTGGTCGGGCGGCGGCTGCTCTGCCACCGGCACCACGTGCACGGTGTCGATGAGCTCCGACCAGTCGGTGTTCGCCAATTTCTTCGCCCAGATGATCCCGACTCCGACGCCCACCACGTCCACCCCGACTCCGACGAGCACCACGTCCAGTCCGCCGCCGCGGGCTGGCAGCTCGATCAACGTCATCTGCAACTACCAGTTCCAGTCGGGGCTTGAGGTGTGTGGGGCGACGGTGGGCGGCGGCGCGGCGGGCAACCCCACCGGCAAGGTGAGCTTCGCTACCGCCACCGCGGGCTCGTTCCCATCCGGCACTACGTGCATGCTGCGCCCCACGCCCAACTCCGATACCTCGAGCTGCACGGTCAGCTTCAAGCCGGCGTCGAACGATTTGACCAAGATCACCTCGCTGGTGATGAGCTCCGCCTACAGCGGCGATAGCAACTACCAGGGCGCAACCGGACAGTCCGGGACCAGAGTGACGCTGGCCGCCTCCGGCCAGCTTCAGACCACCACCAACATCGACGTCAACACCACCCTTACCGACGGCGGGCTGGACTTCCCGTTCGATAATCCGGTCCCCAACGGCATCTTCAACGGCAGCCTCGCCGAATCCGGGTCGCTGGCCACCGGCGGCGCCATCAGCGTCAATCTCGCCCGCCGGCTGACCGGCAAGCTGATCATCGCCAGCCTGAAACGCACGCTCAAGCAAACAGGCGACTTCAACCTGCGCATCAAGCTCACCCCCCAAGGCCGCAAAGCACTAAAGCTGCTCAAAAAACACCACAAGGCCACCGTCAAAGTCATCTTCACCATCACCGACAAGCGAGCCCCGAAACACAAGCACAAGAAAAAGCACGCCCCCATCGTGCAAACGCCCTGGTAGCCAACCGCCGAGAGTGGGATCTGGATGTCGGAAGGCGACATTCAGGTCGCATCCTCCGCGTCAGGGCCCGAGGCAAGCAAGCCCATAGCCCGAAGCGGCAAGCAAGCCGATAGCCCGAAACGACCTACCGCGCCGACCAGCCCTGATCCATCGTCACCGGGGCGCCGGTAAACGCCCGACCGTCGGGGCCGGCCAGAAACGCCACCAGGCCGGCGACCTCCGAGGGCTCGATCAGGCGCTTGACGGCGTGCGGCGCCAGGATCACCTCCTCAAGCACCCGATCCTCCGACAGCCCGTGTGCCCGCGCCTGGTCCCCGATCTGCTTCTCCACCAGCGGCGTGCGCACGTAGGCAGGACAGACGGCGCTGACGCTGATGCCGTGCTCCGCTCCCTCCAGAGCCAGGGTCTTGACCAGACCGAGGACGCCGTGCTTGGCAGAGACATAGGCGGCCTTGTACGGCGATGCGACAAGCCCGTGGACCGAGGCGATCACGATCAGCCGCCCGTCCTCGGCGTCGCGCAGCGCCGACCAGGCATGCTTGGCCAGCAGGAAGGGGCTCGTCAGCAGGAACCCCACAATCGTCTCCCAGCGCTCGACCGGGAACTCCGCAACCGGCGCCACGTGCTGGACACCGGCGTTGGGGACCACGACGTCGAGCCGCCCGAAGCGCTCGAGCGCGGCGGCGACGCAGGCCTCATTGGCCTCGGGATCGGTGAGGTCGGCCTCATGCGCGACCCCTGGGCCGTCGGGATCGGGATGCAGGTCGACCGCCAGCACGTCCATCCCCTCCCGCTCCAGTCGCTCCGCGACCGCCCGTCCGATCCCGCTGCCGGCGCCGGTGACGAGCGCGGCCTTGCCGGCCAGCGGGGAGTTGGCTGTACCGCTCACAGTCTGGCTCCGCGCTCAGTGGCCGCCGTCCGAGCCCTCTGCGTCCGCCGACCGGCGCCCAGCGCCGCTCGACTGGCCCGCGAACGCCTCGTATATCTCGCGCAGCGCGCTGCGCTGACGGGCCGTCAACCGGGGATCGGAGCGGATTGCGTCTAGCACCGCGTTGTCGGCCTCGTCGGCGCCCGGCGGTGAGACGCCGGCCTGCTCGTAGAGCGCGTCCACGGAGATGCCGAGCGCGGTCGCGATCCCCTCCAGGACCTGTTCGGAGGGGGCCCGCAAGCCGCGCTCGATCTGCGACAGGTACGGGTTGGAGATGCCCGCCAAGTCGGCGAAGCGCCGCATCGACAGCTCGGCCAGCTCCCGCTGCCGGCGGATGATCTCGCCGAGAGCGGTGGCTGAGCGGCTGGCCATCGCGGCGACAGGCTACATCTCCTGACCGCCGTTGACCGCGTAGACCTGGCCGGTGATGAACGACGAATAGTCAGAGGCCAGGAAATGGACGACCCGCGCTACCTCGTCGGGTCGGCCCAGACGGCGGACCGGGATCTCGGAGCGAATCTTGTCAAGCACCTTCTCGGGCATCGACTCGAGCATGTCCGTGGCGATGAAGCCGGGAGCCACGGTGTTGACGGTAACCCCGATCGAGGCCGGCTCGAGCTTCCCCTCCTTGCCCAGTTGGTAGCAGGCCTCGCGGGCCATGGTCTTGGTCAGCCCGAACAGACCAGACTTGGAGGCTGCGTAGTTGGCCTGACCGATATTGCCGATCGAGCCGATGATCGAGGAGATGTTGATGATCCTCCCGGAACCGCGCTCGATCATGTGGGGCAGCACGGCCTTGGACATGAAGAAGGCACCCGAGAGGTTGACGGCCAGCACCTTGTACCAGTCCTCGTCGGTCATCTTCAGCACGGTCTTGTCGATCGTGATGCCCGCGTTGTTAACCAGGATGTTCAGCTTGCCGTGGGCGTCGAGGACTTCCTCGATCGTGCGCCGGCAGTCCTCGGCCGAGCCCACGTTGCCCTTGTGAATGCTGGCGTCGACATCATGGCTCTTGAGCTCCTCCAGGAGCTCCTTGGCCCGCTCTTCGTTTCCGCTGTAGCCGGCGGCCACGACAGCTCCCTGCTCGGCGAAGCTCTTGCAGATCGCGGCGCCGATGCCGCGCGTGCCGCCGGTTACGAAGACCACGTGGTCCTTCATCCGGGGGCGGTGGTGCTGCTCCTCGAACGGCTCGGTGATGATCGACTCGCCGGTTGTGGTGCTCATGTCCTCTCCTTCCTAGTGGCCTTACGACTGCACTACCCACCAGGGCGGCGCTCTCACCCGCAGCCCGACGTTCGGGGGGTACGAGCCTCTTAACCCTCAGATCGCTCGGAGAGCCAGGAGGCAAGGTCGGGCCAGATCTCTTTCTTGGCGGCCGACCCGGCCATCAGCCCGATGTGCCCGCCGGGACGGTCGAGGTGCTCCACGTCTTCGCTCGAGACCAGATCGAGGATCGGCAGGGTGCCGTCCCGGGGGGCGATGTGGTCGGCCCCGGCGGTGATCACCAGCAGGTTCTGGTCGATCCGTCCCAGGTCCACGCGCTGGTCGCGCAGCCGCAGCCTGCCCGTCGGCAGTAAGCCGTCCTTGTACATCCAGCTGATCCACTGCGCCCATGCCCGGCCGGGGAACTCGGGGTTGTCGCCCACCCACTTGGCCATCGGCTGATAGACCTCGCGCCGCGCGGCGCCGTCCTGCACCTGCTGCCACAGGCGGCGATACGTGGTCCAGAAGTTAGTGACCGGCTTGAGCATCTTGTTGGCCTGATCGACGGCCCGCCCCGGCAGCACGCGCCAGTTTTCGGCCACGAACTCCTCGTCGAAGTCGGGGCGGCCCACCCATTTGGCGTAAGTCGAGCCCCGGGCGTCGATCGGCATGGTCAGCAGCGCCAGGTTGCGGACCGGGTTGTGCGCCGTCCCGTTGTGACCGCCCAGCAGGCCGTGGTCCAGCCCGCAGTACATGGCGCACATCGTGGCTCCGATGCACCACCCGACAAGCGTCAGCTCCTCGCTGCCGCTGGCGCGCAGCACCTCCCGGATCGCCCAGTGCAGCTCATCGCAGACATAGTCGTCCATGCCCACGTCGGCGTCCTCCTCGCCCGGATAACCCCAGTCCACGAGGAACACGTCGAAGCCCTCGTCGAGCAGGAACCCCACCAGGGACCCTCCCGGGCGCAGGTCGAAGATGTCCGGGCGGTTTATCAGCGCGAACACCAGCAGTACCGGCACCGGATACTTGCGGTTGGCCGAGCGGTACCGGTAGAGCGTCGTGTTGCGGTGAGTCCAGACGACTTCGCGCGGGGTGCAGCCCGTGCTGGCGTCGTCTGTGGTCAGGACGATGTTGGAGAACTCGAGCGCGTCGACCGGCGCCCGCAGGAGCTTCTCAAGTGCGCTCATCGTCCGTTCGCCTTGGCCTCCTCCCGGTTGCCCGAGGTACCGCTGCCAGAGCGGTTGCCGGAGCCAGACCCGGAGCGGCCGCCGCGCTGCCGACGGCCGCCCGCGGAAGAGCCGCGCGCCCGCCCACCCGAGCCCGAGCGGGCGCTGTCCAGCTCGTCGTGTAGCGCCTCCACCTCCTGCAGCACCCGCTCCAGCTTGTCCTCGGAGCGATGCAGCTGCCGCGCCAGGCGGACGATGTCCGCCCGGGACGCGATCCGCAGGTTGCGCAGCACCAGATCGGCGACGTCAGAGACGATCCGTGACATAGCAGCCACGTTCTCCGCGGAGAGCGCCATGAGGCGCCCGAAGCTCGGCTTTTGCACCAGCTCCTCGAGCGCCTTGGCGGTCCCCGTCTCGGCCTGCTCGTAGAGTGCGCGGACCTGCTGCTCGGGCGAGGGAGTCCCGCCGTCGCTCTCGGTCTTTGCGCCGCCAGCGGCCATGGCCTAGCTCTCCTCTTTCTCCTGCTCGGCCGCGACCTTCTTCTCGAGCTCCTTCATCACGTCGGGATCCCGAAGGGTGGTCACGTCGCCGAACTCGCGGCCTTCGGCGATGTCGCGCAACAGCCGGCGCATGATCTTGCCCGAGCGGGTTTTGGGCAGCTCGTCGCTCCACAGGACCCGCTTCGGCCGCGCCAGCTTGCCGATGTGCTTGGCCACGTGCTCGCGGATCTCCCCCACGAGCTCGTCCGAACCCTCCTGGTCACCCTCCAGGATCACGAACGCCGCGATCGACTGCCCGGTGTCTTCATCGGACTGCCCGATCACGGCCGCTTCGGCCACCTTGGAATGGGAGACGATCGCCGACTCCACCTCGGCCGTCGAGAGCCTGTGACCGGAGACGTTGACCACGTCGTCGATCCGCCCGATGATCCAGAAATAGCCGTCGTTGTCCTTGCGGGCACCGTCGCCGACGAGGTATGTCTCCTTGCCGAACTTGTCGAAGTACTGCTCCACGAAGCGCTCGTTCTCCTTGTACAGCGTGCGGAGCATCCCGGGCCACGGACGGGTCAAGACCAAGAGGCCCTGCTGGCCGTCCTCCACCTCCTTGGCCTCGGACTCATCGTAGATCTTGGCCTGGATCCCGGGGAAGGGACGGGTGGCCGAGCCGGGCTTGGTGGACACGATCCCCGGCAGCGGCGCGATCATCGTCGCGCCGGTCTCGGTCTGCCACCAGGTGTCGACGATCGGGCAGCGGCCACCGCCGATCACCAGGTGGTACCAGAGCCAGGCCTTGGGGTTGATCGGCTCCCCGACGGTGCCCAGCAGCCGCAGCGAGCTCAGGTCGTGCTTGTTGGGCAGATCGGCGCCCCACTTCATGAAGCTCCGGATCGCGGTCGGCGCGAAGTAGTAGATCGTCACGCCACAGCTCTCCACGAGCTTCCAGTGGATGTCCTTCTCGGGGTAATCGGGCGGGCCCTCGTAGATCACGCTCGTGGTCCCGTTGGCCATCGGCCCGTAGACGATGTAGGTGTGGCCGGTGACCCAGCCGACGTCTGCCGCACACCAGTAGACGTCCTTGTCAGGCTTGAGGTCGAACACGTAGCGATGGGTAGCGGCCGATTGGGTCAGGTAACCGCCGGTGGTGTGAAGGACGCCCTTGGGCTTGCCGGTCGAGCCGCTCGTGTAGAGCACGTAGAGCGGGTGCTCGGCGTCGAGCTCCTCGCACGGGCACTCGTCGTCGGCCTTCTCCAAGACCTCGTGGTACCAGTGGTCGCGCCCCTCCTTCATCTCGCACTCGGTGTCGGTGGACTTGACGACGACGATCGTCTTCAGGCTGTCGAGCTCCTTCATCGCCTCGTCGACCGTCGACTTGACCCCGGCGGTCTTGCCCTTGCGCCGGGCGCCGTCCGCGGTCACCAGCACCTTGGCCTGTGAGAACTCCATCCGCTCCTTGACCGAGTCAGCGGAGAAGCCGCCGAAGACGACGTTGTGCGGGGCGCCGATCCGAGCGCAGGCCAGCATCGCTACCACGACCTCGGGGATCATCGGCAGATAGATGCCGACGATGTCGCCCTTCTCCACGCCCAGATCCTTGAGCGCGTTGGCGAACTTCTGCACGTCGCGGTGCAGGTCGGCGTAGGTGACGTCGCGCTCCTCGCCCTCCTCGCCGCGCCAGTGGAACGCAACGCGGTCGCCGTTGCCCTCCTCGACGTGGCGGTCGAGGCAGTTGTAACAGGCGTTCAGCTTGCCGTCCTTGAACCACTTGTAGAACGGCGGGTCCGAGTCGTCCAGTGACTCCTCCGGCTCCTTGTACCAGTGGAGCAGCTCCTTCGCCTGCTTCAGCCAGAAGCCCTTCCAATCCTTCTCCGCCTCCTCGTAAATCGAGGGATCGCTGAGCAGCGCATCCTTCTTGAAGTCCTCCGGCGGGTCGAACGTCTCGACCTCGAGCATCTCCTCGAGCTTGTGCTCGAGCTCCTCGCCCGAAATCTTCTCGCGCTCTTCAGTCTGGCTCATGTATATCTCTCCTCCTAGCTCGCCTTTACGCGGTCACGGAGCCTCGTCACGGCTGATGGTGACGGGCTACCCGTAACCGCTGATCAAATCTCGATCAATCTTGTCTGAGCGACAACGCGAGCGGCAGCGCGGTAGGCAGATCCTGCGAGATGACCGACGGCAGGTTGCGATTGCGCTCCCTCCTTAGCCTCGCTCGTTCACGACTCTCAGCCGGTCCTCCGTTCACTTTACGCCCGCGATGTGCTGGGATCAAGGCTCCTGCACAAAGCCGAGTTTGAGCAGCCTCGCCTGGTGGAAATCCCCACTATGACAGTCTTTTTTTCGACTCGCCAGTTCCTCGCTTTTGAGCAGCTCACGATAGGAGGATGAGATGGAGGAGGCGGTAATCGTCAGCGCCGTGCGGACCCCGACGGGAACGTTCGGCGGACAGTTCAAAGACGTTCC
Source organism: uncultured Actinomycetes bacterium (assembly GCA_963756555.1). Classification (GTDB taxonomy): domain Bacteria; phylum Actinomycetota; class Thermoleophilia; order Solirubrobacterales; family Solirubrobacteraceae; genus Palsa-465. The sequence continues at coordinate 100,020 of CAVWOC010000006.1, forward strand.
TGCGACCGAGCTAGGCACCTATGCCGTGCGCGCGGCGCTAGAGCGCGCCGAGGTCAAAGGAGAAGATGTTGACGAGGTGGTGCTGGGGTGCGTGCTGAGCGCAGGGTTGGGTCAGAACCCAGCACGGCAGGCGGCGATGGGCGCTGGAATCCCCAAGGAGGTTCCGTCGACCACGATCAACATGCTCTGCGGCTCGGGTCTCAAGGCGGTGGCCATCGCCGCCCAGATGATCCGCGCCGGCGACGCCGACATCGTCGTCGCCGGGGGAATGGAGAACATGACCCGGGCTCCGTATCTGCTGCCCGATGCCCGCTTCGGCGCCCGTATGGGCGACACGAAGATGATCGACTCGATGCTCAGCGACGGCCTTCAGGATGCCTTCAACGACATTCACATGGGCGTCACCGCCGAGAACCTGGCCGAGCAGTACGTGATCAGCCGCCAGGAGCAGGATGAGTTCGCCGCTCGCAGCCAGCAGAAGGCCGGCACGGCCGTGGAGGACGGGGTGTTCAAGGACGAGATCGTCCCGGTCGAGGTCAAGGAGAAGAAGGAAACGCGGATGGTGGACGCCGACGAGTCCCCGCGTTCGGAGACAACGGCCGAGAAGCTGGGCAAGCTCCGGCCGGCGTTCCGCAAGGAAGGCGGAACCGTCACCGCCGGCAACGCCTCGGGCATCAATGACGGCGCCGCGGCGGTGATCGTGATGTCGGCGTCCACGGCCTCCGAGCGTGGCCTCGAGCCGATGGGGACCGTCGAGAGCTACGCCTCGGTGGGAGTGGAGCCCAAGATCATGGGCATCGGTCCCGTCCCCGCCGTGACCAAGGCTCTGCAGAAGGCCGGGTTGGAGCTCAAGGACATCGATCTGTTCGAGCTCAACGAGGCGTTCGCCGCCCAGTCGCTGGCCGTGCTCCGCGAGCTGGAGATCGACACCGACCGCGTAAACCCCCACGGCGGCGCGATCGCCCTGGGGCATCCGATCGGAGCTTCCGGCGGGCGCATCCTGGTGACCCTGTTGCACGAGATGCGCCGGCGCGACCTGCATCGCGGCGTGGCCACGCTGTGCGTCGGCGGGGGTCAGGGCCAGGCGGCCGTCATCCGCAACGGCAAGTCCTGACGTCCATTAGAACGAAGCGGCCTCGCGCCTTCGGGCGCGGGCCGCTTTTTTCAAGCAGCGGGCAGGGTCGCTCTAGCGCACCTTGGCCACGACGATGCCGAAGTAGAGGCTGATGACGCTGATGATCAGGATGCCGACGATGATCAGCGTCTTTGAGCGCACGATGTGGCCGGCGAGCCCGACCAAGACGCCGAGCAGCAGCACCAGCGAGAGCGCATCCAGCTGCGACGACGTCAGCGCATAGACCAGGGGCATCAGCGGGCTCTAACCCTAAGGGCCCGGATCGGGCGGGCACCCCCGGACCCTATATTTGAGGGATGCTGGAGCAGCCCACATCGGTGGATGAGGTGACGGCCGGCCTGAGGCGGGTCGGCTACCTGCCGAGCTCGTCCACGGCGCTGGTCTCGTTCCTTGCCACCAAGCTCGGTAAGCCTGTGCTGGTGGAGGGTCCCGCCGGGGTGGGCAAGACGGAGCTGTCCAAAGCCCTGGCGCGATACCTGGGCCGAGGGCTTGTGCGGCTTCAGTGCTACGAGGGCCTCGACGAGGCCAAGGCGCTCTATGAATGGAACTACCGCAAGCAGCTGCTGCGGATTCAGACCGAGTCCGAAGGGGCCGGCTGGGAGGAGGTTCAGGATGACATCTTCGGGGAGGAGTTCCTGCTGGCGCGACCGCTGATGACGGCGATCGCCTCCCAGGAGCCCGTGGTGCTGCTGATCGACGAGATCGACAAGACCGACCAGGAGTTCGAGGCCATGCTGCTCGAGCTGCTGTCCGACTTTCAGATCTCGATCCCCGAGCTCGGCCGGATCGAGGCCCGAACCCGGCCGGTCGTGGTGCTGACCTCCAACAACACGCGCGAGCTGACCGAGGCGCTGAAGCGCCGCTGCCTGTACCTGTGGCTCGACTACCCGTCGCTCGAGCACGAGCTGGAGATCGTGCGTCTGCACGCGCCGGAGCTTGGCCAAACCATCGCCGAGCGCCTGGTGGAGATCGTGCAGCAGGTCAGAGAGCTCGACCTCAAGAAGCCCCCGAGCATCGCCGAGTCGATCGACTGGGCCCGCGCGCTGTTGCTGCTGGGGGCAGACGAGATCGACGGCGCCACCTTCCGGGAGACGATGAGCGTGATCGTCAAGCACCGCACGGACCTGGACACCGTCGCCGAGCGCGTGGGCGTCAAGCTCGCCGATGTCAGGCCTGTCGCGTAAGGCCCAGCTGTTCGGCGGCACGCGCGAGCAGCGGCCGGGGACGTTTGACCTAAAGCTCCTGGCGTTCGCTGAGGACCTGCGCGGGGAGGGGCTCCAGATCGGCACCTCCGAGCTGCTCGACGCCTTTGCCGCGCTGGCCCACATCCGCTGGACGGCCCAGAGCGAGTTCCGCGAGGCGCTGGCCGCCACGCTGGCCAAGTCACCCGAGGATCGGCGCGTGTTCGAGCTTGTGTTCGAGCGCTTCTTCTTCCGGGCTGCCGAGGCCGAGGCCACCCGACGCGAGATCTCCGAGGCGGCCGCCCGCGCCGGCGGCGAGAGCCCCGAGATCGACCCCGATGCCCTCCGGCGCCAGATCGCCGCGGCGCTGCGCGATGGCTCCGATGCCTCGCTGCGAGACTTGGCGCGGCTGGCGATCGCGGCTTTCGCCGGCGGCGAGGGGTCCGGAGTGTTGGGCGTCGACGTCCAGCGGATCCGGCGAGCCCTCGGCCTGCGCACCGAGCCCCAGCCGGATCTGCCCCAGGAGGACCCCAGGCACCCGGGTATGCCGCGCGAGCAGCTTCGCCGTTTCGAGCAGCACCTGCGTCGCGAGCTGGAGCGCGACCTGATCGAGCGCACTGCCGCGCTACCCCCCAAGCGGCCGCTGTCGGAGCTGGACAGAGCGCTGCCCACAGGACCGATCCAGGACCTGGCGGCGATCCACCGAGTGGTGGCGCAGCTCAAGCGCCGCCTCGCCACCGAGGGCCACGAGCTGCGGGGACGCAAGCGTCACGCGCACGTCGACGTGCGCCGCACGATGCGCGCCTCGCTCCAGACGGGCGGCGTGCCGGTAGTCCTCAAGTACCGTCCGCGGCGTCCGCGCCGGCCAGAGATCTTCGTCCTCTGCGACGTCTCCACCAGCGTCACCAGCGCCTCAACGTTCTTCCTCAGCGTGCTTCACGCCTTGCACGATGCGTTCCGCAGGCTCCGCTCGTTCGTGTTCATCGAGCGCATTTCCGAGGTGACCGAGGTGTTCGAGCGCGAGCGCGACTTTCAGACCGCCAGCGAGGCTGTCTCGCGCGATGCCGGCGTCGCGGATGTCTCCGGCTACACCGACTACGGCCGCGTGTGGACGGAGTTCTTGACACTTATCGAAGACGAGCTGCACCCCCGGGCCACGGTCATCGTGCTGGGCGACGCGCGCACCAACGGGCGCCCGCCGCGGGAGGACGCGTTCGCCGCGATCGCGGCCAAGGCCGGGCGAACGTTCTGGCTGAACCCCGAACCACGGCTGTATTGGAACTACGGCGACTCCGTCATCTCGGCCTACGAGCAGCACTGCACGGCGTTCGAATGCTGGCGGACCGATCAGCTCGAGGAGTTCGTGAAGGCGCTGACGGCACCACGCGTAGGCGTGACCCGTGGCGTGACCACCCGTAGGCTGACGGGCAGAGTTAGGCCGTCGACTGGGTGAGCGACCGCTCCTCCGCTTTGCTTATATCGCGCCGCGAGCCGTCGGCGGCCAGCACACTGACCGCTCCCCGCACGCGACCGGGTCGGCCGCCAAGATCCATGGCCACGAACCAGTGGCCGTCGCGGGGGACCGGGAGCCGTACGGGAGAGCGGCGCTGGTTTCCTCCGACGAATGAGAAGCGGAATCCGCCGCGGTAGCGGGCGAAATTTTTCGGGTCAAGGAGCATCACGTTCGCCGCAGGTCCATGCAGGCGGACGACAACGGTATCTCCCTGCTGCAGCTTGCCGAGGTCGTAGCAGGCGTATGGGAACCGGTATTCCATTTCGGATCAGCTCTGGGACGTCGTCTCGGTCGGGAGTGGTTCGCTCGCCTCTCGCAGCAGGTGCCGCTTGATGTAGCTGCGGTTCTTCGCAAGCTGCCTGGAGATCGGGGTCTTGTGGATCCCATGTAGGTATCCGATACACCAATCGAGCTGTTGAAGGGCATCCTCAGCGGCTTGGCGGTAGCGCTCATCTCGATTCGCGGCCATCTGCGCTCTCCTTCCACATCGTTTGCCTCTTGCCGGTACATACCCTTCCCCTTAGCTCTCAGGCCTGCCCTAGACGGATGTTTTATCGCCCTGAGCAGGCAAAATTTCGGTCCTTCGACGACCGGATTTCTGAGCGACGGTCCCTTCGGGAACTTGTCGAGCGACCACGGCTTGTCGGAGCGCACGAACGCCCGCGCCCTAGCGTCCCGTCCGACCGCGCGGCCTCGCTACCGCGCGTTCCGGCCCCGAGCATGGCGCCGTAGCCCGACCCGGTAGCATCATTCACAAGTCATAGAGAAACCCAGGGGGGCTGGCGGGAAAGCCGGCTGAGATAGCGCCTTACCCCACCCGGCGCTGACCCTTCGAACCTGTGTGGGTAATGCCCGCGAAGGGAGCAACAGAGGCAGTCATCGATGCCCCGCCTCTGGACGGGCCCGGAGGTCTCCGGGTCGAGGCGGTGAGCCGGACGTTCAGCACCAAGCGCGGTCACGTGACGGCGCTGGCCGGTCTGACCCTGCGTGCCCGGCCGCGTGAGCTGGTCGCGGTGGTCGGTCCCAGCGGCTGCGGCAAGAGCACGCTGCTGGAGCTGGTGTGCGGCCTTCAGCAGCCGGACTCAGGAGACGTGGAGTCCGAGCCCGCGGCGCTCATGCCCCAGCACGACCTGCTGCTCCCGTGGCTCAGTGCAGTCGACAATGCGGCCCTTGCGCTGCGCGCCCGCGGCGTCGGTCGCGCCGAGGCCAGAGAGGCAGCCGCTCCGTGGCTAGATCGGTTCGGGCTCAAAGAGTTCCGGCAGGCCAAGCCGGCCGAGATGTCGGGCGGGATGCGGCAGCGCGTCTCGCTGCTGCGCTCGCTGCTCGCGGGCAAGCCGGTACTGGCGCTCGACGAGCCGTTCGCTTCGCTCGACGCGATCACGCGTCTGGAGATGCAGGGCTGGCTCTGGCACGTGCTCGAGCGCGAGCCGCGCACGGTGCTGCTCGTGACCCACGATGTGGAGGAGGCCGTCGTGCTGGCCGACCGCGTGGCGGTGATGTCCGCCCGGCCGGGGCGGGTCATCGCGGAGATCGAAATTGAGGAGCCGAGGCCCCGCCACCGCGCCGACCCGGCGGTCGTGGCGTTGCGCGAGCAGGCGCTGGAGGCGCTGGGGGTGGGGGCGTGAGGCGCGCTCGTCAATACCTGCCCGCCAGCGTGCTGCTCGCGGCGCTTTTCGGCCTGTGGGAGCTGTATGCCGACCTCAGCAGCTCGACCCATCAGCTGATCCTGCCGCCACTTCACCAGGTGGCGCGGGCTCTGTACTCCGACCGTTCGCTGCTGTGGTCGAACTTCACGGTGACAGCCGAGGAGATCCTGCTCGGGATACTCGTCGCCGCGGCAGCGGCCTTCGCATTGGCGAGCGCGATGCATTTCTCGCAGACCGTCCGCCGGGCGGTCTATCCGTTGACGGTCGCATCGCAGGCCATCCCGATCGTGCTGCTGGCCCCGATCTTCATTCTCTGGCTCGGCTTCGGGATCGCCCCGAAGCTGCTCGTGATCGCGCTCGTGTGCTTCTTCCCGATCGTCGTGACCACGCTCGACGCCCTCAAGTCCGTCGATCCGAACCTGATCAAGTTGATGCGGACCTTCGATGCCACTCCCCTGAGAACGTTCCGCCACATCGAGCTGCCGTCGGCGCTGCCCGGCGTGATCACGGGAGCGAAGATCGCGGCGGTGATCGCCCCGATCGCGGCTGTGCTCGCCGAACTGGCCGGTGCCAATTCGGGACTCGGGTACCTCTTCTACCAATCCATCAATCAGGTGCTGGCACCGCGTGCCTACGCCACAGTCGTCATCCTGTCCGCCTTCGCGATTGCGCTGTTCGCCCTGCTGACGCTGGCCGAGCGGCTCGCCGTCCCTTGGGCCTACCGACGAGAAGGAGAACGCGCTTGATGAGAAGGCTGTGCCTGTCCCTGGCCATGCTGGCGACGCTCGCGGCGGCCGGCTGCGGGGAGAAGAACGAGACGATCACGTCGGCCAAGAGCGCCGCCCAGCCGCTGTCGCTGATGCTGGACTGGTTTCCAAACGCCGATCACGTCGGCATCTATCAGGCGCAGGCCCAGGGCGACTTCGCCCACGCCGGACTAAACGTCCACGTTCAGGTTCCCTCCGACCCCGCCGCGCCGCTCCAGCTACTGGCGGCGGGCAAGGTCGATCTGGCGATCTCCTACGAGCCCGAGGTGATGCTCGCCCGCCAGCAGGGCGAGCCGCTCGTGTCGGTGGCGGCGATCGTTCAGCAGCCATTGACCTCGATCGTCTCGATCGGCTCCAAGCGCATCAGGACCCCGGGCAACCTTCGCCACAAGACCGTAGGCGACGCTGGTATTCCCTACCAGCACGCCTACCTGACCACGATCCTGTCTCGGGCCCACGTGCCGGCTAGCTCGGTCAAGGAGGTGAACGTGGGGTCCAACTTGATCCCGGCCATGCTGTCGGGTCGGGTCGATGCCACGCTCGGGGCCTACTGGAACTACGAGGCGATCCAGCTCAGCCAGCTCGGCAAGCGGCCGAACGTCATCCGCATGAACCAGGTCGGCGTGCCGACATACGACGAGCTGGTGGTCGTGGCGCGCGAGAACGAGCTGAGCGGCGCGCGGATCGAGCTCGTCCGCCGGTTTGTCCAGGCTCTGGCCCGCGGCTATCAGTCGGTACGCGCCGCTCCGTCGATCGGGGTCGACAACCTGGTGCGCGCCAATCCAAGCCTCAGCTCGGGCCTCCAGCTGGCCTCGGTCAAGGCGACGCTGTCCTCGTTTTTCCCATCTGGAACGGACGCCAGCGAGCCGTGGGGCTGGCAGGACCAGGCGCAGTGGACCGCCTATGGAAAGTGGATGCTGGCCAACGGCCTGATCTCCAATCCAGAAGCGTTCGACGGCGCTTCCACTAACGAGGTGCTTGCCGGCCAGGGCTCGTGAGCAGGCGAGGGTGCGCATCGCGTACCCTGCGCCGTTCGCACACCCCTTCCCAAAGGAGCAGCCATGGCACAGACCAAGGCGGATCGCTCGGCCGCGGCGAAGAAAGCGGCCGCCACGAGGGCGCGCAACAAGCAGCGGACCGAGTCCCAGAGCGCCGGCAAGAAGTCGGCCTCGACGCGTCAGGGACGCGCCGCAGGGCAGGCGGCCGGGCAGGCGAAGCGCGCCGCCTCCGGCGCGGCGACCGGCGCCGTCAAGGGGGCCAAGTCGGCCGCCCGGGCCGCCGGCGAGGCAGCCAAGCAGGCGGGTAAGGCAGCCTCCACTCGGGCCGGCGCCTCGGGCCAGAGCCGGTCGGGCCAGGCTCGCTCCGCCGGCCGGAGCCGCAAGAAGTAGTCCTCACACGGGACCACCGGGTTGCCGCCTTGGCGCGGCGACCCGGTTCGCACCCGCCGGCAGCGAACGCACGGCCGACGCGGTCTCGGAGCTGGAGCGAGCGGGTAGCTCCGGTGATGGTCGATTCAGGGGCCCGCTTAACCGGGCTCCTGCTCGCCTAACCGGGCTCCTGCTCGGTCTCCTCCTGCCCTTGCGTGTCCTCGCCCTCCGGAACGCTTCGCGACTCATCGCTGGTCAGACGCTGGGCGTCGGCGTGCTCCAGCGGGGCCGGATCCTTGTCTTCGCTTTTGCCTTGCTCTTCGGCCATCGGCTTCCAATCGGTCGGGGTCTCGCGAGAGCTACCCGGACTGTACCCGTAGGCCGTCTCACTGCGCCGCTGCGGACGCCGAGCGCAACTGCAAAATCAGACTTCCCAGGCGCTCGGGCTGATCGAACTGCACGAAGGTCTTGGCGTCCTCGATCCGCTCGAGCCGCCCGTTCGGGAACGCCGCCGCCAGGCGCTCTGCTTCGGTGAGCGGGAAGAACTTGTCTTGAGTTCCCCAGGCGATGAGCACCGGATGCTGGAAGCTTCCGAAGCTCCTTGCCGCCGCTTCGGTGTGCTCGGCGGACAGCCCGCGCAACACACCCACCAAGTCGCGGCGCACGCCGCGGTCGCGCAGCGCTTCCGCCCAGCGCTTTATCGCCGCGTCGGGCACGGGACGGACGCTCAGGGGCTTCATCACCGCACCACGTGCCGCCTTGAGCCGCAGCAGCCGCTCGACCGCCGCCACCGCGCCCGGGACTCGCGCCAGGAGGGCGATCGCCGGCCGGAACACGGGCGGCGGGAAGTTCTCGAATGCGTCGCAGTTTGTGAGCACGAGCGCCCCTAGCCGCTCCGGGTGATGGGCTACGACGAGCTGGCAGAGCGCCCCGCCGGTGTCGTTGCCCACCAATGTCACGTCCTCGAGCTCCAGCCGCGTCATGAACTCTGAGATCAGCGCCGCCAACGCCGGCGGAGTCAACTCAGCGCCGGCGTGCATAGCCGTGCGGTGGGCGCCGAGCGGCAGGTCGGGCGCGATGCACCTGACGCCCCCTTGCACCAGAACCGGGATCAGTTGATCCCACGCGCCGCCATCGACCAGGACCCCATGGATCATGACCACCACGGGCCCCGACCCCTCGTCTCGATAATGAACGGTTCCTTGCGAGAGTTCGATGTTTGGCATCAACTGCACCTCGGAAGCTAGTGTTACGTACAGGGTGTACGGATCTTCACATACAGACAGTACGCATGTCAAGTAGGGCCCGGGGCGCCGAGGGCCGCGCGGGGTCCGGAGCCCGCGCGGAGGGCCAGGGCCGCACGGGGTCCGCGGCACGCGTAGAAGCCGACGAGGGCCGCCCCCGAACAAAGGCCGCTCAGCGCGAGGCAACTACCGGGGCGCTGGTCGGCGCCGCACGCGCCCTGTTCGCGGACCGCGGATACGCAAACGTGGGGACCGAGGAGATCGTGCAGCAGGCCGGCGTCACCCGGGGGGCGCTGTATCACCACTTCCGCGGCGGCAAGGAGGAGCTTTTTCGCGCCGCGGTGGTCCAGGTGAGCGCCGAGACCGCACACCAGGTCCGGGAGACCGCACTGGCCTCCCCGGACCCGTGGGACGCCCTGGTGCGGGGGATCGACGCCTTCCTCGACGCGTGCGCCAGCCCCGAGGTCCAGCGGATCCTGCTGGTGGACGGACCGGCCGTCCTCGGCTGGGACGTGTGGCGCGCGATCGACGCCGACTACGGCCTGGGGCTGCTGGAGAGTGCGCTGGAGCGCGCGATCGACGCCGGTCGCCTGCCGCCACAGCCGGCACGGGCCGCGGCTCACGTGTTATTGGGTGCGCTCGACGAGGCGGCGATGGTCGTGGCGCGCGCCGACGACGCCATGGCCGCGCGCCAGGAGATGGGCCAGACCGTGCATCGCCTGCTGGAAGGGCTGCGCGTGCCGGTGCGCTGAGCGAGGCAGGTGGAAGTTTGTGGGCGTCTGGCGCCATATACCTTCCACCACCGCCTGGATCTCGGGGCTGCTCGCTGCGGCGGCGCCCGGACCGCCCTAGGTCTCGGGACGGCCCAGAACGCGCACGTGGACGAGAAACGTCCGGCCGCCGCCTGGCGGGAACGCGGGTCCGGGCCGTCGCAGATCGAGCCCCTGCGTGCGCGCCAGCCTACGCGCCGTGCGCCGCCTGACGAGCGCCACGGTCGCTGCCCCGGCCACGAATCCGGTAGCCGCCGCTGCGGCCGCTTGAACAGTGGCAAGCGCGGGCGCCGGGGAGGGCTCGATTGGCCGCACCTCGGCTAGGACCGGCAGACCCTCGACCGTCTCCTCGTCCCCTTCCGGACGCTCATCACCCGCCTCCGGCGGCACGCCAGGCGCCTCCTTCGCAGGCTCCAACACCTCACCGTCGGACTGCAAAGGCTCGTCTGCCACGCACGACATGGTGACAGCGGCGACAGCGTTGTTCAAAGTTCTCGCCGGCGCCTGCCCCGACGCTCGTTACGATCCTCGGCGGTGCCCACCAAGATCGACGTCTTCGCGAAGGCGCGCGAGCATGAGGACCTAGAGCGCTTGAGCCTGGCCCGCGAGCTGGGCGCGCTGCCCTACTTTCACGTGCTCGAGGGTCCGACGCTGCCTGTCGTCGAGATGGAGGGGCAGCGGCGAATCATGCTCGGGTCCAACAACTATCTGGGGCTGACCGGCGACGAGCGGGTGAAGCAAGGGGCGCTCGACGCCCTGCACCGCTACGGCACGGGTCTTACCGGCTCGCGCTTTCTCAACGGGACCACGGACATGCACGTTAAGCTGGAGCAGGAGCTGGCCGAGTGGCTGGGGACAGAGGCGGCGCTCGTGTTCACCACCGGCCACCAGGCGAACATCGGCGCGCTGGGCACGATCCTTGGCCCCGGCGACACGGTGGTCGTCGACTCGGGCGATCATGCCTCGATCCTCGACGGCTGCCTGCTCTCGCGGGCCAAGCTCAGAGCCTTTCGCCACAACCGGCTCGACCGGCTGGAGCGCACCCTGACCAAGGCCGAGGCCGACGGCGGCGGCATCCTGGTCGTCGTCGACGGCGTGTTCTCGATGGAGGGCGACGTCGCGCCGTTGCCTGAGATCGCCGAGCTCTGTAGGCGCTTCGGCGCCCGGCTGATGGTCGACGAGGCGCATGCCCTTGGCGTACTGGGGGCCCGGGGCGCCGGCGCATCGGAGCTCCTGGGGGTTGAGGATCAGGTGGACCTGCGCATGGCCACGTTCTCGAAATCGCTCGCTTCGTGCGGCGGCGTGATCGCGGGGTCCGCCGAAGTCATCGAGTACCTCCGGGTCTCATCGCGGCCGTTCATCTTCACCGCCTCCGCGGTGCCGGCGGCGATCGGGGCCACGCTCGCCGCCGTACGGATCTGCCGATCGACGGAGGGCCGTGCACTGTTCGCCCGGGTACTGGACAACGCTCGCTATCTGCATTCCGGCCTCCGTCAGCTTGGCTTAAGCGTCGTGAAGCCGACTCGCCTGGCCGACGGCACCGAGCTCGTGACGCCGGTGGTGCCGGTTGTAGTGGGCGACGATTGGAAGGCTGCGTTCTTGTGGAAAGCGCTCTACGACCAGGGCGTGTTCGTCAACACCGCCATTCATCCGGCGGTCCCCCACGCGGGGGCATTGCTGCGGACGAGCGTGATGGCCACCCATGACCGCCAGACGCTGGACCGCGCCTTGGACATCTTCGTCGCGGTCAAGGAGAGCTTCGAGGCCGAACACGGCCCTCTGCCGGCGCCCGGTTGAGGCTAGGCGCCGCCGCGCCGCGGCGGCCAGTCGGCCTTCCACACTTGTCCACTACGGCACAAGACTCCGGATACAGAAAATTCACGCTCTAAGCACAACCTGAACGAGTTGTGACGTTGCTGTGAACGGGCGGGTCGCGTAGCGTCCCAGGCGTTGAAGATGTGGGCCGGACGGACGTCGCCAACGCCGGTAGGCTGAGCCGGGGGCGGGCTCAGGGCCGCGGCGCCGCGCCGAAAGGTGCGAGAGGACGAAGAGGCAACGTTGAGCGCGATGCGGATCGCGGTCGACTCGCTGATGTATTGACCAAAACGGGTCCGCCCGGGCGCGGACCACAACCAGGGAGAGAGACGTATGACGTTCAGCGCCACCATGACGCCGGAACCGCAGCGGATGCAGGCACTGGAACGGGCCAACGCGGTACGGCTCAAGCGCGCGGAGCTCAAGCGCAAGATCGCGGATGGGCGGCTGTCCGCGTCGGAGATCATTCTTGACCTTCCGTGGGAGGCCAGAAACTGGCCGGTAGGGGAACTGCTGACGAGCCAGCGGCGGTGGGGCAGCATCCGCACCCGCAAGCTGCTGGGGGGTCTGCAAATCTCCGAAAAGCGGCCGGTGGGTGAGCTGACAGACCGGCAGCGGCGGCTGCTTGCCGGGCGCCTGAAGACGCAGGTGGCCGAGGAGTTCGGGCTGGTCGTCTAGCCGATTTGTCGTGGGGGTCGGCACATCTGCCGACCCCCGGCGGGGCGCATGCGCCCCGCCGCCGGGCCGATCATGATCGGCCCGGTTTCCTTTAAATCGGGATGCCGATCGGCAGCGGACTGGCACCCGAGAACAAAAAAAACCAGATCGCAAAGCCCACGACCGTGATCGCGGCGCTGACCACCAACACAGCCTCCAGCACGAAGTGACCAGGGTCATCTAGCCCCCGCGCCCTGCAGTTGGAGCGGTACACGTCGCTCAGCTTGGCCAGCAGGCTGGCCACGATGGCGATCGTCACCACCGCGCCGGGGAATGCGGCGGCCAACGCCGTTCCCAGCGAGTCGGTGGCACCCTCGACCTGGGAGCCCACCCACAGCCACAGAAGCGGCGTACCCAGCCAGAGCACAAAGCTGCCAATGAACATGATCATCAGCACCAGGACGGCTCCCGTCCCGGACCGGAGCGCTGTACGCATAGCGATTCAGATTAGGCGTCGCGAGAACTCAAGCGGTGCGGGCCGCGAGAATGGCCCCGCGGCCCCCGGCTAACGGACAGCCGGAGGAGAGCTTGACCTGCCACCACCCCATGAGCATGCCGATCAAGCCCAATCGGGGCCTGACCTGCCACACCCCACAGCCCGGCTCCCCGAGCTCGGCGCACGCGATGCGGGCAAAACGGTGCTTGCCCGGTTCGAGCAGCATCCGCTCCAGCCGGACGCGATTCGCTGCCTGGACGTCGGCGCGCTCGGCGATCGTCACGCGCGCGGCGCGTAGCCGCTCGGCCAGCTCGTCGCGCACGCGTTCGAGCTCGCCGAGCCCCAGCATCCGCGGCCCCACCGGCGGCTCGGCGGGGCGCTCGAGGCCGCCCATGCGGTAGGCGGTGACAAACGCATCTGCAAGCTCGCCCTCGAGCCGCGCGATCTGTGCTCGCAGCGAGCGGCGGGCAGCGCGCTCATCGACCTCGACAACGGTCGGTGAACTGTGAATCGGAGTGATGCTGTGCTCGAGAAGCTCCATCGGTTCCTCCTCGGGTGGCGAGGCCAGCTTAGCACCAGCTAAAGCCGGCCTTGACGGTTCTACCCCGCGCTCAGCGCCTCCACGCAGACCCACAGCGCCTCCTCGATATGGATCGCGGGCACCCCCTCCACGGCGACCGTGAACAACGCCACACGCTCGGTGCGGGGACCGGCTGCGTGGTCAGGCGCCACATCGCCGAACAGAAGCGCGTGGATTCGGTCCGCGTCGGCCACGGCGAGCGTTCCCGCAGACGGGTACGCGGCGTGTTCGCTCGAACCCAGCCGTTCGCCCGTTACCGTCAGCCGGATCCCAAGCCCGCCGGCGTCCACGCGCTCGGCGTCCAGCGCCCAGACTGGGACGCCGGTCTCGATCAGGGCCAGCAGACAGGCATCGTCGATCAGGTTGCGCGGCTGGAACTGGCCATGCATGAGGCGGCTCACCGCGGCGCGCTCCGAGGGGATGCGGGTGACGTCGGGGTCCAGCCCGATCTGGTGAAAGAAGGCCCGGTAGGCGTGAGGGATCGGCTGCGTGCGCATCGTGACCACGTTCGCGCCCCGGTATCTGCTCGACAATTGGTGCAGCCTGCGTCTGAGCTCTGGCGGGCTGCGGCGCGGCCGGCCCGGCGCGGTGACCCAATCAAGCCTCAATCCGGGGAACTCCGCCGACACCTCGGGCTCGACGAAGCCCCGTGCGGCCTGGAGCTCGAGCTCGTCGCTCATCGCTCGAGCGCTCTGACCTTGGCGGCGAGCGCCCGGGAGGCGAGCCAGCGATCGCCTGTCAGGCGATAGGCCACGATCCCGCCGCGTGAGGCCAGCTCCAGCAGCGGGCAGATCTCCACACCGTAGATGTCGCCCACCGCCCCGTCCCGGTCGTATGCCACGGGAATCGTCCAGTGGTGGGCATGCACCAGGCCAGTGCTGCTCCGGCGGCTGCCACGCACGTCGACCGCCGCGAATCGCACTCGGCCCGCGAACTGCCTGGAGATCCGCTGGACGGTGTCCACCTGGCGCACGCAGTCCGACGAGCCGCCGACGAAGAACGTCAGCACGAGCGGCGTTCTGCGCACCAACCAAGGACACACGTTGAGGGCTTGGCGGTTCGGCAGCGAAGGGTCGCAATGCGGGTCGAGGTTGGCGTCCTTGGTGATGCCGGCCCTGGCCAGCGGTGCGACGAACCAGTGCAGCCGCTGGCCGACCGGAATACCGATCGGCCCGATGCCTCTCGTCACGAACAGGAGAACGGAGACGCCGATGGCGATCGTGATCCCGATGGCGCCGATCATCCGCCGATAGGGCCTGGTGTCGATCACCGGCTCCGCCGGCCGGCCGGCCCGCCGCGCCGCTTCGGCAGCCGCCCGATCAGGGTCGAGTCGCTGCGACGGCCGGTCGGCGCTCACGCCACGCGCGCGCTTCGTGCTCGGCGCGGCGCCCGTGCGGCCAGCTGGCGACCGAGCTCGCGCCAGCGTTCGCGAAACTCGGCGCTCTCACCCAGCGTCAATGCCGCGGGCAGCACGAGCAGTACGCCGCACAGCGACACGGTCAGGTCGATCAGGGTGACGAACCCGAACTGGCGGAGCATGGTGATGTCGGACACCACCAGCACTGCGAAGCCCGCGATTGCCGTTATCCCCGAGGTGAGCACTGCTACCCCGGTTGAGCGATAGGTGCGCCACAGGGCTTCAGAGAGCTCCGTTCCGCCCGCCCGCTCCTGGTGGAATCGCTCAGAGAGCAGCACGCTGAACTCGGTGGAGATCGCGATGACCAGCGTCCCCAGGCTGGCCGACATCGGATTCAGCGGGATGCCGATGGCGAACACGATCAGCGCCGACCAGCCCGTCGCCAGTGCAATCGGCACCAGTGGCACGAGCGCCCGTTCCAGACGCCTGAACACCGCCAGCAGCACCAGCGCCACCGCCAGCAGTCCGGCGAGCAGCGTCAGCAGCCGGCGAGCGGAAGACGACAAAGCGGAATTGGCCTCGGCCGCGAGCACCGGAATGCCGGCCAGGCGCGCGCTCACGCCGCGCGGTGGGTGAAGCTGCGAGCGCATGTAGTCGATCACCCGTTGCTGCCTGGCAAGCGGCATCAGCCGGATGCCGAAGGCCAGCGCGGCTTGCCGCTTGTTGGCGGTGATGACCGCCTGCTTGAAATAGGCCGGCACCGCTGCCAACAGGCTGTTGACGGCCGACTGGGTTTGGGCCGCGCCGGTGCTGGAACCGGACTGCGATCCAGGGGCGAACAGGTCGGGCAGCGACAGCGCCGGGCACAGGGTGGCGTGGGCGCAGCCCTTGGTCTCGAGATAGCCGTAATGGGCCAGGAGCTTCTGCTCGTAGCGCGTCATCCATTGCACGGTGGACAGCTGGGTGACGTCGCGGCCCTTGACGATCACGTCGATCTCCCCGGAGACCCCCGTCACCCGCTCGAGGGTGTTCAGGCCGCGTAGCGCGGGCATGCCAGACGGCACGAGCTTCGTCACATCAGACTGAACGCCGGTCTGGGTGTCGGCCACCCAGCCGGCGAGCGCGAGCACGGCCACCGCCGCCAGGACGGCGCCCGGCCGCTCGCATATGAGCTCGAGCGTCGCGCGGCTGCGCTCGGCCCAGCGTGGATGGGGAACTCTGGCAGCCGGGCGGACGCGGCGAAACGGTTCTGCCAGCAGCTCCTGTGCCCCTCGCAGCGAGCTGGCCACGAGCTCACCCGCTCCGCGCAATGACGCGAGGGCCCCGCCGTCGCGATCCGCCAGGGCCAATGCCGCTGGTGCCGCCACCAGCGCGCAAACCAGAGCCACTGCGATGCCCACCACCAGCAACAAGCCGAAGCCCTGGACCATGGCCACGGGCGAGAGCAGCAGGATCAGAAAGCCGGTCGCCGTGGCTAGCGCGGCCGTCGCGATCGCCGGCGCGCCGCGGCCGGCGGCCCGCGCGATCGCCTGGGCACTGCTCTGTAGCTCGCCTACAGGCTCACCGGACCGGATGTCTCCCAGCTGCGCCTCCGAGCGGCGCTCCTCCTGCACGCGCGACTGGAACTGAACGGCGTAGTCGACGGCCAGGCCGATCAGGATCGGCAGCACTGCGATCGATGCCATCGTCAGCGACGCCCCGAACAGCGACAGCGCGCCGAACGTGATCCCGGCGGCAGCCAAAGCGATGGCCAGGGGCAGCAGCCGCAACCGGCTGCGGAACACGATCAGCAGCGTGGCGGCCATCACCAGGAGCGCCGCCACCAACAGCTGGGCGATCGACCCCGTCAGCGACGACGCGAGGTCGTTGAGCACGACTGGCGCCCCGCTGACCAGATATCTGCCGCCGTACCCGAGCGCGAAGATCGGCATCTTCACCGCCTGCCGGATCAATGCGATCGCCTGCCGCTGCTGCTGGTCTGAGAGGCTCGACTTCAGCCGTACTTGGATCAGCGCCGAGTTCGCGGTCGGGAACAGGTAGGTGAATCTGGCCTTGGGCTGGTTTGCCCCCCGCGTGGAATCGAACACCACCTGCGAGATGAACTGCTGGTTGTCGATCCGGGGGTTGGTCGTGAGGCCGGAGTCGAGCGCCAGCTGCTCGGCCTGCGTCGCAAGCTGCTGCTCCTCGAGCTGCGCGGCGGCCGTACCCGCCGCCACCGCCTGCTTGTGGGAGCGATGCTCGCCGAGCGCCACGGTATACGCCGCCTGGCCCGCGTCCTGGATCTGGCGCATGTCCGCCTGCTCGATCTCGGACACCGTCTTGTTGACGGCGGTGACCGCCTGGTTGAGGAATGTGCCCGGCCCATAGACCGCCCGCACGGGCTTTCGCTTCATCAGCTTGCCGCAGGGGCTGCTCCGCCCGCCGTAGGGGGTGGCGCCTTTGGCCGGCGCCGGCGTGTAGGCGCCCAGCTGCTGGTTGGGGACGACGGTCTGCCCCGCGAGGCAGGCCTCGAGGAAGCTCAGCGTGCCGAGGTCCTTGCTCAGCACGAGCTTCGTCAGCGGTTCGCGGATCAAGATCACGACCGCGTCGGAGCCGAACTGGTGCTCGTCGTCGACCGTCGCCTGGTAGCTGGAGGACGAGCTGGAGACGAACGAATCGATGCCCGTCGAGGGCCGCAGGCCGAGTGCCAGTACGCCGCCGCCGATCGCCAGCGCGAGGACGATCGAGATCGCCAAAAGCGGCCGCCCCGCGGCGGCCAGCGCGACGCGCTCCAGCTCCTTCCGAATCCTCATGCCGGCGTGAGGCTACCGGTGGTACCCGCGGCGCACGCCAGGCGTGCGCTGACGGGGGTCAGTCCATCGTCAGCGGGCCTTGCGACTCGCCGGCCAGGAACTGGCGGATGAATGGGTTCTCCGAGTTGAGCATGTCCTCGGCCGGACCGGCCTCGACGATCCTGCCCTTCCACATCACGTTGATGTAGTCCGCGACACGACGTGCGCTCATGATGTCGTGCGTGATCACGCAGAACGTCGGCAAGTGCTCCTTCTGCGCCTTCTTGGCGTCATCCATCATGTCGCGGTGGATCTCCAGGATCAGCTCGCCCAGAAGCGCGGTACGCACCGGGTCAAGCCCCGAGTCGGGCTCGTCGAACAGGACGATGTCCGGCTCCAGCACCAGCGCCCGCGCGAACCCAGCGCGCTTGCGCATGCCGCCCGAGAGCTCGTTGGGCATCTTGTCGCGCGCCTCGCCCAGCCCCACCTCGTTCAGCCGGCGCATAACGATGTCCTCGACCTCGTCCTCCCCCTTCTCCGTGTGCTGGCGCAGCGGGAAGGCCACGTTGTCGTAGAGGTTCATCGAGCCGAACAGCGCGCCGTCCTGGAACAAAAGCCCGAACTTCTTGCGCATGTCGAACAGGTCGTCGTCCGGCATGTTGGGCACCGAGGCCCCGTGCACGAGGATGTCGCCCTCGTCGGGATACAGCAGCCCCACCATGTGCTTGATGCACACCGACTTGCCGGTACCGGAAGGGCCGAGGATCATCGACACCATTCCCTCCGGTAGGCCCATGTTCAGCCCGCGAAGGATCTTGTTGCGACCGAACCCCTTGTAGGTATCGATGAACTCGACTGCGTCCGGGCGCCCCGACGGATAGTGCTTATAAGTGTGGAACTGGTACTCCTCCTCATCCGCTCCCGGAGGCGGAGGCGGCCGCGAATCCGGCTCGTCGACCACCGACACCCGCGACTGGCGCTCCTCTTGCTCCTCCTCGCCTTCTTCGCGCTCGTCCCCTCCTTCGCGCCCGTCGCCGTCGCCGCGGGCGTGGGTCCCCTCGCGCTGCTGGGATTCGGTGCCGGTTTCAGCGGCTCCCCAGCCGCTGGCGTCCTGGGGTTGCTCGCCCGGTTCCCTCCCGCCGTCGGGCTGCTGCCCACTCGCGGCTCCCCAGCCGCTGGCCGCTTCGGGCTCCTGGGGGCGATCCGCCTCGCCGCCGCCGGGCTGACGCTGCTCACCCGAGTCTCCCCCGTCACCGGCCTGCTGCTGCTCGCCGGCGCCCCAGCCGCTGGCTGATTGAGGCTGTTCGCCCGACTGGGCCTCTCTACCCGGTCGGGCCTGTTCGCTGGTCTCCTGCTGGCCCTGGTCCGAGCCCTCCAGCCACGGGACCCAGCCTCCGCCGGGCTGGACCGGGGCGGGCTGGTCGTCTCCGCCGGTCGGATTCTCAGATCCGGTGGCCTGCGCGCCCGCGGCGCCCTGGGGGGCTGCCTCCTGGGGCTCAGCGGACGCGGGCTGCGCTTCGGGCTGCTGTCCGTCGCCGGCGCTCTGGGGGCCCTGCTCTTCGTCCTTGGAGCCACCGCTTCCGAACCTAAACCGCCGCATTGTCAGCCTCCGATTGGTGCTCTGGGGTTAGCGCCCCAGAAGATCTGGGTCGCGAGCATGCCGATGAGGTGTATAGAGATCAAGTTCAGCACCATCGACTTAGCGGTCGCCGCGCCGACCCCGACGGGGCCGCCGCTGGCGTTATAGCCGTAGTAGCAGCCAACCAGGATGATGACTGTAGCCATCGCCATCGCCATTATCAGGCTGAATAAGACGTCAGGCGGGTTCTGGAACTCCCAGAAGATGATGAAGAATCCTCCTGCGGACACGTATCCCAGCTCCTGCACCGACACCAGGTAGCTGGCGAAGAAGCCGCCGCCGATCGCCATCAGGTACATGAACGGCAGCACCATCCACGCCGCCAGCAGGCGAGTGGCGCCCAGGAACGTGACCCCCGGGATGCCCATTACCTCCAGCGCGTCGATCTCGTCCGAGATCCGCATCGAGCCCAGCTCAGCGACGATCCCGGTGCCCACCTTGGCCGCCAGCATGTAGCCGAATACCAAGGGCGTGATCGCGCGGAGGTCACACCACGCGTCGAACACGCCGGCGTACGCGGGCGTCCCCTGTGTGTTGGTGAAGTAGCCGCCTTCCAGCCCGCACGTGAGCCCGGCGACAAACACTAGCCCGAAGATGACAAGCGTCGAGCCGACGATCAGGATGCCCGCCTGGCGCAGCGTCTCGCCGAAGAACTTCAGCGGCCGGCCGGTCAAGACCTCGTAGACGATCCGCGAGCAGAACTTGAAGACCTCGCCGCACGCCTCGACCCAGCCGCGCGGTGCCGCCAGCAGATCACCCATCAGCGCGCACCCTTCTGTCGCTGGTCGGGCTCATCTCGGGATCGTGGTGATGTTGGGGTGTGTGGCCAGCAGGGTTTGGGTGAACACGTAGTTGAACGCGAAGACCCCCAAGAGCGCGATCACCACCGCCTGGTTGACCGCGCGACCCACGCCCTCCGCGCCGCCGGAGGCGGTCATCCCCTTGTAGCAGCAGACGATGGCGATGATTGCCCCGAACAGCCCTGTCTTTAGCACCGACCCCCAAAGGTTGGTCGTGTCCGCGTTGTTGAACAGCGTGATGAAGAACGGCCCGATCGGGGCGTGGTTGACGACCGTCGCCAGGATCCCGCCGAAGATCCCGAACAAGAGCGCGTAGATGTCGAACAGAGCGGTGACGAGCATCAGCGACAGGAAGCGCGGCACGACCAGGCTCTTGACCGGATCGATGCCGAGCACCTGGAGCGCGTCGAGCTCTTCGCGGATCTTGCGGGCGCCCAGGTCGGCGGTGATCGCCGTGCCCGCCACTCCCGCGAGCACGACAGCGTCGATGAAGGGCGCGAACTCGCGGATCGATGACAGGACGAAGAACCCGCCCAGGCGGTCAAGCGCCCCAAACAGCGTCAGGAAGTCGGATGCAAGCAGCCCCGGCGCCGCGTAGCCGAACGCGACCGTCGAGATCAGCAGCGGGAACCAGCACAGCTTCAGCACGAACATGAACTGGCCAGCGAACTCGCCGCCGTACGAGTACGGCGGGCGAGCGGCGGCGATCATCGTCCGTCCGGTCAGCAGCACCATGTTGCCGACCTCTTCGAGCAGGTTCTTGGTTGGCAGAAACGCCCGGTCCGCGACTGCTCGAATCAACTGTGCGCTTTCCTCCCGTGTCGATGCACCGGCGCCGTAGCGGCTGCCTCTAGCTAAAGCCTACGGTACCGCTAGCTAGAAGGCCAGTGAGAACCTTCGCGCTGAGCAGGGGCAATCAACCGTCATCCCCGGCGAGCTGTAGTGCTATGTTGGCCGCGCCTTGAGCGGGTGGAGACTGAGGAGCTGCTCGATCGCCGCCGGGCTGGCGGCACTGGTCGCGCTGGGCGCGTGCGGGTCCGGCCAACGGCTGGATGCCCAGGAGCCGCGCGCCAACTTTTCCGTTGCCGCCAGCGCCCAGTGGGTGACCAGCCAGCACATCTCCCAGAAGACCCAACTGGTGATCACGGTCCGCAACACGGGCCGCAAGCCCATTCCAGACGCCGCTGTGACCATTACCGGCGGAGATCCCAGCGTCGGCACGCAGGCGCAGCCGTTCCAGGAGCTGCTCAACATGCCTGGGCTGGCGTCGCAGTCGCGTCCGGTGTGGATCGTCGACCAGGGCCCAGATCCCTCAAGTCAGCCCTGTCCGCGGAACTTCAACCCGCAGACATACACGGGCAAGAACTTCAGCACGTGCTCCGGCGGACCGGGGGGCGCCGTGACCGCCTACGCCAACACCTGGGCCCTGGGACGGGTCGCTCCCGGGAAGTCGGTCACGTTCGATTGGCATCTGACGGCTGTCCAGCCCGGAACGCACGTCGTCAACTGGCAGATCGCGGCCGGCCTCAACGGCAAGGCCAAGGCGGTCAGCCCCTCGGGCGCTCAGCCGCAGGGCCGCTTCACGGTCACGATCACCCAGGCCCCCCAGCAGTCCTACGTCAACGGCAACGGCCAGGTCGTGACCACGCCGTAGCGGGCGCGTCGTCCGCGGGGCTACGCGCTGAGCCTACGCGCTGCTGGACTGTGCCCAGAGGTTCACGCCGCCGTCAACGGCGTGCCTGTCGATCTCCTCGAGCTCGGCCTGGTCGAACGTCAGCCGCTCCAGGCTGGCGACGTTCTGCTCCAGCTGGACGGCGCTGCTCGCGCCGAGTAGCGCCGAGGTGACGCGTGGATCGCGCAGCGTCCAGGCGATCGCTAACTGAGCCAGGCTTTGACCCCGTCTCTGCGCGACGTCGTTCAGACCCCGCACCCGAGCCAGGTTCTCCTCCGTGAGCAGTTCCTGGTCGAAGTAGTTGCCACGTTTGACCCGCGAGTCTTCGGGCACCCCGTCGAGGTACTTCCCCGTCAACAGCCCCTGGGCCAGCGGGGAGAAGACGATCGCGCCCACGCCCTCGCGCTCCAGGACGTCGAGCAGCTCATCCTCGATCCAGCGGTTGAGCAGCGAGTAGGACGGCTGGTGAATCAGCAACGGCGTGCCGAGCTCGCCCAGGATCGTCACCGCCTCCTCGGTGTGTCGCGGTCCGTAGGAAGAAATTCCGGCGTAGCGCGCCTTCCCCTGCCGCACGGCGTGATCGAGCGCACCCATCGTTTCCTCCAGCGGCGTCTCGGGGTCGGAGCGGTGTGAGTAGAAGATGTCCACGTGGTCCAGGCGCATCCGCTGGAGGCTCTGGTCGAGGCTCGCCAGCAGATACTTGCGCGATCCCCATTCGCCGTAGGGCCCCGGCCACATGTCGTAGCCGGCCTTGGTGGAGATGATCAGCTCGTCGCGATAGGGACGAAAGTCCTCGGCCAGGATCCGCCCGAAGTTGATCTCGGCGGAGCCGTAGGGCGGCCCGTAGTTGTTGGCCAGGTCGAAGTGGGTGATGCCTAGGTCGAACGCCCGGCGGAGGATGGCCCGGCTGTCACGGAGCGGCCGGTCGTCGCCGAAGTTCTGCCACAGCCCCAGCGAGATCGCGGGCAGCTGGAGGCCGCTGCGCCCGCAGCGTCGATAGGGCATCGAGTCATAGCGCCCGGGGGCGGGGACGTAGTGCTCGGGCGCCAGCTCGGAGTTGAACGGCACGGCGCCGAGTATTTCATGGGCGCCGGGCGGGCACGGCCTCGCCTTGCTCCGAGCGGCGGAGCGCCACTCTCCGGACTTTGGACATTCGGATAAAGCCGCACCACGCAGGTTCCCCTACATTCCCGCGCTCACGCCACCGTCAATGAAGGAAACGCATGCCTCGCATCCGACAGCAGAACGTGCTCGCCGCGCAGTGGTCCCCCAACGGCGGGGCACTCGGCGCGCCCGACCTGACCGCTCCCGACAACCAGGTCTTCGGCTCGAACGTCTTCTCCACCGCCGCGCAGCGCCAGCGGTTGCCACGCGAGGTGTTTCGCAAGATCCAGCAGGCGCTGGCCCGAGGCGAGGCGCTCGACACGTCGCTCGCCGACGCCGTGGCCCAGGCGATGAAGGCTTGGGCGCTCGAGAAGGGCGCGACCCACTACACGCACTGGTTCCAGCCGCTGACCGGCTCGACCGCTGAGAAGCACGACAGCTTCTATGCCCCGACCGGCGAGGGCACGGCGCTGGCCGAGTTCTCGGGCAAGGAGCTGATCCAGGGCGAGCCAGATGCCTCGTCGTTTCCGACGGGCGGGATCCGGGCCACGTTCGAGGCCCGCGGATATACGGCCTGGGACCCGACCTCACCGGCATTCATCCTCGAGAACCCGAACGGCGCGCTGCTCTGCATCCCGACGGCGTTCGCCTCCTGGACCGGCGAAGCGCTCGATCACAAGATTCCACTGCTGCGCTCGATGGACGCGCTCAGCAAGTCCGCGGTCCGCGCTCTGAGGCTGTTCGGCGACACCAGCGCCCAGCGCGTGTTCACGACGGTCGGGGCCGAGCAGGAGTACTTCCTGATCGACGAGCAGTACTACTTCGAGCGCCCGGACCTGGTGACCACCGGACGGACGCTGTTCGGGGCCAAGCCCGCCAAGGGACACGAGCTGGATGACCATTACTTCGGCTCGATCCCCGAACGCATCCTGGCTTGCATGCTGGATACCGAACGCGAGCTTTCCAAGCTCGGGGTACCCGTCAAAACGCGACACAACGAGGTTGCCCCCAACCAGTACGAGATCGCGCCGGTATTCGAGAACTCGAACGTGGGCTCGGACCACCAGCAGCTCACGATGCAGGTGATGCAGAAGGTGGCCCGCCGCTATCGACTGGCGTGCCTGCTTCACGAGAAGCCGTTCGCCGGCGTCAACGGCTCCGGCAAGCACAACAACTGGTCGATGGGCACCGACACGGGCAAGAACCTGCTCGACCCCGGCGACACCCCCCACGAAAACCTGGAGTTCCTGTTCTTCTGCGCCGCCGTGATCCAGGCCGTCAACAAGCATCAGGGCCTGCTCCGGGCGTCGATCGCCTCCCCGGGGCAGGACCACCGGCTGGGCGCCAACGAGGCGCCGCCGGCGATCATCTCGATCTTCCTCGGCGCCGAGCTGGAGCGCGTCTTTGGCGCGATCGAGCGCGGCGAGGCGGGCGAGACGACCCCCGGGTCGTTCCTTGGGCTCGGCACGCCGGTGCTGCCCCCTCTGCCCATGCACGGCGGTGACCGCAACCGCACGAGCCCGTTTGCCTTCACGGGCAACAAGTTCGAGTTCCGGGCGCTGGGGTCGAGCATGTCGCTGTCGCTGCCTAACACGGTGCTGAACACGATCGTGGCCGAGGCCATCGACTACCTGGCCGAGGAGCTCGAGGATGCGCTGGCCGGCGGAAGCTCGCTGGAGGAGGCGGTCCGCAGCTTGCTGCAGCGGAGCTACGCGGACAACAAGCGGATCGTGTTCGGTGGCGACAACTACGCCGAGAGTTGGCACTCGGAGGCCGCGGCGCGCGGTCTGCTCAACCTCCGCGCCACGCCGGACGCGCTGCCGTACCTGGTCTCAGACGAGACGGTGACGCTGTTCTCCAACTACTGCGTGCTCTCAAAGCGCGAGCTGGACTCCCGCTACGAGGTGTTCCTGGAGCAGTACGTGACCAAGCTCAACATCGAAGCCGAGACCGCGGCCACGATCGCCCGGACCATGCTGCTCCCGGCTGCGGCGCGTCATCTGGCGCTGCTGCGCGAGGCGGGCATCCCCGAGCTAGCCGCCGACACCGAGGAGATGATCCGCGTCTTCACCGACGTGCTGCGCGGGCTCGAGGAGGTCAACCTGGCACACAACCACCCGCACAATGACCTGCTGGCCCACGCCAAGTACATGCACGACCAGGTGATCCCGGCCATGGAGGCGGTCCGGGTGGCGGCCGACGGCCTGGAGATGGTTGTGGCCGACGACCTCTGGCCGCTACCCAAGTACTCGGAGATCCTGTTCATCAAGTGAGCCGATCCGGAAGCTCCGCGAGCGCGGCTGATGCGCGGCGCCAGCGGCTGATGCTCGCGGCGCGAGCGGCCGGCACGTCCACGGCGCCCGCTCAGCGCTTTCGGGTGGCCCGATTGACGCCGGCGCTCTTTGCCGGCCTCCGAGTGGCGTGCGTCGGTCTCAGCTCGAACGGACCCAGGACCCCGAGCGAGCGCAGGAAGCGGGCGAATGACACGCCGGCCTTCGTGACCTGGCCCTCGTGGTAGCCGCTCGTGAAGCGGGCCCGAGTCGCACCGTTGGCCGTGCTCCAGCCGGTCTCGATGCAGGTTCCCGAGCGCTTGTAATAAGCAACCGGCTGTCCGGCGGTCAGCAGCGCGCCGGGACGCGCTAGCCGGGTGATCTGCTCTGCCACGTAGACATACTGGCCGGCGTTCGGTCCATCCAGCAGCTGGTACCAGACGTAGGGCTGCCCCTCGAACCAATTGTGGTCGATCCCCACCACCACGCCGTCGCCGAGCGCCCGAATCGGCTCGCCCCGGGCCAGGCAGAAGTCGACGCCTTGATCGGTGCGCCCGGTTTGATAGCCGCCGGTCGCCAGTGGATTGTTGTAGTGCGTGTATCCGGCGGCGAATGCCTGATCGAAGTAGAGCGAGACTGCGCCCTGCTCCGCACCGCCGCTGAGCGAAACGATTCCGTAGTCGACGCGGTCGACGCGACTGCCGATGAAGTTTGGCGCGTTCGAGGCGGCGACGAGCTGGCCGTTGAGGTAGACGACGCTGCGGGCCCTGGAGCCGGCACCCAGCACCTGGCGGACCTGCAGCTCAAACCAGGAGCCGAGCGGCAGCTGAAATGGTCCGGCCAGCACCTGCTGGGTGACCGAGCCCCCCGAGTTGCTCGTCGTCACGAGCTCGGCCGTGTTGTCGCTGTAGTCGACCACCACGCTGTCCTCGGCGTAGGTCCCATCGCTGCCGGGAACGGCGTGCCAGTCGAGCAGAGTCTGCTGTCCGACCGGGGCCACATGAAAGCCGTAGGGCAGATAGAACGACGCGCCGTAGGCCACGCTCTGGGGCGACGTCCAGTCGACTGCGAGCGAGCCCTGGACCGGCCCACCCGAGCCCGAGCCGGAGCCCGGGTAGGAGGCGGTGGTGCCCGTACCCGAGTACGTGGCGCCAAAGGTCTGACCATCGGCGCGGTAGGGGACCCCGGCGGAGGCCAACGTGCCGTCCTGCTGAGTAGCACCCGCCGAGAAGGCACCGACGCGTCCCCCGCTGGCGCTCACAAGCGCACCCTGGGCGGAGGATGCAGCCAACCCCAGGCAGAGCACAGTCAGCAGCACGGACGACAGCGCCACCGACCGGGCTGCTCGCTCGAGACCACTGCGATCGCCTGCTGACGGGAATACGTGCATGAACGCTTGATCTGGTGCCGGTGCCTGCGGGGTTAGCTGACGGGCTCGCGCTCCTCTTCCAAAGCGCTACCAGCGGATCACCGCCGGACTCGCCCCAACGACTTGGGCTCCCCACTCCCCGGTCTGGCACGCCGAGGATTAGGCAAACGGCATGAACGCGAGAGCGCACGAAAAGTTGCGGCCCGGCGATCCGATTCTTATCTTGCGTCTGCGCAACCCGCACCACCGGCGGGGGCGCATTCGCACTGCTGGCCCGCGTTCGAAACTTTTCAGTTTGCGACTTGTTCTGCGCTACGGTGGCCCGCCGTATGCAGCACGTCCGCCCGGCGCGCGGTCGCGGGGGTGGTTGGCAGGCACGGCGCCTGCGACATGGCGTGGTGGTGCTTTGTTCGATCGCCGCCGCGATCCTCGCCGGCCCTGTCGCCATCAACGCCAAGACGCGCAGCAAGCCCAAGCCCCGGGCCTACGCGGCCGCCGCTAACCCGTTCCGCTCGCGCGGCATGTGGATCTGGGTGCTCGGCGATTCGAACGGTGGCAGCCTCGCGTCGATAATCGCCCAGGCGCACCGCTACCAGATCGAGACTCTGTACATAAAGAGCGCCGACGGCCCCAGCATGTGGTCGCAGTTCAACTCTGGCGCCGTCTCGACGCTGCGCTCGCACGGCATCAACGTCTGCGCCTGGCAGTTCGTGTACGGCAACTACCCGAGCAAGGAGGCGCAGGTGGGCGCCGAAGCGGTCAGGGACGGCGCGAACTGCCTGGTGATCGACGCTGAGGGCCAGTACGAGGGCAAGTACTACCAAGCCCAGACCTACATCACCCGGCTCCGCCAGCTGATCGGCAAGCGCTTCCCGGTCGCGCTTGGCGGCCTGCCCTATATCGATTACCACCCCGCGTTCCCCTATTCGGTTTTCCTCGGCCCCGGCGGCGCGCAGTACAACGCTCCTCAGATGTACTGGCGCGACATCGGCACGAGCGTCGATGACGTCTACGCCCACACCTACCTGTACAACCGCCTGTACCTGCGCCCCATCTATCCCCTGGGGCAGGTCTACAACGATCCGCCGATCTCTCAGATCCTGCGCTTCCGTCAATTCCTGCACGTCTACGGCGCCAGCGGGGTGAGTTGGTGGGACTGGCAGGAATCGCCGCCCGGGGATTGGTCGGCGATCGCCAGGTATGCGGGCTACCTGTCCTATGCCGCGGCCGCCCCCGGATACGCCACGATCTCGAGCGGCGCGGCGGGCGACCTCGTCGTCTGGGCCCAGGAGCACCTGCTGGCAGCCGGTCAGACGGTCGCCGTCGACGGTGGCTTCGGTCCGCAGACACAGGTCGCGGTGGAGAACTTCCAGCTAGCCCACGGCCTGCCGATCGACGGCGTGATCGGCACCGCCACCTGGTCTGCGTTGCTGCAATACAAGCCGGCGTTCTTCCGCTGGGTCAAGCCGAAGGGCAGCAAGAGCACGAGGATCGCCCCCGGGCAGCGGATCACCGCCGCAGCTGTGGCCGCGGCGGATACGACCGCCGCACCGAGGGTGTCCCCTCGCGGCGCCGCCCCAACCCCGGCGTCCGCGCTGCTGCCGGCGAGGGCCAACGAACTCGCGGGCGCCCCCGGGGCGGGATCGAAGTAGCCCCCCGGGCGGCTTGAAGTAGTCCCGGGGCGGGATCGAAGTAGTCCCCCGGCGCTAACGGGGCACGGACTTCCAGCCCCGGGCGCTAACGTCGCCGGATGCTCCGCCCACCTGTCTTTGACGGCCACAACGACGCGCTCACCCGACGCGACCACCGGGCGTTCGCCACGGGCCGCGCCGCGGGTCACCTCGATCTGCCGCGGATGCGAACGGGCGGCATGCGCGGCGGCATTTTCTCGCTGTTCACGCCCTCGCGAGGAGAGCGAAAGCGGCCGCTGCCGCGCCGCGATGATGTCCTCGAGTTCGAGCTCGCGCCGCGCGTGTCCCACCACCGGGCGGCAGCCCACGCCAGCGCGGCAGCCGCCCGGCTGATCGCGCTCGAGCGCAGCGGCCAGCTGCGGATCGGGCGCCACGTCGCGGACTTCGACGCGGCGTTTAACGCCGACGGCCCACCGCTAGCGGTCATGCACCTTGAAGGCGCCGAGGCCATCGATCCGGGGCTCGAGGCGCTCGAGTTCTGGCATGCCGCCGGCCTGCGCTCGCTGGGGCCCGTTTGGAGCCGAGCCAATGCGTTCGGTCACGGCGTCCAGTTCGTGTTTCCCGCCAGCCCTGACATCGGCCCTGGCCTGACCGATGCCGGACGGGCGCTTGTGGCCCGCTGCGCCGAGCTGGGGATCATGGTCGACGTCAGCCACCTCAACGAGGCTGGGTTCTGGGAGGTTGCGGGGATCGACGCCGGGCCGCTGGTGGCATCCCACTCGGGAGCGCACCGGCTGAGCGCCGCCTCCCGGAACCTCACCGATGCCCAGCTCGATGCGATCCGCGATTCCGACGGGTTGGTGGGAGTGGTGTTCGCCTGCTCGTTTCTGCGTACCGACTTCCAGGAGGACCGCGATACGCCGCTCGAGCTGATTGCTGCGCACGCCCGCTACATAGCTGAGCGGATAGGCGTGCGCCACGTCGCCTTGGGCTCGGACTTCGACGGGACCACTATCCCCGACGCCGTGGGGGACGCCGCCGGCCTGCCGCGACTGCTCGACGCCTTCTCGGCAGCCGGATTCGGCGCCGACGAGCTTCAGGCGATCGCCTGGCAGAACTGGCGCCGGATACTCGCCGCGTGGTGGCGAGACTAGGGGCCGGGCTATTGCGCCGGCAGCACCGGCAGCAGCAGCCTCGAGGCCTGGGCCCCACCTAGCGACACGGTGTTGATCGCCGGGAGGCTCGGGAACGAGGCGCCCGAAGCGCCGAGCAGCACCAGCCGGATGCGGTGGCCGGCCTTGAACTCGTTGCCGATCGGCCAGAACGCAAGCTGATATGAGCGTGCTGCCAGGGGCAGCGTGGCCACCGGGGTGGAGAAGTTGCCCCAGGGACCGACGACGTTCCCGTGGGCGTCGGTGATCGACTGCGCCTGGTAAATCCCCGGGAAGCTCGAGTTGAGACGGCCGCTGGCCACGGGATGGGAGCTGCCGTCGGGCCACACGTCCGAGATCACCGCCCAGATGTCCGTGGACGGCGCGGTGCTCGACAGGCGCACGTCGAGCGCCGCCGGGCCCGCCGAGAGCACGTTCTGCGTGAGCCGCGCGGTGGTGTAGGTCAGCCCCAGCGGTTCGGCGAGGCCTGTCTCCGTCAACGAGGGGAACGAGGTGGCCGCCTGGTTCAGGCCGTCGGGTCCGAAGAATGCGGCGTTCGGAGTGTCGCTCATGGTGGGGATCGACGGGATCGCCGCATACGACTGTGTCGTCGAGGCGCTGGGGGCTTGTGCCGAAAGCGAGCCGTCGTTGAGCGACGAGCCGCTGCCGCTTCGGGCCGGGCTCAGCGCTAGCGACATCCAGTTCGTCCCTGCAACCGGCCAGTTGCTCGCGTTGTAGCGGACGTAGCTTCCGGCGTCATAGCTCTCGCGGCTCCCGGCGGACATCAGCATCTCGACGGGCGGCTGGGACTGGGTGCCGTTGGCCACCCCGAGCAGGTAGTGGTCGAACCACGCCTTGATCTGTGCCGTGCCGCCGTCGGTGCCCGCCGGGTAGCCGTCATGGCCGGCGACCACCAGCAGGCGGTCGCCGACTCCGCGCAGCGCCCGGAACGCCTCGAATGCACCCTGTGACTCGACGTCGTAGAAGCTGTCGAGCATCAACGTCGGGAAGCGGTTTGCGTCGCCCGAGTACTGGCGCTGGGCCCAGAACGAGTCGAGCGTCGGGTGGTCCAGGTCACTGAGCCCAACGTCAAAGAACCCCAGGGCGGTGTCGGAGCCCGAGATCAGCCCAGTGAGGGGATTGGGCTTCAGACGCGAGGCACCCTGCTCCAGCGTGGGAGCGCCGATCAGCGCCATCACACCGAGCCCGGGCAGGAAGTTATTGACCCCGCCGGGATAGAGCAGATCGCGGTACAGCGAGTAAGTGCCCGACTTGAGCACGGCTGTGCGCACGCAGGGCAAGCTCAGGTGCAGTGAGTTGTAGACGATGATCGCGCTGGCGGAGAACCCGTTCAGCCCCAACCGTCCGTCGCTCCACGGTTGCGAGCAGGCCCAGGCCAACGTCTGCTGAACGTCCAGCTGGCTCCGGGGACCCAGCGCGTCGAACTGGCCCGGGCTGGCGCCGGTTCCACGGTCCTGAACCAGCAGATAGTTGTACGCCGGACCGTCTTGGGTGGTGCCGCTGCCCGGTCCGTAGGGGCTGAACTCCACGATCACCGGCCGCGGCGTCAACGGCGCCTGGCCCGTCACCGTGGCCTCGAGGCTCGTGCCGTCGGACATCTTCACCGTCGCGTTCAGCGACGCCGTCGCCGCCCGGGCGGCGACCGGCAGCGTCAGCCCGAGCGTCAGGACGACCGCCGCGATCGAGCCCCAATAGGTGCCTCTCACCCCTCGTGGCTTGGCGAACATCGGTGTTCTTAACCCTATCTGATCCCGTAGGATGTCGCCAGTGCTACCTAAACAAGCGCAGACTTTGGCTCCCCCACGAGCGCAGCGCGAAGCCGTCGCTGCTCCGCTGGGCCCCGCTGGGCTCGCGACGCTTCCGCGCGGGCCACACAAGCTGCCACGCGAGCAGGTGGTGCACTCGCAGCGGGAGCGGTTGATACGAGCGATGGCTGAGGCAACGGCCGAAAGCGGCTACGTTCAAACCTCGGTAGCGGATGTGCTTCGCCGCGCGCGGATCTCGCGCGAGACCTTCTATCAGCAGTTCAGCTCCAAGCAGGACTGCTTCATCGCCGCCTACGAACAGGCCGCCGACGCCGTGCTGGCGATGCTGGAGCGAGAGTCCGCGTCGGGCCGGGACCCGCTGGAGCGCTTCAGCCGCACGATCGGCCTGTATCTAGACGCGCTAGCCGCCGAGCCCGCGTTCGCCAGGCTGTTCATGGTCGAGGTGCACGCTGCGGGAGACGCGGTCATGGAGCACCGGGCGAGGATCCAGCAGCGCTTTGAGCAGCTGATGATCGACGGATCCGGTGCGCGGACGCCGACCGAGCGGTTCGCCTGCCAGGCGCTGGTGTCGGCGATCATCACGATGGTCACTGCGCGGCTGGCCGCTCGCGACCTCGACGGCCTCCGCGCTCTGCGCGAGCCGCTGATCGACCTCGTGGGGGCGGCGCTGGCCCATACGGGATCGCGGGCGTGACGGTGAGCGCTGAGACTATGCCCGCCGACGCCCCGCGGCTGGCTCCGGGCGGCAGCCGCCAGATCGGACGTCTCAACTTCCTCATCGCTCGAACTCTGGGCGCCGCGACCGGCGGCGGTCCTCCCAACGTCTTCACCACTCTGGCGCGCCACCGGCGCCTGTTCAGGCCCTGGCTGCGGTTCGCCGGCGCGCTGATGCCGGGCGGCACGCTGCCGCGCGCCGACAGCGAGCTGGTGATCCTGCGGGTGGCCCACAACACCGGCTCGGGTTACGAGCGCCAACAGCACGAACGCCTGGCGCTGGCCGCGGGTCTGAGCGGCGAAGAGGTGCGACTCGTGCCCCATGGGCCGGACGCGGCGGGCTGGTCGGACCGGCAGCGGCTGCTGCTGCAGGCGGCCGACGAGCTGCACGCAACCCGCGACATCTCAGACCGGCTGTGGAGCGAGCTCCGCGCCCTGCTGGGCGACAAGGAGCTGATCGAGCTATGCATGCTGGTCGGCCACTACGAGATGCTGGCCATGACGCTCAACGCCCTACGCGTCCAGCCCGATCGGCTGCCGGACGCACCACCGCTGATGGCCCAGAAGATCCAGGGGCTCCTCGCCAGGCGCCGATCAGCGAGTCGACGAGTATGAGACGGGGCGAGCTGGAGCTAGCGGGCCGGCGTGTGCTGATCACCGGCGCCGCGCGCGGAATCGGCTCGTTGCTAGCTCGGCGTCTGCATGCTCGCGGCGCCCGGCTTGCGCTGCTGGGCTTGGAGCCAGAGCGGCTGGAGCGTGTCGCCGCCGACTGCGGCGGAGCGCCGTTTTTCGAATGCGATGTGGCGGATCGCTCCGCCGTCGACAGCGCCGTCACCGCCGCCCTCGACGCCTTGAGGGGACTCGACGTGGCCGTGGCCAACGCCGGCGTGGGCGCACAGATGACCCTGATCGGTGGCGATCCCACGCTGTGGGATAAGACGTTGGCCGTCAACCTCGGTGGGACATACAACCTCGTACAAGCCGCCGGCCCTCACGTCGCCCACCGCGATGGCTACTTCCTGCTCACCGCCTCGCTAGCCGCCGCGCTCCACCTGCCGCTGATGTCGCCCTACTGCGCGTCCAAGGCGGCGGTGGAATCGCTCGGCGACTCGCTGCGTATCGAGCTGCGCCCGAGCGGCGCCCGGGTCGGCGTTGCCTACTACGCCGAGCTCAACACCGACATGACCTCGCGCGGGTTCGCCACCGAGGCCGCGGCGCGCACGCCGATTGGCGGACGCGGGCCCCTGCCGGTGTGGCCGGTGGAGGCGGCGATCGACGCACTCGAGCGGGGCATCCGTCGTCGTTCGCGGCGGATCGTCTCGCCGCCGTGGGTCGGCGCCGTGCTGCCAATCCGGATGGTGGCCCAGCGCCTGGTGGAGCTGCCGCTGCGCCGTGGGTTTGCCGAGACGCTGGAGATCGCCCGCCGCGAGCAGGTTGAGCTCACAACGCCGCAGCCGGACGAGCGTCGGCGCTAGCGTCGCCGCCGATGGCGAACGTTCAGCTGCGCCGAGCCCGACGCCGACGCGGGCGGTCCGTAGTAGATCGCCCGGATGCTCATCGAGCCCCCCACGGTGATCGTCGCGTTGAACGCGCCGTTTGAGTCGGTCGTGGCACTGGCGATGGTGGAAGCGCCGTTTCCAGTTACCTGCTGAAGCTCGATCGAGGCCCCGGGGACCGGCGCGCCGCCCAGTTGCGCGAGCAGTCCGGACACGGTGACGCTCGCACCGCGCGCGAAGGGCCCGCTCGGCGCCGACAGCGCCAGCGACAGGGGCGTCCCGTTGGAGGCGGCGAGCGCTGTGACCTGGGACCGAATCGCCGGTAGCTGGCCGTACAACGCATCGCCCGGGCAGCTCGTGGAGTCACCGTCGCGGTGTCCTGCCACCCGCGGCAGCGAGACGTGGGCACCGGGCTTGAAGGGCGTATAGAACGCGTCAGCCGGATTGACCCGCACCGTTGTCCGGCCGTCCGTCGGGACCCCGTGCAGCGAGAGCTTCCAGGCCAGCAGATTCTGCAGCGCACCGATCGCCGCCGCACTCGGCAGCACGCTGCTGAAGGTGCCGAGGATCGCCACCCCGGTCGACTCGGCGTTGTATCCCCCGGCCTGAGCGCCCACCACAGGCTCGTCGATTCCGCCCTTGCGCGCCTCCCAGATCCGGCCGAACAGGTCGATCACGAAGTTGTAGCCAATGTCATCCCAGCCCCGGCTGTAGCGGTGGAACTGGTAGATGGCGTGCAGGATGGCCGGAACCTCGCCGGCCGAGTAGCCGTTGGGGTTCTCGGTGTGGTGCACGAAAGCGAGCCTGATTGCGCCGTACAGCGGCGGCACTGCTGGTGGCGCGTGGCCGTGGGCCCAGGCCTGGCGGGCGATGATCGGCGGCTGGCCGGGGCCCGCGGTTAGCACCGGCTGGGCCAGCGGCAGTGCGGCAACCTCGGCCTGCGGCAAGGACGGGACCCGGACGAAGTGCAGGCGTACGCCGCTCAGCGGCTGCGAGGCCCGTAGCTCCACGAAATCAGCGGGCCCAGTCCAGATGCCGTCGCCAATCATCGGCTTCGAACGTGCCGGCTCGTCCGGCCCGTGGCCCAGCACCGACGCCTGTGCCCATGGGCCCCAGTGGCCTCCCCGCCGTCTGGTCCGCAGCTGAATCTGCACACGGCGCGGTGCGCCCCATTGCACGCCGACGAGCTCGAATCTCCGTGGCGCGGCGATCTCTCCTGAATCCCGGTCTACGTCCCCGATGTGAGCGCTGAAGACCGAGCCGGGACCGGCCGACGCGCTCGCGCTCGCCCCGGCGGGCCCCAGAAGCGAGGCCGCTCCAGCGCCCGCGAGCGCGCCGAGCGCGGTCCGCCGGGTGAGCTTGAACTCGGTGTCTGTCTGGCGATTCCCCACCGGCTCGGCGCAGCGTAGGGCCACAAAAGCAGAAGCGGAACCGGACTTAAGAACTATTTGCCCAGCGTTTAATTACGGGCCGAGGACGGTCCCCTCCCGGATCCGCTCCCGCTCTGCGGGCTCCAGCTCGACCGCGCCCTTGACCACAACACCCGCCTCGAACGTGACGTCTCCATGGACGACCAGCCGCTCGGCCTGGCGCAGCGACGGCGGACCGTGGGGAAAGCGGCCCTCGAAGTCATCGAGCAGCTTGTAGTAGCGGGAGTCGAGCTCGACGAACGGAAGCGAACCCCCGGCCGGCTCCACCAGGTCGCCGTCGTGCACCGTGTAGGCGTCTGAGCGCAGCACGAGGAGATCGTCGGTCGTCTTGACGGGGGCAAAGCGCGTCCGCGGCACGCACAGGATCCGCGCGCCGGCGAAGCTGCCGATCGCGGCGCCCATGGCGCTCTCCAGCTGCAGCACGGCTGGCGAGTCGGAGTCGCGAGGGTCGATGGTCTTGCGGTTGACGATCAGCGGCAGCTCGAGCACTCCATCCCGTCGCGAGAGCTCGTCGGACAGTGCCTGTAGATCCACCCACAGGTTGTTGGTGTTGTAGTAGCGCCAGCGGCGAAAATCGCGGAAGGACTCCTCGTCCTCGGGCGGGGTCTGCGCCGTCTCGCGTAGGACCAGCTGGTCGTCCGAGCGCCGCCGGGCGATGTGCCCTCCCTTGCGGTCGGCCTCGGTGCCGATCACCACCTCCATCAGGAACGGGATCCGCTCCGCGGCCAGGAACGCCGCGATCCGGGGATCGACGGTGGCCCCCAAATTGTCGGCGTTCGAGACCATCGCGTAGCGGAAGCCCTGGTCGATCAGCGCCGCCAGCATTCCCGAGCGACGCAGGGCCCCGTAGACGTCGCCATGGCCGGGGGGGCACCACTCGAGCTTCGGATCCGCCGGCCAGCTCGCGGGGTGGAGCTCGTCGGCTTCGAGCTTGGGCTCCATGCTCTGCATGAAGTCGGGCTGCAGCGACCCGCTGGCGTCGTCAGGCAGCGCAGAGAGCGTCTCCGAGCGGGTTGCTTCGCTGTTCATCAACAGCAGCGGCAGCCGGACCCCGTCGCGGCGCCGGATGTTCCGAACCTGGGCGACGATGATCTCCAGAAACGAGCGCCCGTCGCGCGCCTCGACGAGCGACTTGGGGGCACGTAGCCCCATCGAGGTCGCGAGCCCGCCGTTGAGCTTGATCGTGGCTACCGCCGCCAGCGCCTCGGCCGCGTCGGCCTGCGGCAGCTCGTCGAGTGACTCGACGTCTCCCGCCGGCTCAAGCTCGGCGCTCGGAAGGTACGCCGATTCGCCGGATTCGAGCCGCTCATAGGCGGAGCGGAAGGTCCGGACCGCCTCCTCGTGCTGGCCGGCGGCCCGCATCTTCTCTTCGGCTGCTCGGAGTCCCTCGCTGCTCATCACGTCGGATTTTGCCCCGTCAGGCTTTCGGACACGGTCGAACCATTAGATTGAACCCATGAGTGACGACTGGCGGCTGCACATCGCCTTCGACGAGCAAGGCTATGCCGGTCGCCTTGTTGAGCGCCTCGACGCCTCCGAGCTGGAGCAACGCCTCGAACGCTCGTTCCCGGACCGAGTCATCGTTTCCCGTGAGGGCACCGAGGTCTTCTGCTACGCCGGCACCCGCGAGCAGGCGGAGATGGCCGAGCAGCTGGCGCAGTCAGTGGCCGCCGAGCACGGATGGCAGCTGCAGACAGAGCTGCGGCGCTGGCACCCATCGGCCGAGGCTTGGGAGAAACCCGACGTGCCCCTACCCGAGAGCGACGCTCAGCTGGCGGCGGAGCACGCAGAGCGAATCGCCCGGGAGCGCGAGCAGCCGTACCCCGAGTTCGAAGTGCGCGTCGAGTGCTCCAGCCGCGAAGCCGCTGCCGAGCTGGCGGAGCGGCTGCGAGCTGAGGGCCTTCCCAGCGTCCAGCGCTTTCGCTTTGTGCTGGTCGGCGCGGCCGACGAGGACAGCGCTGCGGCGTTTGCCGAGCGCCTCCGAGCCGAGGCCCCCGCGGGAAGCACAGTAAGCACCGAAGGCACGGTGGCGTCGGTGCTCTCGAGCGTGGGCGGCAACCCGTTCGCCGTATTCGGCGGCATGGGCGGCTGACGCCGCTTGCTGCAATCGCTGGCGATTGCCAGCGCTCGGGCCGCCACGAACCGGGCTAGAGCAACCGGGCGCCAGGCCCGGCGCGAACCCCGACCGCACCCTGTGGCGGGCGCGCGTCGGGCGGCAGCAGCCCCAGCACGTGGCCGCCGAAGCCACCGCCGATGATCCGAGCCCCCAACGCGCCCGCCTGGCGAAGCTCTGTCACGGTGGCTTCGACCGCGGGGGTCGAGACCTCATAGTCGTCCCTGAGGCTGGCGTGGGAGGCGCCCAGCAACTGCCCAACTCGCTCGAGGTCCCTGCGCCCCAACGCCGACACGGTCTCCTCCACCCGCTCGTTCTCGCTGATCACGTGACGCACGCGACGCGCCAGCGGATCCGGGAGCCGCTCCGCCAACTCGGGCGTCGCATCGCGCAGGCTCTTCAGACCTAATTGCTCGCACGCGCGCCCGCACTCCGCCCGCCGCTCGTTGTAGCCCGAGCCCGCGTGGCTGTGGCGCTCACCCGAATCGAGCGCCACCAGCCTGAAGTCACCGAGCTCGAGGACCGTGGGGGTGATTTCGAGCGAACGGAAGTCGATCCGCACCGCGCGGTCGCGCTGTCCGTACAGGGACGCCAACTGGTCGAGCAGCCCGGTCCGAGCCCCCACCCACTCGTTCTCCACGCGCGAGCACAGTCGCGCCAGGTCAATTCGCTCGAGTCCTGGGCTGTCGCTCAGCGCGCTCAGCGCAAGGCACAGCGAGACCTCGAGCGCCGCCGAGGAAGACAATCCCGAGCCCCGGCCGATGTCGCCCGTGATCTCGAGCGCCGCGCCTCCCAACTCCACGCCCGCGTTGCGCAGTTCGGCGACGGCACCCCGTACGAACGCCCGCCATCCGTTAGCGGGCGGGGGGTGCCGGACGTCGAAACTGTCCTCCTCCGCGAGATCCAGCGCGGCCACGGTGATTTCCGGCTCGGGAGTCGCACGGGCCCGCACGGTGACTCCCTCGGTGATCGCCAGAGGCAGCGCCAGGCCCTCGTTGTAGTCCGTGTGCTCGCCGATCAGGTTTACGCGCCCAGGCGCGAAGGCGGCCACGCGCTTACCCATAGCCGTTCGCCGCCGCGATCCGCTGGAGCGCCGCTCGCACGTCGTCGTCGCGGCGCTGGGCTGCCTCGTCGGTCCAGTGGAAGCCGACACCGCGATCGATTTTGAATGCCTCGCGGCTGTGATCCTGGATGCTCTCAACTTCGATGGCCACCGCCACGACGCCATCCGGCATCTCCGCCTCGAGCTCGCGGCTGGTGCCGTAAGCCGTCAGCGCGACGTTCCCCTCCGACAGCACAGCCAGCGCCACGGCTGGATCTGCCCGAAGCCTGGCCAGCGATTTGCGTCCGGCCCCGAGGGCGATAAGGATCGAGCGCGGTCCGGCCCGAACCGCGGCCGAGACCGGGATCGCGTGCGGCCCCCCGCCGGTGGTCGCCAGGATCGTGACCGTGCCATCGGGCCAGTCGGGGAGCATTGAGGCGGGACGCTACCGCGCGAGGTGAGCGGCTAGGATCGCCTGCGCTCAAAAGCCGCCTATCGACCTTGACAAGGAGCACGGGATGGACCTGATCGACCGAATTCGGAATGACATCCAGGATCGCCTCGACGCCGTCCTCGGCGAGGCCGACAAGCTGCGCAAGGCCCTCTCGGCGCTTGATCCGAGGAGTGCTCCGGGCTCTCCCGGGGGAGGAGCGAGTCGATCGAGAAATGCCCGCTCGGGCGGCTCCGGACGGTCGTCCCGCGGCTCCGCGAGCTCCCAGCGCTCGGGCAGCTCCCAGCGCTCGCGCAGCTCCCAGCGCTCGGGCAGCTCCCAGCGCTCGCGTAGCACCCAGGGCTCGCGGCGATCTGGGCGGCGCGCGAGCACGCGACGCACACCTCCCGGCGCGACCAAGAACCGCGTGCTGGAGACGCTGGCGGATGGCCGGCCCCGGACGGCCGGGGAGGTCGCCGAGGCGACCGGTCTGGCCCGGGGCACGGTCTCCACCACGCTCTCGAAGCTTGCCCGTGCCGGAGACCTCGTGAAGGCCGAGCGCGGATACCGGCTGCCCACCGAGTCCGCCCCTGGCGCGGCGGCCGCCACCCCGGCAAGCGACGGCCAGTAGCGCACGCGCTGGCCTCGACCAGTCCGAGCACTTCGCCACCGCCGCCTGCCGCCCCTCACCCTTAACAGCCGCCACCACCAGGGGGCCCCCCCGCCCCAGGAGTCGCAGCAAATCGCGGACAATTGTGCACGTGCACAGTTTGTTGCAACCGGGCTACATGAGAGGAATCTTGCTGGTACTCTCCCGCGCCGACATAAGCCGAGTCGTCGCGCCATCCGTGGCCGGCGAGCGGGGGACCCACTGCGATTGGCCGGATCGTATGGGGCGAAACGCCGCAAGTTTGCGGCGTAGCGCGATGCCCTCAGCAGTGCGCTAGCCCGTCAGCTAACTCCGCAGGCTTCCTAGTCCGTACCGAAAGGGAGAGTTTGTGGATTACGCACGAGATCTTGGCCGGGTCGATGTGTGGGAGGAGTCCCTCAAGCGTTCACTCGAGCGTCGTGGCCGTCCGCGGCGTTCGTCGGTTGAGCTCTATCGCCTGCGGCCGGAGCGCGACCTGACGTTGGGCGACGTGTTGGAACGCTCCGCGTCCTACTCCGAGCTGCGCCGCAAGGCGGCTCAGCGTTCGACAATGCCTCGCCCGAGCGTCGCCTTGGGCGGCATCTCTGCCCTGGCACTGGTCGCCGGCTCGACGCTTCCGAGTCTTCTGGGTGGCAGCGGCGCCCGCGCCGCCGGCAAGGAGCGCGTCGCTTACGCCGCCGACGCCCATGCGCGGGCCCGGGCCGAAGCCGCAGTGCGCGGCAGCTGGGGAAGCACCCTGGAGAGCGCCGGGACGCACGCCGCGTCGACGTCGCGGGCCTCGCTCTCCCCGTCCTCGAGCCCTCACTCCAGCAGCTACGCCGCCGTTGCCCACCCAGCGGCTGCGGCTCCTATCGCAACCAGCGCCAACCCGGTGCGCGAGGCTGCGCCGGAGACAGTCGCCCAGTACTCCGGGGGCGCAGCCGTTGCAACGGCTGCTCCGGCGACGCCAGCGCGAAACGTGCACCTGGCAAGCGATGTGACCGTGGAAGCGCATAGCGCCGCCGCGGCGCCGAGCGAATCCACGGCCCATGCGGTTGCGGCGCCGGCGACGGTCGTTTCGGGCACGCGGTCCGTACCGACCGGCGCCACGTCCAACGCGGTCTCAGGGTCCAAGGTCGTGTCGTCGCCCTCCGGCGACGTTCAGGAGGTAACCGCGGCGCCCGGCACCGGCCACGGGGCCACCGGCGGTGTGCCCGAGCGCAATACGACTCCGCCGACCATCCGCACGACGACCCCACCCACCGTCCGCACGACGACGCCAACCACGACGGCCCCGACGGCT
Source organism: uncultured Actinomycetes bacterium (assembly GCA_963756555.1). GTDB lineage: Bacteria > Actinomycetota > Thermoleophilia > Solirubrobacterales > Solirubrobacteraceae > Palsa-465. The sequence continues at coordinate 139,898 of CAVWOC010000006.1, forward strand.
ACAACCAGGCCCACAACGACCACCACGGCGCCTACCACGACCACCACGGCGCCTACCACCAGCACCTCGCCGACGACCACCGGCTCCACGACACCGAGCCCCAACGTGCAGCAGGGTGTGAACAGGATGATCGCGGCCGGCAACCAGATCGCCACGCGTCCATACGTGTATGGCGGCGGCCATGGCTCGTTCAACTCCAACGGCTATGACTGCTCGGGGTCCGTGTCGTACGTGCTCCACTCCGCGGGCCTGCTGAACTCGCCGGAGGACTCAACCGAGCTCGAGAGCTATGGCGCGCCGGGCGCGGGTAGGTACGTGACGGTCTACGCCAACTCCGGTCACGCCTGGATGACGATCGAGGGGCGGCGCTTCGACACGGTGGCGCTGGCCGAGAGTGGGTCTCGGTGGAGCAACAGCATGGCCTCAACCAGCGGCTACGTCGCCAGACACCCGCGGAACTACTAAGCAATTCAGTCGCGATCGGGGTCCGGCCTCGAGCCGGGCCCCATCCGCGCGCGACCGGGGTCCCCGCCAGCTGGCCGTCCGAGACCTATGCCGGGCTCTCGGCGCGTACCGCTGTCGCCACCGCGGCGGCCAGCTCCGCGACGTCGTCCTCCGTCGTATCCCAGGCGCACATCCAGCGCACCTCGGTGGTGCGCTCGTCCCACGCGTAGAACTGAAAGCGCTCTTGAAGCAGCGCAAGCGCCGGCTCGGGAATACGGGCAAAGACGGCGTTTGCCTCTACCGGCTGTGTAATCGTGAGCTTCTCCAGCTGACCCACGGCCTCGGCCAAGCGGGCGGCCATGGCGTTGGCGTGGCCCGCCATCTTCATCCACAGACCATCGCTGAGCAGGGCGTCGAACTGGGCCGCGAGGAATCGCATCTTGGACGCCAGCTGTAGCGACTGCTTGCGCAGGTGCAGAAATCCCTCGTCCAACCCCGGCCTTAGAAAGACGACCGCCTCGGCTCCCAGCAGCCCGACTTTGGTCCCCCCGAACGACAGGACGTCCACGCCCACGCCGTCGCTCAGCTCGCCCAGCGAGACCCCCAGCGCAGCGGCGGCGTTGCAGAGCCGGGCGCCGTCCATATGCAGCAGCATCCCGCGAGCGTGCGCCAGCTCGGCAAGCGCGACGATCTCCGCGGGCTTGTAGACCGTTCCCACCTCGGAGGACTGCGATATCGAGACCACCCGGGGTTGCACCGCGTGCTCGTCAACCGGCCGATCGATCAGCGGCTCCACCAGCTCCGGCGAGAGCTTGCCATGCTCGGTGGCCAAGCTCAGGAGCTTTGTCCCGGCAATCGCTTCCGGGGCGCCCGCCTCATCCGCGTTCAGATGGGCGCTCTGAGCGCAGATCGCCGCTTCCCAGGGACGGCAGGTGGCGCGCAGCGACAGGACGTTGGCCGCGGTGCCGCCCCACACGAGGTACGCGCGTGCGCGAGAGCCGAAGACCTCTTGGAAGAGCAGCTCCACCCGCCGCGTAAGCTGGTCATGGCCGTAGCCATAGGCGTGGCCTCGATTCGCCGCGGCGATCGCCTCCAGCACCGCAGGATGGACGCCCGCCGCATTGTCCGACGCAAAGCCCCGCCTGGCCAAACTCATTGCCGCTCGAGCACCACCACCGGGATCTCGCGCTTGGTCTTGCCCTGATAGTCGTCGTAAGCCGGCCACTGGTCGGTCATCGTCCGCCAGAGCTCAGGTTTCTCATCAGGCGTGGCGGTGCGCGCGCGTACCTTGAAACGGTCGGCCTTGACCTGGATCTCGGCCTCCGGCTGCGCCTGAAGGTTCAGATACCAGGCCGGCGGCTCATCCGCTCCGCCCTTTGAAGCCACCACCAGGTAGCTGTCGCCGTGCTGGCCGTAGATCAGCGGCGTGCTGCGCGTTTGCCCTGACTTGCGACCGGTGGTCGTGAGGATCAGTGTGTGAGTGCCCTGCCAGTCATGGCCCTCCCTGCCGTCAGTCTCCCGATATCGCCGTACATGCTCTTGACCGAACAGCATCGCGCTCCTCCACTCACTCGCTTCTCAGATCATTGTGCACGACGCCCACGCGAGCCGCGGCTGAGATCACGGCCCGTTCAGGAGGACATCCGCCCCGCTATCTCCGCCTCCAATCCGCGCAGCGCCGGATACAGCGCGCGGTAGCGCTCGCGCTGCTCGCGGTAGGGCTCCACCCACCCGGGAACCGGCTCGACCGCCGCCCGGGGACGGACCGTCGCCGCCACCGCCGCGGGCACGTCCGGCCACACGTCCGCCGCCACGCCGCCCAGCAGCGCCGCGCCGAACGCCGCTCCCTCGTCGACCTCCACCGGCTCGAGGGGCAGCTCGAGCGCCGAGGCCAGGATCCGCAGCCACAGCTCGCTGCGGCTGCCGCCGCCCGACACGCGCCCGGCCTCGGGCCTCTGCCCCAGCTCGGCGACCAGATCGAGCGAGTCACGCAGGCCGAAGGCCACACCTTCGAGCACCGCGCGTACCAGCGCCCCGCGGTCGTGGCGCACGCTCAGTCCGGCGAGAGCACCCCGAGCGTCCGGGTCAGCGTGAGGCGTGCGCTCCCCGGCTAAGTAGGGAAGGAAGGTCAGACCCTCGGCCCCCGGCTCCCAGCTCTCGGCTTCGGCCAGCAGGTCGTCGTAGGGGGTACTCGGGGCAATCGTCTCGCGCAACCAGTTCAGCGACCCAGCTGCTGAGAGCATCACTCCCATCACGTGCCAGGTGTCGGGAATCGCGTGGCAGAAGGCGTGAACACGTCCCTCGGGGTCTGCGGTGAACTGCTCCAGTCCCGCGAACACGACGCCTGAGGTCCCGAGTACCACCGACAGCGGGCCGGGCCGGTCGACCCCCACCCCCACGGCGCCAGCCGCCTGGTCGCCGGCGCCGGCGGCGACCGGCACGCCGTCGTCGGTATGGCCGGAGACGCAGGGACTCTCGAGCGCCGGCGGCAGCCAGCCGGCGTCGAGCTCGAGGGTGTCCAGTACCTCGTCTGACCAGCGCCGCGCGGCGACGTTCAGCAGCAAAGTCCCGGACGCGTCGGCGACGTCGGTCGCGTGCTCACCGCACAGCCGCATACGCACGTAATCCTTGGGCAGCATCACCCGGGCGATGCGGTTGTAGGCATCGGGCTCGTGGTGTCGCAGCCACAGCAGCTTGGGTGCCGTGAATCCCGGTAGAGCGCGGTTGCCGGTCAGGGCGATCAGGCGCTCTAGCCCGAGCAAGCGCTCGATCTCTTGGCACTCGGCGGCCGTGCGTTGATCGTTCCACAGGATCGCGGGGCGGATCACATCGTCCGAGGAGTCCAGGGCAACGAGCCCGTGCATCTGACCACTGAGGCCGATTCCAGCCGGCCGTCCAGCCCGCTCGCTCAGCTCTGCCAGCACGCCGTTCGAGGCCTCCCACCAGTCGCCCGGGTCCTGCTCGGCCCAGCCGGGCTCAGGCGTGTGGAGCGGATAGCCCGCCTCGGCTCGCGCCAGCACCTGGCCGTCCGGGTCGACCGCCAGTCCCTTGACGCCGGAGGTGCCGACGTCGAGGCCGATCACGGTCTCGCTCACGAGCTCATCCGCGGCGGCTCATGTCGACCCGCGGGGCCTCACGCCCCGAGGGCGGCGTACACGATCTCCTGGGCCCGCACGGCGTCCTTGCGCTGCTGAGCCTCGCGCAGCGCTCGGTCGTCGATCCGCGCCGCGACCGAGTCGATGAACTGCCACTGCAACACGGAGCGCCTGACCGCCCCCACCTGGTCCTCGGTGTAGGGGTAGAGGTCGAATCCCAGACGCTCGCCGCCCGAGCCGTACTTGCAGCGGCGCAGCTCGAGAGCCAGCTCCAGCGTCTCCATGAACGCCGTGGCCCCCACCATGTTGTCGTCGTCGAACGTGCCCCAGCCCGAGTTGGCATGCAGGTGGCCGAGCAACCCCTGGTCGGCCAGCATCGCCGCGTACTCCGGCAGGTGCTCGCCGTTCATGATCAGGTGCTGCCAGTCCATGTTGACCTTGACGTTGTCGATGCCCTGCGCTCGCAGCATGTGGATGACGTGGAGGGTCATGCCGATGTTGCGCATCAGGATCTTCATCGCGGGCTCGGAGTTCTTGTGCTCGAGAAACAGCGCGATGCCCTGTCGGTCGCATTCCACGGCGACCTCGCCGAGCCCTTCGATCAGCAAGCGCCACGAATCGGCGTAGGGCGTCTGGAATGGGTAGTTGTATCCCTCGCCCCCCGGCCAGACGATGAGCTGGGCCCCCAGGGAGCCCGCGAACTCCGCGGCCTCCCGGAGGACTCTCAGCGCCTCCCCGCGGATCCGCCGATCCGGATTTACGAGCCCGCCGTGGGCGAAGCGAGGATCGAGGTGGAGTCCCCCGGCGATGCAATAGATGTCGTGCTCGCCGAGCGCCGCCTGCACTTCATCTACGTTGTCTGGGGAGAGCTCCTGCGGGAAGTGGAATTCGTACCCGTCGACGAGCTCGCCGAGGCCCTCGACCGCGCGGTGAACCTTCTCCGCGACGGGCTCCGCTTCGTAGCCGTGCTCGGGCTGGTAGCCGACGGGCACGAAACGGGTGATCATCGGGCCAAAGGCCCAGATGCCGAGGCTCGTCTTCATGGCTCCTCCTTCGACGGGAGACGATGAGCTCGAAATGTTCGAGCTGACGCTCGATCATATAGCCGCGTTAGCGATAACATCACGCGCGCGCCGCAGTCGTATATCCGGCGTGCTGAGCGGCCTCCTGTGAGGCGCAAACCCGCCCTGAGAGGCGCACATGGAGGATCAAGAAAGACCGCCTACCCGGCGCCGCCGCGCGGTGATGCTGGACGTCGGGCAGCGGGCTGGGGTCTCGCACCAGACCGTCTCGCGCGTCATCAACGGCAGCCCCCACGTGCGTCCCGCGACCCGGGAGCGGGTGCTGAAGGCGATGCTGGAGCTTGGCTACCGCCCCAATTCCGTTGCACGGGCGCTGGTCACCGGCCGCTCCAACACGCTGGGAGTCGTGAGCTTCGACACCACGCTGTACGGCCCGGCCTCGACGCTGTTCGGGATCGAGCGCGCCGCGCACGAGGCCGGCTACTTCATCATCGTCGCCAGCCTCAAAGCGCTCGACCGCTCCTCGGTGGCCGACGCCGTTGAGCGCCTCCGGCGCCATGGCGTGGATGGGATCCTTGTTATCGCACCCAACGAAGAGGCGGCCGACGCTTTGCTGCACGCACCGGGTGACGCACCGCTCGTGGCGGTCGAGGCAGGCCCGGACGAGGCGGTGCCGCTGGCCGCCGTCGACCAGTTCGCCGGCGCAGCCAGCGCCACTCGTCACCTGCTCGATCTGGGGCACGAGACGGTGTGGCACATCACGGGACCGATGGACTTCCTCGAGTCGCGCGAGCGACTCGAGGGCTGGCGCAAGACTCTCGAAGCGGCCGGGGCCCAGGCACCCGATCCTCTGGCCGGCGACTGGAGCGCGCGAGCCGGTTACGACATCGGCCGACGCTTGAGCACCAACCGCCAGGTCACCGCGATCTTCGTGGCCAATGACCAGATGGCCCTGGGCGTGCTGCGTGCCATGCACGAGAGCGGCCGCCGCGTACCCCATGACGTCAGCGTGGTGGGGTTCGACGATATTCCCGAGGCGCCTTACTTCCTGCCGCCGCTGACCACAGTGCGCCAGGACTTCGACGAGCTGGGCAGTCGCAGTGTGCGGCTCCTGCTGCGGCTGATGGCCTCCGAGGGACCGGTCCCGTCGGCGCCACGCGTCGAGCCGGAGCTCGTGGTCCGCGGCAGCACCACGGTCGCGCCGCGTTGATCCTCGCACGTCACGAGCCACGTTGACCTGGCTCGATGTGACCGCTAACATCGCGCGACCCGTTGCGCAACGGTTAAGTCGAGTGGACAACGGCGTGCGGCTCTGCGAGGTTACGGCGAGTCAGCAAAGCCGGAGAGGAGAGGAGCGCAGACATGTCAGATCAGGACACGGTCGGTGATGCCCTTGAGCGCCTGGAATGGGACGAGCGCAAGGAGCCTGACAGCCCCTTCAAGAACTGGCGGCAGGTAACCCGGCGCACGGCGCTCACCGGTGGCGCCGCCGGGATCGCAGCGTTCGCGCTGGAGGCCTGTGGGAGCAGCAAGAAGACCTCCTCGGCGTCCGCCTCCGGCGGTGGCGCCGCCTCCGGAATCTTCGGCTCGAGCAAGAGCTACCACTTCGTGATGGTCAACCACGTGACCACCAACGTTTTCTTCACGCCCACGCAGAGCGGCGCCTCAGACGCCTGCAAGCTACTCGGGTGCTCCTACACCTGGACCGGCTCGGCCAGCAGCAACGTCTCCGAGATGGTGAACGCGATCAACAGCGCAGTCAGCGCCAAGGCCGACGGCGTCGCCACCTCACTAATCGATCCAACCGCCTTCAACAAGCCCGTCCAGTCGGCGCTGTCCGCCGGCGTCCCGGTCGTGGCGTACAACGCCGACGAGCCGGCCACGGGCCGCCTGTCCTACATCGGCCAGGATCTGTACCTGTCCGGACAGCAGATGGGCTCGCACATCGCCAGTCTCGTTCCCTCCGGGCCAGTGGCGTTGTTCATCGCCACTCCGGGCTCGGCCAACATCCAGCCGCGGATCAACGGCGCGCTGGCGACGCTGAAGAGCACCCCCTCGATCACGACCTCGGTCATCGCCACCGGCGCGGATGTGCCGGGCGAGCTGACGAAGATCAATTCCTACGCGCAGGGCCATCCGAACGTCAAGGGGATGTTCGCCGTCGATGCCGGCTCGACCCAGGGGGTCGCCCAGACGATCCAGAAGCAGGGGCTGAAGGGCAAGGTCAAGGGCGGCGGCTACGACCTCACCCCCATCACCGAGCAGTTGCTGGCGGCCGGCTACATCGATTTCACGATCGACCAGCAGCCATACCTGCAGGGATTTCTGCCGATCCTCCAGCTCTACATGTACAACGTTTCACAGCATCTGACCGGTATCGCCGAGGTCGACACCGGGCTGAAGTTCCTCAACAGCTCGACGGTGCTCCCCTACAGCAGCACCAAGAGCACGTACGAGGGCACGGGCACCAGTCCGGGCGTCCAGAAGTCCTAGCCACAGTCATGGGCTAGGGAGCTCTGGACATGGCGGTCGAGTCAACCCCCGACGCTCGTGCCGGCGCAACCCCGCCGGAGAAGCCCGCTGGCCGCCGGCCGTTCTCAAACGGCCGGCTCCCGGGATGGCTGACGCGGTTCTTGACGCTGCGCGAAGGCAGCATCGTGGTCGTCACGATCATCGCCTTCATCTACTTCTCGGCCAGCGTCAACCACTTCCTGAGCGGAAGCAACTTCAAGAACCTGATGCCCTATTTCTGCTTCTTGGCGATCATGGCCGCCGGCCAGGTGTTCGTCATGACCTTGGGCGAGATCGACCTGTCGATCGGCGCCTTGTATCTGTTTACCCCGTTCGTCTACGTCAAGCTCGCCAACGCCGGGCTTCCAACCGTTCTTAGCCTCATCCTGGCGCTGGTGATCGCGCTGATCATCGGCGCGATCAACGGCTTCTTCGTCGCCTACATCGGGATCACCTCGTTCGTGGTCACGCTGGCGATGTTGTTCTTCCTAGACGGATTGACGCTGATCATCTCCCATTCCGAGCAGGTCACCACTCCCGGCACTTCGATCGTGCACGTCCCCACGTTCGCTCAGATCTTCGGGGGCGGCACGTATTCGGAGCTGATCTGGGCGCTCGTCATCGTCGGAGCGCTCCAGGTCGTCTTGAGTTTCACGCGCTGGGGTCTCTACACGGTGGCGGTGGGCGGTAACAAGCTCGGCGCCGCCGAAGCGGGCGTCAACGTCCGGCTGGTGCTGTTGCGCAACTTCATGATCTCCGCCATGTTCGCCGGGTTCGCGGGCATCTTGGAGGCCATCCGGACGTCAAGCGCGACACCAGATCCGTCAGGATCCAACCAGGACCTGCTGCTTGCGATCTCCGCCGTCATCATCGGCGGAACGCTGATGACCGGCGGCTCGGGCACCGTGGTCGGAGCCCTGATCGGGGCGCTGTTCCTGGGCATTCTCACCGACGGACTCACCGTCAAGGGGGTCAGCGCCAACTACGAAGACCTCTACCTAGGGATCGCGATCATCATCGCCATGACACTCAACACCTATATCCAGCGCGTACGCAGAGGATCGGGCCGTGGCTGACGGTACCGCGGCGGAGCCCAGGCCCGTTGGGTCGACGACGGCGGACGACGATGTTCTCCGAGTGGAGAACGTAGCGAAACGCTTTGGGCCGATCACCGCTTTGCGCGACATCAACCTTCACCTGCGCAAGGGCGAGGTGCTAGGTCTGCTCGGCGACAACGGCGCCGGCAAATCGACCCTGGTCAAGATCCTGTGCGGATTCCACAAGCCGGACTCCGGCACGATGTGGCTGAAGGGCGAGCCCTACGCTCCAAAGAGCGTGGACGACGCCCGCAGGCAAGGCGTCGACATCGTCTATCAGGACCTGGCCCTGATCGACGAGCTGTCCGTCTTCCACAACCTGTTCCTGAACCGGGAGCGGGTCCACACGCCGATCCCATTTTTGTCCAACGCCCTGATGCGACGCGAGGCGCGGAAATCGCTGGACGAGATCGGGATCAACATCCCGTCACTCAGCCTGCCGGTAGCGCGTCTGTCCGGTGGCCAGCGCCAAGCGATTGCCGTTGCCCGCACGATCTCTAGCCAGGCCGACATCATCCTGCTCGACGAGCCGCTGGCGGCGATGGGCGCCAAGGAGGGGGCGATGATCCTCGACCTGATCCAGCGGCTGAAGGCCGAGGGCCAAGTCTCGATCATCATGATCCTTCACAACTACATCCACGTGTTTCAGGCCTGCGACCGCGTCAGCCTGATCCAGGAGGGAGCAATCGCGCTCGACCGACCGACCTCGGAGACCTCGGTCGAGGAGCTGAACGAGATCGTCGTCGAGCAGTACCGGCGTGCGCGGCTGGCGGAGCACACCGGCAACGGCGCTGCGTCCGCCTCGGACGTCCAAGCGACGCCCGACGCCCGGCAGTGACCGGCCCTCGGTGACCGAGCCGGCCCACGCCATCGGCGTCGACTTCGGCACCGAGTCGGGACGTGTCCTGGTCTTGGACGCCCACAGCGGCGAGGAGCTGGCTCTGCATGTCGTCCCCTACCCCCACGGTGTCATCGACCGCACGCTGCCGGAGGGCGACGAGCGGCTACCCGCCGACTGGGCGCTCCAGAACCCCGACGACTGGGCTCACGTGCTCGCCGAGGGCATCCCCGCTGCGCTCGAGGAAGCGGGCGTCCCGAGCGAGTCAGTGGCCGGTGTGGGCATCGACTTCACCTCTTGCACGGTTCTCCCGGTTACCGCGGAGGGGGCGCCGATGTGCACGCTGGAGCGCTGGCGGGAGCACCGCAACGCCTGGCCCAAGCTTTGGAAGCATCACGCGGCTCAACCGGTCGCCGACCGGCTGAACGAGGTGGCGCTGGAGCGCGGCGAGAAGTTCATTGAGCGCTACGGCGGCCGGATCTCCTCCGAGTGGTACTTCCCCAAGCTGATCGAGCTGTGGCTCGAGGACCGCGAGCTATACGACGCCACCTACGGCTTCATCGAGGGGGCGGATTGGATCGTGTGGCACCTGACTGGCGCCGAGCGGCGGCAGACCTGCACGGCCGGCTATAAGGCGCTGTGGTCTCCGGACGAAGGGCTGCCACCCGCATCCTACTTCGACGCCGCCTACCCCGGGTTCGATCGGCCCGCGGAGAAGCTGGGCGATTCGTTCCTGCCGCTCGGCGCCCGTGCCGGAACGCTCACCGGGAAGGTCGCCGAACGGGTTGGGCTTCCGGCCTCAACGCCTGTGGCCGTGGGCAACGTCGACTCGTTTGTGTCGGTGCCGGGGGCGGGGGTCGAGCGGCCGGGAGCCTTCGTGTCCGTTATCGGGACTTCGATCTGCGACATGATCGTCCACCCTGACGAGGTGCGGCTGCCGGGGATCACCGGCGTAGTCAAGGACGGGATCCTGCCTGGGCTATTCGGCTACGAGGCCGGGCAGGCGGCGGTCGGCGACATGCTGTCCTGGTTCGTGCGCCGCATCGCCCCGCCTGATGCCACCCACGAGACGCTGGAGCGCGAGGCGGCAAAGCTCAGGCCCGGCGAGACCGGCCTGGTGACGCTCGACTGGTGGAATGGCAACCGCTCGGTGCTCGCCGACGCCGACCTCTCAGGTGTGACCTGCGGCCTGACGCTGCAGTCGGCGCCCGAGCACATCTACCGCTCGCTGTTGGAGTCGATCGCGTTCGGCAACCGCCGGATCATCGAGAACTTCGTCGAGCACGGGCTGCCGCTGTCGGAGATCGTGGCCTGCGGCGGAATCGCCGATGCCAGCCCATTGCTGATGCAGCTGTTTGCCGACGTCAGCGGGCTCGAGGTGAACGTGCCGGCCTCGAGCGAGGTGCCGGCGCGTGGGGCGGCGTTGTTCGGTGCCGTGGCCGCTGGCGTGTATGAGGACATCGGCGCGGCGGTCGCAGCCACGCGACCGAGTGCCGCGCATACCTACCGGCCGGACGCCGGCGCCAAGCAAATCTACGACGGGGTCTACGCCGTTTACCGCGCGTTGACCGGGCTGCTGGGCCGCGAACAGGCCGACCTGCTGCACAGCCTGAAGCGGATCCGAGGGGAGGTGACGAGCTAGTGAGACCCCGTATCGGCCTGCTGGCGATCATGCAGGAGCTCTACGACGAGATGCTCCCCGGGATCACCGAGCACCAGGCCGACTTCGCCCGCCGGCTAGCTCAGCAGTTGGGCGACGCCGCCGAGCTGGTGTTCCTGCGCCCCGCCCGCAACCGTGAGGACATCGAGTCCATCAGCCGCGAGCTGCTGGCGAACGGGGTTGAGGGAATCGCGGTTGTGATGCTGACCTACGGGCCGGCGATGCGCTCGGTCCGCGCCCTGCTCGAGGCGCCGGTCCCGCTGGCGCTGCTTAACGTGCAGCCAGAGCGTTCGATCACCGAGGCCTGGGACATGGCGGACCTGACTTACAACCAGGGGATCCACGGCGCCCAGGATCAGGCCAACGCGCTGGTCCGGGCGGCGGTGCCGTTCTCGGTCATCACCGGCGATTGGCGCTCCGAGCGGTTCACGCGCGCATTCGCGGACTGGGCGGCCGCCGCGCGCACGGTCACCGAGCTGCGCTCCGCCCGGATTGCGGTGCTGGGCTATCCGATGAACGGCATGGGCGACATCCTGTATGACCCACCGGCGCTGCTCAGGCGCATCGGTCCCACCGTGGTTAGCGAGGATCTCGGCAGACTCCTGGGGCTCGTGGAGGAGGTCTCGGACGCTGAGGTCGAGGGGCTGGTCACCGAGCACCGGGAGCGCTTTGCCGTGGCAGCCGAGCTGCCGCCGGAACGCCACGCCTATGCGGCGCGACTGGAGCTGGCGATCGGAGAGCTGCTGGCCCAGGGCCATCACGCAGGCTTCTCGTTTCACTTCGACTCGATCGGCGGCGATGGCCGTTTTCGGCAGCTGCCCCTGCTCGCGGCCTCGGACCTGATGGCCGAGGGCTATGCCTACGGCGCCGAGGGGGACACGAGCACCGCGTCGTTGATGTGCGCTGCCCAGGCGCTGATCGGCGATGCCCACTTCTCGGAGATGTATGCCATGGACTGGGAGCTCGATTCGGTGCTGATCAGCCACATGGGTGAGGGCAACTGGAAGATCGCCCGCCGCGACCGACCCGTCCGGCTGATCGACCGCGAGCTCGGCATCGGCCGGCTAGAGAACCCCCCCACCCCGGTGTTCTCGGCGCAGCCCGGACCCGCCACCACGGCCGCACTCGTCCCGTTGGAAGGGGACTACTGGCGACTGCTTGTGGGCAGGGGCGAGGTGCTGGACACGCCGGAGCTACCGAAGGTTGAGATGCACCACTTTCACTTCCGCCCGCACGACGGCATGGAGCGCTTCATGGACCGCTGGCTTGAGGCCGGCGGCCCCCACCATTTCGTCCTCAACCTCGGGCAGCACAGCGCGCGCTGGCGGCGGCTCGCCGAGCTGCTGGACCTGGAGCTGGTGGAGCTCTAGGCGGGAGACTTGGATGCTCGAGGAGCTGCGCCACCAGGTGCTGGAAGCCAACCTCGCGCTGCCGGCGGCCGGTCTCGTGATCCTGACGTCCGGCAACGCCAGCGGCATCGACCACGACAGCCGCCTGGTGGTGATCAAGCCCAGTGGCGTGCCCTACGACGAGCTGAGCGCCGACGACCTGGTCGTGGTTGACATCGACGGCCGCGTGGTGGAGGGCGAACGGCGGCCGTCGACCGACACGCCGACCCATCTGGCGATCTATCGACAGTTCCCGCAGCTGGGCGGGATCGTCCATGCGCACTCCCCCTGGGCCAGCGCCTGGGCCCAGGCCGAGCGCGACATCCCGGTGCTCGGCACCACCCACGCGGACTTCTCGCCCCACCCGGTTCCGGTGACGCGAACGCTGGGCGAGGCGGAGATCGCCGAGGACTACGAGCTGGCCACGGGCGTGGTGCTGGCCGAGGCGGTCGGTGACCGGGGCCCCGACGAGGTTCCTGCGGCACTGGTTCGCGGTCATGCCCCGTTCTGCTGGGGCAAGGACGCGATCGCTGCGCTCGAGAACGCGATGATCCTGGAGCAGGTGGCCCAGATAGCGCTGCTGACCACGGTGCTCGCTCCCGGGGCTGGACCGCTGCCGGACGCCATCCTCTCCAAGCATTTCGGCCGCAAGCACGGTCCGTCGGCGTACTACGGTCAGCGCTAGAGAAGCGTGCCGCCTCGCGTTTTCGCCACTCTTGTACGTCAGCGAGCAGATCGAGATTCCCGAAGCTGAGCTGGTCGTGCGAACGAGCCGCTCCACGGGCGCCGGCGGCCAGCATGCGAACGTCACCGACTCTCGGGTGGAGATCAGCTTCGACATCGCGGGCTCGCCCAGCCTGCCGGAGTGGGCGCGGTCAAGGTTGCTGGAGCGGCTCGGACCGCGCGTCAGCGCGGTGGCCCAGGACGAGCGCAGCCAGCTCCGCAATCGCGAGATCGCCAGAGCGCGGCTGGCCGAACGGCTGCGCGTAGCCCTCGAACCCCCGCGCCAGCGGCGTCCGACGCGCCCGGGAGCGGCCGCGCGCGAGCGCCGGCTCGAATCCAAACGCCGCCAGAGCCAGCGCAAGCAGGAGCGGCGCCCGCCCAGGGAGGAATGAAGCATGCGGTTTGTGGTAATCGGTGCGGGCGCGATCGGGGGCGTGGTGGGCGCGCGCCTCAGTCAGGCCGGGCGCCAGGTGCTGCTGGTAGCCCGCGGCGCCCACTACGAGGCGATCGCCGGCGGCGGTCTGACGCTTGAGACTCCCCGGGAGCGAATCGCGCTGCGCATACCGGTCGTCCGCACGCCCGCCGCTCTCAGCTTCCGCCCTGAGGACGTCGTCCTGCTGGCCACCAAGAGCCAGGACACCGCGCCGGCCCTGGACACGCTTCGCGACGCCGCCCCCACGAGCACACCCGTTGTCTGCCTCCAGAACGGCGTCGAGAACGAGCGGCTGGCGCTGCGGATCTTTCCTGAGGTGTACGGGGCGGTGGTGATGGCGCCCACCGCCCATCTGGAGCCCGGCGTCGTGCAGGCCTACGGCACGGCGCTCACGGGGCAGATCGACATCGGCCGCTATCCCCGGGGCGTCGATGACCGGTCCACTGTGCTGTGCGATGCGCTTCGCGCGGCCCGGTTCGCCTCCGAGCCTCGCTCGGAGATCATGCGCCACAAGCACGCCAAGCTGATCACGAACCTGGCGAACGCCGTGCAGGCCATCTGCGGCGAGGATGCTGAAGCCGAGGCGCTGATCGAGCGCGCTCGGGTGGAAGGCCGGGCGGTGTTACGAGGTGCCGGGATCGCATTCGAGGACGAGAATGTGACTGACGTCCGCGGCCGCTGGGAAAGCTGGCAAGTCGGCGAGATTGCGGGGCGCCCCCGGGCTGGCGGGTCGACGTGGCAGAGCATCATCCGCGGCGCCGGCAGCGTCGAGACCGATTACCTGAACGGAGAGATCGTTCTCCAGGGCCGACTGACTGGGATCCCCACCCCGGTCAACGAGCTGCTCCTGTCGCTCGTTCAGCAGATGGTTCGCGAGCGGCTCCAACCGGGCTGGCTCAGTGCCGAGGAGGTCCTGGCGCGAATCGATTAGAAAAAGGCGGCCGGCGCCGCTGGCGCGGCCCGGCCGCCCGTTTTACTACTTGCGCGCCACCCCGAACTGATAGATCGTGGTGGAGCTGAACGTCTGTCCCGGGTTCAGGACGGTGGAGGGGAAGTTCGGCTGGTTGGGCGAGTTCGGGAAGTGCTGGGTCTCCAGCGTGAACCCGTCCGATTGCCGGTAGCTGTGGCCACTGGGTCCGACCAGGTCTCCGACCAGGAAGTTCCCGGAGTAGAACTGGATGCCGGGCTGGTCGGTGAACGTGGTGAGCGTGCGGCCGCTCGCCGGATCCTCTGCAAACGCGGCCTGCCTCATTCCCGAGCCGTTGAGCACCCAGTTGAAGTCATAGCCGTGCGCCAGCAGCAGTTGCCCGAAGTTGGAGCGGATATGGCGCCCGATCGGCTTCAGGCGACGGAAGTCGAGCGGTGTGCGAGCCACCGAGACCAGTGACCCCGTCGGGATCAGGCTCGAGTTGACCGGCGTGTAGCGGTTCGCGTTGATGCGCAGCAGCTGCGAGAACACGTCCCCGGAGCCCTCGCCAGCCAGGTTGAAGTACGTGTGGTTGGTGAAGTTGACAACGGTGGCCGTGGTGGTGGTGGCTGAGTAATGAATCCGCAGCTGGTTTGAGTTGGTCAGGGCGTAGGTCACTTGGACCGTCACCGCTCCGGGGAAGCCGTTGTAGCCGTCCGGATCGGTGTAGGTCAGGATCAGCTCCACCGCACCCTGCACCCTGGCCGTGCTCGCGCTCCAGACCTTTGCGTTCATCGCGTTCGGCCCGCCGTGCAGCGTGTTGCCGTTGTTGTTCTGAGGCAGCGTGTAGGTCACGCCGTCCAGCGTGAACTGCCCGTTGGCGATCCGGTTCGCGTAGCGCCCCACGATCGCCCCGAAGTACGTCGTGCCCGTGCCACCGGAGGGCTGCGGATAGACGTCGTTCTGCACATAGCCGGCCAGGTTCGGGAAGCCGAGCGCCACGTCGGCCACGCGCCCTCTGCGGTCAGGAGCGAAGATCGACTGGACCACGCCTCCGTAGTTGGAGATCCTGATCTTCATCTTGTGGGCGTTGGTCAGCGTGTAGAGGCTGACGGCCTGCCCATCCGGCGTTGTGCCCCAGGATCTGCTGGTGATGCTCAGCCCGGCACTACTGGGCTTCTTGCCCTTGGCGCTGCGGGCGCTCGCCTGTCCTCCCATCGCCAGCAACGCTAAAACGCTGGCCACGAGTCCAGTGGCGGACAGCGCCAGGATCGCTCTCGCGCGATCACGAAAGGTGTACCGCATCGAATCCTCCCTTCTGGGTGCCCGCAGCCGGCCGCGTCCACGGGCGTTACTTACCTCGGGCGGGAGTCTACCCGCAAATGTGAGCGCTCACACGCGGGGGTTTGGGGCGGCGCTGGGGGTGGGCGGGCTCGGGCCTTGGGTGGGGGGACGCCGGGGGCGGCCGCCGCTGGGGGAGGCGGGGCTAGCCTCGCGGGGTGGGCGGACGCCGGGGGCGGGGGAGGCGGTCGCTGGGGGGTGGCGGCCGCTGGGGGCGGCGGGCGGGCGCTCGCGGGGGGCGGGCGGACGCCGGGCGCGCTACCCCCGGGCCCCGGCCCCATTCCCGGATTCCGCCCCGCCCCGCGTGCCCGGGCCCGGACCCGCCCCACGTGCTTAACGCGCCAAATCGCACCGGGGCCTTGGAGGTTTGTCGCGTTAAGCGTCTCCAGGACGCTTATGTGCACAAAGCGTCCGACCCCGCCGCAGGTTTTCTGCGTTATGCACCCCGCCGGCTCGCCGCAGGCGCTGACGCACCCCCCGGCACGCGCTGAAGCACCCCCGGCTCCCCGCGCGTGCTGAAGCGCCGCCCGCCGGGACGGGACCGATCGCCGCGACCTGATCCAATCCCCGCATGGCCCTCAGGACCCTCCCGCGCCCCCTCACGACCCACGCCCTCACGACCCTCCCCCGCGCCCGCACGACCCTCCCCCGCGCCCTCAGGACCCGCGCCCTCAGGACCCGCGCCCGCGCGCCCCTCCCCCGCGCCCTCAAGGGCCACACCGCCCATCCCGTCCCCCGGGGCAGCGAGCGGTGACACGCAAACGCAGCGCCCGCTGGATGGTGGGGATCCTCACCGTGGCGGTGGTCGCCGGACTCATAGTCCTGGCGATCATCAAGCTCAATCCAGCAAAAGTTGGCCACGAGCTGACCCGCACGCAGCTTGGTTGGGCGGTGTTAGCGCTGGCGCTGATGGCGATCGCGTTCATGGCCCGGGCGGAATCGTGGTTCGCGGTGATCGGCGCCGCACTGCCGGGCAATCACCTCGGCCGGGGGGTGGTGAGGCGGGGGATCATGATCGGGATGGTCGGCTCGACCGTCGCGCCGGGCCGGCTGGGCGAGGCGGCGCGAGCGCTGGTCGTGGCCCGGCGCCTGGGCGACCCCGCGCGCAACATCGCCGTCGTGCTGGGGACGGTCGTGTCGCAGACCCTGATCAACCTGCTGGCGCTGGCGATCCTGGCAGCGGTGACGCTGCTGGGCGCAGCGCTGGCCGGCGCGCGGACGGACGCAATCGTCGGAGCGGTGGCCGTGCCCGTGGCCATCGCCCTGGTGGCATTGCTTGGACCGGCTGCGGTCCGCCGCGCAGCTTCCTCCCGGATCTCGTGGCTGCGGCGTGGCGCCGAATGGGTGTACCACCAGCTGACCCATTTCCGCCGCGGCCTGGTCGTCTTCCGCCGTCCGCGCGCGGCGGCGCATGCCAGCCTCACCCAGCTCGGTGCCTGGGCTCTTCAATGGGTGGCCTGCTACACGGTGATCCTGGCGCTCGGCCTCGAGCACCAGGCGAACCTCATCGGCGCCGCCGCGGTGCTGTTGGCGGTCAATGTCACGGCGATCGTGCCTGTGACGCCGTCCAACGTCGGCGTCTTCCAGGCCGCTTGCATCGCCGTGCTGGCGCCGTTCGGCGTCGGCGCCAGTGAAGGCCTGGCCTACGGGCTGATCCTCCAGGCGGTCGAGATCGCCGCGGCGGTCGGGCTGGGCGTACCGGCACTGCTGCGCGAGGGGCTGTCGCTGGCCGAGCTGCGGCGCGAGGCCAAGCATGTCGAGGAGGAGGAGGAGGAGGAGGAGGAGGAGGAGGCATAACCTTGCCACGTTCGTGTCAAGGTTTGGCCGTCCGCTGGTAGCATTGCCCGATGCGCGATTTCCTTGCAGCCACGCGCGAGCGCGTCGTCGTCTTCGACGGCGGCATGGGCGCGACGCTAGAGCAGTTTGACCTGAGCCTGGAGGACGACTACCGCCTTCCCGGTCGCTGCCACGAGGCGTTGGTCCTCAACCGGCCCGACGTCATCGAGGGCGTTCACAGCTCGATGCTCGAGGCTGGCGCCGAGGTCCTGGAGACCGATACGTTCCAGGCGTCGCGGCTGAAGCTTTCCGAGTGGGGTCTCGAAGACCACACCGAGGAGATCAACCTGAAAGCGGCCCAGATTGCCCGCAAAGCGGCCGGCGAGGAGCGATTTGTCGCGGGCTCGATCGGGCCGACTGGCTTCCTGCCCGCCTCGGACGACCCCACGCTGGGCCAGATCCGCTTCAGCGAGCTGGTGGAGGTCTTCGAGGAGCAAGCGCGCGGGCTTATCCAAGGCGGCGTCGATCTGATCATCATCGAGACGGCCCAGGACATCCTCGAGGTCAAGGCTGCGATGTTCGGCGCGCGTCAAGCGTTCAAGGAGCTCGGGCGTGCGGTGCCGATCCAGACCAGCGTCTCGCTTTTGCCGCAGGGCG
The DNA here is from genome assembly GCA_963756555.1 of uncultured Actinomycetes bacterium. Classification (GTDB taxonomy): domain Bacteria; phylum Actinomycetota; class Thermoleophilia; order Solirubrobacterales; family Solirubrobacteraceae; genus Palsa-465. The sequence continues at coordinate 157,790 of CAVWOC010000006.1, forward strand.
GAAAGATGCTCTTGGGGACCGACATCAGCTCGGTGCTGACGACGCTCGAGGCGTTGGGGGCCGACGTCATCGGCCTCAACTGCTCCACCGGTCCCGAGGACATGCGGGATGCGATCCGCTTCCTGGGCGAGTTCTCGAGCAAGCCGCTTCACTGCATCCCCAACGCCGGCATCCCCCACCAGGGTCCGAACGGCGAGACGATCTTCCCGGAAGAGCCGGAGCCGCTGGCCGGCACGCTGGGCGAATTTGTCGAGCGCTACGGCGTGGGCATCGTCGGCGGCTGCTGCGGCACGACCCCGACGCACATCGAGGTCCTGGCTGAGCGCGTACGCGGGCGCACGCCCGGCGAGCGGCCGGCCAGGCGCCCGATCCACGTGAGCTCGATGATCGCCGCCACCCCGCTGGTCCAGGACCCGCGGCCCACGCTGGTCGGCGAACGCGTCAACTCCCAAGGCTCGCGCAAGGCCAAGGAGCTGCTGCTGGCGGACGACTACGACGGTCTGCTGACGGTCGCCGAGGACCAGGTCAATGGGGGCGCGCACGTGCTCGACGTGTGCGTCGCGCTGACCGAGCGCCAGGACGAGGACGAGCAGATGCGTCAGGTGGTCAAGCGGATCAGCCTCTCCCAGCCGGCTCCGATCCAGGTCGACTCCACCGAGCCGGAGGTGATCGAGACCGCGCTCGAGCAGATCCCGGGGCGGGCGATCGTCAACTCGATCAACCTCGAGGCCGGACGCGACAAGCTGGACCGTGTCGTCCCCCTGGCCGAGGCCCACGGCGCGGCGCTGATCGCGCTGACGATCGACGAGCAGGGCATGGCCAAGACCGCCGAGCGCAAGGTCGAGGTCGCCAAGCGGATCACCGATCTGTGCTGCTCGGAGCACGGGCTCGATCCCGAGGCGCTTATCTTCGACTGCCTCACGTTCACGTTGACGACCGGCGATGAGGAGTGGCGCCCGAGCGCGATCGAGACGATCGAGGGCATTCGCCGGGTCAAGGCCGAGATTCCCGGGGTCAAGACCTCGCTCGGCGTCTCGAATGTCAGCTTCGGCGTCGGCCTGCCGGCACGCAGCGTGCTCAACAGCGTGTTCCTTCACCACTGCGTGGAGGCCGGGCTCGACCTGGCGATGGTCAACCCAAACCACATCACCCCCTATCCCGAGATCCCTGAAGAGGAGCGCCAGCTGGCTGACGACCTGGTCTTCAACCGCCGCGACGATGCCCTCGAGCGGTTCATCGCCCACTTCGAGTCGAAGGGGCCCGAGGAGGCGGCGGAGCAGGGCGATCCGACGGAGGGGATGGAGCCCGAGGAGGCACTCCATTTCCACATCTTGCGCCGCAAGAAAGAAGGCGTAGAGGGCTGGATCGATCGCTCGGTGGAGAAGATCGGGGCCGTGCCGACGCTCAACGACGTGCTGCTGCCGGCGATGAAGGAGGTAGGCGACAAGTTCGGCGCCGGCGAGCTGATCCTGCCGTTCGTGCTCCAGTCGGCGGAGGTGATGAAGCGGGCGGTCGCGCAGCTCGAGCAGTACTTGGACAAGATCGAGGGGTACACGAAGGGCACGGTCGTCCTGGCCACCGTGTTCGGCGACGTCCACGACATCGGCAAGTCGCTGGTCAACACGATCCTCACCAACAACGGCTACTCGGTCGTCGACCTCGGCAAGCAGGTGCCGATCTCCACGGTCCTGGACGCCGCCGTCGAGCACGACGCCACGGCGATCGGGCTGAGCGCGCTGTTGGTCTCGACCTCCAAGCAGATGCCGGCCTGCGTCCAGGAGCTTCACGAGCGCGAGTTGCAGTTCCCGGTGCTGGTAGGGGGCGCGGCAATCAACCGTAACTTCGGGCTGCGGATCCTCTACCCGCGCGGCGCCGAGTCAGACGAGATCTACGAGCCCGGCGTCTTCTACTGCAAGGACGCCTTCGAGGGCCTGGCAAAGATGGACCAGCTGATCGAGCCCGACAGACGCGGCGTCCTGGTCCGCGACACGCGCGAAGCGGCGCGCAAGCTGCGAGAGAAGCCACTCGAGGACACCTCTGATCTCCCGCCGCTGGATGACGCCTCGAGCCGCAGCGCAGCCGCCCTCGACGTTTCGATCCCCGAGCCTCCATTCTGGGGTGTACGGGAAATCGACGTGGACCTCGACGACGTCTATCGCCACCTTGACACTCACGTGCTGTTCAAGCTCCATTGGGGTGGCCGCGGCGTAAAGGGTGAGGAGTGGCAGCGGCTGTTGCGCGATGACTTCCAGCCGCGGTTGGAGCGCATGTGGCGAGAGGCATTCGACGGATCGCCTGGGCGGCCGGCGTATCTTCATCCCCGAGCGCTGCTCGGCTACTTTCCCTGCAACTCCGACGGCAACGAGTTGATCGTGTGGGATCCGGAGAGCGACGCCTCGAATCCCTCCACCAGGCGCGAGCTCGAGCGTCTGGTCTTTCCGCGCCAGCCCAAGCACGACCGCATCTGCCTGGCCGACTTCTACCGGCCGCTTGACAGCGGCGAGGTCGACGTGGTGGCCCTCCAGGCGGTGACATCCGGCGACGAGGTCACACAGCTCATGGCCCAACTGGAGCGAGACGGCGAGTTCGCGGAGCAGCTGTTCGTGCACGGGCTCGGCGTCCAGACCGCCGAGGGGCTGGCCGAGTGGCTTCACGGCCGGGTGCGCTCAGAGCTCGGGATCGCCTCCACCCAGGGCCGCCGCTACTCCTGGGGGTACCCGGCCTGCCCGGAACAGTCAGAGCACGAGAAGGTCTTCCGCCTGCTCGACGCCCCTGCGATCGGGCTGCGCCTGTCCGGCGGCTATGCGGTCGAGCCGGAGCAGTCGACGCTGGCGATCGTGGCTCACCACCCGCAGGCTGTGTACTTCGGGATGAAATCGGGCTTCTTGCCCAAGGCCGATAGGCAAGCCGCCGACGAGCTGATCGCGGGCACCGACAAGGATCCGACGCGCCTCGCCGAGCTGACTGACGCCGAGCCGGTGGTCACCGACGAGCCTGAAGCGGGGGCCGAGGAGGCCGGCGAGGACCAGCCGGCGATGGCGGAAGCCACCTAGCACGCACTTAATCGGCGCTAAGACGCCAGCGGCTAGCCTTCCGGCGCTGATGCTGGCGTCCTTCAAACGGCTCGGCGGCGCCCTGCTGCTCGCCGTCGCACTGGTCTGCGGGCTGGCGGCCTGCGGCGGGGGCAAACGCGTCAAGAAGCCGGGACGGCCCGCGCTGCCGGCGACGATCGCGGCACCGACACCCCAGGGCATCCACAAGATCCAGCACGTGATCGTGATCTTTCAAGAGAACCGCTCGTTCGACTCCTACTTCGGCACCTATCCGGGGGCCGACGGAATCCCGGGTCTAGCCGGCAACCCGGGGCCCCTCCCCTGCATCCCGAACCCCCGGCTCGGCGCCTGCTCCCAGCCCTATCACGATCCGTCGCTCGTCAACGGCGGCGGTCCGCACGGACAGGGAGCGGCCGCGGCCGACATCAACGGCGGGCTGATGGACGGGTTCGTGCACGAGTCCGAATCGCACGGCGGCCGCGGCTGTGGCGGCTTCGGCATGGTCTGCCTCCCGAGCTCACCGTCCGACGTCATGGGCTACCACGACGCCCGCGAGATCCCCAACTACTGGCTGTACGCGGAGCACTTCACGCTCGATGACCACATGTTCCAGTCCGACGCCTCGTGGAGCCTCCCGGCTCACCTGTACATGGTCTCCGAGTGGTCTGCGTTCTGCCGCAAAGCGGGACACCCACAGAGCTGCCGCAACAATGACCAGCTGGGCGGCTTCCACACCAGCCAGATCGCGACCGCCGCCTCGTCGAAGGTCGGTGGCACTTCACAAGGCGCTTACAGCCGCTGCGTCCGCGAGCGCACAGTCGGCCTACGCCGGATCTCCCGCACTCGCCGGCGGGCCAGGACCAACCACGCCGTCCGCGCCTGTCGCGCGCTGATCGCAACACGGCAGGCCCGGGTCGCTAAAGCCACGGCCGGGGCCTTCAACTATGCCTGGACCGACATCACCTACCTGCTGCACAAACGCAATGTGGGCTGGGCGTACTACGTCACGCCGGGGGGCCAGCCGGACTGCGACAACGGTAACGCCAACTGCTCGGGAGCCCCACTCAGTCCCGGGACGCCCAACATCTGGAACCCGCTGCCGTCGTTCACCGACGTCCGGCAGGACGACCAGGTGGCCAACGTCGAGGACACGTCCGCCTTTCTCACGGCCGCGAGGACCGGGTCATTGCCGGCCGTCTCCTGGATCGTGCCCGATCAGGCCCACTCCGACCATCCCCCGGCCAACCTGAGAAACGGCCAGGCTTACGTCACCAACCTGGTCAACACAGTCATGCGTGGTCCGGACTGGAGCTCCAGCGCGATCTTCTTGATGTGGGACGACTGGGGCGGCTTCTACGACCACGTGATTCCGCCGGCGGTGGATAGGAACGGCTTTGGGCTGCGGGTGCCCTCGATCGTCATCAGCCCATACGCCCGTCCGGGCTACATCGATCATCAGACGCTCAGTTTCGACGCCATCAACAAGTTCATCGAGGACGACTTCTTGGACGGCGAGCGGCTCGACCCGGCGACCGACGGCCGTCCCGACCCCCGCCCCACCGTGCGCGATGCCCTGCCCAGGCTGGGAAACCTGGCCGCCGATTTCGACTTCACTCAGGCACCGCAGGCGCAGCTGGTCCTGCCGCTGCACCCACCGCCAGGCCAGGTGATCACCGCGAACAGATGAGATCCGGGAGCGGCGCCCGGTCCGGCTTACGGCTGGGTCTCGAGCGCGCCTTCTGCCCGCGCCGCCGAACGGGCGGGCAGCCTGACCGGCGTGGCATGCATGACCCGGAGCTTGACCTCGCGCCAGGACATGCCCTCTTTGAGCAGCGCCGGCATGCCCATCAGTACCGCCGTCGAGATCTCGACCGCCTGGAGGATCACGCCATACGCAACGGCTGCCGGGATCCCCACGTGCCAGCCGGTGTGGAGCACCACAGCACAAGCCGCCTGGAACACGCCGATGTTCGCCGGAGTCACCGGAAGCACGGCCGTGACGTTGACCGCGAACAGGACCGCCGCGGCGGCGCCGAAGCCCGCATGGCTATCGACGCCCAACGCCACGAACAGGATGTAGCACGACAGGCACTGGAGCCCCCACGCGCTGAGCTGAGCGACGGCCGCGGTCAGCCCGAGGCGGGGCCGGCGAAAGACGGTCAGACCGGCCTTGACTCGAGCTTGTGCGCTGCGCAGCTGCGCCATCAGCGCCTGACTCCGGGAGATGCTCTCGAGCCCTCCCGCTGGGGGCGCCAGCAGCTTCGGGGCCACGAATACCACGGCGAACAGCACCAGCGGCGCGGTGGCGGTGATCAGCAGGGCATCTTGTTGGCCACCAAGCAGGTTGACCGAGGAGAACATCACCGCTCCCAGGGCCGCCAGCGCCACCACGTTCAACACTGTCTGGGACACCAGCGTGCCCAGCACCACTGGCAGGTGCTCCCGCGGGCGCCCGCTGCGCTGAGCGACGACCAGCGCGCGTGAAAGCTCGCCAAGTCGCGCCGGCAGCGTGGAGGACATCAGCACGCCGACGAACGTTCCCTGTACGGCGTCCGAGAGCTTCAGACGCGCGTTCGGTAGAGCGGCTCTCAAGATCGCGTGCCAGGAGACGGCGCGCATGACCATCGCGCTGCACATGACCGCCAGCCCCAGCACAACCAGCGACGGAGAGGAGCCCGTCAGCGCCGAGATCACGTTGCCGACGCCGATCTTCTGGAGCGCGAACACCGCCAACGCCACGACTGCCAAGGACACCGCAGTCAGCGCGGCGCGGCGTGCCAGTCCCGCCAGCGGCGACCTGCCGGAGCGGGCCTCGCCCGGCTCGAGCGGCGCCAGCCGCCGCGCCGGCACGTGGGGCTTTAGATCTGCGGACCGTGCCCCGAGCCTGACCGCAGCCCGCTGCAGCCTGCCCTGTGGCGTGGCCCGCTGCACCGCGCCATGCGGCGCGGCCGTGGCGACGGCATCTTCGTAGGCGTCGAGCAGCTCGGCCGCCACGTGAGGCCAGGCGAAGCGCTCGACGTCGGCCGCTGCGGCTCTGGCCATCGACAATCTCCGTCCCGGGTCTTCGTGCAGGTCGCGCAGCGCCTCTGCCAGCGCTCGGGCGTCGCCGCGCGCAACGAGCACGCCGTCGACGCCGTCGCGCACCACGTCACGATACCCGGGTATGTCAGAGGCGATCACCGGCGTGCCAGCGGCGAACGCCTCGGTCAGCACCATGCCGAAGCTCTCGCCGCCCAGCGACGGCGCGCAAAGCACGTCGGCTCGCTCCAGCTCACGCTGCTTATCCCGGTCGTCGACTTTCCCCAGGGCGCGCACCCCACGGCCATCGAGCATCAGCGGCGCAAGCTCCTCCGGTGAGGGACCGATCACCGTCAGCTCGCAGGGAACGTGTTCCCGCAGCGCCTCGAACGCGCGCAGCAGCAGCGGCAGGCCCTTGCGCTCCACGGCCTGGCCCACGAACACCATCCGTAGCGCCTCGCCGGGGTGACGCTCGGCAGCAAGCCGCGCCCGCTCGGCATCGACGTGAACGCCGTTCGGAATCACGCGGTAGTACCCGCCGAAGAAGCGGCGCGCGGTCCAGGCGGCGGCCTCGGATACGGCGATCCGAACGTGCAGCCGGTTGAATACCCGGCCTGCGCCTAAAGCCCTCGCCACGCCGTTGGTGATCGCGTTGGTCGAGTGGACGTGGAACGTCCCCACAGTCGGCAGCTGCGCGTTGTCTGTGGCCAGCCAGCTGATCACGGGCGCGATCGGCTCGTGTACGTGGACGACGTCGAAACCGCCGGTCCGCAGCTCGCGCTGCATCGTGGCGTAGCCGTATGGCGTGATCGAGAGGTTCGAGACCGCCCCATTGGCCTTGAACCCGACGGTGCGGCCGAGCGGCACGAGGTACCCGGGGGCGCTGAGCTGCTGCGGCCGGGCGCCGCGGTGAAGCGCCGCCGAGAAATTGTCCGGAGGGTCGTAGGGCGCCAGCACGCGGACGTGGTGGCCGTCCGCGATGAAGTGCTCGGCGAGCGCTTCGATATGCCTCGTGACCCCCCCTGGATATGTCCACGAGTACGGCGACACCAGGGCGATGCGCATCTGCATCATCCTAGTCTGTTCGGCCCGGTCAGAGCTTTTTTTGCGCCGCGTATCATCAGGGCGTGCCCGAGCGCAGACGCCATTTCGTCAAGTACACGTTCCTGAAGCTCGACCCCGCCTGGCGGCGGCGCGACGACGAGTCGCGCGCCGCGGACAAGCGCGAGTTCATCGCTGCCTGTGAGGACTTCGCCGACGGACACCTGCTGCGTGCCTTCTCGCTCGTCGGAACGCGGGGCGATGCGGAGCTGATGTTGCTGAGCCAGGCCCAGAACCTGGAGCGGATCCACGAGTTCCATGTCGTGCTGGCGCAGAGCGGGCTGATGAAGTGGTGCACGGTGCCGTATTCGCTGCTGGCGATGACCAAGCCTTCCGAGTACTCGAACGAGTCCCGCCTAGAAGTTCGTCCCGCGCATGGCAAGTACCTGTTCGTCTATCCGTTCGTGAAGACCCGTGCTTGGTACGCGCTGTCCGCCGATGAACGGTGGCGGGTCATGCAGGAGCACATCCGGATCGGGCGCGAGTATCCATCGGTCGACCTCAACACCAGCTATTCGTTCGGGCTCGACGATCAGGAGTTCGTGGTGGCCTTTGAGACCGACAATCCGGCCGACTTCCTGGACCTCGTTCAGCGGCTGCGGACCACCGAGGCCAGCTCCTACACGCTGCGGGACACTCCGACTTTCACGTGCATCTCATGCTCGGTCGAGCGGGCGCTGGGGGCGCTTGACGGCGCCGCGCTCACGCTCACCGAGTCGGCGTGAGCCCCGACCTCTGGCCCGAGGACGGGGCCGAAGCGGCGGCGGTGGCGCATCTGCGGGCCGCCGATCCGGTCGTAAAGAAGCTGATCGACGAGATCGGAGCCGACGGCCTCGGTGACCGTCGTGCGGGGCGACCCCGCGACCACTACGGCGCGCTGGTGCGCTCGATCGTCGGCCAGCAACTCTCGACCAAGGCGGCCCGGTCGATCTACAACCGGTTGACGGCGCGCTTCGGCGGCCGCACCCCGACGCCGTCCGAGGTGCTGGCTGACGACCCCGACGAGCTCAAAGCCGCCGCAGGCCTCTCGCGGGCCAAGGTCTCATTCCTGCGCTCGCTGGCCGAGCACGTGCTCGAAGGCTCGCTGGAGCTGGAGCGCCTGGACGAGCTGCCCGACGACGAGGTGATCGCGGAGCTGGTCGCGGTCCGCGGGCTCGGCGTTTGGAGTGCCCACATGTTCCTGATGTTTCACCTCCAGCGCCCGGACGTACTTCCGGTCGGGGACCTCGGCATCCGCCGCGCGGTCATGCGGCACTACGAGCTCGAGGAATTGCCCGACCCTGCGGCGATTGAGCGCATCGCCGAGCCGTGGCGCCCCCACCGGACGCTGGCCTGCCTGTTCCTTTGGCGCTCGCTGGACGCCACGCCCGCGTAGGCGCGGGGCAGCGCACTTCGGAGATCCGGTGCGGGCGTCGTTGCGCCGCGCCCAACAAACTGGCAGGGGGTGGGGTTGCGTTGCGCCCTGCATACGGTGGGGCGCGGGGATTAGGAGGTCTGTGATGCGGGTACGGGTTTTCGTGGCCGCTTGTGTGGCGGCGGTTTTCGGCTGGGTGTGTTCGAGCGCGTTTGGGGCTGTGGCGCCGGGGTGGGAGTGTGTTCCTACGACGGCGGGCCCGATGCATCCGGTGTATTCGGGCGGCATTGGCTCTACGCCGTCGTGTGATTCGGGTACGACGTCGGTGTTGGCGCCCACCTATGTGTCCGCCGGGGTGGGCGGTAAGCCCACGGTGCAGTTCTCTGGGGCGAATGTGCAGATCGTCAATGGCAGCGGCAGTACGGCGTCTGCCAATGGCGAGGGGAATTTGGTGTTGGGCTATGACGAGTCGCCTGGCGCCCAGACCGGCTCGCATAATCTGGTGTTGGGCGAGGGGCAGACGTTCACCAGCTACGCGGGCGTGGTGGCTGGCTATCACAACTCGATCAAGGCGGCGTTCGCCGCGGCGTTCGGCTACGGCAACAGCCTCAGCGGCAGCTACACAGCGGCTGCCGGCGATCAGAACACCGTCTCCGGCTTGGCCGCCAGCGCCCTGGGCGGGTTCTACAACAAGGTCTCAACCAACTACTCGGCACTGTCGGGCGGCTGCTCGAACCTAGTCGGCCCAGGCACTGTCAGCGCCTCCGGCTACTGCACCAACAGCTCCTACGCCGGCGACTTCGCCACCATCTCAGGCGGCTTCGAAAACCACGCCAGTGGGATCGACTCCTCCGTCACCGGCGGCGACGGCAACACCGCCTCGAACGAGGGGGCGTCGGTCACCGGCGGCCAGAGTAACCAGGCCTCGGGATTCGACGCCTCGATCAGCGGCGGCAACAGCAACACCGCCCCGGCCGATGTCGCGTCGGTCACCGGCGGCTCCGGCAACAACGCCTCCAACTACTACGCGTCGGTCACCGGCGGCTTGGACAACACCGCCAATGACGCCTTTGGCGTGGTCGCTGGTGGTTGCTCGAACTACGCCGGCACAGCCCCCAACGGCTTCGAACCCAACGGTGCATGCAGCGACAACACTAACTACCCGGGCGATTTCGACTCGGTCGCCGGCGGGGTCGGCAACCAGGCGCAAGCGCTCGACAGCTCGATCCTCGGCGGCAGCTCACACCCGCTGAACATCCCCTACGACAGCGAAGCCGGACCAACCGTGTTCACCCCCTAGCCCAGGCCAGTGCGAATCGAGCGCTCGCGCGAAAACGTCTTCACTGTGTTACGGCAACCAGTCAGGAGCTGTCGGCGCTCGTCCTGACTTAGTCAAACCGGGCGCTTAGCTGTACGGGTCAACCCGGGCGTGGCTGTACGCCCAGTCGCGCGGCGGTCTAGGCTAAACCGCGGAGACTTCTTCCTCGTCCGCCACGCGGAACGAGGAGCCACAGCCACAGGCCGCGATCACGTTCGGGTTCTCGACCTTGAAGCCCGCGCCCTGGAGGCCCTCGACGAAGTCGATCACCGAGCCCTTGACGTAGGGCAGGCTGGAGGTGTCGACCAGCAGGCGGATGCCCTTGTCCTCGAACACGGTGTCGTCGTTGTGCTGCTCGTCGAACGCCAGCGCGTACTGAAAGCCCGAGCAGCCACCGCCGCGGACGCCGACGCGTAGCCCGGCCGTCCCGGCGACCGCCGCTTGCCCGGCCAGGAACTCGCGAACCTTCTCGGCCCCCTTGTCGGTGAGGGTGATCATGCTTCACGAAGTATAGCCCCGGGCCACGGCCGCTACGCTAGTGGACCATGTCCGCAGAGCAGACGGCCGCGACCCCCGAGGAGCTCAAGGCCCGCATCGAGGCCGGGATCCCCGGCGCTTCCGCGACCGTCTCCGGTGACGGGCATCATTTCAACGCCGTCGTGACGGCGCCCGCGTTCGGAGGGCTGAGCCGCATCGCCCAGCACCGGCTCGTCTACGACGTGTTCGGCGCCGAGGTCGGCGGCCGGATACACGCCCTCTCAATTCAGACACAGCCGGGAGAGTCAGCATGAGCGAATCGAATCCCCTCCGCGACGAGATCCAGAAAGCGATCACCGAGAACCCCGTGATCCTGTTCATGAAGGGCACGCCTGATCAGCCGATGTGCGGCTTCTCGGCCCGAACGGTTGCGATGCTGCAGTCGGTCGGCAAGCCGTTCGCGGCCGTCGACGTGCTGCCGGACCCGCGCATCCGCCAGGAGCTCTCGGCGATGTCCAACTGGCCGACGATCCCGCAGCTGTTCGTCGACGGCGAGCTGGTGGGCGGCTGCGACATCGTCACCGAGATGTACGAGGCTGGCGAGCTTCAGCACACGCTGGGTCTCGACCCCGGTTCTGAGCCGGTCCCGCCGGCGCCCGAACCCGCCCCGCCCGGAGCCAAGCCGCTCGGCATCGAGAACCGCCTGTAGCGCTCCACGAGCATCGAATAGGCCCCGAGGGGGCTAACCTCATAGCGCGTGACGCCCCGCGCGCTGCGCCGATTCGCGATCGCCGGCACCGTCCTGCTCGTGGCGCTGCTGGCGCTCCTCTCGATCCTGGCCCGCGTCCACAGCTCCCAGAGCAACGCCGAGGCCACGGTGCCTGCGCCCCTGGCCACGGGCACCGCGCTTCCCCGCCCTCGCAAGGTGCCTTCGCTCCAGCTAGAAGACGAGCAAGGCAAGGCGTTTTCGCTACAGGACTGGCGTGGAAAATGGGTCGTACTGGCCCCCTCGATGACCCTCTGCCACGAGGTCTGCCCGATGACCACCGGCGCTTTGATGGAGCTCCAATCACAGGTGCAGAGAGCGGGGCTGTCAAACCAGGTGGTGATCGCCGAGGCCACGGTCGATCCTTGGCGAGACTCGCCGTCGCGGATCCAGGCCTACCGCCGGCTGACCGGCGCCGACTTCACGATGCTGACCGGTACCCAGGCCGAGATCCGCAAGCTTTGGCACTTCTTCGGCGTGGACTACGAAAAGGTCCCCCAGGGCAACCCTCCGGACGTCGACTGGCTGACCCACAGGCCCGAGACGTTCGACGTCCAGCACACCGACGCCCTGTTCTTCATCGACCCGGCGGGGCAGGAGCGGATCGCCGAAGAGGGGATGCCCTCCGTCTCCCGCCTCTCCCCCGTGCTGCATCAGCTCTTGAACGACCAGGGGAAGCAGAACCTCACGCATCCCCAGTTGCCGTGGACCGCGCCCGAAGCGCTTAACGACCTCTACTACCTGATGGACCGCAACGTCCCGGCCAGGGCCGTGCCAAAGACCCCCGCGCCCAGTCCCGAGGCCGCCAGCCGCGACCTCGCCGGTTCGCCGGGAGCGCTTGCCAGGATCCACGCGCAGGCTGGTCGGCTGCTGGGTTCCGGGGCCGCGCTCCAGGCGCGGCTGAAGGCCCTGCGCGGCTATCCGGTCGTGGTCAACGCCTGGGCCTCCTGGTGCCCGCCCTGTCGCAGCGAGTTTGCTCTGTTCGCCGCTGCTGCCGCGCGCTCCGGACGCCGTGTGGCCTTCCTCGGCGCCGACACCAACGACTCGGCGGCCGACGCTCGCTCATTCCTCCAAAGCCATCCGGTGAGCTACCCGAGCTATCAGGCGTCCTCTACCGATCTCGCGCCGCTGGCGTCGATCGAGGGCATGCCGACCACGATCTACATCAGCCCGTCTGGCAAGGTGCTTGACGTCCACACCGGCCAGTACGACACCGAAGCCACACTCGCCAATGACATCTCACGCTACGCCCTCGGCAACTGAGTTCGAGGCGCTGCGCTACGAAGACGGCGCGCTGCGCGTGCTGGATCAAACCGCGTTGCCGTTCATCGAGCGCGAGCTGGCCCTCACGAACGCTGCCGAGGTGGCCGGCGCCATAAAGCGGCTGTCGATCCGCGGAGCGCCGCTGATCGGGGTGGCGGCCGCGTACGGTCTGGCGCTCGAGCTCCGCGCCGACCCAAGCGCGCTCGAGCGCGCCTCGGCACTGCTCAAGGCCGCGCGACCCACCGCCGTGAACCTGGGCTGGGCCGTGGACCGCGTCCGGGCCGCGGCCCCGGACGGAGACGCCGACGCCGCGCTGGCCGAAGCGCGAGCGATCGAAGCCTCCGAACAGCAGGCCTCAGACGCGATTGCCGACCACGGCGCCAACCTGCTGCGCGACGCGCGGCGCGTGATGACCCACTGCAACACGGGAGCGCTGGCCGCTCCGGGCCGCGGCACGGCGCTGGCGGTGATCGCCGAACTGGCCGCCAGGGGCTCGCTGGAGCTCGCGCTGGCCACTGAATCCCGCCCGCTGCTGCAGGGCGCACGGCTAACGGTCTACGAACTGAACCGGCTCGGGATCCCGCACCAGCTGCTGGTCGACTCGGCGGCGTCGGGGCTGATCGCCGCGGGCGCTGTCGACGCCGTTGTGGTCGGTTGCGACCGAGTGGCTGCCAACGGCGACGTGGCAAACAAGGTCGGCACCTACGGATTGGCGCTGGCCGCGGCCGCGGCGCGCATCCCATTCGTCGTCGCCGGCCCCAGCTCGACGATTGACCGCGACACCCCCACCGGTGCCCAGATCGACATCGAGGAGCGCGACCCGGAGGAGGTCCGGACGGCCGGCGGCGCGGAGTTGACCCTGCCGGGCACCGTCTGCAGGAACCCCGCCTTCGATGTCACGCCCGCGGAGCTGGTCACGGCGCTGGTGACCGAGCGGGGCGTGAGTAACCTCCGATGAGGGTTGCCCGGTCGCTGTCGCTCGACCGCGTTGAGATCGAGCAGGTCCAAGACCCCGTCCCCGGACCGGGCGAAGTGGTGTGCGATGTGCTGGCCTGTGGCGTCTGCGCTTCGGACGTCATCGATTGGTATGTGCAGCGAAAGCTGCCCGCGGTTCTGGGCCACGAGCCCGCCGGGGTTGTCAGCGCCGTGGGCGACGGCGTTGGCAACGTCGAGGTCGGGCAGCGCGTGGCGATCCATCACCACACGCCGTGCGGCGAATGCCGGCGCTGCCGGCGCGGACACGAGACGCTGTGCGAGCGCTTTCGCGCCACGCAGCTCGAGCCCGGCGGGTTCGCCGAGCGCCTCAAGATCTCTCCCGAGCTCGTACCCGAGCTGTTGCCGCTGCCCGACGGCATGGAGGCCGCCGAGGCCACGCTGATCGAGCCGCTGGCTTGCGTGCTCCGCGCCCAGGAGCGCGCCGGGTTGCGTCCCGGAGACGGGCTGCTGGTGGTGGGGGCGGGGGTCAACGGGCTGCTTCAGATCGCGGCCGCCCACGCCCGCGCCGTCGATGCCGTGTGGGTGCGAGAGCTGCGTCCCGATCGCCTGGCCCTGGCCCTGGCGCTCGGCGCCGAGCGCCATGGCAACGAGCTCGTTGACATTGCTGTCGTCTGCACGCCCAAGCCCGACGCGATCGCCGCCGCGGCGGCCGCGCTGGCGCCAGGCGGAACGCTGTGTCTCTACGCCCCGCCGGCTCCCGAACAGCCGCCGCGGTTCGACGGCACGTCGCTGTTCATGCGCGAGCTCACGATCACCGCCAGCTACTCCGCCGGCCCCGGCGACATGCGCGCCGCGCTCGATCTCCTCTCAGACGGCGTGCTCGACGCCGGCCCCCTGATCACCCACCGCCTGCCGCTCGAGCGGACCGCCGATGCGCTCGAGCTGCAGCGACGCGGTGAGGCGCTGAAAGCCGTCGTCGTGCCGTGAGAGCCGCGCTCCTGCACGGGCCCCGGGACCTGCGCGTGGAGCAGGTGGACGAGCCCTCGGGAGAGGTAGTGGTTGAGGTCGAGGCCGCCACCACCTGCGGCACGGACGTCAAGATGTGGCGCGACGGCCACCGCGTGCTGCCGCCGTACCCCTGTCCGTTCGGACATGAGACGGCGGGCGTGCGCTTGGACACCGGCGAGCGCGTCCTCGTCTCGGACTCGGTGGCCTGCGGGGAGTGCGCGCCGTGCCGCGCGTCGAGGCCACAAGTCTGTCGCCGGCCGCGCTGGATCCTGGGAGCGTTTGCCGAACGGATCGGGGCGCCGGCCGCCGCGCTTCACCCCATTCCTGAGGGACTCCCGGCCGAGGCGGCGGCCATGGCCGAGCCGCTGGCAGCGGCGCTCCACGCGGTCTCGCGGGGTTCGGACGCGGACGATGTGGGCATTCTCGGCGGCGGCTCGATGGGCTTGATGCTGGCCTCGCTGCTGCTGCCCCAGGGGCACTCGGTGACCCTCGCGGATCACCACCCCGAGCGGCGCGCCCAGGCTTCCGCGCTGGGGGCTCGGTCCGTCGAGCGGCTCAGCGGCCACCAACTCGTGTTCGAGGCGGTCGGGCGGCCTGCAGCCTGGCGGGCGGCTGTCGAGGCCACCCAACCGGGCGGCGTGGCGGTGCTGGTCGGTGGCTGTGCTGCCGGCAGCACAGTGGAGCTGGACCCCGGCCCGCTTCACTACGACGAGCTCGAGCTGCGGGGCGCCTTTCACCACTCGCGGGCCGAGGTGGACGCGGCGCTTCAGGCACTGGCGCGCGGCGAGGTCGACTGGCGCGCGCTGCGCGGCGAGACGATCGGGCTGGAGCAACTTCCGCGCGCCCTGTCCGCTCCGGGTGGCGGCCCGGCGCGGAAATGGGTGGTCGATCCACGGGTATGAATGAGTTCCGCCCGGCACATGTGCCGGGCGGCCGGGCCGATCATGATCGGCCCGGGGCCGGCGCTCATGAGCGCCGGCCTACCTGTTGTCTCTTATGAACTCCAGATGCTCGACGATGCGGCGTGAGTCGCAGATCGCCTCGCCGTCGATCACCAGGACCGGCACGCGGCGCTGGCCAGTGAGCGCCTCCACCTCAGGGCGCCGCGATCGCCGCTGCGGCACCCGCACCTGCTGATAAGAGATCCCGTCGCGCTCGAGCGCCCGTGCCACCTTGCCGCACGGGCACAGCCAGTTGGTGGGGGTCGGGCAGCGGTAGAGGGTGGCCATCCCTCAGCGGACGATAGCCTGCGTTCGATGCCGGTCGCGATCGTGTCCGACACGTGCCACTACCTTCCCCGGGAGCAGGTGGCGGTCAACGACGTACATGTGGTCTCGCTCTACGTGCATCGAGATGGCAGCGCGCAGCGCGAGAGCGAGATCGTCGATTACGACGAGTACTACCGCCAGCTGCGCGACCTGAGCGGCCTACCCACCACCTCGCAGCCGTCGGTGGGCGACTTTCTCGAGGTGTACGAGCCGCTGCTCGACTCAGGCCACGAGATCGTCTCCATCCACCTGGCGGGAGGCATGTCAGGCACCGTGGGCTCTGCCCAGCAGGCACGGGAAGCGCTCGGCGAACGCGCACACCGCGTCCACGTGCTCGACTCCGCCAGCGCCTGCGGAGGCGAGGGGCTAGTCGTGCTGGCGGCTGCCGCCGCGGCCCGGTCCGGCGCCGACGCCGCTGAGGTCGCCGAGCGGGCGGGCGCGGCGCGGGCCGAGCTCAAGATGTGGTTCGCGATCGACACGCTCGAATACCTGCGACGCGGCGGGCGGATCGCCGGCGCCCAAGCCTGGCTGGGCGCCGCGCTGAAGATCAAGCCGATCCTCACCGTGGAGTCGGAGATCACGCCGGTGGAGCGTGTCAGGACCTCGCGCCGGGCGTTCGAGCGGATGGTCGAGCTGCTCGCCAGTTGCAAGGACGACGGCCGCGACGCCTGGATGGTGCAGCATATCCAAGCTCCCGACGAGGCCGAGGAACTCGTCGCCCGGGGGATCCAGATCTTCGGCTCGGGACCGACCGCCGTGTCAGAGATCGGCCCGGTGATCGGAACGCACGTGGGACCGGGTCTGTTGGGCGCAGGAGGAATACCGAGCTCGTTCGTCTGAACGCTCACCTGGTTCACCAGCTTTCAGCGCGAAACCTCCACCAAAGCTACGGAGCGATGAGCTCGCTCGCGCTTTGAGTTGATGCTCCCAGCTGTAAGCAGCTCGGAGAGTCGTCGATGCTTTTAACGGTGGGAGTGATTGCAGCGCTGGTCTGGATCGCACTGGTGGTCCTGACACTGGCGATGTGCACAGCCTCCGCCCGCGCCGACGCGACAGCCGAGCGCGCCTACAGCGGCCATCGTCCCCTCGAGATCTAGCCCCCTCGGCTCCGAATCCCGCTGCACGGCCGGGTAGCGGGATTCGCCGCTGGCACCGGCGCCGAGTCCAGGCGGCCGGGGTTCAGCCGCGCTTCAGCGCGCGACGGCCTTTCTTCTCCTCGGCCGCCGCCGGACACCAGCCCGCTGAGCGCGGCGATACCGCCACCCAAGCACGAACCCCGCCACACTCGCGGCGACCAACACGATCTGCGTCCGTTGCCGGCGAATCTGGCCCCGCCAATCGGTGATCCGCGCCACCTCCCCCCGCAGTGTCTCGAGCGAGGTTCCCAGCTCTTGCCGGTTCTGCTCGATCGAGGCGCGGATCTCTTTCGACGTGCGGCCAGGCATCAGGCCCCAGACTTGGTGGTCACGGTGGCGCGGATCTTCTTGGCCTCATCGATCGCCATGTCGGGCGTCGGGGCCCCGACCTTGAACTTGCGCCAAGCGAACATGAACGCGCCGGCGGCCAGCGCGATCAGGATTCCCATCACGATTGCGAAGCCCACCCAGATGCTGCCGGCGGAGTCGGTGATGATCGCATCCAGGCCCCAAGCCAGCGTGGACAGGGCGACGATCAGCGCGAACATCCCGAACACCGCGCCCACCGCCACGGCCGCCATTCCGCGGGCCAGGCTCGAGACCTTTTCCATCGTCTCGGCCTTTGCCAGCTCGATCTCCTCACGAATCAGGACAGTGACCCGCTCGGAGACCTCCGTCACCGCTTGGGCCAGATTCTCGTTGCCGGAGTCAGCGGGCAAAGCGCTTGAGGATCATGGCGACCAGAAAGCCGCCGGCGAACGCGGCGCCCGCGAGAACCTCGGGGCGGTCCTGGGCCAGGTTGCCGCCACCCGATCCGTTCGCGCTCGCCGGCTGGGAGGCCAGCGGCGGTGCGGGTGCCACGGGTGGCGAGGGGCTGGCGGGAACCGGCGGAGATGAGGGGCTCGGAGCGGGCGCCACGGACGGAGGCTCGGGCAGCGGGGCGGGAGCTTCGACCGGCTCCGTCGGAGGCTGCGGCTCAGTGGCCGCTGGCGGTACCGGCGACGGCGGCGGCGGGGAGGGCACCTCGGGGGTCGTGCCCGGCGCAGGCGGGCCGTCCTCCGCCTGAATGGGGGCCGGAACGCCGACGCTGCTATCGGGCTGCTGGGACTCGGTCACTCAGGAGGCTCTTCGCCGAACACGCGCTTCCAGATGACGCCCGCCATGCGCGTCGAGGCGAGCGTCGCAAGCGCGCCGGTGCTGGCCAGCAATCCGGACCACAGTAGGCGCTTGACGAGCGGACTCTCCGTCATCGGCGGGGCATTCAATCAGACGTTCGCCTGAACTTGTACCCCGCGCGATCGGCGGGCTAACTCGCGGCTCTGGATAAGGCCCTAAATCTCGAGCCCGCTGCAGATCGTCTCGACGATCTCGCTCTTGGCCCGTTCCAGTTGCTCCGTGCCCACCGGCTCGAGCTCGAAGATCCAGCCGGTAAGCACCTGTTCCACGCAACCGTAGAACGCGAGCGCCGCAAACTCCGGGCTGACCTCTTTGCGAAACACACCGTCGGCTTGCGCCCGGGCGACGATCGCGGCGATCTGCGAGTAGGCCTCCCGGATCTTGGCCAGATGCGTTCGACCGAAAGTATTCGCCGCCCGCGTCACCTCGACGATGATCACCTTCATCAGCTCCGGATCGTGACGGTAGGACTCAACGATGAAGGCCGCAATCGACCGCAGCTTCTCGCGCGGTGAGCTCCGTGAGGCATCCGCCTCGGCGATCGCAGCGAGCATCACGTCCCAGCGCTCGAGGAACAGCGTGTCGAGGATCTGCTCCTTGGAGTTGAAGTAGTGGTACACGAGCCCGTAGGCCACACCCGCTTCGTCGGCGATGTCAGCCACGCGGCAGGTGTGAAAGCCCTGACGGGCGAACACGCGCACCGCGGCACCGAGGATCGTCCGTCGCTTGTCGACCGGCGCGCGGTCGGGGGTGGCGCTCACGCGCTCGCCTCCCACCTATAGCTCACGCGCTCGCCTCCCACCCGTACACCCGCGGCCTCCGGTGCGCCAGGCAGGGCAGGCGCCGTCGCACGTCGAGCAGCACGTCGCGATCCAGCTCGGCGACGATCACGGTCTCGACGTCAGAGGCGCTGGCCAGCACCAACCCCCAGGGGTCGACGATCATCGAGCGCCCGCCCGAGCGATAGCCGCCCGGGTGCGCGCCGATCTGGTTGGGAGCGACGACGAAGCACTGGTTCTCCACTGCTCGAGCCCGCAGTAGCACCTCCCAGTGATCGCGCGTGGTGGCCAGCGTGAACGCGCTGGGCACGGTGACCACCTCGGCTCCGCGCACCGCCAGCAGCCGGTAGAGCTCGGGGAAGCGGATGTCGTAGCAGACGCTCAGGCCCAGCTTCGCGCCGTCGGCCAGCTCGGAGACGACGATCTCATCACCCGGCTCCTCGTGCGCGGACGCCCTGTACTGCATCCCATCGACCTCGACGTCGAACATGTGCAGCTTGCGGTAGGTGGCTCTGAGTTTTCCGTCCGGGCCGACGTGGACGCTGGTGTTGGAGGTCTTCTCCCGTCCCGCCACGCGCTCGACGATCGATCCCGCCACGAGATCGATCCCCAGCTCGCGCGCCACCTGGCGAGCCCAACTGACAGCCGGCCCGTCGAGCGTTTGAGCGCCGGCGCTCAGCTGCTCGCCCGACCCCAGAACGCTCCACTTTTCGGGCAGCACTACCAGCTCGGCGCCCCGGTCCGCGGCCTCGCGCACGAGCCGATCCGCGATCTGGAGGTTGCGGTCTGTGTCCTCGGTGGAGTTAAGCTGAACGGCGGCAGCGCGCACAGGAAGGCGTGTCCAGTTTCCGCGGAGCGGCAGTTCACCGGCTCCGAGCGGTCGCTGATTGACCAGTCAGTCAAGGATAGTCGGGGGTTCGGTCCTACCTACAGCCCCCCCACCAGCTCGGCCAGGTGGCGGAGCAGCCGTTCGCTCTGCTCCCGCTCGTCGGGCTCGAGCTGCTCGTAGAGGTGCGCGCGCCGGGCTTCGATCTGACGGCGCTTGTTGGCCAGCCGCTGACGGCCGCGGGCGGTGAGTGAGACCAGCACCGTACGTCGATCCTTCGTCGAGCGCACTCGGCGTACATCACCACCCCGCTCGAGGCCGTCGATTACGCGCGTGGCGGTTGGTCCGGCTATCCCGGCCGAGTCTGCAAGGTCGCGCAGCGGCACCGAGCGCCCGCCCTCCAGCGGCTTCAGGAGGTAGTACTGCGACAACGCCAGCTCGCCGGCCGGCTGGCCGCGGGCCTGCGCCCGGCGGATCGCGAGCACGAACGAGTCCCAGGCGTCGTTGAAGGACTTCGCGGTGTAATTGTCAGTCTCCATACTGTCTAGTCTCCCTAATAGTTAGCGTAGCTATGGAAGTGCTAAGCTGCAAGTCATGTGGACCGAAGAAACTCAAATGAGCACCACTCGCCCGGCAGGGACACAGACCGGCCGGGCGAGCGAGCGCTTCCGGCCAAGGAGGCATTCGATGAGCATTCGTTACATCTCAAATCTGGTGCTGGCCGTCGCTGCGGGCTTCCTCGTGGTGGCTACGCAGGCCTTCGCCCTTCCCGTCGTTCAGTGGCTGGTGTTCGCGATCGCGGCTGGCGCGACCGTCCTCAGCATCGCCACGCTGGTCACCGATAAGACCATTGTTCAGCGCGTGATCAGCCTGATCGCGGGCGTCGTCGGTGGCTGGACGATCGTCGCCAGCCTCGTGTTCGGCCTGAGCGCCGTCATGTGGCTCGGGTTCGCGGGCGCGCTAGCTCTAGCCGGCCTGGCGATCATCGGCCTGACCACACATGAGCTGAGGACCGAGCGGGTCGTCCATTCGCTGGACTTCGAGAGCGAGCCGGCCCTCCGTCGCGAGCGCGTCGCCGCGTAGGCTCGGGCAGCACCTCGTCAAATAAGGGCCGGCGCCCAGCGCGCCGGCCCCTGTTTTGTCCTACGCCCCCGGGAACCGGTGCTCGGCCCGCCACCCCAGAAGTTCCTCGGTGGCAGTCGTGTCAAGCAGCACGTCGGATCCCGGGGCGCCGGCGTGCAGCAGCGCGAAGCGGTACTCGGCGTCGATCGCCCGCTCCAGCAGCACCATCAAATCCGAGTCGGCGATGAACAAGCCCGCCATCCAGCCGGCGTCGCTCGAACGGGCTGCCTCCACCGTCTGGTAGGCGCCGATGCGCACCGCGGCGGCAGACATCGGCGAGCTGTGCGCGCACCAGAACGCCAGCGCCTCGGCAAAGCACTTGCTGACGCCGTAGAGATTGGCCGGCGCCACGGCGTCCTCCGGGCGCACGTGCCGCTTGGCGGCCGCCATCACGGCGTGAACCGAGGAGGCCACGATCAGGCGGCGGCAGCCGGCTCGGATCGCGGCGTCGGCAACGTGGTAGGAGGCAACTATGTTCGCCGGCAGAAGGCTCTCCCACGGCGCGTCCTGGTTGGGGTCGCCGGCCAGGTGAACGACTACGTCACAGCCCGCGAACAGCTCCCGCCGCGGCGGCTCGGACAGGTCGAGCTCCATCCCGGTCTCCCCGGCGTCCGCGGCGAGCCCGCGTCCGGGCCGGTCGATCAGCACGAGCGGATGGCCCCGCGCCCTGAGGTGCTCGGCCAGCTTGGTGCCGATACGTCCCGCGGCGCCGGTCACCGCGACGCGCTGTGGCGGCCCATCGGCACTCACCGTGGCGCTCTCCCTACCGTTCGCCGCGCTGGGCGCGCAGCGCGGCCAGCAGCAGCTTCGAATGCATGGCGCCGATCAGCTCTCGCAACGGCTCGACGCCCGAAGCGATGATCTCCACGGCGCGGTCCACCTCGACGCGGCCAGCCAGTCGGTCCAGCAACACACGGATCTCCTCCTGCACCAGCGGCTCCAGCGCCTCCCGGTAGCGCAGCGTGTCGTAGACCGTAAAGCCGATCTCCTGCTCGTAGCCGCCGGCGCGAAAGCGGGAAATGGCCTCGATGATCGCCAGGTCATCGGCGTCGTAGCCGCGAGCGTTGGGAGTCAGGATCCCGAGCTCCTCGAGTCGCTCCAGCACGTTGCGTGGAACGTCGCAGGCGTCCCGCACCCTGGCGTGTGACACGCGGCCGGTCTCCCCGGCCTGGATGGCGAGATCGAGGATCCGGTCCTCGAGCTCGATCAGCCTCGCGGCCCGATCCGGGTCGGCGCTCACCACCTCGCGAATCACGCGCAGCGGCATGAAGCGCTCCTCCTGCAGTCGCTTGATCAGCTGGATCCGCCCCACGAACTCCTGTGGGTAGTACGCCATGTTGCGCGACGTGCGCTTGACCTCGTCGCCGTTCCCCAGCAGGCCCTCGCGCAGGTAGTGCTTGATCGTGCCGGCGCTCACGCCCGAGCGCTCGGCGAGCTCAGACATCTTGAGCATCCCCGGGGACGCTGCAGTCACCTCAGCCACCCATGAACGAGCCCTGCGCGCTGGCGGCAGGCCCGGCGACCGCCCCGGCCTCGTGCAGTGCGGCGATCTGCTCGTCATCGAAGCCAGCGCCCCGCAGCACCTCGTCGGTGTGCTCGCCGAGACCGGGACCCGGCGCCCGCGAGGGGTCTCCGGGGGTGCGGCTCAGCTTGATCGGAACACCGAGCAGCCGCACCGCCCGCTCGACCCCCGGCTGCGCCAGTTCGGACACCATCTCCCGCGCGCGCACCAGCTCGGAGTCGAGCGCCTCGTCGAGCTCCAGCACGGGCTCCAGACAGCAGTCGTGCTCGGAGGCAAATGCCCGCCACTGCTCACGGGTCCGTGCGAGGAAGATCTCGGACACCGCCTGATGGGTCTCGGAGCCCGGCGGCTCGAACGCCCCGCCGAGCAGGTCCTCGCGTCCCACTCCCCGGCAGAAGGCGCTCCAGAACTTGGGCTCGAGCGCCCCCAGCGTGACATAGCCGTCGGCGCAGCGATAGGGCCGGTAGCAGGTCAGCGCGCCGGCCAGCTGGACCTCACCGCGGTGCGGTGCGCGGCCGGAGGCCAGCGTCTCGGCGGCGACCATGGCCAGCCACGACAGCGCCCCATCGAACATCGAGCAATCGACGAACTGGCCCTCGCCCGAGCGCTCGCGCTCGCGCAGCGCCACCAGGATCCCGATCACCGCCATCAGCGCGCCGCCACCGAGATCGGCGATCTGGCCGCCCGACTGCACCGGTGGCCCGTCACGTTCGCCGCTCAGCGCGAGCAGGCCGTTCAGACCCAGGTAGTTCATGTCGTGGCCGGAGCGGTCACGGCCCGGGCCGTCCTGGCCGTAGCCCGTGATCGCGCAGTACACAAGCCCCGGGTTGTCCTGCCGCAGCCGCTCGTATCCCACGTCCAGGCGATCGAGCACGCCGGGGCGGAAAGATTCCAGCAGCACGTCCGCGTCGGCGGCCAGCTTGAGCAGGACCTCCTTGCCCTGATCTGACTTGAGGTCCAGGCGGATCGAGCGCTTGCCGCGGTTGAGCGCCAGAAACAGCGCGCTGCGGGCTGTCTCATCGGCGCCCTCGTAGTAGGGCGGTGCCCAGCGCACGTAATCGCCCAGCCCCGTGTCCTCCACCTTGATCACCTCTGCGCCGAAGTCGGACAGCAGCAGCGTGCAGAACCCGCCCGGCAGCAGGCGGCTCAGATCGAGAACTCTGATGCCCTCAAGCGGCAGGCTCATGGACCGGTATCCCGAGCAGCTCGCGCGCCTCGTGGACTGTCGCCGGCCGCCGGCCGGAGTCCTCGCACATCTGCCGGGCCTTGGCGACCAACTCGCCATTCGAGCGGGCCATCGTTCCGTCCGGGAGATAGAAGTTGTCCTCTAAGCCGACGCGTATCGAGCCCCCCAAGGTCAGCGCGGCCGCGACCAGCATCCACTGTTCGCGTCCGATCCCGATCACGCCCCAGTGGTGGGAGCGGCCCGTGGCCGGCGCCGGTGGCATGTTGCGGGCCATCGCAGACAGGTTCAGGGCGCTGGCCGGGACCCCTCCCACCACGCCCATTACGAAGTCGGCGTGCAGCGGCGGGTCCAGCAGGCCCATGTCCACGAGCGGCGCCAGCGAGCCCACGTGCCCTAGGTCAAAGCACTCGTGCTCGGGCTTGATGCCCAGCCGGCGCATGGCTTCCAGCAGCTCGATGATCTCCTCGAACGGATTGGCGAACACGAACTTGAACACGAAGTCGTGGCGCTTGCGCGAATACTTGGCGTAGTTCATCGAGCCCATGTTGAGCGCCGCCACCTCGGGCCGGCCGGCCTCCAGGTAGGCGATCCGCTTGGTCACCGGCTCGCCGACGGTGCCGGTGGAGAAGTTGATGATCACGGCGTCGCCCACTTCCTGGACGATCGCTTCTTTTATCGCCACGAAGTCCTCGATCTCGTATGAGGGAGTGCCGTCGGATGCGCGGGCGTGGATGTGGATGTGGACCCCGCCCTCGTCGACAATCCGTCGCGCCTCGGCGGCGTACTCCTCCGGGGTGTAGGGGATCGCCGGGCACTGGTCGCGGTTGGCGATCGCCCCGGAGATCGCACAGGTGATGACCGCCGGGTCGTCCAGGCTCATCGCATCCGGCCGGTCATACTGGGACCACGCCGTGACGCTTCCACGGCCGCTCCAGCTTCTTTGAAGCCGCCAGCTCCAGCGCCCGGCAGATCGTCTTTCGGGTCTCGCGCGGGTCGATGACGTCGTCGATCATGTCGTTGCCGGCGGCGATGTAGACGTCGATGATCTTCCGGAACTCGTCGATCAGCTCCTGGCGCCTGGCGGCCGGATCCTCGGCCGCCTCCACCTGCTTGCGGAAGATGATCTCCACCGCCCCCTCGGCGCCCATCACGCTGATCTCCGCGCTGGGCCAGGCGACGATCAGGTCGGGCTCATACGCCCGCCCGCACATCACGTAGTAGCCCGCGCCGTAGGCCTTGCGCAGCACGACGGTGATCTTGGGCACGGTGGCGTTGGCCGTGGCGTACAGCATCTTGGCCCCGTGGCGGATGATCCCTCCCTCCTCGACCTTGGTCCCGACCATGAAGCCCGGCACGTCCATCAGGTACACGAGCGGGATGCCGTAGGCGTTACATAGGTTGATGAACCGCGCCGCCTTGTCGGCCGAGTCGTTGTCAAGGATCCCGCCCAGCTGCCTTGGCTGGCTGGCGACGATCCCAGCTGGACGGCCGCCGAAGCGCGCCAGGCAGGTGATGATCGTCTTGGCCCACTGTGGCTTGAGGTCGAAGTAGGAGCTGTCGTCGACGATCCGCTTGATCACCTCGTACATGTCGTACGGCTTGCGATTTGAGTCGGGCAGGACGTCGAGCAGTTCCTCGTCGCCGCGGTCGACCGGATCGTCCGTGGGGCGGATCGGAGGCGGCTCCTCGCAGTTGGTGGGGAAATAGCTCAGGTACTCCTTGATCCGCTCGAGGCACTCCCGGTCGTCGGCAACCTCGAGGTCGCCCACGCCCGAGCGCCGGCAGTGGACTCGCGAGCCGCCGAGCTCCTCCTGGGTGACGTCCTCGCCCACCGCCGCGCGGACGAGGTGCGGGCCGGCGAGGGCCATAGATCCCTGGCCCTTGACCATCGGCACGAAGTCGGCCAACCCTGGGATATAGGCGGTGCCGGCGGCGCACGGGCCCATCAGGGCCGCCACCTGCGGCACCACGCCGCTCATCACTACCTCTTCGCGAAACAGGTAGCCGCTGCCGGCGAATAGCGAGCCCACCGCCTCCTGGATCCGGGCCCCCGCGGAGTCGAGCAGCCAGATCATGGGGATCCGCTTGGTCAGCGCCAGCTCCCGCAGCCGCGTGACTTTGAGCTCCCCGGTCATGCCCATCGAGCCGGCCATCACCGTGAAGTCATAGGCGGCAACCGCCGCCAGGCGACCGACGATCTTGCCGTAGCCGGTGATGACCCCGTCGGCCGGTGCCTCGCGACCCTCCATCGCCCGCTGCGAGAAGTGCGGCCGGCCGTGAACCCCGAGCTCGACGAACGTGCCTTCGTCGATCAGCAGCTCCAGGCGCTCGCGCGCCGTGAGCTTTCCGGCGGCGTGCTGCTTTTCGATCTTCTCCGGACCGCCCCCCTGCTTGATCGTTGCCCGTCGAGCGGCCAGGTCCTCGGCGAGCGGGCGCAACAGGCTGGTGGTCGGGGCGTCGGCGGCCATCGTAGGAAGTAGAACGTCCTACTTCTTACTCTGTCAGTCGGCGCTGGCCGCGTCAACCTGCTCGATGGTCGCAGCTCCTGACGTATCCATCGGCAATCCTTAGCTTACGGTTACGCCGACTGGGGTACGATCGGTCCACACGAGGACCGGCAACGGTGCTCTTAGGAGCGCTGACACGGGTTCTCAGTCTCATGGCACTCGTGTTCGTGGCGGTCGACGGCAGCCAGCGGGGGCGTTGCGCCAGCAACGCTCACCCTGCCTCATCAGGAGTCTTTATGCCACCGCCGCAACCATTCTGGAAACAAACGCTCGCGCCGTACGCCGAGCCTCGTCTCGGCCGCAGCCTGCTCGATCTCGCAACTTCCGTCGTCCCCTACCTGGCGATCTCGGTCGCGATGTACTACGCGCTCAGGGTTTCGCCGCTGCTGGCGCTGATCTTGGCCGTGCCGGCGGGAGGCTTCCTGGTGCGAACGTTCATCGTCTTCCACGACTGCGCGCACGGATCGCTGCTGCCCTCCAAGCGCGCAAACGCCTGGGTCGGTGCGGTGATGGGGATGTTCGTGCTCGTCCCGTTCCGGCGCTGGCGTCACGACCACGCCGTTCACCACGCCTCCTCCGGGGATCTCGACCGGCGCGGCGTCGGGGATCTGCCGACGCTGACGATCGCCGAGTACCGAGCTCGCTCCGCATGGGGGCGGTTCACCTACCGCGCGATCCGCAACCCGCTCGTGATGTTCGGCTTCGGCCCGATCTTCGCGATGATCATCGGCCCCCGCGTCGCGACGCGCTCGCAGCGCCCCCGGATGCGACACAGCGTGCTGGGCACCGATCTGGCGCTGCTGGCCGTGATCGGCTCATTGTGCGCGCTGATCGGCTGGCTGAATTTCCTGATCATCTGGGCGCCGGCCGCGCTGCTCGCGGGGTCCGTCGGGATCTGGCTGTTCTATGTGCAGCACCAGTTCGAGGACGCCTACTGGCAGGACAATGAGCAATGGAGCTACGCCGACGCCGGGCTGCGGGGCAGCTCGTACCTGCAGCTGCCGCAGCCGCTTCAGTTCTTCACCGGCAACATCGGCCTGCACCACATCCATCACCTAAACGCGCGGATCCCGAACTACAACCTCCAGCGCGCGCACGACGAGAACCCGGTGTTCGACAGCGTGCCCACCCTGTCACTGTGGGACGGGCTGCGTGCCACGCGGCTCAAACTGTGGGACGAGCGGCAGGGCAAGCTGGTCACGTTCGCCGGCGCCCGCGCCGGGACCGGCGCCACTCAGCCGGCGCTGGGCTAGCGGCCTTTCCAGAGCGGCTCGCGCTTCTCGAAGAAGGCCTTCACGCCTTCCTCGATGTCGTCGGTCGACAGGGCGACCGTCAGCTGCGAGCGCAGGTAGTCGAACGCGTCCAGCAATGCCATGTCCTGCTGGCGGAAGAGCGCGTCCTTGCCGAGCTTCATGATGACCGGCGACTTGGAGGCCAGTTTTGACGCCCAGTCGCGCACGTGCTGGTCGAACTGGTCCGCTGGCACGACCCGATTTACGATCCCGATCCGTTCGGCTTCCTCGGCCGAGATCTGCTCCCCGAGCAGCAACAGCTCGGTGCACTTCTTGCGTGGGACGTTGCGGTAGATCAGCGCCATGATCATGAACGGGAACGCCCCGACGTTGATCTCCGGCGTCCCGAAACGAGCCCCCTCGCGGGCGATGATCAGATCGCAGGCCAGGGCGATACCGAGCGCACCCGCCAGCACGTGTCCGTTTGCCGCGCAGATCGACGGCTTGCCCAGCTCGCCGATCAGCCGGAACAGGCGGGGGAAGCGCTCGGTGCCGAAGTGCTTGTGGACCAGCGGGAGGTCGGCGGCGAAGCCAGCCAGGTTGGCGCCGCTCGAGAACACCTTCTCGTGCGTGGACGTGAGCACGACGCAACGCACCTCGGGGTCGTCGCGCGCCTGCTCGAAGGCCCCCATCAGCTCGGTGAGCAACTCGTCGGAGAGCGCGTTCCGGGTATCAGGCTGGTCCAGGGCGATCGTGGCGATGCCCGGGTCTGAAACCTCGTAGCGAAGGGTCTTGTAGGCCATTGGGCTTGGAACCTATCTCACGGGCCTGCGTTCGCCCCGCTCGCCCATGCGACCGGGCACCATTGACCGCACGTTGGCGCTCCGCCGCGTGCGCGGTTCGCCATGCCCGCTATCCGGGCGCCCTGAACCGGGCGCGGCGAGTGGGGGTCAGGCGGGGTCCGTGGCGCCCGGGGGAGCAAGGACCCGCCGCGCGCGCCCGGGTCGCCGATGCCCCGGGTCGCCCGCCGCGCCCTCGCAGCCCCGCGGCCCGCCGCAGCCCCGCGGCCCGGCGCCCCGCGGCCCGGCGGCCCGGCGGCCCGGGCGCCCTCGCAGCCCCGAGGCCCACCCCAAGTAGAAAGTAGGAAGTCCTACTGTTTACTTTCCGGCCGCCTCCGGATACCGTTGCCCCCATGACCACCACCGCCGCCGACGTAACCAAGCCCGACTTTCAGGGCCAGCGCAAACACTTCATCTTCACCGACGAGCACGAACAGCTGCGGGAGTCGATCCGCCGGTTCGTGGTCAAGGAGCTCCAACCCCACTCCGAAGAGTGGGAGGAGCAGACGTTTCCCAACTGGGTCTTTGAGCGGATGGGCGAGCTCGGGTTCCTGGGCCTCGACAAGCCCGAGCAATACGGCGGACAGGGCGGCGACTACTACACGACCCTGGTGCTGGCCGAGGAGATCGTTCACGCCCACTCCGGCGGCCTGGCGATGGGACTGGCGGTCCACACGGACATGGCCATGCCGCCGATCCTGGCATTCGGCTCGGAGGAGCAGAAGCAGCAGTGGGTGGTGCCGGCGATCAAGGGCGAGAAGATCCTCTGCCTGGGGATCACCGAGCCCGATGCCGGCTCAGATGTCTCCGGGATCAAGACCCGGGCCGTCAGAGACAACGGCGACTACGTGATCAACGGCTCGAAGACATTCATCACCAACGGCCATCGTGCGGACGTGATCGTGCTGGTCACCAAGACAGACCACGACGCCGGCTACGACGGCTTCACCCTGTTTCTGGTGCCGATGGATGCCGGGGGCGTGATCCGCGAGAAGCGCCTTCAGAAGCTGGGCATGCATGCCTCGGACACGGCGCTGCTCGCCTTCCAGGACGTGCGGGTGCCGGAGTCAGCCGTCCTCGGCCAAGTGGGCAAGGGCTTCTACCACATCATGTGGGAGCTTCAGGGTGAGCGGCTGATCGGCGCCGCGGGGTGCGTGGCCGGCGCCCAGCACGTGTTCGAGCGCACGCTGCAGTACGCACTGGAGCGCAAGGCCTTCGGCCGCGAGATCGGCCACTTCCAGGTGATCCGTCACAAGTTCGCCGAGATGGCCACCAAGATCGAGACCGCCAGGCAGATGGTCTACACGACCGCCTGGCGCTTTCAGAATGGCGAGTACCCGGTGCGCGAGATCTCGATGGCCAAGCTGTACGCCGCCAGGATCGCCGTCGAGGTGGCGGACGAGTGCATTCAGATCCACGGCGGCAACGGCTACATGAAGGAGTACGGGATCGAGCGCGTGTGGCGCGACATGCGTCTGAACCGCATCGGCGCCGGCACCGACGAGATCATGCTCGACGTGATCGGACGCTCGTACGGGCTGTAGCCCGGGACCACGCGTCTCCGTGGCCTCCTCCGCCAGGATACGGAGTGCCCTAGCGGCCCTGGCAGTGATCACGGCAGCAGCCGCGTTCGCTGCGCCCGCCAATGCCGCGAGGGGCTGCAAGCCTTCTCACGACGTGCTCGCGCGCAATAGAGGCCACGCCGTCGTCTGGGCGACGCTCACACGCCGTGGCCACCGGGTGACCGATCGGGTGTACGTCTGCGTTTCGCCATATGGAGGTGCGCATGTCGTGGACACAAAGAGCGGAAATGTGCATCCGAAGGTCACGAGGCTAAGAGTGGCCGGCAATTTCGTTGGCTTTTTCCTTGCCGCGTCGGTGCCGTTTAGCGCCGGGCCGGTATCGGCCAGCGGAACGGACACAACTCTGTACGTGTTCGATGCCGCGCACCGACGCGTCGATATGCGCGACCTCGCAGTCTGCGCGTCCGGCTCGACCTGTGGCTTCGTGCCGCTCATGATCGCGTATGGCTTGACGGCAAATGGTTGGGTCGCGGAGCTTTACGAGAACATCGATGCGACGTCCAACATCGGCGAGTTGGTCGCAACATACGCGCCCGCCGCCGCAGGCAACACCAGACAATCGGTGCCGCTTGATTTCAGTTCGACGATTTCGGGCCTGGCGCTGTCTGGCGGAGCCGCCAACTGGACTGGTGATCTGAGTGGCACCGCATCGGCCGTGCTAGGCCCCAGCCTTGTGCCTTCGAGCGCTCCGCAAGCACTGAGCGCCTGCCAGCTCCTGACGACGACGGACGTAAGCCGCGTGCTGGGACCGGCGTCGAGCTCTGCCTCAGCGACCGGTTGTGACTATTCAAGCCAAGCGAACCCGTCGCAGACCCTCGCTCTGTCCGCGAAGACTGGACTGTCTTCGCAGCAGGTTAACTCCGACGCCAAAGCGCTTCAGGGCAACAACAGCTTCTCGCAGATCTTTGGATACGGCTACGGGTATTCGATGTTTCTCGGCTCGGTGACAAGCTCCGGCGAGCAGTTCCAGTTCCTTTCCGCTAATAACGGCTCGGAGGTGTCACTCAATCTGACGTCACCTGGACCGAACACCGACCAGCAGCTCCCCTGGCTGGCGAACGTGGCGTTTGACCGGCTGTTCGCCGTTCCGGTCCAGCGGACGAACTGAGCTCGCCAGCGTCCGCGATGGCCACGGTCGCACCACCGCGCCGTCCGATCCCCCCGTTCAGCGAGGAGCACGAGGAGTTCCGCCGCACGGTTAGGCGGTTCATCGAGAGGGAGCTGTATCCGCATGCGAGCGCCTGGGAGGAGGCTCGCTGGTTTCCGAACGAGGTGTTCAGGCGCCTGGCCGAGCTCGGGTACCTCGGGCTCAAGTTCCCGGCGAAGTACGGCGGCGACGATGACCTGGTTGCCGATGCCGTGTTCGTCGAGGAGCTGGCGCGCTGCGGCTCAGGGGGCTTAGCCGCCGGAATCGGGGCGCATGTCGGGATCGCGCTGCCGCCGATCTGGAAATTCGGCACCGAGGAGCAGAAGCAGCTCTACCTGGTGCCGGGGATCCGCGGTGAGAAGATCGCGGCGCTAGCGATCACCGAGCCCGACGCCGGCTCGGACGTGTCTTCGATTCGCACCACCGCCACCAAGGTCGACGGCGGCTACGTGGTCAACGGATCGAAGACGTTCATCACCGGCGGCGTGCGCGCCGATGCACTGGTGACGGCGGTCAAGACGAGGCCCCAAGGCGGACACCATGGGCTGTCGTTTCTGATTGTCGACCGCGGCCCGGGGGTTGAGTCCAGCAAGCTGGAGAAGCTCGGTTGGCATGCCTCCGACACGGCGCTGATCAGCTTCGAAGACGTTTTCGTGCCCGCAGAGAACCTGCTTGGCCAGGAGGACCAGGGTTTCTATCTGATCATGGCCAACTTCCAGTGGGAGCGGCTGTTGATGGCTTTGGGCGCGGTGGGCGGGATGCAGGCCGCATTCGAGAAGACGCTCGAGTACGCGCACCAGCGAGAGTCCTTCGGACGTTCGATCGGAAAGCACCAGGTCATCCGCCACAAGCTGGCCGAGATCGCGCTGCAGATCGAGGCCGGGCGCGATGTCACATATCACGCCCTGCGTCGCTACCTGGCGGGAGCGGACGCGGTGCGCGAGGTGACGATCGCCAAGCTCCAGACGCAGCGGACGGCGTTCGAGGTGATCGATGCCTGCCTGCAGATTCACGGCGGCAACGGCTACATGACCGAGTACGGCATCGAACGTGCGGCACGGGACGCACGACTCGGCCCGATCGGAGGCGGCACCGACGAGATCATGAAGGAGATCCTGGGCCGCTCGCTGGGGCTGTAGCTACGATCCCCGGCGTGGGCAAGAGGCTCCTGGCATCGATGGCCGCCACCGTGTGCCTGGCGGCAGCGGTCAGCGGGTGCGGCTCAAGCGGCGTTAAGGCCTCCACCGGAGCCGTGATTCGTGCGGCCGACATCACAGCTCAGGCCGCCGGGTACCGCATGGCGGGCACGATGACGGTCAGCAGCTCCCGCACTGGGCCGATCCAGATTGGCATCGACGGTTCCTTCAACCGCGCCGCCCGGGCTGGACAGATGACAGCGGTATTCGATGTCAGCGGCAGCCGCATTCAGTTCTCAGAGCTGCTCTCGCAGCTCACCGTCTATCTGCAGACCGGCGCGATCCCCACCCTGGCACAAGCCACCGGCGGCAAGCCGTGGGTCAAGCTGAACGTCAGCCGCGAGATGGGGGCCTTCGGGCTGAGCTCGCTGCCCACCGCCACCGACCCCTCGCAGTTCGTCGACTACCTGCGGGCCGTCAGTTCGAGCACCAAGCCACTGGGCTCGCGGACCGTGCGTGGCGTTCGGACAAATGGCTACCGGGCGACCGTCGAGCTCGACCGCTATCCCAATCTGGTCGGTCCGTCACAGCGCGCCGCGGTGGCCCGCGGGGTCAAGTCACTCGAGCAGGCGATCGGGCTTCACACGATTCCGATGGACGTTTGGATTGACAACAGCGGGCTCGTGCGACGGTTGGGAATGGCGTTCCCGGAATGCGCCGCGGGAACGAAGTTCCAGTTCGACATGAACGTCGACCTCTATGACTTCGGTTCCCAGCCGGTACCGCGGATCCCAGCGGCGAGCGAGGTATACGATCTGACGCCGCTGATCGCCCGCGATTTGAAGAGCACCAAGCTCGGCTGCTCATAGGCGCGCGGACGGGTGGTGGCTGCGGGCTTCGAATCTCCGCGGCGAACGCTCCCCGCCGCTCGTCCGCATTCCGACCGTTTGTGCGCAATGCGTGATTACGGGAACCGAGGTCAGGGGAAGCTAGGCGAGGTCGCCGGCCTTTCCGCGTTAGAGAGCAACAATGAGACATACCGTCGATCCCAGTACTGGTGTGCGCGTCATCGTGTGGCGCCAGGAGCAGCTGTTTCACGCCGCCCGCGAGGGCGCTGCCGAGACTCCGCAGATCTGTCTGGGCGTGGATCTGTTCGAGGTCATCGCCGAGTTGGCCGGGCTCAATCTGGAGCGGCCAATCGAAGCCGAGGAGGCAAGCAGGCTGGCCGTAGAGGCCCAGCAACTGCTGCCGACCCCGGTCACCGCTGGGGAGCCGCAAATGGCCAGCGAGCACGACCTCGAGCAGACAACGTAGCTGGCGACGGCAACGCAGCGGACGGCACGGTGGCCGGGGGTAAGCTGCCCAACATGGAATCCGCCCGCGGACAGCTTTTGATCGCCGGGCCCAGCCTGCTCGATCCCAACTTCTGGCGGACCGTGGTGCTCGTCGTTGAGCACAACGATGATGGCGCCCTGGGCCTGGTCCTGAACCGCCCCTCGGAGACGACGATTGGCGAGGCGGTCGATGAGCTGGACGAGCTGGTGGGCTCCGACGAGCTACTACACATCGGCGGGCCCGTGCAGCCCTCCGCAGTGATCGTCCTGGCCCAGTTCGAAGATCCAGGCGAGGCCGCTTTAACCGCGTTCGATGACGTCGGTGTGCTGGGTACTACCTCCTCGCCCGGGGAGCTCTCGGTCGGCGTTCGGCAGGCGCGAGCGTTCGTGGGCCACGCCGGTTGGGGGCCCGGGCAGCTCGACGCGGAGCTCGAGCGCGACGACTGGATCCTGGAGCCGGCCCGCCTCGACGACGCATTCGCCGCCGAGCCTCGAGGCCTGTGGAACAACGTGCTGACGCGCAAGGGCGGGAGCTATGCGCTCGTGGCCCGGATGCCCGCCGATCCGTCTTCGAACTGATGCCCGACACCGGCTGATGTCGGCGCTCGCGCTGATCTGAGCCGGCGCGCGCTGATGCCCCACGAGCATCCTCACGGTCTGAATCGCGAGTCCGAGCGCGGCGCGCTCAAGCTGGCGCTGGTTCTGATCCTGCTGTTCATGGCAGGCGAAGTGACCGCGGGGATCCTTGCCTCCTCGCTCGCGCTGCTCTCCGACGCGGCCCACATGCTGACCGACGCGGGGGCCCTGGCTTTGTCCCTCGCTGCGGCGAGGCTCGCCAGCCGTCCCGCGGCCGGCGCCATGACCTACGGGCTGGGGAGAGCTGAGATCCTGAGCGCGCAGGCCAACGGCATCACGCTCATGGTCCTGGCGCTGCTGATCGTCTATGAGGCAATCAGGCGGCTGGTCTCGCCGCCGGCGGCGCAGGGGACGACCATCCTTGCCGTGGCGGGAGCGGGAGTGCTGATCAACCTGCTGGCAGCACGAATCCTGGCCGGGCGCGGCGCAGGTCGAAGCCTGAACGTCGAGGGCTCCTACCGTCACATACTGACTGACCTCTATGGCTTCATCGCCACCGGCATCGCTGGAGCGGTGATTATCGCCAGCGGGTTTGTTCGAGCCGACGCGCTCGCGTCATTGATCGTCGCCGCGCTGATGCTGCACGCCGCCTCTGACCTGCTCAAAGCCTCGGGCCGGGTGTTCATGGAGGCGGCGCCCGCAGGCATCGAGCCTGAGGCGATCGGGCGTGTGCTGGCTGCCCAAGACGGAGTGGTCGAGGTGCACGACCTTCACGTCTGGGAGGTGACCTCCGGCTTCCCGGCGCTGTCGGCGCACGTGCTCGTACGTCCCGGCGATGACTGCCACGAGCTGCGACGCCGACTGCAAGCGCTGGTGGAGCGCCAGTTCGCGGTCCGTCACACCACCCTCCAGGTCGACCATGCGCCAGCCGAACAACGCCCGCTCCAGATCGAGGTGGCGCCGATAGACTCGGCAAGCCATGAGGGTCGTTAAGCCCGGGCCCGACCGCGAAGTGCCTCGCGGCGTCCTCGGCGGCGCGGAGATCTCTCAAGCGACGGCCGGGGCGCACAACATCTATATGGCCGTGTTCCGCGTCCCGCCGGGAGCCCAATCGCGGCCCCACTACCACGAGCGTTGTGAGAGCGCTGTCTACATGCTCGCCGGAAGCTTACGCGTCAAGTGGGGCGATCACCTGGAGAACGAGGTGACGCTGGAGCCCCGCGATCTGGTCTACGTCCCGCCGCGCGAGACGCACCTCTTGGAGAACGTTTCCGACTCTCAGCCCGCCGAGTACGTGGTGGCCCGCGACTCCCCGCTCGAGGATGCCGTGGTAGTGCCATGGGCCGAGGAGGGCGAGCCCTTAGTCGGAGGCGGCCAGCGATGAAGCACTGTGACGCGAAGCTGACTGGCGCAGGCGGCATGTCGCTCTACCGCCAGTCGTGGCTGCCCGACGAGGAAGCTCGAGCGGTGGTAGTCATTGCCCACGGCGTCAGCGAGCACTCCGGCCGCTACGGGCACGTGGCCGCGCGACTGGTGGACGAGGGATACGCCGTCTATGCGCTCGATCACCGCGGCCACGGTCGCTCCGACGGCCCGCGCGCGCTGGTCGACCGCCTGGATCGCCTGGTGGCTGACCTCGACGCCCTGGTCGTCCTCGCGGCCGCTGAGCACACCGGGGCGAAAGCGTTCTTACTAGGCCACAGCATGGGCGGTGCGCTCGCGGTGCGCTATGCCATGCGCCACCAGGACCGCTTGGCGGGGTTGATCCTGTCCGCGCCTCTGGCAGCACTGGACGCCGCCTCACCAGCGACCCGCATCGCCGCCAAAGTGCTCTCCACGCTGGCGCCGAGGCTGCCCGTGATCGCCATCGACGCCACGCTCGTAAGCCGCGACCCGGCGGTCGTCCACGCCTATCAGACAGACCCGCTCGTGCATCACGGAAAGCTGCCAGCGCGGACGGTGGCCGAGCTGGCGGCGGCGGTGGAGTCGTTTCCCGACGGCGTCGGCAAAATCACGATCCCCACGCTGATCATGTATGGCACCGCGGACCAGCTCTGTCCGCCGGAGGGCAGCATGATGCTCTCGCAGCGCATCGGCGCAACCGACAAGACCGTCAAAACCTATGAGGGCCTCTACCACGAGATCCTCAACGAGCCCGAGCGCGAGCGCGTGATGGACGACCTCTGTGCCTGGCTGAGCGTGCAGGTAGGCGCGGTCGCGGCCTAGCGAGCTTAAGCCGCGGCCACTGTCTGTCGCTCGCGCGCGCGGCGCTGACCCGCCGGGATCACGCGGGTCCGGAGGTCATGCTCGTATACGTAGTAGTCGAGCTGCATCGTGTGGCGCGGACGCGACGTGAAGTGCTTGGAGTGTCGCTTCTCGTCACGGCGGATCTCCGCCTCCATCTCAGCCAGCGACGGCAGCGCCCAGTCGCCGCCAAGCCATCGACCGACGAGCTTGGCCTGACACTCGGCGAAGGGAAAGATCGTCGGGATGGCCTGGCCGAGCCCGATGAATGCCAGATCGCCGATGCCCGGCTTCCAGATGCGCTTGTAGAGCCTGAGCACGTTGCCAGGAGCGGAGACGAAGCCGCGCTCGAAGAACGGAAAGCTGATCCTGTAGCCGGTGGCGTAGATGATCGCGTCCACTTGCTCCACCGAGCCATCGGCGAATCGCACGCGGTCGGAGAGCAGCTCGGTCACGTCGGGCTTGGCCACGGCATCGCCCGAACCCAGCCGCAACAGCAGCTCGCTGGAGACGGTGGGATGAGCGTCGAGGAAATGGTGGTTCGGGGTCGGCAGCCCGAAATCCTCCATCCGCCCCGAGACCAGCCGTGGCAGCAACCGCGCCAGCCGCCGCTGAAGCCCCAGCGGCAGGCGAGGATTTGTCTTGACGATGGTGTCCACAGGGCGGCCGAAGGCGTACTTCGGAATCACCCAGGCGCCGCTGCGGGTGGAGATGAACACTCGCGCGGCGACCCCTCTGCGCGACAGCTCGGAGACGATGTCCACCGCGCTGTTGCCGATCCCCACCACCAACACCCGCTTGCCCTGGAGCTCGAGCGGCTCTGTGGGATCGATGTAGTGATGGGAATGGATGGAAGCGCCGTCGAACCGTCCCGGGAAGCTGGGATAAGACGGGTCCCAGTGATGGCCGTTGCAGACCAGCAGCACGTCGAAGCGCTGGCCGTCGACGTCCCAGCCGCCACCGTCCAGCCTCCTCGCCTGCTTGATCTCCGTTTCGAAGCGAATCTGCTCGCGCAAGCCGAAGCTGTCGGCGTACTGGCGCAGGAATGCGTGAATCTCCGTGTGGTGCGGGAAGTCGGGGTAGCGCCCGTCCATCGGGAAATCCTTGAAGCTGATGGCCGTCTTCGAGGTGTCGATGTGCAGCGACCGGTAGGCCGAGGAGCGCTTGTTGGGGTTGCGGAAGTACCAATTGCCGCCAACGTCGTCAGAGGCCTCGAAGCAGGTGTGGGGCAGCTCCCAGTCCTTGAGCGCCTTGACGGCGGTAAGCCCGCTGACCCCGGCGCCGATCACACATACATGCGGGCGCCGCTGCATGCCGGCAGTTTACGGCGACTATGATCGCCGCCGTGCCCGAACGGCTCTACTTCACCGACTCCGACGAGGCCAACGCGATGATCGCCTCCGATCCGCTGGCGTTGCTCGTGGGGTTCGCGCTCGACCAGCAGGTGCCCGTGCAGAAGGCGTTCTGCGGCCCGCTAGCGCTGCGCGAGCGCCTCGGGATATTCGACGCCGAAGCGCTTGCTTCGGCCGACCTGGAGCCGGTGTTCCGCCAGCGCCCGGCGATCCACCGCTTCCCGGGATCGATGGCCCGCCGGGTGCACGAGCTGGCGGCCCACATCCGCGACCAGTACGACGGCGACGCAGGCCGCGTCTGGATGGAGGCCGCCGACGGCCCCGAGCTCCGCGCCCGTCTGGCCGCCTTGCCCGGGTTCGGGGAGATGAAGGTCAAGGCCATGGGCTCGGTGCTGTTCAACCACTTCGGCGTCGCTGTGGCACGTGAGCTGGTACCGCCTCATCCCACGCTGGGCAACGTCGACTCCGCGCAGGCGCTGGCGGACTACCAGGCCGCAAAACGCGCGCATAAGGCCGAGTGGGCCCGCGCGCGAGCGGGGACCTCGGACTAGCCCAGGCAGTTCAGATCGAGGCAGCAGCCGGAGAAATAAGCACCGGCGGCGGAGCAGAGATAGGCGACCAGAGTGGCCACTTTATCCTCGCTGGTCGCGTCTGTACCGGCGACCGCTGTGGCGGTGATGCCGAACCTCGACCATTCGACCGACAGCGTGCGCGCCAGATTCTCTAGCGCCGAGCGCACCGCTTCGGCGTGCTTCACGGCGCCCGGTGCGGGGGCGAGAAGGACAATCGCGCCGCGAGCAGCGGGAATCATCGTCGCCGTAGCAACCGCTCTGATCAGCGACCAAGTCCGGTCCAGGGACTCGAGCGCGCCGGCGCCCACCACGAGCCCGTCGGGCGGCGGCTCGTCCATCGCCCATTCGAGCGCCGCCTGCTCCTCGAGCTCCGGACAGATCACAGTCCTCGCTCCGAGACCTTGCAGGCGCTCCTGAACAGTCGGCGGCAGCGCGCCGCCCAGCGCGATCGATCGGTCGCTCAACAGCCCGGGGCGCAGGTAGCTCACACCGGGACTATCTCATTGCTCCATGGCCCGAGTAGGATCAGCGCGGAGATCGAGGAAAGGAGCGGAAGATGCTGTCCTACGCGCACGGGGCCTGTGACGAGGCGCTGCTGGGTGAGACGATCGGCAAGAACCTCGAGCGAACCGTGAACCGGGTCCCCGACGCGGAGGCGCTGGTCTCCTGCCACCAGGGCCTCCGCTTCACCTACTCGCAATTCAACGAGGCGGTCGACGCCTTGGCCTCCGGGATGCTCGCCGCCGGGATCGAAAAGGGAGACCGGATTGGGGTCTGGGGACCGAACGTGGCCGAGTGGACGCTGACCCAATACGCCACAGCCAAGCTCGGCGTGATCCTCGTGAACATCAATCCCTCCTACCGGGTCTCCGAGCTTCGCTATGCCTTAGGCCAGTCGGGCTGTCGCTGGATCCTCTCGGCCGAGGGCGTGAAGGACACCGACTTCCGGGAGATGGTGGAGCAGACACGCGGCGAGCTTCACGCCCTGGAGCGGGCGATCTTCTTCGGCTCGGACGAGTGGCAGGAGCTGGCCGGCACGCCCCCGGCGCTCGACCAGCTGCGCGCTTGTGAGGCCGCGCTCGACTTCGACGACCCGATCAATATTCAGTACACGAGCGGCACTACGGGCTTTCCCAAGGGCGCCACGCTCAGCCACCACAACATCCTCAACAACGGGTTCTTTTGCGCCAGGCTGCTGGACTACAGCGAGGCCGACCGCGTCTGCATCCCAGTCCCCCTCTACCACTGCTTCGGGATGGTGATCGGCAATCTGGCCTGCACCACGAGCGGCGCCTGCATGGTTTATCCCGTTCCCACGTTTGAGCCGGAGGCGACGCTCGCGGCGGTGGAGGCCGAGCGCTGTACCAGTCTCTACGGGGTGCCAACGATGTTCATCGCCGAACTGGGGCACGAGCGCTTCTCCGAGTTTGAAACAGGCTCGCTGCGTACCGGCATCATGGCCGGCTCGCCGTGTCCCATCGAGGTGATGAAGCGGGTCAACACGGACATGGGGATCAGGCAGATCGGGATCGCGTTCGGGATGACAGAGACCTCGCCGGTCTCGACCCAGGTCCGGATCGACGACACCCTCGAGCACCGCTGCGAGACGGTTGGCCAGGTCATGCCCCACACGGAGATCAAGATCGTCGATCCGACGACGGGACACATCATTCCCCGCGGGGAGGCCGGCGAGTTCTGCGCGCGTGGATATCTGGTGATGCGCGGCTACTGGCGCGATCCGGAGCGCACCGCGGACGTGATCGACCCCGCCCGATGGATGCATTCCGGCGACCTGGCGACGATGGACGACGAGGGCTACGTCCGCGTGGTGGGGCGGATCAAGGACATGGTGATTCGCGGGGGCGAGAACATCTATCCCAGGGAGATCGAGGAATTCCTCTACACCCATCCTCAGATCGCCGACGTTCAGGTGATCGGCGTTCCCGACGAGCGCTACGGCGAGGAGCTGATGGCCTGGATTATCCAGCGGCCCGGCACCGGCTTGAGCGAGGACGCGGTGCGCGAGTTCTGCCAGGGCAAGATCGCGCGCTACAAGATCCCGCGCTACGTCAAGTTCGTCGACTCATTCCCGATGACGGTCACCGGCAAGGTGCAGAAGTTCAAGATGCGCGAGACGGCGATCGAGGAGCTGGGTCTGGGGCAGGCGGCGGAGGTGGTGACCGCGTAGGCGTCCGGGCTGGGTCCCAGCGCCAGATGGCGACTGGCTAGCGACGCTTCGCCAGGTAGCGCTGTCCGGCGTGGAGGGTGACGGTTTTGTTGCGGACGAAATCGCGCACGACGACTACGTCCTTCTGCACGCTGATCAAGCGTGCCGTTGCAGCGGTCTGAGATCGTCCACGCCGTGGCGCGAGCGGTAGCCGAGCCGTAGCGCCCGCGCGAGCTGTAGCTGCCATGCGAGCGGACATGCAGCGTCGAGAGGACGCTGCTCGAGACAGCGATTCGGGCGAGCGGCGCGCCGACCTCCGCCTTCTTGGCCTTGCAGCTGGAAAACGACGGTGCCCCCGGGAATGCCCCTTCCAGCACCTTCAGCGTCACGAGCCCCTTGTTCTTGCCAGAGCGGGTTTGGGCCACCGAGAAAATCGCCCCGTTCGTGGTCGCGTTCTGGAGCTTCTTGCCCTTCTTCTTGCCCGTTGCGGTGGTCAGCTTCACGGTTCCAGTCCGCGTGTCGACCCTCGCCCCCATCGGCAGCTGTCGAGCCTCGGTCAGCGGGACGAACCCAGAGCCCCTCACCGTGGCGTGCGCCGCGAGCGAGCTCGAGCCACTTCCCGGGTACTCGACGAACACCAGCCCCGAGGTTGTCTGAACATTGAACGACTTGGCCAGCACCGGGTTTCCTGGCGCCGGGTCCTGCTTGGTCATGAACGTCTGGTCTGGTCCGTACACCGTGCCGGCGCTGTTGGAGGCCACCAAACGGATGTGATAGAGCGCGTTTGGAACCAAGCGGGTGAGCGACCCCACCACGGTCTGCGTCGAATAACCGGATCCGGCCGAGACCGAATTCGTCGATTGGTCGTACTGGGCGCCAGAGCCGCCGGCGACCAGATAGCGCTCATCGAGTCCGTACTGATAGTAGGCGTTGGTTTGGAGCCCATTGGGAATGACCGAGCTGGAGTCAGAGGCGGTCGTGCTGCTGGTGGCCGCAGGGGTGCCTGGGATCAGAGCAGGCTCGCTGGGCGAAGTCGAGGCGATACCCGCGAAGTCGGTCAGCGTTTGGGTGTTGGCGCTGTTGTTGTTTTGGACGATCGTCACCGTGATCGTGTACGAGCCAGACGTTGTGTAGGTGTGCGAGCCGGTGACGGTGAACGTCGGCGCGGAGCCGGAGATCACACCGGCCGAGCTGGTTCCATCGCCCCAGCCAATCGATGCCGAGTAGTTGCCGGCTACCGCAGCCGGATCGGCAGTCGCGAACGTAGCCACGGTCCCCGAGATCGTGGCCGGCGCCGTACCCGAGAACGTGTAGCCGCCGCTGGCTGAGACGGGATAAACCGTCGCCGGCGGCGGGACAAACGTGAACGGCCAGGCCGCGCCGATGCTGCCGTTGTCGCCGTAGCCACCGATCAGCGCCGTGCTGCCGTCGCTTGATAACGCGACCCCGCTTCCCTCGCCAGCCGGCCCGACCGCGCCAGAGCCCACAAGCTTCGATCCCTGCTGGCTCCACGTCGTTCCCGCGCGCGCAAACACCCAAGCCGCCCCCACCCCGCTGTTGTCCTGGTCCCCGCCGATCAGCGCGGTGTTGCCGTCGCCCGACAGGCTAACGCTGGTGCCCTGGTAGGCAGCCGCTCCACTCACGCCCGAGCCAACGAGCTTCGGCCCCTGCTGACTCCAAGAGGTACCCGACCGCGTGAATACCCACGTGGCGCCGATGAAGTTGTTATCGGCCAGGCCGCCGCTCAGCGCCGTGCTCCCGTCGGCCGACAAAGCGACGCTCGATCCCTGGTTTGCCATCCCCGAAGCGCCCGTGCCCACCAGCCTGGGTCCCTGCTGGGTCCAGGTCGTTCCCGTGCGGAGAAATATCCGGACCGATCCCGCCCCGCTGCCGTCCTGCGGCGCGCCGACCAGCGCGGTCGTACCGTCGCCGGACAAAGCCACGCTGAAGCCCTGCTGGCTCGTGTCGCTTGTCAGCCCGCTGCCGTCGGGTAGTTCTTGCTGCTGGGTCCATTTGCCGCTCGAACGGGCGAACACCCACTCCGCCCCGTTCGCGCTGGTGGTCTGCGGTCCGCCGATCAAGGCGGTGTTTCCGTCGCCTGACAGGGCCACGCTAAGGCCTTGCTCCTGAGTGCCGGTGGCTCCCGTGCCGACGAGCTTCGTTCCCGGACTCCACGTCGTTCCCGACCGCGTGAACACCCAGGTTGCGCCAACCCCGCCGTTGTCCTGGGGCCCGCCGATGAGCGCCGTGTTTCCGTCGTTTGACAGCGCCACGCTGGTGCCGAATTGGGGCTGTCCCGTTTCTCCCGTCCCGACGAGCTCCGCCTGCTGGGTCCAGGTGACCCCCGAGCGGACGAACACCCAGGCCGCTCCGTAGGACGTCGATGGCACGCAGTTGGCCATACCTGAAAAGCGGGAAGGACTGTACGGAGTGTCACACGGGCCCCCGACGAGCGCAGTGTTCCCGTCGCTTGACAGGGCCACGCTCCAGCCCTGTTCAGGAGACGTCCCGACGTAGCCTGTGCCCACGAGCTTGGACCCCTGCTGGACGAACGGATCGATGTGCAGCGGATACGCCGCGCCGCGGTCGTCCACGAAAACCGACAGCCGGCCACGCTCCACTGCCAGCCAGGCCCGCAAAACCCGCCCGCGGGCATCGATCGCCTGGAGCCCCGAGTACTGAAGCGTCCCGCCGCCGGCCAGCGCGAGGCGGGCACGAGTCTGGCCCTCGAGCCGAAGCCCTGCGGCCCGAGAGCCCACCACCAGCTCCAACGGCCCCGCACCGCCCGGCCTACGAACGACGTCGAATAGCTGCTCGAGCCCCACGGGACCGTTCACGTACGACTCGCGCACGGAACCCCGCGCGTAGCTCACGCGGTTGGCCGCGGCGCGGGGCGTCAGGGGCGCTGTCCGCGTCAGCGCGCCAGGGCGGCCAAACGCGCCAAGGCCCAGTTTCGTTTGTCCACGTCCTGCGGAAACGACAACGCCCGTCGAGCTGAATCGCAGATGCAGCCGCTGGGTTGGGTTGCTCGCGGTGAGGCGCTGCACCCGATAGCTGTCGAGGCTTCGCCCAAGCGCCGCCGAGAGGGGCCCTTGCGCCGTAGCGGGTAGCGCCGAGAGCCCGCGGGCCGAGCTATGCGTCGTCCCCTGGGCAGGGGCGGCCGAGACGCTGTTGGACGCGCCCCATGGAGCGCCCACGCCAAGCCGCAGCAGCAGCCCCAGTCCGAGGGCGAGCATGCAAAGAGCGAATCCGATTACGGCGGACCGCCGCCCCATACCCCCGGCTCCCATGGCCATCGCGGGACTCTAGTCGGGAGCCCAGCGAAAGTCCACGGCTTAGTGGACGACTGTTCTCTTCGGCGCGCGGGTTCCCGCTCACAACCACTTGCTCTCGCGAGCCCGGTCGGTACGCCCCGTTCGATCCAGGTCGTCGAGCTCGACCACGTCCTCGTCAGTCAGGATGAAGTCGAAGATCTGTCCGTTCTCTTCGATCCGCTCCCGGTGGGTCGACTTCGGGATGACCACCAGCTTGTGCTCCAGGCACCAACGCAGCAGCACCTGAGCGGGCGTTCGTCCCAGGCGCTCGGCGATCTTCACCACCACTGAGTCGTTAAGGTGACGGCCGGTCCCCAGCGGGCTGTAGGCCTCGAGCGCGACGTCGGCTTCCCGGCAGGCGTCGAGCAACGCCGCGCGGTACTCGAACGGGCTGAACTGGACCTGGTTGACGACCGGCGCCACGCTGGCCTCCGCACGCACCTCTTGCAGCTCGCTGACCGAGAAGTTCGAGACGCCGATCGAGCGGGCATGACCACGCTCGTGCGCGCGCTCCATCCCCGGCCAGGCCCATGTGGGCCCGCCCTGGGGCCAGTGGATGATGTACAGATCGACCTGGTCCACGCCGAGCCGCCCCAGGCTCTGCTCGATCTCCTTCGCCGGGTCGGGCCGGCGGCCCAACACCCTGCCACCGGGATAGAACTTGGTGGTGACGAACACCTCCTCGCGGGGTACGCCGCTCTGGCGCAAACCCTCGCCGACGCTCTCCTCGTTGCCGTAGGCCTGAGCGGTGTCGATGTGGCGGTAACCAAGCTCCAGCGCGCAGCGCACGGCGTCCACGCA
Organism: uncultured Actinomycetes bacterium; assembly: GCA_963756555.1. Classification (GTDB taxonomy): domain Bacteria; phylum Actinomycetota; class Thermoleophilia; order Solirubrobacterales; family Solirubrobacteraceae; genus Palsa-465. The sequence continues at coordinate 201,903 of CAVWOC010000006.1, forward strand.
CTGAGACCCGTCGGGTATCTGCCAGACGCCCAGCCCGAGGACCGGCATCTGGTTTCCGTCCGCGAGGGTTTGCAAACGACCGTCGCCACTCACCTGTGCCGCCGCTCCCGCGCCGCCTTCAAAGCCCCCCTGTGTCCGAGCCCCTGAAGCTCTGAATGCATGGCCCTGATCCGCTCCAAGATAAGTTGCGCCGCCTCCTGCTGTTGCTCGCGCGAGGGCTCCTCCACGCGCTCGAACCGAAACGGCGTTCCGTACCACACAGTCACACGCGGGAACTGAAGCCGCTTCCAGTTGCGCACCTGGTGGGAGCCGAGGATCGCGATCGGGACGACCGGCACCCCGGATTCCAGCGCCAGGCGGCCGATTCCCGGCCGGGCCTCCTCGCCGATCTCGCCGGTGCGCGAGCGCCCGCCCTCGCAGTACATGACCACCGCGCCACCTCGCTCGAGCACCTTGAACGACGTGATGAATCCTTCTTCGTCGTGGTGCCCACGCCGGACCGGAAACACTCCGCCGTGGCTGTACCACCACGCCATCGCCCCCTTGAACAGCTGCGACTTGGCCATGAACTGCACCCGGCGGCGGATGAACGCGCCGGTGAAGAAATGATCCATGAACGAGGCATGGTTGGGGGCCAGCAGCACCGGGCCCGCCGGCACGTTGTCGGAGTCGATGCCCCGGGCACGGAAGGTGATCAGCGCGTGCAGCACGGTGAGGACGCGCGTCACCTCATAGACCTTTGCCTCGGGCTCCTCCGAGCGGACGAGCTCGTGGAAGCGGTCGAAGTATTCCTGGGGCCGAGGGTCCTTGTAGATCTGCGGCTTTAGCTCGACGTCGGGCACTGTCTAGTGATACCCCGCCTGCGCCGGGGCGTGACGCGCTAGCCCGTCAGCGGCAGCACCAGCTCGGGCTTCTCGATCACGTGTTCGTCGCTGACCGACACCACACCCGTGCCGATGGCGAAGAACTCGATCACGTGCGAACCCCAGCCGTGGCTGCGCTCTACGATCCGAGCCCCGACGATTCCTCCGGCCTGAAGCTCGTCGGCCTCTGACTGCATGCGCTCCATCGCCAGCTCGCGCGCCTCATAAAGCGCCTGGGTGAAGTTCGGCATCTCCACGTTGCGTCCCATCTGGCGCAGCGACTGGAGCATCCCCTGGCGGGCCACGTGATAGACGCAGTTGCCCATCACTAGTCCAACCGGGCGGTATCCAGCACGGAGCAGCTTGGCGAAGTCCTGGCCGCTGAGATCCGAGGTGAATGGCCGCCCGTTGGGCGCCCGGTGCAGCTCGCCGCCGCGGTGCCGGACAGCGGTGCCGACAGCTATGAACTCCGCCAGGTCTGCCCCCCAGTCATAGCGTCCGATATCGAGGCGCACTCCGACGATGCCGTCGGCGCCCAGCTGGTCGGCCTCCTCCTCCATCCGCGTCATCGCCAGCTCGCGCGCGTGGTACATGGCCTGGGTGAGGACCGTCATCTCCTGACTCTGGTTCCACATCGCCTGCTGGAAGCCGATGTGGTAGATCGAACTGCCGAGCACCAGGCCGATCGGCTCGAAGCCGGACTGCTTAACGAGCAGGAACTCGTCCACCGACAGGTCTGAGGTGAAGAACCCGCGCGCCACCTCCTGCTTCATTCGCGCGATCCGGTCGCGACCTGACTCGGGAATGCCGGCTAACGAGCCGGCCTGATATGCGGCCGCATGAGGGGCCTCCTCGGGGGTCACCACCGGCGACGCGGCCTGCGCTTGTTCGTCATCGCCTCGCTTCAAGAAACCCATCTGTGCTCATCTCCTTATCTCATCAACAGCCGCTCGAGCGCCTGGCGGGCGCTCGCGCTGCGCTGGGCCTCCTCCGCCAGCGACTCAGCCAGGGCCCGAAGCCACTCCTCCGGCGTCACCGTCTCGCTCTTGAGCACGATCCCGCCCGAAAGCTTTGCGCGCTGGGCCTCGAGTGCGCCGTCCCTCACACGCAGGTCGAACCGCTCAGGCCCCAGATCAACCGCGATGCGGCCCAGCGCCTTCGGGCCGAACAGCCTCGTGCGCCAGCGCCAGATGCGCACGCGGCCCGGGAGCGCCTGCTCGAGCTTCGAGGCCAGCACCTCAACCGACGCCCCGAGATCGCTGTCATCGGAGCGCAGCGAGGCAGCGATCAGGTCGAGGTCCGGCTCGTCAGCTGACATGTCTTCAGGCTACGCCTCGACCCAGGCCCGCGCGCGGTCGAGCGCCCGCCGCCAGTCGTGCACCAGCGCGTGGCGCTGGTCATCGCTCATGCTCGGCTCGTAGCGGGCTCGCTCCGACCAGACCTTGGTCACGTCATCCACCGTCCACAGCCCCGCGCCCACGCCCGCCAGGTACGCGGCACCGAGCGCCGTAGTCTCGGCAACCTCCGGCACCAGCACTGGCACTCCGAGGATGTCCGCCTGGAACTGCATCAGCCAGCCGTTGGCGGTTGCGCCGCCGTCGGCCCGGAGCTGCTCGAGTTGCTTGCCGCTGGCGGCCTCGATGGCCCGCACTGCATCGAGCGTCTGGTAGGCGATCGACTCGAGCGTCGCCCTGGCCAGGTGGGCGCGCGTGGCCCCCCGAGTCAGTCCGACCACAGTGCCCCGAGCGTAGGGGTCCCAGTGCGGGGAGCCGAGCCCGGTCAACGCGGGCACGAAGTAGATGCCGTCGTTGCCCTGAAGCGAGGCGGCCAGCTCCTCGGTCTCGGCGGCAGTGGAGATGATCTGAAGGCCGTCGCGCAGCCACTGGACGGCGGCCCCGGTGACGAAAATCGCCGCCTCGAGCGCGTAGGCCAGGCGCTCGCCGATGCCCCAGGCGACCGTGGCCAGCAGCCCGGGCACCGGCCGCGGCGGCCGGTAGCCCGCGTTCTGCAGCACGAACGAACCCGTGCCATAGGTGTTCTTGCCCTCCCCCTCCTCGACGCACGCCTGCCCGAACAGCGCCGCCTGCTGGTCGCCGGCCACTCCCGTCACCGGCACCTCGTGGCCATGGAGCGCATCGGCGCGCGCGGTGCCGAGCTCGCCGCAGCTCGTGGCCACCCGGGGCAGCGCCCGCTCCGGGACGCCGAACAGCTCCAGAAGCTCCGGATCCCACTGCCCGCGGGCGGTGTCGAACAGCATCGTCCGCGAGGCGTTCGATGGATCGGTCAGCGGCTCGCCGCACAGCTTGTACAAGAGCCAGGCGTCAACGGTCCCGAACATCGCCCGTCCCTGCTCGGCGCGGTCGCGCAGCCCCTCGACGTTCTGAAGCAGCCACTCGATCTTCGTGGCCGAGAAGTACGGGTCGAGGATCAGGCCAGTGCGCTCCCTGACAAGCGACTCGGCGCCGGCGCTGCGGAGCTGATCGCAGCGGCCCGCCGTCCGCCTGTCCTGCCAGACGATCGCATGGTGAAGCGGCTCGCCGCTCTCGGGGTCCCAGACGCACACGGTCTCGCGCTGGTTGGTGATGCCTACGGCTCTCAGCTCGCCGGAGCCGAGGCCGGCGTCCTCGAGCGCCTCGCCGGCCACGGCGTGCGTCACCTCCCAGATCTCGGCTGCGTCGTGCTCCACCCAGCCGGGACGCGGGAAGTGCTGCTCGAACTCCTCATAGGCGCGCCCGATCAGCTCGGCCTGCTCGTCGAACACCAGGCACGTCGTGCCGGAGGTGCCTTGGTCGATGGCTAGGATCACCCTTGAGCGGGAATCTATAGCGACCATGACACAACAAGTTCCGATCCTTGAAATGAACGATGGCCGCCAGATCCCCCAGCTGGGGTTCGGCGTGTTCGAGGTCCCGCCCGGCGACACGGTCGACACGGTCCTTCAGGCGCTGAAGGTCGGCTACCGCTCGATCGACACCGCGGCCATGTACCACAACGAATCCGAGGTGGCCGAGGCAATCGCCCGCAGCGGCATCGCGCGCGACCAGCTGTTCGTGACGACCAAGGTCTGGAACGGCGATCATGGTCGCCAGGAGACCCGGCGGGCGTTCGAGGAGAGCATCTCCCGCCTGGGCGGCGACTACGTCGACCTCTATCTGATCCACTGGCCGGTGCCGTCGCAGGACCGCTACGTCGAGACTTGGGAGACGCTCGTCGAGCTGCGAGGCGAGGGGCGCGTTCGGTCGATCGGGGTCTCGAACTTCCAGATCGACCACTTGGAGCGGATCATCGACGAGACGGACGTCGCGCCAACTCTCAACCAGATCGAGCTGCACCCGCGCCTGCAGCAGCCCGAGCTGCGCTCCTTCCACGACCAGCATCAGATCCTGACCGAGGCCTGGAGCCCGCTCGGCCGCGGCGCGGCGCTCGAGGAGCGCACGATCAGAGACATTGCCTCGAGTCACGAGCGGACCCCGGCGCAGGTGATCCTGCGCTGGCACATTCAGCTGGGCAACGTCGTCATCCCCCGCTCGGTCAATCCGTCGAGGATCGAGGAGAACTTCCAGCTGTTCAACTTCGAGCTCTCCGATGAGGACATGGAGGCGATCGGCGGACTCGACGAAGCTGAGCGCATCGGGCCGGACCCCGCGACGTTCGCGGTCACCTGATCTAGCGGGTCCGCCGTGGCTGCCCTCGCGAACGGGCAGCGCGGCGGCCCTTGTTTTCGGAACCGGCCCTTATATTCCGACGCTTCCAAGCTTTCAGGAGGCGCATTTGCCGCAGGTCGAAGCCCACATCACCGGCACCGTGTGGAAAGTCGAGGTTAAGGTCGGCGATCAGGTCGATGAAGGCGACACGGTAGTGATCCTCGAGTCGATGAAGATGGAGATGCCGGTGGAGGCCGAAGATCCCGGGGTCGTCAAGGAGATCCTCTGCGAAGAGGGCCAGTCGGTGTCCGAGGGGGATCCGTTAGTTGTCCTCGAGTAGCGAATCCCAGGTCGGAGGCACGCTGAGCGTCGATGAGCCCGCGCCCGGTGTGGCGCGGCTGGTGATCTCGAACCCCGGCAAGCGAGGCGCGCTCGATCACGCAATCCTGGGCGGGTTCGCCACCACGGTGCCCGAGCTCGACGCTCGCTGCCTGATCGTCACCGGCCACGGGCGCACCTTCTCGGCTGGGTACGACATCGGAGATCTACCCGACAGCGTGTTCGCCGACGAGGCTGAGAAGCTGGTGGCGCACCCGTTTGCAGCGGCGATCGACGCGCTGGAGCGCTATCCGTATCCGACCGTCGCCGCTCTGAACGGCCACGCGATCGGCGGCGGCCTGGAGCTCGCGCTGTCTTGCGACATCCGCATCGCGGCGGCCACCATCTCCCTGGGGATGCCGCCGGCGAAGCTCGGCCTCGTCTACTCGCACACCGGTATTCGAAAGTTCATCGACGCGATCGGCGCACCCAGGACCAGAGAGCTGTTTCTCGTCGGCCGGCCGATCGACGTGGTGACCGCACGCGAGTGGGGGCTCATCAACACCGTCACCGAGCCCGACCGCCTGGAGTCAGCGGCACTCAGCCTGGCGAGAGACCTGGCCGCGAACGCTCCGCTGGCCCAGCGGGGCAACAAGCGCGTGATCAACGCGGTGCTCGACTCGCGAGCGCAGCTCGATCCTCTGGTTGAGCAGGAGCTGATCGAGCTGCGGCGGGCGTGCTTCTCTTCCGAGGACTTCCGTGAGGGCGTGAGGGCGTTCGCCGAAAAGCGCCGACCGGAGTGGAAGGGGCACTGATGGACGTTGCCGTACAGCGCGACGATGTTCAGGTCGAAGGCGGTCAGCTCGCCGTCTTCAGGCTGGGAACCGGACCGACCCCCGTTCTGGCCGTCCACGGCATTTCGTCCAGCAGCCATAACTGGCTCGCCGTGGCCCGCGCGCTCGAAGGTCGCGCGACGCTCGTGGCCCCCGATCTGCGCGGTCGCGGCCGCAGTAACCGCTTACCTGCTCCCTACGGAATCGAAGCCTACGTCCGTGACTTACTCGCGGTGCTTCAAGCGCTCGGTTCACAGCAGGTGGTTGCCGTGGGCCACTCGCTCGGGGGCTACATCATCGCCCGGCTGGCGGCCGATCACCCGGAACGTGTCTCGGCCGCTGTGCTGGTCGACGGCGGGCTGACGCAACCGGGGGCTGAGGCCATGATCGACTCGGAGGGTTTCGCTGACCGCGTGCTGGGGCCGGCGATCGCGCGGCTGAGGATGGAGTTCCCGGACCGCGAGAGCTATCGGCAATGGTGGCGCCAGCATCCGGCGTTCGGCGGCGATGTGGTGGCCCCCGGCGACCTCGACGCCTACGCCGACCACGACCTGATCGGCGAGCCCCCGCACATGCGGTCCGCGGTCATAGAGCAGGCGGTCCGCGAAGACGCGATCGAGGTCTTGCGCAGCGGCGAGCCTGCCCACCGGCTCAAGCTGCCCGCGACGCATCTGTGCGCGGAGCGGGGCTTGCTTGACGAACCCAATCCGTTCCAGCCGCTGGAGCTGGTCGAGGCCTGGGCCACCGAGGCGCCCCAGCTCCGGAGGGCGGTACCGGTGCTGGACACCAACCACTACACCCTGGCGCTCGGCGCCCCCGGTGCCCGGGCGATCGCCGAGGCGATCACCGCGTATCTCTGAGCCGCGCTGGTGTCGACTCCGGACACGGCAGCGGCGCCGGTTCGTCAGGAGCAGCGGGTCGCCCCAGCGTTCCGGAGCGCCCGGCTCAACGCGAGCTTTGGAACGTCAGGGCGATCTCAGTGCGGCAACGGGGCGGTCGGCGCGGCGAGATAGGCCAGGTGATAGCCGGCGGTAAGCGCCGAGGCGGTGTCGCCGCCGTGCGCCAGCAGATGGTGGGTGCGCGTGGTGGCCAGCGGGTTCAGCACGGCCAGACCCAGCGCGCCGCCGACCTGAGCGGTCGTGTTGACCAGTCCCGACGCAAGCCCGGCCTCGCTCGGCGCCGCACCGGACATCGCCAGAGTCATCAACGCCGCGAACGAGACACCGACACCGGCCCCGAGCAGCACCAGAGTGGGCAGCACATCGGCCAGGTAGCTGGCACGAACGGGCGAGCGTCCGAACAGCAGCAGTCCCAGCGCCATCAGCACTAAACCAGGAGTCAGCGTGGCCCGGGCGCCGAAGCGGGTGATCAGCCGCTCCGAGTAGCGGATCGACAGGCCGCCCATAAGCAGCGTGGTGGGCATGAATGCCAGCCCGATCTGGAGCGCGTCGTAGCCGACCACGCGACGGAGGTACAGCGAGCCGGTGAAGAACATCCCGAACATTCCGCCACCGTCAGGGCCTGGATCGCGTTCGCGCCCGACAGGTTGCGCGAGCGGAAGATACGCAGCGGGACCAGCGGGTTGGCCGCCCGGCGCTCTCGGACCACGAACGCCCCCAGCAACGCTAGGCCACCGCCCCGAGCGACAGCGTCCGCCCGGAGCCCCAGCCGTAGTCGGCCGCCGGCTTGACGATCGTGTACACGGCCAGCATCAAGGCGGCCGTGATCAGCGACGCACCGGGGACGTCGGCTCCGCGCTGCAGCCCGATCCCGGCCTCGGGCTTCAGCAGTCGCCGCCCGAGCACCGCCGTGACGATGCCGATCGGCACGTTGACGAAGAAGGTCCAGTGCCAGTCGATGGCCTGTGTCAGCGTCCCGCCAACCAGCAGCCCGATCGAGCCCCCGGCGAGGCGAACGAACGCGTAGACCCCGATGGCCTTGGCCTGCTCGCCGGGCTCGGGAAACATCGTCACGATCATCCCCAGGATCACAGCGGAGGTCACGGCGCCGCCGATGCCCTGGATGAAGCGCGCCGCGACCAGCAGACCCTGGCTGTCGGCCAGCCCACAGGCGAGCGAGACGCCCGTGAACACGGCAAGCCTGCCAGAAACACGCCGCCGCCGGGAGATCAGGTCGCCCAGGCGCCCGGCCAGCAGCAGCAAGCCACCGAACGCGATCAGATAGGCGTTCACCACACAGGCCAGGCTGGACTGCGAGAAGTGAAGGTCGGCCTGGATCGAGGGCAGTGGGACGTTCAGTCGACCGAGACGCGCAACCTGCCGGTTGGAACGGAGATCGACACCCGCTCCGGGACGATCAAGCTCGAGACGGCCACGGGCAACGAGCATGGGCAGAAGCTCCAGCGGCACGTTCAACGGGGCGATTTTCTCGGTCTCCCAGACCCGGTCTGGAAACAACAAAGGGCCTGACGACCGTGAAGCTGCTGGAAGGGGCGTTCCCAGGCGCCCCGTCGTATTCAAGCTGCAAGGCAAAGAAGGCGGAGGCGGGCCAACTCGCCCAGACCGCAGTGTCTAGCAGCGTGCTCTCGACGCTTCACGCCCACTCGCGCGGCAGGTACGGCTCGAGCTCCAGGGGGGCCTCGGCAACCGTACGGGGCACCGCCTGGACGATGACAGTCCGCTGCAACGGCGTCCTGGTCACGGTTCAGAAGGACGTGCTCGTCGTCCCCGACTCCGTCCACCACAAGACGGTCACCCTGCATGCCGGCCAGCGCTACTTCGCCAAGCTAGGTCGAAAATAACGCCACAAGCGTGGATGTCGGGTCACGGTAGGCGTTTGACGGCCAACAGGGGCCCCGTCTATAGTCACGCCCGCGGCCGGGGACAGTTGGGGTCATAGATCGGAGCACGCCGTGAGGCGAGGTTGGATTGCGAGGCATTTGGCCCTTTCGGCTGGCGAGTCGCGACGCTACCCGCGGTTTGGCACGCGGGTAGAGATCGGGCACGGCCGAGCTTTCTCGCCGGGCCGGTACGGTCGGACGGTAGGGCTGCGACTCAATCCGGTCTTGCGTATGGGCAACGAGGGGGTGCTTCTGTGAGGTCGATGATTCAGCTCTCGCACAGGAGAGTAGCGCTGCTCGCAGCTGTCGTCTGCGTAATGGCGGCGCTGATCGGCGCTGCTCCCGCGAGTGCCGCCTTGGCGCCTTTGTTCTCGACCAGCGGCGCGGTCTCTCTCTCGCAGACTGGCTACGCAAGCAATACCGGAGCACAGACGAAGCCGATCGAGAAGCCGAACGCCGGCGCGACCGTGCAGAAGGCGTTCCTGTTCGCCGCCGGCACTCCCGGGTACACGCCTCAGAACGGCGACATCACACTGGACTCTCAGCCTGTCTCGTTCAGCGACACACCGGTCACCGCATCGTTCGGGGAGATCACGCGCGAGACAGACGTGACTTCGATTGTCAAGCCGATCATCGACGCCGCTCCCGCCGGCAACGTCAACCAGACGGTCGACGAGATCAACAACACCTCCTCGATCGATGGCGAGGCGCTGGTCGTCATCTTCGACGACCCCTCCGTCACGAACAACTCGATCGCGCTGGAGTACGGCACCCAGAACACCACCGGGGAGACGTTCAGGGTGGGTTTCGCGGAGCCCATCGACCTAAGCACGGAATCGATTCAGTTCGCGATCGGGGACGCCTTCAGTTTCCAAGGCACTCCGGGATCTCCAGTGGACCAGAACAGCGTGATCGACGTGAACGGCGTGCCACCCAACCCAAGCGATCCCACGGCCGGCCCGGATCCGCAGCGGCTCACGAGCTCGGCAGGCGGCCAGGACGATGAGGTTCCCGGCTGTGACACCGGCGGCTGCCTGATGACAGTCGGCGGGGTCGGCGACGATCCGGCCAATCCGACCAACCCGTTCGCGATCCCGTCCACGTGCGGCGCCGACCCGCCCTATCGCTGTGACGACGAGCTGTACACGCTCGGCTCGCCGTTCGTGAAAAACGGCGACACGTCGATGTCGCTGTACACGATCAACCCGTCAAACGACGACGACATCTTCTACGCCTCGTTCATCTTCAAAGGGATAGCAGCGGTCGTTGGCGAGGGGATCACGCTCGCCCCGCCGACGCAGACGGATGCGGTCGGAACCAACGCGACCGTGAATGCCCACGCCCAGGACAGCAACGGCAACCCGGTCGCGAACACGACCGTCACGTTTACGGTCACCGCGGGACCTAACGCCGGGCTTACAGGGACCGCGACCACCGACTCGAACGGCAACGCCAGCTTCTCGTACAGCTCGACGCAGACCGGCACCGATACCGTGCAGGCGAGCTTCGTCGACAGTTCAAACAACACGCAGACGTCGAACAACGTCAGCGTCAACTGGTCGACCAACACGATCCCTACGCCACCGAGTACCCAGACTGCGCCATCCAATCAGCCTTCGGTCATCCCGGTCCCGCCTTCGGCGACCCAAGCCTCCTCGACAGCCACGTTCTCTGGACTCGTCAACCCCGAGGGCGTGCCGACAAGCGCTTACTTTGAGTATGGGCTGGATCCGGCTTATACGGGCGGTGCTCCGTTCGCCTATACCGATCAGGTGACGGCACAGCCCAATCCCGTGGGATCGGACTTCAACTTCGACTCCGTCTCAGCTACAGCCACCGGGCTGGTGCCCAACGCTCTCTATCACGTGCGCTTGGTGGCCGTGAGCGCTTCGGGAACCGTCTACGGGCCAGACTTCCTGTTTAACACCAGCAAGGCCGCGCTGCCGACGGGGCCCGTGCTGGGTCGGTCGGTCAACGCTGTCCCGGTGGCAGGCCGCGTGTATGTAAAGGTGCCGGGGGCCGGATCGCGCCGCTCCACCCCGAACAGCGGCCCCGGGTTCGTTCCGCTGACCATGGTCCGCAATCTGCCGGTCGGCACGCAGTTCGACACCCGCACAGGCGCGGTCAAGCTGATCACCGCATCGGCCACATCGCGAACGCCCCAGAGCGCGGTGTTCAGCGGAGCGATCTTCTCGATCGGACAGACCAGATTTGGAAAGAGCAAGGGGCTGGCGACCGCAAACGTCCTGGAAGGGGCGTTCCCAGGCGCCCCTAGCTACGCGAGCTGCACGGCCAAGGCAGCGGCGGCCGGCCCACGCGTGGCCGCGGCCGACCCGCTGGCCCAGGTCGCCGTCTCCTCGTCCGTGCTCTCAACGCTCCGCGTCCGCTCGCGCGGCAGCTACAGCTCCAGCGGACACTACGGCTCAGCCACCGCCCGCGCCACCGCCTGGACGATCTCCGACCGCTGCAACGGCACCCTGGTCACAGTGCAGAAAGACGTCGTCCTCGTCCGCGACTTCGTCCACCACAAGACGATCACCCTCCACACCGGCCAGCAATACCTGATCAAAGCCAAGTAGCGTCCCTAGAACTCCGCTAGACGTTTGACCGATGCTGGTGCGGCCCTTTATATTCGCGGGCGCGGCCGCCGGACGACGGGATCGGAGCACGCCATGGGGCGACGTTGGACTGACAGAAGGCGCTTCTCGCTACTAGCCCTCTCGCTCGCGTGCCTCACCGCGCTCGCTCTCCTGATGGTGGGGGTGGGCAATGCGCTCGCGGCGCAGCAAGTGATCACCAGCGCCGGGCCGATAAACAACATCTACCTGAACGACGATCTCGCCTGCCAGGCGACCCATACCGGAGACACGAGCCCCGAGTTCTACGATGGCACGAACCCCGGTGCGTGCGGCACATTCCTGTCGACGGGCGGAACCAGTTACGGACCGACCGTACCGGCAGGCTTGTCACGCACCGATTTCACCCCCGTGAGCCAGTCGGCTGTGACTGGCTCGGGCACGTCGACTGATCCGTACGCGGTCGTCACCACCGTGAACGTCGGCAGCACCGGCCTCCAGATCACCCAGGCCGACAGCTACGTGGTGGGTGAGGAGCAGTACCGGACCGACATCGTGGTGAGCAACTCCACGGCATCACCAATAACCGCGACTCTTTATCACGCGGGCGATTGCTACCTCCAGGGATCGGACACCGGGTATGGCTGGATAGACACGGCCAACAACGGGATCTACTGCAGCGCCACCGTGAACAACAACCCGCCAGGGAGGATCATCGGCTTTCAGGATCTGATCGGCGGCAGCAACTACATCGAGGGCGCGTACTCGACGGTCTGGAACGACATCACTGCAGCGGGGGGCCAGTTCCCGAACACGTGCGATTGCACAACCGACGAGGACAACGGCGCCGGGCTCAGCTGGCCGCTCACGGTGCCCGCCGGCGGGGAAACCACGGTCTCGCTGCAAACCGTGATGTCGCCCACCGGGACGACCCCGCCGCTGCCCACGCCGACCCCGACTCCCACGCCGACTCCGCCGACCACGACCACGAGCACTCCGGCTCAGCCGGCGTCGCTGATTCCGGTCCCGGTGGGGGCGACGCAGGCTTCTACGACGGCGGCGTTCTCTGGTTTGGTGAATCCTGAGGGCCAGTCGACGATGGCCTACTTCGAGTATGGGCTGGATCCGGCCTATACGGGCGGTGCTCCGTTCGCTTATACCGATCAGGTGACGGCACAGCCCAATCCGGTGGGATCGGACTTCAACTTCGACTCCGTCTCAGCTACAGCCACCGGGCTGGTGCCCAATGCCCTCTATCACGTGCGCTTGGTGGCCGTGAGCGCTTCGGGAACCGTCTACGGGCCAGACTTCCTGTTTAACACCAGCAAGGCCGCGCTGCCGACGGCGCCCGTGCTGGGCCAGTCGGTCAACGCCGTCCCGGTGGCGGGGCGCGTGTATGTAAAGGTGCCGGGGGCCGGATCGCGCCGCTCCACCCCGAACAGCGGACCCGGGTTCGTTCCGCTGACCATGGTCCGCAATCTGCCGGTCGGCACGCAGTTCGACACCCGCACCGGGGCGGTCAAGCTGATCACCGCGTCGGCCACGTCGAAGACTCCCCAGAGCGCGGTGTTCAGCGGAGTCGATCTTCTCGATCGGGCAGGCCAGATTTGGAAAGAGCAAGGGGCTGGCGACCGCAAACGTCCTGGAAGGGGCGTTCCCAGGCGCCCCTAGCTACGCGAGCTGCACGGCCAAGGCAGCGGCGGCCGGCCCACGCGTGGCCGCGGCCGACCCGCTGGCCCAGGCCGCCGTCTCCTCGTCCGTGCTCTCAACGCTCCGTGTCCGCTCGCGCGGCAGCTACAGCTCCAGCGGACACTACGGCTCAGCCACCGCCCGCGCCACCGCCTGGACGATCTCCGACCGCTGCAACGGCACCCTGGTCACAGTGCAGAAAGACGTCGTCCTCGTCCGCGACTTCGTCCACCACAAGACGATCACCCTCCACACCGGCCAGCAATACCTGATCAAAGCCAAGTAGGGCACAGGACGCCACCGGACCCGCCCGGCGGGACGAACACTCGCCCGCGCGGGCGGCTAGACGTTTGACCGATCCCCAGCATCCCAGCTATAGTCGCCCGCGCGGCCGCCGGACGATGGGATCGGAGCACGCCATGGGGCGACGTTGGACTGAGGGGCAAGGCTTCTTTAGACGGGCATTGGCGATCGCTGGACTCAGCGGGCTGATCCTGCTCACGCTCGGCGTGGGTAGCGCGCTCGCTGCACAGGTGATCACCAGCGCCGGGCCGCTCAACAGCATCTATGTCAACAACGACCTCGGCTGTCAGGCCACGCACACTGGCGACGCACTCCCCGAGTTCTTCGGCAGCACGCCCGGAGCGTGCGGCACCTTCCTGGCGGTCCCCGGCGTTGGGTTGTACGGACCGTCGATCCCGGCGCCGCTGACGCCAACCCCATATACGCTCGTGAGCCAGAGCGGCGTCACCGGCGCGGGCACGGCGGCGAGTCCTTATCAGGTCGCGACCACCGTGGCGGCCTCGGGCAGCGGGCTGTCGATCACCGAGACCGACAGCTACGTCGTCGGACAGGAGCAATACCAAACAGCGATCGCGGTGCATAACAACAACAGCTCCGGCACGATCTTTGCGAACCTGTACCACGCTGGCGACTGCTACCTGCAGGGCAGCGACTCCGGGTACGGGTGGTTCGACCCGACTGGCCAAGGGATCTACTGCACAGCAAACCCCAACAACTCCCCGGCCGGCCGAATCATCGGCTTTCACCCCATGACAAGCGGCTACAGCTTCGTCGAGGGTTTCTATGCCAGCGTTTGGGGCGACATGGGGCCTTCGGTGTTCCCCGATACGTGCGACTGCACGACGTTCGAGGACAACGGCGCCGGGCTCAGCTGGCCGCTCGCGGTGCCGGCCGGCGGGACAGCAACGTTCTCGCTCTCAACCATCATGTCGCCGTCTGGGTCGACTACCGGTACTCCTAACCCGACCGCGACCGCGCCGGCGGTGGCTCCTGGCCCGACGGGGCCCCAGAGCTCGACGGCGGCCACTTTCAACGGAACGGTCAACCCCAACGGGGCTTCGACCACCGCGGACTTCCAGTATGGGCTCGATCCGAGCTACACGGGTGGCGGTCCGGTGAACTACACGGGCCAAGTGCTCGCCAATCCCCCCAATCCGGTCGGGTCCGACTTCACTACGCATCCGGTCACGGGACGGGCGACGGGCTTGGTGCCCAACGCGCTCTATCACGTCAGGCTCGTGGCCTCGAACGGGCTCGGCACAACGTTCGGTCCGGATCAGACGTTCAGGACCCAACAGGATCCGGCGCCGACCGCGCCGGCGCTGGGCCAAGTCAACGCAGCCCCCGTCTCGGGAACCGCCTACGTGAAGCTGCCGGGGAGCTCGGGTGCGCTATCGGCCCACGCCACCAGCAGCGGTCCGGGCTTCATTCCCTTGACCGAGGCCCGCAAGCTGCCGGCTGGAACGCAGTTCGACACCCGCGCGGGCACGATCAAGCTGACCAACGCCACCGGCAAGAAGAAGGGCAAGAAGCTACAGAACGCAACACTGGGCGGGGCGATCTTCTCGTTCAGTCAGGCCCGCTCCGGAAAGAACAAGGGACTGACCACGCTGAAGGTCCTGGAAGGGGCGTTCTCCGGCGCGGCCAGCTATGCCAGCTGCACGGCCAAGAAGGCCGATGCCGGCGCGCAGCTGGCAGCGGCCGGCGGCCCGCTGGCCCAGATCGCCGTCTCAAAAAGCGTGCTCTCGACCCTGAAGGTCCGCTCGAGCGGCAAGTACAGCTCTCGCGGGCACTACGGCTCAGCTACAGCACGCGCCACCGCGTGGACGATCAAAGACCGCTGCGACGGCACTCTGATCAGCGTTCAGAAGGACGTGGTTGTCGTCCGCGACTTCGTCCGCCACAAGACAATCACCCTGCACGCCGGCCAGCACTACCTGGCCAAGAAGTAGCTCGGTGGACTTGGGACCGTTTTGATCGCGGCGTGATATGAGACGGGGGCGCGCTATTTCCTGGCTCACGCGTACCGGCCACCTACGGCTGCTGCTGGTAGCGCTCGTTGCGCTGTTCTCGTGCGGGATCGGCATCGCCGCCTACACCACCCACCTGTTGCGAAGCCTCGAGGGGTCGACGGTCGACGCTCGCTTCGCGATCCGCGGCAAGGAGAAGCCGCCCAGCAACATCGTGGTCGTCAAGGTCGACACGAAGACCTTCGACGATTTGAACCTGCAGTGGCCGTTTCCACGGGCCGTCCAGGGCCAACTGATCAGCCGGATCGCGGCGCAGCAGCCGGCGGCGATCGCCATCGACTTGCAATTCAGCGAGTCCTCGAGCCGCGGCCAGAACGACGACGTCGCGCTGCTTAACGCGGTCCAGGGCGCGCACGGAACGACCGTGTTCTCCACGACCGAGCCCGACAAGCACGGCAACTTCCGCTTTTTGGGCTCCACCGAGGGCACGAAGCTGCTGAGCCAGGTCGGCTCGCGCGCCGGTGACGGTCAGTTCCCGGAGGACCCGGGTGGCGTCATCCGCCGCATGGTCTACTCGATCAGCAACCTGCCGACGCTGGCCGTGGCCACCGCAGAGGTGGCGACCGGAAAGCGCGTCGATCCGAAGAGCTTCAGCGGGACGACTTGGATCGACTTCGCCGGGCACGCCGGGACCTTCCCCTCGGTGTCCTACTCCGACGCGCTAAACGGCAAGACCTCGCCGGGCTTCTTCCGTCACAAGATCGTCGTCGTCGGCGCGACGGCCTCCTCGCTTCAGGACATACATCCCACCTCCACCGACAGCGCGATGAGCGGCCCGGAGATCCAGGCGAACGCAATCAACACGGTGCTCCAGGGCGAGCCGCTCAAGTCATTCCCGGCATGGGTGGTCGTGGCGTTGATCGTGGTGATGGGCGCGATCGTGCCGCTGATCAGCCTGCGGCTCGGGCCCGTCGGCGCCACGGGCGTCGCGCTGGCGCTCGGCGCCCTGTTCCTGGTGGGCGAGCAGCTGGCGTTCGACGCCGGCGCGGTGGGCACCGTGGTCTACCCGCTGGGGGCTCTGCTGCTCAGCGGCACCGGCTCGCTCGCCGTGCAGCTCGTGACCGAGGCGTTCGAGCGAATCAGGGTCCGCGACTTGTTCGCTCGCTTCGTCCCGGAGAACGTGGTCGACGAGGTGCTGGCCAGCTCCGACGGCCTTCGCCTGGGCGGCATCCAACGCGAGGGCACCGTGATGTTCACCGATCTGCGCGGTTTCACCTCGCTGGCCGAGTCGCTCACTCCCGAGCGCGTGATCGAGATCCTCAATCACTACCTGAGCGAGATGAGCGACGCCATCCTCGATCACGGCGGCACGCTCGTGGCATATATGGGCGACGGGATCATGGCCGTGTTCGGCGCGCCGCTGGCTCAGGATGACCATGCCGAGCGCGCCCTGGCCACCGCGCGCGAGATGCTGGACGTCCGCCTACCGAGGTTCAACGGATGGCTGCGCGATGAGAAGCTGAGCGAAGGGTTCAAGATGGGCATCGGGCTCAACAGCGGCCCGGTGATGTCCGGGCACGTCGGCTCCGAGCGGCGGGTCGAGTACACGGCGGTCGGCGACACGACCAACACCGCGTCCCGGATCGAGGCGATGACCAAGGGCACGCCGCACCAGCTGCTGCTGGCCGACTTCACCAGGCGGGCGCTGTCGTCGCCACCCGAAGATCTAGAGTTCGTCACCGAGACCGAGATCCGCGGGCGGGTGGAGAAGATCAAGCTCTGGACGCTGGGCGAGCGAAAGGCGCCTGAGCCGGATGCCGAGGCGCCGGCCGGCAGCGGAATCCCGGGCCGCCGAGCCGGAGAACTTGCAGGCACCGGGCCCCGCCCGGTAGTTTCTCTAAAGGGCAAATGAACCAGGAGGGGCAAGTGGCACCTACGGCAGAAGGGCGCGCGCTCTATCGGCGAGCGACGAACTACATCGCGGCGGCGATGATCTATCTGCAGGACAACCACATGCTCGACGAGCCGCTCGCGCCCGAGCACATCAAGCCACGCCTGCTCGGTCACTGGGGCACGGTCCCCGGCATCAACCTCGTCTACGCGGGCCTGAACCGCCTGATCCTGGATACGGACGCCAGCGTTCTGCTGGTCACCGGTCCGGGACATGGCGCGCCGGCAAACCTGGCCAACCTGTGGATCGACGGCTGCCTCGAGGACATAAAGCCTGAGCTGTCCCGCGACCGCGAGGGCCTCGGGCGCCTGGTCAGAAGCTTCTCCTGGCCGGGCGGGTTCCCCAGCCACCTGGCTCCGATCGTCCCCGGCACCATCCACGAGGGCGGCGAGCTGGGCTACGCCCTCGCCACGGCATTCGGCGCCGCGCTCGACAACCCGGACCTGCTCGTGGCCTGCATCATCGGCGACGGCGAGGCCGAGACCGGCCCCACCGCGGGCGCCTGGCATTCCAACAAGTTTCTCGATCCCGCTGCGTGCGGCGCTGTCTTGCCGATCCTCCATGTGAACGGCTACAAGATCGCCAACCCCACGATCTACGGGACGATGAGCGACGAGGAGCTGACCAAGCTGTTCGAGGGCTTCGGCTGGCACCCGCGGATCGTCCAGGGGTCGGACCTCGACGGCGAGCTGGCCTCGGCCCTGGATGCCGCCTACGCCGAGATCCGCGAGCTTCAGAGCGCCGCCCGCGGCGGCGAGCGCCCGGAGCGCCCTCGCTGGCCGATGCTCGTGCTGCGCTCGCCCAAGGGTTGGACCGGGATCAAGGAGCTCGACGGGGTGCAGATCGAGGGCACATCCAAGGCGCACCAGGTGCCGGCCATGCAGGCCAGGAGCAACCCCGAGCACCTGAAGGCGCTCGAGCAGTGGCTGCGCTCCTACCGGCCCGAAGAGCTGTTCGATGAGCGGGGCGCTCCTGTGCAGGAGATGCTTGGCCACCTGCCCCACGGGGGACAAGCGCATGGGGGCCAACCCGCACGTCAACGGGGGACGGATGCGTGTTCCGCTGGAGCTTCCGGAACTATCCGACTACGCGGCCGAGGTCTCGGCCCCGGGAGCGCGAACCGACAGTGCCCTGGCCACCCTCGGCAAGTATCTGGCCGGTGTGTTTGAGCGCAACCGGGAGCAGCGCAACTTCCGAATCGTGTGCCCAGACGAAATCGCCTCCAACCGCCTGGGCGCGGTCTTCGAAGTCGAGAACCACACCTACGAGTGGCCGGTGGACCGGGCGGTCAGCCCCGACTATCTGCCCGACGGCCGGATCATGGAAATCCTCTCCGAGCACAACTGCCAGGGCTGGCTGCAGGGTTATGTGCTGACCGGCCGCCACGGCCTGTTCCCCTGCTACGAGGCGTTCATCCCGATCGTCGACGGCATGGTCAATCAGTACGGGAAGTTCCTGAAGATGTCGCGTGACGAGGCCCCGTGGCGCGAGCCCGTGGCCTCGCTGAACTACCTGTTGACCTCCGTCGGCTGGCGCCAGGACCACAACGGCTACTCGCATCAGATGCCGGGCTTCATCAACTCGATGCTCAACCGCCGCGAGGACACCGCCCGCGTATACCTGCCGCCCGACTCCAACACGCTGCTCGCGACCCTGGCCGAGTGCCTTGGGTCGACCGGCCGCATCAACCTGGTGATCGCCTCAAAGCATCCGCTGCCCACCTGGCTGCCGCTCGAGGATGCGGTGGAGCACGTCCGCCGTGGGCGCGTCGCGCTGGGAGTGGGCCAGCAACGACGACGAGGCCCCGGACGTCGTCTTGGCGAGCTGCGGCACGATCCCCACGATTGAGCTGCTGGCCACGACCAGCCTGCTTCGCGAGGAGGTGCCTGATCTCAGAGTCCGGTTCGTCAACGTCACCAACCTGTTTGCGCTGGCGCTGCCCGACGCTCACCCCGACGGGATGTCCCCCCAGGCCTTCCGAGAGGTGTTCACCGACGACAAGCCCGTGATCTTCAATTTCCACGGCTATCCCTCGGCGGTTCACCAGCTGATCCACCGCCGCCCGCGTCAGGAGCGCTTCCACGTACGCGGCTACGCCGAGGAGGGGACGACCACCACCCCGTTCGATCTGCTGGCCATGAACGGGGTCGACCGTTTTCAGCTGGCCATCGACGCGCTCAGCCGCGCCGACGTCAGCGTCAGCGAGTTGGTCCGCGGCATGTCCGGCGCGTTCGCGGTGCGGAGCATCTCGGGCGCCCACGAGGCGATCGACAAGCTCTCCCGTCGACGCGACGAGCTGCGGCGCACCGTCCGGGAGCAGGGCGACGATCCGGACGAGATCAAGAACTGGGTTTGGCCGACGGGCGAGGCGGTGGCAGTCTGATGGCGTCCACAGTCGATGATGCCCGCAACGAGGCGCGGATCTTGTTCGACGGGGGCGAGTACGAACGGAGCTTGGAGACCTCGCGGCGCGCACTGGCCGACTCTCCGAACGACGTCGAGCTGCTGATCCTGGCTGGACGCGCCGGCGTCGAGCTGGATGATCAGCACGCCGTGGAGCATCTCCGTCGGGCCACCGAGCTGGCTCCGGACGACGTCAACGCCTGGGACCAGCTGGGCGATGCGCTCGCCACCGAAGGCCGAATGGAGGAGGCGGAAGCCGCATTCCGCCACGCCGTGGAGCTCGATCCGGAAGATCAGATCGCGCTCACACACCTCGGTCACACGGCGGTGGCCGCGGGACGCCGTGAGGAGGGCGTCGGCTACCTGGCGAGGGCTTCCGACATTGCACACGCAGCGTCGAGCGCGGCAATCAGCCTCGTCGACATGTATCGCTCGTTCGGGCAGTACGACGACGCTCTGGAACAAGCGCGCCGCGTCGCCGAGGGCACGCCCGACGATGCGCTCGCCTGGCTGGACCTGGGCGAGCTCAACCTGCAGGTCGGTCAGCTGGACGACGCGCGCAGCGCCTTCACCCGCATCCGCGAGCTCGATGAGACGCCCGGGCATGAGGCCTATCCGTTGCATGGCCTGTTGCTGGTCGAGCTGCGCCGCGAGCGCTGGGAGCAGGCCAGGCAGCTGGTGGAGCTCTTGGCGACGATCGATCCGCATGGCCTGAGCGCCGACGTCTCTACATACGTGGACCAGCAAAGCGGCGCCGCCAGCGAGCAGGCCGGGCTCGAGCAGGTACAGGTCGAGGCGGCGCTGAGCTCGTCGCTGGCCGATTACCGGCGCATGCTCTACGACGAGCGCAATCTGAGCGGGGGGCAGATCGGTGGCTGACGTCGCCGCCGCGAGCGCGGCGAGCCGAGCAGTCTCCGCCGAGTGGTTCAGGTGCCCGGCGTGCGGGGCGTTCGTCTACCACAAGCGCTTGAAGCGCAACCTCGGGGTCTGCCCAGAGTGCAACCACCACTTCCGTCTGCGCTTGCGCGATCGGCTCGATCAGCTGCTAGACGGGGGCAGCTTCGAAGAGCTGAGCGGCGACCTCGAGCCGCTCGACGCGTTGTCGTTCGCGGACACCAAGCCCTATCCGGAGCGGATCCGCGACGCACAGCGCAAGACGGGCATGCGCTCGGGGGCGCTGTACGGAACAGGCACGCTCGACGGCCATCCGATGGTCGTGGCGGCGATCGATTTCAGCTTTATCGGCGGCAGCATGAGTGGAGCGGTGGGCGAGGCGATCACGCGCGCCGCCGAGCTCGCGCTCGAGCGCCGGATCCCGCTGCTGGTGATCTCCGCCTCAGGCGGGGCGCGGATGCAAGAGGGCTGCGTGTCGCTGATGCAGATGGCCAAGACCTCCCAGGCCGTGGCCCGGCTTGGCGAGGCAGGGGTGCTGTTCATGTCGCTGCTGACCGATCCCACCTACGGCGGTGTGAGCGCCTCCTACGCCACCCTGGGCGACGTGCTGATCTCCGAGCCGGGCGCGCACATTGGCTTTGCCGGGCCATCGGTGATCGAGCAAACCATTCATCAGCAGCTTCCGGAAGGCTTTCAGACCTCGGAGTTTCTGCGCGAGCACGGGATGCTGGACGTGGTCGAGCCGCGCGAGAATCTGCGCCGGACGATCCGCAACCTGCTCGAGCTACACGCGGGCGCTGAGGCGGCCCGCGCCGAAGATGCGCAAGCACGCGTCGCCCGCCTGCCGAGCGCCGACGGCCAGCCCGCGGTCACCGACCCTGACACGCTCGTGGTCAGGGACCCCTGGGACGTCGTGCAGCTGGCCCGCCACGCCGATCGGCCTCGAATGCTCGATCTCGCCGGATTCGCGTTCGACGATTTTCACGAGCTGGCCGGGGACCGGCTGTTCCGCGAGGACCCCGCGATCATCGGGGGCCTCGGCCGGCTGGGCGAGCTGGTGATGATGGTCATCGGACAGCAGAAGGGTCACACCACGAGCGAGATGATGGAGCACAACTTCGGCATGCCCGAGCCGGAGGGCTACCGCAAGGGCATGCGGCTGATGCGCTACGCGGCTCGCTTCCGGCTGCCGGTGGTGACGATCGTCGATACGCCTGGCGCCTACCCCGGCTTGGGGGCGGAGGAGCGCGGGCAGTCGGTGGCCATCGCCGAATCGATAATGCTGATGTCTCGCTTGCCGGTCCCCACAGTCACCGTCGTAGCGGGCGAGGGCGGAAGCGGCGGTGCGCTTGCGCTGGCCACCAGCGACAGAGTGCTGATGATGGAGAACGCGTACTACTCCGTGATCAGCCCCGAGGGCTGTTCCACGATCCTGTTCAAAGATGCATCGGCCGCGCCACGGGCGGCGAAGGCGCTCCGCATCACCAGCCCCGACCTGCTGCGGCTGGGCGTCATGGATGCCGTCGTGCCGGAGCCAGAAGAAGGAGCGCAGACCGATCCCACCGGGACCGGAGCAAATCTTCGGGCGGCGCTGATCGCGTCGCTCGCCGAGCTACTACCGCTGGACACTGACGACCTGCTGGCGCGTCGCTACGAGCGGTTCCGCAAAGTTCGGAGCGCCCGGCCGGCAGCCGATACTTCCGCCGATCACAGGGGAGCCATGAGCGAGACCGAGATACCGAACACCAGCCCCGACCGGGACATGATCGAGTCCGTCTGGGCCGAGGCACGCGAGATGGTCAAACGGCTGGAGGGCAGCACGGTCCAGCGGTTCGCCGTCGCCGCGGGGGAGTACAAGATCGAGATCGAGCGCGGCACGCCGGCGCCGATCGCGGCCGGTTCCCGCGGCGGGTGATGCCGCGGCGACGCTGCCGAGCGGACAGCCGGTCGCCACCTCGGCCGGACCCGGGCTGGGCGTCGATCCCGGCGCCCGGATGGCCTCCGGCGTGTTCACGCTCGAGCCCCCGCTCGACAACCGGGTGCCGGTGCTGGCGCCGCTGGTGGGGACGTTCTTCACCGCGCCGAAGCCCGGCGAGAAGCCGTTCGTGGAGGTCGGCGACACGGTCGATGCCGGCCAGACGGTGTGCATCGTCGAGGCCATGAAGATGATGAACGAGGTGGTCGCATCGGAGTCCGGCAAGGTGGCGGAGATCGCCGCGGAGAACGGCGAATGGGTGGAGTTCGAGCAGGTGCTGTTGTACCTCGAACCGTCAGGCGAGTAGTGCTGGCGGCCGTAGACAGCCCTGACCGGGGACAGGGCTACTGATGTTCGAGAAGGTCCTGATCGCCAACCGAGGCGAGATTGCGCTGCGGGTGGCCCGGGCCTGTCGAGAGCTTGGGATCGCGTCGGTGGCCGTCTATTCCACGGCTGACGCCGAGTCGGCAGTCGTCCAGTTCGCCGACGAGGCCGTGCACGTTGGCCCGCCGCATCCGGGCAAGAGCTACCTGCACATACCGAACTTGATTGGAGCCGCGCAGAAGACGGGAGCCGACGCCGTGCACCCCGGTTACGGCTTTCTGTCCGAAGATCCGTTCTTCGCCGAGATCTGCGACAACCACGGGCTCACGTTCATCGGTCCCCGGCCGGACGTGATGGAGAAGGTCGGCGACAAGGCGATCGCGCGGGATCTGATGCAGAAGGCCGGCTTGCCGCTCCTGCCGGGGACGATCGAGCCGGTCCAGACAGTCGATGAAGCGCGCGAGATCGCCAGCTCGATCGGCTTTCCCGATGATCATCAAGGCGGTTGCCGGTGGCGGCGGCCGAGGAATGAACGTCGTTCGGCGCGAAGAGGACCTGGCGCGCCTCTACCAGACGACCCGGGCCACCGCCCAGGCCGTGTTCAAGGACAGCGCGGTGTACATCGAGCGCTACCTTGAGGCGCCGCGACACACCGAGGTCCAGCTTGTGTGCGACGGGCACGGCAACGGCGTGTACTTCTTCGAGCGCGACTGCTCGGTTCAGCGCCGCCACCAGAAGCTGATCGAGGAAGCCCCTTCGATCCATCTATCCGACGCTCAGCGCCGGGACATAGGTCAGCGGGCGGTGGCCGGAGCGCTGTCGGTGGGCTACACGGGCGCTGGGACGATGGAGTTCCTGCTCGACGACGACGGCAACCTGAGCTTCATGGAGATGAACGCCCGGATCCAGGTCGAGCATCCCGTGAGCGAGATGATCACCGGCGTCGACCTGATCCAGGAGCAAATCCGCGTGGCCGCCGGCGAGCCGCTGTCCGTCTCCCAGAGACGATCTCACCGTCCACGGACACGCCATGGAGTGCCGGGTCAACGCCGAGGACCCGGATCGGGACTTCGCTCCCGCCGCCGGCAAGCTGGACGTCTACGTGGCGCCCGGCGGCCCCTGGACCCGGGTTGACTCGCACTGCTACCCGGGCTGGTCGATCGCTCCGTTCTACGACTCGCTGATTGCCAAGCTGATCGTCTGGGCGCCGACTCGTCCGGAGGCCATCGAGCGAATGGATCGCGCCCTGAGCGAGTTCAAGGTCGAGGGACGGGGCGTCAAGACCACGATCCCTTTTCACCGCCGCGTGTTTGCGGACGAGCGCTTCCGCTCAGGCGATGTCTCCACCGACTTCGTCGAGGAGTTTTTGGCCGCCGAGGCGGCAGCGGTGGCTTAAAGTCGCCGCCGGTGAAGCGGGGTCCTTGCTCGATTTCCGCCATTTGCAGTCCCCGGTCGTTCAGGCCGGGATGGGTGCAATCGCACGCCATGAGCTGGCCGCTGCCGTTTCCGACGCGGGCGGCCTGGGAACGATCGCGGGCGCCCGGGCACCGATCGCGGCCGAGCTCGCGGCCGCCCGCAGACTCACCGACCGGCCCGTCGCCGTCAACCTCCTGCTCCCGTTCCTTCGCCCCGGCGACGCGGAGGCGGCGGCGGCCGCCGATGCGATCGTCACCTTCTGGGGCCAACCGCGGCGGCTCGCACGGTGCACGTGGATCCATCAGTGCGGCTCGGTAGCCGAGGCGAAGGCCGCGGCGGAGGCCGGAGCCGACGCGGTGATCGCTCAAGGCATCGAGGCCGGCGGTCATGTCCGGGGAACCATGCCGACGCTGGACCTCCTCGAGCGGGTGCGGGCAGCGGTGAGGATCCCGGTTCTCGCGGCCGGAGGGATCGTCGACCGCGAGGGGGTGCGGGCGGTGCTCGACGCCGGCGCGCTGGCCGCGGTGATCGGCACGCGGTTCCTGCTCAGCGAGGAGAGTCGCGGCCATGCCGACTACAAGCGACGTTGTCTGGGGGCCGAGACGACAATCCTCACCGAGCTGTTCGGTCTCGGTTGGCCGGGGGCCCCGCACCGCGTGATTCCCAATACCGCCACCCGCCGCTGGCTGCGGGACGGCGACCGGTGCCCGGGCTGGATCCGTGCTGCCAACCGGCTCACGTCGCCCGTGGCCAGTCGGCTCCCAGCCGCGATCCAGGCTCAGGCACTGAAAGCCCAGCTGCCGTCGAGCCCCTTCCTAGGCCCACAGCCCCCCACAGACGACGGTCCGGCGAACCTCGTGGAATCGGGTCCGCTCTACGCCGGGGCGAACGTGACTCAAATCTCCGGCGTCAGCCCGGCGGCGCAGCTCGTCGGCGCGCTCACGCCCTAGTGCCGCGGTTATCCGCTCCGCTGCGGCTCTGTAGACCCCAGTTGCGGCGTTTTACGGAGGCTCTCGGCGCGTGAAGCCGGATGCGCGCAGCCCGGCGCTTTACTAGCTTCAAGTCCAATGAGCAATCCCTGAGCGGGACCGCTCGCCGGGGCATCAGCGATAGGGGGTTCCATGTCGTCAGCGGGCGAGGTGCCACGCAAGCGTCTAGCCGGTCGTCTGATCGGCTTCTACCTGGTCATCGGGGCGATCGCGGTTGCGGTTGTGGTGTTGGTGATCGACCAGGGGCGCACCGAGAAGGCGCAGCCGGCCATCGCCGGCGGCTACGTGGCGAGCGCACCGAACCCCTGCCTGGGCGCCGTGCCGCCCGTGGTAGGAGGGACACCGCTCCCGTCGACCGCGCCCGTCCAGACAACCGTCACCGGGCCGTCCTTCAGCGTTCAGCAGTCCGGGCAGTACGTCGACCTCACCAACACCGCGCGCACACTCGGCGGCCAGCTCAGACTCCACACCACGGCGCTGGCCGGCGGCGGACGACGGCTGACGGGAACCGTCAACTGTGTCAAGGGCAAGTCGCTCAAGCTGGACGCGGTTGCTGTCGGCGGAGCCAAAGGGGCAATCACGGGGACGCTGGGCGGCGCGCCGTTCGCCGCCACGCTCAAGCAGGACCCGCCCGATCCGGGGAGCGCGCTCCCCCGCACGCCGGGCGACATCACCGGCACCTTCGCCCTCTCCCCGCGCTCGACATGCTTCGGCGGCACGCTCACCATCACGGGGACCGGATCGAGCTATCGCGCGATCGCCAAGTCGCAGACGCTCGGACCCCTCACGTATTCGCAGAAGACTGGCTCCGTGTTCGGCGACGTGGCTTGCACAAAAGGCGGCATGGTGCGCCTGACTGCCACCGCGAACGACCTCCAGCTCCAGAACGTGAAGCTGATCCCGCTGGAGGTCGCCACCCCCGCGAAGTCGAGCACCTCGGCCAAGCCGGTGCTGACCACGCCTACCGGCTTGGGACCAGCCGGGGAGCAGTTCACGGCAACCAAGCAACGGCCTGATGTCACACACCTGGTCGCCGCCGTGTTCCTGGCGATCGCCGTCGTCCTGATCGTTGCTCGCCTGTTCGGAATCGTCGCCGTGAAGGTGGGACAGCCGCGCGTGATGGGCGAGGTGATCGCCGGCGTCGTGCTGGGCCCATCCGTCGTCGGCGCAATCTCCCCCAACCTCGAGGCCACGATCTTCCCCAGCGACATCCTGACTGCGTTCGCCCTGGCCGCCAACATCGGGCTGATCTTCTTCATGTTCCTGGTTGGGCTGGAAGTCGACCGCAGCGAGCTGAAGGGCAAGAGCGCCCAGGCGGCGGCGATCTCCAACGCCAGCGTGGCGGCGCCGATGCTGCTCGGGATCGCCGCGGCGCTTCCGCTATACACGCTCGTCGGGCCGCACAAGAAGTTCGTGGCGTTCGCCCTGTTCATGGGCGTATCGATGTCGATCACCGCATTCCCGGTGCTGGCCCGCATACTCGCCGAACGCCGGATGCTGGGACGTCCGCTGGGGTCGCTGGCCATCGCCTGCGCCGCGATCGACGATGTCACTGCCTGGTTCCTGATCGCGCTCGCCACCACCGTCGCTGCCTCAGGGTCGCTCGGAGCCGTAGCTCAGACGATCGGCGAGGCCGTCGGGTTCACGCTGGTAATGCTCCTGGTCGTGCGGCGAGTCCTGACTCGAATGGCCACCGCGTTCGACGAAGTAGGGCACATCCCGGGCGGCTGGCTGGCGGCCATCTTCGCCGGGGTGCTGCTGTCGGCCTGGTTCACGCAGGAGATCAACATCTCGGTGATCTTCGGTGGCTTCATCATGGGGATGGCGATGCCGCGGCACGCGCGGTTGACGGAGGAAGTAACCCGGCGTGTTGAGGATTTCATCCTGATCGTGTTGCTGCCGCTGTTCTTCGTCTACACCGGGCTGAAGACGAACGTCACACTGCTCAATCGTCCAGGACTATGGCTGATCACCGTCGTCCTGATCGGCAATGGCGATCGTCGGCAAGCTGGCCGGCGCGACGATCGCCGCCCGCGTCGCGGGCTACGACTGGCGGGCCTCGACCGCGATCGGCACGCTGATGAACACGCGCGGGCTGACCGAGCTGATCGTGCTCAACCTGGCCCTCGACCTGGGGGTCATCTCCTCCGACCTGTTCGCGGCGCTGGTCATCATGGCGATCGTCACCACCGTGATGGCCGGGCCGCTACTCAAGCTGCTCGACCCGCGCAACGAGTACGGCGCAAGCGTGGAAGACGACTTCGCGGCGGCTGCGCGCGAGTCGGCGCTGGCGCTGCCGACGCTCCAGGTACCCGAGCGCTCGATACTGGTCGCCCCGCAGACCGACGCGGCGCTCGGACAACTGGTTTCCCTGGCCAAGCCGCTGGCTCGGGCCGAGCCGAGGCGCGAGCTGATCATCGCCCGGCTGGTACGGCCCCCGCGGTCAGTGGACTCCGGCGCACGCAGCGGGCTCCAGACCGAGAACCTCCAGCTCGAGCGGGCCTCGCGGGTCGTGAACGAGGTGAGAGACGAGCTGATCGAGGACGGACTCGCGGCTCGGGCCGTGGCCCTGACGTCGCACAATCTGGGGGACGATCTCGTGCACATCGCCGAACGGGAACCGGTGGACCTCGTGCTCACCGAGGGGCGCCGGCGCTTGGTCGGCGACGATCTGCCGCTCGGTGAGGCAGGCACGCTTCTGTCCGGCGCCGCTTGCGATGTCGCGGTTCTGGTGGCGCGCGAGAGCGATGTCATCGACCTTGGTCCGGCGACGCCTGTGCTCGTGCCCTTCGGTGGCGCAGAGCACGATTGGCTGGCGCTGGAGCTCGGCTCGTGGCTGGCCTCGAGCACGGGGGCGCCGCTCAAGCTACTGGGCGCGGCCGGGCAGAGCGACGATGCCAAGTCGGTGACGCGGATGCTGGCCGACGCGGGGCTCCTGGTCCAGCAGGCCGCAGGAATCGCCAGCGAGCCACTCGTCGTGGCGGGAGGCCGCGACGGGATCGTGGCCGCCGCCTCGGGGGTCGGGCTGCTCGTGATCGGGCTTTCGGACCGCTGGCGGCGCGAGGGCCTGGGACCGACCCGGTCGGAGATCGCCAAGGCCGCCCCGGCACCGGTGCTGTTCGTCCGCCGCGGCACGCGGCCCGGACTGTTCTCCCCGCGCGAGAGCGCGACCCGGTTCCAGTGGTCGATGGCCGGTCAACCGGCGCCAGGGCCTGACTCTGTGGTCCCGCCCACGGTGCCGACCTAGGCTGCGGTCCCCGGCGGTCTCACGCACCCTCGCCGCCGGGCCCAAGCTATTCGACCAGCGGCAGCACGGCATTCACGCGCGTGGAGCCAGTCGAACCGGATCTGACACTCAGACGGCCGCCCGCCAAGCTGGCTCGCTCGCGCATGCCCGCTAGGCCAAAGCCCTCAGACACCAGGTCCTGCTCGAAGCCACGGCCGTCGTCGCGCACGTCGATCTCCACCTGCCGCGGTAGCTGCGCCACGCGCAGCATCACGTGCTCGGCCCCGGCGTGCTTGACGACGTTGGAGAGCGCTTCCTGGACGATGCGATAGATCGCTCCCTCGGTCTCGCGAGCCATGCGCTGCTCTGGGTCTAGCTCAAGCTCCAGGGAGACGGCGAACTCCCCGGCCGCCGCCTGGCGCTTGGCCAGCGATTCGATTGCCGGTGCCAGTCCAAGGTCGTCGAGAGCGGCCGGCCGCAGCTCAGCGATCAGGTCGCGAAGCTTGTGCATCTCTTCGCCCACGTGCGCGTCGGCCGTCTCCGCCGCCACCCGCAGACCGGCGGTGTCCGGGCGCGCCAGTCCCGCCGCCAGCACCATTCGCACACCGCTCAACCCCTGTAGCGTCTCGTCGTGGAGCTCTCGGGCCCACCGGCCCCTGGCTTCCTCGGCTGCCTCCAAGGTCAGCCGTAGGCGAGCAGCCGCGACCGAGCGGGCGGTGGCGATCGCCGTGGCAGCGCTGGCCGCCACGGACTCCAGTAGCTGCTGGTCCTCGTCTTCGAACGGCCGCCCGTCGTTCCGATTGATCCCGGCGAGCACCCCCAGATTCTCGCCGCGGAAGTTGAGCGGAACAAGGATCGCCGACCGCGCGCCGGGCGCCAGCTGCTCCAGCTGCAGCGGGCGATCGGCGGCGGTGATTCGCACGGGGCGCTGGCTGTGGAGCACCTCGCCGGCCGCCGAGCCGTCGATTGGGATGCGCAGATGCGGATCACGCTCCAACGCCTCGCCGGCCAGCGCCACCAACTCGCTGTCGTGTGGCAGGCAGACGATCAGCTGACTCGCGGCCACGATGCTTCGGCCATGAGTGAGGATCAGCGACAGGACGCGTTCGAAATCGATCTCGCCCCCCACGGCCCTGGCGATCTGCTCAAAGGCCTCGAGCCGCTCGACGCTGGTCGCCAGATGGTGGTTGGCACGCTCGAGCTCGTCGGCGTACAGCGTCAGATCCCGCTGTGCTCGCCGCCGCTCGGCAACATCGTTGCGTAGCCGCTCAGAAAAGCCCCCCACCAGCACTCCGGTCAGTAGCAGGGCGGCGCCACGCGAGATATAGCCGAGCGCGCCGAGGTGGACCGTTTCGGCGACCCTCCACGCGAACACCAAACCCATGGCCAGCGCAGCTGCCAGCACGCCGGCGCCGGTGCCGAACTCGATCGCCAGCACGACGATTGGCACGATGTAGAAGTTGGCGATCAGCGCGGATGGGTCGCCGATCAGCATTCGGGCGGCGAACACTCCGGCGAACAGCACCGCCGCGCAGGCAAGCACCGCGGAGCGCCGAGTCCGCGACGGCACCGCGGGTGTCACCTGCAGGTGAGCCATTGCCCGCCGCTCCGCCGCCTCCAGCGCAAGCTTGTGAGTGCGGGCGGTGGAGCTCACCTGTGAATCACTCCTCGCTCGAGCGCGTAGCGCACGAGTCCCGGCCGCCCGGTCACGCCAAGCTTGCGCTGCAGGCTGGCGCGATGAGTCTCGACGGTGCGCGGGCTGATATATAGCCGCTTGGCGATCTCGCTGTTGGTGTGGCCCAGCGCGAGCAGGCGGAGCACATCGAGCTCGCGGCCGGAGAGCACCGCGTCCTCGGCGCTCGAGAGCGTCCACCCGCCAATCGACGGATCCAGGTACCTGCCGCCCCCCGCTACGGTCCGGATGGCGCGGACGAGCTCTGCCTGCGAGGCCTCCTTCAGGACGTAGCCGGCGGCGCCGGCGGCCCACGCCGGCTGCACGAACGCCGGATCGTCGTCCATCGTGAGGACCACGATCGCGGTGCCCGGTGACGCCAGCTTGAGCTTTGAGATCGCGGTCAAACTGAGCTCGCGGCGCATGTGCAGATCGAGGATCAGCACGTTTGGAGCCTGCTCTCGCAGCAGCTGTGAGGTCTGCTCGAGGTCGCTGGCCTCGCCCATGATCGACAGCTCCGGCTCAGCCTCCAGGAGAAGTCGTAGGCCTTGGCGGACAATCGCGTGATCGTCGGCGATCACGACGGTAAGCGGCTCCGAAAGTGACTGCTCCTGCATCGCTCGGGTCATCCAGAGCCGCTCACGGTCCCGATCGTCTCGCTAGGCCTGCACGGTCTCGCCTCTCCTGGCGGCGGCCAGGAGCTCCTCGAGCGTGCAGAACTTGACACGCGGCCTACCCGTCGGCTCACCCGCGGTGCGCTCAGCTTGATCGATCTGCTGCCAGCCTTGGTAGGAGACGTACGCGATCTCGCGTGCTGAGAACAGGTCCTGGAGTGAGTCGCGGGCCGGCTCGGCAGCATCGGGCAACCGGCCCTCGCCGAGATCCTCGAGTAGCGCAACGACCGTCTCCTGAGCGTCGGGCTTGTTCGTGCCGATCACGCCGGTGGGTCCGCGCTTGATCCACCCCACCGCGTACTCCCCGGGGATCGCCTGGCCGCCCTCGGGATCGATCAGCCGTCCTGCCTGATTCGGCATCGTGCCGCTCGCCTCGTCGAACGGCAGATCGGGCAAAGATACCCCCCGGTAACCGATGGAACGGAACACGATCCCTGCCTCCAGCGTCTCGCGCCGATCGCTGGGACGGGCCCGGAGCGCGCCGTTCTCCATCACCAGCTCGTTGCGGACGAGCTCGATCGATTCCACGCGGTCCTCGCCGTTGATCGCCACAGGCGAGAGCAGAAAACGAAGCACGACCCGGCGGCGCTTGCCGGCCGGCTTGCGCTGGGAGTAGTCCTTCAGGATCTCGACATTCCGCCGGGCGGTCAGCTCGCCTTGGAGGGCTATGGCTTCGGCGCTGTCGGGGTCGAGCTCGACGTCGCCGGGGTCGACGAACACGTCCGCGTCCGCCAGCTCCCCGAGCTCGCGCAACTCGGGATTGGTGAAAGCCGCTTGCGCTGGGCCCCGGCGGGCCACGAGCACCACTTCCTCGATCGCAGACTCCTTCAACGCGTCGAGAGCATGGTCGGCGACATCGGTGACTGCCAGCTCGTCGGCGGTCAGAGCGAGCATCCGCAGGACGTCGAGAGCCACGTTGCCGGCTCCGATCACCACCGCCCGCTTGGACGACAGGTCGAACTCCAGCCGGCGAAAGTCGGGGTGGCCGTTGTACCAGGCCACGAACTCAGTCGCCGCCCACGAACTGGGCAGGTCTTCTCCGGGGATGTTCATCCGCCTGTCGGTCTGGGCGCCGACGGCATAGATCACGGCGTGGTAGCGGCTGCGCAGGTCATCGCGCGTGACATCCCTTCCGAACTCCACGCCTCCGTAGAAGGAGTAGCCCGGCAACGCCGCCGTCTTCTCGAACACGCGCGAGACGGCCTTGATGTTCGGATGATCGGGAGCCACACCCCCGCGTACGAGCCCCCAGGGAGTTGGCAGACGGTCGAGCATGTCCACCTCGACAGCCAGGTCGGGGTGTGCCTTGTTCTTGAGCAGGTGACCAGCGGCATAGAAAGCCGATGGACCTGAGCCCACTATCACCACGCGCAGTGGGTTGGTGGCCGTCCCGAGTTGCCCCCTCATGGAAAGATCATTTTATCGCCCCTGGCGGGGACTTATGGCAAATCGAGTGGTCTCTGACGTGTCCCTTGGCGATCGGTAGAGTCCGCGCATGAGCGTATCTCCGCCGCGTGCTTGGATGGTTTCGCGGCCCATCGCCGGGGGCTCTCTGACCACGCTCCAGAAGGTACGTTCGTGTACCGGCTACGCATTGTTCGCCCTGCCGCGACGATGAGCTTTTTCGACCTTTACTCGCACTCAAAGGAGCCCGTATGAGCGCAGGCCAGACGACGATTGATGTGCCCTCGGAGGTGCTCGACTACGTACAGGAGCACAAGACTCTGACGCTGGCGACCGCGTCGTCCGCCGGAGTGCCGCGTGCCAGCACGTTCCTCTATGTAAGCGAAGGCGCGACGCTCTACTTCTGGACTCGGGCCACGACCATCACGGCGCGGCAGATCGAGCAGAACCCTGTGGTCAGCTTCACGATCGACGATTACACGGAGGACCTGAGCAAGACCAGAGGGGTGCAGGGCACCGGCGAGTGCTCGCCGTTGCTGAGCGGTGAACACATCGCCCGCGTGGCTGATCTGTTCGGGCAGAAGTTCCCGGCGCTCTCCCCCGGTTCGACGATGAGCATCTCGTTCTTCCGGGTCACTCCGACCGAGCTTCAGTTCATCGACAACACGACGGTCGGCGGCGGCGCGGAGGAGGGAACGTTCGGTGCTGAGTTTCACCGCGAGCGTTCGTACAGCGTCATCACCGACCTGACGGTCCAGGGCGGAGAAACCCTCACCGCCTCGCTCCAGCATCTGGCCGTTCCGGCCGGTGAGACGATCGTGCGCCAGGGCGCGCCGGCGGACAAGCTATTGATCGTCGTCGAGGGTGAGGCCGAGGTCGTCAGGGACGAGGGCGGCTCACAGATCCCGCCGCTTACCGCGGGAGACCTGTACGGCGAGGTGGCGATCATGCGCGACCAGCCGCGGACCGCGAGCTTGAGGGCCAAGACGGACGTCAAGCTCCTTGCCCTGGAGCGGGGGACGTTCCGCGACCTCATCGCCCAGTCGTTGCAGCTAGCGCCAGACTTCGACCGCATCATCCGTGCCCGGCTCGATCCGGAAGGCAGTAGCTGACGATGTCCACGGCAACGGTCGCGGGGTTCACCAGCAAGGACTTCAGGTCAACCGTCGGCGCCTTCGCCACCGGAGTGACCGTGGTTACGACCAGTGGTGAGGAGCACGCGTACGGGATGACCGCAAACGCGTTCTCGTCTGTCTCTCTCGATCCGCCGCTGGTGCTGGTCTGCGTGATCGCGGGCTCCGAGGGAAACGCCCACCTCTCACGCAATCGCTGCTTTGCGGTGAACGTTTTGCACGCCGATCAGGAGCCCCTCTCGCGTTACTTCGCCTCACGTGATCGCCCGCGAGGACGCGACGCGTTTCGAGACGTTCCCCATCGGTCGGGTATGACCGGGTCGCCGCTGTTGGAGGGTGCCATCGCCTATATGGACTGCCGTCTACACGCTGAATTTGGGGCCGGCGATCACCTGATTTATATCGGCGAGGTGCTCGAGCTCGGCGTCGACCCCGAAGGGCAACCGCTCGTCTTCCACGGCGGCAAGTACAAGCCGGTGGGCGCCGCGTAGCGTCACGGTTGACGGCACCGGCGACGGAAGTTAGGCTCGCTGCGGGGTGACGGTCACGCTTACCATCATCGCCGGACCGGACCAGGGGCGCAGCATCGTCTGCGACCGCGAGCTGATCCTGGGGCGCGAAGGCACCGATGTCGCCCTCGCAGATCCGCAGGTGTCCGCGCGGCACGCCGCTGTGCGTCCAGTCGCCGACGGAATTGAGGTCCAGGATCTCGGCTCTGAGAGCGGGACGCTCGTCAACGGCGAGCCGATTTCAGGTCTGACGACGCTCCGGGGAGAAAGCGAGCTCACGATCGGCGCGACCCGATTCGCGGTCGTCCAGCAGGCAGCCGCGCCGCAGGACGCGTCGGGCGAGGGGCAGGCCGCGCCGGATATCCGTCCGCCCGAGATCAAGGCCCGCCAGGAGGCGGTCACCGCGGTGCGAGACACTCCGCCGCCGCTGGGACCGCCCCCGGCAGGCACTCCCCCCCAGGGCGCCCCGGAGCGCCCGCCCGGAAGCGGCCCGCCCGGTGGAGGCCCACCCGCAAGCGGCCCGCCGGTCGGGGGTCCGCCCGGTGGTCGCCGCCCGCCTCCTCCCGTTCGGCTGTTGATGAAAACCCCGCTGGGACGGGTCATGATGCGCCGGCGCATGGCCAAGATGGCAAAGCGAGGACGGCCTCCCGGCCCGCCCCCGCGATGACTCGGATCGGGGTTGACTGACGTGGACCTTGGGCTTGGCGGCAAGCGGGCGCTGGTGACCGGCGGCTCGCGCGGAATCGGGCGAGCGATCGTTCTCGGTCTGGCGCGATCGGGCGCCACCGTCGCCGCTTGCTACAACCGCGAGTCAGACGACGTCAAACGCCTGCGCGGCGAGCTCGAGCAGATCGACGGACAGAGCTATCTCACGCAGGCGGACGTATCAGACGTCGCCTCCGTGCAGAAATTCGTTCAGGAAGCTGGCGACAAGCTCGGAGGCTTGGACATCGTCATCAACAATGCCGGCGTCGTCAGTCACGCCATGCTGGAGCAGCTGGAGCTCGACGAGTGGCACCGTGTGCTCGACGTCAATCTGACCGCGGTCTACCTGGTGACTAAGGCCGCGCTTCCGTACCTGTCGGAGGGCGGATCGATTGTCAACATCACCTCCGCGGTGGCCATGCGCGGGATGCCCGCACGCGCTCATTACATCTCATCCAAGTCCGGAGTGATCGGCTTGACGCGCGCGCTGTGCAAGGAGCTCGGCCGGGGCGGCATCAGGGTCAACGCCCTGGCGCCCGGGATCATCGAGACCGATCAGACCGCCGGTCTGGATGAAGCTGGACGCACCCGTTATGCCGGGCTGGCCGCGCTCAACAGGCTGGGAGCGCCAGAGGAGATCGCCGACGTGGCTCTGTTTTTGGCGAGCGACCGCGCCAGCTTCGTCTCAGGCGTGACCCTGAACGTAGACGGCGGGATTTGAGCTTCTCCGTGACCGCCTGATCGGGCGCGACTGACCGTGGGAGCGCGCGTCGCGGCGCGACCACAGCACCGCCCTACCGTTCCGGGCAAGTCCCCGGCGGCGTAAATCAGCCCGTTTACGCCTCCGCCACCTTCTCACCGGCCTCGTCAACGGAGAACGTCCCGCTGAAGATGGGTCCGGTGTAGAGGTGCAGCTGGAAGTTCTCAGGATCGTGGGCGTCCTGAAAGAACTCGCCGAAACGCTGGATCGCCCGCTTGTGGTACTCGGCCTCCGTACTGGCGAGCAATTCCTCCTCGCCTTCCCAGAACGTGATCGACAAAGCCTTGCCGCTCTCACGATCGACCAGTGAAAGCGCACCCATGAACCCTTCGCGTGCCTTCGTCACCGGCAGCACGTTGTCGTACCAGAGCTTCAGCCCTTCCTCAACCCGGCCCTCAGGAGCCTGCACGTGTGTTACGCGGCAGAACATATGGTCCCCCTTTCGCCCTACTTTCCAATCCGAATACGGATCCTAACTCACAGCCCGAACAGCTGCCGTGCGTTTTCCGTCAAGACGCCCTTCTGCTCGTCCGCCGAAAGCGGAAGTGACTTCACCATCGCGACGGCCTCGTCCAGTGGAGTGGCAAGCGGCGGCGAGTCGGTCCCGAACAGCAGGTGGTCGGCCCCAACTGTCTCGATGTTCGCTATGTGGTTGGGGATGCTCGAGTTGGCTGTGTCGACGTAGACGCGTCGCAGGAACTCGCTTGGGGCCGCGCTGATCTTGTTCCTGTACTGCATCATCGGGGGCGGTCCGCCCCCGCCGGGAGGTCCGCCCCCGCCGGGAGGTCCGCCCCCGCCGGGAGGTCCGCCCCCGCCCGGAGGTCCGCCAGCGCCCCAGTGCCGCGGCCGGTACGCCTGATCGAGGCGAGTGGCGAGCAGCGAGATCGCCCCGCCCGCCGTGGCGGCGATCAGTTGGAGCTCCGGGTACTGCTCGAGGCGACCTCCGAACACGAGCGTGGCCAGGCCAACCGTGACATCCATAAAGCGGCCCACCTGTTCGACGAGCCGGAAGTCCTCGATGCTGTCGCTGCCCACCGGCTCGGCCGGCGGATGCAGGAACACCGGCTTTCCAAGCTCCGCGACCATCTCGAAGAAGGAATCGGCGCGCTCGGAATCGAGGTATTCGCCTTTGACGCTGGTGTTGACCATCACGCCAACGAACCCTCCATCGCGCACCGTCTGGGCGGTCTGGGCAAGGAGCTCATCGCCGCCGAACGGGTTCGTGTAGGCGTACGCGGCTAGCCGTGGGCTGTACTTCTGGACGGTCTCCGCCAGCCACTCGTGGAACGACTTCAACCGGTCGAGTGGCTGGGCATAGTTGTCGTGCCCACGCTTGCTCATGGTTCCGAAACCCACCGGACTGCCCACGATCGTCAGCTCGATTCCGGCCCCGGACTTGCGGTCCAGCATGCCCTCGATGTCGGCCAGCGCCGGGGGCATCGGATAGAGCTTGAACAGCTCGGGATGAGTGATGTGGCCGTGGACGTCGATGGTCACGACGGAGCCCCCGGTGAGCCCTCGCCGTCGCCGGGCCACGGGTATCCGTCCAGACCCGAGAGACGTTCCTGGAACGCCAGGATCGCGGCAACATCGAAGTCACCGAGCCCTTGTTGCTGCGCGGCGGTGAGCATCGCGTGGGCACTCTCGGCGATCGGGATCGGGACGCCGTGCTTCTGGGCTTCGGACAGCACCAGCGCCATGTCCTTGCGCATCAGCGCGAGCTTGAACGCCGCGAGCTGAAAGTTGCGCTGCCCCATGAGCGCACACCGGAACGTCATCATCGGCGAGCTGTAGCCGCTCTTGCCGATCATGTCGAGGATCTGCTCGCGCTCCAGACCGGCACGCTCGCCGAACACGACGGCCTCGGCCAGGGCCGGCATCTGGCTACCCATCAGCATGTTCAGCACCAGCTTCATCGTCGCGCCCATACCGCTCGGACCGAGATAGGTCACTTCCTTGCCCATCGACTCGAGCACCGACTCCACGTCTCGGAAGTCGGTCTCCGCACCGCCGGCCATGACACGCAACTCGCCTTGCCGGGCGTGGAACGGATTGCCCAGCACGGAGGCGTCGAGCGGCCTGTAGCCGGCCTCACGGGCCTTACCCGCCAGCTCACGTGCGAACTCGGGCGTGACGGTGCTCATGTCGACCAGGAACGAACCGGGCTTGAGCGTCTCGAACGCCCCGTCTTGGCCGAACAGCATCGCGCTGACCACGTCGTGGTTCGCCAGGCTCAGGCACAAGACGTCGACGTCCTTGGCCGCGTCGGCCGGGGAGTCGGCCACCCGCGCACCGAGCTTGCCGACCTCCTCGGCTTTGGAGCGCGTGCGGTTGTAGACGGCCAGGTCGTAGCCTGACTCCGCCAGGCGACTGGCCATGCCGGCACCCATCATCCCCAGCCCGATGTAGGCCACGCTCCGCTTGTTTGGTTCGTTTGCGGTCATCTCAGGAGCTGGCGGTGACCCCGCCGTCGACGAACAGCACCTGGCCGGTTATGAAGCTGGCGGCGGGTGAGGCCAGGAACAGCGTTGCCGCGGCGAGCTCCACCGGCTCGGCGAACCGGCCGAACGGGATCCGGCCGAGCATCATCGCTACGAACCGCTCGTCGAGCGCGGCGTCCCGGACCAGCTCAGTGGGGACGAACCCCGGTGCGACCCCGTTTACGGTGATTCGGTGCTTTCCCCATTCCGTCGCCAGCTGACGGATCAAGCCGTTCAGTCCGGCCTTGCTGGCGGCGTAGGCGGCGAACCCTCGGCGCCCACCGGCCACGCTGCGCGTCGTGGAGTAGTGGATGATCCGTCCTCCGCGCCCGGCTTCGATCATCGCCTCGCCCGCCGCCTGCGAAAGCCAGAACGCACCCGACAGGTTGACATCGACGACGCTGCGCCAGTCGTCCGGTTCGAAGCGCTCGGCCGGGGCCTCGAGATCGATGCCCGCGAGGTTCACGAGCACGTCGAGTCCGCCCAGTTCCGCGACGCAGCGCTGGACGCCCGCCCGGGCACTGTCGCGGTCGCCGACATCGATCCGAAGTCCTGTCGCCCGGACCCCTGCGCCGGTGAGCTCTTCGGCCAGCTTCCTCGCGCGCTCCTCGGAGCGTCCGGCAATCGCCACCTCGGCCCCATTGTCGGCGAACAGCTTTGAGGTGACCTCGCCGATCCCGCCGTAGCCGCCGATCAGGATGACGCGCTTGCCGTCCAGGCGGAAGAGGGAGGCGAAGTCAGTCGCCCGCTGCTCGTCGACCTCGATCGTGGGTGGGCCACCTCGGCCCGGCGGAGGGCCACCAGCGCCCGGCGGAGGACCACCT
Source organism: uncultured Actinomycetes bacterium (assembly GCA_963756555.1). Taxonomy (GTDB): domain Bacteria; phylum Actinomycetota; class Thermoleophilia; order Solirubrobacterales; family Solirubrobacteraceae; genus Palsa-465. The sequence goes on from CAVWOC010000006.1 coordinate 240,238, forward strand.
GCACCGAGCGGAGGGCCAGCAGCGCCCGGCGGAGGACCACTTGCGGCCTGTGACGCCTCGGTCATTCGTCGTGCCGGCGCGATACCAGCAGCTCCATGCTGCTCTCGATGAAGAACTTCGCCGCGCCCTGCGGGTTCGACATGTCTCGCGGCTCCGCTACGAGCTCGTCCAGCTTATCCTCGAGCTCACGGATCGCCGGCTGCTTGCCCATGTGCTGTCCGATCACGGGCAGGGGCACGCCGTCGGTCGTCTCCACCACCCTGACGACGGTGTTGCCCTTCATGAACACCTGCGTGCTGAGCAGCGTCCCGACCTGGTTGCCTTCAGTGTCTCGGATCGTGTGATCCGGCCGACCGTAATTGTGGAAAAGCTCGCGAACCGTGTCCTCGGTCCCCGGCTTTACGTCCCACATCAATGCCCAATATTGCGCCACAGCTCCTCCTGGCCTGGTGCCGACTCCTGCGAGCGACCGTAACGTCTCATCAGGAGCTGCACGGGTTTACTCACTCAGTTACGTAGAAGCGCACCTCGTAGTTGTTTGCCTGCGGCGGCGCCCGGAGGATGCCCCTCAACTCGCCGATCATCGCCCGCGCGATACCCGCACTGGACTCGAGCTGCTCCTCGGTGTCCCACATCGTGATCGCCATCGCCTTGTCGCCGCCCGGCTCGGTGAGCAGGATGTAGCCGCGGAAGCCCGGGTGTTCTTGGTAGGAGGGGATGATCTTCTCCTCCGTCAGCCGCATGCCGTCCTCGACCTTCTCCGGATTCCACTCTGTGGCGTTCACCCGTGCGTACATGACACCCCTCAGACTGTCGCTTTGATCGTGTGTGCAACGTCGAAGATGATCCGCTCCACCTTTCCCGACCAGTACGGGGTCATCGGGTTGCGCTTCTCCGTGTGAACCGGGGCGTTTTCCCAGGCGAGGAACGCGTCTTTGCTCTCCCACTCACTGAGCAGGATGTACGTCCTCGGCTCACCGTCGGCGTCGGGCGGCTCGTTCCGTCGCAACAGCTCGTCGCCTACGTGGCCTGGAGTCCCCTTCACGTTGGCCGTGACCTGGGCATAGGCCGCCTCGAACGCTTCCTCATCGCCGCGATTGATCTTGGCGAACACCATCACCCGTGCGGCCATCAGCTCGTGCCTCCTTCGATGTGGACCACCAGGTCGTGTACGGACTGTCGCGCCGAGGAGCGGAGCTCTCGCAGAGGCGCCGTCAGATCGTCCTGCTCCGGACTGTGCTCGAAGTCGGAGAACGCGTCCCGGCTACTCCAGTCGCTGGTCACCACGAAGCTATCGGCGTCGCCCGGGTCGCGTGTCAGCGCCTGACGGAGGTTCCCGGGCACCCGCCTGACCTCTTCGGCGATCGCTCGCCAAGCGCGCTCGAACTCATCCCCTCTCCCCTCCTTGACCTTCATCTGCAACGTGGCGCGGACCATGCCGGCGCGCTCAGAGCTGGTAGGCATGTTCGTGCTCGTAGCTCCGCAGCCACACCCGCTCGGGCATCGCGGAGAAGAACGCCTCGCGCAGCTTCATCCCGACGGGGTTCCTGAAGTCGGAGAACTTCGTCATTCTGCGCGCGCGGTTGACGATCGAGGTCGTGCGCGGGATGCGTCGCTGCTCGTAGCCCGCCAGCGCTGCCCGGATAGCGTTGCCATCCGGTGCCGAGCCCACCGGGCCCAGCTCGCTGGCCAGCACGGCAGAGTCCTCCATCGCCATGCCCGCTCCCTGGCCAAAGGCCGGCATCGTGGGGTGCGCGGCGTCGCCCAGCAGCGTCACCCGCCCGTCCGTCCAGCTCTCGATCGGCAGGCGGTGGTAGAGGTCGCCGCGGAAGATCTGCTCGTCGGGAGTGGAGTGGATGACGTCGGGGATCGCCTCCGGGAAGTCGCCGAAGGTGTTCAGCAGATCCTGTTTGCGGCCGCCCGGCGGATCGGGTTGCCCTTCGGGCCGCACCGTGACGGCCCACCAGAACAGGCGATCGCCGCACGGAAACAGCCCGAACAACGAGGCCGGTCCGAAGACCTGCTCCGAGACGTCTTTCGGCAACGTCGGGTGGTGGTACTGGAACATGCCGCGCCAGGCCGTGTGACCGGAGTACGGCGGAGGGCCGTCTCCGACCATCTGCTGCCTGATCGTCGAACGGACCCCGTCGGCTCCGACCAGCGCGATACCGCGCTCCTCCCGTCCATCGGCAAAGCGTGCGGTCACGCCGTCCGCATCCTGCGTGTAGCCGACGCATTCGGAGGAGGTGTGGACGATGCTCGCGTCGCCCAGCTCGCGCTTGAAGACCTCGAGCAGCTCACCGCGGTGAACGACGAATGCCTCGCCCCGCCGCGGGATCCGAGCCATCACCCGCCCGCTGTGGGAGACCATGCGGTGCTCCTCGATTGGATCGCCGCCGATCGCGCGGACCGCTTCGCCGATCCCGAGCATCTCGAGGCCCTTCTGGACGACGCGCTGTATGCCCGTGCCCGTTCCGATCTCCCTGACCTCCGGCATCCGCTCGAACACAGCCACCGGCGTGCCGCCGCGCTTGAGACCGATGGCTGTGCTCATGCCGCCGATCCCCCCTCCGATCACGAGAACCTTCTTGTCGTCCATCAGCTCTTGCGCCCCAGCAAGCCGTCGCCCCTGTTCATCCTTTTTGCCCCTCTTCGCCGGTCTCGGCGCGACCCTATCACGGCTCAAGCACCACTGCACGAGCTCCCTGACGCGGCCCGGCCCCGTCCTATTGTGCGTCGATCGTGATCCGGGCGCCCTGCGCCGGGTCGAACGTGATGGCGTGCCGAGCCATGGCCTCGCCCTTTGCGCTCGAGGGCCGGAGCCACATGTTTTTGAGAATCACCCCCAGCACGGTCTTGATCTCCATCAGGGCGAACGGCGCTCCCAGGCACCGGCGCGTGCCGCCGCCGAACGGAATCCACTCGTAGGTGCCCGGATTGTGGTCCAGAAACCGCTCGGGACGGAACTCGTGTGGCTGCGGATAGATGTCATCGCGGCGGTGCACAAGGAAGATCGAGGGGCCGACAAAGGTGCCGGCGGGTAGGTTGTAGCCCCCGAACTCCATCGGCGCGGTGAGCCTCCGGGCGACGATCGGAACCACCGGACGGAGCCGCAACGTCTCCTTGATCACAGCATCTAGGTACGGGTCGTCTTCGGACAGCTCGCCTGACTGCAGGCGCTGTAGCACCTGGGGGTGACGCACGAGGCGCTCTAGCGTCCAGCCCATCGCGGTGGACGTCGTGTCGTGGCCGGCGACGAGCAGCGTCATCAGCTCATCTCGGAGCTCGTCGTCCGTGAGCGGTTTACCGTCGTCATCGCGGGCGGCGAGGAGCATGGAGAAGATGTCGTCGCCTTCCTCACCTGAAGGGTCCGCCCGTCGGGCACGGATCTCGCGGAGGAGCATCTCGTCGGCCCGGCGACGGACCTCGTAGAAGCGCTTCCACGGGTTGAACGGCACTTTGCGCTCGAATGTGACCTGCAGCGCGAGCATCCGGCGCGGCTCGCCGATCTGGGCCAGCAGGTCCAGCAGCGGCGGGCTGAGCTCAGCGATGCGCCGCGGATCTTCGATGCCGAAAACCGCGCGCATGATCACCTCGAGCGTCAGCTGGTTCAGCCGCGGCAGCACGGGGAACTCCTCCCTGCGCGGCCAGCCGGCCACGTGGCGCTCGGCGACCTCGGCCATCAACGGCGCGTAGCCCTTCATCCGCTCGCCGTGAAACGGCGGCAGCATCATGCGCCTCACGCGAAGGTGCTCGGGGGCATTGATCGTCAGAACCGAGCGCGGTCCAAGAATCCGCGCCAGCACCATGTGGCTCTCGCCGGCGAACAGCAGCTTGGGATCACCGGTGAAGACTTGCTTGACCGCCGCCGTGTCGGCCGTGAGAACGAGGGCGCGATCGCGCGTGGGTCGCAACGTGAAGTAATCGCCGTATTGCGTTCGGAGAGATTCGAGCCAGCTCTCCGGGCGCATCAGCCGAAACTGCATCACCGCTGGGTGCAGCTTCGGACCAGGCGGAAGTGCGCCATTGACGCCGGCGCTCGCCCCTGCGCCGGCGGCAGCGGCCGGCTTCGCCGCAACATCCTGCGGGCTCTGGCCCGATTCGGCCGGCGCGTCGCCGTCCTTCAGCCCGCCACCCTTCTCCGCTGACATGCGGGTTACCCCCTTATGCGTTTCCTGATCCCGTGCTCGGGCACTGCGCGCCCTTGCCCTGAGGTTCCATCCTACTCCCACCTCATAGCCAGGGGGGAAAGTTGGCTTTGCGAGACCCCCTCCCATATGATGTTCTGCAAGCGCGGCGGCTGCACGCGAAGACTGGCTGGTTACGGGGGCACCGCACCGCGTTTCACAGACGGGATTGGAGCCCGTTATCGACGCGAAAAACGGGGGAAGTTGTGAGCAGCGAGCGAAGCAAGTCGGTGGTGGAGATGGCCGCGGTACAGCACGCCGGGCGAGCGCTATGACGTCGTCATCTTGGGAGGCGGGCTTGCCGGGTTGACGCTGGCAATCCAGCTCAAGCACACACGGCCCCAAACGACCATCCTGGTGCTCGAGAAGCGTGAGGGTCCAGCTCCGCTGGCGGCATTCAAGGTGGGAGAGTCGACCGTTCCCTGCGGCGCCCACTACTTCGCCGAGGTCGTGGGGATGCGCGAGCACCTGGAAGCGGAGCAGCTGATCAAGTGTGGCCTGAGATTCTTCCTGCCGGCGGATGGCAACCGCGACATAACGAAGAGGATCGAGTTCGGCGGCCTGTCCTATCCCCCGCACGACAACTACCAGATCGACCGGGGGTTGTTTGAGAACACGCTGGCACGGCGGGCGCGGGCGCTGGGAGTCGAAGTGGCGCAGGGGGCACGGGTACGCGAAATCGACCTCGACGCCGAACCCCATACCGTGACGTTCGGGCAGTTCGGCGAGGAAGCGACGACCTCCGGGCGCTGGGTGGTCGACGCGGCTGGACGGGCCTCGCTGTTAAAGGGCAAGCTGGGGCTGGCCACCGACTGCGGGCACCACATCAACTCCTCCTGGTTCCGGATGCGAGGAGGGCTCGACCTCGAAGACTGGGGTCGTCAGAACGAGACCTGGATGGGCCGTATGCGCGAGCCGGGGATGCGCAAGTTCTCCACCAACCACCTGCTGGGAGAGGGCTATTGGATGTGGCTGATTCCGCTCTCCTCCGGGCCGATCTCGATCGGCGTGTGCGCCGACCCCCGCATACACCCCTTCGAGCAGATCAATGACTTTGAGCGGCTGATGGACTGGGTGAGGAAACACGAGCCGCAGCTCGCGGCCTCGGTCGAGAACCGCCTCGAGGACATCGAGGACTTCCTACGCGTCGAAGACTTCGCCTACGGCGTAGAGCAGACCTACTCCCCCCAGCGCTGGTCGCTGGTGGGAGAAGCCGGCGCCTTCGCCGATCCCTTCTACTCCCCGGGATCGGACTTCATCTGCTACAGCAACACCTTCACAACCGACCTCGTCACACGCGATTTGAACGGCGAGGACATCTCGGAGCGCATCGACTACTACAACGACCTCTACCAACGCGCATTCGAACACGTGGTCGCCAAGTACCGAGACAGCTACCTGCTGTTCGGCGATACGCAGCCCTGCTGCGGGCTGATGGTCTGGGACTACTACGCCAACCAGGTCGGGATAACTCTGTTGACGCTGCGGAACAAGCTGACCGATCTGGAGTTCATGCAGAGCGTCGACGACGAGCTCGAGCGCCTGTTCAAGCTCAACATCAACATGCACAAGCTCTTCCGCCAGTGGCATGAGCTGAGCGCTGAGTCCAACGACACGGACGTTCTGCGGCTGTTCCCGATCGAGCCTGACGCCTTGCTGGGCCTGGTCCGCGACTATCCCGATGACGATGCGCTGCGCGAGGAGCTTCGCAAGGAGCTGAAGATCTCCGAGGCGCTGGCCGTCGCGATCTTCCACCACGCAGCGAGGACGCTGGCGCAGGCACCGCCGACCGATCTACCGGTCGACCCCTACGCGGTGGGGTTGAAGCCGATCAGCTGGGATGGCGATGGCGTAGGTGAGGTCCCGGGGATGACTTTGGATGAAGCGATAGAGATCCTCTCCGCCCGGCCCGTCGGAATGGGGGGCCCTCCCGGTGGTGGGGGCCCTCCCGGTGGTGGGGGCCCTCCCGCTCGTGGAGGCCCTCCGGGAGGCGGAGGACCCCCGGGAGGCGGAGGCCCTCCGGGCGGCGGCAGTCCGCCGGGCGGCGCTCCCGAAGCCCCGGAGCGCGTGGGCGACCGAGTGGCCGGCGCGACGGCTTCGCGCCCCGCCGGCTGATCGCTCGTGAATAGGTCGTTAGCCGGGGCGCAGAACTTCACAATGGGGACCGTCAACTCTTATGATCGTGGGCAATCGCCCGGGGGGCGGTCCGGGCGCGAGGGAAAGGACTGAGGTGAGCAACGAGCGAAGCAAGTCGGTTGTGGAGATGGCCGCTGTGACGGCGCCTGCTGAGCGTTACGACGTGGCAATCCTGGGGGGTGGTCTGGCCGGCTTGACGCTGGCGATCCAGCTGAAGCAGACCCGGCCCGAGACCTCGGTCCTGGTGCTCGAGAAACGCGAGGGCCCCGCCCCGCTGGCGGCATTCAAGGTCGGAGAGTCGACCGTTCCCTGCGGCGCGCACTACTTCGCGCACGTGGTCGGGATGCAGGAGCATCTGGAGAAGGAGCAGCTGATCAAGTGCGGTCTGCGGTTCTTTCTATCCGCGGACGGCAACGAGGACATCTCTCTGCGGCCAGAGTCGGGCCCGCCCGACTACCCGCCGCACAACAACTACCAGATCGATCGGGGGTTGTTCGAGAACACTCTTGCGCGCCGGGCACGCGTGCTGGGTGTCGATGTGGCGCAGGGTGCCCGGGTGCGGGAGATCGACCTCGACGCCGATCCCCACAAGGTCACGTTCGAGCAGTTCGGCGAGGAGACCAGCACCTCTGCTCGGTGGGTGGTCGATGCGGCCGGCCGTGCATCGCTCTTGAAGCGCAAGCTGGGGCTGGCCACCGATTGCGGCCACCACATCAACTCCTCTTGGTTCCGGCTGCGAGGAGGGCTCGACCTCGAAGATTGGGGACGCCAGAACGACGACTGGATGGCCCGCATGCGCGAGCCCGGAATCCGCCAGTTCTCCACCAATCACCTAATGGGCGAGGGCTACTGGATGTGGATGATCCCGCTCTCCTCCGGGCCGATCTCGATCGGTGTGTGCGCCGATCCCCGCATGCACCCCTTCGAGGAGATCAACCAGTTCGAGGCAATGCTGGAGTGGATGCGAAAGCATGAACCGCCGCTCGCGGCCTCTGTCGAGAACCGCCTCGAGGACATCGAGGACTTCCTACGCGTCGAGGACTTCGCCTACGGCGTGAAGCAGGCCTACTCTCCCCAGCGCTGGTCGCTGGTGGGAGAAGCCGCTGCGTTCGCCGATCCCTTCTACTCGCCGGGATCGGACTTCATCTGCTACAGCAACACCTTCACAACCGACCTCGTCACACGCGATTTGAACGGCGAGGACATCTCGGAGCGCATCGACTACTACAACGACCTCTACCAACGCGCATTCGAACACGTCATCTCCCGCTACCGCGATACGTATCCCGTGTTCGGCAATCAGCTGGTGGCAATCAATCTCCTGAATTGGGACATCTACGCCAACCACGTGGGCATCGTGCTGCTGACGGTGACCGACAAGCTCACCGATCTGGAGTTCATGAAGAGCGTCGACGATGAGCTGGGACGTCTGTTCAGGCTGAACATCAACATGCACAAGCTGTTTCTGCAGTGGAACGAGCTTGACCGTCGAGACGTTCCGCCCACCACGCCTCGTCGACTCCTGTTCGAAGCGCTAGAGGGAGTGGCCAAGGATTACCCGGACGACGAGGCCATCCGCCAGGCGCTCCGCCAGGAGCTCCGCAACTCGGAGGGGCTGGCGGTCTACACGTTCCACGAGGCCGCGCAGTCCCTGCCGGAGCCGCCGTCTCCGGATCAGCCCATCAACCCGTACGCCGTGGGCCTCGATCCTCAGCGATGGGAGGCCGATGGCCTGTTCGAATCGCCAGGACTGACGCTGCAGGAGGCACGGGAGATAATCGGGCCGATAGGTCCGGCTATGGGCGGCCCGGTCGGAGCCGGGCGGCCAGTCGGTGCCGGACCGCCTGCTGGCGCCGGCCGCCCCGCGGGCATGGCCGGCTGACGGCGGCGTCGCCGCGAGCGCGAACCGGGGGCGATTGTGAGCGAGACCACCATCCGGCCGGCACCGGCTCCGCGGCCAGGTGGCGGTCCCGGGCCCCCGCGAAAGGGCGTCAACCGCCTGGTGCAGAATCGTCACGGGGCGCCGCACCAAGTTTCTGATATTCGTGCTGTGGGCGGTGGTCCTAGCCGTCTCGGCGAAGGGTTGCGTCAACTTCCAGACCGCCCAGAAGAGCGCCACATCCGACTATCTGCCGGCCTCAGCGGAGTCAAAGAAGGCCGGCGAGGAGGCTGTCAGGTTCCCATCCGGGCGCCTGTCGCCTGCCGCGGTCGTCTACCGCCGAGCCGGCGGGCTCACCACCGCCGATAAAACGCGGATCAGCTCCGAGCGCAAGCAGCTCGTTTCGATCAGCGGCGTCGGCTCGGTAGAACCCACGACGTACTCGACCGATCACACCAGCGCCTTGGTGATAGCGCGCGTGCCGGGACGTCCACCGGGACTGATCACGTCCGTAAAGGACATACGCAACGTCGCGGAGCACAACACCGCCGGGTTGGACGTTGCGGTGACCGGCCCGGCCGCCTTGACGGCGGACTCCAGCAACGTGTTCAAGTCGATCGACACCAAGCTGTTCGCGGCCACCTTCGGCTTGGTCTTGGTGCTGCTGATCCTGATCTACCGAAGTCCCGTCTTTTGGATTCTGCCGCTGATCGCGATCGTGTTCGCCGTGATCGTGGCGCGGGGGATCGGTTACCTGTTCGCCAAGCATGGCGTGGTCACGGTCACGGGCCAGGCCGGCGGGATCATGTCGGTGCTCGTCTTCGGGGTGGGAACCGACTATTCGCTGCTCCTGGTGGCGCGCTATCGAGAGGCGCTCCGCCACCACGACGACTCGCATCTGGCCGCCGCCACTGCCCTGCAAGAGGCCGCGAGAGCGATCATTCCCTCCAGCCTCACGGTCATGGCTGGGCTCCTCTGCCTCGAGCTTGCAAGAGTCAAGGGCACGAGCGGATTGGGCGCCATCGGGGCGGCGGGCGTGGCCGTGGCCATGATCTCGATGATGACCCTGCTCCCGGCGCTGCTGGCGACGTTCGGCCAGCGGATGCTGTTTGCATTCAAGCGAAGTCCCCAGCCTTCGGGTTCCGAGGAAGCCGGTGGCGTGTGGCATCGCATTGCAGAGCGAGTTTCAGCGGGGCCAAGGCGCGTGTGGGTCGCATCGTTGATCGTGCTGGCGGTCATGGCTGTGGGACTCGTTGACTTGAACTCGTCGCTTACGACCGCCCACAACTTCCGCAACCAGGTGGACTCCGTGAAGGGACAGCGCCTGGTGTCCGAGGCGTTCCCGCCGGGAGTCAGCTCCCCGGCCTACGTGGTCGTGACCGACCTCGCGCGCGCGAATGCGGTGCGGGCGGCGGTCGCGGGCGATCGGGCGCACGTCGCGTCAGTGGGCACAGCCGAGACCGAGGGCGGGTCGGCTCTGTTCGAGGTCGATCTAGCGCACGATCCCACCGGGGCCAGCGGCTTCAGCGACATCAAGAGCATTCGGAACGTTGCGCGAAGCGCTGCGCCCGGCCAGGTGCTGGTGGGCGGCGACACCGCCGAGGAGGTCGACCTCCGGGCGCTGCAGTCGCGGGACAACGTCCTGATCATCCCGGTCGTGCTCGTGCTGGTGCTCCTGATTCTCACCGTGCTGCTGCGGGCAGCGATCGCGCCGCTACTGCTGATCGGCACTGTGGTTGCCTCGTTTGCGGCGACGCTCGGGCTGGCCTCGGTGGTGTTCGGGCACGTGTTCACCTTCCAGGGCCTGGATCCGAGCATGCCGCTGTTCACGTTCGTGCTGCTCGTCTCCCTCGGTGTCGACTACAACATCTTTCTCATGACCCGTGTGCGCGATGAAACCCAGGAGCGCGGCACCCGAGAGGGAATGACCCGCGGCCTGACGGCGACCGGGGGCGTCATCACCTCCGCCGGAATCGTGCTCGCCGGAACTTTCTGCACGCTCGCGCTGCTGCCGCTGGTGGCGCTGACCGAGGTGGGCTTGACGATTGCCTTCGGCGCCCTGCTCGACACCTTCCTCGTGAGGTCGCTGCTTGTTCCGGCGCTGGTGCTCGACGTTGGCCCTCGGACCTGGTGGCCGTCAGCGCTGGCCCGGGCTCGCTAGCCGCATAGGCGCTTCATCGGTTTGCTGTGGTGCCCCGATCGTCCACACGCGGATAGCGGCTTCCCGACCTGGCACTCGCAGCTCATCCACATACACGAGATCGTCCGCTTCCGCAGTCAGCCGGTCACGCGTCGAATCGGCGATGAAGATCTGATGGGGCGTGCCCTTGGTCATGCTCTGTAGCCGGGCGGCCGTGTTGGTGGCGTCGCCGATCGCGGTGTACTCGAGCCGGCGCTCGGAGCCGACCGTCCCGGCCATCACTTCGCCCGTGTTGAGTCCTATCCCGATGCGGAACGGCTCGGCGGCGCCAGACCGTGTGAGCCAGCCATTGAAGCGCTCGAGCCGAGCTCCGACCAGCTCACGCGCCGCAGCGAGTGCGCGGTCCGCGTGGTCCTCTTGCTCCAGCGGAGCGCCAAAGACAGCCATGACGCCGTCCCCCATGTAGGAGATCAGCGTGCCACCGTGGCCGAGGACCGCCTCGCTGATCTCGGCCAAGTAACGATTGAGCGTGTCGACGACGGCCTCGGGAGGCCGCATTTCCGAGAACGCCGTGAATTGCCTGAGGTCGCAGAACAGGATCGTCACCTCGCGGCGAACTCCGTTAAGTACTCCGGAGCCACCCTGCGCCAGCACCTGATCGACCACCTGTTCAGGCACGAAACGCGAGAAAGCGTCACGGGTGCGCAGCTGCTCGGCAGCACTGAGCAGCCGGTGGGTGCGGACCGCATAACCCGGAAACCAGGCGCCGCCCGCAATTATCAAGTCAATGCCGTAGGACCCCGCCTTGGGGATGATGAGACCCGCGCAGCCGACGGCCAGCGCAGGCACCGAGCGGATCAGCGGCAGCTCCGCGCCGACGGTGTAGATCGCCACCAGCATGACCACGATCGAAGGCAGGTAGTTCTTCGTATGGACGCCGAGCGCGTGCTGAGCCACGAACGTCGCCGCGACCACGATCAGCACCGCAGCTGGCGCGCGGCGCCGGAGCGCGAGCGGCAGAGTGCTCAGCAATGCGACCGGAATTGCGAGCCCCCAGGGGCGTACGGGCGCTGCGAGTACCCAGGCCGCGGACAGGACCGCAAGAGCGACCGCTAGGCCGATGTCCCGCCGCATAGACGCTCAAGACGCGGCGGGGCGAGCGACCTCGGGTGGCTGCTTTGGGGTCCCGTCCGCCGAGAGCCGATCCTGAATCGTGACCTGGGCTCCTTCTCTAGGTAGCCAAACGGTCCCCCGGCGGCGACTCTTCTCGTCCGGCTGATCACTCGGGGCAAACCGGAGATGACGCATCATCGCCCGCAGCACGCATCGCATCTCGAGCATCGCCAGGCCAACGCCGATACACCCCCGGACACCGCCGCCGAACGGAGCGTAGGTGTACCGGCCCGGCTTCTGTCCAAGCCAGCGCTCCGGCCGGAACGCAAACGGCTCCGGATACAGCTCCTCCCGCCGATGGAGGCCGTATGCGTTGACCCCCACCAGGTAACCGGCCGGAACCTCGTAATCGCCGAATTGAAACGGCTCCGCTACGTGGCGGCCCATGAACGGCCCCGGGGGGTGCCGCACCCTCAGCGTCTCGGTGATGACCGCCTCCCGGTACTCCTCCCCTTCTGTCTGTGCCTCGGCCTGCAGCCGCTCGAGGACGTCCGGATGCCTCACCACCCGCTCCATCACCCAGGCCAAGGCCACCGAGGTCGGAGTGTGGCCCTGGATCAGCAAGGTCACGATGTGGTCTCGGATCTCAGCGTTGCTCAGCGGGCTGCCGTCGTCGTGGGCGGCGCGGACAAGCTGGGCGAGGACATCGTGGCGCTCCGGGAGCTGAGGATCCTGGCGGGCCCGTTCGATCTGGTTGTCCAGCTCGCCATGGAACGCGCCGATCCGGCGCTGAAGCTCCTCCGGGGGTCGGCGCTTGGCGAAGTTCATCATCATCATCATCACGAGCTTGTTCTCCTGACGGAACTTGACGAACTCACGGAACCGGCCCATCACCGCCTGAACGCCGGCGTCCCTGGGGTCGCCGAAGATGACGCTGACGATTACACCGAGGGTCAACTTCTCAAACCGCGGCAGCAGCGGAAAGCTCTCCCCGAGCGGCCACTCTGCCAGCTCCCGGGCCGTGATCTGCTCGATCGCCGGGCGAAAGTGCTCCAGGCGATCCTTCTGGAAACACGACACCAGCAGCTTCTGGGCGAACTCGTGCTCGGAACCGCTGATCACCACCAGCGAGTGCTCTCCCAGGATCACTTTGATCGAGGTGTCGGCCACCAGCACCGGCGGAGGGGTCTTGAAGATCTGCTCCACCCATTCCGGTTTGGAGACGAACACGATCGTCTTGCCGCCCAGCAGCCGAAACGTGAATGCATCCCCGTAATGCCTGCGCGCGTAGTCGAGCATCCCCTCGGTGTGACGCGAGGTCAAATAGAGCATCAGTGGCCGCGGGATACGCGGGCTGGGCGGCAGCTTTCCCGCCATGGTGAACCCCCTTAATTGCCTGTCGGCACCCTAGCCGACCGCCATCGGTGCTTCAACCGCTCTGGCCGCAGACCTGATACGTGGCGGTCGGTTGAAAGGGCACGTTTCGCCTCCAGCGCCGGGGGTCCACCACGCTACGCGCCGGTTGCGTCGCCAACATCGATGAGATAGGCTGCCGCCGTGGACGCTACGGGGGGGCCTAGTAGTCCGGCACGCTCGGCCAGCCGAGTACGCCAGATTCCGGCGTTGCCCGCGCTCGTCGTTCTCACGGGTGACCTCGCCGGCACCCAGGTGCCGGTGGAGAGTCACATCGTCGTCGGCCGTGAAGCTGGCGTGGCAGACGTGATCCTCGACCGTGACAGCCAGGTCTCCCGCAGGCACGCCGCGTTCTCACTTTCGGGCGCGGGACTGACGGTGCAGGACCTGGAATCCACCAACGGCACTTTTGTCAATGGTGAGCGCGTGGCTGGAACCGTGCCACTCAATGACGGCGACCGTGTCGCTGTCGGCGATACTGTCATCGAGGCCCGCGTGCCGAGCGCCAAGGAGCTGACCCCGCCAGCCGCGGCGCCGGTAACCACAGCCGCTTCCGACCGCCCGCCGACCACCATCGAGGTGGAAGGTCTCGTCAAGGAGTTCGGCGGTCACCCTGCCGTCGACGGGATCAGCCTGTATGTCAACCCAGGCGAGATCTATGGCTTTCTCGGGCCGAACGGGGCCGGTAAGTCGACCGCCGTGCACGTGATGACCACGCTGCTTCCGCCAACGGCAGGGACCGCCCGCGTGGCAGGCTTCGACGTGGTGCGCGACGCCGGCCGGGTCCGGGAGACGATCGGCGTGGCGCTACAGGCAGCTGCGCTCGACGCGCAGCTCAACGGCTGGGAGCACATGTCCCTGCAGACAGCGCTCCACGGCATTCCCAAAGCGAGGCGGCGAAGGATCGCCGAGGAGCTGCTGGAACGCGTCGGACTGACCGATGCGGCCCACCGCGTGGTTGGTGGCTATTCGGGCGGCATGAAGCGGAGGCTGGACCTGGCACTGGCGCTCGTTCACGGACCTCGTGTCCTGTTCCTGGACGAGCCCACCACGGGGCTAGATCCGCAGAGCCGCTCGGCGCTATGGGAGGAAGTCGCGCGACTGGTCAAAGACGAGGGCATGACCGTCTTTCTGACCACTCAGTACCTCGAGGAGGCAGACCTGATGGCCGACCGGGTCGGAATCATCGACCACGGCGAGATCGTGGCCGAAGGGACGCCCGAGGCCCTGAAGGCTGAGATCGGCCGCCCGACGGTTGAGATCGTCCCGGCGGAGCCCTCGGACTCTGCGGCGGCTAGCGAGATCCTTGCCAGGTTCGGCGAGCTGGCGGTCTCGGCGCAAGGCGCTGTCGCCGCGCGGCTGCATCCCGGGATCGACGACCTCGCTGACGTTATCCGCGCTCTAGACGCCGCTTCGATCCGGGTGACCAACGTGCAGCTGCACGCCCCAACCCTCGACGACGTGTTCCTCACCAAGACCGGTCGGTCACTCGAGGGCGCTGCGCAGCAACAGGCCGCGGCCGAGTCAGGGGTAATAGAGCGGATCAGCAGCGGCGCGTTCCTGGCGACGACCGGCGTCAGCAGTGAGTCCTGAGCTTCGGGGCCAGGCTCGCGAGCTCGCCCGGCGGTCCATCGTCGGCACGCTGCGCAAACCCGTCCTGATCGTACCCACGCTCGTCTTCCCGCTGTTCATGCTCGCCGTGCTGGCGTCCGCTGGAAAGCAGATCACCCACATCCCCGGATTCCCCACCAAGTCATACATCACGTTCATCATCGGAGCGACGCTCATTCAAGGCGCCTCGCATGCCGCGACTCAGACCGGCAACGCCCTGGCGAGCGACATCGACACGGGGTTCATGAGTCGGCTGGCATTGACTCCGGTCCGGGCATCGATTCTGATCGGCTCGCAGCTGGCCGGGGTGGCCGTGCTCGGCTTGATCCAGGCCGTCCTCTATCTATTGGTGGGGCTCGCCGCGGGCGTGACAGTGCAGGCCGGCGTGGGCGGAGCGTTCGTCGTCATCGCAATCGTGGTGTTGATCGATCTGGCCTTCGGCGCAATCGGGCTGTTCATCGCGTTGCGCACCCGCTCGGCCCAGGAAGTGCAAGCCCTGTTTCCGCTCGTGCTGGTCCTGTTCTTCATGTCGTCGATGACGATGCCCCGGAACCTGATCAAGGCCGGGTGGTTCAAGACCGTGGCCACGATCAACCCGATGTCCTACCTGGTGGAGGCGACCAGAAGCCTGTTCATCAAGGGCTGGGACGCACAGGCCCTGGAGCTGGGATGCGGGATCGCCTTGGCCATCTTCATCCTGCCGCTGGTTGGCGCGATCGTCAGCATGAGATCGAGGCTGCTGAGAACGTGACCCCCAGTCGATCTCTCTCAGTGGCCTTGGCCGTCGCTCGGCAGTCGCTGGACAAGATTCGACGGCTGCCCCCGAAACTCACCCCTTCTCTTCTGATCCCGCTGTTGATGTTCGCGGCCTTCAGCGGCGCGCTCGGGAAGGTGGGTCAAACAAAGGGATTTCACTACTACAACTACACGGCCTTCGTGTTCGTCTTCATCTTCTACATGGGAGCGATGTTCGCGGCCGTGTTCAACTCGATCGACATCCTGGGTGACTTCGAGAGCGGTCTTGGGACGCGGTTCATGCTGGCCGCGCCCCGGCGATTCCCGATCGTGTGGGGCTACGTGATCGTGTCGGTGTTCCGCGCCGTGCTCGGCGTCGCCCTGCTGTTGGCGATCGCGACGGCCTCAGGGATGCCGATCCGCGGCGATGCTCTGGACGTACTCGCCCTCATCGCCCTGGCGCTGCTGCTGAATGTCGCCACGGCGCTGTATGGCGCGGGTATCGCCCTGCGGTTCCAGTCCACAGCCGCGGGTGTGCTGATCATGATCCCGGTGTTCATGGTCCTGTTTCTCGCCCCGAGCTTCATTCCGCGGGCCACGCTCGGGGGATGGCTGCGAGACGTGTCCGATGTCAATCCGCTCACCCCACTGTTTGAGGCCGGGCGCGGCTTCTTGGCCGGCAGCCCCACCAAGGTCGGGCTGGCGTTTGCTTGCGCCGTCGGGCTGATCCTGCTGTTCACGCTGTGGGCGATCGTCGGGATGCGGAGAGCGGAGGAGGGGCCAGGCGCCGACCGCGGAGGCCGGCGCCGACGACGCCGTGCACGCGGGCCCCGCGGGTCGCGCCCGCGGCGCTCGGCTGACGCGACGCAGCCCGGCTAATCAGCGCCTGACCCCGTCCCGAACTTCAAACCCCGCCCTGTTGGCTTGAGCGAAGCAGGCCCGCATCGGCGCCAGCAGCCTGGCGTGGTCCTCCGAGCGGTCCCAGGCGGTGGACGCCTCGGCGGTCTCCCATTCGGAGATCACCAGCCAGCGCTCGGGATCGTCTAACGCTTGGCAGAGCTGGTGGTCGATCAGCCCCGGCTCGTCAGCCGCGCGTTCGCGCAGTGCGGCGTACGCCCGCTTCAACTCGTCCTGAGAGCCAGGCTTGACCCGCACGTCCACGACCATGCGAACGCTCACGCCTGCGCCCCGCTCACGTCCGCCCTCCGCCAGACCCCGGGCGGCTCACGCGCGCGCCGCCGCCGCGAATTCGTCCAGCTTCTGGACGCTGTCGGCCGCGGCAAGCTGAGCGTCGGGCTCGATCTGCCGAACCAGCCCGATCAGCACCCGCCCGGGGCCCAGCTCGAGGAATGACCGGCAGCCGGCGCTGACCAGGGTCTGGACCACTTCTACCCAGCGCACTGGGCTGATGATCTGAGTCAAGAGCGCCTCGCGGATGGCGTCCGCGCTCTGCAGGATCTCGGCCGAGCAGATCGCGACCAGCGGCGTCTGGGGATCCGAGAACGAGACGGCCTCGACTGTCTCGCGCAGCCGTTCGTGAACGGGAACCATCAGCTCCGAGTGGAACGCGGCCCCTACTTGGAGTCGCAGCGCGCGCTTGGCTCCGGCGTCGCGCGCCAGCTCGATCAGCCGTTCCACCGAGGCCTCCTCTCCCGAGGCCACGATCTGGGTGGGGGAGTTGAGGTTGGCCACGCTCACCAGCCCCGTCTCTGAGGCCTGGTGGCAGAGCTGCTCCACCTGCTCGATCGAGAGCCCGATGATCGCCGCCATCGCCCCCGGACGCTCCGATTGGATCCCGGCCATCAGGCGCCCGCGCTCGCACACCACGCGCATGCCGTCCTCAGCCTCCATGGCGCCGGCCACGACAGCCGCCGTGTACTCACCCAGGCTATGGCCGGCGACGTAGTCCGGGCGGATTCCGGCCTGGGCCGCGGCCTCGGCCACCGCCAGGCCGACGGCGAACAACGCCGGCTGCGCGACGTCGGTTCGGGTCAGCTCCTCGATCGGGCCCTCCAAGCACAGACGGGATATCGGAAGGCCCGAGATCTCGTCCGCCAAGCCCAGATGCCGCTCGAACAGCTCCGGGCGCTCGGCTCGAAGCTCGGCGCCCATCCCCACCTTCTGGGATCCCTGGCCAGGGAAGACGAAGGCCAGGCTCATTCTTCTGGCTCCCAGCTGTAGAACTGACGCGCCTGGGCGTCCTTGGGAGAGCGCCAGGTCTCGGGGTCATAGGGGGTGATGTAGGCGTCGAGCTTGCGGGAGATGTCCTTGAACAGAGGGTGGTCGCGGACGTCCTCCACCGCGCCGGCGAAGTCCGCGTCGGTCTCCACGAGGTGGATGTAGACGTCGTCCAGCACCCACAGGCTGCGGTGGCGCACACCCGCCAGTTGCGGGAGCTCGCTGGAATCGGACTCGGCGAAGATCTCCGCCACCTGCTCCTCGGAGCCGGGCTTGATCTTGGCCACGATCACCCCACGCTGAACGCTCATGCGGCCGCCCCTCCGGAAGCCTGTGCCTCCAACCGCTCTTTGATCACCCGCATCTGCTCCTTGGTGTTCTTGTTCATGTACTCCTGCGCGTGCTCATCGTCCGCCGGCGCCTCGGGCTTCATCGAGAAGTCCTGGACCCAGCGCATGCGCGTGCCTCCATCGGCCTCCTCGAAATACCACTCGATGTTCATGTACTGGAACGGCCCGGTCTCGATGCGCTTGGACTTCGAGCTGCGGGCGCTGGGGTCGGCCACCCGCTCGGAGGTCCAGCTCCAGACCTGTCCGTCGTACTCGGGATCGGGGTGGGTGGTCAGCCTGAACACAACGCGGTCTCCGTCGCGCTCGATGACTTCCGCCTTGGCGTACTCGCTGAACAGCTGAGGCCAGCTCTCGATGTCCATCATCCGCTCCCAGACGAAGTCCACGGGAGCGTCGATCTGTACTGCGTTATCGGTGTGCGCGGCCATCGCTCACACCTGCTCCGCCAACCGCTGGTTGACGTAGTCGATCGCTTCGCCCACCGTGTGGATGCGCTCGGCATCCTCATCGCCCACGGTGATCTCGTACTCCTGCTCCATCGCCAGCTGGATCTCGACGAACGCCAGCGAGTCCAAGCCCATCTCGTCGAACGTGGTGTTGGGATCTTCTTTGACGTCGGCCTCCGTCAGGCCCACGCGGTCGACCAGGATGCGCTTGAGGTCCTCAAAGCCGAACTGGGTCTTCTCGGGCAACGCTTCCTCCTTCTGTCTGGGTGTCGTTTGAAATGCTCGCCGGCCTCGCCAGCGACCGTAGCCCCGGGAGCTGCTCCTCGGCGGCTTTGCGCCCTGCCGCCAGGAACTGGTCCGCGAGGTGGAAGTCACGCCACTCGTTGGGGCCGAAGCGGGGCGTGATCGGCACGTCCGCCAGCTCCGCGTGACGCACGCTCTCGGACAGCTGGCTCAAGTCCATCACTTCCAGCAGGTCGTCGAGCACGCCGCGGCGCCGGCGCTCGGCGGGGGGCTCCGGCGGCGGTCCGCCCGGCCACCTGGCCAGCGTCTTCGCGCTCAGCAGGTTCACGGACACGGTGATGTCCGCGCCAGCCTCCAGCACCGCACCTGTGGGAACAGGCACCAGCGCCAGACCGTCGACGAGCCGGTGGCCGGCCCGCTTGTGCGGCGGGAACAGCCCCGCCAGCGCAGTGGCCGCCAGCAGCGCGTCCCACAGCGGCCCATCCCGCAACGGAGCCGGACCGCGTTCGGTCAAATCGACGGCCATGATCGTCAGCGGGATCTCGGTGTCGGCGAACGTCTGCTCAGCCGTCATCTCGCGCACTAGCCTGGTCATCAGCTCGAGTCCCGCAGACCGGCCCGACAGCGAGGTCTTGAACAGCTCGGCCACGTTCGCGGGCGAGAACAGCTCCCGCAGCGTCCGATCGATCTGGGCGGCGTCCGCTCCCAGCGCCAGCTGCGTACCGACGATCGCCCCGATGCTCGAGCCGGCCACGCAGTCGACCACGTAGCCAGCCTCCTCCAAGACCTGGAGCACGCCCACGTGGGCGTAGCCTCGCGCCCCTCCGGCGCCGAGCGCCAGCCCGAGCTTGGTCCGCGTCAGGTGACGGGCGAGCCATGCCAAGTCGTGGTCTGAAAGCGTCAGGCCGCGGTCCGGCTCGCAACGGTGAACGACACGCAGCGGCGCGTCTGCAGGCCAGGCTCCACTGGCCCGGACCGCGTCCCGGCCCACCAGGACGACCTCGACTTCGGTCCGAGGGCCTTCGCTACGCTGCAGCACCCCGAGCTCCGAGGCCTCGCCGCCGGTTCCCACCAGAGCCACCACTCGGTCCGATTCCCGCAACAGCGTGCCGACGGTCTCGGCGTCGAGCTCCACCGGCAGCAGCACAGTGCGGTGGCTGGAGATCAGATCGTCGGCCGCCGTCACGGCGCCGGCGAAAGAGAACTGGCGGTCCAGCGAGGTGACCGGCCGCGGGCTGGCGCTTCGGGCGGCCGCCAGCACTTCCGGAACCGCACGACGCAGCGACGCGCCCACCGCCAGCGCCACGCTCTCGCCCTGCTCGCGCTCGGCTCCGCGGGCACGGGCGTGAGCGAGCCGGCCGTGCAGAGCGCGGACCATGCCCTGCAAGATCTGCGGAGCCCGCTGCGCCAGCTCTGAAAGCTCAGCCGACGACAGCTCGAGTGTGGAGGTGGGGATGCTGGCGACCACGGTCTCGGGGTACGGCTCGCCCAGAATCACGGCGACCTCGCCCACCACGGATCCCTTGCGCAGTCGGCCGATCACCTCGCCCGCTTCGACTTCGCCGCTCGGACCGAAGACGTCTACCAGCCCTCCGGTTATCAGCCAGCACGACTCGCACGCCTCGCCGGACCGGCACAGCGCTTCCCCTGGCTGGAACGTGCGTGGCCGGCCGCGCTGCAGGATCGCCTCGAGCTCCGCTCGCTCGACTCCGGCGAACAGCGGGTGCTGGGCGAAGATCGCGACGTCGACGCTCAACGCATCGCCTCCTGTCCCCGCCTGAGATCGGCCAGCGCCCGGCGGTCCGGCTTGCCGGATGCAAGCACCGGCAGCTCGTCGAGGACCCTCACCGCGTAGGGAACCTTGTAGCCGGCGATTCCCGCCCGGGCGTATCTGACCACTTCGCGAGGGTCGATCACGGCGCCCGAAGCCGGTACCACGTAGGCCTCGAGCGCCTCGCCCAGCACCTCGTGTGGAGCTCCGATGACAGCGGCCTGAGCGATCGACGGATGCTGGAGCAGAAAGCTCTCGACCTCGGCGGGGAAGACGTTGAAGCCCCCGACGTGCACCACATCCTTCGAGCGCCCGGCGATCTTGACGTTGCCGGCGTCGTCGAGCTCGCCGACGTCTCCGGTCCGGAACCACCCATCCTCCGAGAGCTCTTCCGGTCCCCAGGCGCGCCCCTGATAGCCATCGGGCAGGTAATCGCTCTTGACCTGGATCTCGCCGTCGACGCTGCGGAGCACGTATCCCTCGAGCGCCCGGCCGACGGTCGCGTAGCGGGTTTGCGAGGAGTCCTCGAGCCGGCACGAGCTGGCAGAGCCGATCTCGGTCATGCCGTAGAGGTTCAGCAGGCGCATGCCTCGCTCCTCTAGCGCCTCGAGGACCTGGGGCGGGCAGTGCGACCCGGCGGTAAAGCCGCAGCGGAGCTCCGGTGTCGCCGCGGAGCGCAGCAGGCGGCCGAACAGCGCCGGGGAACCGTGCAGGACGCGCGCTTCATGCGTCTCTACCGCGCGCAGGAGCGGCTCCACAGAGGCCGTGGCGTCGACGAGCACCGCGCAGGCGCCGGCGGTCAGCCCGGCCAGCAGGCAACCGAGCCCGAACATATGCGAGCACGGGACGACCAATCCAAACGGCGCGCCGGCGTCCGCCCCCAGCAGTTCTGACATGTTCCGTGCCATGGCGCCGGCCAGCAGGTGCGGGACGAGCGCCCCCTTTGGCTCGCCCGTGCTGCCGGACGTGTAGAGGATCGCCGCCAGATCCTCGCCGGATGGCAGCGAGCGGCTGCGCGGCTTCAGGACAGCTTGCTCCAGGACAGCGCCCCGCTCATCCACCACAAACAGCGCCCGGACACCGGCGGTCTGCCGTGCCACGGCTGCCACTTCTTCTGCCAGCGGGAAGCCGCCATGGGAGCGAACCGAGATCGCGGCGGCAGGCTCCGCGTTGGCGAACGCACGCTCCAGCTCGAACCGTCGCACTCGGCCACCGAGCGGCACGGCTACCGCGCCCGCTCGCCAGGCCGCGAGCATGCCCACGACCAGTGCGGGAACGTTGCCTGCCACAACCGCCACCCGCTCGCCGGGATCGACGGAGACCGCGGATGCCAGTGCGTCCGCGTCCCGCGCCAGCTGCCCGAAGGAGATCAGGGCATCGTCGTAGGCGAGCGCCTGCTGGTCGCGACGCTCAGAAAGCGTCTCCGAGAGTAGCGACGGGAGCACTAGTGAACCCTCACTCCGTCCGGCGGAGCACGAGCGCGGCATTGAAGCCGCCGTAGCCCCGTGCGACCACCAGCACCGTGCCGAGTTGCGCCTCGCGCGCGGTGGTCACGAAGTTGAGCTCGCAGCCGTCCGCCGGCTCGTCGAGATTGACGGTCGGCGGTATCACGCCGTCGCGCAGCGCCAGCACGGCTGCGGCCACGTCGAGCGAGGCGCCGCCCGCGTACAGCCTGCCGACCATCGTCTTGGGAGCGGTCACCGGGACCTCGCCGGCGCGCTGGCCAAGCACTGACGAGATCGCCCGAGCCTCGATGGCGTCGAACTCGGGAACGCCGAAGGCGTCCGCGAACACGGCGTCGATATCGCCGGCCGAGATGCCGGCATCCTTTATGGCCACCGACATGGCGCGGGCCAGCTGCTTGCCGTCGGGGGCCGGCCTGCCCCAGTGGTGGGCGTCGTTGGTGGCGCCGTAGCCAGCGATCTCCGCATATACGCGCGGCGCTCCGCGCTGGCCGGCTCGGTCGGCGCTCTCAACCAGCAGGATCGCGCCCCCCTCGCCGGGAACGTAGCCGTTGGCCGCCTTGTCGAACGGCCGGTAGGCATCGGCGGGATCAGCGGCGGTCGACAGGTACCCATTACCCAATTGGCAGGTCAAGGCATACGGCCCGACCGGCGCCTCCAGCCCGCCACTCACCACCGTGTCAACGCCCCGTCTGATCGTGCGACGGGAGTGCTGAAGCGCCTCCAGCCCGCCGGCACCCTCCGCGATGACCACGCCACAGGGACCCTTCAAACCGTGCTTGATCGAGATCTGGCCCGTGGTGGCGGCGTAGAACCAGGCGATCGATTGGTAAGCGCCGACGAACTTCGGGCCCTTGCCCCACAGCGCCTGAATCTCCCGCTGGCCGAACTCGTTGCCCCCCGAGGAGCTTGCGGTGATCGCGCCGGTCGACCACTCGTCGAACTCGGCGGGATCGAACTGCGCGTCCTCGAACGCCATCTGCGTGGCCGCCAGCGCCATGTGCGTCCAGCGGTCGGTCTGCACCTGGAGACGCCGGTCGATCCAGTCATTGGCGTCGAAGTCCTCAACCTGACCTGCGAGCTGCGTGGAGTACTTCGAGGGATCGAAGCGCGAGATCCTCGCGATGCCGCTCTTGCCCTGTCTGGTTGCCTCCCACCAGGAGGCGGTGCCGATTCCATTCGGGGCCACGACGCCCACTCCGGTGATCACCGACCGCCGGTTGGCGTCGGGCTTCATCGTGTAGGTCAAGCTGCTACCTCGCGGAGCTCCTCGGGGAGCGAGATGATCATGGCCGACTGGAACCCGCCGAAGCCACTGCCCGTGGAGAGGACGGTGTTGATCGGCTTGCGACGGGCGACGTTAGGCGTGTAGTCGAGGTCGCATTCGGGGTCCGGGTTCTCCCAGTTTGCGGTCGGTGGCACGACGCCACGATCGATCGCCAGCGCGCAGGCCGCCATCTCCACCGACCCGATGGCGCCCAGCGAATGGCCGATCATCGACTTGATCGAGCTGATCGGGACCTTGTAGGCGTGCTCGCCGAGCGTCTGCTTGTAGGCGCTGGTCTCGTGGCGGTCGTTCTGCTTCGTGCCGGAGCCGTGAGCGTTGATGTAGTCGATCTCCTCCGGTCTGATCTCGGCCTGGCGCATGGCATCCAGAATGGCCTCGGTCATGGCGAACGCCTCGGGCCGCAAACCTGTCATGTGATAAGCATTGCCACGCGTGCCATAGCCGATGACCTCGGCATAAATGTGCGCTCCGCGGGCCCGGGCCGCTTCGAACTCCTCCAGGATCAGGATCCCGCAGCCCTCGCCCATCACGAAGCCGTCGCGATCACGATCAAACGGGCGCGAAGCGTGGGCGGCGTCGTCGTTGCGCTGCGAGGTGGCCTTGATGGGATCGAAGCAGGCCATCGAGATCGGTGAGATCGGCGACTCCGAGGCGCCGGAGATGATGATGTCCGCCTCGTCGTCCTGGATCATCTGATGGCCGTAGCCGATGGCGTCGATGCCAGACGTGCAGCCGGTGGAGATGACCACGGCTGGACCGTGGACGCCGAACTTCAGGGCCACTTCGCTGGCCAGCGAGCTCGGGATCAGCCCCTGATAGAGGAACGGCGGCGAGTAGTCGGGATCGACCAGCCACTCCTGGCCATGGTTGGACACCGCCGCGTATCCGTCTTCGAGGATCACCGTGCCCCCTACGGCCGAGCCGAGACTGACCCCGATGCGATCCCTGTCGGCTTCCTCGAACTGCAGGCCGCAATCGCCGGCGGCCTCGAGTGAGGCGGCGGTGGCGAACTGTATGTAGCGATCTTGGCGGCGCTTCTCGTGCTCGTCGAGCCCCGCCGCCAGCGGATCGAAGTCGGCCTCGGCGGCAATCTGTGAACGGAAGCCGATGGGATTGAAGTGGCTGATCTTGCGCGTGGCCGTTCGGCCGGAAGTGATCTCCTCCCAGAAGCTCTCACGGGTCACGCCACCTGGCGCGACGACGCCGATGCCGGTAATCGCAGTCCTTCTCACCGAGCCGCCCCTTGCTCCCTCTCGAACGCCGAGAGCTAGCTACTCGGTGTCGACGTGGCCCATGTCGGGCCGCGGGGCGAGGGGGCAGAGGTGAAAGACGATGAAGGCCTCCTCCTGCCCGTCGTTCACCAACCGGTGCCTGACATTGATCGGGATCATCAAGCCTTGCCGAGCGCGGAGCTGATGGGACTTTCCGTCCAGCTGCGCGTCGAGCCCACCGGAGACGACGTAGATGAACTCCTCCGAGTAGGGGTGGTAGTGCTCGCTGATGCGCTCCCCGGGACCGATCGTGGCCGCGCCCATGAAGCCGGTCGTCGAGCCGACGCTCTTCGGGCTGAGCAGCGTGCGGACGTCGCCCCCCCGTCGGGTGTCGGCTGGTATGTCGTCGAGCGAGCGAACCTGTGGCTCGGCCGCCGGCGATTGAACTGAGTCTGGAGTCATCTTGCCCCCCGTGGTTGTCTCCCGGGCGCCGCGAGCATATAGGACGCTCTTGGCGCCGTCAAACCTCGCAAATCGGCACAATCAGCGCTAGTGGACGAGCTCTCCGTAAGCCGGGAGGAGACCTCGATAACGATCGCCGCCATCGTCGAGGGACTCGACGTGCAGCCGCTTGCCCAGCGCGAGGAAACCTCGCCGGACGGCATGCTGACGATCGTCTTCACCGACGTCGAGCGGTCCACCGAGACCTTGGAGCGGCTTGGCGAGGACCTCTGGTTCGAGCTGATCAAGACCCACAACGACTTAGTGCGGAGCACCGTGGCCAAACACGGCGGCACGGTCGTCAAGTCCCAAGGTGACGGGTTCCTGATCACGTTCGCCAGCGCCGCGGCCGCGCTCGAGTGCGCGATCTCGCTGCAGCGGGCGTTCGCCCACCACAACGAGGCCGACCCCCAGCAGCACCTGGAGGTGCGAATCGGCATGCATACCGGCAACATCTTCCAGCTGGAGGAGGACGTGCTCGGCAAGACCGTGGTGATGGCGGCTCGCATCACGGGGCAAGCTCACGGCGGCGAGATCCTCGTCTCCTCGGCGTCTAGGGAGTACACGGCCCACCTGGGACGCTGGCGCTATGACTCCCGCGGCGAGTTGCGCCTCAAGGGCCTGGCCAGCCCCGAAGCGGTCTATTCGCTCGACTGGGGGTAGGCGGCGAGCGCCTCCGTCGCGGCGACCATATCCTCACGCAGCTGACGGCCGAGCAAGAGCCCCCAGAGCCGGGCGAGCGGTCCGCGGAGCACCGCGCGTTCTGTAGCCAGCGATCGTCCGTCCGGGCGCCCGGCGGCGAGCTCGTGCTCGATGCGCAGCTCCGCCCCCGGCAGGCCAGAGACCGTGGCGAAGCCCGCTCCGGGCCGCACGTCGCGCACGATCACCTCGGTTTGGCGCCCGCGATGGGTCCTCAGCCTGATGGTGGTCCCTTCGGCGAACGTTCCATCGAGAGCGGCCTCGACGATCGTCGGATTCCACTCCGACCAGCGGTTCGGATCCGACAGCAGCTGCCACAGCGCATCGCGGCCGGTGGCGCTGGGCGCGGTGTGCTCGACGCTCCACATTGCTCGAGATCCGACTCTAGTCGAGCCCGCCGCCTCAACGTTCAGAACTCATATCGCATGTCCTTGCGGTGCTGGGAGAACACCGGCCCGGGCAGCAGCCGCTTGACGAACACGTCGCGCGCTTGGCAGGCGAGCGGGTGCCGCCACCGGTACACGCTGCCGATCATCCGCGCTCTCAGGGTGTAGGAGGCCACGCGCCTGACGCGCCGTCGCTCATAGCTCCGCAGTCGTCCAGCCGGGTCGCCGCTCGTCGTCAGCTGCTTTGTGAGGATCAGCGCGTCCTCGATCGCCTGACAGGCGCCCTGCCCGAGGTTGATCGTGAGCGGGTGAGCCGCGTCGCCGAGCAGCGTGACTCGCCCCGATCCCCATCGCCAGAGTGGGTTGCGGTCGACAATCGGGCGACGGAAGAGGTCTGACTCCTCGGAGTTTCCGATCAGCCGCTCGACGGGTTCAGGCCAGCCGCGCAAGCGCGAGAGCAGCTTGTCCTTCTCGCCGGGCATGTCCGGACCCGCGGCCTGGGCCACGTCTGACTCCTCGGCGTTGGCGATGCATGCCCAATAGACGCGAGAGCCGTCCACCGGGAAGTAGACGAAACGCGCCCCTGGCCCGTCGATCTCGCGCCATACTGGCTCGTCGCTCACCTCGGTGGCGGTGGCGAACCACACCCCATACCCGGCGTAACGCGGCTTCGGGAGGCCATGGAGCTGACCGCGGACCTGTGAGCTGAGACCGTCGGCTCCGATCAGGACGTCGCCGCGCTCGCTGCTGCCGTCCGTGAGCTGCGCGGTGACGCCGGTGGGGTCTTCGCGGAACCCGGTGCAGCCCACGCCGAGGCGCAAGTGCTCGTCACCGTAGGCGTCGGCCAGCACCCGCTGGAGCTTCAACCGTCGGACGCACACGGTCGGAGAGCCGACGTCGCGAGTGACTTCGGCTACCGGCCATGTGGCCAGCAGCTGACCATCGCGCGCCGTGCGCCACTCTGCGCGCTCGATCGCCGTTCCGATCGCGCCGACTGCTTCGTCCAGCCCGAGCTGGGCGAGCGCCCGCATAGCGTTGTTCCACAGCGTCATCCCGCCCCCGAACGCAAGCTCCCGCGAATCACGACGTTTCTCGCAGACGATCACGTCCACACCGGCGCGACGCAGGCCGATGGCGGCACACAGACCGCCAATGCCGGAACCGACGATGATCACCCGTCCAGTACCCGCGGCGACATTCGCGGCGGGCCTCGCCCCGAAGCCAGCAAGCATGCGCCCTTATATCATCTGCCACGCGCGACCGCACGCTGCGGTCGAGAATGGGGGCTAGTTTGAGCGACGGGCTTGCTACCGCTTCGGCGCAGCGTCCCGCTGATAACGCGGGCGAGACCTCGCTGCTCTGGACGCGGCGAGGCATTCTGATGCTGGTACTCCTTTGCGCGGTCCAATTCCTGGACCTGCTGGACGCCTCGATCGTCAACATCGCCCTGCCGTCCATCCGACGCGATCTTCACTTCTCACAGCAGAGTCTGCAGTGGGTGCTCAGCGGCTACGTGCTGACGTATGGTGGGTTCCTCCTGCTCGGTGGACGAGCAGCAGATGTAATCGGCAGGCGTCGGGTCCTGATCGCGGGCACCGGCCTGTTCGCCGTGTGCTCGCTTGCCGGTGGGCTCGCCACAAGCAGCGGCATGCTCGTTGGGGCTCGGATCGCCCAGGGGGTCGGCGCCGCGCTCATGACTCCGGCCGCGCTGTCGATCCTCACAACTCTCTTCGCCGAGGGTTCAGACCGCTACCGGGCGATCGGAGCCTGGGGTGCGGTCGCTGGCATCGCTTCGGCAGCCGGCGTCTTTCTTGGCGGTCTGCTCTCCGGGGGACCTGGCTGGCGCTGGGTGCTTCTAGTCAACCCCCCCATTTGCGTTCTCGTAGTCTTGGCAGCGCTGTATCTGATCGCGCCCGAGCGGGTTAGCCGCCGCATTGTCACCTTTGACTCGCTCGGCGCACTGCTTGTAACCGGAGGGATGCTGCTGCTCGTCTATGCGCTGGTGAAGGCGCCCGATCAAGGCTGGGCTAACAGCCACACGATCATCGAGCTGGCACTCGCCGCGGCGTTGCTCTTGAGCTTTGTGGTCAACGAGCGTCGCCAGCGCAATCCGCTGTTCCCGTTCTCGATCTTTCGGATCGAGGGACTGGCGGCGGCGGATGCCACGCAATTGATCGCGTTTGCGGGCTTCTACTCGGTGTTCTTCTTCATCACGTTGTATATGCAGAACGTGCTCGGCTACTCGCCCCTAGCCGCCGGCGTGGCGTATCTCCCGGTCACCGCTGGGATTGGCATCGCCGCGGCCGCGTCTTCGCTAGTTTTGGCGCGCATTGGAACGAGGCCGGTGATCGTCGCCGGTGCGCTGGTGGGAGCGCTGGGGATCTACTACCTCTCGCGCATTCCCGTCCGCGGCTCGTATGTCTCCGACCTGCTCCCAGGGCTGGTCGTCATGTCGCTCGGTCTCGGCGCCGTGTTCGTGGCCGTTACAACTGCGGCCAATGCTGGTGTCGCCCCTGACCAGGCCGGATTTGCGGCAAGCCTCATCAACACCTCCCTTCAGCTCGGCGCTGCCGTTGGGTTGGCCATCCTCTCGGCGATCGCGACTGCCAAGAGCAACGATCTCTTGCGGGTGGCGCACCCGGACCGCCTCCGGGCGTTGACATCGGGATACCGCGATGCGCTGCTGGCCGCCGCTATTTTCGTGCTGGGAGCTGCCGTGATCGCCTTGCGCGCCAGGAATTCCCGCGGAGAACCATCGGCATCCCTCGAATAGAGCAGACGTGGCGCAGAACCTCTACATCATCGGAATGGAGCCGGGCGCCGGCAAGTCGATCGTGGCGCTCGGCATCATGGAGACACTCGCCGCCCGCTCGCAACGCGCCGGGTTCTTCCGGCCGGTCGTGCCCTCCGGAGCGCACCCGGACCCGCAGCTCGAGCTCATCCGCCACCGCTATGGGCTCGAGAGCTCTTACGAGGAGATGCACGCGCTGTCGGCCGAGGAGGCGCACAGGCTAATCGCCGCCGGCAGGCACACGGAGCTGGCCGAGCGCGTGTTCGAGGCCTACAAGCGACTGGAGTCAGGCTACGAGGTGATCGTCTGCGAGGGGACCGACTTCGCCGGCACGCTCCCGGCGCTGGACTTCGACCTCAACGCCGATTTGGCGAACCAGCTCGGGGCTCCAGTGCTCGTCGTGCTCAAAGGCTCCTCTGTCAGCGACATCGCCTCGGCGGTGCGCATCGCCAAGGCGTCGCTCACACACCGCGGCTGCCGCTTGTTCGCGGTAGTCGTCAACCGGGTGCCGGCGGGCCTTATGGCGGACATCCGGGCACACTCGGTGTCCTATGACCCCGGCGAGCCGATGTACGTGCTCTCGGAGAACGCCTCGCTGGGCTACCCGACGATGGGCCAGGTGGCCAAGGAGCTACGCGCCGAGATCCTGACCGGGGAGGACGAACGGCTCCAGCGCGAGGTGCGCGACGTGCGGGTGGCGGCGATGACCGTGGAGCACTTCATCGAGGACCTCGTCAACGGCGCTCTGGTGCTGGTACCGGGCGATCGGGGCGACATCGTGCTTGCCAGCCTGGCGGGCAGCCTGTTCCCGTCGCTGCCTGCCGTGGCCGGCCTGGTGCTCACCGCCAGGTATGAACCGGCGCCGGCGATCAGGGCTTTGCTGGCCGATGCGCCGTTCGCGGTGCTCCGGGTGCCCGTGCGGACCTACGCCGCGGCCACGGCGGTGCACGGCATCAGTCCCACGATCACGCTGGAGGACGAGCCCAAGATTGCCACCGCGCTGGGAGTGGTCCAAGCCGGGATCGACCCTCGGGAGCTGGCGCAGCGGATCGCCCTGCCCCGGCCGGCGACCAGGACGCCGATGATGTTCCAGTACGAGCTGCTCGAACGGGCCAAGGCCAGGCGACGGCGAATCGTCCTCCCCGAGGGAGACGACGAGCGCGTGCTGCGCGCCGCTGACATCCTGCTGCGGCGCGAAGTGGTGGACCTGACCATCCTCGGAGCGCAAGACGAGGTCCGAGCCAGCGCCTCGGCCCTCGGGTTGGCATTGGACGACGCGCAGGTGATCGACCCCCTGACGGCGCCCGAGCGCAGTGACTACGCCGCGGCCTACCAGGAGCTGCGAAAGCACAGGGGGATGACCGCCGAGCTGGCGCTCGACGCGCTCGCCGACTCGACCTACTTCGCCACGGCCATGGTCCACGCCGGCGCGGCCCACGGGATGGTCTCCGGGGCGGCGCACACGACGGCCGACACGATCCGTCCGGCGTTCGAGATCATCCGTCCCGCCCCGGGGGTGTCTGTCGTCTCGAGCGTGTTCTTCATGTGCCTGGCCGACCGGGTCTTGGTATACGGCGACTGCGCGGTCAATCCTCGCCCCAACCCGCAGCAGCTGGCGGACATCGCGATCAGCTCCGCGCGCACGGCGGAGGCGTTCGGAATCGAACCCCGGATTGCGATGCTGTCGTACTCCACCGGCGAGTCCGGGCGCGGCGCGCAGGTCGACGCGGTACGTGCGGCGACAGGTTTGGTGCACGAGCGCGAGCCACAGCTGATGGTGGAAGGACCGATCCAGTACGACGCGGCGGTCGACGCTCACGTCGCCGAGCTCAAGCTGCCCGGAAGCGACGTCGCGGGACGCGCGACCGTGTTCATCTTCCCCGACCTCGACACCGGCAATGTGGCTTACAAGGCCGTGCAGCGCTCGGCGGCCGCGCTGGCCATCGGCCCCGTGCTACAGGGCCTGCGGAAACCGGTCAACGATCTCTCGCGCGGCTGCGCTGTGGCGGACATCGTCAACACGGTGGCGATCACGGCCATCCAGGCCGGGGGGTCAGAAGTGCAAGCGCCGGCGGCCGCCAGCGAGCCTGCGCCGGCCGGCTCCTCAGCCCCAAGCCCTGGCGTCGTCTAGCTCGGGCTCGCGCGCCAGTCCCCGAAGCTGAAGCTGCTCCTCGGCGCGGATTATGTGAACCACGGCGTTGATCAGAGCCAGATGCGTGAACGCCTGCGGGAAGTTCCCGAGATGGCGCCCGGTACGAGCATCGATTTCCTCGGCATACAGCGCCAGCGGACTGGCGAACGACAACAGCCGCTCGCACAGCGCCCGGGCACGTCCCAGCTCGCCAATCTCCACCAGCGCCGAGACGAGCCAGAAAGAGCAGATCGTGAACGTACCCTCCTCGCTGGCAAAGCCGTCGTCGGTGTCGTTCACCCGGTAGCGCAGCACGAGGCCGTTCTCGGTCAGCTCGTCGGCGATCGCCAGCACGGTGGCCCTGACGCGCTCGTCGTCCGGAGGCAGGAACCGAACCAGGGGCATCAGCAGGACCGAGGCGTCGAGTGCCGTGGCGCCGTAAGCCTGGACGAACACTCCCCGGTTGTCGATCGCGTGCTCGCAAATGTCGGCGTGGATCTCCTCCGCAGCTTCGCGCCAGCGCTGGGCCGTAGCGTGGTCCGCCCGGATGTGCGCCAGCCGCGCGCCGCGATCAACCGCCACCCAGCACATCAGCTTCGATGAGGTGAAGTGCTGGGGCTCCCCGCGTACCTCCCAGATCCCGCGGTCCGGCTCGCGCCAGTTCTCGAGCGCCGCCTCTACCTGCCGCTTGATGATCGGCCACAGACGGTCGGGCAGCTGGTCCCGAGAGCGGGTGTGTAGATAGATCGAGTCCAGTACCGCCCCCCACACGTCGTGCTGGGCCTGGCTGTAGGCGCCGTTTCCGATGCGCACGGGCTGGGACTGGTCATAGCCGGATAGGTGATCCAGCTCCTGCTCCTCCAGCCGGCTTTCACCCCCCACGCCGTACATCACCTGAAGCGGCCCCCCCTCGGCTTCCGCTACGTCCATGATGAAGTAGAAGAAATCGTTCGCCTCTTCGTCGAAGCCCAGCGTGTAGAGGGCCCAGAGCATGAACGTCGAGTCGCGGATCCAGCTGTAGCGGTAGTCCCAGTTGCGATCACCGCCGGGCGCCTCGGGCAAGGACGTGGTGGCCGCTGCCACCATCGCTCCCGACGGGGCGTAGGTCAGCCCTTTGAGCGTCAGCGCACTGCGCTGCAGGTGCGAGCGCCAAGGATGGTCCGGAAAGCTTCCGTGCTTGAGCCACTCCTGCCAGAAGCGGCCTGTCCGCAACAACCAGGCCAGCGCTTCCTCGTAGCTCTGCGGCAGCGGGTTGTCCGACCAGCCGAGGGCCACGAATGCCGTCTCCCCCTCGTGCAAAGTGGTCCGGGCACGCGCCCTTGGCCCCTCGAAGCCCAGCCGCAGGTCGGTGAGCAGCCGCAGCTCGAGGTCGATCCCCTCCGAGCGGGCGATGGCCTCGTTGTAGCCCGGCCCGGTGTATTCCCACTCGGCAGCCAAGCCGCCATAGTCGAATGCCGGCTCGCAGTCGAGCTTGATCTCCACCGATCCTTGGACGCACTCGACCAACCGCACCATGACGTGATCGGCGTCGTGATCGGTCGGGGAGCGGCGGTGACTGCGCGAGCGCTCGTTCTGGTGGCGCCAGGGGCCGATACTGAGCACGTCGCGAACAACCAGCCAGCCCATCCGCGTCTCCCAGCTGGTCTCGAGCAGCATCGTCCCCGGGCGGTAGCGGCGCGCCGCGGGGACATTCACGTCGGTTGGGGCGACGCGAAAGCTGCCGGCGTCACGGTCGAGGATCGAGCCGAAAACGCTGGGGGAGTCCATGCGCGGCAGGCACAGCCACTCCACGTTGCCGTTTGGTGCAATCAGCGCTGTCGTCTCGCAGTCCGACAGAAACGCGTAATCGCCGATCGGTGGGAACGGGCTGACGCGAAGGGCGTGATCGCTCCAGGCGCCCGAAACGAAATCTGGCATGCCCAGACCAACTCCGTGATCGGATGCCCCCTTCATCGCCGCGTCGATTCTGCTCTGCGCAGAGATCACTGTCAAGCTATGCTCGCCCGATTGCCTGGGGAGGCTGATTGGAACCGCAACCGCAGCTCAGCTCGATCGATGTGATCGCCTCGGCGCTCGAGCCGGTGATGCCGGTCATGGAGCGCGTGAGCTCGCCGGATGGTGCGATCACGTTGATGCTCTCCGACATCGCCGACGCTGAGGCTGCGAAGCAGCGGTTTGGCGGCCAGCGATGGGAGCAACTGCTGCGTGACCACCATCTGCTGGTGGAGCGGCTGGTCGCAGAGCACGGCGGGCAGCTCGTGAAGTTCGAGCGCGACGGCTTCCTGGCATCGTTTCCGAGCGCCCACGCCGGGCTGCACGCCGCCGTCGAGCTGCAGAAGGCGTTCGGTGCCGGCGAAGACGGCCGCGAGCTGGCGTTGCGCGTCGGCGTGCACTCGGGATTCGTGATCGCGAATCCCGATCAGCTGATGGGCCGTAACGTCGTGCTGGCGGCTCGGATAGCCGGCCAGGCCCAGGGGGGCGAGATCCTCGTCTCTTCAACGCTCAAGCAATACACGGAGAACGACTCGAGCTTCAGCTTCGAGCCGCGCGGCGAGCATCACTTCAAGGGCCTGTTGGGCGAGCACGCCCTGTACGAGGTCCAGTGGCGCTAGGCGGTACGGCCCAGTGGCGTTAAGCGGTACGGGTTAGTACGGCAGGCCGGCTGCGTCCGCGAGCATCTGGACGTAGGCGACCGAGCTCGCGGGTCGCTCCGCCGGCTCTTTGCGCAGCGCACTCTTCAGCGCGTCGTTCAGTTCCGCGGAGACGCCTGCCCGATCGGTGTCCGGAGCGTCCTGGTTCAGATGCGCCCAGAGGATGGCGATCGCTTGCCGGTCGGCGAATGGGGAGCGGCCGGCGAGGCATTCGTACGCGACGCAACCCAGCGAGTAGGTGTCTGTGGCGGCGGTCACGGTCTCGCCCCGAATCTGCTCAGGGGCCATGTACTGCAGCGATCCGAGCGTCTCCCCGGTGCCGGTAAGCAGCGTGCCGTCGCCGTCCTTGGCCAGCCCGAAGTCGGTGATGTAAGCCTCGCCATCTCTGCCCAGGAGGATGTTGGCCGGCTTGACGTCGCGGTGGATCATCCCCGCTTCGTGCAGGGTCTGGAGTCCCTCGGCCACCTGTAAGCAGATTCCGACGGTGGTCCGGACATCGAGCCACACCTCGCGCGCCAGCTTGTCCTGGAGCGACCCGCCTTCCACGAAGCGGGCAACCAGGTACGGCATCCCGCTTGCCTCGCCAACGTCGAGCAGCTCCACGACCCGCGGGTGGCGAATAGAGCGCGCGATCCAGACCTCCCGGGCGAAGCGCCGCCGGAAAGTGTCGTTGCTGGCGTATTGCGGTTTGATCAGCTTGAGCGCCACCACCCGGCCGTCGGGCGAGTGCGCGCGGTAGACCGCGGCCATGGCCCCGACGCCGACCAGCGACTCGAGTCTGTAGCCGTTGATCTCGGCGCCCAGCAGGTCTTCTGACCTACGCGCAGTCACCGGATTCAAAAATGCCCCCTACAAGAATCGTTCGCCCCTCCCTTGGTGCCGTTGCCGAGCGAACGTTAGATGAGCTTCCCCCGAAAGATAGTGCAATTGTCACGTTTTGTCCATCGCCGCTCGCGGATTGCAACCTAGGCGCTAGGCGCCGCCGCTCGCCAGGAGCGCTGTCAAAAACAGCGCCAGCAGGTGAAACGACTGGTCGACAGCCGCGGCCAGTCCGGGGTTGACCGCCAGGTCAGCCTTCTTGACGGCGCGAGCGTACGAGGCCAGCAGCCGGCCGTCGTCCTGGATCAGATGAGGGATGAAGATCAGCGCCGCCAGACCGAAAACGCCTGCACCGTCGCTGTGCCACAGCCAGATGAACGCCGGGACGAAAGCCAGCGTGTAGGTGATGACGTGCGAGAACAGCGCCATGCGCATCTCTGGCGTGCCCGTCAAACCGCCTTGTTTGTGAAGCGCCTGCCACTCCGTTTGGAGCAGATAATCACCGACCAGATGCGAGATGAGGAAGACCGCGAAGATCTCGACCCAAGGCATTAGCCCGGGGGTCCCGCGGCCGCCTGAAGCGAGCGCGCGTACTCACCGGCGCTGGTGGGACGCATTGCCGCATCCTTCTCCAGCGCCTGCATCAGCGCCCCCACGAACTCCGGCGACAGCTCGCTGCGAGCCGCGCGCGGATCTGGGGGCTCGTCCTGCAGGTGCGCCCACAGGACTCGCATGCCCTGCATATGCGCGAACGGCGGGCGTCCGGAGACGCACTCGTACATCACGCAGCCCAGGGCGTAAATGTCGCTGGCGGCGCTGACCGGCTCGCCGCGGATCTGCTCGGGGGACATGTAGTCCATCGAACCCAGTGCCTGGCCTGGCAGGGTGAGCAAGCTGCCCTGCGTGTCCTTGGCCAGCCCGAAGTCCGTGATGTGCGCCATGCCTTGCGCGTCCAGCAGGATGTTGGCTGGCTTGACGTCGCGGTGGACGATGCCCGCCGCCCACAGAGCCTCCAGGCCGGCGGCGACGTCGGCGCAGATGCCGATCGCCGCGGGGAGATCGAGCACGTTCTCGCGTTTCAGCCGGCCGTCCAGCGACTCCCCTTCGATGAAGCGCTGCGCCATGTAAGGCAGCCCGTCGGCGTCGCCCGTGTCGACCACCGGGACCACATTCGGGTGCTTGACCGTCTGTGCGATCTTCGCCTCCCGAGTGAATCGGCGCCGGAAGCGGTCGTCGCGGGCGAAGTCCTCCTTGATCAGCTTCAGCGCAACGCGCGTCCCGTCGGGAGCCAGCGCCTTGTAGACCTTGCCCATTCCCCCTTCGCCAAGAACCGCTTCGACCGCATACTGCCGGACGCGCGATCCGACGACGGCATCATTCGGAAGGCTCTCGTTCATATGGTGATACGCCCCATCGCGCGAGCGCAGCGACAATATAGCCACCTCGCTGGGCACTTTTGCAGGCCCGGAGTCATAGGCCGCACAAGCGGTGATACGACGCGCGGCCGGGGCTTACTCGCCCGGGCCTTGCCCGGAGCTGGTCAGACCCAGGCTCGTGTAGGTCATCGGCGCGATCTCGAACGATTTCACCGTCAGGCTGGCAAAGAGCTTCGCCGGCTCGAGGTCGTCTTCGTGGTAAGACTGGCCGTCGCGCCGATCGAGCAGTGAGAGCGCCCCGATCGGTTGCTCTCCGCGGACCAACGGCACGACCAGCATCGTGTGCGGCACGTAGCCCGTGCCCTCAGCGATCGTGGCGGCAAAACGCGGGTCGTTGCGGCAGTCAGGGACGGCTTCGCCGGTTCCGGTTGCCACCACCCCGCCCGAGATTCCCCGCCCGGGCGGCAGCCGGACGCCGATGATCTCCCGCGCTCCGGCGCCCCAGGCAGCCTGGTAGACGAGCTCGCTGGTGACTTCGTCAACCAGGCAGATCGATGCTGCCGAGGCACCGAACACGCCGGCAGCCGTGTGCACGATCGCCTCCAACAGCGTGCGCGACGCGTCCGGATCTTCGATCGAGACGGCGAGCGAGACGCCGGTCTCGGTCCGCAGCGGCGCCCCGAGCGCCTTGGCGAACGCGGACACTGACGCCACCCGTCGCTCGGGGATCAGCTCCAGCCCGGCCTCCACGGTCCGTTCCAGCTCGGGCGTTACATCCGGGACGACCGATGACAGCTTCGTGGGGTCGGCGTACACGGGCGACCGACCGGCCATCAGCGTCCACAGGGTCGCCGCCACCCCGAACACGTCCGTTCGCGGGGAGATCCTGCCGCCGGCGAACACCTCCGGTGCCATGAAGCGGGGCGTGCCGATGCCGACAGTTCCCTCCTCCTCGTCGGCTCCCATCAGGCGAGCGATTCCGAAGTCCACCAGCGTCACGCCCTTCTCGGAGACGATCAGATTCTGGGGTTTGACGTCACGGTGGACGATCTGCTGATCGTGCACGTACTGAAGCGCCTCGCAGGCTTCGCGGACGAACGCGATCGATTGCTCAACCGGTAACCCCGGAGAGCCTCGCTGCTTGATCAGTGCGCCCAGATCGATGCCGCGCACAAGCTCCATCACGACGTACTGGCCAGTCTGCTCGGCGAAGTGATCGACGACCTTCACCACGCGAGGGTGCTGGAGGCTCGCAAGCAGCCGAGCCTCGGCCTCGAACCGCTGATCGTGGAGCGGGTTAGTGGACTGCTTGAGCGCGACGTCGATCCCGGTCTCGCTGTCCGTGGCGCGGTAGACGGCGCCCATAGCCCCGGACGAGATCGGCTCGAGCACCTTGTAGCGGCCCTTCAACGAGCGGCCAAGGATCTGCGAGGCGCTTCTAAACGCTGGCATCGGACAGCGAGCGTAGCGCGGCAGCGACCTGGGGATACACCGTCGGGGGCGTAGCTGCACCCCAAACGGGGGCGTCGCTGGACCCCAAACGGAGTCGTCCGATGCACCTCTTACAGTGCGCGCCGATGCCGTCGCTGATCACCCCCGAGGAGGCACGGAGCCTCGGTGAGCTCGAGGACCCGGTGGAGATCGGGGCGCTCGTCGAGCGGGCTTGGAAGGCTCGTCGGGAGCGGTTCGCCGACGCAACGGACATGTGCTCCTTGGTCAATGCCAAGTCAGGCGGCTGCGCCGAGGACTGTGGCTTCTGCGCCCAGTCGCGCTACGCGGAGGCGGACACGCCGATGCACGCCATGATGGAACCGGAGCAGATCCTGGAGCACGCTCGGGCCGCGGAGGCAGCCGGCGCCCACCGCTTTTGCATGGTCACCCAGGGCCAGGGACTGTCGCGGCGCGATTTCGAAAAGGTGCTGTCCGGTGCGCGCCTGGTGGCGGAGCACACCAATCTCAAGCGCTGCGTCTCGATCGGCCACATGTCAGGGCAGCGGGCCAAGGCGCTCAAAGATGCCGGGGTGCAGCGGGTCCATCACAACGTCGAGACCGCCCGCTCCTACTATCCGGAGGTCTCTACGACCGTGCGCTACGAAGGTCGGCTGCGCACCATCGACGCCGTCAAGGAGGCCGGGCTCGAGACCTGCGTGGGAGGCATCCTCAACCTGGGTGAGAGCCGCGAGCAGCGGGTGGAGATGGCCTTCCAGCTGGCGGAGATCAACCCCACGAGCGTGCCGATAAACCTGCTGAACCCGCGTCCGGGGACGAAGTTCGGCGATCGGGAGCTGATCGATCCGTGGGAGGCGGTGAAGTGGATCGCCATATTCCGCCTGATCCTCCCAGATGCGCTGTTCAGGCTGTGCGGGGGACGGACCGAGAATCTGGGCGAGTTGCAGTCCCAGGCGATCAAGGCCGGGCTCAACGGCGTCATGATGGGCAACTTCCTGACCACCCTGGGCAACGCACCGGAGCAGGATCGGGCGATGTTCGAGGACCTGGGGCTGAACGTCGCGCCGCAGCCCGACAACGGCGCGAACCCGCGGCCCGACAACCGCGCAGGCTGGCTCGACGGCGACACGCCAGATGTCGTGGGCGCTGCGCTCGCGCAGACACCAGCTAATCCCTCTAGGTTGGAGATCCGTCTCTGGGATCCCTCCACCCAACTGCGCTTCTCGCCGAAGCGGGTTGTGCCGCCACGTCCCGATGGGGCGCTCAACACACGGCCCGTTGCCGACGACGAAAGGGCTCGTAGGTCCGCATGATCGAGCTCGGCGCACGGCTCGATGAGCTCAAGGCTCTCGGGCTGCGTCGGCGCACGCGGCTGATCTCGGGCCCGCAGGGGCCGCACGTCCTGCTCGACGGCAAGCCCGCGCTGCTGCTGTGCTCGAACAACTACCTGGGCTTCGCCGACCATCCGCGGGTACGGGCGGCGGCGGCCGAGGCGGCGATGCGATGGGGGGTCGGCGCCGGCGCGTCACGGCTCGTGTCGGGCACCATGACCATCCATCGGCGGCTGGAGGAGCGCCTTGCTGAGTTCAAGGGGCGCCAGGCGGCGCTGCTGTTCGGCTCCGGCTACCTGGCCAACGCCGGTGTCATCGCCGCGCTCGCCAGGCCGGGAGACGTGGTGTTCTCCGATGAGCTCAACCACGCCTCGATCATCGATGGATGCCGCCTGTCGCGCGCCGAGACGTTTGTGTACTACCACCGCGACGTCGAGCATCTGGCGTGGGGAATCGCTCAGGCTGAGGGGCGCGGCGCGTTGATCGTCACCGACAGCGTTTTCTCAATGGACGGCGACGTCGCGCCGCTGCACGCGCTCGTAGAGCTGGCCGGCCGGCACGGCATCCGCATCATGGTCGACGAAGCCCACGGGACGGGCACGCTTGGACCGGGCGGACGGGGAGCGCTTGCCGAGGCGGGCCTGGAGGATCAGGTGGACGTCATCGTCGGCACGCTGGGAAAAGCACTTGGGTCATACGGCGCGTTCGTGGCCTGCGACCTGCAGATGGCGCGCTACCTGCTGAACTCGGCGCGCACATTCATATTCTCCACGGCGCTGCCGCCACCCGCCGCGGCGGGCGCCCTGGCCGCGCTCGAGCTGCTGGAGGAGCGCCCCCACCGGGTACGCAAGCTGCAGGCCAACTCGGCTGCGCTGCGGGCGGAGCTGGCCAGCGAAGGCTTCGAGATGCAAGGCGCCCGGACCCACATCGTTCCGCTGCTGGTCGGCGACCCAAAGCTCGCGGTAGAGGTCTGCGAGAACGCGCTGTCCCGCGGCGTGTTCGCGCAGGCGATTCGGCCGCCGACCGTGCCGCCCATGACTTCTCGGCTGCGGCTGGCGGTCATGGCCTCGCACCGCGAGGACGAGTTGCGGGCCGCGGCGCGGACACTGGCTGGGGCCGCCCGGGCGGCCGGGTTCGATCCTCGACTAGGGTCGCCCGCGACGGTGGCGGACGATGACTTCGAGGCCGACGAGCGCTTCGTGAAGGAGCGCTGGGGGCCAGAGGAAGAGCGCATCGCCGCGTTTTCACGCGTGTTCGACGTCGAGGACGAGCCGCCGATCGCCCCGTTCGATGTTGAGGACGAGCCGCCCGTAGCGCGCGCCGCCTAGCGATTGCGCGGCCTGTTCGTCACTGGCACCGACACCGGCGTCGGCAAGACGGTCCTTGCGGCGTCGATAGTGGCCTCGTTGCGCGCTCGGGGCAGCGCCGCAACGGCGGTAAAGCCAGTCATCACCGGTCTGGAGGACCCGGCGCCGGTGCGGTGGCCGGCCGACCACGAGCTGCTGGCGAGCGTCTGCGATCGCGCGCCCCGCCAGGTGGCTCCTGTTGGCTACGGCCCGCCAGTCTCCCCGCACCTGGCGGCAGAGCTTTCCGGACGACCTGTCCGTACCCGGGAGCTGACCACCGCAGTACACAACGCCGCCGGGGACGCCGGGCCGGTCATCGTCGAGGGAGTCGGCGGGCTGCTGGTGCCGTTGTCGGAGACCGACGACGTGCGCTCGCTGGCCCGGGCACTCGCGCTGCCGCTGGTGATCGCGTCGCGACCCGGCCTGGGGACCATCAATCACACGCTGCTGACGCTCGAGGCTGCTAGAGCCGCGTCGCTCAGCATCGCCTCCGTCGTCCTGACGCCGTGGCCCGAGCGGCCGGGGACGATCGAGCGCTCCAACCGCGAGACGATCGCCGAGCGGGGGCAGGTTGAGGTTGAGGTGTTGCCTTTCGTGCCCCGGGCCGACGCTGCGCTGCTGGCGCGGGCAGGGTCCGGGCTGCCGTTGCAGCGATGGCTGAGTACCTGCCTGTAACGTCCGGACCGTGAAGACCGGCGAGGGCAAGTCGCTCACCGCGACGCTGGCATGCGTCCGTCTCGCCGTCTGATCGCGGTCGTCGCCGGCCTGCTGGCGTGCGCCGCGCTGGGCGCAGCGCCCGCCGGCGCCGAGTCGACTTACAACCGCGTGCTACGGGAGTACGAGCAGACGGGTTCCGTCGCCCCTTGCAGCTTTACCAGCGCCCAGTTGGAGGGCGTGCTGAAGAGCGTCGACACCTACGCCGCCCAATACTTCGCCGACTTCACGAACGCCATCGGTACCGCTCTGGCCCAGCGGGCCGCCGGAGCGTGTTCACCCCAGCGTTCAGCGGGGTCAGCCAGCGTCGCGCCCGGGCTGCACAACGCGCGGCTCGCCCTGCCCCGCGTCCCGACGTCTACCAGCGCCGGCGTGCCTCTGCCGATCGTGCTGCTGGCCGTGATCGGGGGCGTCCTGCTGGTGCTCTCTGGCGCCGGCCTGGTCTGGATGCTGACCGGCTGCCAGCCGCGCTGGGCGCCTGGCTGGCTGCACTCGTGGGACGAAGCCGAGGATCGCGTCGTGGGTGGCTGGCTGGCGCTCCGCGATCGTCTACGCGGACGACGGGGCTAGGGCTCACGGGCTCGGGCTGCCACGTGGCGTTGGTTTCCGGACTATATGACCGGAAATCGACTCCAAGTCGTCATTGGACGCTCCGCTAAACGCTCTGCACGGGCCGCCGGGGCTAGCCGCTCTGCACGGGGCGCCGGGGCTAGCCGCTCTGCACGGCCGCTGGGGCTAGCCGCTCTGCACGGCCGCCGCCCGGCTGTGGAGCATCTTGCCGGACGGCGAGCGCCAGGCGATCCGCACGAAACCGCTGCCCGGCGGCTCTACCCGGGCGCTGAATGTGGCGTTGTGATCGTTGGTAGTGACCGTGGCGATCGTGCGGTATGCGCCGGCCGCCCCGCGCCACTGAAGTTGCACGCTCTGGCGCGTGTTGTGGGGCGCCGGCCTGAGCATGCCCCACACGAGCACGGACCCACCAGGCGTAAACGTCGGGGCCGGGACCCAGATCGGCAACCGGTAGGCGTAGAACGATGGCTTTGGTGCGCCGCTTGCGAACAGCAGCCCGGTCTGGAACGTCGACCAGTAGCCGATCGTCCCCGGTGGATACTTCGGGTCAGGCGGCGCGTCGACGAGCAGGAACTGGGACATGGAGCGCACCCGCGGGTCCTGAGCGGCCATGTACTGCGCCTCGTCGATGTACTGCGCCTGGCGCGCGAGGCTCACCCCGCGGAATGGGTTGGGCGGATTTGTCTCATAGCCGTACTCGGTCAAATAGATCGGGATCGTGCGGCTGACGCCGTAGGCCGAGTAGATCCGGTCCACGGCGTTCTCCAAGCGCGAGAGCTGAACCAGCGGCACGAAGCCTGCGTCGGCGGGCGTGGAGGGATAGCCGACATTCGGCGCGAGGAAGAACGAATACGGATGGTGGGCAAAGCCCGTAGCGTCGAACAGACCGGGGTGGGCCGTCACGAACGCTTTGTCCCCGCCGGCCGACGGACAGCTGAGCGCGCCGGCAGTGGCGCCGGCCAGCGGCCGGTAGCTCGAGTCCACGCAGTACAGCGCTCGCAGGAAGTCGAGCGGGTCGATCGGCTGCTCGGCGGGCGCCGCGTTGCCGCCACCTTCTGGCGCCAGCTCGCCGACCAGGATCGTGTCCCGCGCCGGCCCGTGCCCGGTGGCGCCTAGCGCCGTCCAGGCCGCATCGACGTAGCGCCGATAAAGCGCGGGCGAGACCATCGTCCGAGCGCCGCCGGCCACGCGCCACTGAGGCGAGAGCCAACCGGGCTGATTG
The DNA here is from genome assembly GCA_963756555.1 of uncultured Actinomycetes bacterium. Lineage (GTDB taxonomy): Bacteria > Actinomycetota > Thermoleophilia > Solirubrobacterales > Solirubrobacteraceae > Palsa-465. Next base: position 282,388 of record CAVWOC010000006.1, read on the forward strand.
GGCTCATTCCACACGGACCAGTAGCTCACTCGCGCGAGCGGGCCGGAGACGGGCGCCCCCAGAGCTGCCAAGGCGCCACGCTGGGCCCCGTTCGGCACATAGCTTCCGTCGTAGCGCCTTCCCACCGCGGCTACGAACTGCCCGAACTCGGCCGCCGACGGTTCATAGACATCCGTGTAGTGAGCCTGCGGCGAGCGGCCACCCATCGCCCACAGGGGACCGGCGGCGCTGAGGTCGAAGTTCACGCCAATGCCGCTTGCGCCCGCCAGCGCTACAAGACGGTCGTAAGGCGCAAAGCCGGGATAGCCCGCCGGGTCCGAGGCCACGAAACCCGCCGGTCGGGTCGCCGAGTCGGGAGTCGGGGCCACCGCGCGCCACAGAACCGTCACCCGGATGCGGTCGACCCCCAGCGAGCGCAGCGTGGCCAGCGTCTGCTTGACGACCGGCGTGGGTTCATACAGCAGATACTGGTCGTCCTGGAACATCGACTCCAGCGGATGCGCCTGAGCCGTCTTGCCCCCGCTGCTGGCGCCGGATTCGACGATTATCACCACCACGGCGGCGATCGCGAGCAACGCCGCACCGGCCCTAGTCAGGGCTCTGCGGGAACCGAGCGCATGGGACAGCCGCGGCGGCACCGCGGGAAGGCTGCCAGACGATCGTTCCGACCGCGCCGCGAGCTAGCGTCCAGACATGCGAACGGTTGCCGAGCTGCAGGAGGCCGACCGCCGTCACCTCTGGCACCCGTTCACCCAGCAGCGGGGATGGTGCCAGGAGGAGCCTCCGCTGGTGATCGAGAACGCCGACGGGACCAACCTGTACGACGCCGAGGGAAATGCTTACATCGACGGGGTCTCCTCGCTGTGGTGCAACGTCCACGGTCACCGGCACCCCGCGATCGACGCCGCCGTGCGCGAACAGTTAGACCGCGTCGCTCACTCCACGATGCTCGGGCTGTCCCATCAGCCGGCAATCGAGCTGGCGGAGCGCCTGGCCGCCGTCGCCCCTTCCGGGCTGGCGCGTGTGTTCTACTCCGAAAGCGGCTCAGCCGCGGTAGAGATCGCGCTGAAGATGGCCTTCCAGTTCTGGGCGCAGAGCGAAGAGCCGGAGCGCACCAGGTTCATCTGCCTCGAGAACGCATACCACGGCGACACGCTGGGGGCCGTGTCGGTGGGCGGCATCGAACTCTTCCATTCGCTGTACGAGCCGCTGCTGTTCGAGACCCTTCGGGCCAGGGCGGGCGACGCCGAGGACCTGGCCAGGCTGCTGAAGCGTCACGGCCACACGGTCGCCGCGGTGATCGTCGAGCCGCTGGTGCAGGGAGCAGCGGGGATGCTGCTGCAGCCCCCCGGCTACCTCCGTCAGGTTCGCGAGCTCTGCGACGCCCACGACGTGCTTCTGATCTGCGACGAGGTCGCCACCGGCTTTGGTCGCACGGGACGCATGTTCGCCTGCCAGCACGAGCGGGTCGTGCCGGACCTGATGTCCGTGGGCAAGGGGCTGACGGGCGGCTACCTACCGCTTGCCGCCACGCTCACCACCGAGCGCGTCTACGAACGGTTTCTCGGTGAGTTCGACGAGTTCAAGACGTTCTTTCATGGCCACACCTACACGGGCAATCCGCTCGCGGCAGCCGCTGCGATCGCCACGCTTGAAACCTTCGAGCGCGAGCAGACGCTCGAGCGCCTGCAGCCGAAGATCCAGCTGCTGGAGCGACTGCTGTGGCAGCGAGTGGCCGCTCTTCCCGGTGTGAGGGAGGTACGGCAGCGGGGCTTCATGGTCGGAATCGAGCTGATCGAGCAGCCGGCGGCGGACCGTGTGGGGCACCGCGTCTCGCTTGCCGCACGCCGGCGGGGGGCGCTGATCCGGCCGCTTGGCGACGTGGTGGTGCTGATGCCGCCGTTGACGATCTCGGAGGCCGATCTCCGCCGGCTGGTGGCGATCACCGCCGCCGCGATCGCCGAGGCCACCGCCGGGAGGCTGCATCCGCCGGCTGTCGCGGCCTAGAGGGGCTTATCCTCATTGCTGACCGCGCTGTGGAAGAGATGGGCGTCTGGCGCCATATAACTTCCACGGGCCAACCGGCCACCGCCCGCCGTGGCTCGCGTCACCGCCCGCCGTCCGCCTGAACAATCGCGCGCCAAACCCGCTCGCCGTTGAGGGGCATGTCGATCTCGCGCACGCCGAGATGCGACAGCGCGTCGAGCACAGCGGCGTAGACGGCGGGTGTTGCGCCGATCGTTCCCGATTCGCCGATGCCCTTGGCGCCTAACTCGTTGACTGGCGTGGGCGTCTGCATCTCCACGACCTCGAACGGCGGCAGCTCGGTCGCGGCAGGCATGCAGTAGCTGACGAGGTTGGCGTTGGCGGGATTGCCGTCCTCGTCGTAGGCCACCTCCTCGAACAGTGCCTGCGCGATGCCCGCAGCGAGGCCGCCGTGGACCTGGCCCTCGGCCACGAGCGGGTTGATGATCGTGCCCGCATCGTCGACGGCCACCAGGCGCTTGAGACTTACCTCCCCGGTGGCGGTGTCTACCTCAACCACCGCTACGTGCGCGCCGAACGGGAACGTCGGCTGCTCGGGAGTGAAGTCCGCTTCCACGCTGAGCTGGTCGAGGCGTCCGCCGTCCGACAGGCGCGCCGCCAGCTCGCCCCAGCCGAGCGCCGGCTGCGGCGCTCCGGTGACGTGGAACTGGGCTCTGTCCGCGTCGAAGACCATGTCCTGCGGGCTTGCCTCGAGCTCGTCGGCGACGAGCTCCTTGGCCCGCTCGAGCAGCTCGTCCGAGGCCTGCGCGGCCGCAGCACCGCCGATCTGGGTCGACTTGGACCCGTACGTGCCCGTGCCACGCGGTACCGCGTCGGTGTCGCCCTGTACGACCGTGATCCGCTCCATCGACAGCCCGAGCCGCTCAGAGACGATCTGGGCAAATGTGGTCTCATGCCCCTGGCCTTGGGAGAGCGAGCCGGACCTCACGACCGCCTCGCCCGCGGCGGTGATCTCCACCGCGCCGTACTCGGTCTCCGTCACCCCATTGGTGACCTCGACGTAGGCAGAGAGCCCGATTCCCAGCTGGCGAGCGCCCGGGTCACTGCGCCGGCGGCCCTGCTCGGTGCGCAGCTGCTCATAGCCTGAGCGCTCGAGTGCCAGCTCGAGCGCCCGGCCGTAGTCGCCAGAGTCGTAGTGGGCGCCGGTGGCGGTCGTGTAGGGAAACGCCTCCGCGGGGATGAAGTTGCGCCGCCTGGCCTCGGCCGGGTCGAGCGATAGCTCGGCGGCGAAAGCGTCGATCGCCCGCTCAACCACCTGCGTGGCCTCCGGCCGTCCAGCCCCTCTGACCGGTCCGGTCGGGGTGGTGTTGGTCACTACCGCCCGCACGTCGCACTCGACCTTCGGGATCCCATAGACGCCCGAGGCCATCATCGCCGTCAGGTTGGGCAAAAACGCGCCCAGGCTGGGGTAGGCGCCGGCGTCCTGGAGGATCTCCAGCTTGAGCGCGCTTACGCGACCGTCGCGGCCTCCGCCGATGCGGTACTCGACCCGCTGGGCGCGGCCGTGGTGCATCGCGACCAGGTTCTCCGAGCGCGTCTCGGTCCAGCGCACCGGCGAGCCGGTGTGCCGCGCCAGCCACGCCACGATGACGTCCTCCACATCCAGCCCTTTGCCGCCGAAACCGCCGCCGACGTCGGGCGCGACGACCCGGACCTGGTCTGCCTCAAGCCCCAGCGCCGCGACAAGCCCCGCCTTGTCCCCGTGCGGGGTCTGGGTCGAGAGCCAGACCGTGAGGTGACCGTCCTCGAAGCGCGCCGCGGTGGCTCGGGGCTCGATCGGGCAAGCGGCTAGTCGCTGGCTGATGAACCTGCCCGAGACGACGACCTCGCAGTTGGCGAAGAGGTTGGGGTCTGGCTCCTCGGGGGGATGGTGAAGGCAGACGTTGGTCCCCACCTCTTCGAACAGCAGCACATCGCCGGACGCCGCCTCGCGGGCGTCGGTGACGTGTGGGAGCGGCTCGTAGGAGACCTCGATCAGCTCGGCGGCATCCACGCTCTGCTCGCGCGTCGGGGCCAGCGCGACGGCAACGATGTCACCGGCGAAGCGCACTTTCTCCGCGGCCAGGAACGGCCTGAAGAAGCGCTCGTCGATCGGGACGAAAGGCGGCGGGGGGTGGACGGTCAGGTCGGTGTCGGCGGCGGCGAACAGCTGCACGCCCTGCAAATTCGCGGCCGCTTCCGTCTCGATGCTCTCGATCCGGGCGTGCGCCCAGGGCGAGCGAACGAACGTGGCATGTAGCGCGCCCTCAATCGGAATGTCGTCGACGTACTGGCCCCGGCCGCGCAGGAAGCGTGCGTCCTCGCGCCGGCGAACTCGTTGTCCGACCACGCCTGCCACCGCGCCTACTCCTCGTACGGCTCGAAGTCCTGCTTGCGCGCCCCGCACACCGGACAGAACCAGCTGTCGGGGATCTGGTCGAACTGCGTCCCGGGAGGGATGCCGCCGTCCGGATCTCCGTCGTCGGGGTCATAGATGAACCCGCACGATGAACACATGTATTTCACGCGGGCAAGGGTATCCCGCTAGCTTCGTAGGCGTGGCGAGGGACCCGTGGAAAGAGACCACGTAGGCGTGGAGAGGGACTCGTGAGCCTGAAGAGAGACCGGCCCGCACCGGGCGAGGAGCTGAACCGCGGACCGGAGACGGTGCCTCGGCTGGCGGCCACAGTCATCTTGCTGCGCGGCGGCTCGGACGCGCTAGAAGTGCTGCTCGTCAAGCGCAATCCCGAGGCCCGCTTCATGGGCGGGGCCTGGGTGTTCCCGGGTGGCGCGGTCGACCAGCGCGAGGGGCGCGACGAGCGGGCCGTGCGGGGAGCGGCTTTACGCGAGCTGCGCGAGGAGGCCGGCGTCGAGCTCCCCGATCCCGTCCAGCTGGTCCCATTTTCGCGCTGGATCACACCAGCCCAGGTCAAGGTCCGGTTCGACACGTGGTTCTACCTCGCAAAGCTGCCCCCGGACGCGGCCGTGACCGTCGATGGCGGCGAGGTCGTGGAGGCGCGCTGGTATGAGCCCGCTGGAGCGCTCGAGGCGGCTCAGGAAGGTGAGCTGTTCCTCGTGTTCCCCACGATCAAGCACCTCGAGCAGCTCGCGGGCTTCGGCTCCGCAGAGGAGCTACTCGCCCACGCCGAGGGACGCGAGATCCGGCCCGTCCAGCCGCAGGTCCTGGTCTCGGGCGAGTCGGCCCGGATCGTGCTTCCCGGCGAGCCGGGCTACGAGGACTAGCCGCGTAGCGCGGTCAGACCGCGCCGCGTGGTGACGGTCGCTAGCGCGCTGGCCAGGACCATGCCCACGAGCTGCGAGCCGAGCACCACCGTGGTGGGCCACCCCAAAGGGCCGTTCGGGCTGGCGGCCAGGCTCGGCGAGTCCAGGACCAGAAGCATCGCGTAGAGGGCGACGGCGACCGTCAGCGCGACCATGATCCGCGCCAAGAGCCAGGCTCCGGCGACCCCCAGGACCAGCTGCCACGCTGGGAATCTGGCGTTCATGAGGCCGGCGCGCGCAGCCAGCGCGCAGCCGGCTCCTATCAATACGGCCAGCCCGGCCCATAGGAAGAACAGCACGTGCCCCGGCCAACCCGCCCCGTTGGAGTTCCGAGCGAGAAGGCTCACGAGCACGGTAGCGAGGATGAACGCGCCGACGGCCCCCGCGGCCGCGCCCAGGGCGCGGACGAGCGGTGGCGTACGCTCGCGCCACGCCTGGCGCACGACAGTGAACGCCAACGGGCCCCCGGCCAGCGCTATCACCGCCGCGCCGGCCAGCGCCAGCGCGGCCACCAACAGCCACGCAGCGCCTGGAAGAGCATCGGCGCGGAACGGGGGATCCTCCGTCGCCTTGGCAAATCCCGCCCCCAGGAGCGTCAGTGCGATCCAGCAGCTGAGGGTCGCCGAGACCGTGGCCCGCATCCGCCGCCGAGGCGAGGCGGGCTGGCCGCGGGGACGGGCGTGGGCGTCGAGCGCGCCGCGGAGCAGGTCGACCAGCGTCCGCGGGGTCAGCTGTGCCTGCTCGAGCAGCACTTGCAGCTCCGCCTGGTAACGGGCGCGCCAAGCGTGGGGATAGAGCGCCACGATCCACAGCGCCAGCCGGAGCATCATGCCGGCACCCCCTGGAGGCGACTCAGGCCGACTGCAGCTACGCGCTCGAGCGCGCTCAGTCGTTGCTGCAGAACCGCTGCGCCGGAGCCGGTCAGGCGGTAGGGCCGCCGGCGATCGTCCGCCGGCAGGGCCTCGATCAGCCCCAGCTCCTCCAGCCGCGCCAGCGCGCCGTAGAGCGTGCCCGGCCCGAGCTCTACGTCGGCCATCTCCCGAACGTCCTGGGTGATCGCGTAACCGTGCTTGGGGCCGCCGGCCAGGCTAGAGAGGATAAGCAGCGAGGGCTCGGCGAAGCGCCCGAGCTGGCCGAGGGGCGCGTTGTGGCGTGACGGGGTCATACTACGGCCGCCAATATATCGGCGGCCGTAGTAGTTGTCAACGGTGAAAGCTCGCGGCCGTCAGGCCGGCAGCGGCTCCAGCACTCCGTCTGTCGACGCCGTGGGCGCTGGACGCCGCCCGCCCGTCAACAACGCCGCGACCATGCCCAGCGACGACAGGCCAACCGCCACCCACACCGCGATCACGAAACCGTGGATGAACAGATGCGGGCTCGCGTAGCCGCCGTGGGCGGCGAACACCGACGCCAGCACCGCGACTCCGAGCACGCCACCCAGTTCACGGATCGCACTGTTGGTCCCGGACGCCACACCTGCCTCCCTCAGCGGCACCGAGCCCATGATCGCGCCGGCCACCGTGGGGAAGCAGAACGAGGTGCCGATGCCCGAGACCGTGAACGCCAGTCCGAGCTGCAGATAGTCGACGTTGGCCGTGACGCTGCTAGCCACCCAGGCGTAGCCCACCGCCTGGAGAGCCAGCCCCAACGCCATGAACGGCCGGTTGCCATAGCGGTCGGCGAGCATGCCGGCCAATGGCGCGATGAACATCGGCGGCAGCGTCCACGGCAGCAGGCGCAACCCGGCCTGAAGCGGGCTGTACCCGAGCGCCGTCTGCAGCAGCTGACTCATCAAGAACAGGGCCCCGAACAGACCGGCATACATGAAGAAGCTGACGCCGTTGGCGGCCGCAAAGGCAGGCGCGCGGAACAGCGCCGGCGGGACCATCGGGTAGCGCGCCCGGCGCTCCCAGGCGACGAACGCCGCGACTAGCAAGGCGCCGAGCGTCAGCGTGGAGAGCACCTCCGCGCTCATCCAACCTGCCGCGTCCGAGCGGACCAATCCCCAAGTGATGCCCAGTGCGCCTCCGCTGGCGAGCGCCAGGCCGGCCAGGTCCAGCTGCGGCCTCGGGCCATGGCTCTCGCGCAGCCGGGCCAGTCCGGTTGGGACCAGCGCCAGCCCCAGCGGCACGTTGAGCCAGAAAATCCAGTGCCAGTCGATACCGCTCACGACGGCACCTCCGACCACCGGGCCGGCCGCGACTGCCAGACCGGTGATTCCACCCCACAGCCCGATCGCGGCGCCGCGCTTCTCGACCGGGAAGGCCTCGGAGATCAACGTGAGGGTGAGCGGTGTGACGATCGCCGCGCCGACACCCTGCAGGGCGCGTGCGCCGATCAGCGCCTGAGCACTCGGTGCCAGCGCCGACGCGGCCGACGCCGCCGTAAACGTGAACAAACCCACGGCGAACATCCGTCGGCGGCCAAAGCGGTCACCCAGCGCGGCGCCCGTGATCAGCAGGCAGGCGAAGGCCAGGTTGTAGGCGTTCACTGTCCACTCCAGTCCCGACAGGCTGGCGTGCAGATCGACGCGCAGCACGGGGAGCGCCGTGGTCACCACCAGCGTGTCCAGCGCTGTCATGAACGTTGCCAAGCCGGCGAGCACGAGCGTCCATGTCTTGTTGCTCCTGTCGATGCGTTCCTTCATGAGTGCCTCCTTCGAGCGGGGTGTTCGCCTGTTGAGACGAACGAGCCGCCACTCAGGGGACAGCGCTTTGAATTTGCTCGATCCGCCGGGACAGGAAGCGCTTTTCGGGCTCTGAAGAGGCCAACTCGAGCGCCCGCTCGAACGCGGCCTGCGCCTCCGCCGGACGACCCATCCGGCGCAGCAGCTCACCGTGCGTGGAGTGCAGGTACTGGTAGCCGGGCAGCTCGATCCGCTCGACAATCTCCAGCGCCCGCTCCGGGGAACCGGCTTCGGCCAGGGCGACCGCTCGGTTCAGCTCCACCACCGGCGAGCGCGTCAGCAGCGACAGCCGCGCGTAGAGCGCGGCGACCTCGCTCCAGTCGACCTGATCCGTCGCCTGCAGCGAGGCGATCGCCGCCTGCAGCACGTACGGGCCGTCGCCGTGCAGCGCCATCGCTCGCTCGAGTCCCCGGCGGCCCGCTCCGAGCTCGGCTTGGTCCCACAGCGAGCGGTCCTGATCTGCCAGCAGCACCAGCTCACCTCCGGCGAAACGCGCCCGGTGGCGGGCGTGGTGGATCAGCATCAGCGCCAGCAGACCGTGGACCTCGGGCTCATCGGGCATCAACGACACCAGCAAGCTGCCCAATCGGATCGCCTCGGCGGCCAAGTCGACGCGACCGCTGTAGCCCTCGTTGTAGATCAGATAGATGACAGCCAGCACCGCCTGCAGGCGGTCTGGCAGCAGGTGGTCCGAGGGCACCGCAAACGGGATCCTCGTGGCCTTGATCTTGGTCTTGGCCCGCGTGAGGCGCCGCTTCATCGTCTCCTCCGAGACCAGGAATGCGCGCGCGATCTCCTCGGTCGAGAGGCCGCCCAGCGCTCGTAGTGTCAGCGCCACCTGCGCCTCGGTGGCCAGGGCCGGATGGCAGCAGGTGAAGATCAGCTCCAGTCGTTCGTCCTCAATCACGGCGTCGTCCTCAATCTCGTCGACCGTGGCCTCCGGCACCTCGAGCAGCCGCGTCTTTGCCTCGAGCGTGCGCTGACGGCGAATGCGGTCGATCGCTCGGTTGCGGGCCGTGGCCAACAGCCAGGCCGCCGGGTTAGACGGCGTACCGTCACGCGGCCAGCACTCCGCGGCCACGGCGAACGCCTCCTGAGCGGCCTCCTCGGCGAGGTCGAAGTCACCGAGGAAGCCGATCAGCGAAGCCAGCACCCGGCCCCATTGCTCGCGGAAGACCTGCTCGATCAGCGCGGATACTCCATGACCGGGCGAACCTCGACGGCACCTCCCAGCCGCGCCGCGGGGATCCGCGCGGCAAACTCGATCGCCTCGTCCAGGTTCTGCGCCTCCAGGACGTAGTAGCCGCCGAACACCTCCTTGGTGTCGGCGTACGGCCCGTCGGTGGTGAGCGTCTGCCCGTCCTGGACGCGGACCGTGGTCGCCGTCTCGATCGGCTGAAGCCCTGCGCTCGATTCGGTGCGGCGGTCTTCGCGGAGCGCCATGTACTCGGCGAACACTCCCTGGTACTCCTCTTCGCTCAGCGCCTCGTGGGAGCCGGGCTTCGAATAGATCAACGCTGCGTACTTCATCTCGAACCTCCTAGGTGGGATTTTGCACCTAAGACGAACGAAAGCCCCGCCAGGGGACAGCTACCCCCCGCCGTACGTGACGATCAGGTCCGTCAACACCCCGACGAGGAATCCGGCGCTCAGCATCAGCAGCCCGAGCTCGCGGTGGCCATGGCGGCGCATGCCGTTCCACACCTCACCGATCACGTACAGGATCGCGCCGCCGGCAGCCGCATAGAAAGCAAGCTCCAGCGGCTTGCTCGTGACGCCGTAACCCACCATCGAGCCCAGAAACGTCGGGCCACCGCCGATCAGTCCGGCTACTGCGATCCAGCTCCACGACGGCTTCACGTCGCCCAGCGGCCCCACGATGCCGAACCCCTCGGTCGCGTTGTGCAACGCGAAGCCGACAATCAGCACGGTTGCCAGGCTGATCGCCCCGGCGCGCGCCGAGACGCCGATCGCCAGGCCCTCGGCGAAGTTGTGGATGCCGATCGCCGCCGCGATCGTCAGCCCCGTGCGCAGCGCCCGCCGTCGGGCGGCGTCTTGCTCGAGCGCGATCGCACTGGCCTGATCGCCGGTGAGCGTGGCGCCAGCGCCGCCTGCGATAGGCGGCTTGCGGCCCCCGAGCGGCCGCATCCGCCGCTCGACCAAGGCCAGGCCGGCGCTCCCGCAGGCAAACCCGGCCGCTAGCAGGACCACCAGCAGAGCCAGGTGACCGAAGGATCCGATTCCGTGCTTGTAGGCAGTGAGTGAAGAGTCGACGATGTCGATCCCGTTCGAGAGCACGTCGACGAAGATGAACGCCAGGACGCCGACCGCGAACATCGCCAGCGCCACGCGGGCCGAAGTCGAGAGCAGCCGCATACGACCGACCGGCAGCCCGAGAAAGATCGTGAAGCCGGCTAGCGCGCCGAGCAGGACTGTGTGGATAAAGGACACGGCTGTTAGGGGACCCTAATCGGCCTCGGAGGCTATCAACGGTCGACCGCGGCGATGCAGCCGGCCTGTACGCGGGATTACGTGTCGGAGTTGAAGTTCGGCAGGCCCAGCGCCTGCAGCCAGTGGTTGACCGTGATGTTCAGCTGCGTGAATTCGCCGGTCCAGATCAGAACGCCCATCCCGATCAGCACGATCCCCCCGGCCCCGATCACGACCGCGTAGTGGCGCTTGATCACGTTGAGGGCCGCTGTGACCGTTCCGAAAGCCAGCCCGGTTATCAGAAACGGCAGCCCCAGACCCAGGCAGTAGATCGCCAGCAAGAACGCACCATGCGCAGCCGAGCTGGAGACGCCGGTGGCTCCGATGATCGCGCCCAGCGTAGGACCAGTGCACGGCGTCCACGCCAGCGCAAATGCCGCCCCGGTCACGACCGGTCCGCCGCGCCCCGCGCGCTCCATCAGGCGGCCCACGTGCCACTCGCGGCCGAGCCGCGGCACGAGCGGCGCCAGCACAAATAGCGCACCCATAACGACGATCAGCGCGCCGCAGACCTTGAGCGCTGTAGGCCCGGTGAGCGTCGTCCTCAGCGCCCGCTGTCCCAGCAACCCCAAGGCGATGAAGATCGCCGAGAAGCTGGCTACGAACGCCAGGCTCGGCCCGAGTACGCGCCGGGCGCGCACCTCGGCCGGCGCCACGCCCGCCACTGCCGAGATATAGCCCGGAACCAGCGGCAGCACGCAGGGCGACAAGAACGAGATCAGTCCAGCGCCGAACGCGACCGGGATGCCGATGGCCGATGCCGGGTCCATCGGGTCCATTGTGCCGCCTGCGCTGCGGCGAACGTCCAGGAAGCCGGCTTGCGAGGCACCGGATCGTGTTGGAGCGAGCGGCCTCGGAGACAACTTTCGGCCGCCAGGCACGTTACAGTGCCTAGAGGAAGATGGAGGCATCTGCCATCCATGTCGCGGCTGGGCTGCACAGGCGTCGTGTGGCGATCGCTGCGCCGTTGCTCAAGCTGCGATCGGACCAGCAGCTCGTAGCCCAGTTCCAGGCGGGCAACGAAGACGCCTTTCGGGTCATCCATGACCGGTATCGAGCGCGGCTGCTGGCGTATGTGCGCCAGATGCTCCCCGTAGCCGACCTGGATGCGGAGGACACATTGCAAGACGTGTTCGTCCGCGCCTATGCCGGCCTGCGGGTCGCCGATCGCGAGCTGAGCCTGCGGCCCTGGCTCTACCGCATCGCCCATAACCGCTGCGTCGACGCCGTTCGCCGCCCGGTCCTGACATTGGCCGAGCCGCTCGAGCTTGACCACGCCGCGGCGGACGACCCAGTTGCCGAGAGCGAGCAGCGCGAGTCGCTCAAGCGGCTGGTAATCGACATCGGCCGGCTCCCCGACCAGCAGCGCTCGGCGCTGTTGATGCGAGAGCTGGGCGGCGTGGCCTACGCCGACATCGCCGGCGCGCTTGGCGTCTCGGTGCCGGCCGTGAAGTCGCTGCTGGTTCGTGCTCGGATCGGTCTCGCGGCCTCGCTCGAGGCACGCGACACGGCCTGTGCGCAGATCCGGGAGGAGCTGGCGGGCGCCCGTGAGCGCGGCGTACGTGCCAGCGGGATCGCGCGTCGCCACCTGCGCGACTGCCCCGGGTGCCAGGAATACAAGACGGAGCTGCGGACCGTCAGCCGGCAGCTCGCGGCGCTTGCCCCGACGGTCGGCCCCCTCGGTTTGCTTGCGAAGCTGCTTGGAGCCGGAGGCAGCGGCGGTGCCGCCGCCGGCAGCGGAGCCGCCGCCGCGGGCGGCTCGGCAGGGGCCGGCGGAACCATCCTCGGGCTGGCGACGAGCCACGTCGCCGCGCTCGTCGCGGCCACAGTCGTCACCGCCGGTGGCGCGCTGGAGCTGCAGCAGACGGTGGCGCACCTGACCGCCGGCAGCCACCATCACGCCACCAACGCGCAGCCGAGCAACGTCCGCGCTGCCAACGCCCGCAGTCAAGATCCTGGACCGGTGGGCCCGCCGCGGCCAGCGAGAAACGTGTCGGCGGATAGCACCACGGCGGCATCGAAGGCACCGCCCGCCGTGCGGCCGCCTGCTGTCGGCAACTCCTATTCGTCCGCCACCGCTCAAGCAACCCGAACTGCCGAGCACGCTGTCGGGTTGCACAAACCGGCGAGCACGACGAGCACGTCCCCCACTAACGCGGGCACCAGCGCGCCCCAAGCCACGGCGCCCACGTCCTCCACAAAGTGTCAGAGCGGCCCCGCGGCTGGGCTCGGCTCCACCGTCAACAGCGTGACGTCCCCCGGCTCGGGCACCACGGGAAGCTCCAACCCCGCGAGCTCAACCACCAACGGCCCCGCCGCCGGCTCGAGCACGACCGGCTCGAGCGCCGGGAGCTCCACCGCCGGCTCGAGCGGCACGGGCGCGGCCGCCGGCAGCGGCTCAGCCACCAGCGGCTCGACTAGCGCCAGCTCGACCGCCAGCTGCACGCCGGCCACAAACGTCCTGAGCGGTGTGATACCCGCCGCGACGACTACGCCGTCGCCGAACAAGTCCACGCTGGGGCAGGGAATACCTGTCGCCGCCACGGGCGATGCTCAGCCGGGCTCAAACGGCTCCGGCTCGGCTGGAAGCAAGAACACGTCGTCGTAGTTCTCGCCTCAAGGGGGCGCGCCGAGCCCGCCGGGCATCGGCGGACGCTCGACGCCCCGCGGCAGTAGCCCCTCGTCCTCGAGCTTGTTGAGGTGAGCGGCGAGCGTGATCGCCGCAGCCGGATGGAGTTGCTCCGGCACGTCGTCCCAGACTTCCTCCAGCAACTCGGCGGCCATGCGCTTGCCCGACTCGAGCGCCGCCACTAGCCGCCGCTCACGATCCAGGCGGTGGCGCACGTACTCGTCCAACTTGGCAGCCGGGTCCAGGACCAGCGGTCCGTGGCCCGGACACAGCACGTCGAGCTCCAGGCTCCGCAGCCGCTCCAGCGCGGCGAGGTAGCCCGCAAGCGCGCCGGGATCGGGCGCGATGAAGACGCTGCCCTCGCCCAGCACCGCGTCGCCGGTCAGCGCTGCCGTGCCGGCCACGAACGCCAGGTGATCAGGGGCGTGGCCGGGTGTCGCCACGACCCGGAGCGGGCCGATCAACTGGCCCTCTTCTAGAACCACGTCAACGCGGCCACCTGCCGCGGCGACGAGAGCGTCCGGGAAGCGCTCGCGCACCGCGGCGGTGGCGTCGGTGTGATCGGCATGTCCGTGCGTGTGGATGACTCCGGCCAGTCCTCCTCGACGTTTAAGCACCCCCGCCAGCGCGTCGACGTGCTCCGCATGGGCCGGCCCGGGGTCTACCAGCCAGGCTGGATAGCGTCCTACCACCCACGAATTGGTTCCCGACAGCGTGAACGGCCCTGGGTTCTGGGCGCGGATCCCGACGATGTCGTGACCGGGAACCTCTAGCTCAGCCATATGAAGTACTTGGTCGCATAAGCGCGAGTGGGCTAACGGAGTCAGGATCGCAGCAAGGCCGTCAAGCTTTACGCGTGGCCGGTCGAGGGGTCCCCTTTTTGTTCCTGGCGATGATCATGGCCTGCGTGGCGGCGTCGGCCTGCGGGGGCGCAAAGACGGCGAGCGCGCCCACGGTCGGTAGACCGCAGCCGGTCGCCGCGGTACCGGTGGCCTCGCGGCCCAAACGCCCGCGCGCAGCGCCGCGCCGCCCCCCGCTTGTGCGCGAGCGTGCCGTGGTGTTTGTCGACCACAGCCGGACGGTGAAGTTGCCAGGCATCGGACGCCGGCCCAGGCGGCTGGTGACGATCGTTCGCTATCCAATTCGGGGTCGCAGGCCGCTGCCCCTGATCGTGTTCGGGCACGGTTTCGCGGTGACGCCGGCGCCCTACTCCGCGCTGCTGCAGGCCTGGGCTCGGGCCGGATATGTGGTCGCGGCGCCGATCTTTCCGCTCGAGAACGCGAACGCGCCCGGCGGCCCGGACGAAAGCGACCTCGTCAACCAGCCGGGCGACATGAGCTTCGTCATCACGAGCATGCTGGCCGCGAGCGCCGCGAACAGCGGGTTTCTCCACGGGATGATCGATCCCAGCCGGATCGCGGTGGCGGGACAGTCGGATGGCGGCGAGACTGCGCTGGCGGTGGCCTACGACCGCTACTTCCAGGACCGCCGAGTCGGCGCAGCGGTGATCCTCTCCGGCGCCAAGCTTCCCGGCATCGGTGGCTTCAGCTTCCCGGCACCGAGTCCACCGCTACTGGCCACTCAGGGAACGGCGGACACCACCAACCGGCCGCGCTTCACGAAGGCTTTCTTCGACGCCGCACCGCCCCCGAAGTACCTGTTGAGGTTGATCGGCGCCGGGCATCTCGGCCCTTACACCAACGAGCAGCCGCAGCTGGGGATCGTGGCGCGGGTGGGCATCGCGTTCTTTAACGCCTACTTGAAGGGCCGATCCGGCGCCTTGGGGCGGATGATCGCCGAAGGCAACGTACAAGGCGTCTCGACGCTGACCCCGTGAGGTCCCGATGGGCCGCCTGGTCGCCCGTCCTCACCCGGACCGGGCGAACTGCTTCAACGTCTGTCGGCACGCGTCGAGGAAGATGCGGCCGTCGGTCCTCAGCGTGAAGAAGCTGGCCCCCGCCGCTCGCCAGCGTTCGATCTGGGCTGGGCGCTCGAGATAGACGCCGAGCGCCGCATGAGGGGCGATTCGCTTGGCCAGCTCCTCGCCGGCGGCCACAACCGCCGGATGGTCGAGCTCTCCAGGATGGCCGACGCTTTGCGACAGGTCATAAGGCCCTACGAATACAACGTCCACTCCTGGTGTGGCCGCGACAGCCGCGGCTTCGGCCACAGCCTCTGCCGCCTCGAGCTGGACGATGACTGCCATCCGCGCGTCGCGGTCTTGGGCTCGGTCGGCAGTGCGTTGAAGCTCGTGGCGCACGATCGGCGCCAGGCCGCGACGGCCGGCCGGATGGTAGCGAGCAGCCCCCACCACCTCTGCGGCTTCCGTCGCCGACCCCACGCCGGGCACCATCACGCCGCTTGGGCCCATGTCGAGGATCCTGGTCACCGAGCTCGAGTCGACGGCTTCGACCCGCACGACGCAGGCGATCCCGACCGCGTCGCAGGCGGCGATCAGCAGCGAGAGTGACCCTAGGTCCAGCGCAGAATGCTCGAGGTCCAAGACGACGAAGTCGAACCCCGCCAGCGCATAGCACTCGACCGCGGCCCGCGCGGGCAACTCGAGCACGAACGAACCGGCCAGCTCCTGACGGGCGGCGACTCGCTGGCGGAGTGACGCGGCTGTCTGCAGGTTTGCCTCCCGCGTTGTGCCTATCGGAATGTTCGAGTATCGGGGTTCGGGACCAGCACCGCCTTGCCGACCCTTCCGGCGCTCGCGGCGTCCATAGCCTGCTGGGCCCGCTCCAGCGGGAACGTCGTCACCAGCTGCTCCAGCGCGAAGCGCTCGAGCAGCTGTGGCAGCGTTTGCAGATACTCCACGAAATGCGCCGCTGAGAAGGCCCACGAACCGAGCATGGTGAGCTGCTTGCGCGTGATCAGATGTGGATTCAGCGGCGTGGGCCCGTGGTCGGTGTACTGACCGAGGACCAGCACTCGACCCCCCGGCCGCACCAGCTCGAGCGCTTCGGACACGGCACTTGGCACCCCGGTGCACTCCACGACCAGGTCGGCCCCACGCCCGTCACAGATCGCCCGAACACGCTCGAGCCGGACGGCAGGATCGAGCTGCTCGATGTCCAGGCGCTCGTGGCCCATGCCCAGGTGGGCCGCCAGGCCAAGCCGCTCGGCCGGTGCTCCGATCACGATCACGCGCGCGGCCCCGGCCAGATGTGCGTACATAGCAGCCGCCAGACCCACCGGTCCGGCGCCTTGCACCGCCACTGACTCGCCCGGGCGCACCGGCGCCACGTGAAGCAACCCGTGGACCACGGTCGGCCCGGCGCAGCCCAGCGCGATCACCGCCTCTGAGGGCCGGGGGTCACCGAGCTTGACGATCGTCGTACCGGGATCGAGCAGCATCCTCTGGGCCCACGATCCCGTCAGCCGCGGCGGCACATCGAGTGCCCGGTTGATCCCGTAGATCCGTCGGTGCTCGCAGAGCGTGGGTTGCTGCTCGCGGCAGAAGAAGCACCCTCCGCAGGCGATGCTCGAGGCCCAGGCGACACGATCCCCGACGGACAGCGGAGCGCCTAGCGCATCGCGCAGCTGGCCCGGGCCGAGCTCGCTCACCGATCCCACCCCTTCGTGGCCCAGTACCAGCGGGACGGGGATCGGCAGCCGGCCGGCCTGGAGGTGTACGTCCGTGCCGCAGACCCCGGCGTACTGGATCTCAACCTCTACCGCCCCTGGCTGGAGCAAATGGTCGTCGGGGGCGGCGATCTCCCTCAGGGCCACTGGTTGGCCGAAGGCTTCGAGCACGACACAGCGGGCGGTGGGCACAAACAGATTAAATCTGTCCCATGGCTGTCCGGTACGACTTCGAGGGGCGCACCGCGCTGATCACCGGTGGCGCAGGGGACATCGGTGCCGCCGTCGCCCGGCGGTTGCTGAGCGATGGCGCCAAAGTAGCCACGCTCGACCTGCGAGCAGCGGAACTAGAGGGCGTCCTGGCGCTGACTGGCGACGTCAGCCAGTCCGATGATGTCGACGCTGCCGTCGCCCGGGTGGAGGAGGAGTTGGGACCGCTCGAAATCGCGGTGTGCGCTGCGGGCGTCGGGGGCCAATCGCTCCCCACCACTGATGTCAGCGACGACGAGTGGCGCCAAGTGTTCGCGATCAACTGCGACGGCGTCTTCTACGCCAACCGGGCGGCAGCACGCGTGATGGCGCCCCGCGGGTACGGGCGGATCGTCAACGTGGCCTCGATCGCCGGCAAGGAAGGCAACCCGATGGCGACCGCCTACTCGGCTTCGAAGGCCGCCGTCATCGCCATGACCAAATCGATCGGCAAGGACCTCGCGGAGACCGGAGTGCTGGTCAACTGCATCACCCCGGCCGTGATCCAGACGCGGATGTTGAGCGACCTGAGCGAGCAGCACGTGGCCTACATGGTCGAGCGGATACCGATGAAACGCATCGGCCGGCCCGAGGAGGTGGCGGGCCTGATCGCGTTCCTGGCCTCGGCCGAGTGCAGCTTCTCGACCGGAGCGGTTTTCGACCTCTCCGGCGGCCGGGCGACGTACTGAGGCCTCTGCGGCGGGCGGGCGGTCATGGCGAATTGGTCGCCGGCGGCCGGAGCCACGCATAGCGAGAGCCTCCCTACGCCGGCGCCACGGCCCAGGTCTCGCTGCGCGGATCGCTGGCGGCGGCCAGGTGATCGCCGTGCGATACGACCAGCTGCGCGTGGCCGAACTGCTCGGAGAACGGGGCGCTCGGAACTACATGATGACCACGCTCCGCCAGTCCCGGGAGCCACGCCGGCGGCGCGTTCCCTTCGATCAGCAACTGATCCCCAACCTGTGCCCAGCGCCCCGCTGCCATTGCCTCCCCCGGGGACTGCGAGGCTCCATGGACGCGCGCCAGCAATTGCAGCAGGACCTGCGGCTGGAGCTCGGCACCGCGAGTGGCAAGTGTGGTGACGAGCCGGCCTTCGGCGTCTGTGAGGAGCGCCGGCGTCAGGGTGTGGGGCGGTCGGCGCCGCGGCCCGTACTGGGCCGGGTGTCCAGGGGCCAGCGAGAACGACGAGCCGCGGTTGTGAAGCGCGATCCCCGTCCCCGGCGCGAACAGCAAGGATCCCCACCCCATGAAGTTCGACTGCAGCATCGATACCGCCGTCCTTTCCCTGTCCACCACGCACAGCGATACGGTGCCGCCCGATATCGGTGCCTGGGTCGGCCGCGGCTGATGAAGACCCGAAACGCGCTCGCACATCGCTGAGACGACCTCGGGGGCGATCAACGCGGGGCCGTCGGAGCGCTCGTGCCAGACCGAGCCCCGGTCCGAGGTGGCCTCGAGCGTGGCTTCGACAAGCAGGTGGGCCCAGTCGGGGTCGTCCGGGTCAGGAAGCTCCAGCTCAGAGGCGATCGCCGCAGCCCGCAGCAACACGTACCCCTGCGAGTTTGGAGGCAGCGACCACAACCGGTGACCGAACGCCCCGATGTCAAGCGGCGTGACCCAATCGGCCTGCGGGCGGGACAGGTCGTCGGGGCTGTATTCCCCCCGCCCGATGGTCAGCAGCGCCTCTCCGAACTCGCCCTGGTAGAAGCCCCGTCTTCCGTCGCGAGCGATCGCCTCCAGTGCCCGCGCCACCCCAGCCCGCTTTACGAGCTGCCCGGGCCGAAGCGGGACGGCGGCCGTGTAGTCGTCGGTCCCCTCGACGCCTGCCACGGTGGCGCTGGCCTCGGCCAGCGCGCGGGACGCCGCAAAGCCGTTGGCGGCGTGCCGGCGTGCCGGCTCGAGCAGCTCCGCCAGCTCCAGTCGGCCGAACCGCTTATGCAGCGCCAACCATCCGTCAACACAGCCTGGCACTGGCACACAGCCGGGGTCGCTATCCGTCGGCATGCGATCAAACCCGGCTGCCCGCAGGCGCTCCGGGTCGGCCCCTGATCCGGACCGCCCCGAGGCATTGAGAGCCCAGGGCACACGCTCGCCCGGTGGATGGACGAGCGCCAAGAGGTCCCCGCCGAGACCACATTGGTGCTGGTTGGTGACCGCCAAGACGGCACCGGCCGCGATCGCTGCGTCGACCGCGCAGCCCCCGGACCGCAGGGCCTGGGAGCCGGCCGCCGCGGCCAGGGCGTCAACCGTGCAAACCACTCCCTCGGCGGCGAACCGGGTGCTGAAGGGCGCAAATGCCAACATAGGGGATCTTCTCAGGCCGGGCTCCTGGCGGTGCGCTCAAACTCGCTCAGGGCGCGTCGCTTGCGGTGCGCCTGGACGCCTGCGAAGGTACTTCGATGACCCGTGACACGCTCGCCGGACTGCGGCTCCTGCGACTTCTTGACCCCAGGGGGAGGGTGCGCGTAGGGGTCGTGGCCGGAGAGGAAGTGTCGGTCCTAGAGACGGGCGACATCCTCGCAGCGCTGGTCGCCGACGAACAGCCGCCGACGGTGGAGCGAATTCCGCTGCTCGATCAGGCGACTTGCGCGGTAGATGCGCCCTGGAAGCTGCTCTCGCCGCTGGTGGCGCCGGAGACCTGGGCCGCGGGGGTGACCTATGAGCGCAGCCGCGACGCCCGGCAACACGAGAGCCAGCGGGCGGACGTCTACGAGCTCGTCTATCAGGCGGACCGACCCGAGCTGTTTCTCAAGGATGCGGCCGGCCGCCGGACGGTGGGTCCCGGCGAGCCGATCCTCGTGCGCAACGATGCGTCCTGGACGGTGCCCGAGCCCGAGCTCGCCCTGGTGCTCGGGGGCGACGGGGACACATTGGCGGCCACCATCGGCAACGACGTGTCTTCGAGAGACATCGAGGGCGCCAACCCCCTGTACCTGCCCCAGGCAAAGATCTACGCCGGTGCCTGCGGGCTGGGACCGGCGCTGCTGGTGCCGGCCGACTGGAGCCAGCCTTTTGACATCGATGTGCGAATCATCGACGTCGCGGGGAAGACAGTCTTTGAAGACCAAACTTCCACCGACCGGATGTATCGCCAACCGAGCGAATTGATCGAGTACCTGCGGCGCGACAACCCGATTCCCAGGGGCACGGTTCTCTTGACTGGCACTGGGATCGTGCCGCCGGATGACGTGACGCTTCGGCCCGGGCAGTGGGTCGAGATCACGATCTCCGGAATCGGGACGCTACGCAACCCGGTCGGCATCGCGAAACCCGAGAACAGCCAGCAGGAGGCCGCCCATGTCTGAGACGATTGCCGCGACCGGCGCCGAGAACTTCATCGCCGGCGAATGGACCCCGAGCCGCAGCGGCCGAACGTACGAGCGGCATAACCCGTGGAAGCCGTCAGAAATCGTCGGGGAGTTCCCAAGCTCGGACGGCACCGACGCGGAGGCGGCGCTCAGCGCCGCCGAGGCGGCCGCGCGCGAGTGGGGCAGGATGCCGGCCGCAAAGCGCGGCGCGTTCTTGGCCAAGGCCGCCGATGCGATCGAGGCTCGGGTGGAGGAGATCGCCCAGGACATGACCAGGGAAATGGGCAAGCCGCTGCGCGAATCCAGGATCGAGGCCGCCCGCGCGGCCGCGATCTTCAGGTTCTTCTCCGGCGAAGGTTGGCGGCCCGTGGGAGCGCTGTATGAGCAATCGGCCACCGGCGCCGCGGTCTACACCCGCAGGCGCCCGCTGGGAGTCGTGGCCCTGATCACTCCCTGGAACTTCCCAGCCGCGATCCCTGCCTGGAAGACAGCTCCGGCTCTGGCCTACGGTAACTCGGTGGTGCTGAAGCTCGCCCAGGACTCACCGCTGACCGGCCTGCATCTGGCGCGGGCACTCCAGGAGGCCGACCTCCCCGAGGGAGTGCTGAACGTGGTCGTCGGGCGCGGATCCGACGTGGGCGAACCACTGGTCACCGACCCGCGGGTGAAGGCGGTGTCGTTCACCGGGTCGGTACCCGTCGGCGAAGGCGTGCGGGAGCACGCCATGCGGCTCGGCAAGCGGGTCCAGCTGGAGCTGGGTGGCCACAACCCGCTGATCGTCGCCGACGACGCTGACCTCGGTGGGGCGGTCCAGGCGGCCTACGCCGGCGCGTTCTGGTCGGCCGGGCAGAAGTGCACCGCGACCCGCCGTATATACGTCCAGGACGGGATCTACGGCCAGTTCCGCGACGCGCTGCTCGAGCGGATCGCGGACGGGAAGGTCGGTGACCCGAGCGACCCGGATACCGAGGTCGGCCCGATCGTCAACGAGCGTCAATTCGAGGACGTCCTGGCCGGGATCGCCCGCGGACGTGGAGAGGGCGGCAGCGTGCTGGCGGGCGGCGAGCGGGGCGACGATGAGGCATATCTGGTCCCCCCAACCGTGTTCGAGGACGTGGCCGACGACGCCTTCCTGTCGTGCGAGGAAGTGTTCGGTCCGGTCACGTCGCTCTATCGCTTCCAGACGATCGACGAGGCGATCGCGCGCGCGAACGCGGTGCGCTTCGGTCTGTCGGCCGGGGTCTTCACGCGCAACCTGGCGACAGCTCAGCAGTGCGTCGACGGGCTCGAGGCGGGAATCCTGCACGTCAACTCGCAGACCGCGGGCGCCGATGTCCACGTCCCGTTCGGCGGCTCGAAGGAATCCGGCTACGGTCCGCACGAGCAGGGCCGGGCGGCGATGGAGTTCTATACCGAGGAGATCACCGTCTACCAGGACGTTTGAGGCGCTTCGAAGTCCTGGTGCGCCGCGTCGGAGCCCTCCCAGGCGCGTCGGAGTCGTGGCGCGCCACCGAACTCGCTGGTAGGGTCGCCTGGTGAGCGGTCGGACGGTCGTCTTGATAGGCACGCTCGACACGAAGGGAGACGAGTACGCCTATCTCCGTGACCGCCTCCAGCTCCAGGGGGTGGAAACCCTGTTGGTCGACGTAGGGACGCTCGAGCCGCCGCGCACCGAGCCGGACATCGACCGCTCTGAGGTAGCCGCAGCGGGCGGAGTCGACTTGGACGATCTGACCCGCGCTCGTGACCGGGGGCGGTCGGTCAGTGCCATGGCCGAGGGCGCCGCCCATCTGGTTCGCCGGCTTTATGACGAAGGGCGCTGCGACGGCGTTCTCGCCGCCGGCGGGTCTGGCAACACGGCGATCGCCACAAGCGCGATGCGGGCACTGCCGGTCGGCGTCCCGAAGCTCATGGTCTCAACGGTGGCCAGCGGCGACACGCGCGAGTACATCGGCGCCAGCGACCTGGCGCTGATGGCCTCGGTGACCGATGTCGCGGGGCTGAACTCGATCTCGATCCGGATCCTGGCCAACGCAGCGGCGGCGATGGCGGGCATGGTCAGGGCGCCGGCGGCACCGGTGCCGGAGGATCGACCGCTGATCGCGGCCACGATGTTCGGCGTCACCACCCCCGCCGTGACCGCGGCCCGTGAGTCGCTCGAGCAGCGCGGCTATGAGGTCTTGGTGTTCCACGCCACTGGCACTGGTGGGGCGGCGATGGAAGGACTTATCGATTCAGGCTTCATCTCCGGAGTGCTGGACATCACCACCACCGAGCTCGCCGACCGCCTGGTGGGGGGTGTGCTGGCCGCGGGGCCCGATCGGCTCGAGGTCGCAGGCCGCAAGCGGGTGCCCCAAGTCGTCTCGCTCGGCGCGCTCGACATGGTCAACTTCGGCTCGCGCGACACCGTGCCCCCCGAATTCGAGAGCCGCAACCTGTACATCCACAACCCCTCCGTGACGTTGATGCGCACGACTGCGGAGGAGTGCGCCGAGCTGGGGCGAATCATCGCGGGCAAGCTGGCGACGGCTCAGGGTCCCGTTGCGCTGTTCATCCCGCTCAAGGGCGTCTCGGCCATCGACGTGGAAGGCGGACCTTTCTTCGACTCCGCCGCCGACGAGGCGCTTTTCGCGGCGCTTCGCGAGTACCTCTCGGACAACGTCGAGCTTCATGAGCTCGACCACGCCGTCAACGATCCCGAGTTCGCGGTGGCCATGGCAGACAGGCTCGTTGAGTATCTGCAGGACGGCCGATGACGGGCGACGACGCCCGAGGCGAGCTGCGGGCGACGCTCGACGGCGCCTCGGTGGTGATCGGCGCGGGCGCCGGTACCGGGCTGTCGGCCAAGTGCGCGGAGAACGGTGGCGCCGACCTGATCATCATCTACAACTCCGGCCGCTACCGGATGGCTGGACGGGGCTCGCTGGCAGGGCTGATGCCCTACGGCGACGCCAATGCGATCGTGCTGGAGATGGCGAGTGAAGTTCTTCCGGTGGTCAAGCACACGCCGGTGCTGGCCGGTGTCTGCGGCACGGACCCGTTCCGGCTGATGGATCGCTTTTTGGCGCAGGTCGAAGCTACGGGCTTTGCCGGCGTCCAGAACTTCCCGACGGTGGGGCTGATCGACGGGCTGTTCCGCGCCAATCTGGAGGAGACGGGAATGGGCTATGAGCTCGAGGTGGCGATGATCGCCGCAGCCCATCGACGAGGCCTACTGACCGCGCCATACGTGTTCGACGTCGCCAGCACCGAGGCAATGACCCGCGCCGGCGCCGACGTGCTGGTGCCGCACATGGGACTGACGACAAAAGGGACGATCGGCGCGCACACCGCGCGCAGCCTCGATGAATGCGTGCCGCTGATCCAGGAGATGCACGACGCCGCCGTTGCCATCAACCCGGAAGTGATCGTCCTCTGCCACGGCGGGCCGATCGCCGAGCCCGAGGACGCGACCTACGTGCTCGAGCGCACGACGGGCGTGGTCGGCTTCTTCGGCGCGTCCAGCATGGAGCGCCTGCCGACCGAGCTGGCGATGACCGAGAACATGCGGCGGTTCAAGGCCATCCACCCACAGGACACTTCTACGAACCGAGGAGAGGGATGAAATGTCGAAATTTGTCAAGCAGGCGGATATCGAGCACGAGCAGTTCGACTGGGGTGACGTAGGCTGGCGATGCTTTCCTCAGACGGGCGCGCAGCAGATCGTGGTGATGGACGTCACGCTCGACCCCGGTGGCGGCCACGACTTTCACCGTCACCCCGGTCAGGAGGAGATGATCATCGTCAAGCGGGGCCGCATCACGCAATACCTGGAGCAAGACTCGACCACGCTCGACGTCGACGACTCGGTGTTCATCGAGGCCGACGTGGTGCACGCCTCGTTCAACGAGTCGGACCAGCCGGCGCTGCTTCAGGTGATCATCGCGCCGTCGCTGCGCGAGGGGTCCGGCTATGGATTGGTTGACGTCTCAGGCGAGGAGCCGTGGGCGTCGCTGCGCGATCGCTCAGGCGCCGCGGCCGGCTGACGCCGCCCACTCGACGATCCGCTCCGCGGTGATCGGCAGCGTTGTCACGCGGACGCCATAGGGCTCGAGGGCGTCCTCGATCGCCCCGCTGAGGATGGCCGGAGTCAACATCCGCCCGCCCTCGCCTGCGCCCTTGATGCCGTAGGGCGTGTAAGGCGATGGTGTCTGTTGGTGCTCGACGACCATCCTCGGCACGTCCATCGACGAGGGCAGGTGATAGTGCTCGAAGGTCTCGTTGCGCACGCGGCCTTGTTCGTCGTAGCGGTACTCCTCGTAAAGCGCCGTACCCAGCCCCTGGATCGTGCCGCCGATGATCTGTCCGTTGAGGGTCTTGGGGTTGACGACCGTGCCGGCGTCGTGAACCGCGGCGTAGTGCAGGAACTGGAGCTTCCCAGTCTCGACGTCGACCTCCACCACGGCCATGTGCCAGGCGTGGCCGACGAACGGATAGAAGTAGCCAAGATCAGAGCGATCCTCGGAAGGGAGCGTGGTCAGCGGATGGTCGTAGGTCGACTGCGCGGCAAGCCCGCTGTCCATGTCGGGCGGTAGGTCGAGGCGGAACATGTAGGCGGTCATGGCCAGATCGGCGAGCGAGATGCGCTTGTCCGGCGAGCCAACGACGGCCACGCCGCCGTCGCGGAACTCGAGATCCTCCTCCGCGACCTCGAGCTGGTGGGAGGCGATCCGCTTGAGCTTGTCCTTGACCTGGGTGGCAGCGCCGACCACGGCTCCCGAAACCATCACCGTGTACCTCGAGCCGCCGGGGCCGGTGCCCGGGAGGGCGTGCTGGGAGTCGGCGTAGGTTACGACGACCGAGGTTGGATCGACGTCGAACTCCTCCGCCACCACCTGCGAGACGACGGTTTCCGGGCTGTTGCCCCACTGGCACTGCGAGTGCAGCGTGACCACGATCTGGCCAGTCGGGTCAAGTTGCAGGCTCGCGCTCTCCGGACTGGCGGTCGGCGTGAAATCGGGCTGGTCGAACCAGAACCAGAACTCGGTGGAGCTGAACACGCTTCGCTCGTTGGAGGCCACAATGCCGATGCCGACGTGGCGCCCCTCTGCTCTGGCCTTGTCGCGCTCGGCCACCCAGCGCTCGTAGTCGGAGACCTCGAGCAGCTTCTCGAGCACCGCCTGGTAGTTGCCGCTGTCATACAGGTTCCCGGTTGGGGTGCGGTAAGGAAACTGGTCCGGGGTGATCAGGTTGCGCCGCCGCAGCTCGACGCGATCCATCCCCAGCTCGCGGGCAGCCATGTCGACCAGCCGCTCCAGCATCCAGTTCGAGACCTCGGCGCCGAAGCCGCGGTAGGCCCCCTGCTGGTTCTTATTGGTGAGCACCGCATGCAGCGAGTACTCAACGTGCTTGATCTGGTAGGGGCCCACGATCTGCGAGAGGCCATTGCCGTGGGTACCGGTCCCGAACTGGAGGTAGGCGCCGTAATCGTCCACACAGTCGATCCGCAGCGCGTGAAGCGTGCCTTCGTCGTCGAAGGCCAGCTCGGCGTCGTACCAGCGGTCCGAGCCGCAGTGATCGTTGTTGACGATATGTGTGATCCGGTCCTCCACGTACTTGACCGGTCGGCCGGCGACCATCGACAGAAAGCCGGCCAGCGTCGGCACCTTGTGCATGAAGAACTTGGAGCCAAAGCTGCCACCGGCGGCGACCGGAACCACCCTGAGCTTGCTGGCGGCAATCTTGAGCGAGGCGGCGATTAGCCAGTGGAAGTAGGTGAAGTTCATCGAGTTGGCATAGATCGTCACGACCCCCGTGCCGGGGTCGTAGTCGCCGATCGCGCCGTTGGTGTCCATCGGCATTCCGGTCGACCGTGGCCAGCGAAGCTTGGCCTGCACCTTGCGCCCGGCCTGCTCGAAAGCTCCGTCTACGTCGCCGAACGTGAACGTCCGCTCGTATGCGACGTTGGTTTCGAGCTTCTCGTGAACCAGCGGCGCATCGGGCTCCTGGGCCGCGAAGGGGTCAAGGACGACCGGCAGCGGCTCGTACTGAACGTCGATCAAATCGCAGGCGTCCTCGGCGATGTAGCGGTTCTCGGCGATCACCGCGGCGACCGTCTCCCCGTAATGGCGGACCTTCTCGGTGACGATCATGTCCTGGACGATCGGCCCGGCGCC
Source organism: uncultured Actinomycetes bacterium (assembly GCA_963756555.1). Lineage (GTDB taxonomy): Bacteria > Actinomycetota > Thermoleophilia > Solirubrobacterales > Solirubrobacteraceae > Palsa-465. The sequence continues at coordinate 308,800 of CAVWOC010000006.1, forward strand.
GAACGATGGCAGCGCGGCGGCGCGGGCAGTGACGTCGGCGCCGGTCAGGACTTTGATCACTCCGGGTAGCTGCTCGGCCCGGGAGGTGTCGACCCGCACCAGTCGAGCGTGGGCATGCGGGCTGCGGACGACCGCGGCGTGAGCCATCCCCGGGAGGCTGATGTCGTCGATGTAGCGGCCCTCCCCGCGCAGCAGCCGCGGATCCTCAACACGGTTGAGGTTCTTGCCGACCCAGCGCCGGCCGGCCTCGCGTAGCGCCGTCTCGGCGGCGATCCGGGCGGCTGCGGGATGCTGCTCGATCGTCACTGCTGGTCTCCCTGGGCGACCGATGAGATGGCATCGACGATCTGCTGGTAGCCGGTGCAGCGGCACAGCACGCCGCTGATCGCCTCGCGGATCGTCGCCTCGTCGGTCTCGCCTGGGTGCTCGCGTAAAAATTCGGTGGCGGTCAGAAGCATGGCCGGCGTACAGAACCCGCACTGGAGCGCGTGATGATCGGTGAATGCTCGCTGAAGCTCGTTCAGCTCGCCGTCCGGACCCGCCAGGGATTCGGCCGTCTGCAAAGAGCGGCCATTGGCCTGCACGGCGAACATCAGGCACGAACGCACCGCGGAACCGTCGAGCAGCACGTTGCAGTTGCCGCAGAAGCCGTGTTCGCAGGAGAGGTGCGTGGCCTTGAGGCCAAGCTCGTCCCGCAGGAAGTCGGCCAACGTCAGCCGGGGCTCGACCTGGCGCTCGTGCGGCCAGCCGTTGACCTCGATGCGGACCGGAACGGTGGTGCTCACTGACGCTCTACCCCCGCGATCTGCGCCGCCTCGCGCAGCGCCCGGCGCGCCAGTACCGGAGCGACGCGGCGCCGATAGGTAGCAGAGGCCTCGACGTCGTCGGGGGGCTCGATCCCGCAAAGCAACTCGTCGAGCGCGCCGGGGTCCTCGAGGGCAGCCGTGGCGTCGAGGCGGTGCGGCGTTCGAGCCACCAGCAGCAGCACCAGCTCGGCATGGCGATCGCCCGACACGACGGCCGCGACCGCCAGCTGGGCATAGTCCCGGTGGCGCGCGCTGACCTCGTGAAACGAGGTTCCCCCGCCTTGCGGTGGCGCCGGAAAGCGGACGCGGACGATCAACTCGTCCGCCGCGAGCGCCGTCTCGTGCGGTCCGCGAAAGAACTGCCGCGCCTCGATCGTTCGCTCGCCGCTCGCCGAGCGCACATCGACCTTGGCGTCGAGCGCGATCGCCGCGGCAGTCAGCTCGCTCCACGGCGCGGCGAACGCCAGCGATCCGGCGAGCGTCCCCCGACTGCGAGTCTCGGCATAGCCCACGAACCCCGTGGCCTGGCGCAACAGCGGCCAGGAGCTCGCGACGAGCTCCTCCTCGAGCAGCGTCTGCTGGCGGACGAGCGCGCCGACGTGAAGCTCGCCGTCGCGCTGCTCGATCGACCCCAGGCCCTCAACGCCATTGACGTCGATCAATGCGGACGGCTTGGCCAAGCGAAACTTCATCTGCTGAACGAGGCTCTGGCCGCCCGCCAGCACGCGCGCTCCCTCTTCGGTGGCCAGCAGCTCGGTGGCCTCCTCCACAGTCTGCGGCGCGTGATACTCGAACGGCGCGGGCTTCAACCGCTTGCCTCGGCAGCTCGCTCCAGGTAGAGAGTGGCGCGCAGGGCGTCTTCCGATTGCGCGACCGAATCCTCGAGGCGCTTGAGCTCCGGTAGCCGTGATCGGTCAAGGGTCGCCACGTCTGGCCAGTCGAGCTCGACCAGGTTGCCTGCCGGGTCGCGGAGATACATCTGGGCACTCCCATCCGGTAGCTCGTACATGTCTTCGAAGAAGCTGTCGCGCTCGAGAATGCCTAGCTCTCTGGCGCGCTCGTAAGCCGCCTCGAAATCATCGATGTTGATCCCGATGTGATGAAACTCGGGCGCCGGCGACTCGCGCTCGAAGAGATGGAGCTGCAGGTCGCCCAGGCGCAGGTACTGGACCGGGAAGGCGAACGTGTAGGTCGGGATCTTGTCCATCCCCAGGACCTGCTCGTAGAACCGCACCGATTCCTGGAGGTCCCTGGCGTGGATGCTCACGTGGTTGAAGCCGGTGGCACGCATCACTCTCTCTCCCAGGGCCGAGCCTACTGGGCCGCCGCCGCCTCTTCAAACAGCGCCCCGGGGGCCTCGATCATCTCCACCACATCAGACACGAATGCTCCAAGCGTGTGGCCATCGAGTACTCGGTGGTCACCTGATACGGCCAGCGCGACGATTGGCCGCACCACGACCTGGCCCTCGCGGGCGACTGGGCGCTCCTGCACCCGCCCCACGCCGAGATTCGCCACTTCTCCGGGCCTGATGATCGGGGTCCCGAGCCACACGCCCAGGCCACCGTAGTTGTTCACGGTGAACGTGCCTCCGGAGAGCTGGGCCGGCTGGAGGCGACCCTCTCGGGCGGCCTCGATCAGCTCGAAGGCTTCGAGCGCGAGCTCGGAGACGGTCTTGGCCTCCGCGCGCTCCAGTACCGGGACGACAAGGCCGTCGGAGGTGGCGGTGGCAATGCCGATGTTGTACTGGTCGTGGAGCGTGATCTGCTCCCGCTCCATGTCAATCGACGCGTTCACGTACGGATGGCGCTGCAGCGCTCGGGCGGCGATCCTGACCAGTAGCGGCGTGATCGTCAGAGCGCGGCGGAGGCGCTCGCCGTCTGTCTCCTCGCGCAAGCGCTGCCGCGAGCGCAGCAGCTCACTGGCATCGGCTTCGCGGTAGTCGATGATGTGAGGAATCGTCTGCCACGCCTCGGTCATCGTCCGCGCGATCGCTCGTCGCACCCCGCGCAGGGGCTCCACGCGTTCGGGTGCTCGAGTGTCCTGGGCTTCCAGATCGGCCAGCTCGATGCGCCCGCCCGGGCCACTGCCGGTGATACTCGCGAGGTCTAGGCCTAGCTCGGCTGCGCGCCTACGAACCACTGGAGACGCCAGGGGGCGTGAAGGCCTCGCCGCTTCGGTCCCCTCCGCAGCACCGGCGCCGTCCGCGGCGGGCTCGAAGACCGCCATCACCTCCCCCACCGGCACCATCTCCCCGACCTCGATCCGCAGCTCAAGCACGCGGCCTGTCGTGGGGCAGGGGACCGTCACTGTCGCCTTATCGGTCTGCACGTCGGCCAGCGCGTCGTCCTCGCGGACGGACTGGCCTTCCGAGACGTACCACTCGATCAGCTCCCCGGCGTCGATGCCTTCGCCGATGTCCGGAAATCTGAACTCCAGCGGCACCCGCGATCCCCGTACCTAACCGGCCTGCACGACGTGGCGGATTGCGGCCAGCACCCGCTCAGCGCTGGGGACATACAGCTGCTCGAGGGAGGCGATGGGGTAAGGAGTGTCGGGCGCAGCGACGCGCAGGACCGGCGCGCTCAACGACCAGAACGCCTGCTCCATGATCGTGGCCACGATCTCGGCTCCGAAGCCCGCAGTGAGCGGCGCCTCGTGGATCACGAGCGCTCGTCCAGTCGCGGCCACAGCTTCACCAAGTCCGTCGGCGTCGAGCGGGACCAAGGTCCGCAGATCCACGATCTGGCAGGAGATGCCCTCTGCCTGCGCCAGCTCGGCTGCTCGCTCGGCGATCGCCACCGCGGCACTCCAGCTAACCAGCGTGATGTCGGTTCCTTCGCGGGCGATCCGCAGGCGCCCGAAGGGGACGCTGTAGTCCTCCTCTGGAACCTCATCCTTGATCAGCCGGTAGCCCCGCAAAGGCTCACAGAACAGCACCGGATCCTCACCGCGCAGGGCCTCAGCCAAAAGCCCTTTGGCGTCGTGCGCGGTGGCGGGCATGACGATCTTCAAGCCGGGCGAGTTGGCGTACTTCGCCTCGTGGGCGTCGGAGTGCATCTCCGGAGTCCGGACGTTGCCGCCAAACGGCGCGCGGATCACGATCGGCATCGGGAAGCGGCCCTGGGAGCGGAATCGCATGCGTGCGACCTGGCCCTCTATCTGATGAAAGGCCTGGGAGGCGAAGCCCAGGAACTGCATCTCCGGGACCGGCCGCAGGCCGCTGCATGCAAGCCCGACCGACGAGCCAATGATCACGCCCTCGGCGAGCGGCATGTCCACGACCCGGTCCTCGCCGAACCGCGCTTGAAGCCCCTCCGTGGCCCGAAACATGCCTCCGTTCGCGCCGATGTCCTGCCCCAAGAGGATGATCCGCTCGTCGCGCTCCATCTCCGCGCGGAGCGTGCCGCGGATCGCTTCGACCATGTTGAGCGTGGCCATCTACACCCTCGGTGGGTCGGCCAAGTCTTGGCGCTGTCTGTCGACGCGTCCCGGCGGGTCGGCATACACGTGCTCGAAGATTTGTTCAGGCCGGGCGCCCGCGCGCTCCTCAGCCGCGGCCAGCGCGGCCTCCACCTCCTTGTTGATCTCCGCTCGCATCTGCTCCTCAGCTCCCGCCGTCAAGACGCCGCTGTCTTCCAGGTAGACGCGCAGCCGGACGATGGGGTCGAGCGCGCGGTGAGCCTCCAGCTCGGCCGGATCCACGTAGCGGGTCGGGTCATCTGCGGTGTTGTGAGGCCCCATGCGATAGGTGCGAGCCTCGATCAGGCTCGGACCCTCGCCGGCTCGCGCTCGGGCTACGGCCGTACGCGTAGCCTCGTACACCGCGAGGAAGTCGTTGCCGTCCACGAGCTCGCCCGGGAAGCCGTAGCCGGCGGGGCGTGCCGCGAAGCTGTCAACGGCGGTCTGCTTGCGGACGGGGGTCGAGATCGCCCAGCCGTTGTTCTGAAGCAGGAAGACGACCGGGGCGCGCCGCAGACCGGCCAGGTTGCAGGCCTCGTGAAAGTCGCCTTCCGACGAGGCACCGTCGCCGAAGTAGACGCACACCACGCCGTCGCGCGCTTGGTGGCGCAGGCCCCAGGCCAGGCCGACAGCGTGTGGCAACTGGGTGGCGAGCGAGATCTGGAAGGGCAGCAGATTGACGTCAGCCGGCATCCGGTTGCCCTCCGGGTCGCCCTTGAAGTAGAGGAAGAACCGCTCGAGCGTGTAGCCCTGGCGCAGCATGGCGGGCAGCTCGCGATATTGGGGGACGACCCAGTCATGGGCGCGGTCAAGCGCGAACGCGGATCCGACTACCGAGGCCTCCTGTCCGTGGACGGGCGAGAACGTGCCCAGACGACCCTGGCGCTGGAGGTTGAACGCGCGCTCGTCGACGCGCCTCGAAAGCAGCATCAAGCGCAACGCGGCCAACAGCTCCTCGTCCGACAGCGGGGCGCGGTAGCCATCGGGAACGGTGCCGTCGGGGGCAAGGATCTGGCTGGGTCGCGCCCCGCCGGCGCTCGTAAGTACGGCGCTCAAGTCGGTGTCGCTGAAGTTGCGACTCGGAACACTAGAAGCCACCGTAGCCGACCCATCCACCGTCGACAAGGACGTGGCCGGCTGCATCAGGAGCGCTGCCCACGCGCGGACCCCTGAGACACGCAAAACGCAGCAAATCCGGTCGCGGCCCAGCGCTCTTGCGACATAAGCGTCTCAGGGACGCTTATGTCGCAAGCCCGGATCCGGGGGAGTGGATTTTTTGCGTTATGCGTCCCGAGCAGGCGACGCTCAACACCCCGACTCGCTCCGACCCCGTGCGCCCCCAGTCGAGCGCTACGGTTGCCCGATGAGCGAGGACGTCCGCGAGGCGCTGGCCAGGATCGGGCTTCCTCCGGGCGATCTCCACGCGCTGCCGGATTCCGCTAAGCGGTTCCCCGACGGCGCCCAGTACCGAGTCGAGATCCCGAGCACCGAGGGTCCTCGCTGCCTCGAGGCAGTACTCGAAGAGGCAAACCGTCTCGACGTCAGAGTCCACCGAATCTCCCAGGGCAGCGGCGTATTCCTGCTCACCGACGATGAGCTCGACGAGATGTGCGGCCTCGGCGCCTCCGTGCCGATGGAGATCAGCCTGTTCGCCCGCCCCAATGCCAGCTGGGACACCTCGGCCAGCTCGAAGGCGCCGATGGGCGTATCGCTGGCAGCCGCCGTCCGCGGCCAGGAGCAGCTGGTTGCCGTCATCGACGACGTCCGGCGGGCCGCGGCGCATGGGATTCGCAGCGTTCTACTGGCAGACGTCGGGGCGCTGTCCGCGTTCGGCGCGCTGCGCGACGTCGGCGAGCTACCGGCTGACATGCAGGCCAAGATGTCGGTGATGCTGCCGATCGCCAACCCGGCTACGGCGCGGCTGCTGGAGCAGCTGGGAGCATCGACGCTGAACGTCACGCCGGACCTGTCGCTGGCGCAGATCGCGGCGATCCGCGCGGTTGTCGACTGTCCACTGGACGTCTACGTCGAGGTGCCTGACACGCTTGGGGGCTTCGTCCGCCTGCACGAGATACCCGAGCTCATCCGTGTGGCGGCGCCCGTGTACGTCAAGTTCGGGCTCCGCAACGCACCGGACATATATCCGTCCGGCAGCCACCTGGAAGCCACGGCCATCGCCCTGTCCCGAGAGCGAGTGCGACGAGCGAGGCTCGGTCTGGAGTTGCTGGGGCGCTCGGGATACGAGCCGACCACCTCCGAGCTGGGTGCCCAAGGCTTGGCGCTGCCGGTAGCCGCCTAGGCGCGGACGGGGTTTCGCAGGGTTCCGATCCCCTCGATCTCGATCTCCACCAGGTCGCCGTCGCGCAGCCAGACCTGCGGATCTCGTGACATCCCCACGCCTGCCGGCGTGCCCGTGGCGATGATGTCGCCCGGCTCGAGCGTCATCACCCGCGTCACGAACGCCACCGCTTCGGCGACCCCGAAGACCATCAGGGCTGTGTTGGCGTCCTGGAGCGTCTCGCCGTTGACCCGCGCGCGAATCGGCAGCGCTTGGAGGTCGGCTATCTCGTCGAGCAGCACGAGCGCTGGCCCGCAAGGCGCGAAGGTGTCGATTGCCTTGCCCATCGTCCACTGGCTGGCTTCCATCTGGAGGTCTCGCGCGCTCACATCGTTGAGGGCCATCGCGCCCGCGACAAAGCTCAGTGCGTCCTCCACGGTGACGTCGCGGCAGCGCCGCCCGATCACCACAGCCAGTTCGGCCTCGTAGTCGATCTGCTCGCTGGCCGCGGGCAGCTTGACTTCATCCTCCGGGCCGATCAGCGAATTGCGGAACTTGGTGAAGAACAGCGGGACGCTCGGCAGCGGCTGTCCAGTCTCCTCAGCGTGATCGCGGTAGTTGAGGCCCATGCAGAGGGATCTTGTCTGGATCCGGGATCGGCGGTCCAAGGTGGGTGTCCGCCAGCGGCAGGCCTGAGGATTCGATCTCTTCGGCAGCGTCTGCTATCGCCGCCCGCTCCTCCTCGCTGGCCTGAATGATCCTGCGGTTCGAGCCCCAGAGGTCATCTGGTCCTCCGATGCGGGCCTGTCGCGCTGCGGCCTCGGCGTCGATAACCGACTCTCCTAGGAGGATGCCCGCCTTCATGGCCCCCTCGTGCTCGTAGCTGACCAGTCGCATAACCCTCCAGTTCGATTTCTGCGCTTCGTAACCGAGCCGTCCGCTCTACCGCATGCACAATAGGGTCGAATGCCCCCGACTGCCGCGCGAAGCTCGCCCCTGCTGCTCTCGGGAATGTTTCTGGCTTCGCTGGCACTTCGCCCCCAGCTCGTGGGCATCGGGCCGCTGCTATCGACGATCGCCCACGACCTGCGCGTATCCCACTCGGTCGCGGGACTGCTGTCGAGCGCGATCGTGCTCTGTATGGGGGTGTTCGCGCCCTCCGCGTTCCTGATCGCCCGCCGCGCTGGCCAGCGCTACGCGATCGCTGCCGCGCTTGCACTGATCGCAGTCTTCGGCGTGCTGCGGGCCGAGGTTAGACCTGCATTCGCCGTCATCCTGCTGACGCTGCCGGTCGGCGTGGGCATCGCTGTGGCTGGATCGCTGATGCCGCTCGTAGTCCGCGAGTCCTGGCCGAAGCGGCCGGTGCTGGCGACGGCCATCTACTCGTCTGGTATCAGCTTGGGAGCGGCGGTCTCAGCGGCGCTCGCCGTGCCGCTGGCGCACGCCCTTGGGGGGTGGCGCGACTCGCTCATCGTGTTCTCGCTCGTCACCGCTGGACTGGCGCTCTCGTGGATCGTGCTGAGCCGCGGGCACGGTGCTCGGGTGGCAGCGAGCGCGCCGCTCCCGCGCCTGCCGCTACGTAGCGGCACCGGCTGGCTGCTAGTGGCGATCTTCGGCCTGGTGTCGGTCACCTATTACGGAGTCAATGCCTGGCTGCCGTCCGCCTTCACCGAGCGCGGCTGGAGTCACGCCAGCGCCGGAGCACTGCTCACGGTCTTCAACGGCGTGACTGTCCCGGTGACTCTGTTTCTGGCCATCCGAGGCGACAAGTTCGGCTCCCGCCGTTTCTGGCTCATGCTCGGTGCATTCCTCCAGCTCGCCGGACTCCTGGGTGTGATTCTCATGTCGGCGGGTGGCTGGGCGTGGGCGGTGCTGCTGGGCACTGGGATCGGAGTGCTGTTTCCATCGATGATGACGATGCCACTCGACGTGGCCGATCACCCGGCGGACGTCGGTGCCATGGCCGCGCTCATGCTCGGCGCCGGCTACGTGGTGTCGGCGATCGGCCCGCTCCTGCTCGGAGCCCTGCGAGATTTCGCCGGCTCGTTCACGGTCGCCATGTGGGTGCTCGTCGCCATCACTGGTGTGGTCGTGGTGATTTTGCTGCTCACCTCGCACGAGCGCCTGAGGCGCCACCCGAACCGTCCGCCGGCGCCCGACGAACTCTCGACCGTGGCCGTCAGCTGACGACTCACGACCGCGCTGAAGCGTCGTTGCCGATGCCTTCGCGCAGTTGCGAAAGCTCCTGCCACAAACCGCCGGGCAGCGTCACGCCATCCGTCAGGCGCTGGAGACGCTCGGAGCGCATCTGATCGCCCGGGATCCTCACCCCACTCTGCCCCGTCGCCGGCGGGCTTGAACGCAGCTCTCGCAGATACTCGCCGAGCCGCTCGCCGAACGGCTTGGTGCCAATCGCCGCGGGATCGAACACGATGAACAGGTCGCCTTTGGTGACGGGGTCGGTGACGTCGAGCGTGCCGCGGACGCGCTGGCCGAGGGCGGTCTCCGAAAGCGCCGCGACCAGCAGCTCGAGGCCCAGCCCAAGAGCGAAGCCCTTGGCGCCGCCGAACGGCGAGATCGCGCCTGGCTCGGCCGCCACGGGGTCAACCGTGGGCCGTCCGTCAGCGTCCACTGCGGCGCCGGGCGGCAGCGGTTGCCCGCGCAGGCCGCGGGCGATGACCTCTCCCTTGGAGATGGCACCGGTCGCCATGTCCATCACGAAAGGCTCCTCATCGGTGGGCAACGCGATCGCGATTGGGTTGGTGCCCACCATCGCCACCCGGCCGCCCCAGGGATGGACGAGCGCCTCGCTGGTGGTCAACGCCAGCGCCACGAGCCCTCGGCCTGCCAGCATCTCCACGTACGGCGCGAGCATCCCCAGGTGACTGGCGTCGCGGATCGCCGCGGCTGCTACTCCGGTCCGCCGGGCACGCTGTGTGAGCTCTTCGGCGGCCCGCATCGCCACGTACGGACCGAAGCCGAAGCGCCCGTCCACGACCAGCATGGCGTCCCCCGACCAACGGGCCTCGAACCCCGCGCCCGGACGTATCAGTCCCCGGCGGATCCTCTCCACGATAACCGGTAGGCGCTGAACGCCGTGTGACGGCCGTCCCCGAAGATCGCCTTCCAGCAGCAGACTCGCTTGGTCGGCCGCCTCGTCGCGACTTGCTCCCAGCCCCTCGAGCACGTCCACAACCAGTGTGCGCAGCTCGGCTGGATCGATCCTGACGAGGTCCGGTTGGTGCATTGCGCACGGCCGCTTGAGCGCCTGTGAGAACCCTATCGCCTGCGGTTAGTATCAATCCGAATGGTCCTCGACACGACCACGGCCCCACTGGCTGACGCCTCGCTACTGCGAGGCCAGGCGTTCATCGACGGGCGGTGGTGCGACGCCGACGATGGACGCACGTTCGAGGTCACCAACCCGGCCAACGGCGATCTGCTGGCCACGGTTCCGCGGATGGGCGCCACCGAGACCCGTCGCGCGGTCGATGCGGCCGCTGCGGCCTTCGAGGAATGGCGAGACCGCCCGGCAGCCGAGCGGGCCGCCGTCCTGAGGCAGATGCGGGATCTGATGATCCAGAACCGCGACGACCTCGCGCTGCTGCTGACGCTCGAGCAGGGCAAGCCACTGGCGGAGTCGCAGGCAGAGATCGCATATGCGGCCGCATTCCTGGAGTGGTTCGGCGAAGAGGCCAAGCGGCTCTACGGCGACACGATCCCTTCGCCGCATCACGATAAGCGGATCCTCGTCACCAAGCATCCGATTGGTGTCTGCGGCGGCATCACCCCCTGGAACTTCCCGTCGGCTATGGTCACGCGCAAGGCGGCCCCGGCGCTTGCCGTGGGCTGCACGATGGTGCTGAAGCCCGCCGAGCAGACGCCGCTCTCCGCGCTGGCGATCGCGGCGCTCGCCGAGCGGGCCGGTCTGCCCCCGGGGGTACTGTCGATCGTCACCGGCGACGCAGACGACGCTCCGGATATAGGCCTCGAGCTGACCTCCAATCCCACGGTCCGGAAGCTCGGCTTCACCGGCTCGAACGAGGTCGGCAAGCTGCTGATGCGCCAATGCGCGGATCAGGTCAAGAATGTCTCGCTCGAGCTCGGTGGCAACGCGCCGTTCATCGTGTTCGATGACGCAGACCTCGGCGAGGCCTTGGCTGGGGCGGTGCTGTGCAAGTTCCGCAACTCCGGACAAACCTGCATCACCGCTAACCGGATCCTGATCCACGACCGCATCCACGACGAGTTCGTCGAGCGCTTCGTGCGAGCGGCCAGCGAGCTGGCGGTCGGCGCCGGCACTGATCCTCAGATCAATGTCGGCCCACTGATCGACCAGCAGGCGTTCGAGAAGGTCTCACGACACGTGGACGATGCCACCGGGCGCGGCGCCGAGCTGCTGCTGGGCGGTGAGCCGCATGCGCGTGGCGGGACGTTCTTCTCCCCCACCGTGCTGGACGGCGTGAGCCTGGAGGCCGACATGTCCCGGGAGGAGACGTTTGGGCCGGTGGCCGGCATTCATCGCTTCGCCGACGAGGACGAAGCGATCGCCATCGCCAACGACACCCCTTACGGTCTAGCGGCTTACTTCTACAGCCGTGACGTCGGTCGGATCTTCAGGGTCTCTGAGCAGCTCGAGTACGGGATCTTGGGAATCAACACAGGCTTTATCTCCGTGGAGGTCGCTCCGTTCGGAGGTGTCAAGGAGTCGGGGATTGGGCGCGAGGGCTCGAAGTACGGCGTCGACGACTGGATCGAGACGCGCTATCTGTCGCTGGGGGGAATCGAGCGGTGATCGTCGAGATGCGCGAGTACACCGTCCACGCCGGCAAGGTGCCCGAGTACATGAAGCTCTACGAGAGCGAGGGGCTCTCGATTCAGCGCGAGATCCTGGGCCACATGGTCGGCTACTACTCAACCGAAGTAGGACCGGCGGTCAACCAGATCGTGCACATGTGGGCATATGAGAGCTTCGAGGAGCGCGAGCGGCGCCGAGCGCGCCTGGCCGCCGACCCAGGCTGGCAGTCGTATGTGCAGAAGATGCGCCCGATGCTTGTCGCGCAGCGCAACAGGCTGCTGAGGCCGGCGTCCTTCTTCGAGCCGGAGCTGCACCGTTGAGCCGCCTCGAAGGTCAGGTGGCGATTGTCACCGGCGGCGCCCAGGGCATCGGCCACAAGATCGCCGAGGGGCTCGCGGGCGCCGGAGCCCGGGTTGTGGTGGCAGACATCCAAGCCGCCGATGACGTGGCGGCCGAGCTCGGCGGCCTGGCCGTCGCCGTGGACGTCTCGGACCAGCAGGCCTGCGAGCAGATGGCCCAGACTGCCATCGATGCCTACGGACGGATTGACGTGCTGGTCAACAACGCCGGCATCTGGAGCTCGCTCGTGCCGACACCGTTCGACCAGCTGGTGGTGGAAGAGTGGAAACGTGTCTTCGACGTCAACGTTCTCGGGATGTATCTGGCCACCCGCGCCGTGGCTCCGTTCATGCGCCAGGCCAAGCGGGGGCGGATCATCAATCTGTCCTCGGGGACCCCGTTCAAGGGAGTGCCGCTGTTCCTGCACTACGTCACGAGCAAGGGCGCCGTGATCGCGATGACTCGAGCGCTGGCCAAGGAGCTGGGCGCCGACAACGTCCTGGTCAACACGATCGCGCCTGGCTTCACGCTGTCCGATGGCGTGATGGCCAACCAGACCCAGCTCGAGCAGCTCCAGGAAGTGTCCGCCCAGGCCAGGGTGCTTGTCCGCGATCAGTACCCGGAGGACATCGTCGGCGCGGTGCTGTTCTTCGCCGGCGAGGAGTCGTCGTTCGTCACCGGGCAGTCCCTGGTGGTCGACGGCGGCGCCTACTTCAACTAAGTGTTCCCCGAAGCGGTGTAGCACTAGTGTTCCTGCAAGCGGAGGAGCACCGCCTGTCGGATGGCGAGAGCCTCGAGCTCGCTGCGGCGCCGCGGATCGTCTACCGGATCGATTACAACGACGCTCAGTTCTCGGCCGGAGCCGGCAAGCTGAGCGGACCGCTGCACGCAGTGGTCTTTGAGCTCGTCGCGCGGCCGGCCGCAGACGTGTTGCTTAGCGCAGAGGTCACTTCCGGCAATAACGCGCAGCTGCTGATTCGCTGCGATCGGGTCGATTTCCCACCTGGCGGCGTCGCATATCTACACACCCATCACGGGCCGGGCATCCGCGTGCTGCTGCGCGGCACGATCCGGATTGAGACGCAGGGGCGCTCTGAGACCTACGCCCCGCTTCAAGCCTGGTTCGAGCCTGGGCCGGAGCCCGTGTTCGCCGCGGCATCGGAGTCCGAGCCCACGGCATTCGTGCGCTGCATGCTGCTGCCGCCGCGCCTGCAGGGGCAGAGCTCGATCCGCTACGTGCGAGACGAGGACGCCGCCAAGCCGAAGCCGCAGCGCTACAGCATGTTCGTCGATGAGCTGGTGCAGGAGCTATGAGAACCGGCGGCAAGCTGCTGGCCGACCAGCTCGTGCTCCATGGCTGCGATGTCGCCTTCTGCGTGCCCGGGGAGAGCTATCTGCCGCTGCTCGACGGCCTCTACGACCATCCGGGCGTGCGGCTGGTGACGTGCCGTCACGAGGCCTCGGCCGCCAACGCCGCCGAGGCGACCGGGAAGCTGACGGGTCGGCCGGGCGTGTGCATGGTCACCCGCGGTCCCGGCGCCACCCACGCCGCGGTCGGCGTCCACACCGCGCGTCAGGATTCGACGCCGCTGTTACTGCTCGTGGGCCAGGTGGCGCGCGCCCACCGGGGGCGCGAGGCCTTTCAGGAAATCGACTGCCGGCAGGTCTTCGGCACGCTGGCCAAGGGTGTGTTCGAGGCCGATACAGCAGACCAGCTACCCGAGCTGGTGGCGAGTGCCTTCACGCTGGCCACCAGCGGCCGACAGGGTCCCGTGGTGCTCTCGCTGCCCGAGGATGTGCTCTCCGAGGAGACCGACGCGCCGGACGCCGAGCGGTACCGGTCGCAGGAGCCAGGGGTCGACGAGCGCCAGATGGGCGAGCTACGAGCGCTGCTGGAGGCAGCCAGGCGGCCCTTCGTCCTGGTCGGAGGCGGCGCCTGGGACAGCGAGGCATCAGCCCACCTCGGTGCCTGGGCCCAGGCCTGCGGGCTTCCGGTCGGCGCGTCGTTCCGCCGTCAGGACATCATTGACAACGCGCTCGAGTGCTACGTGGGCGACGTGGGGTTGGGGGTCAATCCCGCTTTGGCCCAGCGGGTGCGCGAAGCCGACCTGGTGATCGCGGTGGGAGCACGGCTGACCGAGGTCGAGACACAGGGATATACGCTGCTGCGTCCGCCTGTGCCCGAGCCGGGGCTCGTCCATGTGTACCCCGATGCTGACGAGCTCGGACGCGTATACCAGCCCCGGCTGGGCATCGTCGCCAGTGTGCGCCGATTCGCCGCCGCGGCGGACTCGGCCGCCCGTGTCGACGGCGGCAGGTGGGCGGCATGGGCGCGCGAGGCACGGGCGGACTACGAGCGCTGGTCCGAACCGGCCGCACCGGCGGACGGCCATCCAGGGGTAGACCTGGGCGGGGTGATCCGCATGCTGCGCGCGGAGCTGCCGGACGACGCAATCGTCTGCAACGGGGCCGGCAACTACACGGTGTGGCTGCACCGCTTCTTCCGCTACCGGCTCTGGGGCACGCAGCTCGCTCCGCAGAGCGGGGCGATGGGGTATGGCGTGCCGGCCGCGATGGCCGCCCAGATTCTGCACCCCGAGCGCAGCGTTGTCGCGCTGGCGGGGGACGGCTGCTTTCAGATGTGTGGCTCCGAGCTGGCCACCATGGTCCAGGAGCGATTGCCGATCACGGTGATAGTCGCCAACAACCGCATGCTGGGCACGATCCGCATGCATCAGGAGCGTCGCTTTGCCGGTCGGGTGATCGGCACGGACCTGGTCAACCCGGACTTCGCAGCGTTCGCTCGGGCCTGTGGGGCGCACGCCGAGCGGGTGGAGACCAACCGAGATTTCGTGCCCGCCCTGGCGCGCGCCCGCGCAGCGGCCGGCCCCGCGCTGATCGAGCTCCTCACCAACCGCCAGGCGCTGACGCCGACCAGCTCGCTCACCTAGCGTGGCGCGCGCAGCGCAAATCGCTCGGGCCGTTCGCTCCAGCGAGCTCGACCCGGTCGAGGCGATAGAGCGCTCCCTCGCTGGACTCGAACAGCACGCCGACCTGAACGCGGTGATTACGCTCTGCCCGCAGTCAGCGCTAGCCCGCGCGCGGGAGGGCGTTGGCGGTCCACTCGCCGGCGTGCCGCTGCTGGTCAAGGACGTGATCGACACCGCCGGCACGCGCACCACGGCCGGCTCCCGGATCTATTCTCACCGCGTCCCTGAGGTCTCGGCTCCGACCGTCAGGGCCTTGGAGGCGGCGGGTGCAATCGTCGTCGGCAAGACCAACTGCGACGAGTTCGCGTGGGGCGTCACAGGCCAGAACGAGTTCTACGGCGACTGCCGCAATCCGCTGCTGCCGGGGCGGATTACCGGCGGCTCGAGCAGCGGCAACGCGGCCGCGCTGGCCGCGGAGATCGTTCCCTTAGCGCTCGGAACCGACACCGGCGGGTCGGTGCGGATGCCCGCCGGTTGCTGCGCGGTGGTGGGAATGAAATCGGGACTCGGCGCGCTGTCCACTGCCGGCGTATTCCCGCTGTGCCCGAGCTTCGACACCGTCGGCCCGATGGCCCGCACCGTGGAGGACTGTGCGCTGTGCTACGAGGTGCTCGCCGGCCGGCCACTCGGCACGCGTGCCGTCGAGGACCTGCGGGCCGGAGTGCTCACCGGGATGCCGCCGTTGGCTCCGGACGCCCCGCCGCCCGAGCCGGACCAGCGTGCCCTGGGCTTCGCCGACGATCTCGAACAGCTTGGGCTGAGGGTCGAGGAGGTGAGGTTGCCCGTTCCTGATGCCGATGTGTGGCCCGTCTTCTACGCCGAGGCGGCAGCGACCCACCGGGACACGTTTCCCGCGCGCAAAGAGGAGTACGGGGCGAACATCCGGACCAAGCTCGACGCCGCGCAGCACGTCGATGACCGCAGCCTGCGGGTGGCGCGCCGGGCGCTCGAGGCCTGGCGTTCGCGAACAGAGTCCGAGCCCGATGTCGATGTGATCGTGTGTCCCACGCTCGGCGTCCGCGAGATTCCGCCGGCGGACGTCGACGAGATCGAGATACGGGTGCCGTTCTCCGCCTACACCAGGGCGTTCAGTTTCCTCGGCTGGCCGGCGATCGCTATCGGATCGCTCCAACTTGGAGCCCGAGACCCTGAGGTCTTGTTCGCCATCGCGCTGGCCTGGGAGCGGTCGCAGGGGCGGCCCAGGCTCTAACCACGGTCGATCGGCCGACAGGCTAGGAGCGCCGCATACCGGCGGCGATTGTTCCCGGCGGCAGGGCCCAGTGCGCCCGCAGCCGGTCGACGAGGCCCAGGTGGGCGCTGAGCCCGCGCCGAAGCCGGCCCCGCTGGCGGAGCGTAATCGCCGCACCGGGGCCGCCCGCGTAGCGGCGATCGCGCAGCAGCTGCACGTAGCGGGCCGCCTCCGGCCCGCCGTGGAATCGCACCAGCCGCTCGATCTGCGCCAGCGTGACTGTCGCCGGCAGTGGATAGCCCAGCCGAGGGAGCGCCGTGGTGAGCTCCCTGGCCGCCAGCTCACCGTCGCCTCCGAGGCTCCGTGCCAGGCGCGCCCGACCTCTGGCCCATCGCGCCGCCAGAGCCATCAGCGCCAGCGCCGCGGCGGATCCAAGCGCCAGCCATCCTGCCCCGCCACCACCGCGCTTAACGGTTTGTTGGACGCTTCCAACGCTTGCCCCAGCCGGCTGGGGCGGACCGCCGACCGTGGCGGCGATGGCCTGGAGCGAGCTGATGTTCTGCGTGAACTTCGGAAAGTACTGGCTGCTAGCCACCGTGCGCGGTGGTGTGGGATCGAACGAGACCCAGCCGATTCCGGTGAAGTAGACCTCCACCCAGGCGTGGGCGTCGAGCGCGCTGACCTCGTAGGAGTGGGTGGCGCTGTCGTAGGAACCGGTGCCAAAGCCGACCGCCACGCGCGCCGGGATCCCCAGCATCCGCAGCATCAGCGTCATCGCTCCCGAGAACTGCTGGCAGTAGCCGGAGCGGTCTTGAAACAAAAACGCCTCCAGCGGATATCGCCGCAGCGGCGGCCGCTCGCCGTAGGCGTAGTTCGCTTTCAGATAGCTCTCGATGGCCAGCGCAGCGTCGTATGGCGAGCGCGAGCCGGCGGTAACCCTGAGCACCAGCCGGTACATCGGGCCGTAGGGCGACGACAGGATCCGGCTCACTGTGGGGCGCGCCGCCGCTGGGCTGCTGCCAGGTGCAGGCGCAGCGACCGTCTGCCGGGTAAAGAAAACTCCTTGACGCGCTCGGTCGGTCGAAATCAGTCGCAGCCCCGACTGGCGGTGCGATGGCAAATCGAACGCGGTGTAGCGCAGATATTCCGCCGGGAATGTGCGCGGCGCTGCCCGCAGCTCGGCAGTCGTCGGCCGCGGGACGTAGGACATCACCGAGTATGAGTCTCCGCTTCGCAGCCCCTGACTGGCTGCAGACACGGTGCCGTCAGCGGCATATCGCACTGGGCCTCGGAACGTGAGGGCCGCAGTCGTTCCGTCCTCGGTCGGGAACAGACGAGAGCTGAGCCCTCGGATGCTGAACGTGGCGAACTCATACCAGCGGTCGTTGAGCGGTAGCGGGAGATCGGCTTCAGTGGCGGGATCCGTCCCGGAGCGGACAAACCGAAGCCCGTCGAAGCGGTCAAGGGTGGTGACCTTCCACAGCCCCGGAGTGGAGGCTCGGACGCTGAACATCGTCCGCCCGGAACGAGGCCAGCTGATCGGCCCATAAGTCTGATCCCAGGCGAACGCGGTGGCGGGCTGGGCGCCGCCGAGCAGGTTCCAGGCTCGGTAGTCGAGCCACGACTGGGCATCCTGTATCCGGGCTGACAGGAGCGCAGCCAGTCCTCCTGCCAAGAGCAGCCACCCGATCGCAGCCGACAGCCGCCGCCGGCCACGAATCGCCGGCAACCACAGCCAGCCGGCCAACAGGGCCAGCAGCAACAGGCCTTGCAGCAGCGGGGATCCACCGTACGAGTCCAGTACGCCGATCACGTACAGCGCGATCAGCAAAGCGAGCGCGGTGAACCGGCGAGCCTCGTATCGCAGCGCAGCCCCCCGGCCGCCGCTGGACGCCGGCCAGAACGCGATCGCTGCTGCGGAGATGGTGGTGAGGGCGAGCGCCAGCAGGATGTCGAGACGGGCCCAGGCGCCTGCCCCGGTGTACGGCCAGTTGGTGGTGGCGATCGTCTGAAGACCCTTATTGGCTGCCTTCGCCAGCCGACCCCAGTCGGCCGGCCACAGCAGCTTGAGATCGAGCCCCGCAATCAGCAGGGCAATCACCAGGATCAGCCCGATCAGACCCAGGCGCAAGATCCAGCCATGCCCCACGCCACGGCGCCCCGGCCGCAGCCGGCCCGCGGCCACGGCCGCGGCGAGAAGATCGGCGAGACCGACTATCGCGAAGGCGCGGATCAGCGGCGGCCGAGCCTCGATCGTCGCGTAACGCCAGGCGGCGAACGCGCTCAGTCCGGCAAACGCGGCCAGCTGGGCCACGAGCCCAGGCTCCGGCCTCTCCGAGCTCTCGCTCCTTTCGAGGTGGCGCAAGTCCGCGCCGGTCGCGCCCATGGCATCCGTGGCCACCGCGCTCACGGGCTTTGCACCGGGGCGAGGCGGTCGATTCGCTGGCCGCCACACCCGGCCACGGTGAACTGCACGGGCCAGCCGGGCTGGGTGTCCGGCGACACCAGGTAGCGCACCGGTGCGTGCAGCGAGCCAACCAGCGAAATCGCTCCTGGCGCAGCGCTCACCCAAAGGACCACGGTGGCGGCTGTCAGGCCGCCCATAGGCGGCGGTCCTGCCCCCCGGTCCAGCATCGCGAGCTTGGCATGAGCTTCGGCGAAGCCCGATAGCTCGCCGTTGATCCGCGTCGCGCGGCGGTCGCCCGGCAGCAGCAGGGCGCAGCCGCCGTGCCTCGCCAGGTGTACGCACAGCGATGCGGCGGCCCGCACTGCCATGTCGAGCGCCGCGTCGCTCGAGGGATTACGGGGATCCACCACCACCAGAGGGGCCCGTTCGCCGTCCTCCACCAAGCGGCGCTCCATCAGGGCGGCCGTGCGGGCCACTGTCGGCCAGTGGATCCGCGAAGCCGGACTGCCCGCGCGATGCGGTCGGAGCGAGTCGACCTCGGTGGCTCCCGACTCGGAAGCGCTAGCCACCCGGCTTGAGAGAGCCGCCGGGCCGCCGTCGATATCCAGCAGCCGGACGGGCTCGATTCGCGGCAGAACGAGCAGCTCGTCGACCCCCGAGAAGATCGTCCGCCGATGCAGCCCCAGTGGATCGAGGACTTCCAACGAGGCCGGACCCAGTTGGTGGCGCCCGCGCCTTGGAAAGCGCGCCGCTGTCCGCACGACGCCCTCGTCGTGCCCGGGGGCGCTTCGCACGCCGGCCTCCGGCCATGCCCGGACCGCGCCGCCGGGTAGCGGCACTCGCGCCCTGCGCACGGTGACGGTCACGGATAGCGGCGCTTGTTCTTCCACCGCGTTGGTGGCGAGCGAGCGGACCACCATGGCGTCTCTCGCTGCCGCATGGACCCAAAGCGCGGCTGCGGCCGCCATCAGCATCATCGCCAGGCCGGGGACATACAGAGGCGTTGCGGCGAAGCCGGCTCCGACCAGACACAGCACGAGGCCGAGGCTCAGGACTACGACAACGTTCCTCATACGGCGGGAACGCCCTCGAGCGCCTCGTTCAGAAGGTCGATCCGGCTCGTGCCGAGCGCGGACGGCGCCAGCAGCAGGCGGTGTGCGAGCACCGGCGGTACGAGGCGCTGTACGTCGTCGGGGAGCACATGATCACGACCCCCCAGCGCGGCGAACGCCTTGGCCGCCTTGACCAGCAGCAGCCCGGCGCGGGGACTGGCTCCGAACTCCACCCGCGGATCAGCACGGATCCTTGCCAGCACGGCGACGACGTACTGGAGCAGCCGCTCGCTGGTGTGGACTTTGACCGCCGCGTCCTGGGCGGCAAGCACTTCGGCGACGCTTGCCACCGGCCGGAGCGCGAGCACCTGATCGCCCACCGCGTGCTCGCTGAGCATCTCCACCTCGCGCTCAGCCGACGGATAGCCCAGGGAGACCCGAACCATGAAGCGGTCCAGCTGGTTCTCGGGCAACGGATAGGTGCCCGCGTACTCGACAGGATTCTGCGTGGCGAGCACCATGAACGGCCGCGCCAGCTCGTGGCTGGCGGTGTCCACGGTCACGTGGCGCTCCTGCATGCATTCGAGCAGCCCCGACTGGGTCTTGGGCGGAGCTCGGTTGACCTCGTCGACGAGCACCAGGTTCGCGAACACCGGCCCGGGCCGAAACTCGAAGCGCCCCTCTCGCTGGTTGAACACGTTGGTGCCGACGACATCCGCCGGGAGCAGGTCGGACGTGCACTGGATACGAGCATAAGCACCGTCGATCGAGCGAGCTAGTGCTCTCGCCAGCGCGGTCTTTCCCACGCCGGGGTGATCCTCGATCAGCACGTGCCCCTCGCCCAGCAGCGCCACGAGCACGCCGCTCAGCGCTTGGTCGGGGACCTTGACCGCCAGTGCGACGTTGTCGGCGATGCGCTCGGCCAGCGCCGCTACCTCGGCAGGATCGACCTGATCGCTCCGGTCCACCTCCCGCGCGATGTTACGCCCGCGCCGATTCGTGCTATCCAGCCAGGAATTCGACGCCCAAATAGCGTCGCTGGAGCTCAGGATCCGACATCAGTTCTCCGGACGTCACGTCGGTGGCGAACCTTCCCGCGACCATCACCCGATGGTGCTCGGCCACCGCGGTGGCGACGCGCAGGTTCTGCTCCACGAGCAGCACCCCGACCCCGCCCTGTGCCAGGCGGCGCACCGTCTCAACGAGTTCCTCCACGATCCGCGGCGCTAAGCCCTCGGACGGCTCGTCGAGGATCAGCAACTTGGGGTTCAGCAGCAGCGCCCGGCCGATCGCCAGCATCTGCTGCTCGCCGCCGGAAAGCTGGGTGGCGTCATTCTTTCTGCGCTCGGCGAGCCGGGGGAACATCTCGTAGATCCGATCGGGCGTCCACTGCGCGTTCCCGCCCCGTTTGGCAATCACCCGGAGGTGCTCGCCGACCGTCAGCGAACCGAACAGCCTTCGCCCCTGTGGTACCAGTGCGATCCCCGCTCTGGCGATCTTGTAGGGGGCCTTTCCGATCAGCTCCAGTCCACCGAAGCGGACCGAGCCGCTGGAGGCGCTGGGATGAATCCCCATGATCGTGTGACACAGAGTTGTCTTGCCCATGCCGTTACGGCCGATGATCGACACCGGCTCGTTGCCCACGGTGAAGTCCAGTCCTTGGAGGACATGAGCCGGGCCGTAGTAGGCGTTTAGATCCTTGACCTCCAGCAGCCCGCCGTTACTCGTCGCCATAGCTGCTCCCCAGATAAAGCTCGTGGACCTCCTTGCTGGCGCGAATCTCCGCCGGCGTCCCCTCGACGACGACGCGACCCTCGTGCATCATCGTCACGCGATCGGCGACCCGCAGCGCGACATCCATGTCGTGCTCGATCAACAACAGGCCGACGTCAGCCGGCAGCGCCTCCAGCAGTCCAACCAACGTCGTGCGCTCGGCGCGCGAGAGGCCAGCCGCGGGCTCGTCCAGCATCAGCAGCCTGGGTTCGGCGGCGCGCGCCATCCCGATCGACAGCTGCCTGCGCTCGCCGTGCGAGAGCTCGCTGACCGGCGTCTGCAAGCGCGGGCCGAGCCCGACCTCGTTGGCCGCTTCACGAGCCTTGGCCCGCAACGGACCATCTCGCTTGGCCGAGCGGAAGGGGAACACATGCCCGCTCCGGACGCCCAGCCCCGCGAGATAGATGTTGTCCTCTACCGACAGCCCGGCGAACACGCGGGACTGCTGGTAGGTTCTTGCCAGCCCAGCCCTTGCCCGATAGCGGGCGGGCACCTCTGTCACGTCCTCTCCGAAGAGCTCAATCGTGCCTTCGGTGGGCGGGAACTCACCCGCGATCACGTTGAACAGCGTCGTCTTCCCGGCGCCGTTAGGGCCGAGGATCGTCCGCCGGTCTCCCTGCCGCAGGTCGAGGTCTACGCCGTCCACGGCCTTGAGGCCGCCGAACCGCCGGCCGACCCCCCGCAAGCGGAGAATCGGCTCGGCGGCCTCGACGGTTTGGGCAGCTACTGCCACGTGCAGGTTCGTGTCAGCCCGTCAGTGGAAGCTGACAGGTATCTCCTTCCCTGCCCACGGCATGGTGTGCTTCACACAAGGCGGCTGGCCACGTCCCGGCGACGGGGTCGACGGGGTGAACAGGCCACCGAACGCCTGGTTAACGTTCGGCACCTTGTAGATCGTCTTGATGCCCGGGAGCTTCGACCCGCCCGCCGGCGGGGTGACGTCACCGATGTAGTTGGTGATGATCGCCTGCCGGTTCTCATCCAGCGTGATCGGACCATACGGAGCGTCGGGCAGCGACGTCTTGGCCAGCTGCGCGTTCAGCGCCTTCTGGCCACCCGAGAGGTCGCCGTGCGCCGCGGTGAGCGCCTTGTCCAGCGCCCATGCCGCGTCGTAGTAGTTGACCGTGAACACGCTGTTGGCCAGGCCGGCCAGAGTCCCCGGCGCCGGCAGCGACGAGCTCTTTGCCGGATAGGCCTGCTTCAGCGCCGCGATGTACGACGACACGACCGAAGACGTGGTGTCCTCCGTGGTCGAGGTGCCGAAGACCGCACCGATCGTGCTGCTGCCGGCCGCGGCCAGCTCCGCCGGGTCGGGGAGGAAGATGTTCCCCGCCAGCGAGTGCGCCTTGAACGGCCCGCGGGCCTGGATGTACTGCTTGAGGAAGTCCAGCGTCCCAGAGCCGCCGACGGCGCTGAAGACGCCGTTGACGTCCTTCGGGATCTGGGCGACGTACGACGAGTAGTCGGTCGTGCCCAGCGGCGGGTAGATCCGCGTGACCTGGCCGCCAGCGCCGCAGAAGTCGGCGATGAAGCCGGCCGCCGACGTCCAGCCGAACGCGTAGTCATCCATGATCACCGCGGCCTTGCGCCAACCCCACTTGTTATAGACGTAGTCTCCGACGCCGGCGCTCCACTGGGCGCCGTCGCCGTTGAACCGGAAGAAGTTCGGCGAGCGGACCTTGAGCGTCGCGTCCTGGGCGCCCGAGGTTCCGTTGATGAACGTCTTGTTCGGCTGCGTCTTGGAGTAATTGGCGACCGCGATGCCCTCATCGCCGGACAGCGGCCCAAGGATCACTGTGGCGCCGTCGGACTCGACGAGCCGGCGGACCTCGGAGAGGGCCTTTGCGGCGGTGTCATCCGAGCAGCCGTAGCCGACGATGTCGATCGGGTGCCCAGCGATCGTCCCACCAGTGATTCCATCGCTGGGCACCGGCCCCTTGGGCTTGGCGCCGTTGTGGGCGATGAAGTACGCCTGCGCGCCGCCAATGTCCGAGTTGTACCAAGCGCCGAAGTCGCCGGCGCAGTCCGACAGGATCCCGATCTTGATCGCATTCGATGGAGCGGCGGCTGAACTGCTCGAAGACGATGCCGACGACGAGCTACTGCTGCTGCTCTTGCTCTTGCTGCCACAGGCTGCGATCCACAGCCCACACAGCGCACATATCGCTGCCATGCCGAACAGGCGCGGCAGGCGATACCTGATGTCCCTCTCCAACCTCGTCACCTCCTCAGCGACTCTTTGGGTTTATCGATGTGTAAGTCGTTTCCACCGCGCGTTCAGACCTCCTGCACGCCTGAGCTCGAGGAGCCGCCCGCGGTCGTCACTCCCGTTTGCGCGGCGCCGGCGGGCTCGCTTTGGCTACCAGCTTCCGCCGGCCTCGGGGAGACCAGGGCAGCCTGGGAGCTTTCCCCCCGCCCGCCGGCCAAGCGGTAGAGCTTCTGGCCGATGCCGATCAAGCCATCGGGCGAGAGCAGCACGATCAACAGGAACACCAGGCCGATGATCGTGGCGAACCGTCCTGGGTTGAGCCACAGCCCGAACGTCGGCGTGTCCTGGCGCGCGTAGTAGTCGATCAGCGAGTAGGCGAGCGCGCCGATCCACGCTCCCTCCAACCGCGACAAGCCCCCGATCACCGCGATGATCAGAATCGCGATGGTTTGGGTGATGTTGATCGATCCAGGCGAGATCTGCGTGTTGAACCAGACCGAAAGGATGCCGGCGATCGCGGCGACGAACGCGCCGAGCGTGAACGCCAGGGTTCGGTGCAGGGGGACGTTGTAGCCCAGGGAGCGCATCCGTGGCGGGTCGTCGCGAATCCCCTGCAGCGCGATTCCAAACGGCGTTCGCACGATGTAGCGCAGCAGGACATAGACCGCCAGAGAGCACCCCAGGCACACGTAGTACAGAGGCGTTGGATCGGTGATCGGATCCTTCAGAAACCCAGGGTTCGAGACGCTGCGGATTCCGCCGAAGCCGCTCAGCGTGGTGACCTGGCCGAAGAAGTAGTAGACCAACAGCGACAGCGCGAGCGTGATCATCAGGAAGTAGATCCCGTAGCTGCGCGAGGCGATGGCGCCGAACAAGAACGCAATCAAGAGCGCCACCGCGATTCCGAACGCCACCCCTGCCCACGGCGTCCATCCCAAGTTCAACCCGCCCTCGCTGTTGATGGTGTGAACGACATTGCCCATCGCGAAACCGGCGATCCCATAGATCGAGACCTGGCCCAGCGAGGTCATGCCCCCGTAGCGCTGAAGGAACGTCAAGCTGGCCGCGGCGATGCCCAGCCACAGCGCCTGGGTCAGGATCTGGCTGAGGTCGAATGCGCTGAAGATCTGCGGCGCGAGCAGCAGGACGATGGCGATGACGACCAGCACCGCCCACCCCACCAGCTTGAGTGGGCTGGCGTTCTCCCTGAGGCGGCCCATACCGCTGGCGGCTGTCGCGCTCACGCCGGCCTCCCAAACAGGCCGAGCGGTCGTACCGCGAGCACGGCGATCACCAGGATGAACGAGGTGAGCACGCCGTACGGGCTCAGGTCGGTGGACCCGAAATGCAGGTAGATCGCCGAGTAGGACTGCACCAGACCCAACAGCAGCGCGCCGATCGCGGCGCCCGGCAGGCTCCCCATTCCGCCGATGATCACCACGATCAGGGCGTCTAGGAGGTACTGCGTATCGAGTCCGGGTCCCACCGAGATCATCGTCCCGCCCAGCACGCCGGCCAAGCCGGCCAGCATCGCCCCGATCAGAAACGCGCCGGCAAACACCAGCTGCACGTTGACGCCAAGCGCCGACAGCATCGACCGGTCATCGACACCGGCCCGGATGATCATGCCGAAGCGCGTTCGTTTCATCAGCAGGTAGAGGAGGACTCCGATCAGCACCGCCGCGCCGAGCACCACGGTGATGCGGAAGAACCCGTAGTGAAACGAGCCCACCACGATGCTGTCCGGCCAGCTCGACGGTTGCTGAATCGACTGCACGATGCCGCCGTAGTGGGCGACCATCTGGTCGGCGAATATCACCGACACCGCGATCGTGATCAGCGCCTGGCGGAGGTCCTGACCCTGGTTCCAGCGCAGCAGCGCCTGCTGGATTGCCAGCCCGACGAGGCCGATCACCACCGCCGCGAACACCATCGGCACGAAGAACCCCAGCACGCTGACCGAGGTGCTCGAGCCGCCGAGCGAGAACTGCGAGGACCCGCTCGAGAACCAGTCTCGCTGGGCGATAAACGCGATGTAGCCACCGAACAGATAGAGCGAGCCGTGAGCCATGTTCACGACCCTCATCAGGCCGAAGATCAGCGTGAAGCCCGCCGCCACCACGAAATACAGCGCGGCCTGCGTGAGCCCGTTGAGCGTGACCTGGAGGAACGTCTGCCCGCCTTGGCTGGCCTTGATCGCCAGCCACACGACCACGGCAAGCACGAGTGCCCCGAGGATGGCGCGCGCCATCAGCGCCCGCGGCACGCGCCTCCCAGCGACGCTGACCCTGCCCCGATGCGGTACTGCGACGCTCAATCTACCCCTCTCTCCTCATCAGGGCTGGAAGCTGACCATACCGGAGCCCCAGGGGGCTGACAACGGGCTCAGGGGGGGCGATAACAATCACCTAACGCTCTCCTGGCGGCCTTCCAATGCGCGGGTGTAGAGCCGCGCGCGGCGGTTTTCCTCGCCCTGCGGCACAACGTCCGCCAGCCGCACGATGTCGCGTCACGACGCTGCGGTCGAGCGTGGAGCCATCAGGGCAATCGATCTCCACCAAGTTGCCGGCCGGATCGCGCAGATACATCTGCACCTCGCCGCCGGGAAGCTCGAAGATTCCCCCGAGGAACGTGGTCTCGTCCTCGATCGCCAGCTGGCGCACCTTGAGGTACGCAGCCTCGAAGTCGTCGACGTCGAAGCCAAAGTGGTGATACTGGGGACTGCCCTCGCGCTGGAACAGGTGCAGCTGCTGATCTCCGAGCCGCAGCCACGCGACGTCCTGGCCACCGAAGCGGGGCGAAGGCACTCGCTCCATTCCGAATACCTGGGTGTAGAAGCGAACTGACGCTTCGAGGTCGGGGGCGCTGATGCTGACGTGGTTGATACCTGTGGCTTTCATTGGCTTCAAGCCCCGGGTGCGTGCGCGACGGCGTCAACCTCGAGTCGGGCACCTGGGTGCGCCAGCCGCGCGACCTCAACGAGCGTGCTCGCCGGCCGCGTGTCGCCGAACACCTCCTGACGGACGGGGTTGATCAGAGGCCGGTCGTCGATGTCGGTCAGATAGACCGTCACCTTCAGCACGTCGCCGAAGCCCGCTCCCGCTTCGGCCAGCACCTGACCGATGTTGGCGAACACCTGTCTCGCTTGCTCTACCACGTCGTCTCCGCCCACCAGCTGCCCATCCCCGTCAACCGGGATGCATCCTGAGACGAACAGCAGTCCGTCAGCTTGCACCGCGTCCGTGTAGTGGCTGATTGGCTCGGCAAGTCCAGCGACTCGATACTCCGTACGGGCCCGCAAGCATCGCAACCTAGACCCTCGCTCGCGTTAGGGCAAAGTCGCAAATTCCATTGCCCTCATAGGTGATCGCCTATACGCTTGGGGCGGTGACCCTGCGCCAAGTCTCCTATTTCCTGGCCGTCGCCGACGAGGCCTCGTTTACGCTGGCCTCGCGCAAGCTCCGAATCGCCCAGCCCTCGTTGTCCCAGCAGGTGCAGGCGTTGGAGCGTGATGTCGGCTCTACGCTGCTGGAGCGGACGTCGCGGGGGCTGAGGCTGACCACCGCGGGGCGGGAGTTCTTGCCCGAGGCCCGAGCGATGGTCGCGGCGGCCGAACGCGGCCGGCTGGCAGTGCGGCAGACGGAGGCGCTGGAGGGCGGGGAGCTGGAGATCGCCACCGTCCGCTCGCTGGCGGTCGGAGTGCTGCCGCCGCTGATCGGGACGTTCCGCAGCCGGCATCCCGGCGTACGGATCTGGCTGCACGAGTTCGCCCACCGCGAACGGCTCAACGATGCGGTGCTGGCTGGGCTCTCGGACGTGGCGTTCGGGCCGCGGCCGAGCCGCTGGACGGGGCCGCTCCTGTCCGTGGGCTGGGAGGAGTTTGTGGTGATCGCTCCGCCCTCGGATCAACTCGGCAGCGCCGGCGGCATGCTCGACCTCTCCGAGCTGTCGGACAGCGAATGGATCCTCTATGAGCCAGGGCACGGGCTCGATGACGTCGTCCGCTTTTCTTGCGCCCAGGCCGGTTTCACGCCGCGGGCGGCGATGCGCACCGGTCAGGCGGAAGCGGCCGTCCGCTTGGCTGCCTCGGGCGTGGGCGTCGCGATGGTCCCGATCAACATCGTCCCCGAGCACCTGTCCGAGCTCGCATGGCGGCTTCGCCAACCGGTCATCCGCGAGTTGACGGCGTACGCGCGGACGCAGTTCTCTCCAGCCGCAGCGGCGTTCGCGGCCGCGGCTGCCACCGAGTACCGGCCAGTGCGGCCCAAGCGCGCGATCGTGCATCGCTGAGCGCCAAGCGCAGGCGATCGTTCTCCCCTCTCGGGCAGCTTGCCCGCGCGGTGGCTCAAGGTCCATACTGATGGCCGTGGAACCGCAGTTCCTCTCGTTTGGCCAGGCACGCGACTTCCAGCTCGCGGACGGCGTCACAGCAAAAGCGCTGTTCGGTGAGGGGGCGATGCTCAACCTGGTGGAGCTCGAGCCGGACTCGGTCGTCGCCCGGCACAGCCATCCCCACGAGCAGCTGGGTCTCATCCTGCGCGGCTCGATGACGCTGGTGGTCGGAGACAGCGACCACCTGCTGCGCGAGATGGACGCCTACAGCCTGCCGGGTGGTGTCGAGCATCAGGGGATCGCGGGGCCAGACGGCGCGCTGGTGCTCGACGTCTTTCAGCCCGTCCGCGAGGACTACCGCCAGGCGGCCGGCGCCTGAGCGCGCACACCAGCCGCGACAGGCCAGCTCTCAGGCGGTCGCGGTGGCCCCCAGCGCGCCCATCACCTCGTCGGTGCTGGCAGCCTGCCCCACGTTGGTCAGCGCATAGTGCAGAGCGGCGTGCTGCCACTCATCGCCGGTCGTCGAGGTGCCGTCGGAGACCACCACCACCTCGTAGCCCGCATCTGCGCCGTGACGAGCCGTGTGCTCGATCGACATGTTCGTCCAGGCGCCTGTGATGACGATCGTCTCGACGCCCAGCCCGCGGAGCAGAATGTCCAGGCGCGTGTCGTAGAAGCCGTTCATCCGCATCTTCTCGACCACGTGATCGCCCGACTGGGGCTCGAGGCCGTCCACGGGCGCCGCGCCCCAACTCCCGCGGACCAGGGCGTTCGCGTCCTTGACGCCCATGAACAGGGGCGCGTTCTGTTTGAGGCCCGGCGCGCCCTCCTCGACGATGTAGTGGACGTGGATCACGGGCATGCCGGCCTTGCGCGCGGCCTCCGCCAGCCGCCTCACGTTCTCCACGACGTTCTGGCTCTTGGCGTGGTCTGGGGCTCCGGAATCAGCGAACGCCCCGCCCTCGGTGATCACGTCGTTCTGCAGATCCTGGATGATCAGCGCCGAGCGCTTGGCTTCGAGCTGGATGGATTGCTCGCTCATCGATACTCCTCTCGTTCGCTTTGTCTCGGCCGCCGGGCTCTAGTGGTAGGGAAGTGGGGCAGATGCGACCTTCGTCTGAACGCGATACAGCGAGGTGGAGCTAGGCATGTAAAGCGTCTTGAAACTCTCCCCTCCCCAGCCGATGTTGCCGACGTTCTCAGGCACTCCTACGACGCCGAGGTGCTCGCCCTGGGGGGAGATGACCCACACCCCGCCCGGTCCCGTGACCCACACGTTGCCGCGCTCGTCGCACTTCATCCCGTCCGGGATCCCCTCCTCGATCACGCCGCTCCCGATCCCGTCGTGGAACAGTCGGCCGCCGGACAGCGAGCCGTCGGCCTGCACGTCGTAGATGCGAATCAGCGCCCGCGGCGTGTCATTGATGTACATCTGCGATTCATCGGGCGTGAAGCACAGGCCATTGGGCTGCTCGAACTCGTCCTCGCCCACTACGAGCTCCGGTTCACCGCCGTTGGGGCCCATGCGATAGACGCCCTGGAAGGAGAGGTCCTGCTCGCGCTCCAGCCCGAAGCCCGGCATCCGGCCGTACGACGGGTCGCTGAAATAGATCGTGCCGTCCGATCGCGTGATCACGTCGTTGGGGCTGTTGAGCTCCTTGCCCTGGTAGTGGCGGGCGAGCGTCTCGCGCGTACCGTCGGGGCGCTCGCGCACCAGCGACGAGGTGACGTGCTCGCATACCAGCAGGTTGCCCTGGGCGTCATAGACCATGCCGTTGCACTTGTTGCTCGGCTTCATGACCTCCTCGACGCCGCCGGACTCGCTCCAGCGCCGGCGGACGTCGCCCGGCATGTCGCTGAACAGCAGAAACTGGCCCTCGCGGTTCCAGATCGGTCCCTCGGTGAAGTTGAAGCCGGTGGCGATCCGCTCCACCTCGGCGCTGGGGTCGATCAGCTCCCGCAGGGCGTCGGATTTGACATCGATACCCACGTTCCTCTCCTCTCTGGCCCTGTCGTCTCGCTCCTGCGGGCCGATACTAACTCCGCGCGCCGAGCCCGGTCCAGGGCCATCAATCCACTTGGGCGTGGATCCGCTGCCTGGCCTCGCGCAGCTTTCCGCCACCCCGGCCCGTACGGACCGCGAGGATCTCGGCCAGGATGGAGATCGCGGTCTCCTCCTGCGTCTCAGCCCCGATGTCAAGCCCGCAGGGACCGGAGATCCGCTGGAGCGACTGTTCGTCCGCGCCCGCCTCCAGCATCCTCTCCCGGCGCCGCTCCTGGTTTCGGCGCGAGCCAAGTGCGCCGATATAGAACGCCTCGGTTTCGAGCGCCGCCATCAGCGCCGGACGGTCGAAGCGGTCCTCGTGGGTGAGGACAAGCACGGCGGTCTGATGGTCCGGCGCGATCTGCGACAGCGCCTCCTCTGGCCATGCGGTGATCAGCTCATCGGCGCTCGGGATCCGCGTCTTTGTGGCGAACATCGGCCGCGCGTCGGCCACGATCGTGCGCCAGCCGACGAGCTTTGCCGTCCTGCACAGCGCTTCGGCGGTGTCCACCGCGCCGTAGATCACGAGCCGCGGCGGTGGACCGTACACCTCGGCGAACACTCGCCGTCCATCGATCTCCAACAGGCGGTTGCGCCCGCCTCGGACCACTTCTCGAGCTAGCTCCTCGAGCTCTGGCTGGAGCTCGCCCCCATCGCCCGCCTCTAACCACAGACGCTTGATGCCGGCCTCCGGCCCGTCGATCTCGGTCAGCAGCACACCGCGTTCGCCGGCCTCTGAAAGCTCCGCCAAGCGCGCGAGCAATGGCTTCATGCCAGCCGCTCCAGGAAGACGTCGATCTCGCCCCCGCACGGGAGGCCGACCTCCCAGCCCTGATCGTCGGCGATCCCATACGACAACAGCTTCGGCTGTCCGGTCTCGAACACCTCCTGAGCCTCGTGGTAGATCTCGCTCTCCACGCAGCCGCCGGAAACCGATCCGGCGAGCTGGCCGCTACGCGAGATCGCGAAGCTCGATCCCACCGGCCGCGGTGCCGAACGGCGGGTGGAGATGACCGTGGCCACGCAGACGTCCTCGCCACGCTTGCGCCAGTCCTCGATTTCGCCCAACAGCTCCTTCATGCTCCATGCCTCCTGTCGATTGCGGACAACGTGTCCGCTAAGTGCTCCAAAGCCGCGATGTTGTGTCCCGGCAGGAACCGGTCCACGTAGGGCAGCGCCGCGCGCATCCCGCCACCCAAGGGCTGGTAGCGGACGTTCCCCTTCAACGGGTTGACCCACACGACGGCATACGCACAGCGTGACAGGCGCGCCATCTCTCGCCGAACGAGCTCTGGGTCTTGACGCTCCCAGCCGTCCGAGACGATCACCACGACCGCCCCGCGCGAGAACGCCCGCCGGCCCCAATCGTCGTTGAACGTCTTCAGCGATGCCCCGATCAGGGTGCCGCTGGCCCAATCGACGACCGTGCCCGCCGCCGCTTCTAGGGCCCGCTCAGGATCGCGCGTGCGCAGCGCCGGCGTCAGCCGCGTCAGACGGGTCCCGAACGCGAACACCTCCACCCGCCCAACTTCCACGGCGGCGTGCATGAACAGCAGCAGCGCACGGGTGTAGGCCTCCATCGACCCCGAGATGTCGCACAGGATGACGAGCCGCCGGGAGACCTCGATCCGCCGCCGGAAGCTGCGCGCGATCGGCTCGCCGCCCGTGGCCAGCGAGCTTCTCGCCAGCCGTCGGAGGTTGAGCTGCTGGCCGCGCGGATGGGAGCGCAACCGCCTCGAGCGCCGCCGGGGACGGACGCTGGCGAGCTCCCTCATCAGCATCCGGGCGCGCGAGAACTCTTCTGGAGTCATCGCCGCAAAATCTCGCTCCCGGAGGAGCTCGAGCGCGCTCCAGCCGACCTCCAGCTGGTCGTCCCGGACCTGTTGCGTGCCGCTCCTGACAGCATCGCCGCGACGGGCGCCTGGCGAGCGCACCGGACGCGTGGTACGAATCCTCGTCGGCGGCACGACCGGTGCTCGGAGAAACCAGGCGTTGAACGCCCGATCGAATGGCTCGATCTCCTCGAAGCGAGTGACAAGCGTCGTACGCAGCGACCAGTAGACGTCCTCCTGTCGCGCCAGATCCACCTCGTCCAGCGCCGCGAGCGCATCGGCGATCCGGCCGGGACCGACCTCGAGCCCAGCCTCGCGCAGCACGCGCCCGAACGTGACCACGTGGCCCACGAGCGCGTCAGCGGACAGCGCGGGCCTCCTCCAGCAGGCTGACCAGCGTCTCATCGCGAACCAGCTCCAGATCCTCGTGGTACTTGAGCACGGATCCCAGGGTCGACTCAACGAGCTCCGCGTCGAGCTCCCGGCGGCCCAGTGCGGCTAGCGCTTCCGCCCAGTCGACGGTCTCCGCCACGCCCGGCGGCTTCGCCAGGTCGAGCTGGCGGAGACCCTGAACAAACCTGACGGCCTCCGCTGAAAGCCGCTCTGGAACACCGGGAACCCGGAGACGGACGATTTCCATCTCGCGCTCGCACGATGGGTGGCCGATCCAGTGAAACAGGCACCGGCGCTTGAGCGCATCGTGCAGCTCCCGGGTGCGGTTGGACGTCAGCACCACCACCGGGCGACGCTCGGCCCGGATCGTGCCGATCTCAGGAATCGTGATCTGGAAGTCCGAGAGCATCTCCAGCAGGAACGCCTCGAATTCGTCGTCGGCTCGGTCGATCTCATCGATCAACAGGACCACTGGCTCCGGCGAGGAGATCGCTTCGAGCAGGGGCCGGCGAATGAGGAACTTCTCTCCGAACAGCTCGTCCTCGGCCACGGCCCCGCTGTCCTGCGTGGCGCGGATATGCAGAAGCTGACGCGTGTAGTTCCACTCGTACACCGCGTGTGCCACGTCCAGTCCTTCGTAGCACTGCAGACGGATCAGGCGCGAGCCCAGGCTGGAGGCGATCGCCTTCGCCGCTTCGGTCTTGCCGACGCCGGCCTCGCCCTCCAGCAGCAGCGGCTTTCGCACGCGCAAGGCCAGGAACAGCGCCGTGGCCAGGCCGCGGTCCGGAAGGTAGGAGGCCCCCATCAGTGCCTCCTCCAGCTGCTCGATGTTGGTGAACTCCTCCACCCGGCGCTCACTTTAGCTGGAGGTCTTATGCGCGTTAGAGTGTGAAATCCACGGCTACCTGCGTTGGGAAGGAGAGGAAGTTGCGCGTCAGCGACACCGAAGTTCTGATGCCGAGAACCGCAGCGGAAGCCACTGAGGCGTTCGGCGACGGCAAGGATGTGACCGTTTTCGCAGGCGGCACGATCTTGATGCCCGAGATCTCCTATGGACGCTATCCGCGAGGAGGGCGCACGCTTCTACTCGCGCACGCAGGGCTCGATCAGATCGAAGGCGACGGCAGGCTGACAGTCGGAGCAATGGTGTCCCTGAACGTGCTCGCCAGCTCGGGAGTCGAGCCGTTGGCCAGCGCCGCTGCGAACATCGCCGACTTCGAGGTCCGCGCTCAAGGGACGGTGGGCGGCAACCTCTGCGCTCCCCCCGGCGTGGAAAGTCCGCGAGGGGACTTGCAGCCGGCATTGCTGGCGCTCGGGGCGCAAGTGCGCTCGGCGGGCGAAGGCGGCGAGCGCACGGAGCCCGTGGACGAGTTTCTGGCTGCCGGCGAACCGAGGCTCGTGCTGGCGATCGAGGTCGAGCAGCCCGAGCGGGCTGTGTTCATCTCGCAGCGCCGCCGTCACGCGCATTCCTATGCCGTGATGTCGGTGGCCTCCGCCCGCAGCGGCGAGGAGGTGCGCGTGGCCGCCGGCGGCGTCGGGTCGCACGGGGCGCGACTGACCGCGGTCGAGCAGGCCCTGAGCGAGGGTTCGTCATCGGCCGAAGCCGCGGCCAGGGCGCTTGACGGTCTCGATCCCCAAAGCGACGCGCTGGCATCGGCTTGGTACCGGCGCACCGTCCTCCCCACTCTTGTCACTCGCGCGCTTGAGCAGCTGGAAGGAGCCTGAGCATGGAACTCAATGTCAACGGAGTGTCTCGAGCTATCGCCAGTCCGCCCCTTACGCCACTGTTAGCGGTGCTGCGCGAGGAGCTGAGCGTTCTGAGCCCCAAGCCCGGGTGCTTCCAGGGCGCTTGCGGCACCTGTACCGTGCTCGTCGACGGCGAGCCGCGGCGATCGTGCCTTCTCCCCGTGGGCCTGGTGGAGGGGGCCAAGATCACCACGGTCGAGGGCCTGGGAACCACTCCTGATCGACTCGCTCCCATCCAGGCCGCTTTCCACAGGGGATACGCCGCACAGTGCGGCTACTGCACGTCGGGCATGATGATGGCCGGGCACGCTCTGATCCAGCGCAAGGGCGGAGCCGTCGAGCGCGAGGAAGTAATTGACGCGTTGGGCGGGCACATCTGCCGCTGCACCGGATACGTGAAGATCGTGGATGCCGTCATGGCCGCGTCCCGTGACGGCAGCGACGAGGTCAAGTTGGATGAACTGATGCCCGCCGAATCCGGTGAGCCAGAAGTCGAGATCAAGGGGTCGCCAGCATGAAGGCAGTCGGAGCAAGACTCCCCCGCTACGACGGGGTCGCCCACATCACAGGGCGCACCACGTACGTCGCCGATGTTCAGGTCCCGGGGTCGCTCGTGGCCAAGGCGCTGCGCTCGCCCCATCACCACGCCGGGGTCGTGCAGCTGGACACGAGCAAGGCCGAGAGCATGCCGGGAGTGCGCGCGGTCGTGACCCACGCCGACGTGCCGAAGAACGTCTACGGGCATCTGGAGGCGCTCGGCATCCCAGCCGACGAGCCGCTGCTTGCGCAGGACGACGTGCGCTATCGAGGGCAGCCGATCGCGGCGGTGGCGGCCGAGGACATGGACACCGCGATGGAGGCGCTCGAGGCGATCGAGGTCGAGTACGACGAGCGTCAGCCTCTGTTCGATATGCGAACGGCGCTGGATCCGGAAGCTCCGACGTTTCATCAATGGGGCGCGTTGTATCCCCACTTCGGCCCCCACAACCATCGCCGCGTACGCAAGGGCGACCTGGACTGGGCGTTCGACAAAGCCGACGTCATCGTCTCCGGTGTCTACCGTCCGCAAGCGATCGAGCACTGCCCGCTGGAGACGCAGTCGGCGCTCGCGGTTCCGGACCCCAGCGGCCGCCTGACGATCTATTCCTGTACCCAGGCGATGTACTTCTCGCTGGGTGTGGTGGCCGCCCATCTCCAGGTGCCGCTCAACCGCATCAAGTTCGTTGGCGGCACCGTCGGCGGCGGCTTCGGCGGCAAGGTCGACACGGCCGCAGAGACGATCTCCGCGTTGCTGGCCATGAAGTCGGCGCGGCCCGTGAAGTGGCTGTGGACGCGCGAAGAGGAGCTGCTGGCTTCCTCCACGCGGGCCCCGTGGCACATCGAGATCGAGGATGCGGTGTCGGACGACGGCTGGATCCTCGGCCGCCGCACGCTGACACTCCATGACTCCGGCGCCTATGCGCGCTTCTCGCCCTACGGGCTGACCAAGCACGCCTTCCACCACACCGGCGCCTACACGATCCCCAACCTGCGGTTCGACGGTTTCGTGGTGTTCACTAACCGCCCACCGACCACCGCAATGCGCGGCTTCGGGGTGACCTCGGTGTCGATGGCCGTGGAGCTTCATTTGACGCGGATCGCCGAGATCCTGGGATTGAGCCCCTGGGAGCTGCGGCTCAAGAACGCCAACCGCATCGGCGACACGACGGCCAACCGGGTGGTGATGCAGGATCCGTCGACGGTTCCGGTCACGCTGGCCGCCGCCGAGCGCGTAGGCGAGCAGCTGGGACCCGAGTATCAAGCGATGACGCGCGATCGACGCAGCGGCGACTTGCTGCCTGAACACCTGGTCGGGCAGCAGGCTCCCGAAGGCGTCAGCGTGCTCAGCGACGGAGGAGGTGCCTCCTGATGGCCAAGCACAAGGGACGGGGCTTCTCGACGATCGAGTACCCCACGGGGATGAATCAGAACGGCGATCCCAGCCAGGCCTGGATCAAGCTCAAGCCGGACGGACGGGTGGACGTCTTCGCGGGCACGGTCGACATCGGCCAGGGCTCAAAGACCGTCCACACCCAGATCGTCGCCGACGCGCTCGGGGTTCCATACGACTGGGTGACGATGGACAACTCCAACACCGATTCCTCGGCGGTCTGCACCGGCACGTTCGCATCCCGCGGCACGTTCATCGGCGGCAACGCCGTGCGCTTCGCCGCCGAGCGCGTGCGCGAGCGGATCCTGGACGTGGCCTCCAAGGAGCTCGAGATCGATCCTGGGGACCTCGAAGTAACCGACGGCGAGGTCGTGGCCAAGGGGGCTCCTGACCGGCGGATCTCGGTGGCGGACGTCGCCGGCGCGGCCACCTACGCCCACGGCGAGCTCCTCTCCGGCCAGGGCACCGCGCTCAAGCCGCTGGCGGAGCTCAACGACGACGACGGCCGCGTCGATTCCGAGCCGCATTCGGCGGTGTCCTACGCGGCCTGCGTGGCGGACGTTGATGTCGACGATGAGACCGGCGAGGTGACAGTGACGCGCCTGGTCCAGGTCTATGACGTCGGCCGGGCGATCAACCCGATGCTTGTCGAAGGCCAGATCGAGGGCGGCGCCGTGATGGGCCTAGGGCTGGGCGTGCTGGAGGAGGCATACCCGGACTATCCCTCGGCCGAGCACCGTGGCGAGCAATTCGGCGCCTACCTCGTCCCGGCGATGGAAGATCTACCGGAGCTCGACAACGTGATCCTCGAGAACCCCTCGGTCGACGGTCCCTTTGGGGCCAAGGCGATCGGCGAGATGGCCAACAACGCGCAGCCGGCGGCGATCGCCGCCGCGATCCACGACGCGGTCGGCGTCTGGGTCACCGAGTACCCGGCGACCCCTGAACGGGTGCTGAAGGCGATTCAGCGCAAGGCGGAGCCCAGACGCGAGGGCAAGCGCGTGATCTTTGACGAGGAACTGTCGGTGCGGACGGTCTCGACTAACGGCGGCGCCGGCTACCTGGAGTTCGAATGAGCGCCGAGCACGTCGCCGCCGATTCGCCGTTTCGCAACTGGGATGGCCGCGAGCCACTGCAGCTGTATCCGCACGTGCAAACGCATTCCATCGGCGGCGAGCAGGTGCTGCTGTGCCGTGTGCGCTACGAGCCCGGTGCCCACGTTCCCAGGCACTCGCACGAGCACACGGAGCAGGTGATGTACGTTCTGGAGGGCGAGCTCGAAATGACGGTCGGTTCGGAAACCCGCACGCTCGGCTCGGGAGACCTTGTCGTCGTCAACCGAGGCGTGGAGCACGAGCTTCGCTCCGACGGAGGCTGCGCGTTCTTCGAGGCCCTTTCCCCCGTACCCCTCGACCATGTGGGCGACCGTGACCAGGACCTGGTGCTGGGTCCGGACGGCGGCAGTCTGCACGTCGAGCGCTGATCACAACCACCAGGAGGTATCGATGCCAATCGTCGAGGTCAAGCTGTACGACACCAGGATCAACGACGACACCGTGCCGAAGATCATCGAGAAGGTCACCGACGCGGTGGTGGAGTGCACCAGCGAGGAGCTCCGCCCCGAGATCTGGGTGTTGGTGGAGGGGCTTCCCAAGAGTCAGTGGGGAACCGGGGGCAAGCCGCACGGCTAGCCCCGGCCGCCTCACCTAGGCCTCGTGGACCTCGGGATCGAAGGCAAGGTCGCCCTCGTCACCGGCGCCTCGAAGGGCCTCGGCCTCGGGGTGGCGAGCGCCCTGGCCGGCGAGGGGGCTCGCGTTGCCATCAGCTCCCGCTCGCGTGAGCGGATCGGCGCGGCGGCCGCGCGCGTCGGCGCGCATGGTTTTGTCCACGATGCGAGCCAGGCCGACGCCGTCGATGAGCTTGTCAACCAGGTCGAAGCCGAACTCGGCCCGATCGACATACTGGTCGCCAACAGCGGTGGCCCTTCTGCCCCCCGGGACCTGCTTGCGCCGGAACCGGAGCAGTGGCAGGCGGCCCATCAGATGCTGCTGCTTGGCCAGCTGGCGCTGGTCGGCGCCGTGGTGCCGGGCATGCGCGAGCGCCGGTGGGGACGCATCCTGTCGCTGTCCTCCAGCGTCGTGCGGGAGCCGAATCCCGCGCTGGTCCTGTCGTCCTCTTACCGGGGGGCGCTGCTCGCGGCGCTCAAGACGATCGCCCGCGAGGTGGCATCAGATGCCGTGACCGTGAACACGCTACTAACCGGTGTGATCGCCACCGACCGTGCTCGAGAGATGGGGGTTGACAGCCCGGAGTCCATCGCCAAGATCCCCATGGGGCGGGTCGGTACGGTCGAGGAATTCGGCGCCACGGCGGCTTTTCTGTGCTCGGAGCCCGCCGCCTTCATCACCGGCACGGCACTGCTGATCGACGGCGGGGCCAATCGGACGGTGTAGCTACGCTCTGAGCTGCAATGCCGGAGGGTGAGATCAAGGGCTCGACGACGATCGTCGAGCTGCTGAAGCGGTTTCCCGACGGACGCGCGGCGAAGCTGATGGCCGAGCTTAACTGGGCCTGCGCCCACTGCGGCGGCGCTTTTCACGAGCCCCTGACGATGGCCGCCAAGCGCCACGCTCGTGACCCGATGGCTGTGCTCGAGGCGTTCCGCGCGTTGAACAAGGACGGACCGACGCCCGAGCAAGTCGAGGCAGCCCGGGAGATCGTCAGCTGACGGTCGCGATCGTATTCAATGAGCCCGAGCGGAACGGCCGCTCGGCGATCCTCACGCGCCGGTAACCCGCGCCGCGGACCGCGGCGATCACCGGCCCCGGGGACGAAAGCGCCCGCGCGAGTTCCTGCTCTGACAGCTCCACGCGGGCCAGCGGACCGTAGTGGCGGACGCGCAGTACGCCATAACCGAGCGCTTTCAGCGCTCTCTCGGCGCGATCGATCCGAGCCAGAGCGGCAGGGGTGACCTCCGTGCCATACGGCAGCCGTGAAGCCAGGCACGGTGATGCGGGCTTCTCAGCGCTTGGAACGGCGAGCTCCCGTGCAAGCGCCCGCACCTCCTCCTTGCCCACACCCGCCTCGAGCAGCGGATGGCGGATGCCATGCTCTTCGGCGGCCCGGAGGCCCGGGCGCCAATCTCCGGCGTCGTCGGCGTTGGCGCCCGAGAGCACCGCGCGATATCCC
Source organism: uncultured Actinomycetes bacterium (assembly GCA_963756555.1). Taxonomy (GTDB): domain Bacteria; phylum Actinomycetota; class Thermoleophilia; order Solirubrobacterales; family Solirubrobacteraceae; genus Palsa-465. The sequence goes on from CAVWOC010000006.1 coordinate 347,569, forward strand.
TCCTGCGCGGCCAACGCCTGCAGTTGCTCGTATAGCTCTGTCTTGCAGTGGTAACAGCGATCGCGATCGTTGCGGCGATAGTCGGCACGGGCCAGCTCGTCCGTGCTGATCGTGCGGTGTGCGATGCCAACGGCGGCGGCCACGGCCCGGGCTCCGTCGAGCTCACCTGAGGCCAGAGCGGGCGACACGGCGGTCACGGCCAGGGCACGCTCGCCGAGCGCGCGCGCGCTCAGCGCGGCAACGAGCGATGAGTCGACGCCGCCGGAGAAGGCGACGATGGCGCTTCCCAGCGGGCGGATCAACTCCTCCAGTTGCGCTACCCGAGTCATGTCAGCGGTTTGGCCGCCGTGAGCGCGGCGGCCCATACTGACTTTACAGTCGCGCCAGTGCGGCGTGCGACGTCCGCGCAGTCGTCGTGCTCGGGGGCGATGTTGACTAACCGGCCGTCGAGACGGGCGAGCTTGACGCGCACGCGCTGACCGTGGACCTCGACGCTGCGCTCCTCACGGTCAAGCTCGTAGCGCCGTAGGCGGGCGACTCGAACCCCGATCGCCGTGGTGTGCTCAAGGATTGCTCTCGCCACGGGCGCCTCGAGCTCGGGACGGGCCAGCGCCGAGAGGACCACCCCCGGCCGTCCCTTCTTCATCGCCACGGGAACGGTCCACACGTCGAGGGCGCCGGCGGAGAAGCAGCGCTCCACGGCGTCGGGAACCAGCTCTGGACTGAGGTCGTCAAGGTTCGTCTCGAGCAGCGCCACCTGGTGCCGGGGCTGTATCGATCCCTCGCCCGATCCGAGGAACACTCGCACTACATTGGCGCGGGCCTCGAGGTCCATGGTGCCGGCGCCATAACCGATCGCGGCGATCCTCATCGCGGGCATCGGGCCCCAGCCGTCGGCCAGCACGGCTGCCAGCGCCGCGCCGGTGGGCGTGACCAGCTCAGCCTCGATATCCACGCCGTACACGGGCGCCCCGGTGAGCAGCTCGGCCGTGGCCGGCGCGGGCAGCGGCAGGACTCCATGGGCCGCGCGCACCACCCCGCGCGACATCGGCAGCGGCGAGCACTCCAGACGCTCCACCCCAAGCTCGTCAAGCAAGGTCACGGCACCGACCACGTCTATCAGCGTGTCGACGGCGCCGAGCTCGTGGAAGTGGATCTCCTCCAATGAGACGCCGTGAATCCCCGCCTCGACTTCCGCCAGCCGCGCGAATACCGTCAGCGCTCGCTCGCGGACGTGATCGGCGAGCGCAGCATCGCGGAGCTGCTGGTGGATCGAACGCCAGCTGCGGTGCGGGTGATGCTCGCCATCGGCCCCGTGCACCTCGAGCGCGAGCGCGCCGATCCCATGACGCTCGGCGCGATCGATGGCCACGGCCACCCCCTCGAGACCAAGCCGGGCGGGAAGCGAATGCAACGCTTCTAGGGGGGCGCCCGCGTCGATGAGTGCGGCGATCAACATGTCGCCGGCCAGGCCACCCACGCAGTCCAGATAAGCGATCACTCGCGGCCTCGGATCGAGGGCAGGCGGGCGATCACTCGCGGCCCCGGGCGATCCGGGCGGCGATCGTCCCAGCGCCGAAGCCGTCGTCGATCCCCACCACCGCGAGCCCCGCCGCGCACGAAGTGAGCATCGCGTTCAGCGCGGTCTTCCCGCCCGCGGCGACCCCGTAGCCCACCGAGGTGGGAACGCCGATCACGGGCGCCGCGACCAGACCCCCGATGACGCTCGCCAGCGCCGCATCCATGCCAGCGACCACCACGACGCAGTCGGCCCGTTCGAGATCCGGCAGCGCGGGCTGCAACCGGTGCAGGCCAGCGACGCCGACGTCCTCGTGCACCGCCACCTCGGCGCCCAAAAGCTCGGCACGCACCCTAGCCTCGTGCAGCACCGCACCATCCGACGTGCCGGCAGAGACGATCGTCACACAGCCGCGGGTCTCGGGCAGCGCCCGGGCAACCCAGACCAGCCGGGCCAGTTCGTGCTCGCGGGCGTCCGGCGCCAGCTCCCGGACCACGCGCCGAGTGTCTGCGTCGGCTCGTGTGACGAGGACGCTGCCGGCGCCCGCGTCCAGCATCGCGTGGACGATCTTCACCACCTGCTCCGGCGTCTTTCCTTCACCCAGCACCGCCTCCGGCGCGCCCTGACGAAGCTCCCGATGCACGTCGGGCCGAGCGAAGCCCATGTCTCGAAACGGCAGCTGCGCAAAGCGGTCTAGCGCCAGCCGGGGCTCAACGTCACCCCGGCGCACACCTTCGAGCAGCTCTTCGAGGTCCTCCCTCAGGCCAGGCACCAGCTTAAGGGTACGGATTTGGAATCCCCGGCATTTGAGCCCCGGGTCGCTGTGTTACGGTCCCGCTGAGCCGCATTCGCGTTCCGGAGGAGAGGATTCATGGCTAGTTTGAAGATCCCGTACGAGTCGCTGGACCCGCTGACGATCGGCTCTGCCGATGACGAGAGCAAGGTCTATCGGGAAGAGCTCGAGCTGGAGATCCCGGACTCCAACCTCCTGGCGGCGATCTATCCGGAGGAGCCTGATCCCGTCGGCGACGCGACCGAGGCCACGCGTGAAGCGCTGAGGAGTCCGGTCCGCGGCCCAGCGTTTGCCGAGCTCGTCCAGGGCGGGAAGAGCGTGGCGGTGGTGATCGATAACCAGTTCCGGCCCACGCCCGTATCGAAGCTCTTGCCTGCGGTCTTCGATCTGCTCGAGGAGGCCGGGGTCACGGATGCCTGCGTGATCACCGGCAACGGCAAGGTGTTTCCGCTGTCCGACTCCGACATCGAGCTCAAAGTGGGCCGTGAGAACCTTGATCGAATGGAGCGCTCCGGCATCGGCCTGTTTCAGAACGAGCCCCGCAACGAGGAGGTCTACACGTACTTCGGGGTCACCTCACGCGGGACGCCGGTCTGGATCCACAACGAAGTCGCCAAGCGCGACGTAGTGATCGCGATTGGCCAGGCCCAGGCCAACCACTGGGGCTATGGCGGCGGCGGCAAGTTGATCATGCCCGGCGTCGCCAGCGACGAGACGATCGAGTCCAATCACTGCAACTTCACGATGTCGCCGCAGACCCATTACGGCGCCCTTGCTGGGCCGATGCGATCGGACATCGACGAGATCGCGTCGATGGTGGGGCTCGACTACACGCTCAACGTCTTGCTCGACACGCACGGCCGGGTGCTGGACATCATCGGTGGCCCGCACCCCCACGCCCATCGGCAGGCGATCGAGCAGTTCAACTCGATTTACGCCTACGAGAATCCGGTCGCCGAGAAGGGCCAGGCGGACATCGGCCTGTGCGGAGTGTTCGCCCCAACCGACCATCTCTTCTTTCACACCGGCTGGGGGTGCATGTCCTCGGACTTCGTGGTCAGGGATGGCGGGACGATCATCTACTGCTCCCCCTCGCCAGGCGTGCACACGGAGGTCGGTGACTTTCCCGGTCTGGCGCTGATGGACCTGATGAAGCCCTACATGCCCGCGACGCCGGAGAACTATGAGCGCGTGCTCCGCGACATCCATCACCGCAAGATCCAGATGTGGGCAGGCTGCATCTGGGTCCCGATCTATGAGGTGATGACGCGCAAGCACCTGACGCTCGTGACGCTCGAAGAGAACCTGGAGATGGCCGCCGACATCGGAATCGATGCCACGACCTCGCTCGATCAGGCGTTTGCGGCGGCGCTCGAGCGACATGGGTCCGAAGGCAAGGTCATCGTGCTCCCATACGCGCGCTATCAGTTGCCGCGCAACGCCGTCCGCTTGGAGGCCGAGCCGTTCCGGTTCCCGCAGGAAGTGCACGCTTAGCGGACCTCGAGATTTGCGAAAGATCAGCGACCTCGGGGCGGCGGTCGTGGGGACGGGGTTCATCGGCCTCGTCCACGTGGAGGCGCTGCGTCGGCTGGGCGTGAACGTGGTCGGCGTCGTGGGCTCGTCGCCGGACCGCGCGGCGGCCAAGGCGGCGACCTATCCGCTCCCACCCGTCTACGAGAGCCTCGAGCGAGCGCTTGCGGACGGCGCGGTCGACGCCGTGCACGTGGCGACGCCCAATCGACTGCACCACCCGCAGGCGAAGGCCTGCCTGGCTGCCGGAAAGCACGTGGTGTGCGAGAAGCCACTGGCTATGTCGGCCGCCGAATCGGCCGAGCTGTTGGAGCTGGCCGAAGGCAGTGGGCTCGTGCACTGCACCAACTTCAACCAACGCTTCTATCCCCAGGTGCGGGAGGCTCGCTACAGGTTGCTGGGCGGCGCGATCGGCGAGGTGTGGAACGTCCACGGCTCGTATCTGCAGGATTGGCTGCTGAGGCCGACTGACTGGAACTGGCGCCTGGAGCCCGAGGAGGGCGGGGCGTTGCGCGCAGGGGGCGATATCGGCTCCCACTGGCTCGACATGGTGCAGTTCGTGACCGGACAGCGCGTCAGCGCCCTGCTCGCGGACCTGGTGACGACGATTCCCAGGCGACAGCGGCCAACACGGAGGACCGAGAGCTTTGCCGAAGCCGCGAGCGCCGACGAGTCCGTCGAGGTGCGAACGGAGGATGTGGCACACCTGCTGCTGCGATTCGATGGTGGCGCACGCGGATCCGTGGTTATCTCGCAGGTGAGCGCCGGGCGCCGCAACATGCTGACGTTCGAGGTCGACGGGCAGGCGGGCGCCCTGGCCTGGAACTCCGAGCGAAACGAGCAGCTGTGGCTAGGGCACCGCGACCGGCCGAACGAGACGTTGTGGCGAGACCCGGCTCTGAACTTGGGACCGGCGCAGGGATCGGTCCCAGCGGGGCACGCGGAAGGCTTTCAAGACACTTTCAAGGACCTGTATGGCGTGGTGTACAGCGCGATCGCCTCCGGCCGGCCCGGCGAGGGTTACCCGACTTTCCGTGACGGTCACTGGGCGAACGTGCTGGCCGAGGCCGTCCTGCAATCGCATCTCGAACGACAATGGGTGGAGGTGTAGTTGAAGCTTGGATTGCTGACAGCGGCCTTCCCAGATCTGTCGCTGGAGGAGGTGGCAGCGTGGGCGGCGTCCGCCGGCTACGAGGCACTCGAGGTCGCCTGTTGGCCGGCAGGCGGTGGCGAACGCCGCCGATACGCGGGCGTCTCTCACATCGACGTCGCCAACTTCGATCCAGATCAGGTGCGCGAGCTGATGAGGAGCCACGGCCTGGAGATCTCCGCCCTCGCCTATTACCCGAACAACCTCCACCCCGACGACGCGCACCGGCAGGAGGTCAACGGTCACCTGCGTCGGGTGATCGACACGGCCCAGCAGCTGGGCGTGCCCGTGGTGACCACGTTTGTGGGAAACGACAAGGATCGCCCGCTGCCCGAGAATCTCAAGCGCTTTAGCGAGATCTGGCCGCCGCTAGTTGAGCATTGCGCCCAGCGCGGCGTGAGGATCGCGATCGAGAACTGCCCGATGATCTTCAGCTATGACGAGTGGCCAGGCGGCAACAACCTGGCCTGGTCGCCCGCGATCTGGGATGAGATGTTCACCGCCATCCCGGACGAGCACTTCGGCCTCAACCTGGACCCGTCGCATCTCCTCTGGCTGATGATCGACTACGAACGGGCTGTCTATGATTTTGCCGACAGGATCTTTCACACCCACGCCAAGGACATGGAGATCCGCCCCGACGGCCTCTACCGTCACGGGACCTTCTCGGCGGGCATCGGCTGGCAGGTTCCACGGCTGCCCGGACTGGGACAGGTTGACTGGTCCCGCTACATCGCAGCGCTCTACGGTGCCGGCTACGACGGTGTCGTCTCGGTCGAACACGAGGACCGAGGCTTCGAGACCACCGACTTGCTGGTCAAACGGGGCTTCCTGATCGCCCGCGACGCGGTGCGGCCGTACATCCACTAGGGCTTCGCGTTCCAGCCTCGCGGCACGCTCCTAACCCCTCGGATTTTCTCTGGGGGCGCTGCTCAGCGCTCGGATCGGGCGCGTGCGGTCTCCCGGTCACTTGCCTCTGGTAACGCCTAGTTGCTGTGTGACGCGGCATCGCTCGCGCCGGCGGGGATCCGGTGCTCCCAAGGTCGCGCGGCGGGACTGTCAAGGGCTGCTGCCAGCTGGTCGCTGTCGGCCTCCCCTTCATAGGTGACGCCGCCGATGAACGTGGCCGGGACTCCGTGCACACCGCTGGCCTGCGCGAGACGGATGTCCGCGAGCACGCGGGCCTTCCCGGTTCCGGCGGCGACATCTGCACGGAACCGCTCAGGATCAGCTACCAGTTCCGCGGCGGCAAGAACGGAACGTTCGTCTTTCGGCGCTCGCGCCAGAAATGCATCATGGATCGCCCAGAGCCGGCCCTGGGCGGCGCCTGCTTCCACCGCCAGCGAGGCAAGCAAGGACAGCGGCCGCGCGTCCGCGACGGGCAAATGCAGCGCCGCCTCCCTGAGCGGCCTGCTTTGCCTCAGTTCGGCAAGCGCGGCGGCGAGCGCGGATGAGTCGGGCGCCAGGTAGTCCCAGAACACGATGACCTCGGCCCCTGAGTCGGGGCCGCGAACGTGGACCGTGGCGTCGAGCGTCGCAAGCGCGGGGCGCTCCCTTCCGAGTCGCCATGCCCGCAAGGCGCCGAGCAGCTCCTCATCATCGAGCTGCTCCCGCGGCCCCGTCCGCCGCGCACGGCGGTGCGCACCCACTCCTCGGCTCCAGTTATCGATGTCCTGGGTGACGTCGTGTGCCAGCTCCGACGGCGTCTCGGGTCCCGAGTTGTGGTCAAGATCGGCGTAGGGGTGCTGGTTGATGCCGCTGCCGCGTCGCGTATACCAGCTGAACACGACCACGAAGAAGCCGACGACGAGCACGACGGCAATGATCAGACTTCCGCCCGCCAGCGTGAGCGCCATTGGAATGGGAATGCTCATTTGTCTGGGACACATTCTTCACCCTTGTCAATGGGCTCGTTGCGCGCCGCCTTTCTCGGCGCGGCCGATCATGGTCGGGGGGTTCAGCGCACTGATGTCTGATGTAGATGCCGGGCGGCTCCACGTCCACCTCTTGCCTGCGTGGAGCGCATGCGCGAGCCCAGGCTCGCGACCCTGGACCGACGCCACTTCAGCGTGGTCCGCCCATCTCACGTCGAACATCTGAAGCTACTCCCCGAGTAGCAACACTTCGCGCTGCGCGAGAACCGCACGTGGGCTCAGGCCGCTTTCTCCGCAACGACGGCGATCTTGCGGACCCGCCCTTCGCCTATCCAGTCGCGCCAGAGCCGATGGGCGGCCAGCAGCTCGTCTAGTGCCCGGCGTCCGATCTGCGCGGCAATCTCGTCAGCGTCGCCGACAAACGCTCCGATCAACGAATCAGCCACGGCGCGGTGTGACCGACTCCAATCCCTCCGCCAGCGGACGACCAGCCCGGCTCGCCGAAGGCAGGCGAGCATCTCCTCAAGCGGGATGAGCCAAACGGTGCCCGCGTCGGGCATCGCCTCTCGCTCGGCCTGGTTCAGCGGCAGTCCCGCTTCCATGGTGAAGGCGAACCGACCGCCCGTCGGCAGCACTCGGGATATCTCCTGAAGCAGGCGGACCTTTTCAGGAAACGCGAGCATCGTCTCCAACATGAGCACCACGTCGAATGGGCCGACAGGAATGGGAGGAATGCGCGCGACCGCGAAGCGGCAGGGGAGCCCGCGGGCTCGCTCGCGTGCGATGTCGATGGCGCTGGCGCTGGAATCAACCCCAAGGTAGGTGCAACCGCGCTCGCGCGTGATGAACCGCCCCGGCCCGGCAACTCCGCAGCAGAGGTCGAGCACGGACGCCCCGAGCGTAATGCCGGCCTGATCCGCTAGAGCACGGATCTCTGCGGCTCGCATAAAGCTCTCCTGCTCGACGAATTCCCCCGGGGTGTAGGCCGCCCCCCGGGCTCGATGCAGCGCCTGGAAGAAGGGATTGCGTTCGTCCTGCTTCATGGCTCCTCTACCCCAAGCGAGACGCCGAAGTTCGGCCTCGCCTTCCCGCCGGCCGCTGCCCCCAGTCCGCGGCCGGGAAGGCTTGGCCCGGCGCCAGCGTCATTGTGGGCATGGCGCTAGAGCGAGCAGAAGCCGCGGCGATCGGCACCCCCCACCCGGCACAACTTCACCGCATCGGAGCCCGACAAGCATTCCACGCGGGCCCCGCGAGCGGGCTGATCGCCCAGTTCGCGCTGCTCGCGGCGCTCGCGGAAACGGTCGGCCTCGGTCGCTCCGGTTGGGTCGTCGGCGTCGTGTGCGCGCTGGCCACGAACCAGGCCCTCGCCCAGGGCCTCTCGCGCTACCGCTCGGACCGCCTGGATCCGGCCAGCTGGGTGACGCTTGCTCGAGCCTCGCTCGCCGTCGGCGTGGCTGCGCTTGTCGCGGCCTCGTTCGACCGTCACGAACCGGTCGCAATCCTGGTAGCGCTCGCGACGGTCGCGCTTGTACTGGACGCTGTCGATGGGTGGGTCGCACGACGCACCAGGACGACAGCGATCGGCGCGCAGTTCGACGGCGAGGTCGACGCGTTCCTGATCCTCATCCTCAGTGTGTACGTCGCCCAGTCGGCGGGTGCGTGGGTGCTCGCGATTGGCGCCGCGCGCTATGTGTTCTTCGCGGCGGGGTGGGTGTTGCCCTGGATGCGTGCTGAACTGCCGTCGCGCGACTGGCGGAAATGGGTCACTGCGGCGCAGGGGATCGTGCTGACCGTCGCCGCCGCCCACGTCCTTCCGCTGGCCGCGAGCCAGGCGGCGCTCGTCGTAGCGCTCGCCCTGCTGGCAGAGTCCTTCGGTCGCGATGTCGTGTGGCTCGGAAACCAGAGGGAGGCCGCGCTCCCTCGAATCGCGGCGGTGCCTCGGTTCCGCGCGGTCGCCACTCCCGGTGACCCCGAGCGTGGCCGTACGCGGACGACCCTCGCAGCCGCGTTCACGATCCTCGCCGTCCTGGCCGTATGGACTGCGCTCGTCGCTCCCGACCAGCCCGGATACCTCAAGCCGACGGGCTTCGTGAGGATCCCGCTCGAGGGCCTCGTCCTCATCGCTCTGGCAGTCGTCCTCCCCGCCAGCGCTCGCCGTGTCCTCGCGGCGGTCGCCGGACCCGCGCTCGGTGTGGTGGTCATGTTGAAGATTTTCGACTTCGGATTCTTCACTCTGTTCGATCGGCCGTTCGACCCCCTTGGGGACGTGCGCCAGGCCGGGACCGGCCTCGAAACGATGCGCGATGCGATTGGCCGAACCGCCGCGAACCTGGCCGTCATCGCCGGAATCGTGCTTGCCGTCGTCGTTGTGGTTCTGAGCACCCTGGCGATGTTCCGGGTGCTGCGCCTCGCGGCCGACAACCGCCGGTGGTCGGTCCGGGCCATCGTCGGCTTTGGCGGTGTCTGGCTGCTCTGCTTGCTGTTCGGGGCAAGGCTCGTCACTCACACGCCGATCGCCTCCACGAGCGCCGCCACCCTGGTCGTCGACAAGGTCCATATGGCCCAGGCCGACATCCACGACGAGGGCGTCTTTGCGGCCGAGATCAGGCACGACCGCTTCCGCTACACGCCGGGGAACCAGCTGCTGACCGGGCTGCGCGACAAAGACGTCATCCTGGATTTCGTCGAGTCCTACGGTCAGGTCACGGTCCAGGGGTCCTCGTTCTCGCCGGCCGTGGACGCTCTTCTCAACCGAGGAACGGAGCAACTGAAGGCCTCGGGCTTCTCGGCCAGGAGCGCATTCCTGACCTCGCCGACGTTCGGCGGCGTCAGTTGGCTCGCCCATTCCACCCTGCAGTCGGGAGTCTGGGCCGACACCGGACAGCGCTACAACCAGCTCGTCTCGAGCGATCGCTTCACGCTCAGCGACGCGTTCCAGCGGGCCGGGTGGCGGACCGTCGACGACTCGCCGGCGGACGACCGCGACTGGCCGCAGGGCACGTCGTTCTACCACTACGACAAGCTCTACGACCGCCGGGACGTCGGGTACCGCGGGCCGGGGTACACCTACGCGCCCATGCCCGACCAATATCTGTACTCGTCGTTCCAGCGCCTCGAGCTCGCGAAGCGTGACCGCCGTCCAGTGTTCGCGGAGGTCGACACGGTGTCGAGCCACATGCCGTGGAACCGCATCCCGGAGATGGTTCCTTGGAAGGAGGTCGGCAACGGCTCGATCTTCAACCACACGCCGACCTTCAAGGAGCCGGACTCGTTCTGGTGGAACCCCAAACGCGTGCAGGCAGCGTACGCCCGATCGATCAAGTACTCGCTGAACGCCCTGATCTCGTACGTCCAGCACTATGGCAACAGGAACACGGTGCTGATCGTCGTCGGTGACGAGCAGCCGCTGGCGAACGTGAGCGGGCAGGGCGCGAATCACGACGTCCCGATCTCGATCATCGCCCGCGACCCATCGGTGATGAAGCGGATCTCGGGGTGGGGTTGGCAGGCGGGGCTGCTGGCCGGTCCCCAGGCGATGGACTGGCAGATGAGCGCCTTCCGGGACCGGTTCCTCACCGCCTTCGGACCGCGACGGGCGACTCGATAGCGGTGAGCGCCGTCGCGGCTCCTCATATGGCCGAGGTCGTGCACTCACCAGGGGCCCCGCCCTCGGTATCCGCAGCCGCTGGTCCTAGCCGCCAGCGGCTGGCCGGCCTCGACGGCATCCGCGGCCTGGCCGCGCTGTACGTGGTGCTGAACCACATCTTCCTGCGAACGTTCCCCGGGTACCCGGCGGACCATGCACCGTTCTGGGCCGCTTGGCTCATCTACGGGCGCTTCGCTGTGGTCGTCTTCATCGTGTTATCCGGGTTTTCGCTTGCGTTGGCGCCGGCACGCCACGACTGGAGGCTGGACGCTGTTTCCCGGTTCGCGCAGCGACGAGCGTGGCGCATCCTTCCCGCCTACGTGGCCGCCCTCGCTTTCAGCCTCGCGGTGGCGTGGCTGATCGCGCCTCAGCCTGGGCACGGCGTGCCCGACGGACGGTCCGTCGTCGTCTACGGCCTGCTCGTCCAGAACCTCGTCGGCGCGCACAGCCCAAATGCAGCGTTCTGGTCGATGGCCGTTGAGGCTCAGCTGTACGTGCTGTTCCCGCTATTGCTGTTGATGCTGCGTCGGCGAGGCCCGATCGCCATGGTCGCTGCCGTCACCCTCGTTGTATCGGCGGTGGGGGTCTTCGGTCCGCACATCCCCCGCGTCGACACGTTCGTGATCCAATCTGCCCCTGACCTCGCGGCGCTGTTCGCTCTAGGCATCCTGGCCGCCGGCATCGTCTCCGCCAGCGCGGAGCGCAGATCGTGGCCGTGGGCGTGGCTCGCGCTCGCCGCCGCGGTGCCAGTGTTCGCAACGCTCTGGTGGCGTGGCTCGGTGTGGTCGCTCAACCACCTCTACTGGGTCGATCTGGCGCTGGGACCGGCGATCGCGTTGCTTCTGGCCGGACTGGCCACGGGCCATCCATCCCCGCTCCTGCGCGTACTCGACTCGCGGCCGTTGCGCAAGCTCGGCTTGTCGTCCTACAGCCTGTACCTGACGCATGGGCCGATCGTCGTCGTGGTGTACGAGAAGGTCGTGGCCGGCCGGTTCCACCAGGGCGTTCCGGCTTTCGTTATGACGGCCGCACTGGTGCTGCCCCTGACGATCCTGTTCTCCCGGATCTTCGCATCGGTCTTCGAGATCCGCTTCCAGCGGCGTCGCAGCTGGTCCGGAGCCATCCGACGACCGCGCCATCAAGCCGAAGGGGTGCCGGGATGAGCCGGACGCTGTGGGCACGAGCACGCGTCGTGGGACCCGCCGCGACGCTCGCGGTGCTCGTCTGGCGCCTGGGCACTGGCCCGTTCGTGGATGGGCTGCGCTCGGTCGACGCTAGGGCGCTCGCGGCGGCTGCGGCGCTGGCGGTACCGACAACGATGTGCTGTGCCTGGCGGTGGAAGATCGTCGCCCGCGGGCTCGGGGTCGACCTGTCGCTGCCTGCCGCGGTCGCGGCGTACTACCGGTCTCTATTCCTGAACGTCACGCTGCCCGGCGGCATCGTGGGCGACATTCATCGCGGCGTCAGCCACGGTCGCGACGTCGGCGATATCGGCCGCGCGCTGCGGTCCGTGGCGTGGGAGCGCTTCGCCGGGCAGGTGGTGCAGGCCGTCCTCACGCTGGGCGTTCTCCTCGCTTTGCCCTCGCCTGTGCACTCGGACATGCCAGTCGTGGGGATCGCGGTCCTCGTGGCGACGATCAGCCTTGTGGTCACGGCTCGGCACCACCCCCGTAGCGGTCGCTCCCTTTGGGCACGCGTACGGAGCGCGGCGGCTGGGGATATGCGCGAGGGGCTGCTCGCCCGGAGGGCGTGGATGGGCATCGCAATCACATCGGCGCTGGTCGTCGGCGGCCACGCGGTCACCTTCCTGATCGCCGCGCGCACCGCAGGCACCACCGCGCCGCTGTCCCAGCTGCTGCCGATAGCGTTGCTCGTGATGCTGGCTATGGTGCTTCCCAGTATCGGCGGCTGGGGTCCGCGGGAGGGGGCGGCCGCATGGTTGTTCGGCGCAGCCGGCCTTGGTGCGCAACACGGAGTGGCCGTGGGCGTCGTCTACGGCGTCATGGTCCTCGTCGCCAGCCTGCCCGGTGCCGCGGTCCTGGGCGTGGCATGGTTCCGTGGTGTCCCGCTTTCGGGGCGGATCGCGCCGCCGCTCCGCAAAGGAACAGCGCATGCCTGAGCGTCCATACACGCTCCTGAGCTGCGGCATGTCGATCGACGGCTATCTAGACAGCCCGACGCCGCGACGTCTCAAGCTGTCCAACGACGCCGATTTCGATCGAGTCGACAGCGTGCGCGCATCCTGCGACGCGATCCTCGTCGGTGCAGGCACCGTACGCAACTGATAATCCGCGGCTCGTGGTTCGCTCGAGGGCCCTACGCGAGGAGCGGACAAGCCGCGGGCTCGCGCCGTCACCGATCAAGGTAACTGTGACCGAGCGGGTGGAGCTGGACCCCTGCGCCGATTTCTTTACCACCGGCGACACCGAGAAGCTCGTCTACTGCGCCAGCTGCCGGGTCTCGCACGCCCGCTCTCGACTCGGGAGCCTGGCGACCGTTGTCGACGGTGGCGAGCCGGTGGAGATGCACAGGCTCAGCCAGGACCTCGGTGCCCGCGGTGTGGAGCGGCTGATGGTCGAGGGCGGCGGCAAGGTGCATACCCAGTTCCTGACGGCGAATCTCGCCGACGAACTGCAGCTGGTCGTCGCGCCGTTCTTCGTCGGCGACTCCCGGGCTCCACGATTCGTGACCGACGGCCGCTTCCCGTGGACCGCCGGCCGCCGGGCGACGCTTGCCAGCGTCCACCAGATCGGTGACGTCGTGCTGTTGCGCTATGCGCTCTCGTCCCGGTTCCAGAGCTGATCGAGGGTTTCAATCGATGTCCGCGCCACTGCCCGCTGCGACGATCCGCGCCCACGTGCCGGTTCCATTGCGGTTCGCCGACGGGTACGTCACGCCCGCCCGGGCGTTCAGCTTCAACGGACTGGCCGACGGCCTCGAGCACCTAGCGTTTGGGTTGGGCGAACGGGTCGCTGCGGTAACGCCCGCCGGACGCAGTGGCGTGCCGCTGGTTCGGGTACACAGCGAGTGCCTCACCGGCGACGTATTCGGCTCCCAGCGCTGCGACTGCGGAGCGCAGCTGCGTGAAGCCGTCGAGCGCATTGCCGACTCCGACGGCTATTTGCTCTATCTACGGCAGGAAGGCCGGGGCATCGGCCTCTATGCCAAGCTTGATGCCTACATCCTTCAGGACGCTGGCCTGGACACCTATGAGGCGAACCTCGCGCTCGGTCACCGCGAGGACGAACGCAGCTATCTGGTCGCCGCGCAGATGCTTCAGGCGCTGGGAGTGCCGCGAGTCGCGCTGCTTAGCAACAATCCGGACAAGGCTCGGCAGCTCCGCCGCTTCGGGGTGGCCGTCGCCGCGCGGGTTCCGACTGCCGCACACCTCTCGACGGCGAACGCCCACTACTTGGCGACCAAGGCGCTAAGAGGCGCACATACGCTCGACGTACCGTTGTCAGCCGGGTAGTTCTCTCGCGGGCAGGATCAGCAGGTCGGCGTGGTCCACCGCGACCGCGAGCTGGCCGGCTGTCAGCTGCGACAGCCGCCGGCGTTTGTACGGCTGGGCTTCGCGAGCCAACGCGACCTGCTGCTCGCAGGCAGCAGCGACCCAGCCGGTCAACCATGCCGCCGCCAGGTCGGTATGCGAGGCGCCGAGTTGCCAGGGGCTGGGCCGCACCAGAACCTCTGCGCCCTGCCGGGTGAACTCGGCGGCCGCGAGCGCGACGGCCTCCGGACCGGTCAGACGGCCCCGCTCCGTCATGCGGCGTTGGTGCGCGTTGAACCCGGCAGCAACGCGGTAGTCCAGCGGCTCCGGAGGGCTGAAGGACACGCGGCCAACGACGGTCAGAGTCAGGAGCACCGGACATGCCGCACCGGCGCAGTCGGTTACGAGCCCCGCCAGTTCCTCCCCGCTAAGCATGTCCAGCAGCGCGGACGCGGTGATGAGACTCGCGTCGGCAAATTCGGCCGGGCCCAGGCGAGTGATGTCCGACTGCTTCGTCTCGACGGTGACGGCGGCGCCGTCTGCGCCCGGACCGGGGCGGTCGGTCGCGGCCAACGCCAGCAGGTCTGCGTCCTTCTCGTACATGATCCAGTGCTGTGGCCCTGGCAACAGCGGTGCGAGCCAGCGCGCCATCGAACCGGTTCCGGAGCCCAGATCATGGATCACCAGGCCGCCAGCTGCCGGAAGCAGTCGCTTCAGCTCTTCGACAAGGTCGCGTGCACGGGCGGCCACGTCGGCGGGCTCACGCAGGGCAAGCCATCCCGTGCTCACCCGCGTGTTCCCTGCGATCATCGCGATGCCTCGGTCAGGACGCCTGCGACGACGGATGCGGTCGTGGACCAAGCGGATAGCGAGCTACGCCGCTCACCGGCGGCCCGGCGCAACCGCGCTCTCAGCCCGGGGTCTCCGAGCCAGGCGCCAAGCGCCGTCCCGAGCGCGGCAGGATCCTGTGGCGGCACCAGCAGGCCCGGTCGGATCCCGTTTGCACCGTGTCCAAGCGCCTCCGCCACTCCGCCGACGTCAGTTGCGATCGCCGGTAGCCCGCGGGCCAGGGCTTCGGTGACGACCATGCCGTAGGTCTCGGCACGTGACGCCAGCAAGACGACGTCCGCGGCGGCGTAGCTGCGGTCGAGATCGGCTCCGGTTCGTGGTCCCGCGAACTCCACGCACTTGCGGAGGCCATCGTCGAGCGAGCGGCGACGGAGAGTCGCCACGAACGCCGGGTCACGGGCCAGGCTGCCTACGCACACGCAGTGCCAAGGCAGCTCCAACACCGTTTCGAGCGCATCGAGCAGCACGTCGTGACCCTTGCCGAAAGTGACCGCAGCGACGCAGAGCAGCGCGCCGCCCCCCGGGTCCCCGTTGCGCGCTCGCCGGGGTTGACGCCGGGCTCGGCGACGTGAACCCGGTCACCGCGCAAGCGGGTACAGCTCCAGCACGCGGCGTCGGGCCCAAGCGCTGGTCGTCACGACAGCCGCGGCGCCCAAGAGGACCGCACGTTCGCGCTCGATGACGTCGCGGCCCCCGTGGTCGGCCGGACGGTGTCCAAGCGGCATGTGCACGAGCACGACGAAGCGCAGCCGGCGCGCCTGCGGCACAAGCACCTGGGGAGCCGTCGAGGCGATCAGCCCGTCGAGCAGCACAACCGCGTCGTCGGGTATCCGTTCTACGACGACGCCTAGGCGGGCGAGCGCTTCGGGGTCTGGCCGTGGCCAGGATCCCGCGACAGGGTGCTCCTGCACAGACCAGCCGAGCGAGCCGAGGCCGTGACAGACATGGCGGTTATAGGTGTTACCCCCACTTGGGCGGGCCGGTTCGTCGATGCTGTCGGGCACGACGACGTGCACCGCGCTCACAGCGGCCGCTCGTAGCTCGCCGATGCGATGTGGGATTCGTGCAGAGTTACGACCAGCCCATCGAGCTCCTGCGCCTCGGCTCCCAAGGCGCCGGCATGGACCCGGTCTGCTAGCCGATCCGCGACCACCCCGGCGAGCGCCTCGGTAGACGTGTTCATTCCCGCGAAGTGAGGCTCGTCGTCGAGGTTGCGGTAGGAGAGCTCGGCCAGCACAGCATGTAGTTCTTCCGACGCGCGGCCGATGTCAACGACGATGTTGTTGGCGTCGAGGGCTGCGCGCCGGAACGTGGCATCGACGACATAGGTGGCCCCGTGCAGCCGCTGCGCAGGCCCGAAGACGTCGCCCTTGAAGCTGTGGGCGATCATCATATGATCGCGGACCGTCACGCTGAACAAGACCTACGCTCCCTCGTAGGTGATCGTGTGGCACAGCGCCGGCAGGCTTCCCGTCGCCAGGCGCGGCATCACGTCGGGCAACTCGCCAAACCGCGACTGCCCAGTGATAAGCGCATCGAACGAGGGGTCGCGCAGCAGCTCGAGCGCCAGTGCTAGCCGGTCGGACCCGTGCGCCGGCCGCTCCGGGCCGGGGACACGGTTCCCACCTGACTTGAGCGAATGCCCAGCCTGCGCGAGTGGAATGCGCCGCCCAGCGAAAGCCTTACCTCGCTGTCGCCGTACCAGCTGAGATCTAGGACCGTGGCCTCCGGCGCGAGCAGATCGAGCGAGAGCCCCAGCCCCGCCGAGGTCGCACTGGTGTGGACGACCAGGTCCTGACCGTCGGCGGCGTCCGCAGGCAGCGCGAATTCGACGCCGAGCGCGGCGGCGACATCGACTCGACTGGAATCGACGTCTACGAGCGTGACGTGCACCGCCGGGAATCTGCTTAACAGGCGTGCGATGCAGCAGCCGACCATGCCGGCGCCGACGACCGTGATCTGGTCGCCGAGTAGTGGCGCTGCGTCCCACAAGGCGTTGACGGCGGTCTCGACAGTCCCCGCGAGAACGGCACGAGCGGCCGGCACGTCCTCGGGCACGATGGTCACCGCACGGGCGGGTACCACGTAGGCGGTCTGGTGCGGGTACAGGCAAAAGACGGTCCGGCCGCACAGCTCCGCCGGACCCTGCTCCACGGTGCCGACGTTGAGATAACCGTACTTGACCGGCGCCGGGAAGTGACCCTCCTGAAACGGTGCTCGCATGGCGGCGTACTGGGTCGGCGGCACACCGCCCCGGAACACCAAGGTCTCGGTGCCCCGGCTGACGCCGGAGCGCAACGTGCGCACCAGCACGTCGTCCTGCCCCCGCTCGGGCAGCGCCACCGGCCGGATCTCCCCGAAGCCCGGCGCGCGCAGCCAGAACGCATGGGTATCTGCCGGCATGGCTCTCAGCCTGCTAGACGTTACGCCGCCGGCAGCGGAATCACCCGATCCACTCCGAATACCTCCGTCACTGGCAACCCCATGGCACGGGCCTTGTGGGGGAGATC
>CAVWOC010000007.1:0-526744 GCA_963756555.1 uncultured Actinomycetes bacterium
CCCAGGCGCTCGAGATCGGCGCGCACGAATCGCGCCCGTCCGCGGTCCTTCCCCAGCGAGTCGACGATCCGGCGACCGCGCTGCTCGTCACGCCCGGTGATCACCACATCGGCCCCGGCGGCCGCGTAGGCGCGGGCCGTCGCCTCCCCGATCCCGGACGTCCGCCGGTCACCAGCACTGTTTTGCCCTGCACTGTCATCGTGCCTCCATCGGTCAAAGCTTTGGACTCTGCGGTCCATTCCTAACGACCATAGCAGACTGGACCATAAAGTCCAAAAACTCGCTATGCTGAAAGGTATGACGACGACTAGACCGGTCACGGACAAGGGGCGCGCCACCCGCCACCGGATCCTCGATGCGGCCGTCGCGCTGGTGTTTGAGCGCGGGGTCGCCGAAACGACACTCGACGACGTGCGCAGCGCCGCCAATGTCAGCAAGGGTCAGCTCTACCACTACTTCGCAGACAAAGACGACCTCGTCCACGCCGTCATCGACCGCACCATCCAGCAAGTCCTCGACGCGCAACCGCGCCTTATCAACCTCGCCTCCTGGAGCGCCATCGCCGCCTGGTTCGACGATCTCGTCCAGCTACAGGTCAAACGCCAAGGTGTGGGTGGATGCCCGATCGGCAGCCTTGCAGGCGAGCTCGCCGAAACGGACGAGCAAGCCCGCGCGGAGCTCGCCGGCGGCTATGACCGCTGGGAAGCACCACTCCGAGAAGGCCTCGAACGGATGCGAAGCGACGGCAAGCTCCGTCGTACCGCCGACCCCGCGCGGCTGGCGACCGCCACGCTCGCCTCGATCCAAGGCGGACTCGTGCTCACCCAGACCCGGCGCGACCCTCAACAGCTCCGGATCGCCCTCGACGCCGCGTACGCCTACCTTCGCTCCTTCGCCGCATGAGCTCCAAGGGCTCGATCGTCCCGGCGGAAGCCAGCCCGGCGCTTTCCCGCGCGCAGCTCGCGAGACTTGCCGAGCTGGGAGCAGAGCACGCAGCCGGCGCCGGCGAGGCCCTGTATCACGTCGGCGACCGCAACTTCCCCTTCATCGCGATCATCGAGGGCGAGGTTGCAGTCCTCGACGCCGCCGGTGAGGAGATCATCCGCCACGGCGGATCGCGATTCCTCGGCGAGCTCAACCTGCTCTCTGGACAAACAGCTCTAGTCACCGCCGTGGCCACGCAGCCCTTGCGCTACATCGCCGTCGATCGCGATGCGTTCCGATCGCTTCTGTTCGAGGACGCCCCGCTCAGTGAGCTCGTGCTCTCGACATTCATCGCGCGGCGCGAACTGCTCCAACAGACGCAAGGCGTCGGGCTGGAGGTCGTGGGCCCGCAGTCGTCGGCTGCCACCATGCGGATGCTCGACTTCGCGCGGAGCAATCGCCTGCCCGTCAGCTGGCGCGATTCGCTGCATCCCGACAACGCAGACGCGGCGGCGCTCGTCGCAAGGGTCGACGAGAACAGCCTCCCTCTGGTCCGGCTGCCGGGAGGAGGAGAGCTTTGGGGGCCTTCGATCGGCGAGGTCTCTCGGGCGCTGGGGATCGGCCGCGAGCTCTCACCCACCGAACACGTCGACCTCCTCGTGATTGGGGCCGGGCCCGCGGGCCTCGGGGCCGCGGTCTACGCCGGTTCTGAGGGACTCGAAACGCTCGTTCTTGACAGCACCGGGCTCGGCGGTCAGGCGGGCTACTCCCGCAGAATCGAGAACTACCTCGGATTTCCGGCAGGAATCAGTGGCTCGGAGCTCACGAGCCGCGCCGTGACCCAGGCGCGAAAGTTCAACGCGCGCCTGGCCACGCCGTACCGGGTCGTGTCACTCGAACCTGGAACCGATCGTCACCTCGTACGCCTGGAAGAGGGGCAAGAGATCGTCGCGCCCGCCGTGCTGATCGCCACCGGCGCGCAGTACCGGCGGCTCCCAGTCGACCGCTTGGCCGAATTCGAGGGAACAAGCATCTTCTATGCCGCCGGGCCCCCCGAGGCGCAACTCGCTGGAGCCGCACGGGTTGGCGTCGTCGGCGGAGGAAACTCGGCCGGCCAGGCAGCTATCTGGCTCGCTCGCGGAGGGGCGCACGTGACCTTGCTCCATCGCCGAGCAACTCTGCGCGAGACGATGTCCAACTACCTAATCTCGGACCTCGAACACTACGGCGTGGCAGTGCGCGACCGCAGCGAGATCGCCACCCTTCAAGGAACGAACGGCCAACTCGAAGCCATAACGCTCAAAACCGGCGAGCGCCGAGCACTGTCGTTCTTGTTCCTCTTCCTGGGAGCCGAGCCATGCACCGAATGGCTCGGTGACGCCTTCGCACGCGACGGTAATGGGTTCATCCTGACCGGCGCCGCCGCCCGCGCACAAGACAACCTCCTCCAGACCAGCGTTCCTGGCGTGTTCGCGGCCGGCGACGCCCGTTCGGGCTCGGCCAAGCGAGTCGCGGCCGCAGTCGGTGAAGGCGCGATGGCCATCCAGCTCATCCACTCTCACTTGGAAGCACACTCGCCCCCACGAGCGATCGCAGCCTCCTGACCGAAGACGCTCGCCCTGGCGCCGATGCCCCCTATTGGCGAATCCCAGGGCCGCGACCGGTGCTGAGGGTCTGTCCTGCTTTCGTGACTCCGCGGGTCTTCCACTCGCGGGCGATCGCAAGCGTGGCTTTTCGATCGTGTCTCGGAGGGTCAAAGCGAGCGTCGCGTCGAGGCAGCTCTTCGTTGCTTCCGCGGCGACGAGACGTCCGTGGCCCGCTGGGTGAGATCGAGAGCATCAGGGTGGTGGAACGATGGTGGCTGAGGTGCGACGATGGGAGAGGCAAGCGATCGGGAGTGTGAGATGGGTCGTGAGGACGTCGTGTTCATGTCGCATGGCGAGCGGTGTGCGGGCTGGTTCTACCGCGCCGAGGGTGTCGAGCGAGCCTCGTGTGTGGTGATGGCCCATGGCCTGGCCGCAGTGAAGGAGATGCGGCTTGACGCGTACGCCGAGCGCTTCGCGGCGGCGGGTCACCATGTGTTGGTCTTCGACTATCGCCACTTCGGCGCGAGCTCGGGCGAGCCGCGACAGCTGCTCGACATCGCGCGCCAGCAGGAGGACTGGGTCGCGGCGGTCGAGTACGCGCGCGGCCGTCCCGAGGTGGATCCGGATCGCGTCGCCCTGTGGGGGTCGTCCCTGTCGGGTGGTCATGTGATCGCGGTGGCCGACCGCGTGCGGCCGGCCGCGGTGATCGCGCAGGTGCCGCACCTCGACGGCCTGGCGTCGGTCCTGGCGATGAAGCCCACCCAAGGGCTGAGGCTGACCGCGCATGGGCTGGTCGATGTCGTTGGCAAGTTGCTCGGTCGCCCGCCGCACTACATCCCCGCCTCCGGGGCGCCCGGCACGCTCGCGGTGATGACGGCACCCGAAGCGGCCGGCTACCTCCGGCTCGTCCCGCCCGGACAGGACTTCGACCAGCGTCTCGCGGCCCGCTTCACGTTGCAGGCCACGCGGTACTCCCCGGCGCGCAGGCTGCGGCACCTCGATGTTCCGGTGCTGATGCAACTCGGCAGCCGCGACGAGACGACCCCGCCCGGCCGGATGAAGTTCGCGCGGCGCTCGCCCACGACGACGGTGCGCGTTCACGACACGGGCCACTTCGAGCCGTATGTCGGAGAGCAGTTCGAGGTCTTCGTCGCCGAGCAGATCGCGTTCCTAGACCGGACGGTCGGTGCTCCGACTCACCAGGGCCGGACCATCGTCATCACCGGTGCGAGCGCCGGGATCGGGCGCGAGACGGCGCGGCGCTTCGCGGCCATGGACTGGACCGTCTGTGCCACTGACATCAACACGGACGCCCTCGATGCGCTCAAGCCGGAGCTGGGCGAGCGGCACACGTACGCCGAGATGGACGTGACCGACAGCGCGGCCATCGAGCGCGTCTTCGCGGAGTTCGCCGCTCGTCACGGCGGGGGGTTCGACGTCCTGTTCAACAACGCGGGCGTCGCGTTCGTCGATAACTTCGAGGCCGTACCGCTCCGCAACCACGAGCTCGTCGTCCGGGTCAACGTTCAAGGCGTCGTCAACTGCACCCACCTAGCGTTGCCGTACCTGTCAAAGGGCGTCGCACCGCAGGTCATCAGCATGTGCTCGCGGGCGTCGGACTACGGCGTCCCGAGCGAGGCGACCTATTCGGCGAGCAAGTTCTTCGTCCGCGGCTTCACCGAGGCGATGAACATCGAGTGGGAGCGCCTGGGCATCCACGTCTGCGACATCCTGCCCAACTTCGTCGACACGCCGATGATGCAAGCCGCGCAGGGCGCGATCGTCGACGCGATCGGCATCAACCTCACCGCCGGCGACGTTGCGCAGACGGTCGTGAAGGCGACCGCGGATCGCACGAAGGTGCATTGGGTGGTCGACCTCCCGAAGAACAAGCTGCTGCGCACCGTCTTGCACCACGCGCCGGGGGCCGTCGAGCGCGCCGCCGTCAAACACTACGCCGGATTCTGAGAACCACGACCCAGGACGCCTCATGACCCAGTACGACATCTCTGGCGAGTCCATCCTCGTGACCGGCGCCAGCGGCGGGATCGGGGTTGGCCAGCCGCGCCGGTTAGCCCGATACGCGGCACAACGCGACGCGGGGCCTCGCGCCTGACCGTGCATCGGACGGTCGGCGTCGATCCCACCGAGCAACCCACCCACCCAGCGCCTCAGAACGTGACCCCGTTGCCGCTCGCGGCACGCAGGACGCCACCGGGAAGGCGGCTAGTCGCCGCGGAATGCAGCGAGAAGCTCCGCGCCGGCCACGTGACCCCCTCTGGTGGGAAGCGGCTACATGCCGCCGCGACCCGAAGGCGTGCAGCAGCCGCGTCGATCCATCTCCGACGGCCTGGTCTGGTCCTGCATCGCTCGTGGCAGAGGTGCCTCGCCGCCGACGAGGAGCGCCCTGAGTTGCGCGGTCTGCAGGGCTGGGGACGGCCAGAGGAGCGATATCGGGCCCCCAGCCGCCTCGGTCTCGCCGATGGCGAGCCTCGGGTCTCTTGCTAGGCGGATGGCGCGCCCTGATTTGCGTCGCACGGGTATCTCGCCTGCACGGCGCTCGTCTGGCCGCGTATGTCCGGAAGGAGCGGACCACGGCGACGGAGGAGCAGCCTGAGCTGCTTCGCTGTATGCAGGTCGGCTCAGCGTTCGGCTTCGATGTTCTGGAGGCGCACGTGGCCGTGGGCGATCAGCTTCTCGTCCTCTGGGCGGCGGATCTCGACCTGCCAGAGCTGCTGGGTTCGTCCCTGCTGGATCGGGACCGCGAGCACTTGCAGCCGGCCGGCGCGGTGGGGACGGAGGAAGTCTGTCGTGTTAGAGACCCCGACGGCCTGTTGGCCGCGGCGGTTGACCGCCTCGAACGCGCCGGTGGTCGCGAAGGTCTCGATTACGGTCGTGTAGAGACCGCCGTGGACGATTCCCCAGGGCTGGTGGTGGCGTTCGTCGGCAGCGACTGAGCCGCTCACGCGCGTTGCGGTGATCTCGTCGAACTCGATATCGAGCAGGGCCATCAGCTCGCTGGTCATTGCGCGAGATCCTCGAGCAGTACGAGCGCCGTTTCGACGCCTTGGGCGAGGAGTTGGTCGGAGAGGTCGCGGTCCGTGAGCGCCCTGGCGAGTTGCAGGGTGCCGACCATGAGTCCGAAGATCGTGAGCGCGTCGGTTCGGGCCGCCTCGGGGTCTGTTGGGTCAAGTCGTTCGCCGCGATGTCGTCCATGGAGCGGGTCAGTTCGTCGGTGAAGGTCTGTCGGGTTGCGGCGGGGCGGCGGGCGATTTCGTCGAGCAGCGCGGCTGAGGGGCAGCCGTCTGCGCACTGGTCGCGGTGCTGCGGGGACAGGTAGGAGCGGATGAACGCTTCGAGTCCCGCCCGATCCGGGGGCTGGGCGTCGAGGCTTTGGCGTTGGGCGCGCAGCTGGTCGGCGAGGACGTGCGCGACGAGGTCCTCCTTGGAGGCGAAGTGGGCGTAGAAGGCGCCGTTGGTCAGGCCGGCGTCGGACATCAAGGTCGCCACGCCGGCGCCGTCGATGCCGTCTTGCTTGAAGCGCCGCCCGGCGGCTTGGAGGATGCGTTGCCTGGTGGCTTGTTTTTGGTCCTTGGCGTACCGCATCGCGAACCTCTCTCGTCGAACTGGCCTAGATCACGCCGGAGGAGCTGCTTACGAGGGGTCTGACCCTCGGCCCATCGACCGCTGGACCGGCGCCACGTCTCTATTGCATTATAGCCGTACTATGATATTATGAGCGTAATGCAAACTGCCAGGAAACCCGAGGAGAAGACCATGACCGCCGTCGACACACTCACGGATACGCCTGTGGATACGACGTGGAGTACCGCGCCGATGCACACCATCAAGGTCGGCGGCGTGGAGTTCGCCTACCGAGAGCTCGGCCCGAGCACAGGGGTGCCGGTGGTCTTCCTGACCCACCTGGCCGCAGTGCTCGATAACTGGGATCCCCGCGTCGTGGACGGCATCGCTGCGAGGCGTCGGGTCATCACCTTCGACAACCGCGGGGTCGGTGGCTCCAGTGGGTCGACGCCGGCGACCATCCAGGAGATGGCGAGCGACGCCGTTGCCTTCATCCGTGCCCTCGGCTTCGATCAGGTCGACCTATTCGGGTTCTCGATGGGCGGCATGATCGCCCAGGTGATCGCGCAGCAGGAGCCGCAGCTCGTGCGCAAGATGATCCTCGCCGGAACCGGCCCCGCGGGCGGCGAAGGCATCGAGAACGTGACCCGTATCTCCTACCTCGACATCGCGCGAGGACTCATCACCCGCCAGGACCCCAAGCAGTTCCTCTTCTTCACCAGGACTCCGAACGGGCGTCGAGCCGGCAAGGAATTCCTGGCACGGCTGGAGGAACGCACCGAGGACCGCGACAAGGCCATCTCCGTACGGTCATTCCGCTCCCAGCTGAAGGCGATCCACCGATGGGGTCAGCAGACGCCTGCGGACCTCTCGGGCATCCACCAGGCGGTGCTTGTGATGAACGGCGATAGCGACAGGATGGTGCCGAGCAAGAACACCGTCGACCTCGATCGACAGCTCCCGAACAGCCAGCTCGTCATCTATCCCGACGCCGGGCACGGCGGCGTGTTCCAGTTCCACGAGGACTTCGTCAAGCGGGCTCTCGAGTTCCTCTGACAATTTCCCCCCGCGGAGAACGGTCATGAACGCGTTCGTTGTCGAGCACTACGGCAAGGACGGACTCCGCGCCGCCGACGTACCAGAGCCCGAGGTCGGCGACGGCGACGTGCTGGTCAAGGTGAGCGCCGCGAGTATCAACCCGCTGGACAAGATGGTCCGCGACGGCGAGGTCAAGCGGCTGCTGAACTACCGGACCCCGTTCGTGCTCGGCCACGACGCCGCCGGCGTGGTGAAGAGGGTCGGCTCCGCCGTACACGACTTCCGCGTAGGTGACGAGGTCTACGCCCGCCCGCGCGACCTGCGGATCGGGACCTTCGCGGAGTACATCGCGATCGACCAGGACGACGTCGCGCCCAAGCCAGCCTCGCTCACCCTGCACGAGGCGGCCGCCGTGCCGCTGGTCTCACTCGCTGCCTGGCAGGCCCTCGTCGACCGCGCCCACGTCAAGCCCGGCCAGAAGGTCCTCGTCCACGGTGGCTCCGGCGGCCTGGGGTCGACCGTCATCCAGCTTGCGAAGCACCTCGGCGCCACCGTGGCGACGACCGCGAGCGCAAAGAACGCGGAGCTGGTGCGCAGCCTCGGCGCCGACGTCGTCGTGGACTACACCAAGGAGGACTTCGCCGAGGTCCTATCCGGCTACGACGTCGTGTTGGACTCGCGAGGGGGCGAGAACCTCGAGAAGTCCCTCACGGTCCTCAAGCCCGGCGGCCATGCGATCGGCGTTGCCGGCCCGCCGGACCCTGCGTTCGCGAAGCAGCTCGGGGCACCGAAGCTCATCGGTGTCGCGATGGGGCTGCTGAGCCGCAAGATCCGCAAGCAGGCGCGGAAGCTAGGCGTGAGCTACTCGTTCCTGTGGATGCAGGCCAACGGCGGGCAGCTGCGCGAGCTGGCGTCCCTCTACGACGCCGGCCAGCTCCGCCCGCTCATCGACAAAACGTTCCCGTTCGACCAGACCCCCGAGGCGTTGGCCTACGTCGAGCAGGGCCGCGCCAACGGCAAGGTCATCATCACCCTCGACTGACCACACCGCCAGCCTCCCAACCCCCGCAACCGGTCCGGACAGCTGTGCCTCATTCGAGTGGGCAGGACCAGGCCCCGCTTTGATGCCACGACGAGCATCTCAGCCGCTCGGACCCCACTCCCCCCTCTGCGCGGGTTGTAGGGAAGACCGGCGGTCGGTGGTGGCCGCCACGGAACGGTTCCCGGCAGGGCCCTCGAACGCTTAGGCTATCTCGCGCATGAAGTTGGCCAGGGTCGCCGACGACATCTTCCAGCTGTCGCTCCTGCCACGGGGCGGCATCAACGCATATCTCGTGGGTGACGTGCTCGTCGACGCCGGGCTCGGCATCCACGGCAGAGGTATCGCTAAAGCGGTTTCAGATCGAGCAGTCAAGACCCATCTGCTCACCCACGCGCACGGTGATCACGTTGGCGGCTCGAAAACGGTGAGCGAGGCTCTAGGGGTTCCTGTTTGGTGCGGCGCCGGGGATGCCGAAGCGGTGCGCGCCGGCAAGGTCGTCGCCGCAAGCCGGGTCCAGGCGCTCTTCAACTGGAAGCCGGTGCAGGTCGCGCGCGAGCTGAGCCAGGGCGACGAGCTGGGTCCGGGATTCACGGTGCTGAACACGCCCGGTCACTCGCCCGGTCATATCGCCCTATGGCGTGAGAGTGATCGAACGCTGCTCTGCGGCGACGTGTTCCTGAACCTGAACTTCTATACGACCGTCCCCGGCCTGAACGAGCCACCGACACTATTCACGGTCGACCCGGCAGCCAACCGCACGGCCGCGCGCCGCCTTGCCGAGCTCGAGCCGGCACTGGTGCTCTTCGGCCACGGCAAGCCATTGCGCGACCGGGCGAAGCTAATGGCGTTCGCGCACACCCTCGCGAACTCCTAGCGCGGAGCCGAGCCGGGTCCCGCCTACATCGTGGGACGTGCATCTCGGCGCCACGCAGAAGCCGCCGTCGTTTGCGCGGAGGTGAGGGCTGGGCTGGTGCGGCGCGAGGGACGTCGAACTCGGGCGGGCACTGAGGTCATTCCTGGGCGTTGGCGGGTTCGGAGCCGTGGTAGTGGCTCAACAGCCAGCGATCGCCGCGGCGCTCCAAGACACCGGTCGTTCGGTAGGGCACGTTGGCGGCACCCTCGGGCTCGCTGTAGTGGGCGAGCACCTCGGCGAAGAACCAGGCAACGTCGCCCTGTGCCGAGACGCGACAGGTGCGCCATTCGAACTGGAACGTCCCTGCGCGGGCAAAGATGCGCTTGAAGAACGCGCGCAGCTCGGCTGGCCCAACCGCGATCTCGCCGGCCTCAGACCCGATTAGGGTCACATCGGGGTCGGAGACGAACAAGCCAAGCACTCCGTCGAGATCCCGAGCGGCTAGCTGCTCGTTGAACGCGCTCAGAACGTCAAGCACCTCTTGTTCTGTTGCATGGTCGGCCTGCGTGACCCCGGTTGTCTAGCACGCGATCTCCCCGAGAGGGCCCTGGGCCGGCCATGTTCCCGGCCGGCGCTGTTCTCCGCCTCCAGAGCGACGCAGAACGGTTCGCCGCGCACTTGTTGTGCGCACCGTCGGCGCCCGGCGTGCAGTCGTGCTGCTCCTGCTTCGGTTGGGCGGCGTGCATCTCGCGGTCCACGCCAGCTGACCCGCTTCGCGCGGAAAACGTCACTGCTGGCCCGCAGCGATGCCTCCCCACCAGGCATCATGATCGGCATCCCGAGTAGGCTCGGCGCCTGATGGCGAAGGCGGAGGTGGCGGTGGTCGGTGCTGGGGTGATCGGGCTGACCAGCGCGGTGTGCCTGGCCGAGCGAGGATTGAGTGTGTTGTGCTGGACCGCCGAGCCCCCGCAGCAGACGACCTCCAGGGTGGCGGGCGCGATGTGGGGGTCTGCCTTCGCCGGTCCTGTTGAGAAGGTCCTGGGTTGGGCAGAGGCTTCGCTTGCGCATTTTCGGGAGCTCGCCGAGCAGCCCGACACGGGCGTACGGATCGCGACCGGCGTTCTGGCCTCGCGGCGCTTTGCCGAACCTCCGCCCCCTCAGATGTTCCCCGGCGTTGAGGTTCGCCCTCGCGAGGAGGTCCCGGATGGATATCTCGCTGCCTTTGAGATCGATGTCCCGTTGGTCGACATGCCGCGCTATCTCCGTTACCTCGAGGGTCGGTTGTGCGCAGCTGGCACAGCGATCGAGATCCATTCGGTGGGCTCGCTCGAGGAGGCGGCAGGCGCGGCGGCGGTGATCGTCAACTGCACCGGGATGGGCGCTCGTGAGCTCGTACCCGATAACTCGCTGCAGCCCGTTCGCGGCCAGCACGTGGTCGTCGAGAACCCGGGCCTGGTGGAGTTCTTCATGGAGGATCCCTTCGCCACCGAATGGACGAGTTGGTTTCCGCACTCCCAGCACGTGATCCTCGGCGGCATCGCGCAGCCGGGCGCATCCGATTGCCAGCCCGACCCCGCGGTCTCCGCCCGCATCATCGAACGCTGCGCGGCGCTTGAGCCGCGACTGGCCGGCGCGCGCGTGGTCGAAGAGCAAGTGGGCTTGAGACCCGGACGAGAGACCATCCGCGTCGAAGAGCAACGCATCGACCGAGCACGATGCATCCACAACTACGGCCATGGCGGCAGCGGCGTAAGCCTCTCCTGGGGCTGTGCCCGCGAGGTCGAGGAGATCGTCTCCCGGCCAGTATGACCCCATCTGTGAAAGACACCCCCCCGCCTCTGATTCCGACAGCGATTGTGATGTGGACGAGATCTTCGGCTTGTCTCTGGCCCACTGACCGGAGACCTGCTCCGATCATTCCGCGGTACTTGACGCCGGCCTAGTCAAAGCCCTCGTTCGCGCGGAAAACGGGACGCTCGCTTTTGTGTTCTCCGGGGCGCCAACCGCACACGCTGCGTTGCGATGCGCGAGAGCGCTCGACCGCGCGCGCCTGGCACCGCACTGTAGGCGTGGACGGGCGGCCCGCTGGAGCTTGATCGGAGGATAGGCGATCGCTGATCGGGGTAGTTGGGACGCCGATGGAGAGAAGGTGGGCTGCTTTGAGCGACGGCGCACGCCTGGGGAGGCGGGTCCTTCTGCTCTGTCTCGCGCTTGTTGCTGCTGTGATCTGGGTTGTTACGGTTTCCTCGCGGGCATCGGCGGCAACCGCGATTTTCCCGGGCGGCTGTCCGATGTATGGCGACGAGCAGATCTGCTCTGGCGAGGTCCCGAGCTTTGACGGCGCGCTGCTCGACATCGATCTGAGTATCAGTTCCCGGTCGGGCACAAGATCCGCCTCGATCTGACCCAGCGGGACACGCCGTACCTGAGAGCGAGCAACGCCCCCAGCACCATCACGTTCAGCAACCCAACGCTGACCCTGCCGACGCGCGAGAGCGGCACGCTCACTCTGACCGGTCAGGTACTCACGCCGTAGCACGTTGTCCACGCGAACTCGGGCGCTGGCCACGACCGTCGCCACGGCCGACTGCCCATCGAAAACTCCGCCTTGCGGTTGTGGCGCGAGGGCGAATACGGCGGGCTCACCAAGCTGACCGGCGCCGCGTTTGCGCGGACAACGAGGGCTGCCGAAGCGCGGGCGAGAGTGTCGAGAATCGATCGATCCGGGAGGCTGCTGCTAGGCGGGACGGAGGTCGAAGCCGAGCTGCCGTAGGCGGTGAGGTTGTCCTCCTGCCCGGGCCATGGGAAGGATTTGAAATCGGGGATTGGGGCGGGGCCGGCGGGTGCGCTGCTGCCGAGCAGTCAGCTGCGCTCGATCGTCACGGGCACCCCGTGCGCAATCGTCTGGTAGACGACGCAATAGCGCTCGGTCAGCGCCAGCAATATGTCGAGGTCTTCAGCGCTGACCCCATCAAGCTCGAACTTGAGCCTGATCGCGCCGAACCCCACGGAGGCGCCGCGGGCGACGCCCATCGTGCCTCGGAAGTCAAGTTCCCCCTCGGCCGTGATTCGGCCATCTGTCAGATGTATGTCTCGATTCACCGCGACCGACCGAAGCGTGACGCCGGCGCACGCGACGAGTGCCTGAAGCAGCATGTCGCCGGAGCAGGCCAATGTGCCGTCACCGCCGCTGGCGGGATGCAGACCGAGCGCGCGACCGGTCTGCACCGAGCACGACACGGTGGTCGAGTCGAGCTCCGCCGACGCGCGCAGGCGGACCATGCCGGCCACAGGATCATCGCGATAGCGCTGCTTTAGCGGTTGCTGGATGGCCTGCAGCTCTTCTCGTCGCATCGTCACGCTCCTCGCCAATGGGTCTCGACAGGCGAGCCACAGTAGTGATGACGGTCCTGCTCGGCGAACCGCTGATTCCGGAAGACCCGGTCGAAGACGGAGCGGGCCTCGGCGCCACTACGATCGAATCGTGGCTCTGGTCGAGACATCGCCGCGCTCCCCCGGTGTACTGACCCGCGCACCGTCACCGCTCCTGGTGCTGGGCGGGATCGCGTCGGTGCAGTTCGGCTCTGCAGTGGCCACGACCCTCTTCGCCCGCACCGGACCTGCCGGCGCGGTGCTCTTGCGGCTGATCAGCGCATCGATCGTTCTGATGCTCATCTGGCGGCCCGCGCTGCGCACCAGGACGCGCCGTGACCTGCTACTGGCCGCGGCGTTCGGGATCGTCCTGGCAGTGATGAACGTCAGCTTCTACGAAGCGATCCGGCGTATTCCGCTGGGCATCGGCGTCACGATCGAGTTCATCGGACCGCTGACGGTCGCCATCGCGGGCTCGCGGCGGCGGCTCGATCTCGTCTGGGTAGCGCTGGCGGCGTTCGGAATCATCGCCCTCATGCACGGCGGAGCTCGCGCCGTCAACCCGCTGGGAGTCGTCTTTGCCCTCCTCGCGGGCTGCATGTGGGGCGCCTACATCATCGTCAACGCGCGGGTCGGCAGGGCTTTCGAGCAGGGCACTGGTCTGGCATTCGCCATGTGCGTGGCTTCGCTCGTGGCGCTTCCGCTAGGCGTGGCCGAAGGCGGTCGTCAGCTGCTGCAGCCGCACTCTCTGGCGGTCGGCGCCGCCGTGGGGATGCTCTCCTCGGCGATCCCCTACACGCTCGAGATGGAGGCCCTACGCAGGATCGCTACGCGGGTGTTTGGCGTGCTGATGAGCCTGGAGCCGGCGATGGCGGCACTGGCCGGCTACATCGTTGTGGGTCAAGGGCTCAGCTCCCGCGAGCTGGCGGGGATCGCGCTGGTGGTGATCGCCTCGGTGGGGGCTTCGCGCAGCGCGCGCCAGGCGCCGGTCGACGTTTAGGAGCGGGCTCCACCTACGCCGGCGCCCGGATCACACCATTCGGACTGATCCGGAAATGGTGATCCGGGAGGGCGAATGCCGTATTGGACGGCGCCTGGAACGCGTAGCAGCTGCCGGTACCGAGCTGGGCGCACTTCGACTGCCCGCCGACGGACAGAGTGCCTTCGAGGTTGCCAAGGGTCACGTCCGCGCTGCGCAGTGATCCTCGAACCGGCGCCAGCGCCGCCGCCAGCCCGCCGGGCGGCAGCCCGCGCTCCGTGCTGAGCGCCATGTCACCCACCCACTCGAGCGTGATGGAGCGTGGCACGGGCTGGGCCACGCGCCCCGCCGCACTCGGCGCCGCCACGGCCGTCGCCAGTGCCAGCGTCACCAGCGCCGCACAAGTCAGCCACCGCTCCCTCACGGCGCGAGCATAAACGGGCGCGCCGCCCTTCCAGGGCAGGCGCGACTTTATTCGGCATCCCGAGCGGTGTAGGGTCACCTCACCGGCGTGGAGCCGGCCAACGACAACCCGAGGAGAGGAGCAGCCAGCATGGCAGGCAGCGTCTACCGAGTGACCGAGGTGATCGGCGTCAGCGACCAGTCGTGGGAGGAGGCCGCGCGCAACGCGGTGGAGACCGCGGCGCGCACCGTTCGCGATATCCGGATCGCGGAAGTGCTCCGTCAGGACGTGGCGATTCAGAACGGCCAGATCACCGGCTACCGGGTGCGGCTGGCGATCTCGTTCAAGTTCGAGAGCGGCGAATAGGGCTCATCCTGGCGAGCGGTCCTCAAAGGGTCCGCCTCAGCCGAGATACGAATAGGCAGGAATCGTCAGGAACTCGATGAGTTCCGGCGCTAGCGCCACCCGCTCGAAGATCTCTCGGGTCTCGGCGGGTCGGCCACCGCGCCAGACGTCCTCTCCAACGCTCTGTCGGATCTTCTCTGTCTCCTCGTCGAGCGTTTGGCGGACCAGCTCCGGGGTCACCACGCGTCCGTCCTGCAGCTGTGCCCCGTGGTGGACCCATTGCCAGATCTGTGAGCGGGAGATCTCGGCAGTGGCGGCATCCTCCATCAGCGAGTTGATCGCTGCGGCGCCGCGACCGGTCAGCCAGAACGAGACGTATTGAAAGCCGACGTTGACGTCGGTTCGCAGCCCGGCCTCTGTGATTTCGCCGGGCGTGGCCGGAAGGTCTAGGAGCTCGGCGGCGCTTACCTGGACCGCGCCATGGGAGTGTTCGAGCTGATTTGGCGCGCCCTTGAGACCCTCCTCGAAAACTTCTCGCGCCACGGGCACGAGGTCCGGGTGTGCGACCCAGGTGCCGTCGTAGCCCTGAGAGACCTCGCGGCGCTTATCCTCGCGCACGCCCTCTAGGGCCCTGGAGTTGGCCTCCTCATCCCGGCGCGAAGGGATCAGTGCGGCCATCCCCCCCATGGCGTGCGCGCCGCGCCGGTGGCAGGTTGCAGCGAGCAGCTCGGCGTAGGCCCGCATGAACGGCACGGTCATCGTCACGTCGCCGCGGTCGGGGAGGACCATCTCGGGACGCTCCGGGAAGCACTTGATCGCCGAGAAGATGTAGTCCCAGCGGCCGGCGTTGAGCCCCGCTGAGTGCTCGCCGAGCTCGAACAGGATCTCGTCCATCTCGAACGCGGCCGGCAGCGTCTCGATCAGGACGGTGGCCTTGATCGTGCCCCGCTCTATTCCCAGCGCGTCCTGGCTGAAGCAGAAGACGTCGTTCCACAGCCGCGCCTCGAGATGGGACTCCATCTTGGGCAGGTAGAAGTACGGCCCACTCCCGGCCCGTTGCAAGCGCCGAGCGCAGTGGAAGAAGTAGAGCCCGAAGTCGAAGAACGCTCCCGCCACGGGCTCCGAGCCGATCAGCAGGTGGCGCTCGGGCAGGTGCCAGCCGCGGGGCCGGACCAGCAGGGTCGCGGGGTAAGGCTCAAGCTCATAGCAGCGACCGTCTACCGAGTCGTAGGTGATCGTGCCCTCGATCGCGTCCCGCAAATTGATGTGGCCCAGGACCATGTTGCGCCAGGTCGGCGAGTTGGCGTCCTCAAAGTCGGCCATGAACCCGTCCGCCCCCGAGTTCAGCGCGTTGATCACCATCTTGCGGTCCGTCGGTCCGGTGATCTCGACCCATCGCTGCGCAAGGTCGTCCGGCACCGGCTCGACGCGCCAGTCGCCTTCCCGCACCTCGCGGGTTTCCGGCAGGAAGTCCAGCATCTCACCTGCCCGGAGCCGCTCGCGCCGAGCAGCGCGGGCCTCGAGCAGCTCGCGGCGCCGACCCCCGAAGCGGCGCTGAAGCTCGGCCACGAACTCCAGCGCGTCAGCGGTCAGCACCTCGTCAAACCCCCGGTCAGCGCTACCGCGCAGCTCGATGTCGGCCTGGGTCATTTCCTCATCCTTGCAGGTTCCTGATTGGATACCGCGCGCAGAGCCACCGAACGAGTGAGGATCCTTGGCAGAGCGAGCAGCAATCGTGACGGGAGCATCGAGCGGAATCGGCCTGGCCATCGCCCGGCTTCTAGGAGAGGACGGCTTCGGGCTCACCCTAGCCGCCCGGCGCCCGGAGAAGCTCGAGGCCGCTGCCTCGGAGCTGAGCGAGCAGGGCTACGACGTTCAGCACCTGGCCGGCGACATGGGCGCCGAGGACAACGTCCGGCGGGTGGTGGGCGCACACCGCGAGCGGTTCGGCCGCCTCGACGTACTGGTCAACAACGCCGGCGTGGGGATCGGCGCGGCGGTGGGCGAGATCCAGACCAAGCACCTGGACATGCAGCTCTCAGTCAACCTGCGCTCAACGGTGTTGTTCTATCGCGAGTGCAGTGAGCTGCTGAGCGCTGCCGGGGCTGAGCACCACAACGCGCTGGTGGTCAACACGGCTTCGATCGCCGGCAAGTCCGGCCAGCCCTGGCTGTCGGTCTACTCGGCCACCAAACACGGTGTGGTGGGCTTCACCCAGGCGATGAACAAAGAGCTGAACGCCGCCGGGATCAAGTCCTGCGCGCTGTGCCCTGGATTCGTCGACACCGCGATGACCGACTTCGTCAAGGGCTCGGTGGCCGCCGAAGAGATGATCCGGCCCGAGGACGTGGCCGAGGCGGTGAGAATGCTGCTGCGCGTCTCCCCGGCCTGCGTGATCCCCGAGATCGTCTTCCAGCGTCCCGGCGAGCAGCTGTAGGCGGACTGTCTACGCGCCTGGCGCGACGGGCAGCTCTGACCGCTTGCGGCGACGCAGCACGCGCACCCACGGCGCCTGCTCGCGAGCCTGGAGCTCCCGGCCCAGCGCGCCGGCAATGAGCTCGCGATGGCGAGCGATCGCTGGTGCCAGCTCGCTAGGCGCCTCGTCATCGATCAGGCTGGCCTCCAGGTGCGAGCGCAGCACCAGCAGCTCGCGTTCGGTCGCGCGCCGTGCCGCACACCGCCGCTCGCTCCGAAACGCGAACCGGTCCCAGGCTTTGGCGAACGAGATCATGCTGGTTCGGCCGCCAGCGCGATGAGCGGCGAGCATCGGGCAGATGCCGCTGCCGTCCGAGTACGCGCCGACGATGATCTGGTTCTGGCGGATGCCCTCGAGCATGGCGATCCGCGTGTTGCGCGGCAAGCACTCCACGGCCCGCCGTAGCTCACTGGTCGTCGTCTCACGCCGCCGTCGCATAGGGTTCTGGCCTCCCATCGAGGACCGGCGGCACTGTAATCGGGCTCGTCGGCACCGGCAAGCGAACTCCTGGAGACGAAAGGAACATTGCAGATGAAGCTGGGCGTGCATGTCGGCTACTGGGGACTGGGAATGGGTCCCCAGGATCAGCTGCAGGTCGTGCAGGAAGCTGAGCGGCTTGGCTACGACTCCGTGTGGGCGGCCGAGGCCTACGGCTCGGATGCCGCGACCGTGCTCGCCTGGCTCGCCGCCCAGACGTCGAAGATCAAGCTGGGGTCGGCGATCTTTCAGATGCCGGGCCGCAGTCCGGCCATGACCGCGATGACCGCCGCCACGATCGATGAGCTGTCGGGCGGACGGATGGTGCTGGGGATCGGCTCATCGGGACCGCAGGTGGCTGAAGGCTGGCACGGCCAGCGCTTTGCCCGGCAGCTGCAGCGCACCCGCGAGTACCTGGCCGTCGTCCGCTCGGCGCTGGCCCGGGAGCGCGTGGAGTTCCACGGCCAGACTCTCGAGCTGCCGCTCCCGGATGGACCGGGCAAGCCACTCAAGCTGATGATCTCTCCGGTGCAGGAGCGGATCCCGATCTACCTGGCTGCAATCGGCCCCAAGAACACCGCACTGGCGGGGGAGATCGCCGACGGATGGATTCCGACCTTCTTTTCACCGGAGCATGTCGGCGAGCTGCGGTCGCTGCTCGAAGAGGGAGCCGCCCGTGCCGGGCGCTTGCTCCACGGATTCGACATCGCGCCAACGATCAACGCATTCGTGTCCGACGATCGAGAGCTGGCGCGCAACGTGATGCGTCCGGCGCTGGCCCTGTACATCGGCGGCATGGGCTCCCGCGAACAGAACTTCTACAACAAGCTGGTGCAGCGGTACGGGTTCGAGCAGGCGGCTACAGAGGTCCAGGATCTCTATCTGGATGGGAAGAAGGCTGAGGCCGGCGAGGCGATTCCCGACGAGCTGATCGACCTCGTGTCGCTTTGCGGGCCTCGCGACGTGGTGCGCGAGCGGATTGCCGCGTTTCGCCAGGCGGGAGTGGGAACGCTGATGATCACGCCGATGGCGTTCACCGCTCAGGAGCGGATCGATCAGCTGCGGGCAGTGGCAGAGCTGGCGGCTTGAAGGTCTTTCTCGGCGCGTTCGGCGACGCCGGGCACGCGTTTCCGATGCTGGCGCTGGGCACGCGCCTTGTGGAGCGCGGCCACGAAGTCACCTTCGAGACCTGGACGCGATGGCGGACCGCCGCCGAGGCTGCCGGTATGCGGTTCATCGACGCACCCGAATATCGGGTGTTCCCCACGCCCGAGCATCCCATCAAGCCCTATCAAGCCGTGGTCCGCGCCGCGCCTCAGACCCGCGAGGCGATCGCGAACGCCGGCGCGGATCTGGTGGTGCACGACATCCTGACGCTCGCGCCGGCGCTCGCCGGCGAGCTCGAAGGGCTTCCGGTGGCGACCCTGATCCCACACGTCTATCCCGGGCCGTTGCCGGGGGCGCCGCCGTATGCCCTTGGCGCTCAGCTTCCCCGCACGCCACTCGGTCGGCTCGGATGGCGGATGCTCGAGGGCCTGACAGAGCAAGGGTTGCGCCGGGGTCGCGCCGAGCTCAACGAAACACGGCGGCGGCTCGGGCTGGCCCCGCTCGAGAGGCTGTACGGAGGCATCAGTGACCAGCTGGTGCTCGTGGCGACTCTCCCCCAGCTCGAGTATCCGCGGCGCTGGCCGCCCGGGACGCATGTCATCGGCCCGCTGCTGTGGGAGCCGCCGTACCACGAGATCGCCCCGCCGGCCGGGGCGGAGCCGCTGATCCTCGTCGCGCCCTCGACGGCGCACGACTCCCAGCACACACTGCTCCAAGCCGTGCTCCAGGGCTTAGCCCGGGAGCCGGTGAGAGTGTTGGCGGCCACCAACCGCCCCGCGGAAGCGGCCTCCGAGACCGCCGACGCATCAGATCAGCTCTCGATCAGAGTGCCGGCGAACTCCCGGGTCGTGGACTGGGTCTCCTACTCGCGCACCATGCCCCGATCCGCGCTGGTGATCACCCACGCCGGCCACGGGACACTCGTGCGCGCCCTGGTCTCCGGGTGCCCCGTCCTGGCTGTGCCGCACTCGGGCGACATGGCGGAGAACGCCGCACGAGTGCACTGGGCCGGCGCCGGTCTCCGACTGCCCTGGCGGCTGCTGACGCCGGCCACCGCTAGGTACGCCGTGCGCCGCGCGCTGTCGGACCGATCGTTGTCGACAAAGGCCATGGCGATCGAGCGCTGGGCGCAGAGCAACGACGGCGCGTCGCGAGGGGCGGACTTGCTCGAGCAGCTGGCCGCCGGCTGAGGACGCTGGCGGAGATCAGTCTTCGCGGTGGGCGCGCACGTAGGCGATCAGTTCCGGATCGTCGCCTGAGACCCGGTCCATCGCCTCTCCCGAGCAGCTGCAGAGGTCGATCACGGCGTATGGTCGTCCAGCTTCCACAAGCCGCCAGGTGGCGCCGCCCTCGCGCCAGGCGCGAAGCTCCTCGGTCGTGACCGACCGACGCCGCCCGCCGTCCGCCATCACGGATTCGCCGCAGCGCAGCGGCCGGGTTGGCCCGTGCCCACTCTGCGATCTGCTGGGAGCCCTGGATCACGCTCCCGTCGTCGATCACCAGGACCGGCACCCAGTTGTTGCCTGTGAGGCGTTTCACCTCCCGCCGGCCGGCCGTGTTGTTGAACGCATCCGGCAGCATCCCGAGGCCATAGGAGCGGACTACCTCAGGGTTGTGGCCGGCGTCCCGCAGCGCGTGATACGCGGTCCCGCAGGGGTGACCGCCCGGCCGCGGCGCGGGCTTCCAGGTGCCGTAACAAACGTAGAGCTTCATCGGTCAGTCAGCCAGCTCTGGGGGTGGGACTCGAACCCACAACCTAACGGTTAACAGCCGTTCGCTCTGCCGATTGAGCTACCCCAGATCATGCTGTATCGCTGCTGCTGGCGCTGGGTCACGCCGTCAGGGGTGACCTACTCTAGCGTCAGAGCAGCCGCACCGTTCTCGGTCTCGGCGTGGCAGTTCGCGCCGAGAATCTGCGTTTTGCGTCCACGCCACGGTCCTCTCAGACCGCCTGCTCGAGCTCCCCCACCACCTCCCGGATCTTCTCCAGCACCGTCTCGCGCTCCCGCGCCAAGGCGCCGATGTCGCCCCCGCCGCCGGCCCGGGTCCGGCGGATCGCTCGCTCCAGGCGCGCGCGCTCGAGCACCAGCCGGGCATGCTCGAGCCGCGCCCGGGAAACCCCGGGGGTGTTGCCGGCCCGCGCGACCAGGTCGGCAATGGTTCGAGCCAGCCGGTCGTCATCTGGAGGGAGGTCGGCGAGGGGGGAATCGGTACGCGGCGCGATGTGGCGCGCGGCGCGCCGCATCTCGTCGCTCGTCAGCAGCTCGTCCAGCTCGATCCCGGCGAGCAGCGCTCGGCCCGCGTCAGGCAGCGCGACGCACATCGCGAGGAATGTCCGCTCGGACCGTAGCCCCTGGCCCGCCGAGGCGGATGGCGCAGGCTGAGGTGCGGCGCGCCGCACCTGCGTCGCCAGCGGGGCGGGTGCCCGCCGGGACATGATCGAGGACAGCGATGCCTCCGAGAGCTCAAGCCGCCCCGCCACTCGTCGCACCAGGTCCTCGCGCAGCACGCTGGCCGGCATCTTGTCGAGCACGGGCGCCAGCTGAGCCAGAGCACGGTCCCTCCCCTCGGCGCTGTTCACGTCCGCCTGATCGAGGATCCGCTCGACATGGAAGACCGGCATCGGGACCGAGGCCTCCACTCGAGCCACGAGCCCCTCGGCACCCTCGCCGGCAATCAGTTCAGCCGGGTCGGCCCCCGCGGGCAGCGCCACGACGCGCAACTCGAGCTTGTGGCCCGCGGCTACCTCGGCGGCGCGGAGCATTGCCGCCTGGCCCGCGCTGTCGGCGTCGAGGCACAGCTCGAGGACCTGAACCCTTCGGGCGAGGGCGGCGATCTGCTCCTCGGTCAGCGAGGTTCCCATGATGCCGACGGCATTTGCGATGCCCGCCTGGTGAAGCGCCAGCACATCCGTATAGCCCTCAACCAGGATCATCCGGCCCAGGCGAGTGGCGCCGGAGCGCAGCGCCACATCGACTCCGTACAGCACGCGACGCTTCTGGTAGAGCTCGGTCTCGGCGGTGTTGAGGTACTTTGGGCGCTGATTGGCTCGCATCGCGCGAGCGCCAAAGCCGATGACGCGGCCCCGCTCGTCGGCGGTTGGGAACATGATCCGCTCCCGAAAGCGGTCGTACACGCGCCCTGGACTTGACTTCGAGCGCTGGAGAAGTCCCGCTGCGAGCAGCTCCTCCTCGCTGAAGCCGGCGGTGCGCGACGCGCGCAACATCCTGTCCCAGGCACTTGGCGCGTAGCCGACGCTGAAGGCAGACAACGTCTCCCGGCGAAAGCCGCGCCCCAGCAGGTAGTCCCGAGCCGGCGCGGCCTCGCTCGCCTCCCACAGATAGCGCCCGTAGTAGGTGGCGGCGCGGCGGAGCAACAACTGCAGCCGCTCGCGGCGCTGGCGCCTGGCGCTGGCGCCTGGAGCCTCCGCTTCGGTCTCTAGCTCCACGCCGAAGCGGTCGGCGAGAGCCTCGAGCGCGGCGGTGAAGTCGAGCCCCTCAGTGTCCATCACGAACGTGAACAGATCACCGGAGGCCTGGCAGCCGAAGCAGTGGTAGACCTTGTCTAGCGGGTTGACGCCGAACGACGGCGTGCGCTCATCGTGAAACGGGCACAGCCCCACGTACTCGTTGGCGCCCGCTCGCCGAAGCTCGGTCTTAGCCGAGACGAGCGCGACCATGTCGACCGCGTCGCGGACTCGGTCGCGCGAGTCGGGGGTGTAACGCGTCACCGCTGCGCTGAGCTCCTCGCTGCGGCCGTACTCACGGCGAGAACGCCGCGGGCACGCTCAAGGCCTCGAACATCCGGATACAGAACCGATCGGTCATGCCCGCCACGTAGTCGGTTACCCGGTCAGCCAGCTGGCCGGCGGGAATCGATTCAGGGATGTCCTCGGGATGCTGGCAGTAGTGCTCGAACAGGGAGCGCACGACGAGCTCGATCTTCGCGTGCTCGCGCCGGGCCTGCGGGCCGAGATAGACCCGCTCGAACATGAACTCACGCAGCGTCGACATCGCTCCACCGGCGTCGGCTCCTTGCAATATCCGTTCCGCTACCTCCGAGTGCTCGACGAGGTCATGAACGAGCGCGTCGATGCGGCGCGGCCCGGTTTCTCCCAATGCGGCGATCGGCTCGGACGGCAGGTCTTCGGGCGCGATGACTCCAGCCCGGAGGGCGTCATCGATGTCGTGGTT
Organism: uncultured Actinomycetes bacterium; assembly: GCA_963756555.1. Lineage (GTDB taxonomy): Bacteria > Actinomycetota > Thermoleophilia > Solirubrobacterales > Solirubrobacteraceae > Palsa-465. The sequence continues at coordinate 22,381 of CAVWOC010000007.1, forward strand.
GATGTAGGTGACCCGGTCGGCGAAGCGCACGATCTGACCCTCCAGCGTCGGGGGCGGCTCGGCATGCCACGAGTGTCCGACGATCCCGTCGCGTACCGCCTCGGTCAGGTTCAGCCCCTGGCCGTCGCGCTCGAGCAGCTCCACCACTCGCAGCGAGTGCTCGTTGTGCCTGAAAGAGGCCCCGAACCGCTCCCGCAGGCAACGGTCCAGTGCCTCCTCGCCGATGTGACCGAATGGCGGGTGCCCCAGGTCGTGGCCCAGGCCGATGGCCTCTGTGAGGTCCTCGTTGAGGCGCAGGGCGCGGGCGATCGTGCGTGAGACCTGCGTCACCTCGAGCGTGTGCGTCAGCCGGGTGCGGTAGTGGTCGCCCGCCGGGGCGACGAACACCTGAGTCTTGTGCTTCAGGCGCCGGAACGCCTTGCAGTGAACGATCCTGTCGCGGTCGCGCTGAAACGGCGTGCGCAGCCCGCAATCAGGCTCTGGCCGGACGCGGCGGGCGGGATACGAGCGAGCGGCGCGCGGCGACAGCTTCCCTTCCTCGAGGCGCTGGATCCGCTCCGCAAAGCGCTCGGCCACCGGCCCGCCCGGATGCATATGCGGCGCCTGCAGCGCGGAGTCACCCATCACTGCCGATTCTGACAGCGGGCCGGGAGCCTGGTGAGCTGATCACGGGCCGCAGGCGAACGTGGGCGTGATGCTCGGCGGTCTCGGAGATCGCCCGCTCGGCCTGCCGCAGCGCCCGTTCCGAGGCATCGGGGGCTTGGGCCAGCGGCGCGCCAAGGGCGGCGAGGAGAAATTCATAGGCCTCCTGGTCCAGGGGGAAGGCAGCCGCCTGGCAGGCGCTGCAGACGACGCCTCCGGCGGCCGCCGAGAACCCGCTCAGACCCTCGCGCGAGCCGCACGTGGCGCAGGCGCCAAGCTGCGGCACGATTCCGGCCGCCAGCAGTAGCTTCAGGCGGAACGCCAGCCCGTTGGCGGGGCGCGCGTTGTGGCGGTCGCCGCCGAGCAGCGCCAGCTCGTTCAGCAGCAGCCGGAAGACCTCAGGATGTGGCTCTGGTGTCTCGAATAGCCGCCCCACTGCATCACAGGCCCGCGCCGCCGCGTCGAGCGTAGCCGCCTGGTCTCGCAGCTCCGGGTGGGCGGCCACGGTATCGACACCGGTCACCGTGGCTAGCTCGCTCCGTCCCTCGTGCAGAACGGCGCGAATGTGCAGGAACGGCTCCAGGCGAGCACCGAACCGGCTGTGCGAGCGCCGAACACCCTTGGCGATCGCGCTTATCCGCCCGCGCTGGGGCGTGTACAGGTGGAGGATCCGATCGGCTTCGCCATAGCGGATCGAGCGCAGCACGATGGCCTCCGTCTTCAGAGGTCCGGGCACGTGCTCCTACGTTCGCGTTTGTGGGTAGTTGATGGCACCGTCCGCGTGTCCCTATACTTTATGAAGCGATGAAGAGTGTGACCTTGTACACGACGGAGCACTGTTCGCTCTGCACGAGCGCCAAGACGCTTCTGGCTCGTCGTGGAATCGAGTACGAAGAGATCAATCTGGCACGAGACCCGGACGGCCGGGAAGCGCTTCAGCAGCGCACCGGAATGTTCACCTTTCCGCAGGTCGTGATCGGCGATGAAGTCGTCGGCGGCTTCAGGGAGCTCTTGGCCGCGGACCGCGCGGGCCGTCTGCGCGAGCTGACGGCGGCGTAGGGCCGCGGACCGCGCGGGCCGTCTGCGCGAGCTGACGGCGGCTGGGCAGCGCTAGGCGAACGGGGGACTGGGCAGAAACGGCCGCAGCGGCCCGGGATGTCCGCTGACACACAGCGCGCCGTAAGCCGCCACCCGCAGGCCGGCGCTGACTACCACCCTGACCGCCCAGTCCTGCGCGCCCGTGATCCAGCGCACGCTGGCGTTGCTCGTTTCGCCGACAAGCTCGAGCGCACTCCACAGAAGCGCGGTGGCGGCCGAGTCGTCGCGGGCAGCTAGCAGCCAGACTCCCTCGCCGGGGATGGTGACGGCGAACCCGCGGTCACCGAGGCGCAGCAGTGAGCCGCCACGCTCCAGTGCATGGAGGATCTCCACCGTGTGCGGCGCACCGCGGACCGCTCGCGAGATCTCAGCCAGCGACTCGACGGCCCGTGCCCCCACAGAGCGAATCTCGGGATGCGGACGTGGCAAGGCACGGCGATCGACGGGGCCGGCGGCCTCAAATGTGGGCTGGAGCCAGAACCCGGCGCGGGCATACAGACGCAGCGCTCGTGGGTCGTTTGAGCTGACGATCAGCCCAGCGTCATCCGGCTCGCGGTAGGAAAGCGTCCGCGCCAGCAGCGCCCGTCCGGCGCCCCCGCTCTGGACCGAGGGGTCGACAGCCAGCAACGAGAGGCACCACAGCCGCTCGCGCCGGAGCGCCTGCGCCGCGCCGATGATCCGGCCCGATCGCACCGCTACAAATGCCCCTTCCGGGTCGGTGACGAGGCTGTGCTCGATCCGCCTTCGCCAGCGCCGAGCCGACCTCGGCGTGCCGATGTCGATCTGGAAAGCCGGCGCGGTGACGGCCGCCGTCTGGGGGATGTCCGCTTGCCCCATGGGGCGCACGCTGAGCTCAGACACGCAGTCGCGGCCGCCGCTGGCAGCGCTCGCACACATATGTCCCGCGGCCGCCGACCACGATCTTGCGGACCGTGGCACCGCACCGCAGGCACTGCTCGCCCGCCCGACGATGAATCAGAAACCGGTCTTGAAACGAGCCGCGGGCGCCATCGATGTGCTGGAAGTCGTCGATCGATGCGCCCTTGGCGGCGATCCCGGCGAGCAGCGAATCCTCCACCGCCGCCCGCAGCCGATCAAGCTGCGCCCGGGTCAGCCGCCCCGCCGGCCTGAGCGGATGGATCCCGGCGCGGAACAGAGCCTCGTCGGCGTAGATGTTGCCGACGCCGGCCACGCGGCGCTGGTCGAGCAGAAAGGCCTTGATCGGCGCCCGGCGCCCGCGTGTGGCGCGGAACAGTTGATCGGTGGTGAACTCGGGCGTGAACGGCTCGGCGCCGAGCCGCGCGGCGAGGTACGCATCGCGCCCAGCGGCGCCATGAAGCAGATGCCCCGTGCCGAACCGCCGGGGATCGACATACACGAGCCGGTGGCCGTCGTCGAGCGAGAAACGGACTCGCGCGCGAATCGGCTCCACGACGGGATCCAGCAGCAGCGCCCCGGTCATCCGCAGATGCATCAACAGGTGGCGGTCGGCGGACAGCTGCCAGCACAAGTACTTGCCTCGGCGCGAAAGGCGCTCGATCAACGCGCCTCGCAGCGCGCGCTCCACGGGCTGCGCAGGGTCGGGCAGCGTCCAGCGGGGGTCGCAGATCTCGATGCGCTCGATCGTCCTGCCCTCCAGATGTGGGGCCAGCTGCCGGCGGATCGTCTCCACCTCGGGGAGCTCGGGCATCAGACGAACGCGCTTCCCGGAAGCGCAGGCTCGCTGGTGCCGGTGAGCCAGCGCAGCGCGCTGGCGCCCACGTCGGCCAGCATGCCGTCGTGGCGGCGCGAACCGTGATCGCGGAAGCTGGCCAGCAACGGCGCAAACTCGCGGGTGTGATCGGTGTGCGGCGCCGTTACGTCGCAGCCATGATCGGCGGTGAGAATCAGCAGGTCGGATGGACCGAGCGCTTGGACCCACCCCGCCAGCGCAGCATCGATCTCGCGCAACGCTTGATGAAAGCCGGCGGCGTCGTGGCGATGGCCGTAGACCTGGTCGGTCTCGATCAGGTTGGTGAACACGAGGCCGGAGTGAAGCGAATCAATCAGCTCGCCGGTCTGGGCCAAGGCAACGGCGTTGGTAGCCCCGGGATGCTGGACATCCACTCCCAGTCCGGAGAACAGCTGACCGGACTTGCCCACGGCATGTACTTCAATGTCCCGGTCCTGAAGCGCTTGCAGGTAGCTGCGTCCCGGGGGGGCGATCGAGAAGTCCTTACGACCGTCGGTACGCTGGAATCCGAGCTCGGCCGACCCTCTGAACGGCCGCGCGATGACCCGCCCCACGGCATGCTCGGGTGGGAGCGTCTCGCGCACCTCTCGGCAGATGGCGTAGAGCCGCTCTGGTTCGACGACTTCGACGTGAGCCGCTATCTGAAGCACCGAGTCCTGGCTCGTGTAGACGATCAGCGCCCCGCTCGCTAGGTGCTCGCTGCCGAAGTCCTCGATCGCTTCGATGCCGTTGTACGGACGGTTACAGATGATGCGCCTGCTGCTGGCGGCCGTGACGGCGGCCACCACTTCCGGTGGGAAGCCCTGCTCGTAGGTGGGCAACTGGCGGGGTGTGATCACGCCCATCAGCTCCCAATGGCCGGCGGTGGAGTCCTTGCCGGGACCCAGCGGCCGCAACCGGCCGTGAAGCACCGGCCGTCCGGCTGGAGCTACGCCTCGCAGCGGAACGATCGAGCCCAGGCCAAGTGCTTCCAACGCGGGCAGTCGCAGCCCGCCGACGGCCTCCGCCAGGTGGCCGAGAGTGTCAGTTCCCTGATCGCCGTAGTCAGCTGCATCTGGTAGCGCTCCCGCTCCGCAGGCGTCGAGCACTACGACGAAGACTCTTCTGTCCCCGGCCACGGCGCTCACAAGCTGCCAAGCGGTATCGGCACAGGCCGATTCTGACATCGGACCTGCGCTCTGAATCGGCCGATCGGGCGGGCGGGCCGCCCTGGCGTCACCCGCGGCAGCCGGCGGCTATCGGCGATCGATTTGAGCCCGCGGGTGGGCGTCGAAGTACACGTCCCGCAAGCGATCGGCAGACAGGTGCGTGTAGATCTGCGTAGTCCCGATGTCGGCGTGGCCCAGCATCTCCTGAAGCGAGCGCAGGTCACAGCCGCCGGCGAGCAGGTGCGTGGCGAAGGTGTGACGAAGCGTGTGAGGGCTCATCCGCCCGTCGAGCCCGGCGCTTCGCGCGTGGCGCTGGACGATCTTGTACAAGCCCTGTCGCGACAGCGGAGCACCGCGCACATTGACGAACACGCGCCGTTCCTCCTGCAGGCCGACCAGCCGCGGCCGGCCACGCTGCAGGTAGGCGCGCAGCGACTCGATCGCCTTGGAGCCGACTGGCACCAGTCGCTCCTTGGACCCCTTGCCGTGCGTCCGGAGCACTCCCGCGTCCAAGTCCAAAGCGGACAGCTCGAGCTGGATGGCCTCGGAGGCGCGCAGTCCGCAGGCGTACATCGTCTCGAGCAGCGCCCGGTCGCGCAGTGATCCGGGCGACGTTCCCCGGGGCTGGGCGAGAAGCTGACCCACCTCATCGCGGGTCAGTACCTTCGGCAATCGAGCCCGCGAGCGCGGCGGCCGCAGCTGGGCCGTGGGGTCGGCGTCAATGATCTGCTCGCGGCGCAGGTGCCTGTAGAACGAGCGCAGGCACGCCACCTTGCGCTGCAGCGTGGCTGGGCGAGCGGCGCGCCGGCCGTTGCCGCCGTTGGCCAGCTGGGAGACGAAATCCTGCAATTGGAGCACGGAGATCACCAGCGGGTCGATGCTGCGCTCGTCGAGGAAGAGCCCGAACTGCTGCAGGTCGGACCGATAGGCCTCAAGCGTGTTGCGAGACAGACCTCGTTCCAGCTCCAGATAGGCGAGAAAGTCGAGTGTCAGCTCCGTTAGCCGGCGCGAGGGACGCTCGACACCGGTCGCAGATGCACTCGCAGTAGCCGGCGCCATGTCAGCCTATTCGCGCTCACCAGGGGGGCTCCTTCTATGCCCGCTGGCGACCCCTAAGCCAGCCGGATGACCTCTGGCCCGCCCGTTAGGCGAGGCCGGATGCCGAGCGGGCGGATAGCCAGCCGGATGACCTCTGGCCCGCCCGTTAGGCGAGGCCGGATGCCGAGCGGGCGGATAGCCAGAGGAGCGCGATCAGCGACTTTGAGTCCTCGCACGCGGAGATTGCCTCGTCGAGCTGCGCGAGCGGCCATTTCACAATCTCTATGCGTTCGAGCTCGTCGCTCTGAGCCTCGGGCGCCGGCGAGAGGTTGGTGGCCAGGTAGAGCACAACGCGCTCGTCGCTGAACCCTGGGCTCGTGTAGAACGAGAAAATCTGCTCCCAACTCTCGGCCTGCTGACCGATCTCTTCGGCCAGCTCTCGTTTAGCCGTCTGGAGCGGCGACTCGCCCTCCACGTCGAGCTTTCCCGCCGGGACCTCGAGCGACGCCGCCTCCCCCACCACTTCGCGGGGCTGCCGGGTCAACCACACGTCGCGCTCGTCGACCGCCACTACGCCCACCGCGCCGGGGTGCGAGACCTTCTCCCGCGTGACCTCCTCGCCGTCGCCGTGGCGATAGCGCTCAACGCTGACGGTGGCGATCTTGCCCTCGAACTTGACCTCGCCGCCGAGTGGTTCGAAAGCCTGTCGTTGCTGTTGGTTCATTTCATCACCTCCGCCGCCTGCTCTACCAAGGCGATCGCCACTTCGAACATTCCGTCCAGAGCTGCGACGCTGACGCGCTCGTCGGGCTGGTGGTTGCGCTCCGTGCCATCGGCCAGGTTGGTGCACGAAAACCCGGCAGCCTGGAAGGAATTGGCATCCGACGCGCCTCCGGTGGCAATGTGCTTGGGGTCGTATCCGCACGCGCGCAAAGCGTGCTCGGCGAGCACGACCTGCTCGGAGTTGGCCCGCGTTCGGTAGCCCTTGAACATCCGCTCCACGGCCACGTCGAGGTCGCACTCCTGGGAGTTGGCGGCATCTTGAAGATGGTCGATCATCTCGGTGGCCAGCACTTCGACCTTGGCCTCGTCCAAACTCCGTACCTCAGCTTCGATTCGGCAGCGTTCGGGAATCACGTTGATGGCGCTGCCGCCGGCGATCGTCCCCACGTTGGCCGTCGTCTCGTCGTCTACGCGACCCAGCCGCATCGCGGCCACCGCCCGGGCCGCGGCTACGATCGCGCTGCGCCCCGCCTCCGGCCGCACGCCTGCATGCGCGGCGCGTCCGCGCAGCTCGGCGTCGATGCGATGGTGTGTGGGCGAGGCCAGCACGATCTCTCCGATCGGGGTGGCATGGTCAAAGACATAGCCGAAGGGGCTGTCCAAGCGCGCAATATCGAACTCCCGCGAGCCCCGTAGCGAGACCTCCTCGCAGACCGTGAACAGCAGCTCCAGGCCCACCGGTGGAGAGGCGCCGCCGGCGGTCAGCCGCCGGGCCAGCTCCACCAGGATCGCCACCGCGGTCTTGTTGTCCGCTCCGAGGATGCCCTCGCCCGCGTTCTGGAAGCTGCCGTCGACCACCACAGGCTCGATCGGGGCGGTCAGTGGAACCGTGTCCAGGTGCGCGCAGAGCATGATGCTCCCGTATTGACCACGGATCCTCGTCAGAAGATTGCCGGCGTCGGAGCCGGCAACGGCTCCCGCGTCGTCCTCCTCGATGTCCAGACCCATCGAGCCCAGCTCGCGAGCCACCCAGTCCGCGCAGGGTCGCTCGCGTCCCGACGGGCTCTCGATCCGGCAGAGCGCTTGAAAGGTCTCGTGCAGCCCCTCGCGCTCGAGGTCGCTGGTCCGCCTCATCGGGAGGCTTCGCTACCGCGCGGCGGCCTCGGCTCGACCGGGCGGGACCTCGCTCGACGCCTCGCCGGGCACGACAGCGGCGGCCTGGGCACGCTGCAATGCGGCGCCGACGAATTCCCTGAACAGCGGCGCCGGGCGCTCGGGCCGGGATTTGAACTCCGGGTGGTACTGGGAGGCGACGAAGAACGGATGCGACTCGCGGCTTAGCTCAATAGCTTCCACCAGCCGCTCGTCGGGCGAGGTGCCCGAGCAGATCAGTCCCACGGACTCGAGCCGCCGGCGCAGGTGGTTGTTGACCTCATATCGATGGCGGTGACGTTCGTAGATGACCGGCTCCCCGTACAGCTCGCGGATCCGCGTGGAGTCGTGCAGCTTGACGGGGTCCGCACCCAACCGCATCGTGCCGCCCATGTCGGCGATCTCCTTCTGCTCGGGCAGTAGATCGATCACCGGAAACGGCGTCTCGAGATCGAACTCGGTGGAGTTCGCGCCCTGCATGCCGGCCACGTTGCGGGCAAACTCGCAGACGGCGATCTGCATGCCGAGGCACATGCCCAGATAGGGGATTTGTCGCTCCCGCGCGAGCTGCGCGGCGCAAATCTTCCCCTCGATCCCGCGCCCCCCGAAGCCCCCGGGAATCAGGATCCCGTCGGCGGTCTCGAGCTTCGCCGAAACCTCGCGCTCGCCGACTGCCTCCGAGTCCACCCACTCGACCTCCAGGCGGCAGTTGTGATGGACGGCCGAATGACGGAGCGCCTCGACAACAGAGAGGTAAGCGTCCTCGAGCCTCACGTACTTGCCGACCAGGGCGATCCGTACCCGGGTCGTCGCCTCGCTCGCCCGACTGGTGATGGCCTCCCATCCGCTCATCTCGGGCGCTGGAGCCTGCAAGCCGAAATGCTCCGAGACGATGTAGTCGTCGACGCCTTCGGTCCGGAACACGAGCGGTACCTGGTAGATGTCGGGAACGTCGCGGGCGGAGACCACCGCCTCGACGGGCAGACTGGCGAACAGGGCGATCTTGCGCCGGATGTCGCCGGAGAGCGGCGATTCAGAGCGGCATACGACCATGTCGGGGGCGATTCCGATCCGGCGCAGCTCGTTGACGGAGTGCTGCGTGGGCTTGGTCTTCAGCTCGCCGGCGTGGCCGATGTAGGGAACGAGCGTGAGGTGGATGAACATGCAGCGGCGCCGACCGACGTCCACGGGGAACTGACGAATGGCCTCCAGGAAGGGCAATGACTCGATGTCGCCGACCGTGCCGCCGATCTCGGTGATCACGAAGTCGACCTCGCTGGACTCGGCCATCAGCCTTACGCGTTGCTTGATCTCGTCGGTTATGTGCGGGACCACCTGCACGGTGGCGCCCAGATAGTCCCCTCGGCGCTCCCGGCGAATGACCGTGTTGTAGATGCCACCGGCCGTGATGTTCGAGGCGCGCGAGGTGTTGGCATCGGTGAAGCGCTCGTAGTGGCCGAGGTCGAGGTCGGTCTCCGCTCCGTCCTCGGTCACGAACACCTCCCCGTGCTGGTAGGGGGACATCGTTCCCGGGTCCACGTTGATGTAGGGGTCGAACTTCTGCAGCTGAACGTCGAAGCCTCGGGCCACCAGGAGCCGCCCGATCGACGCGGCCGCGATCCCCTTGCCCAGGGAGGAGACGACACCGCCGGTGATGAAGATGAAGCGGGTCTCGTCCTGGGCCATCGGTCTTCTACCGTAGCGCGGGGTGCGGACGCGCTCGGGCCAGGGCCCGGCTGGCGCTTCCGTGCTCAGGCGGCCTCGAGTAGCTGGCGCGCGTGCTGGATGGCTGCGCGGTCGCCCTCGCTCGCGCCGAGCATCCGCACCAGCTCCAGCACCACGCCGTCGTCAGCCAGCTCAGAGACGGTGGTGGTCGCGGTCCCGCCGCTGGTCCCCTTCTCGATCTGAAAGTGGCGGTCGGCCTGCGACGCGATCTGGGGCAGGTGGGTGATGCACAGGATCTGTCTGCCATCGGCGAGTGTCCGCAGGTGCTCGCCTACGGCCCGCGCGGTATGCCCACCGACCCCGGCGTCGACCTCGTCGAAGACAAGCAGCGGTCGGTCGTTGCGCGCGGCGCCCTTCCCGTCTGTGGAGGCGCCGTGAGCCACGCTGAGCAGTGCCAGCATCACTCGCGAGAGCTCACCGCCGGAGGCGATTTCTCGCAGGGGACCGGCAGGAACTCCAGGATTCACCGCGATCTCGAACTCCACCGTCTCGGCGCCCCTGGGCCCATGACCATCGCGCCGCGGCTCGAGCTTGACCTCGAACTGGGCGTCGGGCATTGCCAGCTCAGCCAGGGTCCGGCACACAGCTCGGGCCAGCTTGGGCGCGGCGCTGCGGCGGCGCTTTGAAAGCTCTGCGGCTGAGGCATCGAGCTCGGCCCTCGCCGCCTTCAGCTCGCGGTCGGCTTCCTCCAATGCCACCTCGGCCCGATCGAGCTCGGTCCGCCGCTCTCTGCACGACTCGGCATGTCGCAGGACATCCTCGATCGAGCCGCCGTGCTTTCGCTTCAAGCGGGCCAGCAACGCAAGGCGCTCCTCGACCTCCTCGATTCCCACCTGGTCTCGCCCCTCCCAGGACTCCAGATCTAGCGCGTAGCGCCTGAGCTCGCCGCCGATGTCCTCGGCCTCGTAACGTAGAGCGGCCAGCCGCTCCGCGAGCTCGCCCAGCGCTGGGTCGACCGTCGCAGCGGACTCCAGCTCGTGCAGCGGCGCTGACAGCAGCTCCACCACCCCCGCCCCGCTGTCCGGAGCAATGGCCTCTGCTCCGCCGACAGCCGCGACGCGAAGCTTGTCCAGATGGCGGAGCCGCTCGCGCGCCGCGGTCAGCTCCTGCTCCTCCTTCTCGCTGGGGCCGGCCGCCTCGATCTCGTCGATCTCGAAGCTCAGCAGGTCAAGCTCGCGCTCGCGCGCGCCTGCCAGCTCTGCCATCCCCTCGGTGCGCCGCTGTAGCTGTCGGACGCGTTCATAGCCTTCACGCACTCGCGCCCGGAGTGCCACTTGCGCCGCACCGCAGAAGGCGTCGAGCACGTCAAGCTGGGCGCCGCTGAGGGTCAGCTTTCGATGCTCGTGCTGGCCATAGAAATGAAGCAGCTCCGCGCCTAGCTCCCGCAGCTCGGCCAGTGTGGCGGTGCGGCCGCAGACATAGGCACGCGTGCGTCCATCGGGCCACAACCGCCTGGCGAGCACCAGCTCCCGGACGTCGTAGGGGAGGCGCTCGCGAATCGCCGGATCGAGCGGCGAGGGGATCGCGAATACCCCCTCCACGTAGGCCTCCCGGGCTCCGGGGCGGACGATGCCGGAGCGGGCGCGGCCACCGAGCAGCAGATCCAGCGCCTGCGCGAGCATCGTCTTGCCCGCCCCGGTCTCACCCGTTAGGACGTTCAGCCCGGGATCCAGCCGCAGCTCGGCACGTTCAAGCAGAAGCAGGTTCTCGACTCGCAGCTCGTGGAGCACGAGTCGGGTGTACCAGGCGGCCCTGACGGACAGGCCTCAGTCGGGCTCTAAAGCGGCGCCACCAACCGACCGAACTTCTCGCGCAGCCGGTGGTAGAACGTGGTGCCTGGGACCTGCGCCAGATGCCCCTGGTGTCCCACGAACGCCACCGACACGGTCTCGCCGGAGGCGAGCGCGCCTGTCGGACGGCCATCGACGACCACGTCCACCGGCTCGTCCCTGGAGCGGTTGTGGACGAGCAGCAGGTCGCCGGGGGCGACCACCAGCGATCGAGCCGTCAACGAGTGTGGGGCAATGAAAGACACCGCGAATCCCTCCACTCCCCAGGCCATCACCGGGCCGGCGTTCGCCAGGTTGTAGCCGGTCGAGCCCGCCGGGGTGGCCACCACCAAGCCGTCGCAGCGGACGCGCCCGACCTCCTCGGGGCCCACGGCGTAGGCCAAGTTCGCGACCCGCTTACCGGGCTGGCGATGAATCGAGACGTCGTTGACCGCGAGCCACTGGTTGCGCTCGTCGGAGACACGCAGACCTGGCAGCGACAGAACCTCGAAGTCGCCGTCGAACGCACGCCGGAGCCCGAACGCCGCTTCATCGCGCTCGACCGTTGCCAGGAACCCGATCTCTCCGAAGTTGACGGCGAACACTGGCACTCCCGTCCCGGCGTATGCCCGCAAAGCGGTCAGGATCGTCCCGTCGCCGCCAAGGGCGAAGCACATATCGACACCCTGGGTCAGCGCGGCGTCGAGCTCCAGGCCCGGGCGTGACGTCAGGCGATGCTTGCGGGTCTCCTCCGGCCCGAAGCGAAGCAGCGCCCCGGCCGCGTCCGCCTGGTCGATGAGCTCGGCGATGGCCGGAGCGGTCTCGGCCGGTCGCTGATGGGTCAGAACGCTGGCGACGCGGACCGGCTTCAAGGCTCGACACCTCTGGCCGCGGCCTCGAGCTCGCCTTGGGTCAGTCCCCCTCGGCCCTTCTCCGCGAGCCAGATGAACGTCTCCCGGTTGCCCTTGGGTCCCGGAAGGCCGGAGCTCGCATAGCCGAGCACGGCCGCGTTCAGCTCGAGCGCCAAACCGCCCACCCCAACCAGCACGCGGCGGCGCTGGTCTGCGTCACGCACGACCCCGCCGCCGCCGACATGCTCGCGGCCCACTTCGAACTGCGGCTTGACCAGCGCCAAGCAATCGAAGCGCTCGCGGGCGCAGGCCAGCACGGCGGGAAGCACCTTGGCCAGCGGTATGAACGACACGTCGATCACGATCAGGTCGGGAGCGTACGGAAGCTCCTCGACGGCAAGCGAGCGCGCGTTACGGCGCTCGATCACGGTCACGCGCGGATCCGTGCGCAGCCGCCAGTGGAGCTGGCCGTAGGCCACGTCGACGCAGATGACGTGTAGCACGCCGTGGCGCAGCAGGCAGTCCGTGAAGCCTCCCGTCGAGGCTCCGGTGTCCAGCGCCTCGCGCTCGGCGACATCGAGGCCGAACGCTTCCAGGGCGTTGGTCAGCTTGATCCCGCCCCGGGAGACGAACTCGGGGCCGCGGCTGACCTCGACTTGCACATCCTCCGGCACGAGCTGGCCGGGCTTCTCGGCGCGGCGCCGGTCGGGCAGCAGCAGAACATCACCGGCGAGCACAGACGCGGCTGCGCGCGTGCGAGACGGGAAGACGCCTCGCTTCGCCAGCAGGGCGTCGAGTCTGGTCCGCTTCACGGCGCAGACCGTACGTGATCGAGATCACACTCTGTGGCCGCGGCGACAGAGATCCCAGCCTCGGACTGGGCACCGACGGGGCCGGGGCCCTACGCCACCCGCTCCCGCCGGGCGACCGCCGCCTCCACGCGCTCGGCGATCCGCGCGCCGGTGTAGCCGACCTCCTCGTGGAGCAGCTTCGGAGCGCCGTGGGTCACATAGCGATCGGGCAGGCCCACGCGCAGGATTCGTGCGCCGCCCCCCGCGCCGACGCCGCCCACGCCCGCGTCCGACAGCGTCTCCCACACCGCGGAGCCGAAGCCACCGGCGAGCACGCCCTCCTCCACGGTCACCAGGAGCTCATGCTCGGCCGCCAGCTGCGCCGCCAGTGCTAGGTCGATCGGCTTGGCGAAGCGCGCGTCGGCCACAGTGGCGGAGATCCCGCGCTCGGCCAGTATCGAAGCCGCCTCCAGCGCCTTGCCGACGCCCGTGCCGTAGCCGAGCAGCGCGACGCGCGCGCCGTCCGCACCGCCACCTTCGCGCAAGATCTCCCCAGTCCCGATCTCGATCTCCGACGGGACCGAAGGCAGCGGCACGCCTACCGCCGCGCCGCGCGGGTACCGCAGCGCGACCGGCCCGTCGTCATAGGAAAGCGCCGTGCGAAGCATGTTGACCAGCATCGCCTCGTCCCGGGGAGCCATCAGCACCATGTTCGGCAGGCAGCGCAGATAGGCGATGTCAAACGCCCCGTGATGCGTGGGCCCGTCGTCGCCCACCAGGCCGGCGCGATCCATGGCAAACACGACGCCCAGCTTCTGGAGGCAGACGTCGTGCACGATCTGGTCGAACGCCCGCTGCAGGAACGTGGAATAGATCGCGGCCACCGGCTTGCATCCCTGAAGCGCCAGGCCGGCGGCGAACAGCACCGCCTGCTGCTCGGCGATGCCCACGTCGTAGTAGCGGTCGGGGAGCTCGCGCTGCAAGATGTTGAGCCCCGTCCCAGAGTTCATGGCCGCAGTGATGCCGATCACCCGCTCGTCACGCCGGCACTCGTTGACCAGCGCCTTGCCGAACACCTGGGTGTACTGGGGCGGCGACGGCTTGGCGGCCGCTGACCCGGGCCTCGCGGCCGGCGCGGCGCTGGCCGGCGCCCCGTTGGAGATCGACTTGGGCTTGGCCGCGTGCCACTTCTCCATGCCTTCCAGGCCACCTTCCTCGGCGGGCGCGAAGCCCTTGCCCTTGACCGTGGCGCAATGGATGACCACCGGACGCTCGGCCGCCAAGGCGTCCCGCAGGGCACCGCGCAGCGCCCTCACGTCGTGCCCATCGACCACGCCGATGTAGGCGAACTCCAGCTCCTCCCACCACAGCCCGGGCGCCCAGAAAGCCTTGATCGACTCTTTGACGTGCGGCCCAAAGCGCTCGAACGCCGCGCCGATCCCGGCCGGCAGCTTGGTCAGGCCGCCCTCCACCTCCTCGCGGGCGTGCCAAAGCTTGGGGTTCAGGCGGATGCGGTTGAAATGGCGCGACATGGCGCCGACGTTTGGAGCGATCGACATGCCGTTGTCGTTCAGGACCACCACGATCGGCGTCCCCAGTCCCCCCGCCTCCTGCACCGCCTCGAACGCGACGCCGCCGGTCATCGCGCCGTCGCCGGCCACCGCCACCACGTGCCCATGTGGGCCGTGGCCGCGGCGCATGGCCTCCTTCAGCCCTACGGCGTAGCCGATGGCGGTGGAGGCGTGGCCTGCGCCCATGATGTCGTGCTCTGACTCGTGGATGGCGCAGAAGGGCGCCAGCCCGCCGTACTGGCGGATGCTCGAGAGCTGGTCGCGGCGGCCGGTGAGGACCTTGTGCGGGTAGGCCTGGTGGCCGACGTCCCACAGGATCTTGTCGGTGGGAGAGTCGAGCAGCGAGTGGAGCGCCACGGCGATCTCGCAGGTGCCGAGGTTGGCCCCGAAATGGCCACCTATCTCCCCCACCGTGTCGATGATGAACTCCCGTACCTCTTGGGCTAGCGCCTGAAGCTCGTCGTCCGAGAGCTGGTGGAGGTCACCGGGTTTTTCGATCCGCTTGAGGAGGTCTGACATCAATAACTCCGGGTGGCGATGAAGTCTGTTATCTGGGCGAGCTCAGCGCCCGTGTCTGGGGCGGCCCGAGCCAGGGCTGCTCGGGCCCGTTCGTGCGACTCGCCGGCCAGACGCCGCGCTCCTTCGAGCCCGAACTCGGTCACGTAGGTTCGCTTGCCGAGCCGCTCGTCGCTGCCCTGCTGCTTACCCAGCGTCTGCACCGACCCGGTCACGTCGAGGATGTCGTCGACGATCTGGAACAGCACACCGAGCTCGCTGGCAAAGGATCTTAGGCCAGTGATTGTCTCATGTTCGAGGTCTGGGCTCAGCGAGAGCACGCAACCCACGCTAGCGCCGATCAGTTTGCCGGTCTTGAGCTCGTGCAGGCGCCGCAGCCCGTCCGGGCCAGAGTGCGCCGAGCCGGCGACATCGAGGTACTGCCCACCGACCATGCCCTGCACGCCGGTGGCCACGGCAAGCTCCCTAGCCGCGGCGATGATGCACTCGGCCGGACCCCGCTGATGGGTCAGCAGCAGGCTGAAGGCCTCGGCGTAGAGTCCGTCGCCGGCCAAGATCGCGACGTCCTCGCCGAACGCCTTGTGACACGTCGGCCGGCCGCGACGCATGTCGTCGTCGTCCATTGCCGGCAGATCGTCGTGTATCAGCGAGTACGTGTGGACGAGCTCGATTGCTCCCGCCAGGGGCAGCACCGAGTCCGGTCGGCGCCCGATCGCCTGCGCCGCGGCCAGCGCCAGCACCGGCCTGATCCGCTTTCCGCCGGCCAGCAGCGAGTAACGCATGGCCTCGTCCAGCCCGGCGGAGGCCGGCTCGCTCGAGAACCGCAGCGACTCCAGATAGTGCTCGACCAGCTCGCGCAGGTCCTCGGGATAGGTGGGCGCTTCGCGAGCGCCGGTGGGGAGCATTGAGGGCACCGCGGCGGGCGGCGATCAGGCTGCCGGCAGCGGCAGCTGCCCCGGCAGGTCCGGCAGCGGCTCGAGCGCCGCGCGGACGCGCTCATCGACCCGCGCCGAGGCTTCTGCGGCCAACCGGGCGCAGTCCTCGATCAGCGCCAGGGCCTGGTCGGGCTCGAGCTCGCCGGCCCGCAGGCGCTCGGCGGCTTGCTCCAGCTTGATCGCAAGCTCCGTCAGAGCATCGGTCACCCGAGGCAGCTTAACGGCCGCCGCCGGGCGCGTGCTCCGAGCAAGTCCGAGACCTAACATCTCGCCGGCGTGCGCTTTGGCACCCTCATCAAGCGCTCCCGTGCCTGGCGCGTCATCCGGCTGGGGACAAGCAGGTTGCTGCGGCGGGCCGTGGAGGGCGCCGACGACGCCACGATCGAGCGCCGCTTCGGGTCTCGGCTGATCCAGCGGGCGATGTTCTCGGCGATGGCGGCGGCGTTCGAGCCCGACGCGGCCGCGGGATTCGAGGGACGGCTGGTGTATGAGCTGCAGCGGCCGGCCAGCGGCGGTCCGCCCACTCGCTGGACGATCGAGGTGCTCGACGGCTGCGCCACCGCGCGCCCGGGAGCGAGCGACGACGCCGCGCTCATGCTCCGCTTTCGCCTGTCGGACTTCATCCGCGTCGCCGCCGGCGCGATCGACGCCGCCGAGCCCCTGCTGCGCGATCGGGCTTCGTTCGAGGGTGACTTCGCGCTCGCCGCGAGGCTGCCGGAGATGTTTGGGGCCCCGTCGCCCCACTAAGAGCCAAGGTGGTTTCGCCCGACAGCCCGGTCCCGGGACGTCATAACGTCGAAAAGCTCTCGCCGGGATCCGGAACGTGTAGCGGTACGCCGCCTATAACCCGCAAACTGCTACACGTTCGCTCCGGAGCGGGGTGCTTTTCTACGTTATGCCGTGCGGCCTTGCCGCGACCCTTGCGAACCGTTGCGGCCCGTCTGCCCGACTACAGCTCTCCGTCCAGCGCCCGGTTCACCAGCTCGTCGGCGCGAGCGTTCTGGGCTCTGGGGACGCTGCGGATCCTCCAGCTGCGAAATGACACCAGCGCCGCCATGGCCTCTTCGTAGAGCGGCTTCATCGATGGGTGCTTGACCTTGTAGGCGCCGGTCAGCTGCCTGGCCACGAGCTCTGAGTCGTTCACGATCTCGAGCTCGTCGGCGCCCAGGCCCCGGGCCCATTCGATCGCCCGCAGAACCGCTCGGTACTCGGCGACGTTGTTCGTCGCGTCGCCGATCGGCTCTGCCAGCTCGTCGAGCACGTTGCCCTCCGGATCGGATACGACCACCCCGATCGCCGCCGGTCCCGGGTTGCCGCGCGCGCCGCCGTCGACGTTGACGATCAGCCGCAACGCTCGCGAGGGGCGCTACTCGCCCTGCAGCTTGGGCAGATCACCCGTGACCCGCGAACGGCGGCGGTCTCTCACCTCGCGCTGTCCACCGCCCCAGGACCCCGAACCGCGCCGCTGCGCCTTGCGGCGCTCGACAATCACCGTGACGCCCGGGTCATCGGCGTAGTAGCGCTCAAGCTTCTCGTACAACTTGTCGGCCAGCTCCTCCGGCACGACGCAGTAGATCATGCCCCGGGCTCACGCAGCGCGAGTAGGCCGTTCTCGTCGGCCCCGGCGTTGCCCTCGCGCTCCTCGGGCGCGAGCTCCGAGAGCTCCGCTCCCTGTCCGGCCACCCGCACTCCAGACTCTTCGTCGGCCAGGTCGATCTCGTAGCGGTACCACGTGAGCTCCCAGGAGGCGACCACGTTGACCACGCTGGGGCGCATTATCGAGGGCCGTACCGAGACCGCGGGCGAGCCCAGCGAGCGGGCCACGCCGGCGATCGTCCGGGCGTGCTCGGAGCTGTTGAAAATGTCGATCGCCACCGCGATCTTGTGCCCGTCGCTGGACGGGATGGCGTGGACGTGGCGCGGCTCACGGGCCGCTGCGGGCACTGGCGGCGGCGGCGCGGGCGCCGGCGCCGCGGGCATCCCGGGCTCGGGAAACTCCTCGGCGCGAGCCGCTGGACCGTTGTTGCCCCCGCGACGCGAGCGCAGCCAGCCGAACAGCGGCCGCCGGCGATCGCGCCCGGAGTCGGAGGCGTTGTACTCGGGAACCGTCCCCTCCCGGATCCAGCCCTCCTGCAGCGCGCGGCTGGTGCACAGATCGCAGACCCAGCGCCGCTCACCGCCGGCGATGTATGGCTCCGGGTGCTCCCCACGCAGCAGCGTCCGCCCGCACACGTCGCAGATCGTGTGCTGAACCGAGGGGCGGATGTCCTTGGTACTCACGGTCAGGAGCGTAGCCGAGACGCCTGAGGCCTACGCCTTCACAGCCTCCTTATCTGCTCTGGCCTCCTCGACAACCTTGCCGGCCAAATGGCCTGGGAGCTCCTCGTAGCGGAGAAACTCCATCGCAAACTCGCCCCGGCCGCCGGTGATCGAGCGCAGATCGGGCGCGTAGCTCAGCATCTGGGACATCGGCACCTCGGCCTTGACCTCGGTCATGCCGGCGCCGACAGGCTCCATGCCCAGTGGACGGCCCCGGCGCGAGTTGAGATCGCCGATCACGTCACCGACCGCGTCCTCAGGCACGCTGACCGTGACCAGCATGATCGGCTCCAGCAGCACGGGCGAGGCTTCCTGCATGGCCTGCTTCATCGCCAGCGAGCCGGCCACCTTGAACGCCATCTCCGAGGAGTCGACCGAGTGGAACGAGCCGTCATAGAGGCGGACGCGCACGTCCTTGACCGGATAGCCGGCGACCACGCCATCGCTCATTGCCTCCTGGACACCCTTCTCCACCGCCGGGATGAACCCCGTGGGGATAACGCCGCCCTTGATGGCGTTGATGAACTCGAACGGGCGGGCGGGATCGTTTGGCTCGAGCGGTTCGATCTCGATGTGGCAGTCGCCGAACTGCCCGCGGCCGCCGGTCTGCTTCTTGTGGCGTCCGTGGGCCTTGGCCGGCTTTCTGATCGTCTCCTGGTAGGGGACGCGCGGCGGCTTGAGGCTGACCTCCACCCCGAACCGAGACCGCAGCCGCTCGACGATCACTTCCACATGTACCTGCGATAGGCCGGCCACGATCTGCTCGCCGGTCTGGGAGTCGCGGTGCAGGTCGATCGTCGGGTCCTCCTCTTGAAGCCGGCGCAGCGCGGTGAACACCTTGTCCTCATCGCCCTTGGACTGGGGCTCGATGGCGAACGCCATGACCGCCGCCGGGAGCTTGATCGAGGGCATCTCGATCGGCGTGTCGCGCGAGGAGAGCCAGTCGCCGGCCCGCGTCTCCTTGAGCTTGGACACCGCCCCGATGTCGCCCGATCCGAAATCGGTGACGTGACGCGTCTCGTGTCCCTCGAAGGTCACCAGCTGGCCGACGCGTTCCTTGGCGTGTGCGCGGGTGTTCAAGACCTGCGAGTCCTGCTTGACGACGCCCTGGTAGACGCGGAACATGTTGATCCGCCCGGCGAACGGGTCGGCCCGGGTCTTGAACACGTAGGCGAACAGCTCGGCGTCTTCACGCGGCTCGAGCGTCAGCTCTCCCAGCTCCAGCGCCCCGTGCTTCACAGGTGAGGGAAGGTCCTCGACAATCGCGTCGAGCAAGCGGTTTGTGGCCAGGTTCTTGGTCGCCACGCCGCAGGTGACGGGGAAGATCGCGCCGTGGTTGGTGCCGTCTTTGAGCGCCGTCACGATCTCCTCGTGGGAGATCTCCTCGCCCTCCAGATAGCGCTCCATCAAGGCGTCCGAGGACTCCGAGACCTCGTCCATGAGCTTCTCGCGGTACTCCTGCGCCTGGTCGGCAAGCTCGTCGGGAATCGGGGCCTCGGTGCAGTTCTCGCGGCCGGCGCTGCCGTAGCTGTAGGCCTTCATGTCGACGAGGTCGATCACGCCCGAGACCTCATGCTCTGAGCCGATCGGGATCTCGGTGGCTACGACGTGCTGGCCGAATGCGGCTTTCAGCGAGTCCAGCGTGCGGAAGAAGTCCGCGCGCTCGCGGTCCAGCATGTTCACGAATAGAAGGCGCGCCAGATCGAGCTCCTTGGCCCGCTGCCAGAGACGAGTGGTATGCACCTCGACGCCCATCACGGCGTTGATCACGAACACAGCCGACTCGCATACGCGCAGCGCGCCCAGAGCGTCGGCGACGAAGCTCGAGTCGCCGGGTGTATCGATCAGGTTGACCTTGCGCCCGAGCCACTCGAACGACGACAAGGCCGCAGAGATCGACATCTGCCTGGCCTTCTCGTCGTCGTCGGCGTCCGAGACCGTCGTCCCGTCCACGACCGACCCCAGCCGGTTGACCACGCCGGCCTGGAACAAGAGCGCCTCGTGAAGTGACGTCTTGCCGCTACCGCGGTGGCCGACGAGCGCCACGTTGCGAATCTGATCCGCGGCCTTGTGCATGCCTGTCTCCTCTCTCTTCTATATGTCCAGGGTCGCGCATGCGCGACCCTGCCGGCCGAGCATGCTCGGCCGGGGCCGGGTCGCATGCGACCCGGCCACTTTAGTCCAATTCAGCGGCCAGTTTGGACCGCAGCCGGAGCATCGCTTTGGTGTGCAGCTGCGACACGCGCGACTCGGTCACGCCCAACACCTCGCCGATCTCACGCAGCGTGAGGTTCTCGTAGTAGTAGAGGGCGATGACCAGCTTCTCGCGGTCCGGCAGCGCCCCGATCGCCTCGGCCACGCGGTCGCGGAGCTCTGACTGGTCCACCAGAGCCTGGGGGTCGTCGGCCGCGCGGTCGGGGAGCGTGTCCAGCAGCGAAACCTGGTCGCCGCTAGCGTCCGCGACCGTCCACAGCTCGTCGAGCGCGACGATCGTTGAGCTCGAGATCTCAAGCAGCGCGTCCTGCAGCTCGCCGATCGTCAGGCCCAGCTCCCCGGCCATCTCTTCATCGGTCGGGGCGCGGTGCAGCCGGGCTTCCAGCTTCATGTTGACCCGCTCGAACTGCCTAGCCCGGGCCCGCACCGACCGAGGCACCCAGTCGAGCGTCCGCAGCTCGTCGATGATCGCTCCCCTGATACGGGCGATGGCGTAGGTCTCGAACTTGTTCTCGCGCGCCGGCTCGAAGCGCTCGATCGCGGAGATCAGCCCACCCAGCCCGTACGAGATGAGGTCAGGCTCCTCGACGTGTGCCGGCAGCCCTGAGCCTAGGCGCCCGGCCACGTACTTCACCAGCGGGGCGTAGGCCACCACCAGCCGCTCACGCGCGCGCTCGTCCCCGGAGGCCTTGTAGCGCCGCCACAGGTCCTGCAGCTCGATGGCTTTGACGTCGGTCTCCATCTCCCTCCCGGAAGAGCACCTCAGGCGCGTGGGTGCGCACGGGAGTATGCAGACCGGAGCCTTCCCGATTCAACCCGGGTGTAGACCTGCGTGGTGGAGATCGCCGCGTGTCCCAGGAGCTCCTGGATGGCACGCAGGTCGGCGCCGCCCTCGAGCAGATGCGTGGCGAACGAGTGCCGGAGCGCGTGCGGATGAGCCCCGGCAAGTGCCGCCTGCCGGGCCCACGTCCGCAGCCGGCGCCTGACGTCTGAGGTCGAGAGCCGGCGGCCCGACTTGGACAAGAACAGCCACCGTTCAGAGCCGGCGCTCTGAAGCGCGGGGCGGCCGCGGGCCAGGTAACGCTCCAGCGCCTGCAGCGCGTGTTCCCCGGTCGGCACCAGACGCGTGCGGCCGCCCTTGCCCTCCACGCGCACCAGCTCGGAATCGAAGTCGAGCGCTTCGAGCTCAAGCGTCACCAGCTCCTCGGCCCGCAACCCAGACGCATAGGCCAACTCGAACAGCGCGCGGTCGCGCAGCTCGAGCGGGGTGCCGGCGCCGATGCGGTCAAGCAGCGCCGCGACCTCCTGCGCTTTCAGGACCCGCGGCAGGTGGGTCGGCCGCTTGGGCGAGCCGACGAGCTCGGCCGGATTGTCTGGGCGGGCACCGCACTCGAGTAGGCCGCGGAACAAGGCCCGCAGGGCGGCCAGCTTTCGCGCCACGCTGGCGGGCGCCTGTCCCTGCGAGGAGAGCGATGCCGCGTAGCGGCGCACGGCGCGCACGTCGACGGCGGCGGGCTCGAGGCCCGCACTCTGTGCCCACCGCGCGAACTGACCGGTGTCGATCGCGTATGCCCGGCGCGTCTTGTCAGCCAGCGCGCGACGGCGCAGGTCGTCCTCCAGCGAGCTCAACGCTCGCTGCCAGGCCTTCGTGAGCTGGGCTTCGGTCACCCGGCGTAATTCGCCGCGGCCGATGTAAGCCCCTCTACAGGGCCTGTCTCACAGTGGGCTTAGCCGACGACGTTGACGAGCTGGCCGATCGGCGTGTACGGGTACACCTGGGCGGCCTCGCTGTAGGGCATCTCCACGCAGCCGAGACTCTGCGCGGACCCCATAGGAACCGCGAAGGAATCCGTGCAGGGCGTCGCCCCCGTTGAAATAGCTGACGTACGGGACGCCGGGATCCGAGTAGTGACTGCCGTCCGGGTTCGTTCCGCTCATCGTCACGGACAGCGCGTGCTCGAACACGGGGTACACGCCAGTCGCGGTCGCCGCACCAGGGATGCCGGTATTGACCAGGCCCAGACACGACCACCCGCCCGTTGTGCCAAGTGCTTTCGGTCTCGGGGCTCCCCTCGGTCACCGTGACGAACGTGTAGCCGAAAGTGGAGCGCTTGCCGGCGATCACCGCCTGTATCAGCGCTTTCCACACGGCGGGACCGGGCTGGCCGTCGGTGGTCATGTTCTCGTTGTTCTCGAAGGCCATCAGGGCGCCCTTGGTCATCGTGCCGAAGGTTCCAGGCTTCCACATCGAGCGCAGAGCGCCGGGCACGTTGGCCCAGCGCCAGTCAAACGTTCCGGCGGGCGGACTGACCGCCGCATGCTCCTGGGCCGCGGGCGTCAGGCCGACGCCGCTGCCGCCCGTGTAGTGGAAGTTGAACGGCAGATAGCCGAGCAGCGACAGCAGCTGCTGCAGGCGCACAGTCGACCCCCCGGGAACGTTCCAGGTGGCCACGCCGCCGCGCGCGCCGACCAGCTGGACGCCGCCCGGGAGCGGAACGCTCACCGTGGCGCCCAGGCCGTAGCCGTAGCCCTGTGGCTGAAAGACGATCGTGTGGTCGTTGACGGTGTGCCATGTACCCGGCGTGCTCGGCGACACCGGAGGCATGTGCGAGCCGAGCGCCCGCTGGACCGGCTCGGAGAAGGTCAGGGTGATCGGAGTCGAGGACTCGATCCGGGACCCCGGCGCTGGGTTGGCAACGGCGCTGGCGTGCCCGGTCCCGGCCGGGAACCAGCTCACCACGTTGGCCTGGGCGCTCTCCCAGGTGCGCGGCGCGGCGGCGATGAACTCGGAGCCGGCGGGGCCGGAGCGGGGTAAATCAACCAACTGCTGCGGCGAAGACAGCAAGTGGCGGCGAAGCGCGCCGGCAGGGCCATAAGAGACCATCTGGACCGCCTGGTTGAAGCCCACGCGCAGCGGCGCTCCCGAGCGCAGCGTCAGGTATGGCGTCGTCAGCACCGCGGACGGGGCGGTGAACTGGAGATGCGCGCGGTCGGTTTCGCCGGTCAGCCAGGAAACGCTGCCCGGGCGCTTCACAACCACCTCCACCAGCAGGCGGGTGCCGGCGGGAATCAGCCGACGGGGCCAGATGAGATTGCCCCTGACGGTGACAGGCACCGGTCGGTTATCCGGCGAGCGCGAGACGAATATGGTCTCGATCTTGCCCCCACCAAGAGGCATGTTCACCTTGGCCAGTGCGCGTGAGTCGGGGCTGATGCTCGTGCTGGAGGTGGCTAGGGCCATCACGCCCGCGGCGATCAGCACCAGCAGGAGGACGGGCGGCGCCACGTATAGCCACGGGCCGCCGCGCCGCGGCTTCCCGGTCAGCCGTTTGTGGAGCCGCTGCGCCGAGCGCTCTTCACGGACAGGCGTTCGTAGATAGGAGACGTTAGCCACCGTTCATCACCCAGGTCAGCGGAATGCTAGCGGCATGGCAGGACCCCGGCCCCCGCTTGCAGGTGTTCTTCAGGTTATGGCGCCGCTAATTGCCGCCCCGGGCCCGCGCCAGCCGCCGGTCGAGCGCCTCGAGCACCTCAGTCCGCCGCAGACGGGCCTCCTCGTAGTCTCGAAGCCGGGCTGCGGCGTCTGGCTCGAGCGAGGAGATGAGGCCGATCACCTCCTCGGCCGGCAGCTCGTCATAGCCGTCGAGTGCCTCCGGGGGAGTGCCCCCGCGTGGAGTGGCGCGGGCCTTGCGGGCCGCCTGCACGCTCGGGCTCCAGCGCAGGAACTCTTCGACCGCGTGCTCGTAGCGGTACGTGTCCTCGCCGCTTCCCAGAAGCGGGCGCAGCCGCTGCTGGGCGCGCAGCTTGAGCACCGCCTCGCGAGTCGTGTAGCGGTAGCTGAAGCCAGATGCCTTGAGTCGGCGATTGTCGAGGCCGCGCCCGAAGCGCAGCTCCTGGATGTCCTGCGCCGGAATCGGTACTCCCAGGCGACGCAGCTGGCGAGCTGCAAACCCCGTCCCCCACGGCGGCAGGATCGGCAGTAGCGGCTTGCCGAGCAGCGAGGCCACCTCCGAGAGCGCTAGCACGCCGTCGGCGGCGACGTTGTATGGCCCCGGCAGGTCGTATCGGGTGGCGTGGAGCAGCGCGCCCACGGCATCTTCTGCGTGCACGAACTGCACGCGGGGGTCGAAGCCCAACACCCCCGGGATGACGGGAAGCCCGAGCATCGCCTGCCGCGAATCCTGCTGGTCTGCCCCGACCTCGCTAGCCAGCCTGAGGACCGTCACCGTCGCTTCGTCGCGCCTCGACGCGAACGCGGCGAGCGCCGTCTCCGCCTCTACGATCCCGCGCTCGATCGAGTTTCGCGGCGGTCGCCGAGGGGCGTCGTCCTCGGTGAAGAACGCTGGCCCGTCGGCCTCCGAACCGTAGTAGCGGGCCGATGAGCGGCACACCAGCTTGCGCACCGGAGAGCCGCTAGTCGAGCAGGCCTCGAGGATGGCGGCGGTCGCAGCGGCAGTTGGCTGGCGGCGCCCGTCAGCAGACGCCTGGCGGGGGTCGGTGACCAGACGCGTGTCGACCACGGTGTCGATCGCCGCGGCTCCGATGATCCGCTCGAGCAATGGGGCTCGTTCCTGCACCCGGACGAACTCCGTCCGCTCCAGCTGGTGGCGCGGATCCGCCCCGTCGACCCCAACGATCGTCTCCACGCCGGGGTCTCGCTCCAGCAGCTGCGCAAGCCGTCCGCCCCAGTGGGTCGAGAGGCCGATGATCAGGATGCGCCTGGTGCTCAGCCCAGCCACACGCTACGGCGCTCGGCGAGGAGCTCGAAGAGGTTTTCCTGAATCAACGCCCGAATGTCGTTCGCCAAAGCCTGGACCACGCGTGCGTCCCGGCGCTCGGCGGCCTCGAGGCCATCGGTAGGCACCGGCTCCAGGAAGCGGACCCTGAACTTGGCAGGCAGCGGCACCGGAGCCAGCAGCGGGAGCTTGCTCACAAGCGGCAGGCGAGCGATCACGGGCACTGCCTCCTCGGCGCCGACGATCGCCACCGGCACGATCTGGGCCCCGCAGCGCAGCGCGATCTCAATCGCCGCCACGCTCGAGAACGGCCGCAGCCGGTAGCGCTCCTTGAGCGGCTTGCCGGCGGCCGCGAGGCCCTCGGGGAAGGCCAGGACGAGCTGCCGTTCATCGGCCAGCAGACGCTCGACGTTTGCGGGATGAGAAGCGATCCGGCCGATCTTCGTCTGCAACATGCCGACGCCCGGCACGGCAGCCAGCGAGCGCGAGCTGAGGACATGCAGCGGACGCGGACGGCGATGCTCCTCCTTGATCGCCTTGGAGATCATCGCCCCGTCCGGAGGGACGGCGCCGGCGTGGTTGGCGAGCAGCAGCACGCCGCCCTCGTCCGGGACATTCTCGATCCCCTCGACCTGGACCCGGAACCAGTAGCGGTATAGGAATTCGTACACCACCTGATCGACCAGTCCCTCGATCCGCTCTGAGCGCCCCCAGTCGGTGATCGTGCGCTCGGGCTCCAGTCCAGGGAGCTGGTCGTGCAGGTTCTCCCGGATCGCCGGAGGATCTGCGCTGAGGGCCAGCTCGACGGTCTGGCCAGCGTCAGGATCGCCTTGGGACACCGGCCGATTCTCTCAGGAGCCGGCCACGCGGCCCAGCGTCGGCGCCCGATGGCGTCCTCTCATCGCCCGATGGCGCCGCCTCAGCGCGTGATGGCGCCGAGGGACGCGCTAGTGACCAGGCGCGCATACTTGGCGAGCGCCCGGCCGGGGAACGCACGCTGTGGCGGCTCATAGGAGCCGGCTCGGGCCGCGAGCTCCTCATCGGACAGCACCACGTCGAGCCGGCGGCTCGTCACATCGAAGCTGATCTCATCGCCGTCTCGGACGAGTCCGATCGGACCGCCCTTGACCGACTCGGGCGCCACGTGACCAGCCATCAGGCCGTGAGTGGCCCCCGAGAAGCGACCGTCGGTCAGCAGCGCCACCTCCTCCCCCAGCCCCTCGCCGACCAGCGCCGCGGTTACTCCGAGCATCTCACGCATGCCTGGCCCACCGGCGGGCCCCTCGTTGCGGATGACGACCACGTCACCGGCCTTGACCTCGTTCGCGGTTACCGCGGCCATCGCGTGCTCCTCGGACTCGAACACCCGAGCCGGTCCTTTGTGCTCGAGCCGCTCATGCCCGGCCAGCTTGACGACGCAGCCCTCGGGGGCCAGGTTGCCATGCAGGATGGCGAGCCCCCCAGTCCGCTTGATGGGCTCGTCGAGCGGCCTCACAACACGCTGACCGTCGGCTTCCTGCGCCGCGTCCGCGTGCTCGCCGATGGTGCGTCCGGTGACGGTCTGGGCTCCGTCGTGCAGGAGGCCGGCGCCCTTCAGCCGCTTCAGCACCAGCGGCACACCGCCGGCCTCGTAGAGGTCCGGAGCGACGTACTGACCGCCCGGCTTCAGGTCGCAGAGCAGCGGCGTGCGCTCGCTGATCCGGTCGAAGTCGTCGATCTCCAGCGGCACGCCGATCTCGTGGGCCACGGCCAGCAGATGCAGCACGCCGTTGGTCGAGCCCCCGCTGCAGGCGATCGCGGCGATCGCGTTCTCCAGCGACTCACGGGTCACGATGTCGCTCGGGCGCTGACCGCGCTTGAGCACGTCCATCACCAGCCTGCCCGCCTCCTTGGCCACCTCCGGCTTGTGGCCGTCGACGGCCGGAACCATCGAGAAGCCCGCGGGCGAGATACCGAGCACCTCGAACGCCATGGCCATCGTGTTGGCGGTGTACTGCCCCCCGCACGCGCCGACGCCGGGCGACGCGGCCTCCTCGAGCTCTCTGAGCTCGTCGTCGCCGATCTTGCCGGCGGCGCGGGCGCCGACCGCCTCGAACACCTCTTGGACCGTGACCTTCTGGCCGCGGAAGTAGCCCGGCATGATCGAGCCCCCGTACAGCATCAGGCTGGGTATGTCCAGCCTGCACAGCGCCATCACCGTTCCGGGGATCGTCTTGTCACAGCCCGAGATGGCGACGACCGCGTCGAACATGTGTGCCTGGCAGACGAGCTCGATCGAGTCCGCGATCAGCTCCCGGCTGGTCAGCGAGGCCCGCATCCCCGGCGTGCCCATCGTGATCCCGTCCGAGATCGCGATCGTGTTCAGCTCCATCGGCGTGCCACCGGCCTCGCGGATGCCCTCCTTGACCTTGGCTGCCAGCGCCCGCAGGTGGAAGTTGCAGGGCATGGTCTCGATCCAAGTGTTGGCCACCCCGACGATCGGCTTCGACAGGGCCTCGTCGTCAAAGCCGATGCCCTTGAGCTGAGCTCGGGCCCCCGCCCGCTCCGGCCCGTCGGTGAGCGCCCGGCTACGGTGCTTGAGGTCGAAGCTGTCGGCGCTCACGAGGACGCGGACTCAGCTGGCGGCGCGTTCCGAGGAGGCACGGGTGCGCATCCGCGCCCGCTCCCATTGCGAGAGCCGCCACAGGTCGCGCTTGACCTTGACCGGATCGAGCTGGCGACCGGGCAGATGCATGTTGGCGGTGTTGATCAGCCGCCGCTCGTCGGCCGTCAAAGCCATCCACTTGGCCAGCACGTCGTCGGAATCGGGCAGCATCGCGCTGCCATAGGGCCTGGTCTCGTCCGGGAACGTGACGCAGTACTCGTTCAGCAATCGGTGAGTCTGCGCGAGGTAGGCGACGATCGCCTTGTGGGGATAGATGAGGTAGGCGTACGGCGCACCGCCGGTCCTGCCTGCCTCCCCCGGGCCTCCCGACTGCGAGCCCCACACGCGGATGAACCCCAGATCGCGGTACATGGCCCATTCCTCCTCCCCCACGCAGGAGCGCAGCAGCTCCCGGGCCCGCTGCTCGGCTCGTCGCTCCCTGCCGGGGTCGAAGTCGATCGCCGGAATGCGCCGCGACCGCGCCCGGTGACGGGCCCAAGCATGCCCGACTTTCGGGATCAGCTCCTCCGCCAGCAGGGCGAGCACCACGAGGGCAGTGGCCGCGAGCGCCAGGAGCATCCGCGGTCGCCTACCTGCCGCCCGCGGCCCTTGGGAAGAAGATCACGCGGTCGGCCTCGCGGGGCACCTGGTCGAAGGACCGGACCATGTCCGCAGTTCGCCCCTCGGGGCCCTCTGACGGCACGGCCGCCCACAATCCCTGCTCGAGCTGACGCTTGAACTCCTCGACCAGCCGCTGCTCGTCATCGGCGATCTCCACATCGCCCTCGGCGATCAGCACCTCGCCGTGGCCAGGCCTCATCCTCAAGAAACGCACGGCGGAATTATGTCAAAGGGAAGGGCCGCCCAGAGAGCCCGAGCACATCGACCGGTCCGGCGCCGGCGCCGATCCCGCGGAGGCCTTGTGCAACGGCACGTCCCGCCAGCTGCTTTGCCCGCTTGGCTGCCTCCAGGGGATCCAGGCCCCAGGCCAGTGCCGCCGCAAGCACCGACGAGTGCGTGCAGCCCGATCCGTGAGCGGCGCCGTCGGGGTAGCGCTCGCCTGCCAGCTCGACGCTGCGCGATCCGTCGAAGAACACGTCGGTGGCCCGCTGGCCATGGCCGCCGGTGACGACCACCGCGCGCGGCCCCAAGGCATGTACGGCCCGGGCGAGGTCCTGCGCGGAACCATCGGTCAGACCGCTCAGCGCGCGCGCCTCCGGCAAGTTGGGCGTGGTCACCGTGGCCCTCGGCAGTAGCCGAGCTATCACCGCGTCGCGTGCCGGCGGATCGAGTAGGTCCGCTCCGGACTCGGCAACCATCACCGGATCGAGCACGATGGGCGTCCGCGGCTCGAGTGCCTCCAGCGCGCTGGCCACCGCATCGATCGTCTCCGCGGTCCCCAGCATTCCGATCTTGACGGCGTCCACGCCAATGTCGGCGGCCACCGCCCGCACCTGGGAGATGATCATCTCCGGCGGAACTTGGAGGATGGCGTTCACGCCCACGGTGTTCTGGGCAGTGACCGCAGTGATCGCCGTCATCCCGTGAGCGCCGCAGGCCGCGAACGCCTTGAGGTCGGCCTGGACCCCCGCGCCGGCACCGGAGTCCGATCCGGCGATCGACAGAACCCGCGGGATGTGCCTCGGCGCGCTCACGGCGCGAGGTTACCCCGAGCTCATGGGAGGACCTCGTAGCGGCCCCCGGCCGCGCGCCTGATGTAGCCGGCCAGCTCCAGCGCGCTGATCGAAGCGAGCACCGCGTGCGGCGCCAGCCCCTTTCGGGTGAGCGCCGCAATCGTGTCCTCACCCTGGCCGATCGCCAGCAGCAGCTGCTGAAGCTGCGGGTCGATCGGGTCGCGCGTCTCGGCGAGCACCTCCACGGCGCTCTCGCCGAACAGCATCTCGAGGATGTCCTGCGGAGCTCGGACCAGCTGCGCGCCGCCTGCGATCAAGCCGTTGGGGCCCGCCGCCAGCGACGATGTGACACGTCCTGGGACCGCGCCCAGCGGCCGGTCCAGATCCAGCGCCCGGGCCGCGGTCACCAATGCGCCGGAGCGCTCGGCACCCTCGACCACTACCGTGGCCGCCGCCAGAGCGGCGATGATCCGGTTGCGGGCGGGAAACATCCAGCGGCGGATCGGGACACCGGGCGGCAGCTCCGATACGGCTGCACCAGCCGCAACGATCCGTTTGTAGAGGCCACGCTTGGCCGGGGGGTACGGACGATCGGCGCCGGCGGCAAGCACGGCGACGGTCATCCCCCCGCCCTCCAGCGCGCCTCCGTGCGCCGCGGCGTCGACGCCAATGGCCATGCCGCTCACCACCGTCAGGCCGGCGCGGGCAACGCCGCGAGCCAGCGAGCGCGCGCTCTGGAGCCCGTAGTCGGACGCCCGCCGAGACCCAACGATCGCCACTGGGTCCGCCGATGCCAGCGCGAGGAAGCGCTCCACGCCCCCCGCCACGTAGAGCACCGCCGGGACGCTCGGCAGGTCGCGCAGGCGCTGCGGATATGCGGCGTCGCAGGCGCAGATCAGCCCCAGCGAGGCTCGAGTCGCATCCGCGGATAGCGCTCGGGGCTCGAAACAGCGGTGCTCGGCCGATATCTGCTCGCGGTCCTTGCCAGCCAGCGCGAAGATCAACTCTCGGTCTGAGAGCTGGAGCGTCTCCTCCAAGCGGCCGCGCTCGCAGTCGAGATGGGCGGCGAGACGTCCAAGGAGCCAGGAGCGTCTGAGACACGGTGCGCAGGCCTGAGATTCCTCGGCACCGCTCACGCCGCCAACGGCTCTTCGTCCGCACGCCGCTGCCGCAACCCGAGGGCAGTCAGGACATGCTGCTGGGTCACCCGCTCGCTCGCTTCGAGGTCGGCGACCGTGCGCGCCACCCGCAGCACGCGGTGCCGGCCGCGCGCGCTCAGCGCCCCGGTGGCGTAAGCACGCGCCAGCGCCCGTTGCGCCCCTGAGTCCAGGCGCACGTGGCGGCGCACGAGCCGCACATCCATCTCCCCGTTGCTGGCCGCGGCTGTGCCGGCAAGCCGCCGGCGCTGCAACTGGCGGGCCCGAGCCACGCGCTCCCGGGCCTGCTGCGATCCGAGCGCGGGCGGAGAGCGCAGCTCGGCTTCGGTCGGCCGCTGGACGCTGACCAGCAGATCCATCCGATCGAGCAGCGGACCGGAGAGCTTGCGCCGATGGCGCCGCAGGTCGGTCTCGCCGCACCTGCACTTCTCGTCGACACCGGCAAACCCGCAGGGACAGGGGTTGGTTGCGGCGATGAGCATGAACCTGGTGGGGAACAGCAGCGCCCGCTGACCGCGCACGATCGTCACGCTGCCGTCCTCCAAAGGCTGTCGGAGCGCGTCCAGGCTGGAGCGCTGAAACTCGGACAGCTCGTCCAGAAAGAGAACGCCGTGGTGGGCGAGCGTGGCCTCACCTGGTCGCGGCGGAGAACCGCCGCCGACCAGCCCGGCCGCGGAGATCGTGTGATGTGGAGCGCGGAAGGGGCGCTTGCGGATCAAGCCTCCGGCGTGGATCCCGGTCACGCTGTGGATCCGAGTGACCTCGATCGCCTCGGTCCTGCTCATCGCCGGCAGGATCGAGGGCAGCCGCCGCGCGAGCATCGTCTTCCCCGTGCCCGGCGCTCCCTCCAGCAGCAGATTGTGTCCCCCGGCGGCTGCGATCTGCAAGGCCAGCAGTGGTGCGGCGTGACCGCGCACATCGATCAAGTCGTCGTCTACGTCCAAGCTAGGTTCGTGCTCTGCAGCCGGCAACGGCGGGGCCGGCGATCCGTTCACGACGTCGGCGGCAGCGCGGAGGCTCGAGACGGCGACGACCTCCACCCCTTCAACGATCCCCGCCTCGCGCGCCCGCTGGCGGGGAACGATCAGACGGGCGACTCCCGCCCGCCGAGCACCTTCTGCTACCGCCAGCGCCCCCGGGGAGTCCCGCAGTGAGCCGCTCAGCGATAGCTCCCCGAACACGGCGTAGTCCCTCAGCGCCTCGATCGGCACTTGTCCGCTGGCGGCGAGCACGCCGACTGCCAGCGCCGCGTCGAAGCCGGGGCCGACCTTGCGCAGGAACGCGGGCGCCAGGTTGGCCGTGATCCTGGTCTGCGGGTAATCGAAGCCCGAGTTGAGGACCGCGGCGCGCACGCGCTCACGCGATTCTCGGACCGCGGCGTCACCGAGCCCCACGATCGCGAACGACGGCAGGCCGGCGCGGACGTCGACCTCCACCCAGACCTGCCGCGGGTCGACACCGTCGATGGCGAACGTGCAGACGTGGGCTAGCACCGCCGCTGACCGTAGGGATTCCGGGCTTACACGTGGCTCACGGCGCGTGACAATTGTGGGTCGATCGCCGCCACGGACGGCTCAGAATTGATTCGCGTCGTGACCCACACGCGCGCGTCTCGGGCGTAGCTTCAGAGCAGTGAGCGAAGTCCGCCCCCAGCGGTGAGCGACGTCCGCCCCCAGTTGATCGGAGACCGGGGCGAGCAACTGGCTGCCGAGCATCTCGAACGACGAGGCTTTCGCATCGTCGAGCGCAACTACCGCACACGGTGGGGCGAGCTGGACATCGTCGCGTTCGACGGCAGCACACTCGCCTTCTGCGAGGTCAAGTCCCGGCGGATGACTCCCTCGGGGATCCAGCCATTCGACTCGCTGCACGCCCGCAAGCGCGCACAGGTTCGACGGATGGCGACGCAATGGCTGACCGAGCGCCGAGAGCGCGACTTCGCCGCGAACCTGCGCTTCGATGCCATCGCGGTGACGTTCGATGCCCGTGGCCAGCTGGTGGCGCTAGAACACCTTGAGGGGGCGTTCTGATGCGGTCTAGCGCCGCGACACTAGAGGCGGAGCTGCTGATAGGCGGCCGACTGGAACGACAGACGGTGTAGGGGCGAAACTCCGAGCCGCTCGATCGCCTCGCGGTGCTCGGGCGTCGCGTAGCCGACGTGCTGGGCGAACTGAAACCCGGGATGGGAGGCGTCGGCGCGTCGCATGTAGCGATCACGCGTCTCCTTGGCGATCACGGACGCTGCGGCGATCGCCGCGCTCCGGGCGTCGCCGCCGACGACGGCACGGTGCTGGTGAGGGAGCTGACCAAGCGGAAAGCCGTCGCTCAGGCAGATGCACGGCTCGCGCGCCACGCGCCGCAGCGCGTCACGCAGCGCAGCCAGGTTCGTGACGTGCAGGCCGCGGGCGTCGATCCCGGGCGCGCAACGGGTGATGATCGCCACGCGGGCCGCCAGCCGCAGGATCAGCGGAAAGAGCTCTGCGCGCCCGTCCGCGGTGTGCTGCTTTGAGTCGTTCAGCGCACCTAAGGCGCGGACGTGTGAGGGCCTCAGCCGCTCGAGATCGAACAGGACCGCAGCCACGACGAGCGGGCCGGCCAAGCAGCCCCGGCCGGCTTCGTCGGCACCGGCCACATAGCGGACGCCAAAGGAGCGGTCGAACGCGAACAGCTTGCGGCCAGTGGAGCGCGGGCGCCTGCTAGGAGTGGCCGCGGGCTCAGAGGAAGCCGATCCGGTCCGGGGGCCAGTAGGTAAAGAACGCAACTCCGATGATCCATTTGTCCGGGACCGGGCCCCAATATCTGCTGTCGTCGGATTCGCCACGGTTGTCCCCCATCATGAAGTAATCCCCGGCGGGAACAACGATCGGCTTGGTGAAGTCGCACTCGGGTGCGCCACCGCACGAGTTGATGTAGGAGTCCTTCTCCGGCACACCGTTTCGGATCACGTGGCCATTTTTGACCTCGATCCGGTCTCCCGGTCCGGCCACGACACGCTTGATGAAGGTGGTTGAAGACTCCTTGGGCGTCGGCTTGCCGCAGGCCTGTGCGTGTCCCGCACCCTGTTGGGGATCCCCGCAGAAGCCCTGTCCTTCCTCGGCGCCGACCGGCGGGTGGAAGACGACGACGTCGCCGATGCTCGGATGCGAGATCAGCCGGTTCGCGAGCACTCGCTGGTTGATGTTGAGGGTGGGCTCCATCGAGCCGCTGGGAATCCGATATGGCTTGACGATGAAGGCCTGGATCAGAAGCGCCAGCCCAACGGCGATGGCAACCGTGACGATCAGCTCGAACAGCGACTTGGCGCCGGATCTAACGGTGGTGCGGCGAGCCATCAGGGCGGTCCTTAGAGAGATCCAATGCGGTCGGGCGGCCAGTAAGTGAAAAACGCCTGTCCGATGATCCAAGCCCGGGCGATCGGGCCCCAATATCGGCTGTCGTCGGATTCACCGCGGTTGTCGCCCATCATGAAGTATTCGCCACGCGGAACGGTGATCGTATCTGGGAAGTTGCAGGAACCCGAGCCGTCGCAGCTCTCGATATAAGAGTCCTTCTCGGGCACGCCGTTTCGGATCACGTGCCCGTTGCGTATCGATAGCCGATCGCCCGGGAGCCCGACGACCCGCTTGACGAACGTCTGCGACGAGGCTCGGTTCCAGGCCACATCGCAGGCCTGGGGACTGTCCTCTCCGGAGCCGTTCTGACCCTGGTTGGGATCCACGCAGCCCTGTGCGTACTGGCTGGGAGGGTGGAACACCAGGATCTCACCGATGTGCGGTGAGGCGAAGTGCGTCTCGATCCTGTCAACCAGAATCCGCTGCCCAATACCCAGCGTGGGCTCCATCGAGCCGCTGGGGATGCGGTACGGCTTGACCACGAACGCTTGGATCAACAGCGCTAGCCCCAACGCCGCCGCGACGATCGTCACCAGCTCAACGACCGAGCTGGTGAGCGACCGCTTCCTTCGGGTCACACCTACGCTTCGCCGGCGGCATCCTCGGCCGCCGGGCCGGCGTCCTGCGCCGCGGTCGGGGAGCCGGTCGCCTCTGACTCCTCGTCCGGCTCTGCGTCGGCGGGCGCTGCCGGCTCCTCCCCGGGAGCGGCCTCCGCCTCAGGCGACTCGCCGTACAGCAGCTCGCGTTCCACGAACTCCTCGGGCCCGGTCGAGCGCCGTTCCCGCACGCGCGCCCGCTTGCCAACCCGCTCGCGCAGGTAGTAGAGCTTGGCGCGGCGCACATCGCCTCTGGCAGCGACCTCGATCCGGTCGATCTTCGGGGAATGCAAGGGAAACGTGCGCTCCACGCCCACGCCGAACGACTGCTTGCGCACGGTGAAGGTCTCCCGCGCGCCGTGACCTTGACGCTTGATCACAACGCCTTCGAAGACCTGTGTCCGGCGGCGAGTTCCCTCCGTGACCTGGAAGTGCACCCGCAGCCGATCGCCCGCGTCGAATCGTGGGACCCGGCGAAGCTGCGAGCGCTCAAGGCTGTCGATGACGGTACTCATGGCAAGCGAGGATGGGCCGCGGCCGGCGAGAAACCCGATGAATGGGCCCCAGGGTGAAACGGGCCGGTCAGCGCGGGCGCCCTATGGTAGCGGACGATCCGCTGCGCGCGACCGGCTTTCGGCCAGCCTCCACTCGCGGATCTGAGCATGATGACCGGAGAGCAGCACCTCCGGCACCCGCCACCCGCGATGCTCGGCCGGACGGGTGTAGTGCGGATACTCGGGGCCCCCCTCCAGCGCCTTGCTGAACGATTCCTCGACCGCGGACGAGTCATGTCCAAGGGCGCCCGGCAGCTTGCGCAACACCGCGTCGCAGACCACCATCGCCGCCAGCTCCCCGCCGGCTAGCACGTAGCGGCCGATCGACAGGCGATCGCTGCAGAAGTGCTCCAGGATCCGCTCGTCGAAGCCCTCGTAACGACCGCACAGCAGCGTCAGCGATGGCTCGCCGGCTAGCTCGCCGACGAGCTGCTCGTCGAGCAGCTGTCCGCTGGGCGTAAGCGCGATCACGCGACGGTGGTCCGGGAGCAGCGGCGGATCTACCTGGTAGCGCCAGCGGAGCGCCGCTTCCACCACGTCCACCCGCAGGACCATTCCGGCGCCGCCGCCGAACGGCGTGTCGTCGACCTGGCCGGCGCTCAGTGGCGTGTGATCGCGGTAGTTGACGTATCCCAGCTTGTTCCCGCGCGCCATCGCGTTGACCACGTGACGCTGGCGCTCGAACCAAGCGAACGCGTCGGGAAACAGGGTGAAGACATCGATATCCACGCCAGGAGTCAGGGCTCGAGGAACACCAGGTCGATCTCGATCTTTTTGTGCTCCAGGTCGACCTCGAGGACGGCGTCGGAGACCAGGGGCACCAGCAGCTCGCCGTCGCCGTCGTTGCGCTCGACCTCGATCGCCTCGCACGACGGGAGCGCGATCAGCCGCCTGACCGTCCCCACCTCACGGCTGCCGAAGCGGACATGGCAGCCCTCCAGGTCCTCGGCCCACCACTCATCCTCGCCGAGCTCGGGCGCAAGCTCGCGGCGCACGGTCAGCCACTCGCCTCGAAGCCGCGTCACCTCGGCCCGGTCCGTGATCCGGTCAAGCCGCACGACCGCCCGCTGGCTCGTGCCTTTGCGCTCTAGGACGACGGCTGTGGATCGCCCCAGCAGAAGCTGCTGGCCGGTGCTGAGCAGCGCGGGATTGGGGTCGATGACGTGAAAGCTGCCGTCAAGGCCGTGGGGACGTCCGACGCGGCCAGCCCGCAACATCCGCCGGCCGGCGCCGATGGTCATCCAGCGTCGACGATGTCAACAAACACGCGACGGCCGTCTTTCACCGCCGCGGCCTTGATGACCGTCCGCAGGGCCTGCGCGGTCCTCCCGCTGCGGCCGATGATGCTGCCGTAGTCATCTTCGGCGACCGATAGCTCGAGAACGGTCGAGCCGTCGTCCTCGGAAACCTCCTCGACCCGCACCTCGTCCGGCTGCTCGACCAGTCCGCGGGCCAGATACTCGAGCAGCTCCTTCATTGCCGCAGGCGCTGTGGGGCTAGCGAATGCCCTGGGTGTGGAGGAGCTTGCGGACGGTGGTGCTTGGCTCTGCTCCCCGAGAGAGCCAGTCACGGATCCGCTCCTCGTTCAGCGTGATCGTCGAAGGGCTGGTCTGAGGGTTGTAATGGCCCACGGTCTCGATCACGCGTCCGTCGCGTTTGGCGCGCTGATCCGCCACCACGACCCGCCAGATCGGGTTCTTGCGGCTGCCGACGCGCGTTAGCCTCAGTCTCACTGACATGCGGCGGCTGAGGTTAGCGGCTCAGGATGGGTCGAGACCTCAACGGCCTCCTCGCATCAGCGCACCGAGGTCAGGCATCCGTCCCTGAGCCACTTGCCTCATGACCTTGCGCATCTGCTCGAACTGCTTGATGAGCTGCTTGACGGCCTGTACGTTGGTTCCCGATCCGCGGGCGATCCGCAGCCGGCGCGAGCCCTTGATCAGCTCCGGATGCCGGCGCTCGTAGGGCGTCATCGAGAGGATGATCGCCTGCACGCGATCAAACTCGCGCTCGTCGACCTGCACGCCTCGAAGCTCCTTGCCCATTCCGGGGATCATTCCAAGCAGCGATTGCAGCGGACCTAGACGCCGCACTTGCCGCATCTGCTCAAGAAAGTCGTCGAGGCCGAACTCCTGCTTGCGAAGCTTGCGCTCGAGCTCGGCCGCCTGACGATCGTCGTAGGCGTCCTGCGCCCTTTCGATCAGCGTCATGACGTCGCCCATCCCGAGGATGCGCTGGGCCATGCGATCGGGATGGAACCGCTCGAACTGGTCGAGCTTCTCGCCGGTCGACGCGAACAAGATCGGTTTGCCGGTGATGGCCTTGACCGACAGCGCCGCGCCCCCGCGAGCGTCTCCGTCGAGCTTGGTCAGCACGACCCCGTCGAAATCGGCCACTTCGGCGAACTGCTCCGCGACGGCGACCGCGTCCTGTCCGGTCATGGCGTCGAGCACCAGCAGGACATCGTGGGGCCTGACCGACTTGTTGATGTTCCGAAGCTCCGCCATCAGCTCCTGGTCGACATGCAGCCGCCCACTGGTGTCGATGATCAGAACGTCCTTGCCCTCCTTCTGGGCCTGGTCACGCGCCCAGGCGGCGATCTTCACGGGATCGCGGTCGGTGCCCTGCTCGTACACCTCGGCACCAGCCTGGGCTCCCACCTTGATCAGCTGGTCGACGGCGGCGGGGCGGTACACGTCACAGGCGGCAAGCGCAACCGAGGAGCCGTGTTCCTGGCGCAGGTAGCGGGCGAGCTTCGCGCTGGCGGTGGTCTTACCCGATCCCTGGAGGCCGGCCATCACCACGATCGTCGGCGGACGGGGCGAGAAGGACAGCTCCCTGCCAGCGCTGCCCATGAGCTCGGTCAACTCGTCGGAGACGATCTTGACGACCTGTTGGCCGGGATTGAGCTTGCCGATCACGTCCGTCCCCAGCGCGCGGTCCCTCACCGCGTTCGTGAAGCTCTTGACTACCTTGAAGTTGACGTCGGCCTCGAGCAGCGCCAGGCGGATCTCGCGCATCGCGGCGGCGATGTCCGCCTCGGTCAGGGTCCCGCGGCCGCGGACGTCCGAGAGCGTGGCCTGAAGCTTGTCGGAGAGGCTGTCGAACATCTTCAGTTGGAGGCTATCGCCCGGACGGGCCCCGACCCACAGGGTTCAGGTCAGGCGGAGACCAGGGCCCGCGCGAACTCGGTCGGCTCGAATGGCCGCAGATCCTCGAGCTGCTCTCCCACGCCGATCAGCTTGACCGGAATCCCGAGCTCGTGGGCGATCGCCAGCGCGATCCCGCCCTTTGCCGTTCCGTCCAGCTTGGTCAGCACGAGCCCCGTGACGTCGACGGACTCCGAGAACAGCTGGGCTTGGCGCAGGCCGTTCTGGCCGGTGGTGGCGTCGACCGTAAGCAGCGTCTCGTGGGGCGCCTCAGCCAGCTGCTTGCTGACGACGCGCCTGACCTTCTGTAGCTCGGCCATCAAGTCGTGCTGCGTATGGAGGCGACCGGCGGTATCGATAATGACCACATCTACGCCGTCGCGGCGCCCGGCCTCGATCGCGTCATACGCCACCGCCCCGGGATCGGCGCCAGCGCTCCGTGTGACGAACGTCGCCCCCGCGCGCTGGGCCCACACCTCGAGCTGCTCGATGCCCGCGGCACGAAATGTGTCGGCCCCAGCCAGGACGACGGAACGACCGAGCTCGTTGTGCAGGTGCCACGCCAGCTTGCCGACCGTGGTCGTCTTGCCGGTTCCGTTGACGCCGGCCACCAGGATCACGGTCGGGGATGGCCGGATGTCGATCCGTCCGTCGCCCGTGCCGGCGATTCCGGCAAGCAGCTCCACCAGTCGCTCGCTCAGCTGCTCGCCGCCGGTGAGCTTCCCGTCGGTGGCCTCACGCTCAAGCTGCTCCACGACCTCTGCGGTCGTCCTGGCGCCGACGTCCGCGTAGATCAGCGCTTCCTCGAGCCGCTCCCAGGTCTCGTCGGTCAGGTCCTCGAACAGAGTGGCCTGGATCTCGGAAGTGAGCGCCTGGCGAGTCTTGCGCAAGTTGTCGCGCAGCCGGCGAAATCGGCCCACCCGGCGCTGTTCGGGCCCGGGCTCCGCGCCCCGATCGGCAGGCGCCGAGCCCCCGTTAAGGATGAAGAGATCGCTCCAGTCGCGGGGCATGCGGACGTCTTCGACTTATACCAGCGCCGGAACGTCGGGCCGCAGTCAACTGCGTGGTCACGCGGCGGCCTGGGCGGGTAGGCGCTGGGAGATCACTTTGGAGATCCCGTCGCTGCCCATCGAGACGCCGTACAGCGAGTCGGCCGCCTCCATCGTCCGCTTCTGATGGGTAACCACGATGAACTGAGCGCGCTTCGAGTAGGCCCGCAACAAATCCAGGAAGCGGTCGATGTTGAGATCATCGAGCGCCGCCTCCACCTCGTCGAGGATGTAGAAGGGACACGGGCGGGCCAGGAACACGGCGAACAGGAAAGCCATCGCCGTCATCGACTTTTCGCCGCCGGAGAGCAGCGATAGCCGCTTCATGTCCTTGCCCGCCGGGGTGATCTCGATCTCCACCCCAACCGCTTCGTCCTCGGTTTCCGGCCCGCGGTCGTCGTCGAGCTCCTCGGGGCGGCCGTCTTGGCCGCCCAGCGTCCGAGGTGGTGCTTCGCGCTCGCGGACCAGCCGCAGCCGACCCCGCCCGCCGGGAAACAGGCGCGGAACCAGCTCCTCGAAGTTGCGCGCGGTGGCGCGGAAGGTGTGATCGAATGCTTCGCCGATCTGACGGTCGGTGTCGCGGATCAGCTTCTCGAGTTCGCGCAGCGCCGTCTCAAGATCCTCGCGCTGGCGCTCGAGCTGCTCGACATGATCGACAGCGCTGCGGTACTCCTCTTGGGCTAACGGGTTCACCGGGCCGAGTTGCTCCCGGCGGCGGCCGAGCCGCTCGATCCGCTCGATCAGCCACTGCCGCCTGTCGGCATCTAGCTCCTCGCTGGCGCCGTCGGCTTCGAGCGCCAGGCGCGATGCCAGGCCCCGCAGCTCCTCATCGGCCTCCTGGGCCTGATCGCGTGCGCGCTGGGCGTGGACCTCGGCGATGGTCAGCGACTCGTTCTGGCGGTGAAGCTCTGCTTGAACCGCCGCCTCTCGCTGGGCGCAGGCTCGTAGCTCGAGCGCTACGCGCTCTCCAACGGCCCGATCGGCCGCCAATGCCTCGTCGAACCGTCCCCGCTGCTCGGCGATGCCGGCCGCGACGGCGCTCAAGCACTCGATCAGCCGCTTGACTGCCGGAAGCGACTGCTCGTCGCGGTCCAGACCTGCAGCCAGAGCCTCGATCCGGCGGCCCCGCTCGTTGCGTTCGCGCTTCAGACGCTCGAGCAGCCGCTCCTCCGCGGCGAGCTCGGCCTCAAGCTGGGCACGACGCATGGCGTCCGGACCCTCGTGCGGCGCGGAGCGTCGGCGCTCGAGCGCCAGGGTCAGCCGGCGCACCTCCTCCGCGGCTTCGTCGCGCTCGCGGACGGCCGCGCGGTGGGCGTTGTGCGCGCGATCGCGGTCGGCATCGCGCGCGGCGAGCACCTGCGACGCGCGCTCCAGCGCGGCCGCCGCATCGAGCTCG
The DNA here is from genome assembly GCA_963756555.1 of uncultured Actinomycetes bacterium. Taxonomy (GTDB): domain Bacteria; phylum Actinomycetota; class Thermoleophilia; order Solirubrobacterales; family Solirubrobacteraceae; genus Palsa-465. The sequence continues at coordinate 62,912 of CAVWOC010000007.1, forward strand.
GCCTGGACCGCGGTGGCACTCGCGTGCATCAGCTGCTCGCGTCTGTTGCGCTCCGCCAGTACTCGCTCCTCGCCGAGCGCGGGGGCCTGCCGCAGCTCGCGAAGGCGCGGCGCCCAAACCCTGCCGGACCGCGTCACCGCGACCCCGTCGAAGTCGTCGCCCAGAGTCTGAAGATCATCGAGAACCCAAGCGTCGGATAGCAGCGCGCGGGCCAGCGCCGGGCCATGACCACCGCCGCGGACGTGGTCGGAGAGCCGATCGCCGGGGCCGCTGCCCGCGGGGTGCTTGACCTCCTCGCTGCCGACCAGCACCCGGCCTCCGTCGCTGCCCGCGCTATCCAGCAACGACATCGCGGCGGCACGGTCGGTGGCGAGCGCCGCCCGCAGACGGCCCTCCAGGACGGCGGTTACAGCCAGCTCGTAGCCCGGTTCCACGTCCAACTGATCGGCTAGCGCAGGCGCACCGCCGGGCAGTCGGACCTGACCGCGGAGGAACTGGTTGACCGATGCCAGCTCTGCGCCCACCCGCGCCGCCTCGCGCCGGGTAGCCTCGACGCCGCGCTCGGCGGCGCGGAGCTCGCTCCGCGCGCGATCCGCTTCGGCGTCGGAGTGATCGCGCTGGCGAGAAGTCATCTCGGTCAGCTCCGCTCGCTCGCCCACCACGTGCTCGGCGTCGCCACGGCGTCGGTCGAGCTCCGCGATCTCGGCCGCGATCTCGTCCTGTTGCTCGCGGTCCAGCTTCGCCAGCGCTTCTTGCAGGGCAGCAATCCGCTTCGGCGACTGCTGATCGTCGTGTTCGGCGGACGCCTCCCGGCGCAGGCTTTGCAAGAGCTGGCGGGTCCGAGCGACGCGCTCCTCGATCGCCGCCGCGGCCGCACCCGTGGCCTCCGCCCGGTAGGACACTTTCTCGGCGGCCGACTGGGCCGCGAAGCAGCGGCGCGAGAGCTCCTCACGCCGTGCGCTCCTGGCCGCCAAGGCCTGTTCGGCTGTCTCGCGGCGCTCGGCGAGTTCTTCGAGCTCGCGCTCCACCTCGGCCCGCCGGGCACGAATCGCCTCGACCGCCGATTGGCTCTCGGCCAGCGCCTGGCGGCGGATCGTGAGATCGCCGCGGGCCAGCTCCCACCGGGCCTCAAGCGTCTGGCGCTCGAGGCGCTGATGAAGCTCGGCTGCCTCCGCCTGGCGCTTGAGCGGACGCAGCCGCGAGCGGGCCTCGCGCTCGACGTCCAGTGCGCGATCGAGGTTCTGCCGGGTCCGTTCCAGCTTCAGCTGCGCGCGGCGGCGGCGTTTGCGGTGCTTACCGAGCCCGGCCGCCTCCTCGATCAGCAGACGCCGGTCCCTGGGCTTGGAGGTCACCAGCGACTCGACCCGACCCTGCGAGATGACGGAATGCATCTCCTTGCCCAAGCCGGTGTCCGAGAGCACGTCGATGACGTCCACCAGCCGACAGCGGGCGCCGGCCAGGCGGTACTCGCCCTCGCCGGCCCGATCCAGGCGGCGGACGATCGAGACCTCGGGGAGACCTAATCCAAGCGTCCCGCCGGAATCATCGAGCACGATCTCTACCTCCGCGCTGGATGCCGCCTGGCGTCCGGGGACCCCGCCGAAGATCACGTCCTGCATCGATGACCCGCGCACGGCCGCCGGCGACTGCTCGCCCAGCGCCCACAGTACGGCGTCGGTGACGTTCGATTTGCCCGATCCGTTAGGCCCCACGATCACGCTGACCCCGGGGCCGAACTCGAGCCGAGTGCGGTCAGGAAACGATTTGAAGCCTTTGAGCGTTATCGACTTGAGGTGCATGCGGGTCAGCTGGCTCTAGCTCTCCAACGCTTCGAGCGCAGCGCGCGCCGCCTCCTGTTCGGCGTCCTTCTTGCTCCGTCCCGTTCCGTGTCCCACCTCGACGCCGGCGACGACCGCGCTGATGCGGAACGTCCGGTCGTGCGGCGGTCCGCGCTCACCTATGACCTGATAGCTGACGAGCTCTCCGCGCTGCGCAAGCCGCTCCTGCAGCGCTGACTTGAAGTCAGCCGGATGCTCCAGCGCGTCCTCGATCTCGGGAGCGAACGCCTCTACCACCGCCTCCGCTGTCGGCTCATATCCATATTCGAGGTAACAAGCGCCGATCACCGCCTCAATCACGGACGCCAGAACTCGCTCGGTCGATAGCAGCGCCGGCAAGCTCGGCGCCGCCCCAGGGGGCGCCGCGGCTTGCAGGCGCTCGGGTATGCCGAGTCGTTGTGCAACCGCCCGGCAGGAGCGCCCGGAGACCGCCTGCGCTCTGATCTTGGTCAGTTCTCCCGCGCCGAAGCGCTCAGCCTTCAGCCGCGGATAGAGGTGCGTTGTGACCGCCAGCCCAAGGACACTGTCGCCTAGGAACGCCAAGCGCTCGTAGGACTCCGCCCGGCGGGATGTCCACGAGGCGTGAGTGAACACCGGCGCCGCGGGCTCCTCGGGCAGCGCATCGAGCAGCTGCCGGAGGCGCGTCACGCTCGCCGCCAGAGCGCTCACTCGGTGTCGTGGGTGGTGGCCCGCGCCGATGCGCCGCTCTGGATCACGAAGTCCACCGCTTGCCCCACGGTCAGAATCTTGGCCGCCTGCTCATCGGACATCTTGACGCCATAGGAATCCTCGAGCTCCTGGACCAGCGTGTAGAGGTCGAGAGAGTCAGCTTCAAGATCTTCCTTGAAACGAGTCGAATCGTGGATCACCTCCGGGTCGACCTCGAGCTCATCAGCCAGATGGCCACGAATGAGCGAGAAGACCTGTTGGCGGTCGAGGGCCATCTCTGGTTTCAGACGGTAGCGGCGTGCTCGGACGCGCCGGGATCGCCGGCCGAGCCCGGCGCGGTCCTCAGCGCGCCGGCTGCCCGCAGTGCAGCGCGAGTTGCCCCGATGACGTCCTCGCGCACGCCTCGCGCCGCGACCTCGATCGCCCGGGCGAATCCCCGGCGCGTGAACCGGCCGTGCGCCACGACCCCCAACTGGCGGAGACCGAGCATGTAGGCGCCGCCCGGCGCCTCGGGATCGATCTCGTCTCGCAGGCTACGGATCGCGGGCGAGAGCAGCCACCCGCCGAGCTTGGCTCGGCGTGAGCTCATCGCCAGGTCACGGAGTGCGTGCAGGGTACGGCCGGAGACGCCCTCGATCAGTTTCAGCGTGACGTTGCCGGTGAAGCCGTCCATGACCACGACGTCGGCGACGCTTGCCGTCACCCGGGTACCTTCGATGTTGCCGACGAAATTGAGCCCCGTGCCTCCGCCTCCGGCTAGCTGCGCGTGGGCGGCGACCAGGTCGGGCGTCCCCTTCGCCGGCTCCTCACCGTTCGAGAGCAGCGCCACGCGTGGGCTCTCGACGCCCAACACCGCCTGGGAGAAGGCGGAGCCCATATGGGCGAACTGCACCAAATGCTCAGGTCGGCAGGTCACGTTGGCCCCGACGTCCAGCAACAGGACCGGTTGGGCGCCGGGGATCGGGATCGGGAGCGCCAGCGCCGGCCGGTAGATGCCGCGATCCCGGCGCAGGTTGAACAGTCCGGCGGCGAGCGCTGAGCCTGTCGATCCTCCGGAGACGAGAGCATCGGCTTGACCCTCCGCCACGGCCCGCGCTGCTTGGACGATCGAGGCCTCGGGAGTGGAACGCACCGCGAACGCCGGGTCATTGGCCTTGGCGATCGACACGGGGGCATCGACCACCTCCACGCCGTCGGGCACCGCTCCGATCTCGGCGGCCGGGCCGAACAACAGCGCCCGGACTCCGCGCGCAGCCGCCAGCGCCGCGCCCGCCGCTACCTCTGCCGGACCGAGGTCTGCCCCGCCTGCGTCAACGGCGACCGTGACCATTGCCCGCGCTAGTGGGTCGACCGGAGCCCCACCACGGTCAGGCGCCGTGCTCGCCCGCGTCCGTGGCCACCACCTCGCGCCCCTTGTAGCTGCCGCATACCGGGCAGACGCGGTGAGGAAGCCGCGGGCTGTGGCATTGCGGGCAGGAGTTGTAGCTCGGTGGCACGAGCTTGTGCTGTGCCCGCCGCTTGGCGGTGCGGGCATGCGACTGCTTCTGCTTGGGGACGGCCATAGGCCGGGGAGTGTAGCCGCGGCGCCCGGGGACTTATCGTGCGGCGGATCATCCGGCGTGCTCGCCGGAGCGCATCCGCGTCTACTCGAAGCGGATCTCAGAGAGCTTTGCCCAGCGCGGATCGGCCGGCCTGTCGTGCCGATGATCGCCGCTTGCGGCGTTGAGGTTCGCCCCGCACACCGGGCACAGGCCCGCACACTCAGGACGGCACAGAAGCTGGGCCGGCATCGAGAGAGCGAGTGCGTCGCGAGCCCAAGCGTGGAGGTCCAGTACCTCGCCCTGAAGGTAGGGGGAGTCCAGCTCCTCAATCTCGCCGGGCTGTGAGACCTCCCGCGACTCCACCGCGATCATGTGCGTGGCGGGCTCCAGACAGCGCATGCATGGCCCGGCCAGGCCAGCGTCGAAGCGCAAGCGCAGCGCATAGCCGTTAGCCGTTGTGCGGGAAACATCGAGCTGCACCGGGATCAGATCGCCGTCGACGACGTAGCGCTCTCCGCCCAACGTGAATTCGTCTATCGACACACCCAGCTCGAGCCTTCGGCCGGCGCCGGAGCTGAGCCTCAGCCCGCCGAGATCGAAGGTGTCAGTCCGAACGGGCATTTTTCCGAGCTTAGCGGCGCTTCAGTCGGCTCCGAAGCCGTCCAATACACGCGTCCAACGGGCTCGTGAGTTCGCACGGGTTCGTCCGCCGGCCAGACCGGCCATCATTGGTTGGCGTGTCAAGCTGGTTTCGGTCCTATGGCTTCGCCGAGATCTTGGATCGGTTGCTGATCGGCGCCTACCCCCTCGATGCGGACGACGTCGCGATGCTCGACTGGATGGGGGTGGAGCGAGTCCTCAACGTGGTCGACGATGACGAGTACCGACCAGGAGACCGGGAGGCAGTCGAAGCGGCGCTCGCGGCCGCCGGGATCGAGGAGTGTCGGCTGCCGCTGATCGACTACGGCAACCTGCCGCCCGAGGCGATCGAATGGGCGGTGCAGGAGATCATGTCCTGGCTGGCCGACGACAAGCGGGTCTACCTGCACTGCCGCGCCGGCTGGCAACGCTCGGCGGCGCTCGCCGCCGCGGTGATTGCCGCCAGCGACGGCACCGATGTCGACCAGGCGCTAGAGGTCGTGCGCTCGCAAAAACCGTCCGCCGATCCACTTCCCCACCAGCGCGAGGACTTGCAGCGGTGGTGGGACGAGCGCCGCCGCCGGCGTCAGGGCGGCGCGGCGGGCGGGGGCCCGGGCGGCGCAGCAGGCGGGGACCCGGGCGGCGCGGCGGGCGAAGGTCCGGGTTCGGGCGGCGTCACGGCCGCGCAGGAGCCGTCTACTCCGCCGCCCGCAACGGACGGACCGTGAGCTCTTCGCCGCGCTCGGCTGATTGGTCTTCGGCGATCTCCACGCTCCGAGCCCCGATCGTCACCTGCTCGACGGTGCCCAGCTCGCGGCCCGCGCTGGCGGCGCCGTGCTCCGCGAACCGCCGCGCACCAGGAAGCACGCGCGCTTCGTAGGACCCGACCGTCTCGTTGTAGGCCCGGACGGTGCTGTTGAGCCTTGATCCCAGCGTTGCCAGCAGCGTCGAGAGCTTGGCCAGGCGACCGTGGAGCTCGCGTCCCAGCTCGGCGATCGCCTGCGCGGACTCCGCGACCCGCTCCTGCTGCCAGCCGTAGGCCACCGAGTGCAACAGCGCCAGCAGCGTGGTGGGAGTGGCGATCAATACCTGTTGGGCCATCGCGTCCTCGATCAGCGCTGGGTCGGACTCGAGCGCCGGACCGTAGAGGTGCTCGCCGGGCAGGAACATGACGACGAAATCGGGTGCTGCGTCGAGGCTTGCCCAGTAAGACTTGTCGGCGAGCGCTCGGACGTGCTTGCGAAGCAGCCTGGTGTGCGCGCGCAGATGCTGCTGGCGCTCTTCCTCGTCGCGTGCCTCGTAGGCATCGAGGACGCCCTGCAACGGCGCTTTGGCGTCGACCAGCACGCGCTTGCCACCGGGCAGCCGCACCACGAGGTCGGGGCGCAAGGTGGAGAGATCGCCGACGAGCGACGTCTGCTCGACGAAATCGCAGTGCTTGACCATTCCCGCCAGCTCGACCACGTTCCGCAGCTGCATCTGCCCCCACTGTCCGCGCGCATTCGGCTTGCGCAGAGCGGTGACCAGAGCGCCGGTCTCCGTTCTCAGCTTCTCGCCCGTCTCCGCCAGCGAGCGCAGTTGCGCTGAGAGCGCCCCCCGCGACTCGCGCCGCTCCTGGTCCAGCCGCACCAGTTGTGCGTCGACCCGGCCGAGTTGCTCCCGAAGCGGCGCCACGAGTTGCTCGACGGCCTGCTGGCGTTTCTCCAGATCACCTTTGGCCTCGGCTTGGGCCGTTCGCAGCTGGGCCTGTGCCATGTCTGCCAGCTGGCTCATGTTGGCCTGTAGAGCCTCGGCGCTGAGCGCCTTGAACGATGCCGACAGCCGCTCCTGAGCGTCCCGGGCCGCACGCACGCGCTCCTCGGCCCGGGAGCGAAGCAGTGCGGCGGCCACCGCGGCTCCGAGCAGGAAACCAGCGAGCAACCCAATCATCAGCCATAGCGCGTTCATACCGAGCCTCTCAGCATGGCGTGCGCTGCGGACGGAATTACAATCCGGCGATGCGGGAGCTCGCCGACGGCGTCTGGCAACTAGCCGGTTGGCCGCCCAACAACGTCAACGTCTACGTGATCGGAGACGTCCTCATCGACTCCGGCCTGGCGTTCGACTCCCGCCGCGTGCTGCGGCAGATCGGGACTCGTCGGATCGCGGCCCACGCCCTCACCCATGCTCACTTCGACCACTTCGGCTCGAGCCACCGCGTTTGTGAGCAGCTGGGGATAGCTCTCTGGTGCGGCGCGAAAGATGTGGAGGCGGTCGAGGCGGGCAAGATGGTGGCCCGCGGTGGACGCATGGTTCCGGCGGCGGCGTCACACCCGGTATCTCGGGCGCTCAGCGAGGGTGACGAGGTGGCGGGCTTTGAGGTCCTCGATACTCCGGGGCACTCGCCCGGTCACGTGTCGTACTGGCGCCAGGCCGATCGAGTGCTGGTGTGCGGCGATGTGATGTGGGGCTACAACCCATTTTTGTTCTCAGGCGGGATCCGGGAGCCTTATCCGCTGGTGAGCCCCGACCCGGAGCAGAACCGAGCGTCGGCCAGACGGCTCGCCGCGCTTGATCCGGCGCTGGTCTGCTTCGGACACGGCAAGCCACGCGACGGCGGCAGCTTCGTCGAAGCCGTGGAGCGCCTTCCCGCGTGATGGCCGAGACGGTTCGCCGCCGGCTCGTGGCCCGCGGTCGCGTGCAGGGCGTGTTCTTTCGTGACTCGCTGCGGGAGCGGGCCGAGGACGCGGGCGTAGCGGGATGGGCCAAGAACCGCGATGACGGCGCTGTGGAAGCAGTGCTCGAGGGATCCCCCGACGCCGTCGAGGAAGTCGTGTCGTTCTGTCAGTCCGGACCGTCGCGGGCAGACGTGGCGGACCTCGACGTCAGCGATGAGCGACCCGAAGGCCTGAGCGGGTTCAGCGTTCGCTGAAAGCCTGCTCGAACGCCTCGCGCGCCGCCTGGCCGCGGACGGCGAACACGATCCGCTTCAGGCCGCTGCCGGCGTCCGCGTGTCTGCGAACTTCTTCCAACTCGATCGCCGCCGCTTCGTCGATCGGGAATCCGCCCACGCCGGTGCCGAAGGCAACCAGCGCCAGCGACGTGGCGCCCAACTCGTCCGCCTTGCGGAGCGTCGCCGCGGTGGCCCGGCGGATGATCTCGGCGGACGTCGGGCCGCCGAGCTCCATGGTCGCCGCATGAATGACCCACTTCGATGGCATGTCCCCCGCCGTGGTCTCCACCGCTTCGCCGAGGCCGATCGGGGCCTTCTGGCGACTCTCTCGATCGATCTCCGGCCCGCCCGCTCGGGAGATGGCGCCCGCCACGCCGCCCCCGTGCCTCAGTCCCGTGTTCGCCGCATTGGCGATCGCGTCGACCTCGAGCTTGGTGATGTCGGTCTCGAGGACTTCGATGTCGGCCACGGACGACGCGGCTAGCCGACTTCCGCCGGCTCTTCCTTGCCCGCCAGCCGGTCGCGGCCGCGCTGCACCGCGGCGATGAACTTCGTCAGGTTGACCTCGAGGGTGTTGAGGATGTCGTCGGCGTAGTCCTCCGCGCCCAGCCGGATCTCGCGTTCGCGCGCCCGGGCGTCTTCGACGATGTCCTCCGCAGCCCGTTCGGCCTGCTTGGTGATCTCCTCCTCCGAGATCAGCCGCTCCTGACGATCCCTGGCCTCCTTGACGATCCGCTCCGCCTCGCGCTTGGCCTCGGCCAGCATCTCCTGTCGTTCCTTGACGATCCAGCGCGCCTGCTTGATCTCCTCGGGGATCGTGGCCCGCATCTGGTCGAGGATGTCGTAGATCTCCTCCTTGTCGACGCGCACCTGGTCGGTCAGCGGGACCGGCTTGGCGTTGTGGACCAGATCGTCGAGCTTGTCGATCAGTACGAGGACGTCCATAGCAAGACCTCAGGTTCCTTTCGTTAGCGGCCCAGCCGTTCCTTCAAAGCCTTAGCCACCTCGTCGGGTACGAGATCATCGATGTCGCCGCCGAACGTGGCGAGCTCTTTGACCCCGCTTGACCGCAGGAAACTGTACTTGGCGGAGGCCATCAGGTAAACCGACTCGATCTCGGGGGCCTGCCTGTGGTTGAGCTGATTCATCTCGAGCTCATACTCGAAGTCCGAGATCGCGCGCAGCCCCTTGACGATCGCCTTGGCGCCCGTCTCGTGTGCGAACGCCACCAACAGGGTGCTGAACGTCTGAACCGACACGTTGCCGAAATGTCGCGTCGCGTTCTCGACGAATCGCACCCGCTCCTCGCCGCTGAACATCGTCTTGCTCTTGCGCCAGGGGATGTTGACCACGCCGACGATCACCGTGTCGTACATGCCCGATGCGCGGCCGATGATGTCGAGATGGCCGTTGGTGACCGGGTCGAAGGTGCCGGGACAGATTGCGAGGCGGTTATCTGGTGGGGACATGAAAAATCAGGATCAGGGTGTCTCCGTAACGGCGCCGGTCCGCCGGCGCCAGATCTAGTTCCAATGGCTCTCGCCTGTCGCTTTCGGCGACGACGCGCGCACCCGGGCCAAGAATCGGCACTAGGCCTGCCGATAGCCGCTGACCGTAGGCCCGCGCGCGGCGGTATGGCGGATCGACGAATACGAGATCGTATTGACGTCCGGCTTTGCGTGCGGTTTGGAGGAAACCCTCCACTGACTGCTGACGCACCTCGGCGCGCAGCTCGAGCGAGCGAAGGTTGCGCCGGATCGCAGCCACCGCCGCAGCGGCCGAGTCGACCAGAGTCGCCTCGGCTGCCCCTCGCGACAGGGCCTCGATCGCCATCGCTCCCGACCCGGCGTAGAGGTCGAGCACGCGCGCTCCCTCGATGTCGCCCAGGATCGAGAACACCGCCTCCCGCACTCGGTCTGACGTCGGCCGGGTGCTCGCGCCGCGCGGGGCGAATAGGTTCCGACCACCGAGTCGGCCAGCCACGACTCTCATTTCGGCGCGAGCGTACTCGCGGCGACGGGCTCTAAGCCGGGATCGGGGCCAGGGCGTCAGCTCCATACCGGTCCGTGAGCGCATCAGCGAGCAGCGCGTGCTCCGGCAGCTGGAGTGAGGGGTCCTGACTTTCGATCCCTTCGGCGTGCCGGCGCGCTCGGTCGAGTAGCTCGGCGTCCCGGGGCAGCTGGGCGAAGGCGAACTCCGTCAGGCCGTGCTGGCGCGTGCCGACCAGCTCCCCTTCTCCCCTGAGCTCGAGATCGATCTCCGCCAACTCGAAGCCGTCGCTGTGCTGGGCGAGTGCCCGCAGCCGCGGAGCACCCTTCGGCCCGAACAGCAGGCACAGCGAGCGGTGCTGCCCTCTGCCCACGCGCCCCCGCAACTGGTGAAGCTGCGAGATGCCGTAGCGCTCGGCGTCTTCGACCAGCATCACTGTGGCCTTGGGGACATCGATGCCCACTTCGATCACCGACGTCGCCACCAGCACGTCGGCCTGGCCGGAGGCGAACGCCGCCATCGCCGCCTGCTTGGCCGCGGGCCGGAGCTGACCGTGAAGCAGCACCAGCGCGAAGCCGCTGAGCTCGTGGGATCGCAGGCGCTCGAACTCCGCGGTCGCTGCCTTGGCCTGGAGCAGATCAGACTCCTCGACCAGCGGGCAGACGATGAACGCCTGCCGTCCGGCCCGCAGCTCTTCGCGGATGCGCTCATACGCTCGCTCGCGCTCGCGCTCGGTAGAGCACACGAACGTCTCCGTCGGCTGCCTGCCACGCGGAAGCTGGCGCAGGACCGTGAAGTCCAGGTCCCCGTACCCGGCCAGGGCGAGCGTGCGTGGGATCGGGGTGGCGGTCATGTGGAGCACATGGGGCGCGGTGCCGGGTCGGGCCTTGGAGTCGAGTGCTGCACGCTGGCGCACCCCGAAGCGATGCTGCTCATCGACCACGGCCACAGCCAGCGCGGCGAAGCGAACCGGCTCCTCGATCAGGGCCTGCGTGCCGACCACCAGCGGCAGCTCGCCGCTGGCCAGCCTGTCCAGTAGCTCTCGCCGCCGAGGAGCCGGCGTCGAGCCCGTCAGCAGGCCGGCCGGCACGAGCTCTGCCGCCAGCAGCGACTGGATCGTCGCGAAGTGCTGTTCGGCAAGCGTCTCGGTAGGCGCCATCAGCGCTGCCTGCATCCCCTGCTCGACGGCGCGCAGCATCGTGTAGAGAGCCACAACGGTCTTGCCCGATCCGACCTCGCCCATCAGCAGCCGCTGCATCGGCCGCGGCTGCGCCATGTCAAGGTCGACTGCCTCGAGCCCACGTCGCTGGTCACCGGTCAGCTCGAACGGCAACAACTCGTCGATCCAGCGTTCGGTGAGCGCCCGCTGCGCGGCGAGCACCGGCGCTTTGCTGCCGTGCTTTCGCAGCTGCCTGCGGGCGAGCAGCGCCAGCTGCGCCAGCAGCAGCTCCTCGAACGCCAGCCGGCGGCCGGCCGGGGAGATGTCCTGCCCTCTGGCCCGTTCGGGGAAGTGTGCGGCCGCCAACGCAGCCTCTCGATCCGGCAGCCGCTCCCCGGCGCGGATGGCAGCGGGCAGCGGATCGATGACGTCGCCGAGGGCGTCCGCGTGCTCACGCACGAGCGCCAGGATCTGCGTGGAGGTCAACCCCTCGGTGGCCGGATAGTGGGCAACCGGTCCGTCGCCGGCCGCCGCGTCGGAGGTTCTGGCGTGGGTATCGACCTGGAAGCGCCCGCGCGAGCGCAGCTTGCCGTGAAGCACCAGACGCGTGCCCTGCGGGTAGCGGCGCTCGAGCCACGGCTGGTTGAAGAACGTTGCCTTCATCGACCCCGAGGCATCGGCGACGGTGGCCTCCACCAGCGGGCGCATTCCACGGCGGCGCACCGAACGGGAAGCGATGCGCCGTACCTCGACCACCACGGTGGCGCTCTCGCCCGGCTGGAGCTGGCTCACCATGCGCGCCTCTCGCCGGTCGCGCGGGAGATGCTCGAGCAACTCGCCGACGGTCTCGAGCCCGAGCGCCTGCGCGGCTCGCCGCAGCTTGGGTCCCTCGAGCGATAGCGGAGCCGCCAGACGGGACGGGCGCGGATAGCGGATCGGCGCGTCCCGCAACTCCGCGGGGTTCAGCGCATCGGTGCTGCCAAAGGCGGTGGCGGGCATGGCGGCGGGCTGATGATGCCCTGAGCGCCGGTCAAAATTGGGGTGCGCGGCGCTATTCAGCGCTCAGCAGCCACCAGTAGCTCTCCTGCCCGCCGTCCGATAGCTCGAACTCAACTTCTCCGGCGGCGAGGGCCTGCACCGTGTCGTCGTCCAGCGGCGCATCAGCCCCCCGCAGGCAGGTGATGAGCTCGGCGTGGTCGGCGAGCTGTTCCAAAACGCCGCGCAGGGTCTGGAGCGGACGGCCCCAGGCCACGATCTTCTCCTCCACGAATCCGACTGCGTCGCCCTGGCGAAAGCGTCCGTGGACGTCGTCGCGGGCCGCTGGCGCGACCGCCCCGGTACGGACGCGCTCCAGCGCCGCGGTCATGGCGGCCGCGTTCTCGGCAGCGGTTCGGGTCTCTTCGAGACTGACGGCCGCCGCCAGCCCGGCCTGCTGGGAGCGCGAGCGCACGACCTCCACCGCCTTGTCCGAAAGCTCGGCGGCACGCTCGGCGGCGAGGACCACGTTCGGGCTGTTGGCGAGGACGACGACCTGCTCGGTGTCGATGGCATGGATCGCCGCCAGCAGGTCGTAGGTGGAGGGGTTCAGCGTCGGGCCCCCATCCAGCACGTGGACTCCGAAGCTCTCGAACAGCGCCCGCATGCCGTCTCCCCTGGCAACGGCCACCGCCCCGCAGACCGCAGCTTCGGTCGTACCCACCAGGCGCTCGTCCCGACGTTGGACCTGCTCGCGCATGTCGGCCACGTCGAGGTGGGAAACGCTGCCGGCGTCGGCGAACAACGCGGTCGCGGCGTTGGGATCGTCCGTGTGAACGTGGACCTTGAGCGTGGCCGCATCGCCGACGACCAGCACCGAGTCACCAAGCTGCTCCAGCGCCTGGGCGTAGCGCCGGGGCTCGAGCCCGCTGCCGGTCACCGCGAAGTTGGTGCAGTAGCGATAGGTGGTCGACGAGTGCTGAGGATGGCTGACGCGAGCCGCTTCCCTGTGCTCGAGCAGCGGCGGCTCCGAGCCTCGTAGCGCGCCGATGATGCCTGCTAGCAGCACCGTCAGCCCATAGCCTCCAGCGTCGACGACCCCCGCCTCGCGCAGGACCGGCAGCAGCTCCGGTCCGCGCTCCACCGATTCGTTTCCGACCTCCAGCGCGCGCTCGATCACTTCGGCGATCACCGCGTTCTGCTCCTCGGCGCTGGCGTTGGCCGCCAGGCGCGAGTTGCGCATGTGCGCCAGCTCGGAGACGAGCCGCGTGGCCATCTCTCGTACGACCGTCAGGATCGTGCCCTCGGCCGGCTCCCGCACCGAGCCGTACGCCTGGTTCGCGGCACGAGCCATCGCCGCGCTGATCAGCGCCGGGTCGACAAGCTCACCGGGACGGCTGGCGAGCTCCTCGGCCGCCCCGCGGATGAGCTGGGAGAGGATCACGCCCGAATTGCCACGCGCGCCTAGCAGTGCCGCCCGGGCCACTGACGCCACGATCTCGTCACGGCCGATGTCGTCGATCGTCCGGTCGTACGAGGCTCGCTGCAGGCGATCGAGCTCCTGCAGGACAGCTCGCAGCGTGAGCACCATGTTGTCGCCGGTGTCCCCATCGGCCACCGGGAACACATTCAGGTCGTTGACCTCCTCCCGCCGCGCCTCGAGCGCTACCAGTGCTGCCTCCAGTACAGCTCGGAAGCGGACGATGCTGGGATCGGACACGCTCTCAGCGGCGCCGATCGTCGTGCGAGACGGCGCCCACCGCGGCCTGGGCCATCAGCGCGCCTTGGCGACCTTGCCGGCCTTGAGGCAGCGTGTGCATACGTACACACGCCGCGGCGTGCCGCCGTCGTCGATCCGTACGCGTTGCAAGTTGGGGTCGAACCGCCGCTTGGTGGCAACCATGGAATGGCTGCGGCTGTGCCCGAACGAGGGACCCTTTGAGCACACGTGACAGACCTTCGGCATGGCGGGCGAGTATAGACGGCGGCCGCTGGGTAAACACGTCCCGGATGGCGGGGATCGGTCACACTCTGTCCACGCACGGATTGGCCGACATCGAGCTTCCCGAGCGCTGGGCCCTCGCGCGGCATATCGCCGACGGTGGTATGGCCTCGGTGTGGTGCGCCCAGGATTCGCTGCTCTCGCGGCAGGTGGCGATCAAGGTGCTCGCGCCGCGGTTCCGCCAGGACGAGCGCGCCGTGCGCGCCTTCGAGCGTGAGGCCCGCGCCGCTGCTCGACTCTCGTCTCACCGCAACATCGTCACGATCTACGACGTCGGCGAAAGCTGGACCGTCGACGTCGGCGGCCGCCCGCATCAGGCCGAGCGTGAGCCTGGGCCTCCGTTCATCGTGATGGAGCACCTGACCGGAGGATCCGTGGCCGATGCGCTACGCCACCGCCACGTGAGCCCCGACGAGGCACGGCGATGGATCCACGAGGCAGCGGCAGCACTCGACTACGCACACGGCCACGGCGTGATCCACGGCGATGTCAAGCCGGGCAACCTGTTGCTGGACGGCGAGCGCGTTCTGCACATCGCCGACTTCGGGATCGCCAGGATCGCCCACGAAGACACGAGCTCCACTACCGGGAGCCTGTTCGGCACGGCTGCCTACATCTCTCCGGAGCAGGCGCTCGGCAAGCGTGCCACCGCCGCCAGCGATCGCTACGCGCTGGCGATCGTGGCGTTCGAGCTGCTGACCGGGGAGCGACCATTCGCGGCCGAAGGGTTCGCGGCATTGGCCCGGCTCCACGTGAAGGAGCCGCCCCCGGCGGCCACCTCGCGCCGCCCGACGCTACCTCCCACGCTCGACCCGGTGCTCTGGAGGGCCATGGCCAAGGAGGGGACACAGCGCTGGCCGACGGCCACGGCGCTGGCGGGCGCGATCGACGCTGCACTGTTCGAGCGAAGGGTGATGTTCTCGCGTTCCGGCGCGCAGCTGCCCGGACGCGCAGCGCGGATCGCAGGACCCATTGCGCCGCGGCCCGGACCGGCCGCGCACACACCGCCTGAGCGACGCAGCCACACAACGAAAGCGCATGTGGCGCATGCCTCGCCCGAGCCCCGACGTCCCGGTGGACAGCGGCGGCGCGCCAGAGCGCTCAGGGCGTTGGGCGCGGTCGCCGCGCTGGCCGCGGTCATCGCGGTTGCGATAGCTGCCGGCCAAAGCAGCCCGCACCGTCACCTGCTGGCCGCCACGCGCTCGCGGCCAAAGCCAACCAGACCAGCGCTCGCCACGGTTCACGCTACGCGCCAGCCGGCCACCCCCAAGCCGACCACGAGCACCTCGCCCGCCAAGCCAAACCAGTCCGCGTCAGCGCTCGAGGCGGAGGGGCACAGCCTGATGCTGGCGGGCAACTACCAGCAGGCGGTCACAGTGCTCCAGCAGGCGCTGCATGCCGCGGCGCCTGGAAGCCTGATCTATGAGTGGGCGCTGTACGACCTGGGCCACACCTACCGGGAGATGGGCAATGTGCAGCTGGCGATCCCGCTCCTGCAGCAGCGGCTCCGCTACCCGGACTCCCGGCAGGTGGTCGCTCAGGAGTTGGATACCGCGCTCAGCGAGTCTCACTCCCCGGCTGCCAGATCCCACTCCCCGGCATCCACACCCCACTCCTCCGGCGGCACCGCCCCCAGCCGCTAGCGCTCGGCGCCTAGGCGCTCCTTGACGGCCAGGGCGGCAAGCGCCGCTTCCCCGGCGTGGCGGCCGGTGTCGCGCTTGGAGCCACCGCTGACCCGCTCAAGCGCCTGCTCCATCGTGTCGACCGTCAGCACGCCGAACGCGCACGGCACCCCGGTATCCAGCTGGACCTGCTGGATACCGCGCGCGGCCTCGCCGCATACGTAGACATAGTGATCTGTCTCGCCGCGAATCACCGCTCCCAGACACACGACGGCGTCGTAGCGGCCCGATCGAGCCGCGTAGGAGGCAATCACCGGAAGCTCGAACGCCCCCGGCACCTCGAAGCGATCGATGTCGGTGACGCCCGCTTCGGCCAGCTGCTCACGCGCTCCCTGCTCGAGCTTGTCGGCCAGCTCCTCATAGAAGCGGGCAACGCACAGCGCCACCGCTCGCGCGTCTCGCCCGCTAATCGCGCCGACGCTCCTGCTGGAGCATCTCCTCGTCCAGCGGCAGACCCTGATGGTGCAGGGTGTGGCCCAGCCGGTCACGCTTGGCGCGCAGGTAGGCCTCGTTGTGTGGGTTGGGGAGATGCTGGATCGGTAGCTGATCGGTGACTGACAGCCCGTAACCAGACATGCCGGAGATCTTCTTCGGGTTGTTGGTCAGGATGCGGATGCTCGAGAGGCCCAGATCGACCAGGATCTGGGCGCCGATTCCGTAGTCCCGGAGATCGGCGGGCAGACCGAGGCGGAGGTTGGCGTCGACCGTGTCGAGCCCCTCCTCCTGAAGCTTGTAGGCGCGCAGCTTGTTGAGCAGCCCGATGCCACGTCCCTCCTGGCTCAGGTACAGCAGCACGCCCAGTCCCTCGCGCTCGATCATCGCCAGCGCCGACTCCAGCTGCTCGCCGCAGTCGCAGCGCAGCGAATGGAACACATCCCCGGTGAGGCATTCCGAGTGCACGCGGACCAGCACGTCGGGCTCGCCGACGACGTCGCCCTTGACCAGAGCCACGTGGTGCTTGTTGTCGATTAGCGACCGATAGCCGATGGCCACGAATTCTCCGAACGCGGTCGGCAGGTTTGTCGACACCACTCGCTCCACCAGCTTCTCGTGCTGGCGCCGGTAGGCGACCAGGTCGGCCACCGTGACCATCTTCAGCTCGTGCCGCTCGCAGTAGGAGACGAGATCGTGGACTCTCGCCATTGTCCCGTCGTCATTCATGATCTCGCAGATGACCCCAGCGGGAATCAGCCCCGCCAGCCGTGCCAGGTCGACCGCCGCCTCGGTCTGCCCCACTCGCTCCAGCACCCCACCGGAGCGGGCCTTGAGGGGGAATACGTGTCCTGGCTGGACCAGGTCTCGCGGTGCGGTGCGGGCATCGATCGCCACTTGAATCGTGCGGGCACGATCGGGGGCCGAGATCCCGGTGGTCACGCCGTCGCGCGCCTCGATCGAGACCGTGAACGCGGTTTCGAACGCGGACTCGTTCTTAGCGGCCATCAGGTCGAGTCCCAGCTCGTCGCAGCGCTCCGGGGTCAGGGTTAGGCAGATCAGCCCCCGGCCCTCTTTGCTCATGAAGTTGATCGCCTCAGGGGTCGCGAACTGGGCGGCGATGGTCAGATCACCTTCGTTCTCGCGGTTCTCGTCGTCGACCACCACCACCATGCGGCCACGCCGGATCTCCTCGATCGCTTCCTCGATCGTGGCAAACGGAGTCTTGGTCGAGCTCATCCCGCGATCGCCTTCTCGACGTATTTGGCCAGCACGTCAACCTCCAGGTTCACTCGGGTCCCGGGCTCCGCAGCGCCGAGATTGGTGCGTGTCAGCGTCTCCGTTATCAGCGAGACGGTAATGCATCCGTCGCCGAGCTCGGCGACCGTAAGCGACACGCCGTCCACCGCGATTGACCCCTTCTTAGCGATGTAGCGCTCGAGCTCCGCGGGGACAGCAATCGAGAGGCACCGGGCAAAGCCATCGTCCGACATCGAGACAACTGTCCCTACGGCATCGACGTGGCCCTGGACAAAGTGACCGCCGAGCCGGTCGCTCGGCCGCAGCGGCAGCTCCAGGTTGACTCCGGTACCGGCGCGAGCCCCGGCCAGCGAGCTCCGCGAGAGGGTCTCGTTCATGAGCTCCGCCGTAAACGCGCCGCCGTCTACCTGCGAAGCGGTCAGGCAGACGCCGTTGACTGCGATCGAGTCGCCCCGACGCAGCTCCGACGCCAGCCCGGTGGCGATCGTCAGGCGCATCCCCTGATCCGAGTCGACGGCTTCCTGCACCTTGCCCAGCGCTTGCACCAAGCCCGTGAACATCACCATTCCTTGAGCCGGGCGAAGATCAGCACATCCTCCGCCACCCGCTCGCACTGCACCGTCAGCGCGCGCGCCGCGCTGGCAATCGCCTCCGCACCCTCCCCTTCCATGGCGGCGCGAGCGGTCCGGCCGCCGAGCACGAGTGGCGCCAGGAACAGGCGCATCTCGTCGATCTCGTCGGCGTCGAGGAACGCGCCGGCCAGGTGCGGTCCGCCTTCGAGCAAGATCGAGCTGACGCCGTTCATGCCGAGCTGGTCGAGCGCCGAGCGGACGCGGGCGGTCTCGTTCTCCCCCGGCGCCACGATCACTTCGGCCCCGTGGCTCTGCAAGGCGTCCGTGGCCGCCCGCGGTGCGGCGCGCGAGACCACCACCGTCAGCGCCACGCGCCGAGCATCGCGCAAAAGCTTTGAGTCGACGGGCAGCCTGGCCAAGGAGTCGAACACCACGCGCCGCGGCTGGCGGTGAACTCCTGCCGCCCGCGCGGTGAGCTCCGGATCGTCCGCGAGCGCCGTGCCGATGCCGACGGCAACTGCGTCGCACTCGCCGCGCCAATAGTGAACCCGAGTCCGGCTGGCCTCGCTCGAGATCCACTTGGAGTCTCCCCCTTGGGTCGCCACTTTGCCGTCCAGCGTCATCGCCGCCTTGAACAAGACCCAAGGTCGGCCGGTCCGGGCCCACTTGCGAAACGGCTGGTTCAGGAGCCGGGCCCGTGCGGCCAGCTCTCCGTCTGCCATCACGACCTCGATGCCCTCGTCGCGCATGATCCCCAGCCCCCTGCCCGACGCATGCTCGCTCGGATCCTCTGCACCGACGACCACCCGGCGGATGCCAGCCTGGCGGATGGCGTCGGTGCACGGCGGCGTTTTGCCGTGGTGACAGCAGGGCTCCTGCGATACGTACAGCGTGGCCGCGCCAAGTGCCCGTTCTCCGGCGGCCTGGATGGCTTCGACCTCTGCGTGCGGTGCGCCGAAGGCTGTGTGGTAGCCCTCGGCGATCATCGCCTCCCGATCGGCGATCACGGCTCCCACCAGCGGGTTGGGACTGACGCGTCCCCTTCCGTTCTCAGCGATCTCGATGGCCCGCGCCAGGTGGCGGTGGTCTATGTCGGTCGCGGGAGTCACACGGTAAGCGTACGAGGGAGGGGCGCATGGACTCCTACGAGCAGCGGCCACGGTGCAGGCGATAGATGTCGATCTCGGGTCCAGGGAGCCGGTAGGCGTTGGGGTAGTAGTCGATCGAGAAGTCGAAGTTGAAGCCAACAGGGCTGGCGCCGCGCGCATAAGGGCTGACGCGGTAGACGAGCGAGCCACGCTTGGCGAGCGCCCTGTAGTAGGCGATCGCTCCCGGCGCCAGCCGCGGTTGGGCGAATGCCCGGCCCGCTTGCAGCGAACCGGTCAGCACCCAGCAGTAGCCCTGGCGGACGTACTGGGTCAGCAGCGCCGGCCGGAGCGTGCGCTCGTACTCGTCGACCGGCACATAGCGCAGCCTGCCGGCAGGAAGCGGCCGGCCGCTGTTATCGACATTCGAGAGCCAGGTGGGGTAGCGCACCCAGCGCTCGCCGGTCGGGGTCTCGGGCAGCGAGCGGCCAACGTCGGTAGCCCAGGCATCGGGCACGTCGGGCTCGAGCACGACGCGGGAGCCCGCCGGCACGTGGTCCACCATCCAGGCCCGGGCCAGCGTGCGGGTGTCGGGGCGCGAGAGCACGAGATCGTCGTGGATCACGCTGACGACGCTCTGTGCCAGCAGGGCGACAATCACCAGCCCCCCGGCGAGCCAGACCGCCAGCAGCCCCACAGCACCCCCAGCCAGCCCGGGCCCCGCCCTGCGGCCCGCGGTCAGCAACGCGCGGCGACCCAGCCGCAGCAGCTCGACAGCGCCGTAGGCCGCGAGCAGCGCCACGATCGGGAACACCGGCAGCAGCCAGCGTCCGAAGAACCGCTGCTGCAAGCCCATGAACACGATGAAGGCAATCGGCGCCGGCAGTAGCAACAGCGCGATCGCCATGCGGCGCCGAGCGAACAGCGCCGCGGCGCCGGCGATCGCAGCGAGTGTCGGGACCCAGCCCAGGCCCCAGGTGAACGTCCACAGGTAGTAGGACACGCCGCTGCCGGGCGTGGTGCCGAGCTTGAACGGCTCTGACCCTGCGGCCAGCGACGCCTGCTCCGTGATCCCGCTCCAGAAAGCATGGAAGTGAAGCACCGAGAACGGATTGCCCACGACGAAGGCAGCAAGCGCGGCCGCCATCGCTGCCGTCAGCCGCTTGCCGGCCGCGGTGGCGGAGCTTGCGGCCAGATCGCAGGCGAAGGCCACGAGCAGGCAGAGCAGCGTGATTCCGCCGGTGTACTTAGTGGCTGCCGCCAACCCGATTCCCGTTCCGGCGATCAGGTAATCGCCGATCCGACCCCGTCGGAAGACACCGGCGATGCCCCACAGCGACAGGGCAACAGGCGCCAGCGTGGGGACGTCATTGACCGCCACGTGGCTGTAGTAGATCGGCAGGAAACCCAGTCCAAAGATCGCCGCGGCCAGCAACCCTGTGGCCCGCCCGAACAACCGCGCCCCGGCCAGGTAGAGCAGCCACACGGAGACTGTTCCCAGAGCCGCCGCCACCACGCGAGCCACGGTGAACACCGCGGTTGGATCCGCGGCGTAGGCCCTGCTGACGGCGTCGCCCGAGCCGAACCACAGCTCGAACACCAAGTGCAACAGGTACGAGTACGCGGGCGGATTGAGGAAATAGCGGGGATTCAGGTCATGGCCGAAGAAGGCCACCGCCCGCGGCACGAAGTGCTGCGCCTCGTCGACGTCGTAGCTGTAGGGCAGCCCCTGCTTGACCCCCCAGAGCCTCAGCCCGAGCGTGGCCAGCAGCAGCACCGCCAGCCCCAGGCGGCAGAGCCCAGCCTCGCTCAATGCCGGGTGGGTGAGGCGTCGGCGGTCCGGCCCCGCGGCGGCGGCGGCACGCATCGGGCCGGCCGGTCCGCTTGGCGCGCGAGGGGACACGGTGGTGCTCATGTCTTGGACGAGTATCCCGCTACCGTGTTGCCGTCAGGGCGCTCGTGAAATGAAGCTCATCATCCAGATTCCCTGTTTCAACGAAGAGGGCCAGCTGCCACTCACGCTCAGTCGCCTCCCTCGGCAGTTAGCGGAATTCGACCGAGTCGAATGGCTGGTGATCGACGACGGGTCGAGTGACCACACGATCGATGTCGCGCGCGCAGGGGGTGTCGACCACGTCGTCCGTCTGACCACCCACAAGGGGCTGGCGGCCGCCTTCCAGGCCGGGCTCGACGCATCGCTGAAGCTGGGAGCAGACGTGGTCGTCAATACCGACGCCGACAATCAATACGAGGGCGCCGACATACCGAAGCTCGTAGAGCCGATTCTGCGCGGAGCCGCGGACATGGTCGTCGGCGACCGTCAAGTCTCGGCAGTCGAGCACTTCTCGCCGTCCAAGAAGCTGCTTCAACGACTGGGCTCCTGGGTCGTGCGGCACGCCTCGGCGACCGAGGTCCCGGACACCACGTCGGGGTTCCGGGCTTACAACCGCGAGGCGGCGCTCCAGGTTCAGGCGGTGTCCAGGTTCACCTACACGCTCGAGACCATCATCCAGGCGGGCAAGCTGCTGGTGGCGATCGACCACGTGCCGGTGCGCACCAATCCCAAGACGCGGGAGTCGCGCCTGTTTCCGTCGATTGGCTCGTATGTACGGCGCAACGCGATCTCTCTGTTCCGCCTCTATTCCCAGTATCAACCGCTCAGGGTGTTCTGGACGGCCGCTGTCGTGATCGGGCTGGCGTCCCTGGCTCTGTTCATACGGTTTCTCGTGTTCCTGGCAGAAGGCCACGGCCGGGGTCACGTCCAGTCGTTGATTGCCGGCGCCGTGCTGTTCAACGCCGCCATGCTGCTGGCGGCGCTGGGCGTGATCGGGGACTTGCTGGACGCGCAGCGCACGCTCTCGCAGCGAACGTTCGAACGGGTCCGGCGAATCGAGCTGCAGCTGGGCGTGGCGCCGTCCCACTACGAGCGGGGACCCAGCCAGCCGGCAGCCGCCGATTCCGGCCTCGAGCCAGAGAGCGCCGATCGCCAGGCGCTCGAGGTATGACAGCGGCGGCCGGCACGCCGCGCGCACGCGACCGCCGTCCAGCGCTCCCCGCCGGCAACCTGTTCGACAAGTACGGCTCGCGCAACCCCGTTGTGCGGGCATTGATGGCCCGCTTCGACCAGTCGCTGGACGAGCTCTTCCAGGCCGCGGCGCCGGCCTCGGTGCTGGACGTTGGGTGCGGCGAGGGCGTGATCACCGAGCGCTGGGCCGAGCGGCTTTACCCTGGGCGAGTGGCCGGCGTCGACGTGGAGGACTCGACGCTGGCCGCGGAGTGGACCACTCGGGAGCGGCCGAACCTCGAGTTCATGAGTGCGGACGGCGGCAGTCTGCCGTTCGCCGACCGCGAGTTCGACCTTGTGGCCGCGATCGAGGTGCTCGAGCACGTCCAGGACCCGCGGCAGACGCTGACGGAGATGGCGCGCGTCGCGCGCTCCCATCTGCTGGTGTCCGTCCCCCGGGAGCCGCTGTGGCGGGCGCTGAACATGCTGCGAGGCGCTTATCTGATGCGCCTGGGGGATACTCCTGGTCACCTGCATCACTTCTCGCGCGCAGCAACCGCCGAGCTGCTCCTGGACTTCGGCGAGCTGCTCGCAGTCCGCTCGCCGCTGCCGTGGACGATCGCGCTGGTGCGCGTCGCATGAGGCCGCCCAGCACCGAGAAGAATGACTGACCGCATGACTTCCGCCCGCCCCACCGAGCCGCCCCCTGAAGTGTCGGCGGACACGGTGGCCGCCGTGAACGGCGCTCACGGAAGGCCGGCGCCCTCGAACCACAGCTTCGCCGCCGGAGCGAGAATCCTGTCGATCGGGATCGCATCCACCGGGGTGTTCACGTTCCTCTATCTGGCGGTCGCCAGCCACGTGCTCGACCCGGCGTCCTACAGCCGCATCTCCCTGTGCTGGGCGATCATGTTCGTGATCCTGTCGGTCATCTACCGGCCGATCGAGCAGCTGCTCTCGCGCACGATCGCCGACCGGCGGGCCCGTGGGTTGCATGGCCATCCGCTGCGCATCCCGGCCTCGATCCAGTTCGGTTTCGCGCTGCTGTTCCTGGCCAGCGCGGTGGCTCTCCGCCACCAGATCGAACACGGCATATTCGACGGCTCGGCGGCGCTCTACTGGATCCTGGTCGTCGGCGTGCTGGCGTACGCCGCCAGCTACTTCGCGCGCGGCTGGCTGGCCGGGCACCAGCGCTTCGACCTCTACGGCGGCCTGGTGTTCCTGGAATCGACGTCGCGTTTCCTGTTCGCCCTGGCGGTCGCCGTTGGAATTGGATCCGGTCAGGGCGCGGTCGGACTGGGTATGGCGGTCGCGCCGTTCGCCTCGCTGTGCGTGATGCCGTTCGCCTTCTCGCGCTTGCGGCTGCGAGCCCCGGCTGGTCTACCGGCCGCCGACGCGGCCCGCGAGGGGCCGGCCCACGGCCAATTGGAGGAGGCCGCCACCGATCTGACCCTCCGCCACGGAACGAGGTTCGCCGTCTCGGTGGTGGGCATCATGCTGGCCGAGCAGACCCTGATGAACGCCGGGGTGCTGATCGTCGCCGCTAAGTCCGGCGGCGTGACCGTCACCACCGGACTGACAGGCTTCGTTTTCAACGTGCTGCTGATCGTCCGCGCGCCGCTGCAGCTCTTCCAGGCCATCCAGACTTCGATCCTGCCGCATCTCGCTGGGCTCGAGGCGCACGAGAGCGCTGACGAGTTCCACCGCGCGATCAGGCTCACGATCAGCGTGATCGCCGCGTTCGCCGGCGTCGTCGCGCTCGGGCTGCTGACGATCGGCCCGCTCGTCATGACCGCCTTCCTGGGCAACAAGGGCTTCCACTACGGCCGCCTGGGTCTGGCGGTGGTGGGCGTGGGGATGGGGCTCCACCTGGTCTCCGGCACTTTGAACCAGGCGGCGCTGGCCCGGGGACGCGCCGCCTGGGCCGCCGCCGCGTGGCTGACGTCCGCCGCGCTGTTCGTGGTCTTCGTCGTCGCGCCGCTCGTCAGTGACGAGGTGACCCGGGTGGAGGTCGGCTACTGCGTGGCGACGGCAGTCCTCTGCGGCCTGTTGTCGGTCGTCTATGCCCGCGGGCAGCCTGGGGGCCAGCCGCGCCAGACGCTCCTCCCACGCAAGCCGCGCTAGCCGCCCGCCGCCAGGCTCTTGCAGGTGGAGTCCTTGGCCGCCGCCGCGTGCAGCTGCGGGTTCTTCTCCGGGGTGATGTTCGACATGCCGGCCAGCGCATTGCGGACATCTGTCTGGACCTTGGTGGCCGCAGCGTTGAACGCCCCCTTGCTAGTGGTCGGAATCTGGCCCGCATCCGAGACGGCCGCGTCCAGGCTGCTCTTCGCCTGACTGAACACGCGCACCAGTGTCTGGGAGATGTTCTTCCCGTTCGAGACCGAAGGCTTCCCCGCGGTCACCAGCTGGTTCTCGGCGACTCCTGTGGCGCTGGCCAGCGTGTTCACGAAGGCGACGTAGCCGGTCTTCGTGGCGGTGAGCGACTTGCTGGTCGCCACGGACTCGAGCTTCACCCCGGCCCCCTCGACCGCCGTCTTCCAGTTCGTGGCCGCCACGCACACCGACTTCACGTAGGCCGCGGGAGAGACCCCGGAAGACTTCGACGAGCCACATCCGGCCAGCGCCACAGCGGCGAGAAATGCAGCTGCCATCGGTCTTCGGGCGAGCCCGATCACGGGCCCAACCTAGCGGCCGCAACGATCTCGCTGTAGGCCGCGGCCGGGTCGTCAGACCGGAACACGGCGGAGCCCGTCACGAGCACGTTCGCTCCGGCCTCGGCGCACGCCGAGACGGTGTCCCGGTGGACGCCGCCGTCGACCTCGAGCGCGACCCGCTCCGGCAGCGCCGCCCGCATGCCGGAGAGCTTTTCGAAAGTCGCCGGGATCAGCTTCTGATTGCCCCAGCCGGGATTGACGCTCATGCACAGGGCAATGTCGAGCGTGTCGCGGACAAGCTCGTCGAGGCTCGAGAACGGGGTTGCCGGGCAGAACGCGACCCCGGCGCTGCACCCCGCGTCTCTGATCGCGGACAAGGCATAGTGGACGTGCGGTGTGGCCTCGACGTGGACGGTGATGCTGTCGGCGCCGGCCCGCGCCACCTCCTCAACCTGACGCTCGGGACGCTCGATCATGAGGTGCACGTCGAGGATGCCGCCGGCCTGGTGGACGCGGTCTGCCAGGGCCCCGACCACGATCGGGCCGAAGGTGATCGGAGGCACGAAGTGGCCGTCCATAACATCGACGTGAATCACCCGGGCGCCTGCAGCCAGCACCTCGTCGACCTGCGAGCCCAGGCGCGCGAAGTCGGCCGACAGGATCGAAGGCGCCACCTGTCCGTGGCGGAGGACCTGCTCGGCATCCGAGCGCCCCACTACTGCTCCCCGGCGGCCCTGGTCCGGAGCACCTATACGGCCTTCAACATGCTGCCCTGGCAGTGATTGCAGGCCACGACCGATGTGCTCGACATACGCACGATCGTCGAGTGCTCACCGCAGTTCGGGCAGACCGACACCAGCTCGAAGCGGTGAAGGCACCAAACGCAGCGGTAGCGCCCGGGGACCGCGGTGGGACGCAGCCAGGGCTCCCCGCAGTGGGGACATTCCATCCCGAGCTTGCCTTCGGCCGCACTCACTGAAACGGAGCTTAACGACGGACTCGGCGCGCAACCGACGATTGCCGGGCGCCGCGCCGCGCACCGGACCGGCGCAGCTTGGCGATGAAGAAGCCGTCGGTGAAGTCTCGATGCGGCAAGAGCTGCAGCAGCTGCTCGGCCGCGAATCGATCGTCGGCGTCCAGGAAATCCTCGATCAGTCCCGAGCCTTCGGCGCGCGAGATCGTGCACACGGAGTACACGAGCATGCCGCCCGGCGCCGTCGCCTGCGCCGCCTGCTCGAGCATCTGGCGCTGGGCGGCGGCGAGCTCGGAAATCGAGGAGGGGCTGGCCCGCCAGCGGATATCGGGACGGCTCTGCAGCGTTCCCAGCCCCGAGCATGGGGGATCAAGGAGCACGCGCTCGAAGCCTCCCCGGGCGCACGGCCTCCGAGCATCGGCGACCTCCACCCTGACGGCGCTCGCACCCATCCGCGCGCACGTGCGCTCGAGCGCCGCGGCCCGTCCGGGGTGACGCTCCACCGCAACGATCTCGCTTTGTCCGGCGGCCAGCGCCGCGAGCTGCGTGGTCTTGGCGCCCGGCGCGGCGCAGAGGTCGAGGATCCGCTCGCCGGCCAGCGGCGCCAGCATCCGGGCGACTCGCATCGACCCGCGCGACTGTGCCATCACGGCTCCCCTGCGCCACAGCTCGGAGCCCTGAACGTCGAACGGACCGTCGAGCACCAGGCCCTCAGGTAGCTCGGCGGCGGGGCGGGCGGGCACCGGCAGCTGGCGCAGCACCTCCTCGCGGGTCGTAAGCAGCGTGTTGACGCGCAGCGCGGATTCTGCCGGCTGGTTGATGCGGCGAAGCAGCGCCCGCGCCTCGTGCTCTCCGAGCTCTCGCCACCA
Organism: uncultured Actinomycetes bacterium; assembly: GCA_963756555.1. Classification (GTDB taxonomy): domain Bacteria; phylum Actinomycetota; class Thermoleophilia; order Solirubrobacterales; family Solirubrobacteraceae; genus Palsa-465. The sequence goes on from CAVWOC010000007.1 coordinate 89,187, forward strand.
GAGCTCGGCCAGCCAACCTGGGACCGAGTGCAGGACCGCCGCGCCCTGCGGGGTATCGTCAACCAGGGCCGCGAGGAGTGCCGCGGCGTCGTCCGGCGACCGTCGCAGCACGGCGTTCACCAGCCGCGATCCAGGCGCCCCTCCGTCCTTGGCCAGCTCGACGCTGTCTGAGACCACCGCGTGGGACGGCACGGCATCCATGAACAGCAGCTGGAAAAGGCCAAGGCGAAGTGCGGCCAGCACGGCCGGCGTCAGTTGCCGCGTGGGGCGCCGGGCAAGTCGCTCGATCAGGTGATCAAGCGTCTCCCGCCGCTGCACCGCACCGTAGGACAGGTGCATGGCCAGCGCGCGGTCGCGAGGGTCGAGCCCCGCTCTGTCGGCCTCGGCCCTGAGCGCCCGGTCGGCATACGCTCCGCGTTCGAACACCCGGCGGATGACCCGATATGCGCACACCCGCCCGGGCGCTACGCCCGAGCGCACCCTGAGCGAATCTTCAGCGAGCCGGCCGCCACTCAACGGCGCAGCCCCCGCAGGTATTCCTGCCCCGTCATCGTCCGACGCCCCGCAGGGTGGACAACGCGCAGCTCGAGGGCCCCCTCAGCACAGCCCAGGACCGGCTCCGGCGGCTCGAGCACGAGCTTGCCGGGAGCCGGGCCTGACTCCAGCACCGCCACCTCCCGTATCCCCAGCAGGGTCCCGTCCGCCAGCTGGAGCTGTGCGCCTATATGCGGCGTCAGCGCGCGCACGACTCGCTCCAAGGCCGCCGCCGGCCGAGCCGGGTCGAGTTTTCGGTCGGCGGCGGTGATCTTTTCGGCGTAGGTCGACTGGCGATCGTCCTGCTCGGCGCCCGGCGGCAGCTCGTCGAGCGTCTTCACCAGCAGCTCACCGCCCAAGGTCATCAGCTTCGCGGCGAGCGTTCCGTAGGTGTCATCGGACTCGATCGGCTCGACCTGCTGGGCGTGCACGGGCCCGCTGTCGAGCCCTGCGGTGACCCGCATGATCGAGACCCCGGTGTGATCGTCTGCAGCCATGATCGCCCGCTCGATCGGGGCTGCGCCGCGCCAGCGGGGGAGCAGCGAGGGGTGAACGTTCAGCATCAGGTGCTCTGAGAGCAGCGGCTCCTTGATCAGCGCGCCAAACGCGCACACGCAGATTGCCTGCGGTCGCTGATGCGCGATCTGCGCTCTGGCCGAGTCCTCGTTGATCGAATGTGGCTGCGATAGCTCGATGCCAAGCCGCCGCGCCGCCTCGGCGACCGGCGGCGGCGCCAGCGTCCGTCCCCGGCCTCGCCGCCGGTCAGGCCGGGTGACTATGAGCTGCGGACGATGAGCAGAGCTTGCAAGCCGCTCGAGTACCCCAACCGCGAACTGCGACGTGCCGAGGAAGACCGTCCGCACGGCACCGTGTGAGCGTCAGGCCGCGGCCTGCGCCTCGCGCAGCGTCCGCATTGCCTCCTTGCGCTGCTCGCGCGTGGTGCGATCGAGGATCAGCACTCCGTTTAGGTGGTCGATCTCGTGCTGGATCACGCGAGCCTCCAGCCCCGAAGCCTCGACCACAATCGGCTCCCCGCGCTCATTCTGTCCCCGCACCCGCACGTGGATCGGCCGCTCCACGTCGACCAGCACCTCCGGCAGGCTGAGGCAGCCCTCCTCGGCGTCCTCGCCAGCGCCGCCCGCCCATTCGATCTCCGGATTGGCCAGCGCCGCCAGCTCCGCGTCGGGCTGGACGCGGTAGACGAGCAGACGGTGCAGCACGCCCAGCTGGGTGGCCGCCAGACCGACGCCCAGCGCATCGTTCATGATCTCCCCCATCCGCTGCACTTCCTCCAGCAGCGCCTGGTCGAAGCGCTCCACTGCGCGGGCCCTGGTGCGGAGCACCGGGTCCCCGAACTTGCGTACCTGCGCCAGCGCCGCCGCGCGGCGCTGAGCAGTCTCGGGATCGAGCTCCGGCTCCTCGCCGTTCTGATCCAACGACTCGGGCTCGGTCCGGGGCTCCAGTGCTTGCTCTTCGGCCACGGGAAGAGTGTATGCGTCCCCACCTCTTTCCCCGCGCGGGGCTGGCCTAGACCGGGTCGACGTCGACGCTGATGCTGACGGCGGCAGCTGTCCTGCTGCGGGCGAAGCCGGAGACTGCCTCCCCCACCGCCGATATCGCCTCGCCGCGGCGGCGGGCCTTGATCACCAGCTGACTGCGGGCTCGGCCCCGCAGCGCGAACAGCGATGCCGGTCCCAGCACGTCGGCATCAGGAGGGGCAATGCGTTCCCGCAACGCGCCGGCCGCTGCGCGTGCCGCGGGCGCTTCCGGCGCCGAGCAGACGACCCGGATCAGCGACGAGAACGGTGGGTAGCCCAGCGCCGCTCGCCGTTCGAGCTCTCCGGCCAGGAAGCCGTCGCTGTCGTGGCTCGCCGCGAGCCTCACCGCCCGGGCCTCGGGCGCCAGCGTCTGGACCAGCACGCGGCCGCCCGCAGCGCCTCTGCCCGGACGTCCCGCCAGCTGCGTGACCAGCGCGAATGTCCGCTCCTCGGCTCGGAAGTCGGGAAACCGCAGCGTCTGATCGGCGTCCAGCACGACGCCCAGCGTGACGTCCGGGAAGTCGTGCCCCTTGGCAACCATCTGGGTGCCCAGCAGGACCCCGGCCGGCGCTGTCTCGAAGCGCTCCAGGACCCTGGCGCGACCGTCGATGCCGGCCGAATCGGCGTCGAGGCGCAGGACCGGGAAGTCGCGCTGACCGATCGCCTCGCGGAGCTCATGCTCGAGCCGTTCGGTTCCTGCGCCGTGACGAGCGACGGTGCTCGAGCTACACGCCCTGCAGCGGCTGGGTATCGGTTCGCGGTGACCGCAGTGGTGGCAGGCCAGGAACCCGCCGTGCTCCGACCCATGGCCGAGCCGGTGCAGCACCAGCGCGACCTCGCAGTTGGGGCACATCCAGACCTGGCCGCAGCTGCGGCAGGAGAGGAAGTTCGACCAGCCGCGCCGGTTCAACAAGATGATCGCCTTACCCCGCTCCCGACGTACGTCGGCCAGCGCCGCGCGCGTAGCCGGATGCAGCGGATGGTGCAGGCCGCGCATGTCGAGCAGCTCCACGGGCGGCAGCGGACGGCGGTCGATCCGCTCAGGCAACCGCAGCCGCGTCAGCTGGTGAGCGCTCTCCGGGCGCGGCGTGGCGCTGCCCATCACCAATAGCGCCCCGTGCTGCTCAGCGCGACGGGCGGCGACGGCGCGGGCGTCGTAGCGGGGGTCGCCCTCATGCTTGTAGGAGCCCTCGTGCTCTTCGTCGACGACTATCAGCCCGATCCGATCGAGCGGCGCGAACACCGCAGAGCGGGGACCGACGCATACCCGTGCCTCGCCGCGCGCGAGCCGCAGCCACTCGTCGTGGCGCTCGCCGTCCGAGAGCCCGGAGTGAAGGACTGCGATCCGCTCGCCGAAACGGGCCCCGAACCTGGCAAGCGCCTGCGGGGTCAGCGCGATCTCCGGCACCAGGACGATCGCGCCCTTCCCATCGTCGAGGGCCGCCTGAGCGGCGCGCAGGTAAACCTCGGTCTTACCCGAGCCCGTCACGCCGTGCAGAAGGAAGCGCTCCTGTCGCTCTCGCTTCAGCGCCGCCAGCAGCGCCTGAAGCACATGCTCCTGGGAAGGCGACAGCGGTGGAGGCTCGGCACGGGCCTTCCCGACGCCCGGCGTCCGCGGCGCCCGCCGGATGACGGCCGGCGCGATCCGCACAAGGCCGCGCTGCTCGAGGCGGCGAAGACGCGCCGTGCCGAGCTCCGATGCACGCAGCGGGCCGTGCCGCAGCAGGCGCTCGAGCACAGACCGCTGGGCCTCGTTCAGCGTCCCGTCGCCCGCCAGCGTCTGGCGTCCCGCGGCGGTCAGCCCGGCGAGGAGCGCCTGACGAGGCTTGACGCCGCGCCGGGCTCCGGGCGCGAGCACCAGTCCCAGTGCGCGGGCCGGGGTAGAGCAGTACTCATCAGCCATCCACAGCGCCAGCAAGACCAGGTCGGCGGGAATCGCACCAGGCAGCACTTCCTGGGGCTCGGCCAATCGCTCGGGCGGCAGCTCGGAGCCTGGCGCGAGCCCGACCACCACCCCCAGCGTGGAACTTCCACCGAACGGGACCCGCAGCACGGAGCCGACCCGAACCTCGGGCTTCTGTGCGCGCAGCCGGTAGTCGAACGGACCGCGAACGGCCCGCGTCGTGGTCAGCGGCTCGACGCGCGCCACCGGCTCTTGCGCAGCGAAAATCTCGTCCATCGAAGGTCGCCCAGGGTAGAGTGGCGGCAGGATGACGACCGAGGCCCGTGGCCCGGAGCTCGGGACGGCAGGGAGCACCGTCACGCCTGCCGAAGCCCTTGACGTCTGCGATCGGATCGTCGGCGAACCCTCGCGCCGCAGTCACCTGTTCGCCTGGCTACGCGCCCCGGACGCCCCGCGCGACGAGTGGCTGCCGGTGGAGGCCTATTACCCACGCAACCGGCTGGTGATCGTCTGGCGGCCGCAGCCGGGGCCGACCGACGACATCTACAGGCAACTGGTGCCCGCCCACGGACTGCGCCTGCTTGAGCTGACCCCGGCCAAGATCGCGGGCGAGCGCCCCGAGGCCGAGCGCCGCCTGCGAGCGCTGTTGGACGCTGCGGGGGCGTCTGCCCCGCGTGCTCCTTTGCCGCCCCCCGCACCGCGCGAGCACGAGGAGCCGCCCGAGAGCGGCTCGCTGGAGCAACGGCCGCCGGACCAAGGCGCGATCGAGCTGCCGCCGGGGCTGCGCGCCGTCGCCGGCGCCGGACTGGTGGCCCTGGTGATCGTCGAGCTGTACGCGGGCGTTGCGGTGGTGGGCTTCGACGCATCGCGGCCGGTGCTGGCGATTGGGCTGGCGCTCGACGCCTGCGTGCGCGCGCTGGGGACGCTGGCCGCCGTGCGCGAGCGTGTGCCTGGCTGGCCGTGGGCCTGCGCCGTGGGCGGCAGCCCGTTCGTGGCCTCGTTCGTGTTCGGGCGCGGTCGGCGGACGATGGTCGAGCCGGCTCCGCTGGCGGGCGTTCTGGCGCTGCTGGCGATGGCGTTCGTCGTCGTGGCGCTGATCGGCATCGCCAGTTAGCGCGTTCGCGACACTAGGGCTGTGCAGTGGGATCCTCCGCGCGGGCAGATTGTGTTCCATGGCCACCCGTCGTGGCTGGCGATGCTCGACCTGTACGCCAAGGGTCTGCTAGGTGCGGTTTTGGCCGGCGTAGTGGCCGGGATCGTCAGCGCCATCGCCCACGGCCACGTGCAGGTGGGATGGGTCCCGGGGTGGCCGACCCCCAGGAGATCGTCCGCACGGTGAACCGGGCGCTGCGCGAGAGCCCGCGGCTTTCCGGATGTAGAGCGGGGCGCCAGCGCGGCCCCCGTTACCAAGCGGCTCAACGCTTGAGCGTGAACGTCTTTCGTTCGGTGACGGTGCTGCCGCCTGTGGGAGTGAAGCTGTCCTTGGCCGTGAGCTTTTGCTTGTTGGCGTGCTTGAGCAGGCGTCGGCCGGCGGGGGTGAGCTTGATCTTCACCTCTAACGTCCCCGTCTTGGAGATGCTCACGGTCACGGTGCCCGCAAACACAGGCTGGCTCTTCTTGGCCAGGTGGGCGCCCTTCGGCAGCTGATACCAGCCCAGGTTCAGCTGCCCGGCCGAAGGCGGGGTGAACGAGAACGTGTAGCCGCCTGCCTTGAGGATCGCGGCGATCTTCGCCTTCTTGCCGCCCGGCACGAGCACGCCGTTCAGCGCGGCCTCGATCTGCGCCACAGACGGCAGCGCCACCGCGCCCTGCTGGCCCGAGGCCGGCGGCGTCGTGATCGGCGGCGTAGTGATCGGCGGCGTGGTGGTCGGTGTGCTGGTCGGTGTGGTCGGAGGCGGCGTCGGCGCGCTCGGCTGGCTCACGGTCACCGTCTGCGCCGGAGACGTCGAACCAGTGAAGTTCGCATCACCCGAATAGCTCGTGCTGACGCTGTGCGAGCCAGCCGACGAGTAGCTGACAGTGCAGGTCGCCTGGCCGCCGCTCAGCGGCTGTGCGCCACAGCCAGGGATCGCAGAACCCCCATCCAAGAACGCCACCGACCCCGACGGCTGGACCGGCCCGGGATCAGCCGGCGACACCATCGCCGTATAGGCCACGCTGTCACCCACATTCGGTGCCGCACTGGAAACCGAAAGCGCGGACGCTGTCCCATCCTGGCCGATCGCCAGCGTAGTCCGACCGGTCGTCCGGGAGGACTGGAAGTTCGAGCCGCTCGTCGGCGTGTAGGACGCGCTCAGCTGCTCAGGCGAGCTCGCGGCCGCATACGAGGTCTGGCACGTCGCCGTCGGAGAGGTGCCGGTACCCGAGAGCGGCTGGCTCCCACAGCCCGCGATCGGCCCGGTGCTGTCGAAGAACGCCATTGTCCCCGTCGGCGTCGCAGTTCCGGAGGACGCTGTCACGGTCGCCGACAGCGTTACCACCTGATTCGTCAGCGGGCTCGACGGGCTAGGCGGAGCGAGCGAGGTCGTCGTCGGCGTGCCGCCCGACACCGTCACCGTCTGCGCTGGGGAGGGCGAGCCGGTGAAGTTCGTGTCACCCGCATAGCTCGCGGTGATCGAATGCAAACCAGGGGAGGCGTAGGTGACTGTGCACGTTGCTTTCGTCCCGGTCAGCGGCTGGCTCGAGCAGCTCGAAATCGCCGAGCCGCCATCGAAGAACTTGACCGAGCCCGACGGGAAAACCGCGCCGGCGTGACCCGGGGTCACGGTGGCCGTAAACGTCACCCCCTGACCAACGTTCGGATTCCCATTCGAGACAGCAAGCGCGGTCGTAGTCGAGTCCTTGCCTACGGACAACGCCATGGGCGAGCTGCTGGAGCCCTGGAAACCCGATCCGCTCGAGGGCATGTAGGTTGCTGTCAGCGACTCGGGCGAGCTGTCCGCCGCAAACGACGTCCGGCAGGTGGCGGCTCCGGAGTTGTTTAGCGGCCGCGCGGTGCAGCCCAAGATCGGCGCGCCGTGGTTGTCGAACCGGACGGTGCCGGTCGGAGTGCCCGAGCTCGCCGCCACCATCGAACCCAGCGTCACGGGCTCGTTGGTCACCGCGCTGGCGGGCGCCGTCAGCGCGGTGGTCGTCGGTTCCTCGTTAAAGCCGGTCAGGACTGTGGCCGTCACGCTGTTGGGCGTGTAGTGGATTCGCACGGTCGGGGTTCCGTGAGAGCACGGGACCGAGGCCGTTGATCCATCCGGCAGCGCCGAGAACGTGCCGTTCAGCGAGCCAGCCGTAGTCACCAGCGACAGCACATCGCCGATGTGAAGCTGAGAGCAGCTTCCGCTGAGGATAAGCGCGGCGCCGCCAAGATTCACATTGCCGCTGGCGTGGAGTTGCGAGTAGTCCGTGCCGGCGGACGTACCGGCTTGGTTGATGTACATCGCGAGCTGACTGGAGGAATCGAGGGAGACAGCTCCATTGACGCTCAGCTGATTCTGCGCCGCTGTCGTGGAGTACGTCTGGCCGACACCGACGACGCCGCCGCTCATCGTCAGGGGACCGGTCCGCCCGGGGTCGGCATATAAATCGGTGCCACCGCCGAAGCTCACGGGGTTGCCGTCGGCGAAGTTCAGCGTCCCCGTCGTGCCGGGTCCCAGACCGACGTATCCTGGGCCGCTTCCGCTGCCCGTGACGGTCACGGATCCGACCTCATCGTCGGCGTACAGACTCAGGTGCGTCCCGAGGCGGAGGTTCACCGTCAACTTGGCAGTACGTCCGGTCACCGCGCCGCCAACCGACAGCCACGCTCCGAGGTCGCTGCCGGTAATGCTCCACGTCTGATCGGCGGCGAGGACGATCGGGAGGTTGATCGAAGCTCCCCCGCCGCCATAGTCGTACATCTCGGTAGGAGCCGCGGTGATGCCGCCGGCACCGAGGCTGATGCCAGCACCGGAAATCGCGTATGCAGTCGCCCCGAAGCCGTGCAACCCGTCTTCAATGGAGACCGAGTTCGGATGCAAGCCGCTGACGTCGTTTTCGCTCTGGTAGCACGTATCCGTCTCGGGGCTTGAAATGCACGCACTGCTCCGCAACGCCGGAAACGAGAGCGTTCCCACGTTGCCGCTGGGCGCTGTGCCACCAACCCAGTTGGACGCATTTGACCAGAACGGTTGCCCCCCCGGCGCCGCGCCGCTCCAGGTGAAGTCAGCCTGGGCCATTGCCGATGTCGGCGCGGCCAGCAGGAAGGCAGCGACGAGCAGGAATACGACCCTGCTCCACCCCGCTAATAAGGGACCCCGCACGACTCCTTCTTCCGGTCCGTTGGGCCAACGTTACCGCCATCAGGGGGCCGGAATGTAAAAAGTTGCTCAAGGCGGGCGCACATGTGCGCCCGCCCCGGCCGGAACATGTTCCGGCCGGCGGGCCGGCTCAGGAGCCGGCCCGATCCAATTGATTTATGCCTCGACCGCTGCCGCGCCGAGCCCAGCCGCCGCGCGCAGCTCCTTGGCCTTGTCGGTCCGCTCCCACGTGAAGTCGTGGTCGTCGCGGCCGAAGTGGCCATAGGCGGCGGTCTTCTGGAAGATCGGGCGGTGGAGGCGCAGGTACTGACGGAAAGCGCCGGGCCTCAGGTCGAAGTGCTCCGCGATCAGCTCCAGGATTCGCGCCCGGCCGATCTTCTCGGTGCCGAACGTCTCGATCATCACCGACACCGGGTGGGCCACGCCGATCGCGTAGGCCACCTGGACTTCGGCGCGGTCCGCCAGCCCGGCGGCGACGATGTTCTTGGCCACGTAGCGCGCGGCGTAGGCAGCCGAGCGGTCGACTTTCGAGGGGTCCTTGCCCGAGAATGCGCCGCCGCCGTGGCGAGCCATGCCGCCGTAAGTGTCGACGATGATCTTGCGGCCGGTCAGCCCGCAGTCTCCCATCGGGCCGCCGATCACAAAGCGGCCGGTGGGGTTGACCAGGAAGTTGCGGTGCAGCTTGCGAGCGTCGTAGAGGTCGGCCGGAAGTATGGGCTCGATGACGTGCTCCCAGAGATCGTCCTTGATCAGGTCCTCGGCGCCGGCGCGGTGCTGGGTTGAGATCAGCAGCTTCTCGATCTCCACCGGCCGTCCGTCGAGGTAGCGCACGGTGACCTGTGTCTTGCCGTCCGGGCGCAGATACGGGACCATGTCGGCCTTGCGCACGTCCGCCAAGCGCTTCGCCAGCTTGTGGGCCAGTGAGATCGGCAGCGGCATCAGCTCTTCGGTCTCGTTGGTGGCGTAGCCGAACATCATCCCCTGGTCGCCGGCGCCGGCCAAGTCGAGCTCGTCGTCATCGCCGGGATCGGTCCGTGCCTCATACGCCTGGCTGACGCCCTGGGCGATGTCCGCTGACTGCTTGTCGATCGCGTTGATGACCGCGCAGGTGTTGTAGTCGAAGCCATACTCCGCGTCCACATAGCCGATCCGCTTGATCGTCTCGCGGGCGATGGCCTGGATATCGACGTAGGTCTCGGTAGTGATCTCGCCCGAGACCACGACGAGGCCGGTGTTGACTAGCGTCTCGCAAGCCACCCGGCCGGTCGGGTCGTCGCGCATCACGGCGTCCAGGACGCCGTCCGAGATCTGGTCGGCGATCTTGTCCGGATGCCCTTCGGTGACGGACTCGGAAGTGAACAGAAACTCGTTGTCGGAAAGCGTGGTCATGGAATCTGGAGGAACAGCTCCGCGGTCGAATCGGCCTCCCCCCTCGCCGAGCTCAGGCCCACCGCACGAACCTTCTGGAGGTCCGGCCGCAGCTCGCGATAAAGCGTGCCGCGGAACAGTCCGGTCTGCTCAGCGAGGCTGAGGAGCTGGTTGAAGTCGAGAAAGACTAGCGAGGTCACCGGCCCGAGGTTGGGCCCGAGGGCCGCCTTGAAGGCCGCCTCGCCGGCTAACGGATGGGCGCGGCTGGCCACTGCTCCGATCCCGCTCAGGCTGGTGGAGATCACGATCAGCCCGTGGAACACCGCATAGTCCAGCTCAAGGCCGGGGCCCAGCGCGAGTTGGTGGGCGGTGACCCCATCGATCCGGCGATCGAAAAACTCGGGCACTGCGCCCGACCCGGACTGCGGTGGTGGGAACAGCTGAGAAAGCGGCAGCTCGAGGTCGGCCAGCTGCGTGGTGGCCGCGTTCTGATCGGCGGTGTGGGTGACGATCAACAGCGACGGCGACGCTGCGCGTCCCGCTCCCCGCGCGGTGCTTCCCGGACCGACCGCGACCGCGGTCTCGCCATCGAACAGCGCCTCCACGCTCTGGACGTTCACGCCTTCGGACTGAAGCGCCGCGCCCAGCCGGCCGAGCAGCGGGCCGAGGTTGGCGGCCACCCCGCCGGTGGCCGCGGCCCGCAGGACGCGCCCGGCGATGCGGCCGAGGCCCTTGGTGTCCAGCACCAGCAGCGAACCTGAAGGCATCACGCGCTGGAGCGAAGGCTCGAACGCGGCGACAGGCGACCCGGTGCCGCGCTCGAGCCGCGGCTCGATGGCCCCGTGCACACGGATGTTGGCGCCCGGGCTGGCTGGTGAGACCGAAACCGTGGTGGCGGTCAGCGCCGGCTGGTAGACGAGCTGGGCCAGCGCGCCGATCAGACCGCCGCGCGGTAACAGCAGGCGCTCCAGGCCGACAGCCGAGACGTAGGCGTCGAGCACCCGGCCATCCGGCTCGCCCGCCGCGGCATCTCGATAGTGGCGATCGGCCGCCAGCGACTGCCCGGAGCGCTCCGCGACGTCGATCGCCGCGCGGACACTCGCCGGCTGGCCCATCACCAGGTAGTGGCTGACGAACGCAAGCGCCGTACCGGACCGGTAGGCATAGAGCGCGGCGCCCCGGTAGGCGCCGGCGTCGAGCGCGCCGGCACGAGCGATGAGCGAGCGCGCCGCGGCGCGATTGCGCACGTCGAGGATGATCTCCGAACCGGCCGTCGTGCCGGTCGTGCTCAGCAGCGCCAGTGCTGCCTCCTTGCCCAACCAGGGCCTGATGTCGTGGTCGTAGTCGATCCCGGTGCTGCCGCCGCCGGTGATCGCGCTCAAGCGGTTCTCGACGAGAGCGCTGAAGAGCGGATAGCCCGGGAACTTCTTTCCCAGCGCCTGCGCTTGCTTGACCGCCGGCCGTGAAGGATCGGTTGAGAGATGAACATAGGCCAGCGCGTCAGCGGGGACCAGCGCCGCGGCTCCCGTGGCGGGAGCTGACTGGTGGCTGGTGGCCAACACGACCGCGACCGCGGCGGCGATGATCATCGCGGCCAGCATCCCTACCCCCACGCCGACCCGAGCGGGTTGCGTCGTCCTCACGCGGCCAATAAATCACGCCACGGGCGCGCCCGCGTCGGTCGCCCGCTCCCGGCGGCGCCGCTCGCCCCGCTCGACGTAGTCGATCGTCAGCGGGATTCCTTCCAGGCGATAGCGCTCGCGCAGGCGATTCTCGAGGTAGTAGGCGTAGTCGCGGGTGATCCGTCCGCGGGAATTCACCTGCACCGAGAAGCGTGGCGGTGCGGTCCCGGTCTGCGCCATGTACAGCAGCTTCAAGCGATGACCGCGCCGGGCCGGTGGCTGGCGGGCGGCGACCAGGTCGGATAAGAACCGGTTCAGCTGTGGCGTGGGGATGCGCCCCCGGCGACGGTCGGCGAGTGCCACCGCTTCCACCAGCAGCCGCTCGACGTGGCGTCCGGTCTTGGCGCTCGCGGTCAGCACGCGCGGTCGCAGCCGCAGCTTGCGGTTGACGCGAGCGCGTTCGTGGTCCAGGTCGAGGCCTTCGGCCAGATCCCATTTGTTGAGCACCAACGCCGTGGCGCAGGTGGAGCGCATCGCCAGCTCGGCCACCCGCAGGTCCTGGGCTGTGACGCCGGCGCTGGCGTCGCACACGACAAGCGCCACGTCCGCCCGCTCGGCGGCCCGCCGGGAGCGCAGCGTCGTGTAGTACTCGAGCGACTCCGAGACCTTCGACTGCCGCCGCAGCCCGGCGGTGTCCACGAGCGTCAGCGCCCGGGTCTCGAAGGTCAGCGGCAGGTCGATCGCATCGCGCGTCGTCCCGGCCTCCGCCGAGACGATCACCCGTTCGGCGCCCAGGAAGCGGTTGACGAGCGACGACTTGCCGACGTTGGGCCTGCCGACCACCGCCAGTCGAACCGCCTCCTCGCGCTCGTTCACCGCCTCGTCGGAGGGAGCCAGGGCGACGATCCGGTCGAGCAGATCGCCGGTGCCCAGGCCCTGCGCGGCCGACACCGCGACTGGCTCGCCAAGCCCGAGGGCGTGGAACTCGGCGGCCAGGGGCTGATCGGCGCCGCTGTCGATCTTGTTGGCCGCCACCACCACGGGGGCTGCGCCTCGGCGCAGCAGGTCGGCGAGCTCCGAGTCACCCGGGCGAAGCCCCGCGCGGGCGTCGACCACCAGTACCGCCACTTCGGCGTCGGCAAGCGCGGCCCGCGCCTGATCGCGGATCTGGCGAGCCAGCTCGTGGCCGTCGGAGAGATCGACTCCGCCGGTGTCGATCAGCGTCAGCCGGCGGCCGTTCCAGTCGGTTTCGAGCTCCTTGCGGTCGCGGGTGACGCCGGCAAGCTCATGCACGACCGCTTCCCGGCTGCCTGTCAGCCGGTTGACAATCGATGACTTTCCGACGTTCGGATATCCGACGACCGCGACCTTCATCGGGAGCCGAGGCTAGCGGTGCTGGGCGTCAGCTAACGCGGCAGCGCAACGATCGCGGCCACAACCTTCTCGAGCGTCATCCCCGTGGTATCGAGCTCGACCGCCCCGGCTGCCGGCTGCAGAGGTGAATGAGCCCGCTCGCGATCACGCTCGTCGCGGATCGCCTGCTCCGCTAAGACGGTCTCCAGGTCGGCGCCGAGCTCGGCAGCGCGCCGGCGGGCACGCTCGTGCGGCGCGGCCGTTAGAAACACCTTGAGCTCCGCGCCCGGGGCCACGACGGTGCCGATGTCCCGTCCCTCGGCTACCCAGTCTCCGCTGGCGAGCAGCCGGCGCTGGAGGGCCACCATCGCCTTGCGGACATCCGGGTCGGCGGCCACCTTGGATGCCACCTCGGAGACCTGCGGCCTCCGGATTGCCTCGGTGACGTCCCGTCCGTCGACCAGCACCCGCTCCCCGAGCTCGATCCGCAGCTCGCCTGCCACCTCGGCCGGCGGCCGGCCTCGCTCGAGCGTCGCCAGCGCCACCGAGCGGTACATGGCGCCGGAGTCGAGATAGGTGAAACCGAGCTTCGCGGCCAGCTCCCGGGCCACCGTCGACTTGCCGGCCCCCGCGGGGCCGTCGATGGCGATGACGGTCACGAAACCAAGCTCGCTACGTCGGCGGCAAAGCCGGGATACGAAACGAGGGCCGCCTCCATCCCCACGACCTCCACCCCCTGCTCCGACGCCAGCCCGGCCACGGCGCCCAGCAGCGCCAAGCGATGATCGCCACCCGCGTCGATCACGCCGCCCTTGAGCCCACCCGTCCCGCGGACGACGAATCCGTCGTCCAGCGCCTCGATGTCAGCGCCCAGGCCACGCAGCCCCTCGACCACCGCCGCTATCCGGTCCGACTCCTTGAGGCGCAGCTCCTGGGCGCCGGAGACCACGGTCTCGCCGTCGGCGAAGCAGCCGAGCAGCGCCACCAACGGCAGCTCATCGATCGCCAGCGGGACCTCCTCGGGCTGGACCACGGTGCCGTCCAGGGGCCCGCAGCGCACATCGATGTCGGCGGTCGGCTCGTGCTCCGAGAACGACCCGGCTGGCTCGAGCTCGCTCAGAACGATCCCCCCCATTCGCTCGACGATTCGCATAAAGCCCACCCGAGTCCAGTTGACGCACACGCCTTCCAGTAGAAGCCGCGAACCGGGCACCAGCAGTCCGGCCGCGATCATGAATGCCGCAGAGGAGGGATCGGCAGGCACCTCGATCTGGTCGAGCTCCAGCTCGTCTGCGTTGCGGACTGTTGTGCGGTGACCCGAGCCGTTCAGCGCCTCGCGCGCCACCGGCGCCCTGGCGCGGGCCAGGAGCCGCTCCGTGTGATCGCGGGTGGAGACGGGCTCGACGACGGTGGTGCCGTCGGTGGTCAGTCCGGCCAGCAGTACGCAGGACTTGACCTGGGCGCTGGCGACTGGGAGCTCGTATTCGATTCCGTCGAGCGCCGCGCCGTGAATGGTGAACGGCGGAAAGCGCCCCTCCCGTGCATCGACGCCGGCCCCCATCTGCCGCAGCGGGTCGGCGATCCGGTCGACGGGCCGGCGGCGGATCGAGTCGTCGCCGTCGAGCGTGAAGCTGGCGTCGGTCTGGAATGACAGCCAACCCGGCAGCAGCCGCATCAGGGTCCCCGCGTTGCCGACGTCGATCGGGGACTGCGGGACGTTGGCGTTGCGCAGTCCGCCGCCTCGGATGATCAGCTCTCCGGGGCGCGGCTCCACGACCGCCCCCAGCTGGCAGATGGCCCGCAAGGTGGAGCGGGTGTCCTCCGCGTCGAGGTAACTCCGGATCCTCACCGGCTCCGACGCCATCGCGCCAATCAATGCCGAGCGATGGGAGATCGACTTGTCGGGGGGTGGACGCAGTTGCCCGCGCAGGCGGGCGACGGGGTCGAAGCGGACGTTCACACGGGCACCGGAGGTTTCAGAGCGTTCACGCCCTCACCACGGGGAGGCCAAGCCCGCCGACCAGCTCCTCGGTCCGCCGTGCGGGTCCGTCGCCGGCCACCCACAGCGCCACCACCCCCTCGCGCATGTCCGGCGCCGGATAGAGCGCCATGTCGGCGATGTTCACTCCCGCGCGCCCCAGCTCCAGGGCGATCTCGGCGATCACTCCCGGGCGGTTGGGCACCGAGGCCCGCAGCTCATACAGCTCCTCGCCGGCAAGCTGCGTGGCGAGTAGCCGTCGCCGGTCTCCGGCCGCCGCGTCGTTCCAGGCCCGCAGCCATCCGCGGTCGCCGGCGGCCAGCGCGCGGCGGACATCCTCGAGCCGCCTCATCGTCTGCTCGATCTCGTGCGCCAAGACGTCCGCGTTGGAAAGGTAGATGTCGGTCCAGATGCTGCTCGAGGCCCCGGCCACGCGCGTGGCATCGCGGAAGCTCGGACCGGTAGCCGGAAGCCGCTCATCGCCCGAGTGCAGCGTCGCCGCGGCTTGAGCCACGAGCACATTGGCCATCACATGCGGCAGATGGGAGACCGTGGCCAGGATTCTGTCGTGGGTTTCGGCGTCGATCGCGGCCGGACGCGCTCCGAGCCCGTGTAATACGCGATGCAAACGCTCGTACAGCAGCCCGGAGGTGGCCCCGGTGGGGGTCAGATACCAGGCCGCCCCTTCGAACAGGTCTGCCCGTGCATGCTCCACCCCCGAGGTCTCGGCGCCCGCCAGGGGATGCCCGCCCACAAACCGGGGATCCGAGTGCGAGGCCACCACTGCCCGCTTGGTCGAGCCGACGTCGCTCACCACGCAGTCCGGCGACGCGTGCGCGAGGACCTCGCTCACCGCTTGCGGCAGTGCCCGCACCGGTACGGCGACGAACGCCGCCTCCGCGCCGTCGAGCGCCTCGGACGCCGTGGAGCAGCCCCGATCGAGAGCCCCCCGGTCCCGGGCTGCGTCGATCGCCGCTTGCGAGACGTCGACACCGCTCACGTAAGCCCCCAGCCGCTGCCTGGCCCCCAACGCGATCGAGCCGCCGATCAACCCGACGCCGACGACCGCGATCCGCATGCAGGGGCGCCGCTAGGCGACCGCGACAGCCCGACGCGCCCGCACGGAGCGCGCGAGCCCCTCGAGCACCTCGACGGTCGTCTCCCAGTCGATGCAGCCGTCGGTGATCGACTGACCGTAGGTCAGCTTGTCGGGTGATCCCAGCCGCTGGCAGCCCGCGACGAGGAACGACTCGAGCATCACGCCCACGATCGCGGCGTTGCCGGCGGCGAGTTGGGATCCCACCGCCTCGGCGACCAGCGGCTGTCGGGCCGGATCCTTGCCGCTGTTGTCGTGCGAGGCGTCCACGACCACCCGTTCCGGCAGCCCCGCGCGGCGTAGCAGCTCGAGGGCCCCGGCGACTCCCTCGGCGCCATAGTTCGGCCTGTCCTTTCCTCCGCGCAGGATGATGTGGCAGTCGGAGTTTCCGCTCGTGTGCAGGATCGCGGAGCTGCCATCAAGCGCGATGCCAGCGAACGCGTGCGAGACGGCGGCGGCACGCACGGCATCGACGGCGACCTGTATGTCGCCATCGGTGCGGTTCTTGAAGCCGACGGGCATGGACAGCCCCGAGCCCAGCTGGCGATGGATCTGGCTCTCTGTAGTCCGGGCACCGATCGCTCCCCAGCAGACCGCGTCCGAGATGTACTGCGGCGTGATCGGATCGAGGAACTCGCAGCCCACGGGCAGGCCCAGCGCCAGTACCTCGAGCATCAGCTCGCGGGCTTTCCGCAGGCCGGCGTTCACGTCGCCCGAGCCATCGAGATGCGGGTCGTTGATCAGACCCTTCCAGCCGGTGGTGGTTCGCGGCTTCTCGAAATAGACCCGCATCGCAACGCGCAGCTCGGAGCTCAGCGCCGTGGCTTTTGCGCTGAGCCGGCGGGCGTAGTCGAGCGTGGCGTCGACGTCATGCACGCTGCATGGACCGACGACCACCAGCAGTCGATCGTCTGAGCCTTCGAGGATCGAGTGCACCTCCGAGCGGCCGTGAAGGACGGTGCGGGCATGGACGTCGGACAGCGGAAGTTCGTCCAGCAGCTCGCGTGGCGAGAGTAGCGGGACGAGCTGCGAGATCCGCTGGTCGCGAACCTGCTCGCCGGGTCTGAGGGGGGTGACGGTGCCTAAAGCCTGGTTGCTCACGATCTGGTCCTCGCTTGCCTCGAAACTCTACGGAAGGGGTGCTGCCGGGGCGGGCCGTGGGGCGCCCGGATCTACCGACGGAGGCGATCCGGTGGGGAGCTACGGCGCTCGGCTCGGAAATTGCCCGCTCGGATGCGGGCGCTCTTGGGGACGGACCGAGCGCCTAGATAAATCGCCAGGCGTAGAGGTAGCCGCAGTCGGCAACGGTGATCGCGGAGGGACTGTGGCTGCTGGCGCGCATCGGCTGTTCACACTTGTAGCAAAGGGCCGCAGTCGCGGCAAGCGGTCCGTGAACTACGGATTTCTCGGTCGGCGGTCCCGGGCGGAGGTCGGGGGCCGCCCCGGGCGGGGAATTCTCTAGGTTCGGGCCCCGGGGTTCCGGGCGTCTCCGCGCGTGAGGAGCGTGCATTTCGCAGAAAATCCGGATGGCACAGCCGGCCCTTGCGAGATAAGCGTCTCCAGCACGCTTATCTCGCCAAACCCCAGGGCGTAGCGGCGATTTGCTGCGAACTGCGTCCGGGGTGCGGGGGCGAGGTGAGGGCTCGGCTGCGCCCAGACCCGGGACAGGGCGGGGTGGGGGCTCGGGCGCGCGCGGACAGGCGTCGCCGACCGGCTCAGCGAACGCGGCAGCCCCTCAGACCAGCTCGGCGAGCGCGGCCACGAACCGGCGATTGTCCGGCTGCGCCCCAACCGTGACCCGCAGCGAGCGATCGCGGCCCAACGACGCTCCGGCCCTAACCAGCACTCCCCGGTCGGCCAGTCCGCGGACCACCGACTCCTCGTCGGCCTCCTCGGGAAGGTGCGTCCAGATGAAGTTGGCATCGGACTCGGCGACCCACAGCCCGAGGTCGCGGACCTGCTGCTCGAGCTCCATACGAGCTGCGAGCGTCTCCGTCACCCGCCGCTCGACGGCGTCCTGATGGCGCAGCGCCTCCACGGCGGCAGCCTGCGCTGCGGCGTTTAGGTGAAACGGCTGCCGAACCAGGTCCACGGCCTGCCTGAAAGCGACGTCGCCGCACAGCGCGTAGCCCGCGCGCAGCGCGGCCAGCCCATAGACCTTGGAGAAGGTCCGCAGCAGCACGAGATTGGGCCACTCCCGCAGCAGCTCCACGGACGCGTCCGGATCGCCCAGGGTCAAGGCAAACTCGCAATAGGCCTCATCGAGGATCACGCACACGTGGCTCGGCACCCGCTGCAGGAACTCGGTCACGGCCCGGAGGGGCAGCGCGGTCGAGGTGGGGTTGTTCGGGTTACAGATCAGCACCAGCCGCGTGGCTACGTTGATCTCCGCGGCGATCGCATCCAGGTCGTGGCGGTCCTCGGCGTCGAGTGGAACCTCGATGGCCCGTGCGCCTGACGCCGCCGCCAGATGCGGATACTCGCTGAACGCCGGCCAGGCGTAGACGACCTCGGCACCCGGCTCGAGCAGTGCCTCTCCGGCCGCGAGCAGGATGTCGCACGAGCCGTTGCCGAGCGCGATCCGGGCCGGCGGGACCCCGTAGCGCGCAGACAGCGCCTCGCGCAGCGGCGCGTAGGCCGGATTGGGATAGCGGTGGGCACCGACGATCGCTCGCTGCACGGCCTCGAAGACCTCCGGTACCGGTCCGAACGGCGACTCGTTAGAAGCGAGCATCGCCACGTCTGCAGCCAGGTCGTAGCCGGAGGCCACCGGGTAGCTCGGGATCCGGCGCACGCGCTGTGCAAACTCGATCGGCATCGCCCCCATTGTGCCGACTCGAGGACGGCGCGCAGCGCGCGGCCCGCCCGCTGCGGGACCTTATTGCGCCGACTCGAGGTCGGCGCGCAGCGCCCGAGCCTCGCCCAGATAGACGTGCCGCGGCGTGTGCTGCTCGGGCGCGTAGTAGTGCGCCAGGACCCGTATGACCCGCGGCAGAGAGCCGGGGACGGGCACTTCTCGCGCGCACAACAGCGGCACCCGGCCGAGGCCCAGACGGCGGGCGGCGACGGCGGGAAACTCGGCGTCGAGGTCGTCGGTCAGCGTGAAGATCACACTCACGATCGACGGTGCATCCAGCTGGTTGCGCTCCATTAACTCCCGCATCAGCTCGTCTGTGGCCTCGAGGATCGCAGGCGCATCATTGCGCTCGACGCTGTTTGCGCCGCGTAACGCGAACAGCCGCATCGCTAGTGCTCCGCGCCGAGAGCGGCGCCGTAGCCAGAGCGCTCCGGCACTAGGAGACCTGGTACACGGTCGCGCAGCCGAACCGCTTGACGGACTTGATCATCGACCCCAGGGTCTTCTGGAGGATCTCGGGCGAATAGCAGTCCTTGAGCAGGAAGCGGGCGCCGGTAGAGCGCACGAAAGCCTGTGCCTGCTGCGGCTTGTCGGAGCCCAGGAACAGATCGCGGGTGAACACGATCCTGTCGCTGCAGTGCGGCTCAGACCACAGACACGCGCCGACGTACGAACGCCTGCCCGTCTCCCCGGGAATGACGATGCCCAAGTAGGTGGCGCGCGCCAGGACGCCGCCCCGCGTGGGGTTCGATTTCAGATAGTCCAGTGCGTTGCGCTCGCCGTGCGTGATGAAGTTGGCGTTGTGGGGCGTCGGCGAGGCCCAGTACTTAGCGAGGCGTAGCTGCGAGATGCTCGCCGGAATGGTCGCCGCCGCGATCACGGCCACGAGCAGCAGCCGCCAGCCGGGAATGCGTCGCAGCCCTACGGAGCGCGCACCCTCGACCGACAGCACGGACAGGGGCAATGTGATCCCCGCAAAGGCATGAAGCGGCGTGCCGCTGATGCCGGTCTCCGAGAAGATGTAGATCGCGAGGGTTGCCAGGGGCCAGACGCGAAGGGCGGCGTCGAAGAAGCTGACCGGCCGCCGGCGGTACGCGAGTGCGCCGACGATCAGCAGGGGCAACAACGGCAGCACCAGCGCCGAGAGCGAGTACACGTGGCGACTGGCGCCTTGGGCGGCGTGCCACGCAGGGTCGAATCGATAGAGCGCCTCGTAATAGACGAGTGGGAACGCGGTGGCGGCGACCATGATCGCGGGCAGCGTGAGCCGGCGCCAGGGCGCTTTCCGCCGCCAGGTGGCGAGCTCGGCTCCGATCACGATCAGGACCAGCACCTCCCCCTGCCAGGGGTGTGTGAAGCTGGCGATCATCCCCAGCACGGGAGCAACCCATGTGACCCGCTTGTTCGCCCGCGCCCGGTCGTAGGACATCAGCGCCCCCGCCACCGCGGCGATGGCGATGAGGCCGAACGGATAGCCCCAGGACCAGAACGGCATCCATTCGTCGCCAACCACTCCCCACGTGCCGAAGAAGAGCGCGAGCACGAGCGCCGCCCGGCGATCGAATCGGTCGACGAGCGTGTAACGGGTGAAGCTGCGGATGGCCGCGAACGCCGCGATCACGGCCACCGGCTTCCAAAGCAGCAGCGCGAGCCAGGGGACGACTCCCAACGCGGTAAGCCCGGCCGAGAGGACGACGATCGGCTGGAAGTAGTCGTGCGGCGTCGAGCGCAGAACGAACATGTCGCTGGCCAGGAAGTGCTTGGAGGCCTCCTGGATCCATGCCAGGTACTGCATCTGGTCGGTTAGGAACAACCCGTCGGTGCCGGTCCAGACGTGGTGGTGGGCGACCACCTGCCAGAGGTCGAGTCCCAGGACCCAGACCGACACGGCCGCGAACACGATCAACACCGAGAGGTCGAACCAGTCGAGCCGCCGTCGCTGGCGGACGGTCGGCAGCTCGAGCTTCACGGCCTCAGGAGGGGGAACTACCTCGGTGCTCATCGAAGCCGCGAAGGTACCGGAGCGAGCGACAGCTCCGCGTAAACGTGTTGGCGCGCCGTCTGGCGTCAGGCTATGGACCCGTTGGTCCTGACGCCAGCTTCCGCTGCAAGGTCTGCGACGCCTGTCCGGCCGGACTCCGCAGCGGATTGATGTTGTGCTGGGCCATGTAACGCCAGACGACCGGCAGGAATGTGACCATCAGAAACAGCATCAACACCAGCGACATCCGGCGCAGACGCACGCTGGTACCGAGCGCCGCCAGTGGCAGGATCCAGACCACGTACCACGGCATCAGCCAGGCCAAGCTGGCGACCAGGGCCATCGTGGCCCAGCCCGCCGCCGAGAGCCAGTCGCGGCGGCGCCAGAGCAGGTAGACGACGGTCACCACCAACAGCACGTTCGCCAGCTTCAGCAGACCAGGTGTGCCGCCGCCGATTCCCAGCAGCAGGCCGACGACCTGCGGGATGCTGAAGTCGGTCAGCAGTGTGCTCTGATCCGAGAGGTTCGGCAGCGAGAAACCGTACAGCGCGATGCTGCCGACGATCAACGGGATCGCGGCCAGCGCCGCGCCGGTAAGCACTCGGACCCGCCTGGCGTTCGGCCGCGCCGCGACGAGCAAGAACGGCAGCAGCAGAATCGCCGTGAACTTCACCGCCACCGCGAGCATCAGTACCGCGCCGGCGCTGCGGTCGCGCTTGTCGAGCATCAGCGCGATCGCACCCGTGGAAGGCAGCAGCATGAAGAAGTCGTTGTGAAAGCCGCCGACCGCGTAGATCACGAACACCGGATTGAGGGCTACGAAAGCCACCGCGAAGCGCGGATCCCGGCCGAGCCGGCGGGCACATAGCGCAACCACCCAGACGAATGCCAGCGCGGCCAGCACCGTGACCGCCTTCAGCGTCCAGTAGGCGACTGGCAGCGGCAGCCAGGCCAGGGGGTAGCTGAGCGCGGTAAACAGCTCGCCGTACGGACTCGTCAGGTTGTGCCAAGTGGACAGGCGGTAGACCGGATCGTGGCTCTCGAAGCCGATCACGTGGGTGTAGGGGTTCAGGTGGTGGAGTCCTCCGAGCCTCGCGTAGCCCAGGTAGTTGAAGACGTCCGTCAGCTGCAGCGGCGGGCTCATCAGCATGATCGCCAGAACGAAGATCACGCAGCCCCAGAGCAGGCGCATCGACAGTGAGCGGACCGCGGCCAGGACGATGAGGTACGCCGCGAGCATTCCCAGGAGCACAAAGCTGAAGCCCAGCTGCAACGTCTCGGTGTTGTTGGTCAGAGGCCCGAAGACGCCGTGCAGTGGGCCAGCCATCCAGTTGGGGAAAGCAGTAGACGACTTCGGCACGAGCGTGGACTGCTGGGCAGTCGAGAACATCACGACCGCGAACGAACACGCGATCAGAGCCGCCAGCGCCGCATACGCGGGCATCGGACCGAGCGCGACACGCGGCCGCGGCAGCGTGATTCGGCGCCCGAGGGGCGCAACGCGGGGAAGCGCGACGGTGCTGTCCGGCCGCCCGGCGCCGGCCACGGGGCCGGAGGCGAGCGCTACAGACGCCTCGCGGGAGCTCGAGTCCTGTCGCATGGGTAAGAAATATGCCCGCCTAGGCTTTGATCCTGCGACCTGGCCGGGTTGAAATCGCGTTAAGCGTAGTTGCCCTGCTCCCGGAGCGGTTGCGGCTGATTGGTGGGGCGGCGGGCGACTGGGGCTCCGGGTAGCCTCCGCGCTGTGAGCGTCGGCACGTTGACCCGCGAGCCGCGCGGCCGCATCCGAACCCACCCCCGCAGGGCGTTCGCACTCGAGCGTGACAGGCTGATCGTCGCGCTGCTGATCGTGCTGGCGGCGGTCATCCGGTGCGCGTTGATCGCCCACCAGGGGTTCTGGTTCGACGAAGGCAACACCTCGCAAGAGGTGCACGAGACCCCAGGCGCGATGCTCACGTTGCTCAAGCACTACGAGTCGACACCTCCGTTCTACTACGGCGTAGCCTGGGTCTGGGCGCGGATCTTCGGGTTCGGCGAGGCCGGGCCTGCGCTCGCTCTCAGCCGTCTGTGGCGTCCTGCTCGTCCCGCTCGGGTACGCGCTCGGCGAAAAGCTCTTCTCCAGCCGGCCGCATGTGGGCGGCACGATCGGCGTATATGCGCGCTCGAGCGGCTCGCGCGGTGGGCATCGGGCTGGCGTGATCGCGGCCGCCCTGGTGGCCACTAACCCGCTTTTGATCTGGTACTCACAAGAGGCCAGGGCGTACGAGCTGGCGGTGCTCCTGACCGGCATCACGATGCTGGCCTTCGTCTATGCCGAAGAGGAGCCGTCGCCGGCCGCACTGGCAGTGTGGGTCCTGTCCTCAGCGCTGGCTCTCACCACCGAGTATTACTGCGCGCTGGTGGTCGTGCCGGAGGGGTTGTGGCTGATCTACCGTCATCGGCGCGAGCGACCACTGCAGGTCGCGATCGGCGCGCTCGTGCTGTGGGGGGCTCCGCTGCTGTGGTTCGCGATCAGCCAGAACTCGACCGGTCACGCCAGCTGGATCAAGCATCTGCCGCTCGCCCCGCGGATCGGGCAGATCTTCCCTCAGTTCCTGATCGGCTTCGGTGCGCCCGGGCGGCACGGCCCTCTCCTGGGTGGCCGGCGCGGCGGCGTTGATCGGGTCGGGGCTGCTGGCGGTCCATCTGCGAGGCCACGACGACGACTGGCGCCGCGGAGCGTTGATCGCCGGCGGGATCTTGGCCGGCGGCGTGGTGCTGAACGTGCTGTTGTTGGTGGTGGGCCTCGACAACCTGCTGAGCCGCAACGAGCTCACGCTCTGGCTTCCGGCGGCTTTGCTCGTGGCCGCGGGGCTCGGCCTGCGGCGGGCAGGCATTGCCGGACTGGCGCTCGCCGGGGCGTTGTGCGCAGCAGGGATCGCCGCTGCGGTCGGCGTCGCCGCCAACCGCTCCTACCAGCGACCGGATTGGCGCGGGGTGGCGCGTGTGCTGGGCGTGCGCCCCTCCGCCGGTATCAGCCAGCGCGCCTTGCTGATTCAGGACTACCGGGACGTGTTGCCGCTGTCGCTCTACATGCCGGGGCTGCGGGCCTGGCACCACACCGGCACCGACAAGTACAGCCACTACACCCGGAGCTACCTACTCTCGGAGCTGAACGTGATCGCGATCTCCTCTCCCCCGGCGCCATCCACCGGCTGCTGGTGGGGATCGGCGTGCAACCTAATCGGGACGGCGCTCCAGCCCAGCTATCCGATCCGGGGGTTCCGCACGGTCTGGGTCCGCCATTCGCACCAGTTCACGGTCATGCGGATGGTCGCGACGCATCCGGTGCTGGTCTCGCCGCAGATGGTGTCGCAAGCCGTGACGAACACCCAGCTGAAGTTCGACGACCTGCTGGTCCAGTCGTCTGCTCCCGGGCTGCGCTGAGCAGCCGCTCCACCTCGTCGTCCGCCAACAGTCGGTAGCCGCCCCGCGGCAAGGTACCGAGCGCCAGGGGGCCGATCGCCACCCGCTCCAGGCTCCTCACTCGATGACCGACCGCGTCACACATCCGTTTGACTTGCCGCTTGCGCCCCTCGTGGACGGTGATCTCGAGCACGTCTGGTTCCAGCCGCCGTACCCGCGCCGGGGCCGTGGGACCGTCGTCAAGCCGGACTCCCCGACGCAACGCCCGCAGCGCGCGCCCGGAGACCGGAGGGCTGGCCACCACTGCCCGGTAGGTCTTGGGAACCTCGAAGCGGGGGTGAGTGAGCCGATTGGCGAGCTCGCCGTCGTTGGTGAGCAGGATCAGCCCAGTGGTGTCGATGTCGAGCCGGCCTACCGGGAACAGTCGAGGAGCTTCGGCCGCGCTGGCGGCCGCCGGCGCCAGGGCCACCACAGTCGGGCGCCCGCGGGGATCGCGCGCGGTCGACACCACGCCCGAAGGCTTGTTTACCGCGTAGACGACGCGCCGGCTCGGCCGCAAGAGGGATTCGCCGTCGACCGTCACTTCGCTCGCGGAATCGACGTCGCGAGCAGGATCCGTGACCACGTGCCCACCAACCCGGACGCGTCCCGCACGGACCAATCCTTCCGATGCCCGCCGTGAGGCCACTCCCGCGGTCGAGAGGTATTTCGCCAGTCGCACGCCAGACAGTGTGCAGGACGCCCAACGTCGCACCCCGAGCGCTACTTTCGCCAAGAGCCGGTGTTCGTGTTCAGCAGCGCGGGGCCAGCCACGAGACGAGATCTCATGAACCTAATCGTTCCCATCCGTAGAGCCCGTGCCCTTGGCCTTCTGTTGTGCTCGCTGTTCGCGCTCCTGGCGGGAGGCGCCGCGCAAGCGGCGGGCGGCGCGGCAAGCCGCGGTTCTCACGCCGGCAAAGCGGCTCGCGCTGCGGGCGGCGGCATAAGCTCCTCACGCGGCGCTGCACCGTTCCAGCTGAACGTACTGCCATACCCCGGCACGCCCGATGCTTCGCCGCAGACGCAGATCGACTTCTTGGAGCTCTCGCCGGCACAACTCCGGTCGCTGACTGTCAAAGGCTCCCGCAGCGGAGTCCATCGGGGCCGGCTGACGGCGATCCGAGGGGCCCAGGGGCTGGCGTTCCAGCCGAGCCAGCCGTTCGCCGCCGCAGAGCGGGTGACGGTCAGTGCCCGGATCGCAAGCGGGGATGGCCATGGCCTGCGGCGTGATGCCCGCTCGTCCCGCGCCCAGGGGCTGAAGCACGTGCAGTTCGCCTTCACGGTCGCCGCTCCGATCAGAACGGCCGCCACCCCCTCAGCCGCGGGCGAAGACGGCCCGGCCATCGTCCACGCCCGGATCAGCGCAGCTACGAACTTCACCACCTCATACCACTCGGAGTCGTGGCTTCATCCGCCGGTCGTTTCGTTGAGTGGCAAGAACCCGGATCAGAAGTCGGGCGACATCCTGACCGACGCCCACCGCTCGATTCAGGCCGGGCCATTGATCTTGAACCCGCAGGGACAAGTGCTGTGGTTCGACCCCCTGCCCGGCGGCCAGGCCGGTTTCGACCTCGCCGTTCAGCAGTACGCGGGCCAGTCAGTACTCACCTTCTGGCAGGGAGCCGTGAGCAACGGGGTGGGCACGGGCGAGGACGTGATCCTCAACCACGCCTACCAGCAGGTGGCAACCGTCGCAGCCGCGAACGGCTATCACGCCGACCTGCACGAGTTCCAGATCACGCCCCAGGGCAATGCCTTCATCACGGCATACGCGCCGGTGCAGGCGGATCTGTCATCCGTCGGCGGACCGAAAAGCGGAACGCTGCTCGACGCGATCATCCAGGAGATCAACATCAGGACCGGACAGCTGCTGTGGGAGTGGCACGCATACGGCCACGTGCACCTCGCCGAGTCCTATGCCGGCAAGCCGAACGGCGGGGCGTACGACTTCTTTCACATCGACTCCGTGCAGCCGCTCTCGGGTGGCAACCTCCTGGTGTCCTCGCGCCATATGTTTGCCGTCTACGAGATCAATCAGGCCACGGGCAAAATCCTCTGGGTCCTGGGCGGCAAGCACTCGAGCTTCAAGCTCGGGCACGGAGCCAACTTCTCCTGGCAGCACGATGCGCGCATGCAGTCGAACGGGAACATCACCGTGTTCGACGACGGTGCCGGATACAAGAAGACGGAGAGCCAGTCACGCGGGATGCTGATCCATCTCAACATGCGCACGCACCAAGCCACGCTGGTCCATCAGTACGCACACGTTCCGCCGGTGTTGTCTCCGGCCGAGGGCAGCCTGCAGCCGTTATATGACGGCGACGTTTTCGTTGGGTTCGGCAGCAATCCCTACCTCGCCGAGTTCACTAAGGGCGGACGGCAGATTTTCAGCGCCTCGTTCCCCTACCCGGTCGAGTTCTACCGAGCCTACCGCTCGCAGTGGTCGGGCCAGCCGACGGGATCGCCGTACGCCGCGGCGTCAGCTGCCGGCAGTGGAACGACGGTGTACGCCAGCTGGAACGGCGCCACCAACATCGCTTCCTGGCGGGTGTACGCGGGTTCGTCGCCGGGCGGGATGTCTTACGTGACCCAGCAACCGTTCCGTGCGTTCGAGACCGCCATCTCCACGCCGAGCGCCGGCCCGTACTTCAGCGTGCAGGCGGTCGACGCTCAGGGCCACGCCCTGGGCACCTCCGCGCCAGTGACGCGGTAGCCCGCCGGCCGGCCCTGCCACGATAGGGCCATGGACCTCGCGCTCCTCGAGCGCACGCTCAACGAGCTGGGCGAGCCCGGCTACCGCTCCCGGCAAGTGGTGAGCTGGGCGGCGCGTGGGGCGACGGAGTTCGCCGCCATGACCGACCTGCCGCTCGGTCTTCGCTCCGTGCTCGCGGAGCGCGTCCCGTTCTCGACTCTGAGCGTCCAACGTGAGGACCAGGGATCCGACGGGACGGTCAAGGCGCTGTTTCTGACGGGCGACGATCGACCGGTGGAGACCGTGTTGATGCGCTTCAGGGACGGACGGCGATCGCTGTGCCTCTCTTCACAGTCCGGATGCCCTCTGACGTGCACTTTCTGCGCCACGGGCCAGATGCGCTTCGGGCGTAATCTGAGCGCCTCCGAGATCCTGGACCAGGCGCTTCACTTCCGCCGCCGAGGGAGGGTCGACCACGCGGTGTTCATGGGAATGGGTGAGCCGATGCTCAACCTGGACGCCGTGCTGGATGCCTGCCGGTCGCTGCCGGAAGTGGGGATCGCCCACCGGCGGACGGCGATCTCCACCATCGGCTGGATCCCGGGAATCGACCGCCTGGCAGCGGAGCCGGTGCCGATTCGCCTGGCCTTGTCGTTGCACGCCGCTGATCCGGCGCTGCGCTCCGAGCTGATGCCGGTCAACGACCGCTACCCACTGCCCGAGGTGCTCGAGGCCTGCCATCGTTTCTACAGCCGCAAGCGCAGGCGCGTGTTCGTGGAGTACGTGATGCTGGCGGGCGTCAACGACTCCCACCTCCAGGCCGTGCAGCTGGCCGAGGCGCTCGACCCCCGGGCGTTCAAGGTCAACCTGATTCCCTACAACCCCACTGACTCGGGCTTTCGAGGCTCGAGCCGCAAGGCGATCGCGGCGTTTGCGGCCGAGCTCGAGCGCCGGGGCCTGGGCGTGACCGTGCGCGTGGAGCGGGGGCGGGAGATCAGCGCCGCCTGTGGCCAGCTAGCGGCGCGGAGCTGAGACATTTCGCGCTCGACGGTCGCCGACGAGTCGTGGGAGCCCCGAGTCAGAACACGTACGGCGCCGTCCGCGGGTCCGCGCGCAACGAGTCCCACTCGGCTTGATCCAGCGGGCGGGGTCGGTCGCGTGTGGCATCGACCGGACACAGGAACCCGAACGGCTGAGTACCACGGTTCAGCCAACGATGCGGCGTCAGCGGCGGCACCTGAACGGCGTCGAACGGCCGCAACTCGAGCACCTCAGTGCCAACCAGTGCCAGCCCGGCGCCGCGTAACGCGATCACGAAATGGGCGTGCTGATGCTTCTCGAGACTGGAGTAGCCCGCCGGTTCGAGCTCGAAGTAACGCAGCTCGAACTGTGCCGCCAGCGCCGCGGGATCGGCCAGCCGGTGCCGGGCGATGCCGCGGAAGCCCATTCCCCGCTCGCCAGCCTCTTGTTTGTAAGCCCCCGGCTCGACGCCATGCCAGCGAAACTCGCGTCGGTCGAACGGGATCCGGGCTGCGGCCATCCGCTTCCCGCGCTCAAGCCCCGGCCCGCGCTTCACCGGCGCGCAGCAGCCGGTCACGCAGGTCGGCCTCGAGCTCCGGCGAGGGGTCGAACTCGCTCGGGTCCGGCAGCTCGTCGAGCGAGCGCAGTCCGAACAGCCGGAGGAACAGCTCGGTGGTGCGGTATAGGACCGCCCCGAACTGCGAACGTCCGCTCTCCTGCACCATCCCCCGCTCGAGCAGGGACGCCACCGCGGACTCGGCGTTGACGCCGCGGATACGCGCCACCTCCGGGCGCGATACCGGCTGAAGGTAGGCCACTATCGCCAGCGTCTCTGCCTGCGCCGGGGTGAGCGGTGGCGTCCGCGGCCTGGCGAGCAACCGCCTGGCGGCGGTCTCGGCGTCAGGATGGCTGGAGAGCGCCCACCCCCCGGCCAACTCGCGCAGCACGAGACCCCGTCGCTCGAACTCGTAGTGCTCGCGCAGCCGCTCGAGCGCAGTCACCACCTCGTGTAGCTCGGCGCCCGTCGCGTCCGCGAGCGCCGCCGGGTCGACGGGCTCCGAGGACAGGAACAACAGCGACTCGAGCATCCGCCCGAGGTCGGCCCTGTCGGTCACGCGCTGACCTTAACGGAGCGAATCAAGCCTTCGTCCGCAGCAGCGGTCTCGAGTGCACGAGGCTCGATCGTCACCTCGCCGAATGGCTCCTTCTGAGTCCAGTCGAGCTCGCCTTGCTTGTAGAGCTCGAGCAGCGCGTAGACGGTGATTGCCACCGTCACACGGTCGGCGCGCTGAACCGCATCTCGAAAGCTGAAGCTCCCGGCCTTCAGCAGCGCGCGCAAATGGTTGAGCCGCTCGGCGACCGTCACTTTCGAGACCGGGATGTGGCGGACGTCCACGCGTTCCGGCGGCCTCAAAAGCCATCCCAGCGCCTGACCCAGCACCCGGGGTTCGTACACGGCCTGGGCCTCCTGCAGCGGGGCGCGCCTGAGCGCCGGTGGCAG
This sequence comes from uncultured Actinomycetes bacterium, assembly GCA_963756555.1. Classification (GTDB taxonomy): domain Bacteria; phylum Actinomycetota; class Thermoleophilia; order Solirubrobacterales; family Solirubrobacteraceae; genus Palsa-465. Next base: position 118,363 of record CAVWOC010000007.1, read on the forward strand.
CGGCGCCGCCCTGAAGCGGAACGGGGATTGACTGTCGAGGCGCTGTCTCAGGCTGTCCGCGGCGGCGCGGTAGCGATGGGCGTCGAGCAGGCGGGCGAGCAGCTCCTCGGCCGCCTCCCCCGGATCGAACTCGATCTCCTCCTGCTCCTCGCCGGGCAGCATCAGCCGCGACTTCAGCTCGAGCAGCGCGGCGATCAAGACCAGGAACTCCGTCGCCGCCTCGAGGTCAAGCTCCCCGCGCCGCTCCAGATGGTCGATGTAGGAGATCACGATCGCGGCCAGGTCGACTTCCAGGAGGTCGACCTCCTCCCGCAGGATCAGGGTCAGCAGCAGGTCGAACGGACCCGCGAACACATCGAGGTCCAGCTCGAGAGACGCCAGGCGCATGGTCAGTAATCAGGCTACCTGGGCGCTCGGATCGCTCCGAAGCCCATCAACTCGCGGACGTCCGCCAGCGTGTCGGCGGCGATCGCCGTGGCCTTCTCGGCGCCGGCGGCGAAGATCCGCTCGAGCTCTCGCTCGTCGGCGCGCACGTCGCTGTAGCGCTCGCGCACCGGCTGAAGATAGGCGGCCACGGCTTCCGCCACCGCCTGCTTGAAGACGCCATATCCCGCCCCGTCGAACTCGCGCTCCACATCGCCGGGAGCTGCTCCCCGGACGGCGGAAAGGATCTCGATCAGGTTGGAGACTCCGGGCTTGTCCGCGGCGCGCGCCACCTCGGTGCCGGAGTCGGTGACCGCCGAGCGGATCTTCTTGGTGACCGACCCCGGTTCGTCCAGCACGTAGACGGTTCCCTGCGGAGAGCCGCCGGTGGTCGACATCTTGCGCTCCGGGAATTGAAGATCCATGATCCGCGCACCGACTTCCGGGATCCGGGCCTGCGGAACGACCAGCGCGTCGCCGAAGCGGGCGTTGAAACGCTCGGCCACGTCGCGCATCAGCTCAACGTGCTGCCGTTGATCCTCGCCGACGGGCACCTCGTCGGCCCTATAGGCCAGGACGTCGGCCGCCATCAGCACGGGATAGAAGAACAGTCCGGCCGACACAAGGTCCCGCTGCGCGCCCGACTTGTCCTTGAACTGGGTCATCCGGTTGAGATCGCCGAAGGCCGTGACGCTTGAAAGCAACCAGGTCAGATCGGTGTGTTCGTGGACATCGCTTTGGCGGAAGAAGATGCAGCGGTCGGGATCGAGGCCGGCCGCCAGCAGGATCGCGGCCGTGTCGTAGACCGAGTCGCGCAACTCCTGGGGTTCGTAGGCCACGGTGATGGCGTGCAGGTCGACGATGCAGTACAGGGCCTCGCCGCGCTCCTGTCCTGCTACGTACTGGGTAATCGCGCCGATGTAGTTGCCGAGGTGCTTGCGACCCGTCGGCTGAATGCCGGAGAAGATGCGCATCTGCTGCGGGAGGAGCCTACTTAGCGACCGCGCGAGCGCCAGAGCGGCCTACGCCGGCCGTCGGCCGCCCCTGCCGCGCCCGATCGCGCGCCAGCAGCCAGGCCGCGACGACGCCTGCGATCGCTCCACATACGTGCCCCTGCCAGGAGACGCCGTAGTGGGGAACGATGCTCGCCAGCAGAGCGCCGCCCCAGATGATCCCGACCAGCGCTCCGGTGACCAACTCCAGCAGGCTGCGATCGAAGAAGCCGCGGGAGAACAGGTAGGCCGCGTAGCCGAACACGATGCCGCTGGCCCCGACGGTGCTCGTATGGGCAGGCCCCACCAGCCACGTGCCGAGGCCGCCGACGACGATCACGATCAGGGTCACAAGCGCCAACCGCGCCGCGCCGCGCAGAGCGATGATCAGTCCCATGAACACGAACGGCACCGTGTTGGAGAGCAGGTGCTGAAAGCTGACGTGGATGAACGGCGATGTAAAGATGCCCCACAGGTGGGAGACGCTGCGAGAGAAGATGCCGTCGTTGTCGAGCCGGTTGGAGTCAAGCGTGTTGATCACCTCCACCAGCCACATCAAGGCGACGATCGCCCCCAACAGCTGAAAACCCTCCAGTCGGTCGCGGCCTCGCTCCAGCCGGAGCCCGTTCGACTGCTTGGCGCTGAACGCTCGACGTGTCTTCACCGGTGCTTCGGTGGGAGCCATGTCCCATAGGATCGCACGTGGTGAGGGCGAGGCACGCAATGTGTGCACCCACGGCTGCGCGGGTCCAGTCCATTCAGGGGTTACCAAGAGACGCTGCACCTGTTGAATCACCGTTGAGATGACGCCCTCTTTCACGCGAAGGGAGCCTGTGACACGATGCCGGGCGTGAAGGACGGGATCGGACGCTGCCGGTCGGCCACCGAAGGCCATCCATGGTCGGTGACGCGCGGGCCGACTGCGCCCATAGCAGCCAAGATCTTGGCTCTGACGGTCGTCGCGCTCGCCGTGGCACTGCTCGCCGCCGTGCCGAGCAGATCGCTGGCCGCGGCTTCGGACCCGCTGTGCCTGGGCAACTACGGCGACGTCCTGCCGCGGGCTGGGCCGCCGCTTCGCTTCGGCGTCGATCCGGGTCTGGCCGGAAGCTTCGGCGGCCTGCAGCTTCCGTCGGTACCGGACGACCCACAGCGTGACTTGCAGGCCGTCGGAGCGCTGGCTCCGGCCGGAAGGGCGTTCGTCGTGCGGCTGAACCGGCTGTTCTGGTCCGACGGCGAGGCCGGGATCGAGAGCTTTCGTCGGCAGGCGCTCTCGTACACCAGGCGGGGGCTAGAGGTCGAGATCCAGGTTCGGTACCACCCGCCTCAGGGAGAAGCCGGCGACATGCCTGCCTGGGAGCAGTACGTGCGGCGGGTGGTCGACGTGCTGGGCGCCAACCCTGGGGTGGTGGCGATGACGATCACCAACGAGGTGAACGTGACGTTCTCGCCAAACACCTCCGACGGCTACTACCAGGGGGCCGAGGATGCGCTGATCGATGGGATCGAGGCAGCCCACGACGAGGCGCTGCGCCGAGGCTTTGACCAGCTCAGGCTCGGATTCACGTACGCCTACCGCTTTGCACCTAACGGCGACGCAGCTTTCTTCTCCTACCTCGGCGCTCACGGCGGCACGCCGTTCCTCAGCGCGCTGTCGTTCGTCGGCCTCGACTTCTACCCCGGCACGATCTATCCGCCGGTGATGCTCCGCGGTGACAGCTATCAGGCGGAGATGGCGCAGGCGCTGGGCGTCTTGCGCGACTGCCTCGCGCCGCGCGCGGGCATCGGGCGGACCACGCCGATCTGGATCACCGAGAACGGCGTCCCGACCGGCGTCCTCTCAGAAGATCAGCAGGCCGCGGCGCTACGCGCGCTGGTCCTGGCCGCCCACGACTATTCGCGCACGTTCAACGTGACCGACTACCGCTGGTTCAACCTTCGCGACTCGGAGTCAAGCGGTCCGGAGACCCTGGTCGGTCCGACGTTCGCCTCAGACGGTCTGATGCGGGACAACTACACGCCCAAGCCCTCGTTCTTCACCTACCGGGCGCTGATCTCCGCGCTCGGCGCTCCGAAGTAGCCGGCACCCCCTCACTCCTGCAGCGCCGCCAGCGCCACCGCCAGCGCCACCTCCGCTCGCTCGCGCAGCGACTCGGCCAGCACGAACTCCTCCGGAGTATGCGCCCCGCCGCCGCGGGGGCCGAGGCCGTCGACGGTCAGCGGAATCAGCGGCGCGAAGTGGCTGGCGTCGCTCGCGCCGCCACGGGCCGCACCGACGATCGGCCGTCCGAGACAGGCGCTCGCCTGCTCCAGGAGCGATGCGGTCGCGACCCGAGAGTCCATCCCCGGCCAGCGTCGCTCGATCGTCGCGGTCAGCGCCACCCCACGAACCTCGTCTGGGACGGCCGCCAGCACCGGCTCAAAGGCCTCGAGACTGTCTGCCCGCACGTCGATGATCAGCTCCCCGTCCGCCGGTACCACGTTGAAGGCCTCCCCGGAGCGGATCACGGTGGGCACGACGCTTCGGTGATCGGGGCCCGAGGGGTCGTGCAGCTCGGCCACCGCCGGCGCTACCGCCGCCAGCGCCAGCAGGGCGTTGCGGCCCTGATCCGGCGCGCTGCCCGAGTGAGCGGCGCGCCCTTCGGCTAGGACCCGCAGCGTCCCCGCCGCTTTGCGCCGTACGACCACCCCCTCCTCTCCTTCCGCACTGCGCTCGCCGGCTTCGAAGCACAGGCAAGCGTCGTAGTCCCGGAAGCGGCTCACGTGACGGAAATCGGCTGTACGCCACTCCTCGTCGGTCACCAGCAACACGGCGAGCTCGGCGAACAGCTCACGCCGGTCGGCGAGCGTCCTGGCCGTCCCTAGCGCCAGCACCACACCGCCCTTCATGTCAGCCGTCCCGGGGCCATATATGCGCCCGTGCTCGCGCCGCAGCGGGGTGTGCGCGTGGTGGCCGATCACCGTGTCCAGATGCCCGAGCAGCAGCACACGCCGGCTGCCGCTCCCGGGCAGGCGCGCGAGCAGGTCGGGGGCGCTGTCGGGCGTCGAGCACGGCACGCGCTCGATGGCCGATCCCACCGGCAGCAGCGCCGTGCACACGGCCACGGCCTCCTCCGCTCCCTCTATGTCTCTGGACGGAGATGAGACGGCCACCAGCGCCTCGATCTCGCGCGCGGCGTGGGCGGCGAGCTCCGCTGCAAGGCTCGAGATCGATTCGCCGGCCATGCCCTCACCGTGCCAAAATCACGGCGCCGGCGGCGTGACGTCGGCGCGAGCCGCAGAGAGGAGTGCACTATGTCGACGATCGACGCGGTCCCGCGCGGGGCGGCTGGCCCGAGGCCCCAGCCCGAGCGGCTGGCCCGCGGGGTTCTCAGCAACTTCGATATCGCCGCCGCCACGCTCGCCAACATCGCGCCGGCGATGAGCTTCTTCTTCGGCTTCGCGACGATCGTGACGACGGCTGGGATCGCCGCTCCGCTCACCGTGGTCGCAGCAACGGTCGCGATCGGGCTGCTCGGCAACACGCTCAGCCAGTTCTCGCGCTCGAGTCCCTCGACCGGCTCTTTCGTGACGTTCATCGGGCGGGCGCTCGGGGGCTACCCGGCCGTCGTCAGCGCCGTCGTCCTGTGCGTCGGGTACATCGTCGCGGTGGCGGCGGTGGTGGCGATCTCTGGCGGCTTCACCGAGACGATCATCAACCACTACCTCAAGATCAAGATCCCGTGGCAGTTGCTGAGCGCGCTCTTGACGCTGGGGGCGCTGTACCTAATCGTGTCCGGCGCCAAACCGTCGACGAAGGTGGCTGCGGTGTTCTTCGGCTTCGAGTTCGTACTGTTGCTGACGATCGCCATCGCGCTGCTCGTCCAGCACTCCGGGCACATCAACCTGAGGCCGTTCGATCCGGGCAACCTACACCGCGGCTTCTCCGGCTTGTCGCTCGGCTTCCCGCTCGCCGTCTTCCTGTTCGTCGGCTGGGAGAACTCCGCGGCGATGGCCGAGGAGAGCCAGAACCCGCGAAGCGCGGTCCCGCGCGCCATATTCTCGAGCGTCGCCCTGATCGGCGTCCTGTACGTCTTTCTCTCCTACGCGACCGTCGTCGGCTACAACAACAACGCGACGGCGCTCACCAACGCGAGCGTCCCGATGGTGGACGCGGCGGCGGGCGTCGCGAGCTTCCTCGGGTTCCTCGCATATATCGCCGGGTTCACATCGATCTGCTCGAGCCTGATCTCGGCCGCCAACTCGCAGGCCCGGATCATCTTCAGCTCGGGTCGCGAGGGGCTGCTGCCGAGCGTCACGGCGCGGGTAACCAGCACAGGCCGGACGCCGTGGGTGGCCTTCGTGCTGTTCCTCGGAATCGGGCTGGGACTGAGCTACGTGTTCGGCTGGAGCACCGATCCCGTCAAGTTCTTCGGGGAGATCGCGACCCTGGGGACGATCCTGATCGCGTTCACCTATCTGGTGGCCAATCTCGCGTTGCCGGTCTACTTCCGCCGCTTTCACCCCGAGCGCTTCTCGCCGGTTTTGCACCTGCTGCTCCCGCTGCTCGGCGCCCTGGCGATCGGCTATCCGCTCTACGAGCTGGTCAAGCCCGGCCAACCGGCGCCGTTTGACCGCTACCCGTGGATCGCGCTGGGCGTGCTCCTCGTGGCGCTCGTCTGGGCGGCCGTCATGTACTCGCGCGACCGCACGCTCGGCGAGCGGGTCGGCTCGATCGTCGCCGACGCCGACTGAGCGCTCCACCGCCCCAGTTGTCTGCTGGAACCCACAAGCCGCGCGTCGCGGTCGTGGGACACGTGGAATGGGTCGACTTTGTGCCCGTTGCCCACCTGCCGCGAAGAGGCGAGGTGCTCCATGCCGGCGAGGGCTTCACCCGCGCCGCGGGCGGCGGCGGCGTGGCGGCGGTGGTCCTGGCGGAGCTCGGAGCAGAGGTGGACTTCTTCACCGCGCTGGGAGACGACGCGGACGGCCACGCCGCGGCGGAGCAACTCGCCGAGCGGGGCGTGCAGGTCCACGTGGCCTGGCGCACGAAGCCCACGCGGAGGGCCGTGACGCTGCTCGAGGACGGCGGCGAGCGGGCGATCGTGACGATCGGCGAGCGGCTCGACCCCCTGGGCTCAGACGAGCTGGGCTGGCGCCGACTCCAGGCGGCGGACGGCGTTTATGTCACCGCCGGCGACCCCCACGCGCTGCGGCTGGCACGCCAGGCGCGCGTGGTGGTGGCCTCGCCGCGAGCCCGCGCGGCGCTCGCCGCCCCGCCCGAAGCCGCCGATGAGCGCTCTTCGCCCACGATCGACGCGCTGGTGTTCAGCGCCGCCGACCGCGACGAGCGCGCCTGGGTCGAGGTGGCCGCCGGTCGCAGCCGCCTGCTGGTGGCGACAGAGGGGGCCGACGGCGGGCGCTGGTGGGGAGAATCGGAAGGCCGCTGGCAGGCCGTCCCGCCGCCGGGACCGGCCCGCGACAGCTACGGCTGCGGCGACTCGTTCGCCGCAGCGTTTACCTTCGCCCTGGCCGGCGGCTCGACGGTGGGCGATGCGGCGGCCGCCGGCGCCCGCAGCGGTGCGCGCTGCCTGACTCGCGCCGGGGCGCCCTGACCCGCGCGAGCGGGCCCCGCCTCGCGAGCGGCCCCCCGCAGCCCCGCGATGTGATTAGGTGGGCGATCGTGGGTTCGATCACCGATCTGATCAGCATCATCGACGCCGACGCTGATCTGGCAGATCTCCTCGATGCCGACGAGCGTGAGCGCGCACGGCGCCAGGCCCTGACCCGGGAGCGCCGCCTCTCGCCAGGCGAGTGGGACGTCCACGAGGCGATTGAGCCAGACACCCACCACCGAGGGTTTCTGATCATCGACGGCCTGCTCTCCCGGGAGGTCGAGGTGCTCGGGCGACGTTGTGTGGAGCTGATCGGGCCAGGTGACGTGCTCCGACCATGGCGCTGGGACGGCGATGGCTCGCACGTCCACGCCGAGGTGGGATGGGTGGTGCTGGAGCAGAGCCGCCTGGCGGTTCTGGACCATGGCCTGGTCCGCCGAATGGATCCCTGGCCGCAATTGGGCCTGGAGTTGTTCGCCCGGGGCACTCGCCGCGCTCACTCACTGGCTGTGGCGCTGGCGATCAGCCACCATCCCCACGTCGACGACCGCCTGCTGCTGACGCTCTGGCACTTGGCCGAGCGCTGGGGGCGGGTGCGACCGGACGGCATCGCGGTCAACCTCCCGCTGTCTCACCAGCGGCTGGCCGATTTGGTCGGCGCCCACCGGCCGTCGGTGACGAGCGCCATGGGAAAGCTGGCCCGCTCCGGCTCGGTCACCCGCCAGGACGGCGGAACCTGGGTCCTGCATGGCCCGCCGCCCGACGCGCTGCGCCACCACCGCCTGGTGGCGGCCATGACCTGACGCCCTCAGAGCCAGACCAGGGATAGGCCAGCCGCAGGCAGCAGAAAGACGGCCGGCCCGCCTATCAGGCGAGGCCGGCCTGTATCAACGATGCGGCCTCAGCTCAGCGCCGGCCCGCGAAGAAGGCCACAAGTGCCAGGATCGCGATCAGGAACAGCAGCGGGTGGATGATTACCCCGCCGGCGATGGCGATTACCAGAAGAATGATGGCGAGGACTAGAAGCATCGGGCTCCTTTCTTGACGTTGCGCTACTTATCGCTTGTGGAAGCCTCAAGTGGCCGAGGCCGGTAGCGCCACGGACGTCCGCGCGCGTACCAGCAGTCTTTCGGTAAGCCGGGTTTTGTCCCTGCCTGCCACGGGCAGTTCTGGACCCATGACCGATAAGAACATCGACGAAGCAAAGGGCCGCGCCAAGGAAGCCGCGGGCAGCCTGACCGGCGATCAGAGCCTCAAGGACGAGGGCAAGGTCGATCAGGCCTCATCTTCGGTCAAGGACGCGGCCGACACGGTCGCGGACAAGGCCAAGGACGTAGTCGATCGCTAGCTGTCCCGGGACGCCAGGCGCCGCGAGCGCCCGGCGTCCCGTTGGACCGCACTCCGGCACGCGGCGGGGCGTCATCGTCACGCGACGTCCCAGGGGGCGAGGACCCCCGCTATTTGCGCCCGCTCAGCCCGGCGCCAAGGCAGCACAGCAGCACCATCCGGGCGGCCTGCGGAGACAGAAATGGCGCGCAGAGCGCGCCGCTGGCTCGCAAGTCACGCTCCGCCCCGTCGAAGCCGTAGGTGGAGACCAGCATCGAGGATCGCTCCGGCCGGCAGGTGATCACCACGGGCAGGCGCCGCGCGGCACGCTGGAGCTCTCGAAGAGCCGGCGGCGGGAGATGGCCCGCGCCGAGCGCCACGAGCACGACGCCATCGGCGCTGTCTGCCACCTCTCCGAGCAGAGTCCCGTCGTCGCCAAGCCCAGGGCTCACGATCTCGACTCGATGCTCCAGAGCCGCCGGGGCCAGCGCCATCGGCGCCGTCGCGCGGGCGCGTAGCCAGACGCGGCCCTCCACCACGCGGCCCAGCGGTCCCGCGATCGGCGACCCAAACGCCGCTGGTCCGGTGCTGTCGACCTTCCGCACGCTCATGGCGTCGTGAATTTCGCCACCGAACACGACGCTCACGCCGAGATCCTCGGTGGCGGCGCTCCCGGCCACCGCCACGGCATCGATCAGATTCGCGGGTCCGTCGGCCCCGGGGGCGCTGGCGGGGCGATTAGCCCCGGTGACAATGACCGGGAGCCCGCCTCCGTGCACCATCGCGCACAGCACGGCCAGCTCCTCCAGCGTGTCGGTGCCCGTGGTGATCACCACACCCTCGCCGCCCGCGGCGACGGCGGCTGCCCGACGCGCCAGCTGGTGCGCGTCCGACAGCGTCAAGTGGGCGCCCGGAACACCCAGCACCGTCTCGGCCTCGAGCGCCGGAACTGCTGCCAGCTCCGGAACGGCCTCGATCAGACCCGCGGCGTCCAGCTCGGGCACGGCCTGTGGACCGCCCATGGCGATGGTTCCCCCGGCCGCCAGCAGCCGAACCGGACGTCTGAGCGCAGCTAGGGCCTCGCTGACGGGCTGGCCCACGGCAACCGCCTAGCCAGCTGCCAGCGGCGCCTACAGCGGCTGGCGGACGACCGGCTGCCGCGCGGCGCCGGCCTCGTCCAGCCGCCTGACGGGCGTCGTGTAGGGGGCGTTCTGCGCCACCGACGGATCCTCGCGCGCTTCGCGCAGGATCTCGACGACGATCTCGGCGAAGTGATCGAGCGTCTCCTTGGTTTCCGTCTCCGTGGGCTCGATCAACAGCGCCTCCTCCACGATCAGCGGAAAGTAGACGGTCGGCGGATGGACGCCGTGGTCCAGCAGGCGCTTGGCCAGATCCAGCGTCTTGATCTGAAGCTCGCGCTTCATCGGCGCGCCGCTCAGCACGAACTCGTGCATGCAGAGGCGGTGATACGCGGCGGGGAGGTACTGGGCGACACCCGCCTTGCGCAGCCGTGCCAGCAGGTAGTTGGCGTTCAGCACCGCGACCTCTGAGACCTCGCGCAACCCGGCCTCCCCGAGCGAGCGGATATAGGCGTAGGAGCGGACGAAGACGCCGTAGTTTCCGTGAAAGCCGCGCAGGCGACCGATCGACTTCGGCCGGTTGTAGTCCAGGTCGTAGAAGGGCCCCGAAGCGCCGTTGCCGGCGGTGCCGGACCGGCGCACCACCATCGGCTTGGGAAGAAACGGCTCGATCCGGTCGGACACGGCGATCGGGCCGGCCCCGGGACCGCCTCCCCCGTGCGGCTGCGTGAACGACTTGTGCAGATTGAAGTGGACGATGTCGAAACCCATGTCCCCGGGGCGGCAGATCCCCATGATCGCGTTGAGATTGGCCCCGTCGTAGTAGAGCGTGGCGCCCACGCCGTGCACGATCTCCCGGATCTCCTCGATTCCTTCCTCGAACACGCCGACGGTCGATGGGTTGGTCAACATCAGGCAGGCGACGTCTTCATCCGCCTTGGCGCGCAGATCGTCAAGGTCCACGTTGCCGCGCCCGTCCGTTCCCACCTTGACCACCTCGTAGCCGGCCATCGTGACCGTCGCCGGATTGGTGCCGTGGGCGGTGTCAGGGGTCAGGACCTTCGCCCGCCGCTCGCCGCGATCCTCGTGGTAGGCGCGGGTCAAGAGGACGCCCGCCAACTCGCCGTGCGAGCCGGCCGAGGGCTGCAGCGACACGTGCGGAAGACCGGCGACCGCGGCCAGCTCGCGCTCCAGCCGCCACATCAGCTCGAGCGCCCCTTGGGCGTGCTGCGGATCCTGGAGCGGATGGAGCTTGGCGTGGCCGGGCAGGGCCGCAACGCGCTCGTGCAGCTTGGGGTTGTGCTTCATCGTGCACGAACCCAGTGGGTAGAAGCCGGTGTCCAGATCGAAGTTGCGCTTCGACAGCCGGTTGTAGTGGCGGACGATCTCGGGCTCTGAGATCTCGGGGAGCCGCGGACCCTGCGCCCGGCGCATGGCTGGCGGAAGCAGCTCGTCGAGCGGGCGCTCCGGCACGTCGAGCGGCGGCGCGACGAATGCCCGCCGGCCCGGCTTCGAGCGCTCGTAGATGGTGAGCTCGTCGTCTGCGGCGGCGGTGAACCAGCGTTTGCCAGGCATGACCGCCTCGGGTGCGGCTCCGGCGTTCGAGTCGCTCATGCCCGGGCTTCCACGGGCTGGGCCTCGGCCGTCACGGAGGCGCCCATTATGTCGGTCAGCCGGTCGATGTCGGCGCGCGTGCGCTGCTCGGTGATGGCCACCAGCAGACCGTTCGGATACTCCTCGTAATCGCGGGCCAGCGGGTAGCCAGGGTTCACGCCCTGCGCCCGGCAGCGCTCGAGGACTCGCTCCGCAGGGGCCTCGAGTTTCACGGCGAACTCGCGCACCACAGGCTGATCGTGCAGTGTCGAGACCCCGTCCAGCGCCGCGAGCCGCTCACGGGCGTAGGCGGTGCGCTGCAGCATCAGCTCGGCCAGTTCCACCACGCCTTGCCGGCCCAGCCAACTCAGATAGATGACGCCCGCCAGGGCGTTCAATGCCTGTGCCGTGCAGATGTTGGAGGTCGCCTTCTCACGGCGTATGTGCTGTTCCCGGGTCTGCAGCGTGAGCACGAACCCGCGGCGCCCGTCGACGTCGCGCGTCTGACCGGCGATGCGCCCCGGCATCCGGCGCATGAGCGCCTCGGTGGCCGCGAAGAATCCGAAAGAAGGACCGCCGAAGTCGAGCCGTCCGCCCAGCGTCTGCCCCTCCCCCACGGCGATGTCCACGCCGCAGTCTCCCGGAGTTTTGAGCAGCGCCAGCGGCAGCGGGTCACATGCGCAGATCGTGAGCGCTCCAACCCTGTGAGCCGCATCGGCCAGCTGCTCGAGGTCCTCGATCGCACCGAGGAAATTCGGCTGCTGCACTATCAGCGCGCTGACCGTGTCATCGAGCGGCTCGAGGTTTGTGAGCCCGTCGGCCAGCGGGGCCTCGACGACCTCCATTCCGTAGCCGTGGGCCAGCGTGCGCAGCGTCTGACGCGAGTGCGGATGGACGCCGCGGGAGACGACGAAGCGGGAGCGGCCGTGGTGGAGCTTTGCCACGTAGGCGGCGGCAGCCACGGCGCTCGGACCCTCGTAGACGGAGGCGTTCGAGATTGGGAGACCGGTCAGCTCGGAGATGCCCGTCTGGTACTCGAACATGGCCTGAAGACCGCCCTGGGAGATCTCGGGCTGATAAGGCGTGTAAGGGGTCAGGAACTCCGAGCGCCCGATGATCGAGTCGATCAGCGCCGGAACGTAGTGGTCGTACATCCCGGCGCCGAGGAACGAGAGCTCGTCCTCGGTTGAGGTGTTGCTGGCAGCCAGAGCGCGGAGCTCCTCGTAGACCTCGAGCTCGGAGCGGCCTGGCTCGAGCTGCCGTGAGAAGTCCTGGCGCAGCGCCGCGGGGATCTCCGAAAACAGCTCCTCGAGCGAAGAGACGCCGATCTCGTCGAGCATCTGACGCCGATCGGCGTCGGTGGCTGAGACGTAGCTGCTCATGCGAAGGCGGGGCTCATGCGAGGGGCATTCATGCGAAGACGGTCACGTTAGCGTCGCCTGGTAGGCGGCGGCGTCCATCAGGGATTCAGTCTCCGAGGGCTCGGACAGTCTGATCCTGACCAGCCACCCTTGGCCATAGGGGTCCTCGTTGATGGTCTCCGGCTTGTCCGTCAGAGAGTCGTTGACAGCCACGATCTCCCCGGACAACGGCGCGATCACATCCGACACCGCCTTGACCGACTCCACCTCGGTGTACGGCTCCCCCTGACGCACCTGGCCGCCGACGCTCGGGGAGTCCAAGAACACGACCTCGCCGAGCTGCTCCTGGGCGAACCACGTGATGCCGAAGGTCGCCTCCTCGCCCTCTACCCGGGCCCAGTCGTGCTCGGCGTGGTAGAGAAGGTCGTCGGGATAGCTGGCGGCCATCAGGGGTCCTTTCTGTACAAGGGCTTCTGAGCGATGCTCGCGGGACGGATCGTCCCCCGCACGTCGATCTCGATCTGCTGTCCGGGCTCGGCGACTTGCGCGGAAACGTACGCCATCCCGATCCCGCGTTCCAGGGACGGGGAGAACGTCCCGCTGGTCACGACTCCGCCGCCGTGAACAGGGTTGCCAGACCGGGCGATTCCCGGGCCCTCGATCATGAACGGGACCAGCTTCTCCGTAGGGCCCGCTGCACGCACGGCAGCCACCGCATCCGAGCCGATGAACCCCGTTTGCTCCTTGCAGCACCACCCGAGGCCGGCCTCGATTGGCCCCCGATCCTCGCTCAGATCGTTGCCGTAGAGGTGAAAGCAGGCCTCGAGCCGGAGCGTGTCGCGCGCGCCCAGCCCGGCGGGGCTTGCGCCGGCCTCGAGCACGCTGTCCCATACGCGGGCCGCGGCATCGGGCGCCACTAGCAGCTCCACACCGTCCTCGCCGGTGTAGCCCGTGCCGCACACCAGCATGCCCATGCCCGCTACGGCGCGCTCGCAGCAGTGAAAGCGGGAAGGCAACGCGCCGTCCGTGAGCCCGGATACGAGATCACGGGCCGCCGGGCCCTGGACCGCCAGCATCGCGAAATCGCTCGCTCGGTCCAGCACGTCGACATCGAAGCCTCCGGCTTGCGAGAGCATCCAAGCCAGGTCGCGCTCATGGTTCGCGGCGTTGGTGACGGTCAGGTACTCGCTCTCGGCCAACCGATAGGTGAAGAGGTCGTCGAGGACGCCGCCGTCCTCGCGACACATCACGCTGTACTGGGCTCCGCCTTCCGGTATCCGGCGAACGTCGTTAGACACCACGTGCTGGAGAAAGCGCTGCGCGTCCGGGCCCCGCGTCTCCACCTGACCCATGTGCGAGATGTCGAACACGCCGACCCCGCGGCGAACCGCCAGGTGTTCCTGGCGAATCCCCTCGTACTGCACGGGCATCTCGAAGCCGGCGAACGGCACCAGCCGGGCGCCAGCCGCGATGTGGCGATCGTAAAGCGGCGTGCGGCGCAGCGTGGCGGAGGCCGTTTCTGACATGTGCGCGGAGCCTACAACCGCTCGCTCAGACGGCGGCGGGTCGGCTGTGTCGAGGGCCTGCTCAGCCGGAGCCCTCAGCCGTCTCGTCGGCGTGGTCAGGACCGACCTCGCCCCGGTCGGCGGGCGGACGCATCCGGGCCCGTGCTCGGCGCAGCGGCCTCACCGCCAGGTTGACGTCGGCCACGTGTGGCTCCAGCCTGGCGACCGCCTCCTCGACGGCATTCATGTGCTCGCTCAGCTCGGTGATCCGACCGCTCATCTGGACGATCTCGCCCTCGATGCGCCGCACGGCGGCATGCATCCCGATCATCTCCGGATCCATCGACGCCACGTGGCCCCGGATCGCTCCCAGATCGGCGGCGATCTCCGGCAACATCCGGCGCAAGAAGGCGGCCCCTGCGGCCAGGTCAGCAACCGGTCGGCCGAGCGACGGCAGACGTAAGCGGCCTTGCTCGAGCTCTCGCTCGTCGTCTGAGCGCTCCCTGCTCATCTCGAGCGGGAGCGTAGCGGACGGAATCCGCCGTGCCCTGGAGCCGTCAGCGATCCTTGAGGAACGACGGGATGTCGATCTCGTCGTCACTGATCTCGAGCGACGAGCGCTGGCGATCGTCCATCGAGACCTCGCGGTCGGCACTGCGGTCGCGACGCCCGGGGCGGGCGGGCTCACGGGTGGTGGCCGGCGCCCGCAAGCGCTCGTGGTCGAACCCGGTTGCAATCACTGTCACCCGGACCTCGTCCCCCATGCCGTCGTCGATCACGGCGCCGAAGATGATGTTCGAGTTGGCGTCGGCGGCGCTTTGGACGATCTCCGCCGCCTCATTGACTTCGAACAGGCCAAGGTCGTGGCCCCCGGTGATGTTCAGCAGGATGCCCATCGCGCCCTCCACGGACTCCTCAAGCAGCGGCGAGGAGATCGCGATCTTGGCCGCTTCGGCGGCGCGATTCTCGCCACCAGCGGTGCCGATGCCCATTAGCGCGGTTCCGGCCTCCCGCATGATCGTGCGCACGTCGGCGAAGTCGAGGTTGATCAGGCCCGGAATGGTGATCAGGTCGGTGATGCCCTGGACTCCTTGCCGCAGCACGTTGTCCGCTTCGCGAAAGGCCTCAAGAATCGTCGTGCGCCGCTCGACTATGGAAAGCAGCTTCTCGTTCGGAATCACGATCAGCGTGTCGACGTGCTCGCTCAGCTCGTGGATTCCCACTTGGGCCTGGCGGGCCCGCTGCGTGCCTTCGAAGTTGAAGGGACGGGTAACAACACCGACCGTCAGCGCGCCGATTTCGTGCTTGGCGATGTCCGCGATTACCGGCGCGGCTCCCGTGCCCGTGCCGCCACCCTCGCCCGCGGTCACGAACACCATGTCCGCGCCCTTGAGGGCTTCTTTGATCTCATCGCGCGACTCAGCAGCCGCGCCGCGGCCAACCTCGGGGTTGGCGCCGGCACCCAGGCCGTGGGTGAGATCGTGGCCGATGTTGAGCTTGATGTCGGCGTCGCACATGGCCAGTGCCTGCGCGTCGGTGTTGCAGGCAACGAACTCCACGCCACGCAGGCCCGCGTCGACCATCCGGTTGACCGCGTTCGTGCCGCCGCCGCCGACGCCGACGACCTTGATCACTGCCAGGTAACTGCCGCTTTCCATGTCGTAAAGTCCCAACCCTCGAGTTCGTGTTTAGTGTCTGGCCGGGTTTGCCGTATTAGCGGAGTTTTGCACGGTACTGACTAGCGATGCGCGAAGTCAACGCATCGACCGCCATGCGCAAGGTTCATTGCAGATCGCGAAACTCTCGACCGAGGCGGAGAGTTGAGGTCGAGGCTGCCTAAAGCTCTACTTGAGAGTTAGCTATGGCGCCGCGGCCGCGCTGCTGCCGGTGTTCGGGCTGCTCGTCACTGCGGGCGCACCCGTACCCAAACCCGTGCCGGTTCCGCCCGCCGCCGTGCCGGTTCCGCCCGCCCGCCGTACCGGAGCTGGTGGCGGCGCTGGCGGTCCCGGTCGCCGCCGACCCGGAACTGGTGGCGCCTGTGGCGCCAGCCGCCGGCCGGTATGGGTCCGTGACGTCGATATACGAAGCTCCATTGGACCCGGGGTCCGCCAACACGTCGTCCGCGGCGGTCCATTTTTTGGAGAGCAGCGTCGGATCGCCGAAGTAGAGCTGCGGTCCCTGCCGCAGCTCGACCACGATGCCGTGGCTGCCCGTGGCGTTTGCGGCAGTCACGCGCCCGAGCAGCTGCCAGGGCGCTGCCCCTAGAACGGCGAGAATCTGGAGCGACCGCTGGTCGGTGACCTGGGTCCCTCCTGGGATCTCGTGGACCGGCAGTTGGGGTAGCGACGAGGCCGCATGAACGTCCCGCAGCAATGTCCCGTCGTCCGCCACCGCGATCCGGCGGCCGTCCGCGGCGATAACTGCAACTGGTATCTGCTCCACAACCCGGATCGTCATACCGTGGGGAAAGTGGGTGGAGACGCGGAGGCCCTTGACTACGGGGTAGGGCGAGACGGCGGTGTGCAGGGCCGACGAGTTGACGTCAAGCGTGGTCATGCCGCGCCCGGCGACCATCAGCGCCCGCTGGATCTGCCCAGAATCCGGTCCCGTGGCGCCGAGCACCGTGACCCGCTGCACCGCGACCAGCGAAGAGTCCCGCAGCCAGAGCCAGCCACCGCCCAGAGCTAGAAGGACGACGGCTGCGCCCACCACGACCAGCGGGCGGACGCGCGGAACCCGAAGGCGGCTGAACTTCACCTTGACCTAATTCGACTTCGCTCAGCTCTCCCCTACCCGCCGGCTATTCCTCCAAGAGCGACCGCGCCAGCGTGTCGACGTTGCCCGCCCCCATTGCCACACATACGTCGCCGGCGCCGAGCTCATCCAGCAGGAAGGGCCGGGCGTCCGCGAACTGCGGAAGCCAGGCCACCGGGCGCCGGGCGGCAGCATCGGCGGCGGCGGCGGCGATCGTGCGCCCGTCGACTCCCGGATAGTCGTCCGCCCGCTCGCGGGCCGGGTACACGTCCAGGACAACGACGATGTCGGCCGTGGCCAACGCGCGGCCGAACTCACGGGCCAGGGCCCGGGTGCGCGAGTACAGGTGCGGCTGAAAGACCGCCACCACCCGTCGGGGCTCGAGCGTCCGGGCCGCCGTGAGGACGGCCGCGACCTCGGTCGGATGGTGCGCGTAGTCGTCATAGACAGACGCCCCCGAAGGTGTCTGCCCCAAGAGCTCAAAGCGGCGCTTGGCGCCAACAAAGCTGCGCAGCGCGTCGGCCGCAGCAACCGGGTCGGCGCCTGCCAGCCTCGCCGCCTCGAGCGCGCCTGCTGCGTTGACCGCGTTGTGGCTCCCAGGCACCTGAAGCACGACGTCGATGTCATGCCAGCGAAAGCGGGCGCCCTGGGGCGACAGCACGGGATCACGAGCGTCGTAAACGACCGCTCCCGGGGGACACAGCGCGGCCAGCCGCGGTCGATCCCAGACCACGGCAGCGGTGCTCGCTCTGGCCATGAACGTCCGCAGCGTCTGTTCGAGGTCGAGGAGCGAGGCGTAGGTGGCGTGGTGATCGAGCTCTGCGTTGGTCAGCACGGCGATCTCCGGTGCGAGCGCCAGCAGCGAGCGGTCCGACTCGTCGGCTTCGACGACGATCCACTCCCCGCTTCCCCAGCCCGCATTGAGGCCCGTGCTACGCAGCTCGCCGCCGATCACGTAGCTCGGGTCGAGGCCGGCGCCACGCATGGCGTGGACGATCATGGCGGCGGTGGTGGTCTTGCCGTGCGTGCCGGTGATCGCCAGGCAGCGACGAAGGGCTGCGATCTGTGCCAGGAGCTCGGCGCGGTGCAGCTCCCGCCCCGCGGCCCGCCGGCGCTCGGGGTTGTCGGCCGCAATCGCAGTGGAGTAGACGACCTCAGCCGCCGGCGGGACGCTTTCCGCGGCGTGCCCGATCGCCGGCTCGATCCCCTGCTGCCGGAGCCGGCCGAGGTATGCGGACTCCGCCCGGTCGGACCCCGTGACGCTCGCTCCGAGGGCCTTCGCCACGAGCGCCAAGCCGCTCATCCCGGCGCCGCCGATTCCCACGAAATGAAGGCTTCGTCCCGAGAAGGGACCGTCGGTCATCGGGGTCTCGCTGCGGCCTTGAGGACTTCGGTCGCGATCGTGCGGGCGGCATCGGGGCGAGCCAGCTCGGCTGACGCCCGGGCCATTTCCTCGAGATGGGAAGGGTCCGCCAGCAGCCGACCCACCTCCTGCGCCAGCCGCGACGAACTGAGCTCCTTATCGGGCACGACCACCGCGGCCCCGGCCTCCTCCATGTAGCGCGCGTTCGCCGACTGGTGATCGGCAGTGGCATAGGGATATGGGATAAGCACCGCCGGTCGGCCGTGCGCTGCGATTTCGAAGACGGACCCGCCGGCGCGCGCCACCACCAGGTCGCTGGCCAGCAGCGCTTCGCCGAAATTCTCGACATAGCCCCGTAGGTCGTAGTGAGGACCGGGCGCCTCGAGTTCCGGCAGGTCACGCTCGCCCGCGGCGTGCAGAACGCGAAACTGGGCTCCGGCAAAGGCCTCAACTGAAGCGTGATTGATGGAGCGCGCCCCTTGCGAGCCGCCGAAAACCACCACGAGCGTCTCCTCCGGCTCGACGCCGAAGCGCTTGCGGGCCGCGGCGCGGTCGGTAGCGAGCGGCGGTATAGGCCTCCCGGCCACCAGATAGCGCTTTCCGGACCGCCCGGCCAGCGGAAACGCCAGGCACACGCGCCGCGCGAACGGCGCCAGCATCCGGTTAGCCAGGCCCAGGTGACTATCGGCTTCCATCAAAACCAGCGGCACTCGCCTCGAGACCGCGGCCAAGCCCAGCGGGCCCGCCACGTATCCCCCCGCCCCGAGTACCGCGCTTGGCGCGATCTCGCCCAAGACGGCCCGCGCCTTGAGCACTGCTCGGGCGTCGACGACGGCCGCGCCTGCCGCGGCCAGCGGACGCCGCCTGGGCAGCGGCGCCACCTTCAGGGCTCGCAGCTCGTACCCAGCGGCCGGCACAAGCTCGCGCTCGGCGCGCTCGCCGCCGACAAATAGGACGCTGGCGCCCTCAGCCCGCAGCGCCTCGGCTACCGCGAGCGCGGGCACGACGTGTCCGGCGGTCCCGCCGGCGCCGATCACGATCCTCGGCGGACGAGCTCTCGGCGGGGTCACCTCTGGGGTTCCCGACCGCTTCCAGCCGTCGGCGCCGAGGCTGAGAGATGTTGAGCAGCAGCCCGATCGCGCCCAGCATGACGCACAGGTTGGTCGGCGCGTAGGAGATGAACGGGAGCGGCACGCCGGTGAGCGGGGCGATGCCCAGGACGACGAAGATGTTGAGAATCCCCTGACAAAGGATCAGCGAGGTGAGCCCGGCGGCGAGCAGCTTCGCATAGCGACCAACCGCCCGGCGGGCAGTGCGCAGGCCAGCGTAGGCGATCATCCCGTACAGGAACACGACCAAGCCCAGTCCCATCACCCCGAGCTCCTCACCGATCACCGCCAGGATGAAGTCGGTTTGCGCCTCGGGCAGGTAGAAGATCTTCTGGACGGACCGCCCGAGCCCTACCCCGAAGAAACCGCCGGAACCCAGCGCGATCTGCCCCTGGACCGCTTGAAAGCCGGCGGTCGACTTGGCCGACCAGGGATGGAGGAACGACGTCAGTCTGGCGCGCTGATACGGCTGTGCCAGCACGAACACGAGCACCAATCCCAGCGCCACTCCCGCAAGCAGCGCCAGCTGGCGCAACGGCATGCCCGCGGCGACTAGCAGCGCGGCGATCGTGAAGACGACCACCAGCGTGGTGCCCATGTCAGGCTCGACCAGGATCAGCAGACAGCCTGGGCCGGCGACGACCAAAATCGGGGTGATCAGCGGGACCAGACGAGCGTGGCGTCCAGGGCCGCCGACGCGCTTTGGGTTCTTGGCCAGGTAGTGCGCGACATAGACGACAAGCGCCAGCTTCAACAGCTCAGAGGGCTGAAACTGGATCGGCCCCGCCGCGAACCAGCGTCGAGCGCCGTTCACATTCACGCCGAACCCGGGCGCGAGCACCAGCAACAGCAACGCCAGTGAGGCGAACAGCATCAGCCTGGCCACACGCTCGTTCAACAGCTCGAGGCCCCGGCGAGAGAGGACGTGCATGATCGTCAACCCGAGCGCGCCGAAGATCAGATAGCGCACGAACTCGCCTGTTCCCAGCCCGCTGCCGCTCACGACGCCGAGCGGCGAGGAGGCGCTGTAGACCATCACCGCGCCGAACGCCAGCAGGCAGAGAGTGGCCGTCAGCAGAATGCGGTGCTCGAGCGGGGGCGCGGCTCGCCGGGCTCGCGGCTTGGCGCCCTCGGGTCGCGGTACAGCCGCCCGCCCCCGGACCGGCCGGCGGCTCGGCGCCGCCGCCGCTCCGGCCATCAGGTCCCCTCCACAAGTGGTTGGAAGCGCTTTCCGCGAGCCATCAAGCCCCCTCCACGAGCGCCCGGAAGTCCTCCCCCCGAGCCTCGAAGTCGCGGTATTGGTCGTAGCTCGCGCAGGCCGGCGAGAGCAGCACGGTGTCCCCCGGCCGTGCGGCGCTGCGGGCGGCCTCGGCCGCTAGCTCGAGCGTGCCGGTCTCCCGCACGGGCACGGGGAGTGAACTCAGCACCCTCGCCAGCTCCGGGGCCGCCTCCCCGATCAGGTACACCGCCCGGCAGCGCTCGGCCACCAGCGGTGTCAGCGGCGTGAAGTCCTGTTGCTTGCCCCGTCCGCCGGCTATCAGGTGGACGCCGCTCCGATAGGCGCGCAGCGCCACGACCGTGGAGGCCACGTTCGTCGCCTTGGAGTCATTGACATACGCGACGCCCTCCTTGACGGCCACGAGCTCCAGGCGATGGGCCACACCCTCGAACGTCTGAAGGCCGGACGCCACGGCCGAAGCGTCGAGGCCTCGGGCCAGACATACGGCCGCCGCCGCCATCGCGTTCTCGGCGTTGTGCATCCCGGGCAGCGCAAGCCGGTCCAGCTCGATCAGCGGCTCGCCCTCCCACCAGAGTCGTCCTTCCTCTAGCCGGAGCCCCGACTCAGGATCGGCTCCGAAGCGGACACGCCGCGCCCGGCCGCCCACGCGGCCGGCATCCATCGCCGCTGGGAGGATGGCCACATCCTCCCGGTCCTGATGGGCAAAGATGCGCAGCTTGGCAGCCACGTAGGCCTCGAAGCTGCGGTGGCGATCCAGGTGGTCAGGCGCCAGGTTCAGAAGCACCGCCGCCTCAGGGGCAAACGCTTCGGTGTCCTCGAGCTGGAATGACGAGGCCTCGCAAACGACCGTTCGCTCGGGCTCGAGCGAGCCGGCCAGCGAGCTGGCGGCGGTCCCCACGTTGCCGGCCACCGCCACCGGCTGCCCCGCGCGGCGGTGGATGTGCCCGATCCACTCTGTCGTGGTGGTCTTGCCGTTGGTGCCGGTCACGGCGATGAACTCGTTGGGGATGAGTCGCCAGGCCAGCTCCAGCTCGCCGAGCACGGCCAGGCCTCGCTGGCGCGCGGCCCGAACGGCCGGCGCGTCACTGGGAACGCCTGGACTCTTGATGAGCGTCCGGGCGCGGGCGGCAAGTACGTCGCCTGACGCATCGAGGTGCACTTCGACGCCCGCCCGGGAAAGCCTGCTCGCCGCCTGGCCCAGCCGGCTGTCAGCCCTGGCGCCCGCATCGCAGCCGATCACCTCCTCTCCTCGGGCGCGCAGCGCCAGCGCCGCGGCGATGCCGGAGCGGGCGAGGCCGACGACGAGGTAGGGACCGCCCGGCAGCGGCGGGCGGGACTTCAAGCTGGCCCCCGGAGCCGCGGGCGGGACTTCAAGCTGGCCCCCGGAGCCGCGGGAAGTAGCTCACCTCAGAACCAGGTCTCGTGGAATGACACGTCATTCCAAGACTGTGGGCTCGGTGGCCGCCCTCACTTGATGCTCAGCTGATAGACGGTGAAGCCGATCGCCGCGCACGCCGCGGCGATGATCCAGAAGCGCAGGATGATTTTGGTCTCCGACCACCCCTGGAGCTCGAAGTGGTGGTGGATGGGGGTCATCAGGAACACGCGTTTGCGGAACGCCTGAAACGAGACCACCTGGATCATCACCGAGACGACCTCCAGGACGAACACGCCCGCCAGCAAGACCAGGATGACTTCCGTCTGGGTCATCACCGCCAAGCCGGCAATCGCCCCGCCCAGCGCGAGCGACCCGGTGTCGCCCATGAAGATGCTGGCCGGAAAGCTGTTGAACCACAGGAAGCCGATGCAGGCCCCCACCAAGCAGGCCGCCAGCATCGTCAGGTTGCTGTCGCCGGCGGTGATGTACGTGATGCCGATGTACGCCAGCAGGACGATCGCCGCACATCCGGCGGCCAGACCATCGAGGCCGTCCGCGAAGTTGACGGCGGTCGTCGTCCCGGCGACAACCAGGTAGATAAAGATCACGTACGCGGGTCCGAGCTCGATGTTGAGGTCGACGAAGCGGAACCGGATCGCTTCGGGCAGCCCCAGCTTCTGGGTCGCCACCCACCACAGGCCGACGGAAATGGCCACCGTGATCACCAGCTTCGACCGCGCTCGCAACCCGAGCGAGCGGCGCTTGACGATCTTTGTGTAGTCGTCGATGAACCCCATCAGCGCGCAGGTCACCGTCACGCCGAAGACGCCCATCGATTGCCAGTCGCGCCGCGAGAGCACGAGGAACGGCACGGCGATCGCCGCCAGGATGATGATCCCGCCCATCGTCGGGGTGCCGGCCTTCTGCTTGTGGCCCTGGGGCCCCTCCTCACGGATGTTCTGCCCGAATTCCCGCTGCCTGAGGAACTCGATGAACTTCGGGCTGAGGAACAGGCACATCAGTAGCGACGCGGTGCCCGCGATCAAGACCCGGCCGGAGATCGAGCCGCCGATGGATGCCAGGAGCGCCATCAGTGCTGGCCTTCGATCAGCGATTCGGAGACCAGTTCCAGGCCGACGCCCCGTGAGCCCTTCACCAGCACTACGTCTCCCGGCTGAAGCAACTCGGGCACGAGCGCGGCCGCCTCGCCGGCGTCGGCCACCGAGTAGGCTTCGCCGTCGAATTGGTCGGCGATTTCGGTCGCCAGCGGGCCCACGGTGACCAGCAGGTCAACCCCGGCCTCGCTGGCGTGTCTGCCGATCTGGGCGTGGAACTCTCGCTCGTCTAGGCCCAGCTCGAGCATGTCGCCCAGCACGGCCACGGAGCGTGACTCGCCGTAGTCATCGGCCACGCTCGCGAGGTCGTCTAGCGCGGCGCGCATCGACATCGGGTTGGCGTTGTAGCAGTCGTCGATCAACGTCACGCCGTCGGCAAGCGAGACCCGCTGTCCGCGGGACGGCGAGAAAGCTACCTCTACCCGGCCCTCGGGGGTCACGCCGGCCGCCCCAGCAGCGGCCGCCGCCGCCAGCAGGTCCGTCAGCAGATGTGCCTGATTGAACGGCACTTCAAGCTCCACACCCTCCCCCGCAAGATCGATCGCCACGCGGCCGGCGCCGTCCGGGGCCGACAGCAACTGCACGTCGCCGCCTGGGCCGAACGTGACGGTGTTGACGTCCTGGCGCAGGTGCGGTGCCAGCAACGGTTCGCCCGCTGGTACTACGGCCGTCCCGCCCTGTTGCAGGGCGGCGATCAGTTCGGACTTGGCGGCCGCGATCGCCTCGAGGCTTCCAAGCAGCTCCAGGTGCACGGGACCGACGTTGACGATCACCGCCACGTCCGGGCGGGAGATGTCTGCCAATTCCGCGATCTGTCCCGCGCCGCGCATCGCGTGCTCGAGCACGAGCACCTCCGTATCGGCCGGTGCGGCGAGAATCTCGATGGGCAGCCCGATCTCGGTGTTGAAGTTGGCGCGCGAGGCGACGGTCCGCCGCCGGGGGCCAACCAGCGCGAGCACCAAGTCCTTGGTGGTGGTCTTTCCAGTCGACCCGGTGATGCCGATGACGGTCGCCTCCAGGCTGCGGCGCCAGGCGGCGGCCAGGCGCTGGAGCGCAGCAAGCGGGTCCTCGGCGGCCATCAGCGTTCCCGGCTGCGCGCAGCGGGCGGCCTCGGCGTGATTCGGGGCCACCAGTACGCCCCAGGCGCCGCTGGCCAACGCTGAGGCGGCGAAGCTGCCGCCGTCGACACGCTCGCCCGGCAGGCCAACAAACAGCGTCCCCGGTCCCGCGTCACGTGAATCGATGGTGACCCGCTCGGGCCCACCTGAGGTCGGCGGCGGCGACACCATGCGGGCGCCTGCGGCGGCCGCGATCCGCTCCGGGCTCCAGGTTCTCACCGTGCGGCGAGCGCTCCCCGCAGCACCTCGCTCGCCACGGCCCGATCGTCGAACGGAAGCTTCTGGCCGCCGGCGAACTCTTGGCCCTGCTCGTGTCCCTTGCCCGCGATCAGCACTACGTCGCCCCCCTCGGCATCGGTGATCGCCTCAGCGATGGCCGCGCGACGGTCCGGGTTGTGGGCCACGTCATGCCCCGCTCCGGCGAGGATCTCGTCGATGATCGCCTCCGGCTTCTCTGAGCGTGGGTTGTCGGAGGTGACGATCACACGATCCGCCAAGCGCCTGGCGATCTCGCCCATCAGCGGTCGCTTGCCTCGATCCCTGTCGCCCCCGCAGCCGAACACGACGTGCACGCGGCCGTCGGCCAGCAGGCGCGCGGCACGCAGAACGTTCTCCAGCGAATCCGGGGTATGGGCGTAGTCCACCAGCACGGCAAACGGCTGACCCTCCTCGACGGATTCAAAGCGACCAGGCACTTGACCGGCGGTTTTGATTGCTCGCACGCAGACGTCATGCGGGACGCCCAACTCCGTTGCGGTCGCGAAGGCGGCCAGGACGTTGTAGACGTTGAAGCTTCCACGCAGCGGAGACTCAACGTCGAGCTCGCCAGCCGGCCCCCGGATCACGAAGCGTGAGCCCCAGAGCCCGGTTGCGATATCGACCGCACGGTAATGGGCATCGCCTTGCAGCGCAAAGCTGATCGCCCCCGGGAGTTCGCTCGCGAGCCGCTGGCCGTAGGGATCGTCGACGTTGACCACTGACACGCCCGGGCGCCCCTCGGTGAACAGGCGCCGCTTGGCGGCGAAGTACTGCTCCATCGTGCCGTGGAAGTCCAGGTGGTCTTGGGTCAGGTTCGTGAAGATCGCGGCGGCGAAATGAATGGAGTCCGCGCGACGTAGCTCCAGGGCGTGTGAGGAGACCTCCATGGCGCAAGCCCGATCGCCGGCGTCCAGCATTGCCTTGAAGGTGCGCTGCAGGTCGATGGCCTCCGGTGTCGTGCGCACCACTTCGTGCTCCTGTCCGCCGATGACGCTCAGGACCGTTCCGAGAAGGCCGGTCGGGCGACCGCCGGCCTCGAGCAGCGCCCTGAGCAGGAAGGCGGTAGTTGTCTTGCCGTTGGTGCCGGTCACCCCAACCGTCTGGAGGGTGCGAGTCGGATCGCCGAAGAAGGCAGCTGCCGCGGGGGCCATTGCGGCCCGTACCGAGTCGACGCGAACCTCGGGCACGCCGCTCGCGAGCGATCGTTCCACGACCAGGGCAGCGGCGCCCTTCTCGATGGCCTGGGGGGCGAGCTCGTGCCCGTCACGCGTGAACCCCGGGACGCAGAAGAACAGAGTCCCCGGGACAACCTGGCGGGTGTCGTAAGCGAGCGCGGCAATCTCGAGGGCACCGGCGGGCGGGGAAGCGCTGGGGATCACTCGGTCCAGACGCATGGACAGGGAAGGGTAGTTAGATGTCCGGAGGTCTGGCGGTGCTTTCGGAGGCAGCAAATGGCGATCGGCGGTCACTGCGAATGAGCCCGGGCAAAGGGATCGGTCGGCGCTGCGCGGCCTTCGGCCGAGGCGCCGAGCTGCACCTTGGCGCTCGAAGGGGATGCCAACACCGTGAAGCGCCTGAGGACAGTGGTCCGCGTTGGCCAGCGCTGCCCTGGCCAGCGCTGCCCTGCCCGCCGGCTTACCCCTTTCCGGCGAACCCGCGCGACCGCTGGACCAGCTCGCGCTTCTCCAGCACCCGATCCACGAGCCCGTAAGCCAGGGCCTCCTCGCCGGTGAAGTAGCGGTCCCGTTCCATGTCCGTGTGTACGCGCTCGATCGACTGACCGCTGTGCTTGGCATAGATCTCGTCGATCCGCGCGCGGAGCTTCAGGATCTCTTCAGCGTGGATCTGGATGTCGGAGGCCTGGCCCTGGAAGCCCCCCGAGGCCTGGTGGATCAGGATCCGGCTGTTGGGAAGTGCCATCCGCTTGCCCGGCGTCCCTCCGACCAGCAACAACGACCCCATCGACATCGCGATCCCGTAACAGATCGTCTGCACATCGGGACGGATGAACTGCATCGCGTCGTAGATCGCCAGCCCGGCGTATACCGAGCCGCCCGGGGAGTTGATGTACAGGTGGATGTCCTTTTCGGGATCGTCAGACTCGAGATGGACGAGTTGGGCCACGATCAGGTTGGCGCTCTCCTCGTCGACCTCGCCGCCGAGAAACACGACGCGGTCGTTCAGAAGTCGTGAATAGATGTCGAACGAGCGCTCGCCGCGAGCCGTCTGCTCCACGACCATCGGAACCAGTGGCATGGGGTCCTCCTGTATAGTGCAACTAACTGGTTGCACACAACGTAGCAGGTTCGCAACCGCCCGGTTGCGGATATCCGTTTTCCCCAGCAAACGCGCCAAGGAGAAGCAATGACAGAGCGCATCGAACGGCAGCTTTCGCTCGACGCCCCGGTCGAGGACGTGTGGGTCGCGATCATTTCCGACGGGTGGCTCGCCGATGAGGTGGAGCTGCAGCTGCAGCCGGGCGGCGAGGCGCGCTTTCGCTGTGGGCCGAGCGTCAGGACCGGATGGATCGAGGAGGCGCTCGCTCCCTTCCGGTTGGCGTTCTGGTGGGCGCCGGATGACGAGCCCGCTAGTCGCGTCGAGCTGACTCTGGAGCAGAGGCTCGAGGGCGGGACTCGCTTGCGGGTGGCGGAGACTCGGCCTCTGGACGTGCTCGACCTGGTCGGGGTTCCTCTCCGCAGCCTGGGCGGGGCGTTTTACGGGCCGGCGCTCGTAGCGGCATGACCGTGCCCGCGCCCTCGGACAGCGCCGACGCGGTCTTTGGCGCGCTATCGGACCCCACCCGGCGGACCCTTCTTCGGGCCATCGCCGCAAACCCGTACGCCACCGCCACCGAGCTAGCGGCCGAGCTGCCGATATCTCGTCAGGCCGTGCTCAAGCATCTGACGGCCCTCTCCGAGGCTGGACTCGTCGACCGGGAGCGAGCCGGTCGCGAAGTTCACTACCGAGTGACGCCCGCGCCGCTGTCCGACGCCGTGTCGTGGATGGCGGAGGTCGGCGGGCAATGGGACAGGCGCCTGGCAGGGCTCAAGCGCCAGTTCCCCCCGCTCGCCTAGCGCGGGTCGATCCCGAAGTAGGGAACCGCCCAGCCGACGATCTTCTGGAAAGCCGGGGCCGCAACCGAGCCGCCGTAGATCGAACCGTGCGGCTGATTCACGACCACCGCCACCAGCAGCCGGGGATGGCTGGCCGGGACGAAGCCGATGAATGAGGCGACATAGGCGCTGTCGGAATAGTGGCCGTTGATCGCGATGTTGGCGGTACCGGTCTTGCCAGACAGGTCGTATCCTGGAATGGCCGCGCCGGAGGCAGTTCCGCCGTCGGCCAGCACGCCGCGTAGCATGTCGCGCAGTTCCGACGCCACGGTCGGCGAGATCACCCGGTGTCCGCGGGGTGTCGCGACACCCCGCCCCCCGATCGACCTGGACGATATGTGGGGTGCGCAGCACGCCGCCGTTGGCGATCGCCGCGTATGCGGTGACCATCTGCATTGGCGTGACGGACTCCCCCTGGCCGAAGGGCAGGTTGGCCATCGACGATCCCGAGTACTGCCACCAATGGGGCACGATCCCCTGGTCTTCGCCCGGCAAATCGACACCGGTTGGCGCTCCGAAGCCGAAGCGGTGCACCCACCCATCGAAGCGCTGCGCGCCGAGCTTGGCGCCGATCTCATCTGCGCCGATGTTGCTAGAGACCTTGAGGATCTGGGCCACTGACAGCGACTCGTCGCCATGGTCCTCTGCGTCGTGGATCACGCGGTCCGCGACGACCAGCTCGGAGGGAATGCCTAGCGTCGTGGACGGAGTGACCAGGCCATCCTGTAGCGCCCCCGCGACCGTGATTGCCTTGAACGTCGAGCCTGGTTCGTAGTTGAAGCCAACCGCTTGGTCCATGAAGGCAGTGGGCGAGGCGCCGTTCGGGCTGTCGGGATTGGCTTTGGGCCAGTTCGCCAGGGCAAGGACCGCGCCGGAGTTGGGGTCCATCACGATCGCCGTCGCGCCCTTGGGCTGATACTGCGCCCCAACGCCCGCCAGCACCTGCTCCACCTCGCTCTGCAGTGACGCGTCGAGCGTCAGCGAGATCGACTTCCCGGTCTCGCCGGGACGTTCTTCCTCGATCGAGATCGGCTTGCCGTTGCCGCTGTAGACGATCCGCCGCAGCCCGTTCGTGCCCCGAAGCTGCTGGTTGTAGCGGTATTCGATGCCGCTGGCGCCGGCGCCGTTCCAGTTGACGGTCCCCAGGACTTGAGATGCCAGATCTCCGCGCGGGTAGGCGCGCTGGATCGTGGGAATCATCGAGATTCCGTTGATGCGCATGTTGGTGATCTGCTGAGCCTGATCGGCCGGCAGCGTGTGTGCCAGATAGACGAAGCCGGTTCGAGGTTTGGTCAGCTTTGCGAGCACGGTGGCCGGTGGCTGTCCGAGCAGTGGAGACAGCCGCTGCGCAATCGCTTCCGGATTGCCTTTTCTCACCAGGTAGGGGTCGGCGGCGACGTCGTCGGCCGACTCAGAGATCGCCAGCTCGGACCCGTTGCGGTCGCTGATCGTTCCCCGCTGTGCGGGCACGGTCATCGTCTGCACTTGCTGCGTGACGGCCGCGCTCCTGAGCGAGCCCGCCTTCAGCGTGCCGAGCTCGGCGGCTCGGGCCAGAGCCAATGCCAGAAGGCCGGCGAACGCCAGGAACAGGATCCCGATACGGCGATCGACCAGCGTCGCCAACGTCAGGTGCTCCCGCCTGAGCTCTGTCCGCCGGTGGTGGAGGAGCCGCCGGTGGGCGAGGGGCCGCCGGCGGCGCTGGTCGGCGTCGTTCCCGCGCCCACGGATCCGGCGCCGGATGGGCTCGTCGTCCCTGACCCGGTGCTCGTCGACACGGAGCCCGCGCCAGTCGACGGCGAGCCGGTGCCGGTCGTGGCCGCGCCCGGCGCCTGTGCCGCCATGCTCGACTGTGCGCTCGCCGGCGAGGACCCGACAGTGGCGGTCGACGTCGACGGCGTGGCTAGGCTCGAGGAGCCAGGGGCAGCGGACGCAGGCGACGAGGAGGTGTTAGTTGACTGCGACGCCTCGGCAGCGCTGCTGGCGGCGAGCGCTGACTCAAAAGCGGCGGGATTGGGCGCACTGATGCTGCCTGCGGCCTTAGCTGCCGTGTGGCCGGAGTCCAGAAACAGGATCGACGTCGGTCCAGGCATGACCATCCCCAGCCCCGATGCCAAGCGCTCGATCCGTCCGGGATCGGACAGAGAAGAAATGCTGGCCCTCAGCAGGTCATTGCGACTCTGCAGTGCGCTCGACAAATTGATCGAGCGTCCGATGCTGGCGTTCAGCTTCAGCAGCTCCACCTGCATCGCGACGATCCCCGCGAGCATCACGCCCAGCAGCGGGATCCAGCCCCGGCCACGGACCAGGCGATCGATCAGGCGGCGGTCGGGCAGGGTGCGAACAAGCTCGAGCGCGCGGTCCTGAAGTGTGATCGCCCCTCTCGCCGCGCCGCTTCGTTGAGGACGTGTCGTCTGGCGCGCCCGCGTCGGTCGCGCTGGCGCCGCGGTGGCTGGCGCCCGCGCCGGTCGTGCTGGCGCCGCGGGGCTGGCGCCCGCGCCGGTCGTGCTGGCGCCGCGGCGGCCGATCGGCCACGAGCCGGCCGCCGAACCGGCCCTGACACCCGTCGTGGAGCGCTCGGTTTTCTTGGGGCGGGGCGCGGCGTCTCCTTACGCACGCGGGCACCTGCGGCGGTGGCGGGCGGGCTCACGCCTGGACCTCCCGCTTGCGAGCCGCACGCAAATGCGCCGACCTGGCCCTCGGATTGGCGGCGATCTCCCCCGGCGTGGGAGCGATCGCCCGGCGACTGAGAAGGTCGGCCTCCGGTTCGTGCCCACATACGCAGACCGGCAGCTCGGGAGGACAAATACAGCCGCGCGCCCGAGCAGCCAGAAACCGCTTGACGCGCCGGTCTTCGAGTGAATGAAAGGCGATCGCTGCGATCCGTCCGCCAGGCGCCAGCGCATCCCAGGCGGCGGGCAGCGCGGTGTCGAGCTGCGCCAGCTCGTCGTTCACCGCGATCCGCAGCGCCTGGAAGGTTCTTCGCGCCGGATGCCCGGCGCCAAATTGAGCCGGGACGGGGACCGCCGACTTGATGGCCTCAACCAGTTCATGGGTGGAGGTGATCGCGCCATCACGGCGCCCGCGTACGATCGCCCGGGCGATCTGCTGCGCGTAGCGCTCCTCGCCGTACTCGCGCAGCAGCCGCGCCAGCCGGCGCTCATCCCATCCGTTGATGATCTCCTCCGCCGTCAGCTCCTGCTCTGGGTCCATGCGCATGTCCAGCGGGGCGTCGTATGCGTAGGAGAAACCCCGGATCCAGGTGTCGACCTGCATCGATGACATCCCCAGGTCGAGGTAGATGAGATCCGCCTGCAACCCCTCGTCGCGCAGCTGGGTCAGAGCCGTGGCGAAGTCGGAGCGGATGAACCGCACGTGACAGGCGACTTCCGCCGCCAACTCCGCGACCCTGTCTGCTGACGCCGGGTCACGGTCGATGGCGATCAGAGTCCCGCCGGCGCCGAGTCGCTCCGCGAGCAGGCGGGCATGTCCCCCGCCGCCGAACGTGCAGTCCACGGCGATCTCCCCTGGCTGCGGATCGAGCACCGCAATCAGCTCGCCCGCCAGGACCGGGACGTGGGCCTGTGTCATGTCAAGTAGTGTCGGCAAAGCTCGCTGCCATGTCGGGGATCCGCACCAGCACGTCGTCGCTGTAGCCCTGATACAAGCTCCTGTTCCAGACCTCGAGGCAGTCGCCCGAGCCGGCCACGACGACTTCCTTGTCGAGCCTCGCGTAGCGCATGAGGTTCGGCGGGATCATCACTCGGTTGGCGGCGTCGAGTTCGGTGTCGTGCGAGTAGTTGAAGAAGAAGCGCCTCAGCTCACGAGCCTTGGGCGTCATCGGGTTCAGACCCTGCAAGGTCGCGGCCGTGTAGGCGTCGTAATCCTCGGGGGTCCAGATGGTGATTGGACGCGGTGCGCCGACGGCTGTCTCCGGCGAGGCGGCGAGGACCACACCTGCCGCCAGCGCCGCGCGAAATTTGGCGGGAACCGTCAGCCGGTGCTTCGCGTCGAGCGCGTGTTCGAAGGTTCCGCGGAATGTCAAGGGGTCTCATGCGGTGGGCGGATTTATGAACCCGGGTGGCTGGGTGGGAGGAGCCCTGCCACCCGGGTTCCGCATGCGGCGCCCACAATAACCCACTGTCTCCCACTTTGCAACCCATATCCCACCCAATAGCCCACTAGCCGCCCCAAATCGGTCGCTTAGCCCCAAAAAGCCCGTGTTGACGGGGATTGGGCGGTGGGAGACAGCCTCACCGTGCCGCACGCGCGGCTGCAACTGTTCGTGCAGATCGCCAGAACGGGCGCCGGGTTGCGGATCCCGCGGTCTTTCCGTCCGGGCTGGGTGCTTGTGCGACGAGCGAGCAAGGCCAGGCCGGCGGCGGCGGTTGAGGCGGGCGGGCGCGCGCGGCCCGAGCGGCGGTTGAGGCGGGGGGGCGCGCGCGGCCCGAGCGGCGCCGCGCGGACCGGCGGGGGTTGAGGCGGGCGGGCGCGCGCGGCCGAGCGGCGCCGCGCGGACCGGCGTATGCCCGCCTAGTTCAGATGCGCGCTGTCGCCGCCCCCGCGCGACACGGCCCGGGATCCGGCAACCGGGAGCTCGATAACCACCCGCGCACGGCGCTCGCTGGGGGCCGCGGCGAGCCTGCCGCGATGGTCTTGCGCGACCGCGCTGGCGATCGCCAGCCCCTGCCCCCGACCCCGCCTTCGCTTCCGAGCCCGACGCGTCAGATCTCGGACCGGGGCTGCCAGCCCGGGACCCTCGTCCGTCACGCTGACGCGGACGGTCGTCCCCTCCAGCCGGCCGCTGACCTCGACGGTCCCTTCGCCGTGCTCGATGGCGTTGGCGATCAAGTTGTCGGTGGCCTGCGCCAGCCGGTAGCGGTCCCCGAGCACTGTCGCCGGTGGGCCGGTCCAGCTGACGCGCAGCTCGCGGTTGCGATGTGCGCCCGCCGGCCGCCAGGCTTCCACCGAGTCCGCGAGCAGCTGGCCAACTTCGACCGGCTCGAGCGCGAGGCCGACAATTCTCAAACCTGAGCCTGCACTCAGGTCGTCAAGCGCGAGCGTCGCACGTCCGAGCTCCAGATCGACCGCCCGGCGACGTGCCGGCGCGACCTCCCAGCCGTGGAGGGCGAGCCTCACGGCAGTCAGCGCCCCTCGCAGCTCGTGAGCGGCACGATCCACCAGCTGTGTCCGGCCATCGACGCCGCGCCTGGCCGCGAGTGCCGTGAGCAGAGCGAGCCCGGCGGCCAGCCAACCGGCAGCTGCCGCGGCGGTCAGCATCAGTCGAGCGTCCCGTCCAACAGCCGGTAGCCGATCCCCCACACGTTGATGATCAGCCTGTCACCCGCCTTGCCGAGCTTCTTCCTCAGCCGTGACGCGTGCGAGTCCAGCGTGCGCGTGCGCCCCATCGACCTGTATCCCCACACACCCCGCAGCAGCTCCTCGCGCGTGAAGACCCTGGTTGGGTCGCCGGCCAGCGCCCTCAGCAGCGCGAATTCCTTCTTCGAGAGGTGAAGCTCCTCACCGCGCAGCCACGCCTGGCGGCCAAGGGCGTCGATCTCCAGTGGACCGACGCGGAGCCGGGCCGCGCCGGGGTGCCGCTGTGCTCGGCGCAGGAGGGCCGTGACACGCGCACGCAGCTCCTGATAGTCGAACGGCTTTGTCACGTAATCGTCGCACCCTTGATCGAATCCACGCAGACGCTCGACGTCGCTGACGCGTGCGGACAAGATCAGGATCGGAATGTCGGGGTCGAAGCGGCCGGCGACGCGGTCTGCCTCGCGAACCTTGCGCAGCAGCTCGAGCCCGTCGTGGTCCGGCAGCTCGAGATCGAGGATCGCCAAGTCCGGGAACTCGGAGGCGATCATGCGCTCTCCGTCCTCGGCGGACTGGGCCTCCAGGATCTCGAAGCCGTCGGCGGACAGGTTGTCGGCAAGGAACGTTCGCGTCGCGCGGTGGTCTTCGATCACGAGAATCGTGGCGGAGCGTGGGGTCATGCTCTTACAAGCCGCCAGCGGCCTGAACCCTCCCCCCAGAAAGTGCAACATCACGTTCAGGCCCTGCGCTGGGGAAGGATTGCCAAATATGATCCCGACGCCTGATGTACCGCCGTGGGAACTACAGCTCGGGAGACGACTTCGTGCTCGAATACGGCGAGCTGCGGTTCACGTTCAATGAGCGGGACTTCCGCGAGCGCTGCGAGCAGGCGGCCCGGAAGGTCGGCTTTCTCTGGGGGCCGGTGGAGGAGCACGAGGCCGAGGATCTGATCAATCTCGTGGTCAACGGCGAGGTGACGGATCCGGCGTCGCCGCTCGGCGAGCACGTGAACGATTGCTGGCCGGAGTTGGTGGGACCCTCCGAGCGCTCACTTGTTCATTGGTTGCGCCGTCTGATCTTTCGCGGGGCATGGCTCGACCAGCGCGTGAAAGAGGGCGAGCTCGACGTGTCGTTCGATCAGGAAGTTCACGCCTTCGTCTACACCCAGCCCGACCGCGGCGGCGAGCCGATCGAGCTCGCGCCCGAGCCCAGCTGGAACCGCGTCGCCTACGTCAGGCGCTAGAGCGCCGACGGTTAGCACGGAGCCTTAGCCCGCTGGGGCGCTGACGCCCGCACGGAGTCTTAACCCGACTCGGAGTCACTTTCCGGTCCTCAGGACCAGAAATCCACTCCAAGTGCCGGATCGAGGGCCCGGGGCGGCGCCCGGGCCCCGGGGGCGGCGCTCAGGGCCCGGGGCGGCGCCCGGGCCCCGGGGGCGGCGCTCGGGGGCCCGGGGCGTCCGGGCGAGCCTGGGGCCTCGCTCGCCGCGGTCCCTCAGCGGTACTGCCAGCTCGCCAGCTGCTCGAGCTCGGCATCGGTCACGCCCATCCCTGAGAGCAGGCAGGTATGGCCGCCGCGCCGCCAGCTGACGACCAGCCGGCCGTTCAGGCTGAACGTGCGCATCGAGACCCCGCCCTGACGGACGCGTTTGCCCGCTGGCGGCGCGAGCGCCGGGCCGCCGACGATCGAGTAGGCGACGGTGGTGTTGTGACCCTGGTAGTAGACGGTGATGATCCGCCGTGAGGCCAGCTCGTCCGAGCGCTGGCCGACGGCGGCCCAGCCGAGCGATGCCAGCCAATTCGGGAAGTAGGCCCGTCCCACGCGCTGATCGAGCCTGGCCTCCGGATCGCGGGGGTCGGACGGCGGCGCATGCGAGGACGGACCTCGGACGGCGAGCGCCGCCGCCCGCGAGACGGACGGGCCGCCCGGGGCTCCGGAGGGCAGCACCAGGAAGATCAGCAGCGCCGCCGCAGCCAATCCCGTGGCGGCAACAGCAAGGTGTCTGCCTCGCCAGCGCCAGCCGGCCGCTTTCCCCGCTGGCTGGGCCTGGACGCGCGCCCGCAGGCTCGCCGGCGCGCGCGTAGTCGCCGTCACCTGCTCAACGGCCTGCACCGCGCGGCGCTCTCGCTCATACGCGGCTCGCAATTCGGGCGAGGCCGCGATTCGAGCCTGCGCCTGCGTCCGGCGGCGCTGATCGAGGCTGCCGTCCGCGAGGGCGGAGAGTTCCGCGCGCTCGCGAGACGAGAGTTGCTGGCGGCTGGTCGGCTCCACTATAGATTTCCCATTGTCCTCCACTACCGTTCCCGCCCATGCGCGCGCGGGTATGGGTCGTGATACCCACCTTCAACGAGGCAGCGAACATCGAGCGCATCGTGCGCGCGACCGATGCCGAGCTCGAGCGGATCACGCCCGGGGATCACATGGTCCTGGTCGTGGACGACAACTCGCCCGATGGCACCGGGGCCATCGCGGATGCGCTCGCGGCCGAGCTCGGGGGCGTGGAAGTACTTCACCGCAGGGGGAAGGAAGGGCTGGGGCATGCCTATCGCGCCGGCTTCGCGCACGCCATCGGCGCCGGAGCGGAGCTGCTCGTGGAGATGGACGCGGACTTCTCGCACGATCCTGCCTACCTCGGCCGGCTGATCGAGGCCGCCTCTGATGCCGACGTCGTACTCGGCTCCCGCTACGTCCCGGGCGGGGGCGTCCGCGACTGGGGCATCCTGCGGCGGCTCGTGAGCCGTGGAGGCGGGCTATACGCCCGGGCGATCCTGCGGGTCAAAGTGCACGACCTGACGGGAGGATTCAAATGCCTGCGCCGCGAAGTGTTGGAAGCAATCGACCTCGACTCCGTGCGAGCAGACGGATACGTGTTCCAGATCGAAGTGACCTACCGCGCGCTGATCGCGGGTTTCAAGGTGGCAGAGGTCCCGATCGTGTTTCAGGACCGCACCGTTGGCACCAGCAAGATGTCTCCCCGGATCGCGCTCGAGGCCATCTGGCTGGTCCCCCGCCTGCGGCGCGCCGCGGCAGCCGCCGTCGCCACGTCAGCGGCTTCTGATCGCAAACTCGGCGCTTCCAACGTGCATTGACGTTCCGTCCCTAACCTGATCAAAATGTTGACCACACGCGAACCGCCCTCCTTGCGGGCATCCTGTATGCAATGAGCGTCCCCGGTCCGCTCGGCGCCACGCCGCAGAGCGGCACGTTCGAGTTCGACACCGCAGCGCTTCACGCGCGCACGTCAGCCTCCCGACAGCGAGTCGGGCTGCTGGCGCTGTCCGGATTGGTGGTCTGCGGCCTGCTGATCGCCATCAGCGCCGCGCACACGGCTCAGCTACTACCCGAGTCAGTCCGTCCCATTCCCAGCTTCCTGGCTGGCCCGTTCGGCGGCGCGAAGGTCGACCTGCGCTCATACGGGCTGGTGGCCGTGCTGGTCGCCATGTTCGGCTGCTATGCGCTCGCTGCTCGAGCGGCCGACCGTCTCTCGGCACGCGCGGTCCTGATGGCGATCGCCGCGCTCTACGCGCTCGTGCTGCTGGCGCCACCGATGCTCTCCACCGACATCTTCAGCTACGGCGCCTATGGCCGAATGGGGACGCTCTACGGCGCCAATCCCTACCTCCACGGACCCGCTGCGATCGCCCTGGATCCGCTCTATCCGTTCATCGGAGCCAAGTGGGTGAACACACCGTCCGCTTACGGCCCCGTGTTCACGGCGCTCAGCTACGTGCTCGCTCCACTGTCGATCGCCTCCAGCGTCCTGGCATACAAGATGATCGCCGCATTCGCCAGCCTGGCAACGGTCGCCCTGGTGTGGAATGCGGCCCGTTGGCGAGGCGTGAATCCGGTCAGGGCGGCAGTGCTCGTCGGTCTCAACCCCATGACCGTCATCTACGGCGTAGGCGGCGGGCACAACGACCTGCTGATGCTGGCGGTGATGATGGCCGGTGTCTACGCAATCCTCCAGCACCGCGACCGGGCGGGCGGCGGGTTGTTGTCGCTGGCCGCCGGCATCAAGCTTACCGGCGGCGTCCTGCTGCCCTTCGCCGTGGCCGGCGGCGCCATCCGGCGTACCGGACGGCGCGACATCGTGATTGGCGCGGCGCTCGTGGCCGCGGTCCTGCTGGCGGTGAGCTTCGCGCTGTTCGGCACCGGGCCGCTTCACCTTCCGGCCACGATCCACACCTCACAGGCGGAAGGCGACTGGCACAGCGTGCCCGGCTTCATCAGCTCCCGGCTAGGGTTGGGCACCGTCGGCCATATCACCGGCATCGCGCTGGCCGTGGCCTGCGTAGCCACCTGCTGCTGGCTGCTGCGCCGCGTGTGGCGGGGTGAGATGGACTGGATCGACGGCGCCGGCTGGGCCACCGTGGCGATGCTCGTCACCGCCAGCTCGCTGTTGCCCTGGTACATGGCCTGGCTGATGCCTTTCGCGGCGCTGGCCGCGGACCGGCGGCTGTGGCGGGCCTCGATCGTGCTGACAGGCGTGGTCCAGCTGATTGAGCTGATTGGCTATATCCCCCACGGCGGCTCGCTCGGAATCTGACGCGGTGGCGGGCATGACGATCGATCCCGGCGGCGAGAGGCGAGTGCTCGGCCTGCTCAGCGTCGTCGCCCCGATCTACAACGAGGAAGCGCTGATCGAGCAGTTCTACGGGCGCGTTTGCGCTGCCCTCGAGGGCGTGAACTTCGAGCTTGTGCTGGTCGACGACGGCTCGAGTGATGCCTCGCCGCGGATCCTCGAGCGGCTAGCCGAGAACGACCCTCGCGTCCGGGTCGTGTTTCTGTCTCGCAACTTCGGCCACCAGACGGCGCTGACCGCGGGGCTTGACCACGCCCTCGGTGATGCGGTCGTGATGCTCGACGCGGACCTCCAGGATCCGCCGGAGCTGATCCCCAGGATGCTGGACCACTGGCGCCGCGGCTGCGACGTGGTCTACGCGGTGCGCGAGCAGCGCGAGGGCGAGTCGCGATTCAAGCTGAGCACCGCCAAGTGGTTCTACAAGCTGTTCGACAAGCTGGCGCAGGTGGAGCTCGAGCACAACTCGGGCGATTTTCGGCTGCTCGACCGCCAGGCGCTCGACGCGCTGCTCTCGATGCGCGAGCGCAACCGCTTCCTGCGCGGAATGACCGTCTGGGTTGGCTACACGCAGGCCGCGGTCTCCTATCGGCGCGACCCACGCTATGCCGGCGAGACGAAGTACACGCTGTCGAAGATGATGAAGTTCTCGCTGGACGCGATCTCCTCGTTCTCCCACCGGCCGCTGCAGCTGGCGACGCTGCTTGGATTCTTGATATCGACGCTTGCATTCGTCGCGATTCCGGTGGTCGTGGCGCTGCGGCTCACCGGGTCCTACCTGCCGGGTTTCGGATCGATCACCATCGCCATCCTGTTGTTGGGTGGGATCCAGCTGATCGCGATCGGCATCATCGGCGAGTACGTGGGCCGCATCTACGACGAGGTGAAAGGCCGCCCGCTTTACCTGGTGCGCGCGCGCCGCAACCTCGACCAGGGCGAGCATCCGATGGTCGAGGCCTCCTCGGCAGTCAGCGCCGAGCGGCCGCTCGCCGACCGCGAAGCGTAAGACGGCAGCGTAGGTTCAGCCGCCGGCCGGGTTGGGCCCAAGCGACGGCTCTTGTCTAGCGCCATCCGCTGCCCCGTCGTCACGCTGACCGCTGGCGCTCTCTAGCGCCGCGATCCGGCTCGATAACGCCTTCAGGGCGTCGGCGATCGGGTCGGGCAGGTGAACCCAGTCGGCATCGGGACCCTCGGGCCGCCGGCCCTCGACGCGAACGGGATGCCCGGGGTTCCCCACAACCGTCGAATTGGGTGGCACATCATGAATCACGACCGAGTTGGCGCCGACCTTCGAGCCGTGGCCGACGGTTATCGGCCCCAGTAGCTTGGCGCCCGAGCCGATCGTGACGTTGTCCTCCACGGTCGGATGGCGCTTTCCGGTTTGGAACCCGGTCCCGCCGAGCGTCACTCCCTGGTAGAGGGTGACGTTATCGCCGATCTCAGCGGTCTCACCGATCACCACGCCCATACCGTGATCGATGAAGAAGCCATTGCCGATCTTGGCCGCGGGGTGCATCTCGATCCCGGTCATGGCCCTGGACATGGCCGCGATCACGCGCGGCAGCAGTGGCACCCGGGCGCCGTACAGCGCATGCGCCACGCGGTGGGCGAGCAGCGCCTGAACCCCGGGCCACGTGGCCACGATCTCGATCGGCGGCACGCCGCGGGCGGCGGGATCGCGGCTGTGCGCCGCCGCTACGTCACGCCGGATCTCAGCGACCGTGCGGGCGATCAGGCCGAGCATCGCTACAGCGTAGCTAGCGCCCGCTTTCGCAAAATACGACGAACAGTCGAGCGGCCCCCGGGCTGCGCCTGGCCCGCGGCGCGTGACGACACCAGCCGAGAGTCGCTAGGGGGCGAAGAACGGCGTCGAGACGTAGCGCTCACCGGAGTCACAGATGACGGTGGCGATGCGCGCCCTATGGGCCTCAGGACGCGCCGCTATCTGGAGGGCGGCCCACACGGCCGCCCCGGCCGAGATCCCGGCGATGACGCCCTCCCGGCGGGCTAGCTCCCTGGCCGTCTCGATCGCGTCCTCGTCCTCGACCGCGATCACTTCGTCGATCAGATCCCGATTCAGGACCTGGGGAACGAAGCCGGCTCCGATCCCCTGGATCTTGTGGGGTCCGGGGCGACCGCCGGAGAGCACGGCGGACGCCTTCGGCTCCACAGCCACCAGCCGACAGCGGGGATTAGCGGCTTTCAAGACCTCGCCTGCGCCGGTAATCGTGCCCCCGGTTCCCACTCCCGCCACGAAATAGTCAACCCGGCCATCGAGTGCTTCCCAGATCTCGGGGCCGGTCGTCCGGCGGTGGATCTCGGGGTTGGCTGGGTTCGAGAACTGGTCGGGAAGAAAGTAGTCCTCGCGGCCGGCCAGCACCTGCGCGGCCTGCACCGCCTCGGTCATCCCACCCAGTGACTCGGTCAGCTCGACCCGAGCGCCGTAGAGCCGCAACAGGCCTTCGCGCTCCCGGGTCATCCCCTCGGGAAGTGTCAGCACTAGCTCGTAGCCCTTGGCGGCGCAGACGAACGCCAGAGCAATGCCCGTGTTGCCGCTCGTGGCCTCGACCACCGTTGTTCGTCCGGGC
Source organism: uncultured Actinomycetes bacterium (assembly GCA_963756555.1). Taxonomy (GTDB): domain Bacteria; phylum Actinomycetota; class Thermoleophilia; order Solirubrobacterales; family Solirubrobacteraceae; genus Palsa-465. The sequence continues at coordinate 158,161 of CAVWOC010000007.1, forward strand.
TCGATCCTTCCTTCTCGCTCTGCGGCTTCGATCATCGCCACGCCGATGCGGTCCTTGACGCTGCCGCCGGGGTTGAACGCCTCGAGCTTGGCGAACAGCTCGACGCTGGCGAGCCCTGAAAGCCGAGTGAGGGCAATCATCGGCGTCCGCCCCACATGCTCCGAAATGTTGGTCGGAATTCGGGCCAATTCGGACTCCAACCCTACGAGATGTGCAGCCGGCGCCATACCGCTCGGCCGAAGCGGGCCCTAGATGTGGTACATCGGCGCCCCGGTCGCTCGCGCCTCGGCTTCCATGACGTCGGCGATCGTCGAGGAGGAGAGGACTGCGCGCGCGGCCTCTGCAGCTGCGGCAAAGACCCCTGTGGCGCCGCGGCCAAGCGGTCCGTCCAGCAGCTCGACGATCTCCAGCACCGTGATCTCGGCTGCTGGGCGGGCCAGGCTATAGCCGCCCCCCACGCCGCGCTGGGAGCGCAGCATCCCAGCCCGGCGGAGAGTGGCGAACAGCTGCTCGAGGAACTGAACGGGGATCGCGCGCCTGCCGGCCAGAGCGGCGATCGGCACCGGGCCGCCATCGCCGTGTAGCGCCAACTCGACTAACGCGTCGAGCGCGTACGGCGACTTGCTCGTGATCGAGATCATCGCGGCGTCGATCGTAGCCGCAGCCGAAGCGGCCCCTCACGATCAGGCCCTGGAGAGTCCAGATGCGTTGCCCGGAGCGGGCGGACGGCGCCCTACAGCCAGCCGTGCTCGGTGGCGATCAAAACCGCCTGCGCCCGGTCCATGGCGCCCAGCTTGCCGTAGACGTTGTGAAGATGGGTCCTGATCGTGCTGGTGGAGAGCCCCAGCTCCGAGGCGATCTGCTTGTACACCTTGCCCTGCGCCAGGCGGCGGAGCACCTCCATCTCGCGGGTGGACATCGGGCAGGGGTCGACCGCGCGAGCACGGGCGCCTGTGCTCGGAAGCGGGAGGTCGTACATCACGGTCCGTAGCTGCGCAACGGACACGCCGATATCACGGGCTACCGCCAGCAGCGCCGCCGAGGACACGGCGCCTCCCAGCGCGTGGTGGGCCAGCATGTCGGCCAGCCGTACCAGTGCTGCCTCGCCCTGGGCATCGTCGGAGTGGTGGCGCTCGATCACACTGGCGATCGAGCGCGGCAGGCCCCAGCGCCGAGCCAGTACGCCGCCTACCAGCGCATGGTCCACCCCCAGCTCGCGCTGTTCGCGCTCCTGGCGCTCCTCCGGGGTGCGGGCGTCGCCGTGGACCTGACGGGGATAGCCGGGGTAGGCGTGAACGAGCACCAACTTGCCGATGTCGTGGAGCAGCGAGGTGATCATCAGCCGGTCGCGCGCCTCGTACCCCACCTCGCGGGCGATGCGGTCCGCCGTCCGCTGAGTGGCCACCGCATGCAGCCGGAAGCGTTCCGGGATGCCCTGCCACACGCTCGAGCGCTCGAAGAAGTCGAATGTCCGCGCCCGGCTGGCGATCGCGTGCACCGCCTGCGGACTGAGAGCCTCCACGCCCTTCACGGCGCTTTCCACCCTGCCGTGCAGCGGTCCCTTCACGCGATTGGCGAGTCGCAACACCGCGATCGCCAACGCGACGTCCGATTCCACCGCCGCCACAACGTCTGCGGTCGCGATGACCTCGGACTCGAACAAACGCAATACGCGATTTCGCGACTCGACGAGCACCGGGAATGCCTCCAGCGCCTCGAAGGCTGCGGTCAGCCGTCTGCCGTGCCCCTCGTTGTGGTGGCGCTCACGGACGTAGGGCTCGTCCGAGTCGCCAGGGACCTCTGCTATCGCAGCCATGGTCTACATATCGGCATCTGGGCACGGCGGGTTTAGCCCATCAATTGCAGCGTTCGCCGACCGCCTGAAGTGCCCGGTCGATCCGTTCGAGCGTCTGCTCACGGCCGAGCACAGCGACGCTCTCGAAAATCCCAGGCGAGACGGTGGTTCCGGCGATCGCTACGCGGACGGGCTGGAACACCCGGCCGGGCTTCACATCAAGCTCCGCCACCACCCCGCGGAGCGCTGCTTCCACCGTTTCGGTATCGAATGGCTCCGCGGCGGCGAGCGCCTGGCGGGCGGCTCTCAGGGCGTCCGCGCCCCCGTTGCGGCACAAGGTCTTCTCGAAAGCCGCAGGGTCGTCAGCCGGGCCGTCGTAGAGGAATCCCACCAATGGCCAGAAGTCGGCCAGGGTCTGGATTTTCTCAGCGGCTATTTCCACCGCCGGGCGCAGATCGCCGCGCCCGGTGTACTCCTCCAGCCTGCACGTCAACTCATCTGTCCCCAACTGGCGCAGCCAATGACCGTCGAAGTTGCGCAGCTTCTGCTCGTCGAAAACCGCTGGGTTGCGCGAGACGCGTTCCAGCCGGAAGCGCTCCGCCAGCTCATCCAGCGAGAAGTGCTCCTCGTCGGCCGCGAAGCCGGCGCCGAGCAGCGCGATGTAGTTGTCCACCGCCTCCGGCAGGTAGCCCGCGGCGCGAAGTTCCTGCACCGAGGCCGCGCCGTGACGCTTTGAGAGCTTGCGTCCGTCGGGGCCGTGGAGCAGCGGCAGGTGGGCGTAGCGTGGTGGGGGCGCACCGAGCGCGGCGAACACGAGCAGCTGCTTGGGCGTGTTCGAGAGGTGATCCTCGCCCCGGACTACATGCGTGATGCCGGCGTCGAGGTCGTCGACGGCGACTGCAAAGTTGTAGAGCACCGAGCCATCGGCACGGGCGATCACAGGGTCGTCCTGGCTGGAGTTGGGGAAACGGGTCTCGCCGCGGATGACGTCGTCGACGATCGTCTCGCCGCTGACCGGGACGCGCAGGCGCACGGCACCGCTGGCAGACGGCTCGCCGCGGAAGCCCTGATCCGAGCCATGCCTGTCCTTGAACGCTCTGACGTCCTCCTGGGTGGCGGTCGAGCGGTAGGCGTGGCCCGAGACCAGCAGCTGCTCGAGCACCTCGGCGTGTCGCTCGGAGCGCTCGGACTGGAAGACCGGGCCTTCATCCCAGTCGAGCTTTAGCCACCGCAGGGCGTCGAGTATCTGCTCCACGTTCTCGGGCGTCGAGCGCTCGCGGTCTGTATCTTCGATCCGCAGCATGAACGTGCCGCCCTGCCCGCGTGCCAGCAGCCAGTTGTAGAGGGCGGTCCGGGCGCCGCCGATGTGCAGCGCCCCGGTCGGAGAAGGTGCGAAGCGAACTCGCATGACAGTCCCCTCCGCATGCTAATCGGCGCCCATGTCTCCCAGGCGGGCGGACTGGTGAAGGCCGTCGAGCGGGGCGTCGAGCGCGGAGCGGACGCGATCCAGATCTTCAACCAGTCGCCGCGAATGTGGCGGCCGACTTCCTACAGCGACGAGGACTTCGCGCAATTTCGCCGAGCGATGGCCGACAGCCGGATCGAGGCCGTGCTGATCCATGCGGTCTATCTGCTCAACTGCGCCTCTGAGGACCGAGAGATCCGCGAGAAGTCCAGGCGGTCGCTGATTCAGTCGCTTCGAGTGGGAGATGGGATCGGGGCCGCCGGAGTGGTGCTTCATCCCGGCTCGGCAAAGCAAGGCGACGTGCCGAAAGCGATCAAGCGAGCGGGGAAAGTGATCGAGCAGGCGCTCGGCGAATCCGAGCGCTGCGAGCTTCACTTGGAGGACACCGCCGGCGCGGGCGGCACGCTGGGGCGATCGTTCGAGGAGCTGGCGGCGCTGCTGGAGGCAGCCGGCGACCACGATCGAGTTGGGATCTGTCTCGACTCCTGTCACCTCTACGCCTCGGGCTATGACATTTCCTCACGGGCAGGGTTGAGCGAGACACTCGAGCGCTGCCAGCAAACCGTTGGGCTAAAGCGGCTGCACTCGCTCCACCTCAACGACTCGATGGTCAAGCTGGGGACGAATCGCGACAGGCACGCGTTGATCGGCGAGGGCGAGCTCGGCGAGCGCGGCTGTGCCGTGTTCCTGTCTGAGCCGCGATTCGAGCGTCTGGCGTGCGTGCTCGAAACCGGCAAGGAAGGGGCCCCAAGCGCCGAGGACGTGGCCAAGGCGTTTCGGTTGCGCCGCCGGGGCAAGGCCAACCGGGCGCGCGCTGCCCGCGGCTCCCAGCGCGATGGTGAACGCTCGCGCACTCGTAAGCGATAGCGTGCGGCCGCGATGAGTGCCCACGAGCAGCAGGCCGACGCCCTGGTGGTGTTCGGCATCACCGGCGACCTGGCCAAGAAGATGACGCTTCGCTCGCTGTATCGGCTGGAGCGCCGTGGCTTGCTCAAGTGTCCCGTCATCGGCGTGGCGGTCGATGACTGGACGCTGGAGCAGCTTCGAAAGCATGCCCACGACTCGATAGCTGCCACGGGAGAGCAGGTTGACGAACAGGTCTTCGGGCGCTTCGCACAGCGGCTCGAGTACGTCTCCGGGGACTTCGGAGACCCGCAGACGTTTGGGCGGCTGTCCAGCGCCCTAGAGGACCGCAAGGACGCCGCTTTCTACTTGGAGATACCGCCCTCCCTGTTCGCCATGGTGGTCAAGGGGCTGGCTGGCCAACGGCTCGTGGCCGACGGCCAGCGGGTGGTTGTGGAGAAGCCCTTCGGGCACGACCTGGCGTCTGCGCGCGCGCTGGCGGCCGATCTCCACCAGTACCTGCAGGAGTCACAGCTTTACCGGATCGACCATTTCCTGGGCAAGATGGCGCTCGAAGAGGTCCTCTACCTGCGCTTCGCCAACTCGATGCTGGAGCCAGTGTGGAACCGCAATTACGTCTCCTCCGTTCAGATCACGCTGGCCGAGAGCTTCGGCGTAGAGGATCGCGGCCACTTCTATGACCCAGTCGGCGCGCTGCGCGACGTGGTCGTCAACCATCTTCTACAGGTGCTGGCGGCCGCGGCGATGGAGCCGCCGGTTGGAAACGATCCCGAGACGCTCAAGAACGCGAAGCTGGCGGTCTTCAGGGCGACCTCGGCGGCGGATCCGAAGCACTACGTCCGCGGGCAGTACGAGGGCTACCGGCAGATCGACGGGGTGGCGCCCGACTCCACCACTGAGACGTTTGCGGCGCTGCAGCTGGAGATCGACAGCTGGCGCTGGGCGGGTGTGCCGTTTCTGATCCGCAGCGGCAAGCGGCTGCCGGCGACCCAGACCGAGGTCCGCCTGGTGTTCAAGCATCCGCCACGGCTTCATTTCCTCGGCGGCGGCCACCGCCGCCCGCAACCATCTCAGCTGGTCATCAAGATCGACCCATCGGCGGGCGTGAGGGTCATCCTTGACGCCCAGCGGGCGGACAAGCGCGGGCCCGCGGAGATCGAGCTGGACATGGAGTTCGCCGAGGAGGGAGGCGAGGGACCCACGCCCTACGAGGTGTTGCTGCACGCCGCATTGGTCGGCGACTCGACTCATTTCACGCGCCAGGACATGGTCGAAGAGACTTGGCGGATCGTCCAACCGCTACTCGATTCGCCGGAAGCGGTGCACTCCTATGCTCCGGGCAGCTGGGGGCCCGAGGACGCCAATCGCCTGGCGTCTGGGTTCGGCGGCTGGCGGGGGCCGTGGGTGCCCGGCTCGAGCTGATTCGGGGGCATTGGCGCCGAGGCATCCACGGAGGCGCCGACGTGGCCCCGATGCGGGCAAAGGCCGCATCGATTCCCACTCAAGGCGTGTTAACACTCAGGTAGATGGGCCGAGCTCTCCGCTTGATCGCTCCTCTCGCCCTGGTGATGGGAGTTGCCTTGCCGTCGGCGGCGGGCGCCGTCGCGCCCAAGTGCACCTCGCCACCGCTGGTGGAGACACTGCCGGCCGCGGGGGTCTCGGCGACAGGAGCGACGCTCCGGGGGCTAGTTAATCCGCGCGGCTGCGCGACGACCTACCGGTTCAGCTATGGGCCGACTACGAAATACGGCGTTGCGACGCCAGCTCGGAGCGCGGGGTCAGGAAAGACCGCGGTAGCGGCAGCATTCCCGATCGGCGGGCTGGCCCCGCTCGCCGTTTACCACTTCAGGATCGTGGCCTCGAACGCGGACGGTGCCCGTGTGGGCCGCGATCTGCTCTTCAGGACGGGTGTTCCGGTGTCCTCGGTACAGGTCGCGAGTCGCCGGGCACCAGTTCGGCGCGGGTTCGTCGCCGCGGTCCGTCTGCGCTGCGTCGGCGGCACCACCGTCTGTGACGGCGCGCTGACCCTCTACACCGGCGGCGGACCGATCGGCAGCGCGCCGTTCTCCTTGCCGGCCAACAGCACCGCGATCGTCCACGTCGTGCTCAGTCCTCGCGGCCGGCGGATCATGCGCCACCACCGGCGGCGCCGGGGCCGGGCTGTGGCGACGGCTCGCTACAACGCGGCGATCAGCGGCATCCGGCTGGTCCGTACGTTCAGGCCGTAGGGGCGGGGCGACTTAGCGGCTGCTCGGGGTGTTTGCGACGCTCGGCCGCCGAGGGCTACCGGCGCTTGATGTAAACGCTCATCCTCGCGGTGCGGCCCCCGACGCGCAACGTCAGCGTCAACCGCAATCTGGTTCGGCCGGCGCGGACGGCCAACTTCAGCCGCGTCAGCTTGGCCCCGACCATCGCGGTGACCGGCCGCACTCCCGGGCCGCTTACGCTGACCCTGGTCCTGATCGGTGCTGCCAGCGCGATGCGCACTCGCCTGGCACGCTTGGAGATGCTGGCCGGCGCGCGGAGCTCTGTCAGCTGAGGCAACTCCGAGGCGATACGAACCACGACGGTCGCGGTTCCGGTCCGCCCGTGTGAATCGGTGGCTACGGCACGGATCGTCTGTCGTCTGGGCGGCAAGCCGAGGGCAATGATTTCCTGGCCGGAGCCAAGCGCGCGGCGGCCCACGTACCAGTGGATCGAGCGACCGCTGAGCCGGTGTCCCGTGTCATCGGATGCCGCCGCGACCAGCGTCAGCGGTGCGTTATTTGCCCAGCGCGTCCCCCGTGCGGGCGCGAGGATGCTCACGCCCGGTGGAGCTCCAGCGGACACGAAGCGTGCCGAGACCGCGGTGGTCTCGTTGAAGCCGTCGTTGACGCGGACCCGGACTCGCGCGCGACGCGAGTAGCTGAGCATCACCGCTGGCAGGTTGACACGCCCTGTGCTCGGCCCGTTCCAAAGCTCCCGCCAAGTCCGTCCGCCGTCGGCGGAGTAGTCAACCGAGGCGGTCAGCGGATCGTGGTCAACGTCGCGAGCGCGCCAGCGCAGTGTCACCTTGCACCGGCCAGGGTGTGTACATCGCCCGACAGTTGCGCCCCTTCGCGGCCCCATCAGCTTCACCCGCGGGGCGTGCGGGCTGCGGGTACGCATCGCGACGACGGTCCCATCGTGTTCGATCTCCACGCTCGCTGCGCGAGCCGCCGCCACGTCCCCGACCAGAACAGAAGTCGGCCCCGCTGAGCTACCCAGAGCCAAGTGACCATCCTGGACCCCCATCGCGGCGCGACCAACCACCTGGCCACGCGCATCGCGCGCCACCAGGACGTAGTGATCGCCCGAAGTAGGCGCAACGGGCTTCCCGAGCGTCGGTTCGACATTGTCGATCGTCGTGCCACCTGCGCCTACAAGCCCCGTCACGAACAGGACGCGAGCCCTTCCGACACCCGCTGAGCGAGCGGTGAACGTGATGTGCACCCAGTTGCGGAGCGCCATCAGAAGCTTGTCCCAATTGCGTGGTGAGACCCATACATGCGTCTCCCACATCGGAAGCACCCGACTGTACACCTGGGAAGCGGAGAACCCCTGAAAGCCCGGGGTGAGATTCCCAATGCAGTACGACATCAGGTCGTACGTCCTGGTGTCGTAAAAGCTGCCGTCGGTGATCGACTCGCTGTACGGCGCTACGAAGTGGTAGGGAGATGGGGTGGAGAGGTCGACTCCGATTCCGTCCAGGCGTCCCTCGCGATCCGGCGGCCAGGGGCCGCCATTTCCTCCGCAGACCTCGTCGGCATGGTTAAGGCCAAGCTGGTGGCTAATCTCGTGCGCAGCCGATGTCAGGGGGCGGGCCTCATTTACTACCGACGCGTCGAAATTAGTGAGCAGATTGGGATTGCCGCAGTTCCCCCTCATGAACAGTGCGCCGTTGCAAGGCGTTGCGCCACCATCAGTGGCCGAGTGTTCGACCGCAACTACGAACCCGGGTTCCGCATAAAAGGGGTTGTTCTTCGCCCATGTCTCCGCAGTAGCCAGATCGTTTGCAGACACTTGTCCCACGTAGCTGTGCGCGAATTCCGGCTCGTAGTCGGCAAACGGGAGGACTGCGTGGAGTTGCCAGAACACCTGGTCGGGTGAGGGGAGACCGCTAGGGTTGCCGACGGCGATCGGGGCGATCGGCAGGGTTGGGGCGCTGTGGATGAATTTCACGTTGCGCAACACGAACACGTCGTCGACACCACAGGTCGGACACTCGGCGACATGCCCAGGGTCATTGGGTGGGTTTATCTGCGCGACCAGAGTTTGGTCGCCGTCGGCCCACTCTCCCGGCAGGGTGAATGTAAACGCCTGGGAGTGGTTAGGTGTCATGCGCATCGTCGGCGTGATTTGAGTCGCAGATTCTTTGAGCAGGTCGAACGGTGTGCGAAACAAGACGCGTTGGCCCTGGTCGGGCTCCAGGGTGTGGAGGAGATAACCATCTTCGTAGACGAACAGTCGCGCTGTGAGAGGCACGCCGACGAGTCCGTTGCCGCCCGCGTACACGCGCACCACGGTCGTCCGCCCGGCGACGAGACCGACGTAATTCGCGGGCCCGTCGCCATTCAGCATCGACCCCGACGGGTAGTCGGCACCGGGATGCTGGCCATAGAACCCGGGTGCGTCATAGCAACCTTGATTGACAGCCGGGAAGGACGTGGTCTGAACCGCCGGGCTGACCTCGATGCCGAGCACCTGGACGTTCGGGCTGCCGTTGTCTCCGCACCCCGACGGCGCGGCGGTGAGCACTTGGTCCTGGCCGTAGCCGGTGCCCGCGTCGTTGGTCGCGACCAGGCGGAAGTGGTAGGTGGTGCCCTGCACCAAGCTGTTGATGAAGCCGGTTACCGCCTCCGCCGACACGCCGGATCCGCTGATCGATGAACAGGGAAGGCTCGTGCCGTAGTCCGTCGTCGTTCCAAACTGGAACTGGCAAGCGAACACCCGCAGCCCGTTCGGGGTGACAGACCCGTTGAGCGTCGCCGAGGTTTGCGTGAGGTCGGACGCGGAGCCGGTCTGCACTGTCGGGGGGGCAACGATCGTCGCGGTCACGGTCGTCTCCGTGTAATGGATTTGCGCATATCGATTGAAGCCAGCACAACCCTCGGGCATGACGAGGGCTCCGTCGCCGACGTCGAAAGTTCCCGAGATCCCGCCGCTCGCGCGCATGAGGGTGTAGGTCGTGCCGATCGCCACGTCGCAGTCGGCCTGGATCGACAGATGGGCGCCACCCAAGTTCGCCGAGCCGCTGGTGGCAAGGACCCGGTAGTCCGCTCCGGAGCTGTCCAGCGTCCGATCGAACTGCACGGTCGCGCCAGATTGAGCATTGAAGTCACCGTGGACGTCGAGCTCGCTCGAGCCACCGGTATAGCCCACCGTCTGAAACCCGGCCCCGGGAACCAGCGTCGAGCCAGCGCCAACCGTCAGGGACCCGATCGTCCCTCCTCCGACAAACCTCGCGTTGCCCACGGTCACGCTGTGGCCGTCGCTGCCATTGAGGTCGCTCGACGGCCGCGGGTTGAGGCTGCCCCCGCCGAGATCGATCTCTCCGTTGCCGGTGGTCGTCACGTCGCCGACCTCGAAGCTCGCTCCGTTCAGGAAGAGACGCCCTGAAACGTCGATGGACAGCGGATCGGAGGGACCGGAGACGCTCTCGATCTCGGTGTCTGAGCCTCCGATCGTCCAGGTGTTGGCACCACCCAGGATGATCGGGACGGCCACGTAAGCTGTGTTGCCGCTCGAGGAGAGGCCTGACCCGAGTGTCAGGGTGACGCCGGGGGCCCCGCCGAGGAGGTAGACGCGTGCGCTGGCAGTTGCGACATCCAGACGGGACGCGACGAGTCCCGCGAGATCGTCAGCCGTATCGCAATGGCCGGCGGCGTCGCACGCCAGCGGCGGGAAGCTCAACGTCCCGACCGCGCCACTCGGCGCCCTGCACCCGGCCCAGTTGCCCGGCACGCTCCACCCGTCACCCCTCGTGGCCTCGCTCGCGCCGCTCCACGTGAAGTCGTTTCCGGCCGCGACCACGACGCTGGTCGGGGGGGATGTCGCCGGGCCGCCCGTGCCCCCGGCGTTGGTTGCGGTCTCCTGCACCTCGATGGTGTGGCACACGTCGGCCGCGGTCGGTGTGTATGTCTGGCCTGTCGCCCCGGCGATCGGCGCGCAACCGTTACCGGCGGTATCGCTGCAGTCCTCCCACTGGACGCCGTAGGTGGTCGGGCTGTTGGTCCAGGTTCCGCGCTGCTCCGTGAGCGTCTGGCCTTGTTCGGCGGTGCCGGCGATCGTGGGCGGCGAAACGTTGGTCGGCGGCTGCGGAGGCGCCGAGACCACCGCGGTGGCGGCTGATGTGGCGGGGGAACCCGGCCCGTTGGCGTCGGAGGCGGTCTCCTGCACCCGAATGGTGTGCCCCACATCGGAGGAGGTCAGCGTGTAGGTCTGCGCGGTGGCGCCCTGAATGAAGCTGCAGTTTGTGCCCTGGGCGTCGCAGATCTCCCACTTCTCGGGTGAAGGAGGACGGGCTGTTCGTCCATGTCCCTGCGGTGCTCGGTGAGCGTCTGGCCGGGCTGAGGCGTGCCGGAAATCGTCGGCAGCGACGTGTTCACGGGCACGCCCGAATTCCCGCCCGGAACGGTGGCCGTCACACTGTGCGCCGTGTAGTTGATCCGCACGCTGGCGTTCAAGCCTCCGGAGCAGCTGAAGATCGGGATGACAGTTCCGTCGGGGATGCCGGCGAAGGTGCCGGTCAGCGACCCCGTTGTGGTGATCAGCGTGTCGACGTCGCCTGGATGCAGCGAGCACGTGGAGGGAGAGCCGCTCAAGTTGAGTGTCGCTCCTCCGAGATTCACGGTGCCGGAGGCCGTCAGCTGCGAGTAATCGGTGCTTGGCGTGGTCCCAGGCTGATCGATGAACATCGACAGCTTGGTGCTCGCGTCCAGCGAGACGTCGCCGTTGCCTCTCACCGCCAGCGTGCCGTCCGGAGCGCCTCCCTGGCCCACCTGGACCTGGCCGCCGGTGGAGGTCAGCGGTCCGGTCGAAGTCCCCGCGAAGCCCGCGACCAGGGTCGCGCCGCCCGTCAGCCGGACCGGGTTGCCGGTGGTCCCGTTGAGCGAGAACGGCGAGCCGTTCAGGTTGAGCGCGCCTGGACCGCTGGCCGTTACGGCGCCGACCTCGACGTCATTCGAAAGCTGCAGCTGGCCCGGGCTGCGCGGTCGCGCTCGTGAACGTGATGGCGAGCGTATTGGCTTGCGGCCCGGTCACCGTCCCCACCGTCAGCCGCCCACCGCCCGTACCGCCGTTGATCGACCAGGTCTGGGGCGCGCTGAGAGTGATCGGAACAAGAAGGCTGGGACTGCCGGTGGCTGAGCCGCTGGTGGGGCTGGCGGTGATGCCGCCGCTGCCCAACGTGATTCCGCTGGTCCCTGGCCGGTAGGAGATCTTGTAGGGGACGCCATCATCGACCGAGAGCCCGGTGGCGCTCACGCTCTGAGCGCCACTCTGGTCATCTACGCTCAAATAGCACGTATTCGGGCTGGCACAGGAAGGCAGCGCGGGAAACGTGAGCGTCCCCACCGAGCCGCTGGGTGCGGCGCCGCCGACCCAGTTGCCACCGCTCGACCAGTAGATGCTCGTCGTAGCCCCGCTCCAGGTGAAGTTGGTCAGCGCAGACGCGGTACCAGGCAGGGCAGCCATCAGCGCACCGCATACCACCGCACCGAGCCCTAGCCGGGCCGCCCCCGCGCTGGCGAGTCTGCATCTGCTCATAGCCGCGACGATCCCGAGCCGGTCGCACTGCCATCGATCACATGGTTTGGAAACCACTGCCCCAGCCCCGCAATAGCAGTGCGCCACTTCACCTCGACTCCTCAGACTACGCCGGCGACTCTACCGGACGGTGGTGCTGCCGAGGGAATACTGATGAAGCTACGGTCAGGCCCCGGCCTGGGGTTGCGGCTAGCCATGGCGGACGTGACTCCAGATGCCCGCCAGCGAGCGCGCGTGCCGGTGCGCCGGACTCCGGCAGCTGCGGTAGGGATCGAGGTGGATGGGGGTGATGCCGATCGCGCTCGCCCCGCGCACGTCGGTGGAGAGCATGTCGCCGACGTGGACCGTCTCGTCTGCCTCGACGCCCGCGAGCCCGAGTGCCACATCGAAGATCTGCCGGTCGGGCTTCATCGAGCCCACGATCTCTGAATCCACCACGGCGGTGCCGTCGAGCCCCGTTCGGTCGAGGATGCCGGCCGCAGCGAGATTCTCCGCGGCATGCCCGTCGGAGTTCGTAACGATCAGAACGGTGAACCCCGCGCGCCGCAGATCACGGATCAACTCGATCGCCCCAGGCGTAGGCTCGCTCCACAGGACGTGCCCGGAGCGACGGCGGTCGCCCAGCTCGGACAGCGCCGACACAGCGGCGCCGATCAGCGCCCGGGGGACGCCCAGCGCCGTGCAGAACGTGGGGCCATAGCCGTCGGCGGGCCCCCGGCGCTGCTCACGGTCGATTGCGCGCACCGCTTCGTAGTGAGCGACGGGAACGGCCCCCGGATCGATCTCGGCCCCCACGCTGGCGAGCGCGCCGGCCACGAGACGGCGATCTGGCAACACGATCGTGCCGCCCCCGTCGAGGAATACCGCCCGCGGCCTCAACCGCGTCCGCCTAGGGGCAGCAGTCAGGCTGAGGCAGCCATCGGCTGCGGCTCATCGGTCACGATCGCCTGCCCGAGCAGCGCGTCGAGCTCGGCGTGCAGTCCGGCCCCGCACTGGACCCTGAATCCAGAGCCCAGCTTCAGGCGCCGGCTGCCGACCGAGGTCGTGAGCTCGACCACCACCTCCGACTCCCCGGGAAAGCTCTGAAGCACGTCTCTCAGATCGCTGAGTGCCGTGGCCGGCAACAGCGCGGCGTCCACGCGCAGTCGCAGCGGACTCGGCGCCGGGGCCTGGCTGGCGACAGCCTTCGCGGCCTCCTGGACCTCTTCGGCGCTCGGCTCGAACAGCTCGACTTGCTGGGCGATGATGCAGGTCTTGTTTTGGTCCTTGTGATCGATCCGCCCGCGAACAAGCACGATTGAGTCGATCTGCAGGGCTTCGGCGCTGTCCTGCAGCGCGTTTCCGAACACCACAAGCTCCACCGAGGCCTGGAGATCGTCCAGCGTGGCGAACATCATCCAGTCGCCCTTCTTGGTCCGAATCCGTTTGGCGGCGGTGATCATGCCCCCGACAGTCACCCAATCGCCGTCGCGGCGCTCTGAAAGCGCCGGCAGCGAGCAGTCGACACGCAGCGACAGCGCGGGGCCTACCTCCTTCAGCGGATGGGCCGAGATGAAGAGGCCGATCGACTCCTTCTCGGCCTGGAGCAGCTCGGCGCGATCGAACTCGCCCGTCGGGATTGCCGCATGGTTCGGGGTGGCACAAGCCGGACGGGGTGGATCCGTCGCCGGCGTTGTGCGCTGGATCCTGATCGAAGATCGAGCCCTGACCGATCTGGGCGTCCTGCTGGGCCTTCTGCCCTGCCCCCTGGGCCCGTTCCAGCACAGCGAGCATGCCCTTGCGGGACGCTCCGGTGGATCCGAACGCGCCGCACTTGACCAACGCCTCGATCGCCTTCTTGTTGACAGCCCGGTTGTCGACGCGCGCGCAGAAGTCCCACAGGTCGCGAAATGGTTTGCTGGGGGCGCTGCGATCCGGATCCCACTCTCCGCGGGCGCGCTTGATGGCCTCCACCGCCTGATAGCCGACGCCCTTGACGGCGTCGAGCCCGAAGCGGATGTTCCCGTCGACGACGACGAACTCGTGGTCTGAGAGGTTGACGTCCGGTGGCAGGATCGAGATCCCCATCTGCTCGGCCTGGGCGACGAAGAACGGCACCTTGTCCTTGGTGTCCATCACCGACGAGATCAGCGCCGCCATGAACTCAGCCGGGTAATTGGCCTTCAACCACGCGGTGCGGTAGGCGATAAGCGCGTAGCAGGCGGCGTGCGACTTGTTGAAGGAGTAGTCGGCGGAGCGCTCGTTCGTCGTCCACAGTTGCGCGATCACCGCCTCGGCGGTACCGGATGCGCGGCAGCCGGCGAAGAACTCGGGCTTCAGCCTGGCCATCGCCTCCCGGTTCTTCTTGCCGATCGCCTTACGGAGGTCATCCGCCTTGGCTCCCGAGAAACCCGCGATTTCCTTGGCGATCTGCATCGCCTGCTCCTGGTAGACCGTCACCCCGTTGGTCGACTCGAGGATTGGCCGCAGCCGCTCGTCGGCATAGGAGACGGCCTCCGGGTTGTGCTTGGCGCGCGTGTATGTCGGAATCTGCTCCATGGGGCCGGGGCGGTAGAGCGCGTTGAGCGCGACCAGGTGCTCGAACTCGGAGGGCTTTAGACGCTTCAGCGTCTCGCGCATCCCCTCGGACTCGAACTGGAACACGCCGACCGAGTCTCCGCGGGCCATCATCTCGTAGGTCTTCGGATCGTCGAGCGGCAGCGTCTCCATGTCGGGGCGCTCGCCCGTCGAGCGCTCGACGATGTCCAGCGCGTCTTCGATCACGTCCAGGTTGCGGAGCCCGAGGAAGTCCATCTTCAGCAGGCCGATCTGCTCAATCGGCTTCATCGTGAACTGGGTGACCGTCCGCAGCGAGCGCTCGCCGTTTTCGTCGAGTCCCGCGTCCGCCACCTGCAAGGGCACGATCTCGGTCAACGGCCGATCTGCGATCACGACCGCCGCGGCGTGGATCGAAGAATTGCGAACGATCCCCTCCAGGCCGCGGGCCACATCGACGATCTGCTTGGCGGTGGGATCCTTCTCCACCTCCGCCGCCAGCGGCTGCCCCAGCTTCAAGCAGTCCTGAAAGCTCGGGGGCCGGCCCTGTTGAGGCTCGGGGATCAGCTTCGCCAGGCGATCGCCGGCGCCGTAGTCGAGGCCGAGCACGCGCGCCGCGTCGCGGGTCGCCGCGCGCGGGAACATCTTGCCGAAGGTGATGATCTGCGCCACCGCCTCCTTGCCGTACTTGTCGGTCACGTAGCGGATCACCTTCTCCCGCCCCCGCACCGAGAAGTCGATGTCGATGTCCGGCATCGAGACCCGCTCGGGGTTCAAGAACCGCTCGAACAGAAGGTCGTAACGAAGCGGGTCAACGTCGGTGATCTGAAGGCAGTAGGCGACGATCGACCCGGCAGCCGAGCCGCGGCCTGGGCCGACCGCGATGCCGGAATCCTTGGCGTACTTCACGAAGTCCCAGACGATCAGGAAATAGGCGCTGAACCCCATGTTCTCGATCACTCCAAGCTCATACTCGGCCCGTTCCAGCGCCTCCGCCGGGGGAGGGTCGCCGTAGCGGGCGCGGAGGCCCTCGTGGACCCGCTCGCGCAAATACTCCTGCTCGCCAACGCCTTCCGGCGTCGGGTAACGCGGGATCAACTGCCGGCCGAGCTCGAGCTCCAGATCGCAGCGCTCGGCGATCTCCAGCGTGGTGGCCACTGCTTCTGGCCACTGGTCGAACGCGGTGGCCATCTCCTCGTTGGAACGCAGGTAGAACTCGTTGGTCTCGAAGCGAATCTGCGGCTGGGTGAGCGTCGACTTGGTCTGCACGCAGAGAAGGGCCGCATGGTGGTGGTAGTCCTCCCGACGCAGGTAATGGACGTCGCCCGTCCCCACGAGCGGCCGTCCCATTTCCCGCGCGATGCGGATGATTCCCTCGTTGACCGCGTCCTGCGGCGCGAGCCCGTTCTTCTGGATCTCGAAGTAGACGTTGTCGTTGCCAACGGCCTGAACCAGCTGGTCGGCGTGGGCGCGCGCGTCGGCGGTGCGACCTTCGAGAAGGTGCTGGCAGAAGACAGACTGCAGGCAGCCAGTCAGCGCGATGACGCCCTCTCGGTGCGCGGCCAGCTGCTCGACATCGACCGACGGCTTGCCGCGCTGAAACCCCTCGAGGAAGCCGGCCGAGCACAGCCTGACGAGGTTGCGATAGCCCTCGCCGGTAGCCGCCAGGAGCGTGAGATGAAAGCGATCAAGCCGGCCAGGAGCGCGGCGGCGGTGGTCATCCACCAAATAGACCTCACAGCCGATGATCGGCTTGATCCCGTGCTTGCGGCACGCCGTGAACAACTCGACGGCACCATTCATCACACCGTGATCAGTGAGTCCCAGCGCCGGCTGGCCGTGAGCGGCGGCGAGCTCGGCAAGGCCATCGATCTTGCAGGCGCCGTCGAGCAGCGAGTACTCGGAGTGGACGTGCAGGTGGACGCAGGGGTTGCTCATGCGTGCCAGACGAGCATAGGCACCGTCGCGGACGGGAGGCCGCCGGCGGCGCGATAGCCTCGCTCGCTGCGGAGATTCAGCTGCCTTGCGCCTGGCTGACCCAGCGACGCAGCTGCTCAACCACCTCGCGCCGGCCGCGGATCCTCGCCCGCTCCGCGCTCCCCTGAGCGAAGACGGCTAGCAACTCGTTGGGCTCGCAGATGATCGTGGCGGCCACCGGACCCAGGGGCGCCTCGACGCCGACCGCGGGACGTGTGTTGCCCGGGACGCGCAGGTAGACGGATCCTCCGGGGCCCCGATGGGCGACTGTGAACCGATCCCCGCTCGTCCAGCGAGGCTCGATCATCGATGCGATCAGGGCGAACGTCAACCGCGGATCGAGCCGAGCTCCGGCCGCATAGAGCTCTCGCAGGCCGTAAGGCGTACGGATCAGCGCGAGCAGTGCGCCGAGCGCCTTGCGGTCGCCGCGCAGCTCCGCGACACCCCGCCCAGACCGCCTGCGGATCGGACCGGCCACCAGCAGGCGGGCGAAGCTGGCCGAATCACCAAGCAGCTGAAAGTCGACGCCCCGGTGCTCGCGTAGCTGTTTCGCCGGCACGAGCCGGGTCTCCCGTTCGTCGACGCTGAGGTGAAACGAGCCGACGTCGGCAAGCGAGACGTCGTAGCTCACAGGCCCCTCGCTCGCCAGACGCTGCGCCCGAAGCAGCCCGAACGCGATGCGGCCGGCGGTGACCGGGTCTCGCTTGGCCAGCCCTCGCAGAGCACGCAGCAGCCACGACCTGCGCGTTCCCAGGGCCGGCGGTGGAAGCTCCTCGACGACTTCGTGCTCGTCAAGGAGCTCGCGCTCGTCGGTGGCGGTCTCCTCGCCCCCCGCCGAAGGCTCTTGCTCGTCCTGCGGCTCCTCACCTGGGTCCGCTTCGACAGGGGGGATTGACTCGCGCAGCCTGCCGAGAGCAGCGTCGAGGCGGCGTGGCTCGAGCAGTGACGAGCCGCCGGCCACCGGGGGATCACCTTCGGCCACCATCCCTGGGTTGTGGCGGGCTTCAGTCGGAGGGATGCCACGGATGATGTCGAGCACCGCTCGCAGGTCCTCGATGACCTCATAGAGGCGCTCGGCGCGAAGTGCCGACTCGTGCAGCTGCTGTTCCAGCTCCGCTGCTCGGGCGCGCCAGTGCTCTAGCTCGGCGGCCCGGACGCGCCAATGCTCCAGCTCCGCGGCGTGGGTGGCGTCCTGCTCGCGACGGAGCTGCTGGCGCGCCAAGCGCGCAAGCTCGCCGTCCAAGGAACTGGAGGCCGCGGGCTCCCGCACGGGCGGTGCCCTGTGCGCCAGTTCCATCTCCACCGGCAGCTGGGCACGCCACGAAGAAACCCGCATCGGCACTGGGGCCCGCAGGATGCGCTCGCGCTCCAGCTCGGCCTCGCGTGCCAGGCGTTGGGCCTCCTGGGCATGCTGCCGGGTGTCGCTCAGCTCTCGCTCCAGCTCGGCGCGCCGTCGCTGTTCGCTCTCGGCCCTGGCTGCCGCCATGCGCCGCTCTGCATCGAGCTCCTTGATCGTGTTCGTCAGCTCCGCCGCGGCGGCGAGCAGGTCGCCAGTGCGCCGCTGCGGCTCGCGCTCGGTTCCGGTTATCCCGGCGGTCTCGGCGACGTCTGGCTCGAACTCCCGCGCCTCGGCGCCCTCAGCCTCGCGAGCCCCTACGTCCTCAGCTTCCGGCGGCGCCCCGGCCGCCTCACCCTCCGGCGCCCCCGCAGCCTGCGGCGCCTCCGCCTCCCCGGGTTCCTCCGGAGCCTCTGCCGATCCCGCTTCGCGCGGCTCGACGACGGGAGGCAGCGGTACCACGACAACGCCCATTTGCAGCCACGCCCTCCCCCCTAGCTGCGGCGCCAGCCAGGCGGGGATCGAGAAGGTCATGCGCCACGTGCCCGGCGCGGCCCCCGCGACGCTCGGAGGATCGGGTATCGCGGGAAACCGGTGCCGCCGACCATGGGTCTCGATCACCAGCACCGGCCGGCCTTGCCAGCTGGGGCGCCGGCGCCAGCGCCCCGTGACGATGACCGTCACCGACGACTCGCCCGTGGGTAGCCACTCGACCGCCTCGATTCCCAGCGCGGACTGAGATCCCGGGGGCTCCGCCATCACCGCGCGACGGTACGCCTCCAGGCGGACGGATCAGTCGCGCTGGTTCAGCCGCTGTTTGGAGGCGGCGAGCGCGCCGGCCAGCACCAAAGCGCCGACCGCGCCGATCGCGATGTTGCGACGCGAATCGCGCACGCGGCGGCGGGCATACCACTTGGCGCCTTGCCAGACCATGTATCCGAGAATCTTGTAGCCCATCTCGGGGCCGATGCTACCCACTGAGCGCGGCGCTCACTCCCCGTGGCGTATCCGCCACGCCATCCTCGACTGAAGCGAGAACAGCTCGATGAACCCAGGCGAGGCGGCCTGCGAGAACAGTCCCCCGGATTCCGAGAACGTCGCCAGCTGGGCGTCGTACACCGCGTTCGGGGAGGAGCGGGCGATCACCCGCAGCGAGCCCTTGTAGAGCTTCAGCGAAATTTCGCCGGTCACGTATTCGTTCGCCGCGGCCATGTAGGCATCGAGGTCGGCGCGCAACGGCTCCCACCACAGCCCCGCGTAGACCAGGTAAGCCCATTTCTGGTCCAGCTCGAGCTTCAGCTGGTTCTGATGGATCGTGCCCACAAGCCGCTCCAGCTCCTGATGGGCGGTGAGGATGATCGCCGCCGCCGGAACCTCGTAAATGTCTCTGACCTTCAGCCCGACGATGCGGTCCTCAATGTGGTCGACGATCCCCACGCCGTGGCGGGCGCCGATCGCCGCCGCGCGCTCCAGCACCTTGACCAGGCCCATGCGCTCCCCGCCCAGTGCCACCGGCACACCACGCTCGAACGCCACCGTCACTGTCTCGGCCTTGTCCGGCGCCTCCTCCGGGCGAGTCACCAGCTGGAACACGTCGTCCTCCGGAGGGTGGTTCAGGTCCTCGATCCAGCGTCCCTCGCTGGAGCGTCCCCAGAGGTTGTCGTCGATCGAATAGGGGGCTCCAATCTCCGAGGAGCCCTTGACTTTGATCCCGCGCTCCCGGGCGTAGGCGATCTCCTCTTCGCGCCCCATCCGCCAGCTGCGCACGGGCGCGATCACCTTGAGCTCCGGAGCCAAGGTGGCGATCGTGGCCTCGATGCGGACCTGGTCGTTGCCCTTGCCCGTGCATCCGTGGGCGATCGTGTCGCAGCCGGTCCGACGCGCGTACTCAACCGCCTTGGAAGCGATCAGCGGCCGTCCCAGCGCCGTGAACAGCGGGTATCCCAGGCCGTAGATGGCGTTGGCGCGGATCGCGGGCAGCAGGTAGTCGCTTCCGAATTCCTCCCGGGCGTCGACCACGTGGGCGTCGAGCGCGCCGAGCTCGAGCGCCTTGCCCCTGACGACGTCGTAGTCCTCGCCCGGCTGCCCCAGGTTGACCGTGAGCGCCACAACTTCGGCTTTGTAGTGCTCCTGGATCCAGGTCAGCATCACGCTGGTGTCGAGGCCGCCGCTGTAGAGCAGCAGCACGCGGCGCACCTCGGCCGGATCGGCCTCGTAGGAGGCCGTGCGCGGGGCGCCCGCGTCGAACGGCAGTTCGGCGTTCATCGGGCGGCAAGGCTAGTCGAGAGCCTCTCGCTGACGGCCGCCCACAGCTCCCGATAGGCCTCCGCGGCGCGCGTACGCGGCGCGAATGACTCCAGCGCGGCACGTTCGGCTCCCATGCGCTCTACGACCGCTGCCGCCGGCACCGCGACGTCCAGCACGCCTGGATGCCGCGCCCGCAACGAGTCCATCACCTCGCGGTGAAGCTTCTTGCGTCCGTCGACCATCGAGAAGAACGCCAACAGCTGGGTGCCGGTCCCGAGCAGCGGCTCGAGCTGTTCCAGCGTCCGAGACGCCAGCGTGGCCGGGATGATCGGCACGAGCAGCACGTCGGCGGCGTCGAACACGTTCTCGGAAACCAACGAGATGCTGGGAGGGCAGTCCAGGAACAGGTAGCGGTACTCGTCTCTCAACGGCTCGAGGACGCGGGTCAGGCGGCGCGTCGGGTGCTTCACGCCGTCCAGAGCCAGATCCATGTGGCGGTAGCGAGAATCCGCCGGCAGCAGGTCGAGGCCCGGGTAATCGGTGCCTTTGATCGAGCTCCCGAGGTCGGTACGAGCACGCATCAGCTTGCGGGGGCCGCCGCGTGTCTTGGGCTTCACGCGGAACAGGTAGGTCGAGCCACCCTGCGGGTCGAGGTCCCACAGGAGGGTTGGCGCGCCGTCACGGGCCGCCAGGTAGGCAAGGTTGACGGCGGCCGACGTCTTTCCCACGCCGCCCTTGATGTTGTACGTCGCAAGGACGACGCTCAACCGAACGTTTCCTTGACGAGCGCCCGGGTTCGCTTGCTGCCGAAAGCCGAGAAGCGCTCCGCGAACTCACTGCGAATCGTGCGCTCATCCTCAGCCAGTGCGCCGAGCAGAGCTCCCATGGCGATCAGAGCCTGCGAGCCGCCGGGGCGCGCCGATACTTGTTCGGATAGCTCGCGCAGCGTGGCCAGCTGCACCTCGCGGTCCTGGTGGCGTCCGAGCAGGTCCTGGAGTCCCTTGAGCGTCTTGACCATCGGCTTGACGACCTCGTCCGGGTAGGTCTTGGCTCCCAGCAGCTGCAGCAGATAGCGCAGCTCCTTGCCCTTCTTGCGGAGCTCGTGGTACTCCTCAGCCGGGCTGTCGGCGTCGATCGCCCGCCCCATCTTGACCATCTGCCGATAGACCTTCGAAATCCGCTCGCCCGCCAGGTCGCCGATCGTGCGCCGAGAATCTTCTCGCCCGTCGGGGGGAAGCGACGGCAACTGCTGAAGGAACGAGCTCCAGTCGCTTCGGAGGCTCGAGCAGCGCTTGGAGCGCAGCGCGCGCACCATGTCCTTGCGGGCCCTCATGCGATGGTCGGCCAGCACCTGCTTGAGCGGGTCAAGGTCTTCACCCAGCCGCTCGCCGACCATGTTCCTCAGCGAATCGAACCCCAGCATGTAGACGTCGAGGTCACGTGCCGGGCCGGTGACTCCCTGCAGCCAGCGAAACTCGCCGCGGAAGCGGGCCAGCTGGTCAGGCGGAAACACGCCTTTGAGCTGTCGCTGCATCGAACGGCTTCGCCTGACGGATACCCGTAGGTCGTGCAGGAACTCGGAGTCAAGGTCGTCGATCGTGCCCTCGAGGTTGGCTTCGATCACGTCCAGCAGGGCCCGCAGCACGGCCACCGCGGCCAAGTCGGCGGGCTGCTCAAAGGCGAGCGGCACGTCAACCTTCGTGGCCACGCCGGCCGGCGCCCCGCCGGCCGCTGCCGCCGCCTCCTGGACCAGCGGCAGGCTCGCCGACGTCATACCCAGTTCCTGCTCGAGCAGTTGGCGGACACGCCCTAGCTCAGGCTCATAGCCCCGCACAGCTTCCAGGAAGACCCTCGCGGCGAGCTGCGTCCGGCGCCGTCCGGGCCCCAGGACCGCCGGCTCGTCGACGGTGGCGCGCGCGACGGTCTTGCCGTTGTCGTTCAGCACGCGCAGTCGGCGCTCGCGTACCTCGAGCTCGGCGATCGGAAGCAGCGCCCGCACGTCGACGAGCGGCTTCAGCGCGTCGTGCAAGGGACCGGGGTCGAGCTCGGTGGCGAGGACGCGCTCCGGTGCCCGCGCCACGCTCACCTCGAGCGCACCGAGCCGGAAGCGGCCGTCCTCGAAGACTGCACAATCCCCGGTCGAACGGAGACGCCCGTCGAAGGTGTCGTACAGGGTGCGGGTCGCGGTGCGGGCCCGAGCGTCGATCGGCTCCACCGCCAGCCCGTTAAGCGCTGTCGATAACCGCTCGAGCGCCTTCCCGAAGCTGAGGCCATCTGCAAGCAGGAGCTCGGACGCACTCACACCAGCGACTCTAGCCTCCGCAACGCGTCCCCGAGCTCCGATTCGGAGACCACCAGGGGCGGCTCGAAGCGGATCGTCGAGGGACCGGTGGCGTTTATCACCAGGCGTTGCTCGAGCAGCGCTCGGCGCGCTAGCCCGACGGCATCGATGCCGTCGATGAGATCGATGGCCAGCATCAGCCCCCGGCCGCGGACCGCGGCGGTGAACGGCAGGCGCTCGAGCCCCGCAGCCAGCTGGCCGCCGAGGAATTGGACGCGCTCGAGCAAAGCGGGATCGGAGCAGATTTCGAGCGCCTGAAGCGCAGCCGAGCAGATCAGCGGCCCCCCGGCGAACGTCGAGCCGTGGTCGCCGACGGTCAGCACGTCCGCCAGTCGCGGACCGGTCACCAGCGCGCCGATCGGCAGCCCACCCCCCAAGGCCTTGGCGCTGGTCAGCGCGTCGGGCGTTACGCCGGTCTGCTCGTAGGCCCAGAGCGTCCCGGTCCTCCCCATCCCGGTCTGGATCTCGTCGAAGACCAGAGCGGCGCCGTTTCTGTCGCAGGCCTGGCGCGCGGCCCGGAGCAGCTCGTCGGGCAGAACGTGAATGCCGGTCTCGCCCTGGATCGGCTCGAGCAGCACCGCCGCGGTCTGGCTATCGACCGCTGCCTCGAGCGCCCCTGCGTCCTTGGGCACCACCACGACCCCCGGAACCAGCGGCGCGAACGGCGCCTGCTTTGACTCCTGCGGCGTGGCCGAAAGCGCCCCGTACGTGCGGCCGTGAAATGCCCCCTCCAGTACCACGATCTTGCCTGCCTGCCGAGCTTTGCGCACCAGCTTGAGCGCCGCCTCGTTGGCTTCGGCGCCCGAGTTCGTCAAAAACACCTTGCCGCCCAGCGAGCTTTCCGCCAGGCGAGCGGAGAGGCGCAGCGCGGGCTCCGTGTAATAGAGGTTCGTGGCGTGGGTCAGCCGGCCGGCCTGCTCGCGCACGGCGTCCATCACCCGCGGGTTGCAGTGGCCGACGTTGAGCACCGAGATCCCGGCAAGGAAGTCGAGATACTCGTTGCCCTGCTCGTCCCACAGGCTGCAGCCCTCGCCCCGCACGAACTGGACGGGGTTGCGGGCGTAGGTGCCGATCGCGTACTTGCGCTCCAGCTCCTGAAGCTCGGCCAGCGAGGCGCTCAAAGCGCGGCCCCGATCTTCGTCCCCTGCCCTGCGTCGGTGAACAGCTCCAGCAGCAGCGAGTGGGGAACGCGGCCGTCGACGATATGGGCGAACGACACGCCGCGGTGGATGGCGTCGAGGCAGGCCGCAAGCTTGGGCCGCATGCCGCCGGCGACGCCGTCAAGCGCCGCCTCGACCTCGGCCGCCGTGGCCTCAGAGATGACGCTCGAGGCGTCGGAGGGATCTCGTAGCCAGCCGGGAACGTCCGTCAGGAACATGACCTTGTAGGCACCGAGCGCACCCGCCACGGCACCCGCTGCCTCGTCAGCGTTGACGTTGTAGGACTGCCCATCGCGGTCGGCGCCCACGCTGGCCACCACCGGGATGTAGTCCTGCGCCACGTGGGTGAGCACATCCACGTCGATCCGCTCGATCCGCCCCACAAAGCCGATGTCCTCGCCGCTCGGAGCCGCTTGGCGAGTGACGCCGAACAGCAGTCCATCGTCGCCGCACAGCCCCACCGCCGGCTGGCCGTGGCGTCCCAGCCGCAGCACGATGTCCTTGTTGACCTTGCCCACCAGCACCATCTTCGCCACCTCCACGGTCTCCGGGTCGGACACCCGCAGGCCATCGACGAACCGCACCGGCAAAGCGAGCCGCTCCATGTAGCTCGTGATCTCGGGGCCACCGCCGTGGACCACGACGGGGTTCATGCCCACGTACTTGAGCAGCACGACATCCCGGGCGAACTCCTCCTTGAGCGCGGCGTCCACCATCGCCGCGCCGCCGTACTTGATGACCACGGTCTTGCCATGAAACTCGCGGATGTACGGCAGCGCCTCGAGCAGCGTGGCGACGTCGCGGGCGCCGCCTCGGCGCTCGAATCCAGCTGCACCACTCACGTCGTGTACTCCGCGTTGAAGCGCACGTACTCCGGGGACAGGTCGGAGAAGAAGACCTCGGTCTCGGCGCCCCCACCCGCCAGGGTGAGCACGTACTCGACCTCATCCCCCTGGACCAGCGGCTCGAGCTCGCGCAGGTCATCGAGCACCGCCTCCCCGCCCGAGACCACTGTCCGCCCCTCGATCTCGAGATCGGCCACGAATCCGTCACTTCGCGGGTAGGCCATTCCCGCCGCCTGGAGGATGCGACCGAAGTTCGGGTCGCCGCCGTGCAGCGCTGTCTTGACAAGGTTCGAGTTGGCGATCGCCCGGGCGACGGGCTCCACCACCTCGGAACCGCCTCGGACCACGATTCTGCCGACCCGCTTGGTGCCCTCACCATCGGCCACGATCTGAAGCGCCAGCGCCCGCAGCAGCGCATCGAGCGCCTCGCCGAAGCGAAGCTCGGCCTCCGTCTCGGGCTCGATCCGCACTCCCGACGCGCCACCGGCCAGCACGAACACCGTGTCGCTGGTCGATAGCTGACCGTCGACGCTGACGCGGTCAAACGAGCGCTTGACGGTCACCGCGGTCAGCAGGTCGGCGGTCTCGGCCGACATCTGGGCGTCGGTCTCTACGAAGCACAGCATCGTCGCGAATCGCGGCGAGATCATCCCTGCTCCTTTGGCTTGTGCCGCCAGCCTCACCGTGCCCCGCGGCAGGCGTATCTGCAGGCAGGCTCGCTTTGGTCCCCGGTCGCTGGTCAGAATCGCCTGCGAGAACTCCCCGGCGTCGGCGCCCAGGCGCTCCACTGCGGAGCGCACGCCCGCAAACAGCGGCCGCCGGGGGAGCTCGGTGCCGATCACGCCGGTGGAGGCCACGCCTACCTGCGCAGCCTCGACCGCCAGCAGCTCGGCCGCCAGATGCTGGGTGGCTCGGGCGGTCTGAAGGCCCCGCTCTCCGTCGCCGGTGTTGGAGCCGCCGGAGTTGGCCACTACGGCCCGCAGCCGGGTGGTGTCCGCCGCCCGGGAGACGATCACCGGCGCACCGGCGCGCGCGTTGGTCGTGAACCTGGCCGCCGATACGGTCTGCGGGCTCTCCGAGTAGAGAACGCCGACATCGAGGCCGTCGGGCTTCAGGCCAGCGGCCACCCCCGCCGCGCGGAATCCCCCCGGCAGCGCGGTCGGGTCGAGCTCGGTCACGTGGCTCGGTTGGTCCACCCAGCGGGAGCGGAACAGGCCGCCGCTCATGCGATCCCCTCCGCTTCGTCGCGCCCGAACATCAGGTTCAGGTTCTGAACCGCCTGGGAGGCGGCGCCCTTCCACAGGTTGTCGATCGTCGCGAACACAACGACGCGCCCGGTGCGCTCGTCGCCGTGGGCCGAGATCCGGCAGACGTTTGTCTCCCGGACGTCGCGCACACCGGGCGGTGCGTCGGCGAGCTCCACGAACGGCTCGCCGGCATAGAATCGCTCGTACAGCGCGCGCAGGTCCGCAAGCGCCCCATCAGGTGGGGTCACGTAACAGGAGACGAGCTCGCCCTGGTCGAGCGGCAATAGGTGGGGGGTGAACGTCACCCTCACTCCAGCCCCCAGCGCCTCCAGCTCCTGCTCGATCTCCGGCGTGTGCCGGTGCCGCGGCACCCCGTATGGGCTGATGTTCTCGTCGACGGTGACGAAATGGGTCTTCTCGGTGGCCGCGCGCCCGGCGCCGGAGACGCCCGATTTGGCATCGATGACGACGTCGTCGATCAGTCCCTCGCGCGCCAGCGGCGCCAGCGCTAGCAGCGCCGCCGTCGGATAGCAGCCGGGATTTGCGACCAGGCCAGCGCCAGCGATCCGCTCCCGGTACCCAAGCTCGGGCAGCCCGTAGACGGCTTCCGGCAACAGCTCCGGCACGGGATGGGTTCTGTACCAGTCCTCGTATGTCCGCAGGTCGCGCAGCCGAAAATCGGCGCTCAGGTCGACGACCCGAACGCTTCGGGCGCGCAGCTCGGCGATGATCGGGGCCGCGGCGCCGTGGGGATAGGCGACGATTGCGGCATCGATGTCCGAGTGGCGATCCAGGTCGAGCTCTTCGAGCGTCAGCGGCACGCGATGGTGGGGATAGAGCTCGGTCAAGCTCTTCCCCACGTCAGAGCGGGCGGTCAAGGCGCTCAGCTCGAACCACGGGTGCCTGAATAACAGGCGCGCGCTCAGCGCGCCCGTATATCCGGCGGCCCCGAACACGGAGACCCTGGCGCCACTAGGCGGCACGGATCCTCCCCCCCAGCCTTTGCTCCAGCGCCTCCGCGATCTCGCTGCGCTTGGCGGCCACTTCCTCGTCGGTGAGCGTGCGGTCGGCGGCACGGTAGGCGAGGCGCAAGGCCAGCGATACCTTCCCGGAGCCCAGCCGCTCGGCGTCGCGATAGACGTCGAAGATCTCGGCGTCCTTGAGCAACGGCGCGCCGGCCTCTCGCGTCGCTTCGAGGACTTCCGCGGCGCTGGTGGTCTCGTCGACAACCACCGCCAGGTCCTCGTGTACCGCCGGGAAGCTGGTCACATCCTCATAGGTCGGCGTCGCGGGCTCGCCGAGCGCGTCGAGGTCAAGCTCGAACGCTGCCACGGTCTGCTCAATGTCCCATTCCGCGGCTACCAGAGGATGGATCTCCCCCAGCCACCCGGCCGCCGCCCCGCGGACGCGGATGCTCGCGGAGCGGCCCGGATGCAGGAACGGGCGCTCGTCACGCTCGACGGTCCAGGGGACCCTCAGCGTCTCGAGCAGCCCCCGCAAGATCCCCTTGGCGACGAAGAAGTCGGCCTGTGGCGGCTCAGGATGGCGCCAGGTGGCCGGTCGCGCCGGGCCCAAGAGGAGCGCAGCGACGTGATAGGGCTCGAGGGGCAGGCTCTCAGGTCCCCGGGGCACGTACACGGCGCCGGCCTCGAACAGCCGCAGCGTGGCTATCCCCCGCGCCTGGTTGCGGGCCGCCGCGTCCAGCAGTGACCCTAGAAGCGTCGTCCGCAGCTGCGACTGGTCGCCGGACAACGGATTCTCCAGCGCGACCCCCTGCTCGCCGTCCAGACGCAGGCGCTGAGCCAGCGAGGGGCCGACGAAGCTCCAGCCGACGACCTCGTAGAGCCCCTGTGCGGCCAGCGCGTCGCTCGCCCGGCGCCGCACCCGCTGCTGCACCGACAGCCGACCGGACGCTCCGTGCCGGCTGGGGAGCGTGGCCGGCAGCTTCTCAAGGCCGTCGAGCCGCGCCACCTCCTCGACCAGGTCCGCCTCGCGCGTGACGTCTGAGCGGCGGAAGGCGGGCGGCTTGACCTCCAGACCGTCGGGGGCGTCGGCGGTCTCGAACTCGAGCGCCTCGAGGATCGACCTGCAGCGTTCGCGGGGGATCGCGGCACCCAACAGGCCGCTTACGCGGGCGTCGCGCAGACGGATGACCGCGGGCGCCGGTCCGGGGCCGCCGACGTCGATCGTCCCATCGACGAGCCGTGCGCCGCACAGCTGGACCATCAGCTTGGCCGCCAGCGCCTGTGCCTGTAGCGCTTGCTCGGGCTGGAGCTGCTTCTCGAAGCGTCCAGAAGCCTCGCTGCGCAACCCCAGCTTCAGTGAGGTGCGGTGGATGTTGGCGCCGTTCCAGGTCGCGGCCTCCATCAGCACTCGGGTCGTGTTCTCACCTACCTCCGAGCGGGACCCGCCCATCACCCCGGCGATCGAGGTCGGTCCGTCGGCATCGTCGATCACCACCATGTCGTGGTCGAGCACTCGCTGCTGTCCGTCGAGCGTCTGCAGCTGTTCGCCCTCCCCGGCCCGGCGGACGGTCAGGCGCCGGCCGGCGACGCGGTCCAGGTCGAAAGCGTGGAGCGGCTGGCCGGTCTCCAGCATCACGTAGTTGGTGATGTCGACGACGTTCGAGATCGGGCGCTGGCCGGCGGCCATCAGCCGGGCCTTGAGCCACGGCGGTGAGGGCCCGATCTTCACGTCCTCGAACACGCGCGCCGTGAAGCGCGCACAGAGGTCGGGGCACTCCACGACGACGGATGCCTCGGTCACGTCGCCGCTGGAGCCCGGATCTTCGCGCCACGGCGGCGGGTTCAGCGCCACACCGGTCGCGGCGTGGACCTCCCGGGCCACGCCGTAGATCGCCAGGCAGTCGGGCCGGTTGGGCGTGATCTCGAGGACCAGCACGTCGGTGGCGATCGGCAGCACTCCCGCCAGGGGCTGGCCGGGCTCCAACCCGTCGTCGGCGAGCTCCAGGATCTCGGCGTGGTCGGCACCGACGCCCAGCTCGTCCTCGGCCAGGATCATCCCGTCCGATTCCACTCCGCGCAGCTTGACCTTCTGAAGCGTGCGGCCGTCGGGCATCACAGCGCCCGGCGTGGCGACCGCCACGGTCTGCCCCTGCCGCACGTTGGGAGCGCCGCACACGATCTGTGCCTGACGCGAGTCGCCGAGCTCGACGGCGCACACGGTCAGCCGCTCGGCGTCCGGGTGCGGGCGGGCGTCGAGCACCCGGCCCACGACGAAGTGCTCGAGCCCGGTCACCCCGTGGCGCTCCACTGCCTCCACCTTCGTCCCGCTCATCGTCAGGCGCTGCTCCAGCTGGGCGGTGCTCAGCTCGGCGCCGCAGTACTGGGACAGCCATTCGACCGGCACGCGCATCAGAACTGCTCCAGGATCCGTACGTCGTTGTCGTAGAGGAGCCGCAGGTCGGGCACGCCGTGCTTGAGCATCGCGATCCGCTCGACGCCCATGCCGAAGGCGAAGCCCTGCACCTCCTCGGGGTCATAGCCGTTGTCGCGCACGGCCCCGAACACGTTTGGATCGACCATGCCGGCGCCCAGGATCTCGATCCACGCCTCCCCTTTGCACAGTGGGCAACGCTGACCGTCGGCCGTGACCCCGTCGGTGCAGTTGAAGCACGAAACATCGACCTCCACGCTCGGCTCTGTGAATGGGAAGAAATGCGGCCTGAGCCTCACGTCGCGCTCGGGACCGAAGATGGCCCGCGCGAACGCGAGCAACGTCCCCTGCAGGTCCGCCAGCGTCACGTCGGTGTCGACCGCCAGCCCCTCGATCTGGTGGAACTGGGGCGTGTGGGTGGCGTCCGAGTCAGGTCGGAACGTGCGACCGGGGACGACGATGTAGATCGGCGGCGGCTGCAGCTCCATGGCCCGCACCTGCATGGGGCTCGTGTGGACCCGCAGCAGCATCGTGTTGGGGTCGAAGATGTCGGGCGCCGGCCTCACATAGAACGTGTCCGTCATCAGCCGCGAGGGATGTGTCGGCGCATGGTTGAGCGCGTCGAAGTTGTAATAGACGGTCTCCACCTCAGGACCTTCTGCCACGTTGAACCCCAGGCCGATGAACACGTCCTCGATCTCCCGGCGCGTGCTTGTGATCAGGTGAAGCCGCCCCACTTCGGGCAGCGGGTCGGCGGGCAGCGTCACGTCGACGCGGTCGCTACGGAGCCGCTCGTTCAGCTCCTCCGCCTCCAGCGTCCGTTGGCGCTGCGCGATCGCCTCCTCCAGGGCCAGCCGGGCGTCGTTGGCCGCTTTGCCGGTGGCCGCTCGCTCCTCTGCCGGCAGCTCGGCTACGCCGCGCAGCAGGTTCGGCAGCTCCGCTCTGCGTCCCAAGTATCGGATCCTGGCCTGCTCGAGCTCCGCCGCGGTCTGCGCCGCGTCGATCGCCCGCTGGGCCTCGGCCCTGATCTCGGCGATCCGCTGGCCGCTCGATGTTCTGGTGCGCTCAGCCATATGCGTTGATCCTATGGCCGAGCTCGTAGAGAGCGACGGTGGTGGCCATTGCTGCGTTCAAGGAATCGGTGCCAATCGGGATGTGGGCGGTGTGGTCAGCCGCGGCCACGACCTCCGCAGGCAGCCCGTCCCGCTCTGCGCCGATCATCACTGTGACCTCGGCGCCGCGCTGCTCGAGCTCACGCAGCGCCACGCCACGGCCCGGCACGAGCGCGACCTTCGCCCCGGGGAGCTGGATCGGGTCGTCCGTCCTTGCCAACGGCACCGCGAACACGGCTCCCATGCTGGCCCGAACCGCCTTTGGCCCGAACGGGTCCGCCGAGCCGGGGCCGAGTACCACCGAAGAGGCCCCGAAGGCCTGCGCGCTGCGAAGCACCGCGCCGACGTTGCCCGGGTCGTGCACGCCATGCAGGTAAACGCACAGCGGGCCGCGCGCCGACGGCGCCCACCGTTCCTCGTAGACGCCCAGAGTCCGGGTCCCCGATCCGATCCCGGAGGCCTGGGCCAGGAGCTTCGGGTCCACCTGGACCCCCTCGAGGCCGCTGCCCGCCGCGCTGTAGCGCTCCACCGCCGTCCACCCGGCGGCATCAGCCGCGGCCAGCAGATCCTCGCCCTCGGCCACGAAGCGCCCGGAGCGCTCGCGCCAGCGCCGGCGCATCCGGAGCTTGCGGATCTCCTTGAGCTTTCTGTTGTCGTTGCTGGTGATGGTCATTGAAATAAAAAGGGCGCCCTCCTGTCAGGAGTGGCGCCCTGTTTTGGTGCTGGTCGGTCGGCTGTTCGTCAGCCGGCTTCCAGCGCCTCACGGGCGCGTTCGGCAAAGCGTCGGAAGGTGTCGGTGTCGCGCACCGCGATGTCCGCCAGCATCTTGCGATCGAGCTCGACGCCGGCCAGCTGGAGGCCATGGATGAGCTGCGAGTAGGACATACCGTGCTGGCGCGCAGCGGCATTGATACGGGTGATCCACAAGCGGCGGAAGTCGCGCTTGCGGTTGCGGCGGTCGCGGTAGCGGTACTGATCGGCCTTGAGCACCGCTTCCTTAGCCTTGCGGTAGTGACGGCTGGCGTCGCCGCGGTAGCCCTTCGCCAGCTTGAGCGTCGCGCGCCGCTTCTTGCGGGCATGGACGGAGCGTTTGACGCGGGTCATTTGGTGCTCCTGTGGGGCGCCCCGAGCAGGGTCTTGACCCGCTTGCGGTCATGCTTTGAGATAACCGCCGGCTCAGCGTGGCGACGCTTGCGCTTGGGCGATTTCTTCTCGAGGATGTGGCTCGAGAAGGCGCTGCGCCCGCGCACCTTGCCGGTGGCAGTCAGCTTGAAGCGCTTCTTGGTGCCGGAGTGGGTCTTCGTCTTGGGCATGGCCGGTCGCCTAGTAAAGCAGAGCGCCAGGGACCGTCTAGGGCGCTTACTGGGCGACGCGGTCGGCGGCCGCCGGGCCGCCGTTCTCCGCCGGCACCCCCGCCGTGCCGCCGCCATCGGCCGTGTGGCCGTCGGCCTCGGCTCCATCCTTGTCGGCGCCGTTCTTCTCGGCGCTCAGCACTGCCTTGGAGGGTGCCAGCAGCATCGTCATGTTGCGGCCGTCCTGAAGCGGGGCCTGCTCCACCACGGCGATCTCCGATAGCTCGCCCGCCAGCCGATCGAGCAGCGCCGTTCCACGCTCGGGGTGCGTGACCTCACGCCCGCGGAACATGATCGTGATCTTGACCTTGTCCCTGTGCAGCAGGAAGCGTGAGACGTGGCCCTTCTTGGTGTCGTAGTCGTTCTGCGCGATCTTGGGGCGGAACTTGATCTCACGAATCGTGATCTGCTGCTGGTGCCGGCGTGCCGCCTTCTGCTTCTGGGCTTGCTCGTACTTGTACTTGGAGTAGTCGAGCACCCTGGTGACTGGCGGCCGCGCCTCTGGCGCAACCTCCACCAGGTCCAGGTCGCGCTCCTGCGCATAGCGCAGCGCCTCGTCGGTGGTCACGATTCCGATCTGCTTGCCATCAGCGCCGATCAGACGCACTTCGGGCACGCGAATCCGATCGTTGATCCGGGTCTGGTCCCGCTCGGGCGGGCGCCGGTCGAACTTCCTCGGGACCGGCACTAGCTGCGGTGTGGGCTGGACGTCAAGCGGTGCCGGACCGTGTGTAAACGCAAGCTGAGATCAACAGATTCGAGTATAGCGGCGCTCAGGCGCCCCAGGAGGCGATCTGTGACCGCGGCGCCCGGGTGCCGAGAAGGTCCTGCAGGCGCTCCGCGATCTGGTCCACCGTCGCCGAGCCGACATCGCCAACGCGGTGCTCGCGTACGGCCGCCTCGCCGCTCGCGGCCTCTCGATCCCCCACGACCAGCATGTACGGGACCTTGCGAAGCTCAGCGTCACGGACCTTGCGCGAAATGGACTCCGTGCGCTCGTCGAGCTCGACGCGGAGGCCGGCGTTGGCGAGGCGGGCCCGCACGGACGCCCCATACTCGATGTGTCGGTCGGCGATCGGCAAGACGACTGCCTGCACCGGCGCCAGCCAGAACGGAAACTCGCCGGCGTAGTGCTCGACCAGGATCCCGATGAAGCGCTCGAAGGAGCCCATCAGGGCCCTGTGGATCATCACCGGCCGGTGCTCTGAGTTGTCGGCGCCGGTGTACTGGAGCTCGAAGCGCTCGGGCATGAAGTAGTCGAGCTGCACGGTGCCCAGCTGCCACGAGCGGCCGATCGTGTCGGTCATGTGGAGGTCGATCTTTGGCCCGTAGAAGGCGCCGTCTCCCTCCGCCACCTGGTACGGCTCGCCGCGTGCGGCGAGCGCGGCGGACAGAGCCCCCTCCGCGCGATCCCACATCTCCTCGGTGCCTACCCGCTTGTCCGGTCTTGTCGAGAGCTCGATCCGGGGCTCGAACCCGAAGCGCTCGTAGATCGCGTAGCCGAAGTCCAGGCAGCGGTTGACCTCATCCGGGATCTGCTCCTCGGTGCAGAAGATGTGGGCGTCGTCCTGGGTGATGTGGCGAACGCGCAGCAATCCGTGCAGCGTGCCGCTCGGCTCGTGGCGGTGAACCAGACCTTGCTCGGAGAAGCGGATCGGCAGGTCGCGGTATGACCGTCGCTCGTTCTTGTAGAGGAGCACGTGCCCGGGGCAGTTCATCGGCTTGAGCCCCATCGTCCGTTCCTCGACGTCCGTGAAGTACATGTTCTCGCGGTAGACGTCCCAGTGACCCGACGTCTTGAACAGCTCTATGTCGAACAGGATCGGCGTCTTGACCTCCTGGTAGCCGCGCGCGGCGTTCTCTTCGCGCCACAGCTTCGTGAGCTCGTTCCAGATCACCATGCCGTCCGGGAGCCACGCCGGCGAGCCGGGCGACAGCTCCGAGAACATGAACAGGTTGAGCTCCCGGCCCAGCTTGCGGTGGTCTCGCGCCCTGGCCTCTTCGATCCGCTGCAGGTGCTCTTGGAGGTCGCGCTGCGAGAAGAACGCAGTCCCATACACGCGCGTGAGCATCGGCTTGCTGGCGTCACCGCGCCAGTAGGCGCCCGCGAGCGATTGCAGCTTGAAGGCCTTGATCCGCTTGGTCGACGGCGCATGCGGCCCCCGGCATAGGTCCGTGAAGCCGTCGTTGCTGTACAGGCTCACGGTCTCGACGCCTTGGTCACGGACCAGGTCCTCGATCAGCTCAACCTTGTAGTCCTGGCTCTCGGCGGCGAAGCGCTGGAGCGCGTCGGCGACCGGGATGTCGTCGCGGACGAAGCGCTCGTCGGCGTCGATGTGCTCGCGCATCTTGGCCTCGATCCGCTCGAAGTCGGCATCCGAGGGCGATGCTCCGTCGGGGAACTCGAAGTCGTAGTAGAAGCCGTCTTCGATCGGCGGACCGATCGAGATCTTTACCCCCGGATAGAGCTCCATGACCGCGGTGGCGAGGACGTGAGCCGCGTCGTGGCGAATCAGCTCCAGCGCCGGCGCGCCGCTGCGCTCGGTGAGGATCTCGATCTTGGGGGCGCCGTCGTAGGGTGGTGAGGACAGGAGTGGGCGCGAAAGGTCGCGCACCTCGCCGTCGACCTTCACGGCCAGCGCCGCCCGGGCCAGGCCCGGCCCGATCGCAGCCGCCGCATCGGCGCCGGTGGCGCCGTCGGGCAGCGTCAGGATGTTGCCGTCGGGGAGCTCGAAGTCCACTGACCGGCGGATGCTAGTGGCCGGCCGAGGGACGCTCCGCGACGGCCGAAGCTTCCGCTTCCTCGTCCGTG
The DNA here is from genome assembly GCA_963756555.1 of uncultured Actinomycetes bacterium. Lineage (GTDB taxonomy): Bacteria > Actinomycetota > Thermoleophilia > Solirubrobacterales > Solirubrobacteraceae > Palsa-465. The sequence goes on from CAVWOC010000007.1 coordinate 192,430, forward strand.
CAGGGACGCTACATTTGCGCTCCCAGGGCGATTAGCTCAGCTGGGAGAGCGCCGTCTCGACAAGGCGGAGGTCGCTGGTTCGAGCCCAGCATCGCCCATCAGAAGCGCGCATTTTGCTGCCTTTTTGTGGCTGCGGAAGACTCAACGTGCCAGTTGTTGCCCGTCTGAGCGCCGTTCTGGGGCGGCCGGGGGGTCGGTGTGAGGCCTGTCAGCGGCATTTCGCCGGTAATACCGGTGGTTTGGCTACTCGGCGAAGCGGAATGCTTCGCCGCCGTCGTACATCTGTCGTACACGTAGCTCCGAGCGCGTTGGTCGTCGGGGTGGTTTCCGCTTCGCCCGTCAGGGGCTGTACTCTGCCGCTGTGGCCTTGGAGCGGGAACTGCTAGAGCGGATCGAGGAGCGCGAGCAGCGCGCTCAAGCGATGACCGCGGAGGAATGTGTCGCCGCGGCATCGATGCTTCGCCAGGCCAAACCCCAGCTCGGAACCAATCGGCAGCGCGAACTGGCCGACGAGATGGCTTCGGAGTTCGAGGCTCAGACTGCCACCAGGGCTCGCGCTGTTTCTTAGCGCAAGTCTTCAGCCTCCAGCGCTCGGTTTAGCTCATCGAGCTCTCGGATGACGCGTTCGATCTCGGTCAGAGCGCGCTCATCACCGCCAGACGCAAGCACCGCCTGCACCTCCGCCTCTTCGAGCAGCGCGAGCGCCGGCACGACATAGCTCGCATGGACCCGATCGAGGTCCGCCCCGGCTAGCAAACGTTCAGCTGCCAGCGCTGCCAGCTGACCCGTCGACCGCCGCGCCAACTCCATGAAGCGGTCGAGATCAGACACGAGCCGATCATGGCGAGCGGCTCGGTCGTTTTCGCACCGCTCGGACGCGCTCTAGCTTCCCGGTGCGCGATGGAGCGGATGCTGGCGTCGCGCTGTCCTATTTCGTCCACCTTGCCATCTGCGGCATCGCTCGCACGATCGTCATTCGTGAGAGGCATCGCCGGCGCCTGGCGACGGCTAAGCAGCGCTTCGTCGCCATAGCGGTCACGAGCCTTGGCCCGTCCGCCGGATAGAAGTGATCGTGCGCGCCGGGATTGTCCGGCGCCTCAGCTGCAAGGCGGTGGACGGCCTCGCGCCCTGAGCGTTGGCCTTGGCTGACGTTCGCCTCCGCTGCGGTCCTACGCGAGGAGATCCTCGGTTGCGATGAGGAGCATTGGCGCCTGGCGTGGTCGATCGTCGACGGCCCTTACACCCACCACAGCGACGCCGCCGAGGTCCTGCGTGAGGACGATGGCCGGGCACGGTTCGTCTGGACCTCGAAGGATGGCGGTCTTGCGGTCTTAGGCTTCTTCTCCGCGAGCGATCGGCAGCCGGATCGGCTCGCCGACGTTGATGCTCTGTTCAATCTCAGCGCCGTTGATCACCCGGGCGAATCGGATAACCGTGCGGGGAGACGGGAGAGGTCGGGCCTCTTCGTGCGGCGAGGAGCTGCCAGCGATCGGGGACTCCCTTGAGCTGGTGAGTGCCACGCTCGACGAAGTCGATGTCGGCGCCTGCGGTCAGCTTCGGCACGGCGTTGGTGACGAGAATCTCACCGGGTTTGGCTAGCGATACGACGCGTGCCGCGAGGTGGACAGCAATGCCACCGATACCGTCGGCGATCAGTTCGCATTCTCCGGCGTGGAGGCCGGCGCGTAGTTCCAGACCGAGCCGGGCCGCTGCCTCCCGGGCCGCGAGCGCGGCGTCGATCGCCCGCACCGGGCCGTCAAACGTTGCCAGATACCCGTCGCCAGTCGAGCGTACGTTTCGTCCGTCAAAAAGGTTAAACACGCGACGTGTGCCCCGGTCGTAGGCGTCGAGCAACAGCCGCCAGCGGTCATCACCGAGCCGCGCCACATGCTCGGTTGAGCCCACGATGTCGGTAAACAAAATCGCAGCGAAAAGCTTGTGTGGGTCGATTCTCGGACGTGATCCAGTGAGGTGTTCGGCGATCGACTCGACTAGATCCTCGCTGCGGACATATGGGGCGTGATCTCGGCCTTCCAGCTCGATGAACAGTGCGCCGGGAATAAGCTGTGCGACTTCTCTGCCGTACTCGATCGGGAACAGTTCATCGCCGCGGCGGTGAGTGACCGTGGTGGGGACGCCGATGTTTGGGAGGACGTGGCGCACGTCGGTCTCGACCGAGGCGCGGGCAAGCCGCGCGATCGTCGCCGGGCTCGCCGCTACGCGCTCCAGACGGGCCGCCCAGGCTCTGTGGCGATCATCCTCAGCCAAGCTAGGAGCCGCGAGTGAGGTCACCTCGCCGTTGCCCCAATGAGCGGAAAGCGCAGCGACGATCTCCTCGGGATCGCCGGCCCCGAGGGCTGACGATGTCTCGCGGCGCGCGAACGTAGCGTACAGATGCAGCCTCTCGACACGCTCCGGGTGGGCGGCCGCAAACAACATCGCTACAGGCCCACCATCGGACATCGCGCACACTGACGCCCGGTCGATTCCCGCCGCCTCCATTACCGCGAGCATGTCCGCCACTCGCTCCTCGAGAGTCGGCACACCTGCAACCGGGTCCGATAGTCCAACCCCCCGCTGGTTGAAAGCCGTGACCCGTCCCAGCGAACCGAGAAGCTCGAGATAGCGCGCCAACGGCGGGTAGTCCCAGTTGTACTCCAAGTGCGAGAGGAACGGAAACGGGATCAGTAGCTCAACAGGCCCGCCGCCGAAGGTCTGAAACGCGAGACTGACATCACCGCTTCTCGCATACCGGGTCTCGGGCCTCATCCGGCGCGACGCTACTGCCGAACAGTGGCGAGGTAAAGATCCAAGGTCACGGCCGCACACTGCGGCAAGGGCAGGGCAATTAGAAGAAGGGAGCGCGCCCGCGCTGAACGACTCGCTCTTCGCCAGCTCCAGGGACTCGCGCGCGACGTCAGAAGCGAGAACACGACCGGATCGTCGGCAACGGAATGGTCCGCCCGGCGGCCGGTCCTCTCACGCGGGAGCAACGACGCGCCACGTACCGGGCGAGGCCGCTCCTTCTGGGCGACTGAGCAGTGGCGCGGCCAGGGTCGTCGAGGAGCGGCAATGAACGAGCTCCTTGATGTTCGGCTCTCGGAGGCGCCGCCGATCTGGAAGAGTTGCGCAAGAAACCTCATCCCCGCACTAGGAGGCAACTGTGGCCATTGGACTGAGACTCGACTTCGAGAGCCTGACACTGGGCGATTACGACGCGGTTTGCGAGGCGTTGAACTTCCCTGCCGATTGGCCCGAGGGTCAGCTTACGCACGGCTCGGTGGAGGTGGAGGGCAAGCTGCGTGTGTACGACGTCTGGGAGTCGCGGGCACAGTTCGACCGGTTTGCCGCGGATCGGCTCGGAGCTGCCATGGGCCGGGCACTCGGCGAGCGTGCCGAACAGCCGCAGATCACCGAGGGATCGTTCCACACCTTCTACACGCGCTAGGAGCCGCGCCGACACCCTCTGCTCGCCAAATTTCAAGCATCTCAGCGAAGGGGACCCGACCCGAGGACCCGCGCCGGCGAGACGGTACGAGAGGTTGCGCTGACCGCGTCTGGCCCGGGACAGCAAGCACCCTCGCAGGACGGGCCCGTTCCGGCGGCCGGCCTGTTAGCGCGCTGCAAGCGACCGATCGAAATCGCAGCCTCTTGCGCTATGCGCAAAAAGGAGCGGCCCGCTCGAGCACCCACCTTGCCGCTGCTCCCGCGTGATATGAGCTATCACGATCCGCCTTCGAGATGGTCGCTACGGCTGCAAAGCGATCACCAGGTCGCCGTGGCTGGTTAAGGCGTCGAGCAGCAGCACGCGATGATCTGCGCCCACCGCCGCCAGCCCTGCATCCGTTGCCGCACGGGCATCTTCAGACCCGCCGCCGGGCGCCTTGCTTTGCGCGGATCGGGAGCCTCGGCGGTCACCGCCAGGTGTTCGGCGCCGCGACGCCGCCGGCGTTGCACTTGCCGCGCATAGGGGGTCGGTCAACCCAAGCCACGAGGTGCCCGGCGCGGCACGAAAGCGGGGCCAGCGCTTAAGCAGGTCTCAGTGGCGCCGGGCCTTCGGCATCGCCGATGCGAGTACGACAGTCGCAGCTATTGCCAGCCGCGGGTGACGCCCATATGAGCGTCTAACCGCCCAGCGATTCCGTCCAGTGCTCGGGGTCAGACGCGAGCGGGTGGTTTCCGCGTGCGACGGCGCCGCTGATCGAGACGCGCGTCCCGCCGCTCCCGCCGGGCTCGAACTTGACGGTCATCTTCTCCCCGCTGAGGTTGTGCCAGAGCATGATCAGAAACGGGAACTGCACGCGGGGCTTGTATTGCAACTCGCCTGCGGCGCGCTTGGTCAGCCGTAGGCCGATGGCTCGGGCGGGCTCAGACAGGTCGTTCGCTGCCCGCGCCTGGGCCTCGGCTGGAGGCTCCGGCATTGAGAGCTCGACGGTAAATGGGCTTGCCATGTCCGGCCCTTTCGTTAGCTGGAGAGTGGAGACCAGGAGAAACGCCACAGCGCGATGATCAGTCCGCCCACGCCCCATCCCGCGAGGACCAAGAGGTCGGTGCCGGCGATGCCCGAACCGGTCGTAGCGGGGTCGAACGCCTTGAACAGTGCGTTGTTGAGGTGGCTGATGGGGAACACACTCGCGATGTCTTGCAGCGTTTTAGACAGCTGGTCTTTCGGGACGAAAACGCCGGAGATGAAATAGAGCGGAAGGACGATCGCCTGGATGATCGGCTGCGCCGAGTCCTCGTTGCGGATGAAGGTCGTCGTGGCGAACGCCAGGCAGCAGAAAGCCGTGGCGCCGACGACGACTCCGAGCACGAAGGCCGGCAGCGCGGAGCTGGGAAGGTGCACGCCGTAGATGATCCGGCCCAGCACCACGATCACGACAACCAGCACGATCGAGAGGATCACCGAGGTCAGCGTGCGGCTCGCGATCAGCACCCAAGCCGGCACCGGCGTCGAGCGGCGGCGCTTCAGCACGCCGCTCTCCCGCTGCGCCGTTAGCGTGATTACGAGATTCACGAACGATGTGGCAACGATCCCCAACGTGCAGATTCCCGGCACGTAGTAGGTCGAGTTCTTGATCGCGTGGCCGTTGACGTGGCTGGTGTGGTTGCCGAACAGGGACGTGAGCAGGATCAAGAAGATCACCGGCAGCACGATCGTGAAAAAGCGGCTCTGCGGATCGCGCAAGACGAGCAACAGGTCGTAGCGCAGCTGGTGGGCGACCAGGCGCGCATCGCTCATCTGCGTGAGTCCGCGCATGCGTTCGGCGGTGCCGGGCGAGCCCGTCACTTGGGGCTCTCCGTCAAGCCGAGATACACATCCTCGAGCGCCGGGCGGCGTACCAGCAGGTCTGAGATGTCGTAGGAGTGCTCGATCGCCCAGCCCGACAGTGCTCGCAGCGTCGCCATCACCTGCTCGCTCTCGATCAGAACCTTCCCGGCCTGATCAAGCTCCCGCGCCGAGCCGTTCGCAACCGGCAACTCATCGAAGGCAGCCCCCTCCGGCAAGCTGAACGAGATCTGATACGCGGCGCGGTCGCGGCCGCCGAGCGTTGCCGGTGTGCCCTCGGCCACGATCACCCCGGCCTTGATGACCACGATCCGGTCGGCCAGCGCCTCTGCCTCATCCATGTAGTGGGTGGTCAGGAAGATCGTCTTGCCGAGCTGGCGTAAGCCGTCGATCATCTCCCAAGCCGACCGCCGAGCGGACGGATCAAAGCCGGTAGTCGGCTCATCGAGGAACACCAGCTCGGGATCGCCCACCAGAGCAAGCGCGACGTCCACCCGCCGCTGCTGGCCGCCCGACAGGTGGCCACAGCGCACCTCCGAGCGCTTCTTCAGGCCGACGAGCTCGATCACCTCCTGGACCGAACGCGGCGCTGGGTAGTAGCCGGCATAGAGCTCAAGACACTCACGTACCGTCAGCTGCGGCTCGACTCGCGAGGACTGAAGAACCACGCCAACCCGAGACCGCCACCACCGATCGGCGTGCTCCGGATCCTCACCCAGCACCTCTACCGCGCCTGCGCTCCGCTTGCGATGGCCCTCGAGGATCTCGACGGTCGTGGTCTTACCCGCGCCGTTAGGGCCCAAGACAGTGAAGATCTCCCCTCGCGACACCCGGATGTCGATGCCCCGGACGGCCTCAAAGCCGTCGTAGGACATGCCCAGACCAGAAACGTCGATGACAACCTCGGCACCATCCGGCCCTGCCCCACCACGAGCGCCTGCTGACGGGTGCGAGCGGTTCTCGCTCCCCTCAACGAGCGACATAACTACGAGCCCCAACTCGCCCGCCGGAACATGTCGCAGCGATCGTACACCGCAGCGATGCAACCGACCGAGAGTCGGTAGCTGACGATGTAGCTGTCGGCGTGGCCGAGGGTATGTGCCTCAGCCCGCGAAACGCCCTCGAGTTGGACGAGCAGCGATACCTCTACGGTCGCATCGGCGGACTGCTCTGTCCGTGACGGAGCAGTCGTCTCGCTCATCGCGGCCGATGTTCTCCTCCTCGAGCAAAGCAGTCACCCTGCCGACGCCGACCGGCCCCTGCGGGCTGCCCATCTCGGACTTGGCCCCCGCGGTGGTAGCAGCCAGGTTCCGTTGATCCGTCAATTAGACTGGTTAACGGTGAGCACTACGGTCCCTGAACGACTCGACGGCGCCGCACTCGACGCCTGGCGCAGCTACCTGCAGAGCCATGCCTCGATCCTGCGATTGCTCGACGCCGAGCTCATCGCGGAGCACGGCATGACTTCGCGCGACTACGAGGTGCTGCTCTACCTGACGCAAGCACCGGACCACCGGTTGCCGATGTCAGCGCTCGCGGAGCGCACGATGCTCACCCGCTCCGGCATCACGCGACTGGTCGACGGGCTGGTCAACGCGGGCTGGATCGAGCGCGTCGGCTGCCGCGAGGACGCCCGCGTCTCCTATGCGCACTTGACCGCCAGCGGCTATGAAAAGTTGCGTGACGCGGGGTGCAGCCACATCGCCAGCGTCCGCCGGCTGTTCCTCGAGCACTTCACGGCCGACGAGATCGAGCATCTCGCCGCGCTGTTGGGCCGGCTCCCCGGCGCCCACACCCACGACGGCGCCTGTTCGGTTGAGTAGCCGTTCGCCAGGCGCTTACGGCAGTCAGCGGCTGCGGCGACGCTAGGCTAAGACCTCCCAGGGCGACGTGGCGGAGTGGCTACGCAGCGGCCTGCAAAGCCGTCTACACCGGTTCGATTCCGGTCGTCGCCTCTGCTCGTGGGCCGGGGCACGCCGCGCGCCGACCACAGATCGATGGCCCGACTCGGGTCTATACTGAGCGCGCTTCGCGGCTGTAGCTCAGTTGGCTAGAGCGTCTGCTTGCCATGCAGAAGGTCGAGGGTTCGAGTCCCTTCAGCCGCTCTCAAGAACTCCCTGGTAATCGGGGAGTTTTTTGTTGGGCAAGTTCGAGGCATACGTTCTTTGTCACGAAACTTTGTCACAGCACCGGCGATCGCCGGTCAACCTTCACGGGAAGCAGAAGGACGAAACCGAGGTCGTCAGCGAGGCGAAGGGTTGCGCAGCGATTGTGGTCGCTGGACTGCTCGCGGCAGCTGTTGGCAAGGCCTGCGGCCGCGCACCCAACGACCCTCCAAGGTTCCGGTGCTCCTCGATACGGCCAGTTTTTCAGCGCTCGGTGCGCGGCCGCAGAATGCGACGGCGATGCGGTCCGTGCCGCACCTGGGGACGGCTATAGAGATCGTCCGCGCAGCAACAGCGACACGATGGAGATATGCGGAAGCGATCGGTCCCGGGGAAGGCCGCAACCACGCCTCGCATGTCGCCGAAGCGATGGCCCGCCATCGCGAGGCGCCGGTGCTGATGCGATCGTCAGGTCCGGCGCTTATTTTTGCTGACCTGTCAGAGAGGGGCTATCCCTGATGGGTCGGGAGCCCGTTCCACGCGGGAGGTGCGGTGAGTCCTTAGATCCGCTCGAGCACGTCGAAGGACCAGAGCTCGCTTGAGGTGCCGACGGGTCCGTGTTCGCGGTGCTGGGAGTGCCCGGCCGCGAAGTCGCGGCTCTGCATCCAGGCCTGGAAGTCTTGCTCGGAGCGCCAGCGCGTGAGGACGAGGCAAACCTCGCGGTCGTCGTTGGGCCGCAGCAGCTCGAATCCCTCGAATCCCGCGGACTGCTCAACCTTGCCGGCCCGCGAAGCGAACCTGTCCGCAAACTCATCGAAACGCTCGTGCGGAACGGTGATCGCGTTGATCTTGACGACGGTCACGGAGAAGATCCTACGGTGCCGATCGCTCACGCACTCGACAATCCCGCCTACGCGGCGCTCACCACTCAACAGGCAGAACTCGCCGAGGTGCGCGGCCGCGCCCGCCGCTACCCGCCCGATGTCGCGCCGTTCCTCGCACTGCCACCGCACCCGACCGCTGAGGATTGGCGCGATGCCGCTGAACTGATTGGCCCCGGCGGCGTTGCCGGGATCGTTCGTGACGGCGCGGCGCCTGACGGCTGGTCGGAGGTACGTCGGTTCGGCGTGACGCAGATGATCGGCCCCGACGCGATCGGCAGGCCGGATCCCGAAGCGGTCATTCTCGCCTCCACCGACGTCCCGGAGATGCTCGAGCTCGTCGCGGCGACCCAGCCGGGCCCGTTCGGCGAGCGCACGATCGAGCTAGGCACCTACCTTGGGGCGCGCCGAGAGGGCAGACTCGTGGCGATGGCCGGCGAGCGCATGCATGTGGACGGCTGGACCGAGATCAGCGCCGTCTGCACGCTCCCCGCGTTTCGCGGTCAGCGATTCGCGTCACGGCTCGTGGGCGACCTGATCGCCCGGATCCACGCTCGCCACGAGCGGCCCTTCCTTCACGTAATGACATCGAACACTCCCGCGATCGCCCTCTACGAGGATCTCGGCTTCACCGCGCGCCGGTCCGCAACGATCACGGTGCTCGCCCACACCGACCTCATTTAGTGCGAGCGCCAGATCATCTCCGACGCCATCGGACCGCCCCGTAGCCGAGCTATATCCCAAACAGCGACGCGCGCGACGTCGCGGCCCTCTCCCGGCGGCGGTCGAGGCAACCACGCCTCGCATGTCGCCGTAGGGATCGTCGGGTCCCGATTCGTGGCGACGATCGCTCTTCAGGAATGCGATGGCCGCGGCTGGCCCCAGTTCCGCGAACCGCACTGCTCAGTTTGGGGAAAGCAGCAACGCGGCGTTGCTGCCGCCGACTGTTGCTCCGATGATCCGCCGCCGGCCGTCGGCTTGCTCAAGGCGCTGCTCCTTCGCCTCGCGGAGCAGGACTGCGCTCATGGGGTGTACGCGTCGAATGGCATCGACTTCTGAACCGCGGGGGCGATCCAGCAGTCTGCTCCGCGCCGCGCGACCGCTCGTTCTCGTCCGCAACGGGAGCCCGTGGTGATGTCATCGCGACGGTCGCTCCTCGATCTGGATGCGAAAGCGCCGTCCAGCTGCGCCAGCCCTGAGCGCGGCGTTTGGGCGAGGATCGAGACGGCGTGGAAGCTCTGACTGCCAATCGTGCTCGCCGCTGCTAACCGCGCGCGGGCCGCACGCGGTTTGGTGAACGACGTGCGGCTTCGCAGTAACTGTGAACGGCGTTGGGACTCCCGGATCGCCCCGCCAGGCAGTTGGCGAACACGGTGAGCGTAAGCGCGTATGCGCTGTTCCGTTGACGGCGTCGTACCGCCACCCGTTGGGGTCGCTCTTACGGCTGAGCGTGGTTTCGACCGGGTTCCCCTGTGCTGCGCCCGCGCCGCTGATGACTGTCGTCCCGGCTGGGCATTGGACGTATACACTGCCCGCGCCGCCTGGATCCACGAGGGGCGCTTGTCGCCGTGGCGGTGGTGCCGAGCGCCGAGACCCGCACCGATCCGGCGGCGACGTTGGCCGCGGTGCCCGCGGTGGTGGCGCTGGGGACGGTGCTGAGGTGCCCGACGTGACCGCGGGTGCCTGCCGCGCGCGCCTCGCGACCACGACCAGCGCTGCGGTGAGCAGCACGCCGAAGTAGAGGCCGATGCCGAAGATGCTGAAGTGGATGCGCAGGACGAGCTTCAGCGCGATGCATGCCGCCGCCGTGGCGGCGAGATCAAGCGCGTCGAGGTTCTCGTGGCGCTGATCGCTTGTGGCTGATCGCGGGGCATCAAGGCCACGAGTCGGCGGGCGCAAGACCCTCTGCCGCCTACGACGGGCTGGCGTTGGTGATCTCGATCTCGAGCATGAAGCCGCCGGTGACGGTCGCGGACAGCAGCTGCGCGTTGCCCGAGTAGGCGACCGCGATACGCCAGCGGTCGCCAGGCTCGAGGTCGCGGCCGGGCAGGCGCGCGCGCAGTCGCCAGTGCCCGTTGCGAATCCCCGTCCGGGTGACGATCAGCACCCCGCGGCGCCCGAGCTCGCCGCGCAGCGCAATCGTCAGCTTCTGCCCGTCGGCGCGGTTGTCGATCGTGCCCGCGAGGGTCAGCAGCGCGACCGTGCAATCGCTGTCGCTCAGGCTGGAGGCGCGCGCGCTGCGCTTGCTCTCGACCTGGCACCCCTGGCGCGCCGGGGTGAGGCGGATCGAGCGGAGATGCAGCCGGGCGGGTGCACGCCTAGCGACGTGGCCCGTGGTGAATGTCTGATCGGCCCCATAGGTGACGCCGGCGGCGCTGGTAGCGACCGCCCGGCAGTGGTAGGTCGTGCCCGCCCCCAGGCCGCTCACCGTCGCCGATACCTGATCATCCTGGCTGTCAGAGCCGACCGGCTGCTCAGACGTCGAGGAGCCGTACCCAGTCGTGGTCCCGTAGTCGAAGTGATACGTGCTCGCGAGCCCGTTCGGGTCGACCGTTGCCGACAGCGTCGCGCCGCTCTGCGAGATCGCTGAGGCGCTGCAGCTCGACTGCACGGTCGGCGCGAGGACGAAACCGCCACCACCGCCGGCACCACCACCGCCACCACCGCCGCTGGCCGTGAACGTCGCGGTGACTGTGGTGTTGGCGCTGATCGTGACCGTGCAGGCGCCTGTTCCCGAGCAGCCGCCGCCTGACCAGCCGGCAAACGTCGAGCCCGCGGCCGCCGTCGCGGTCAACGTCACCATCGTCCCATCGGTAAACGCATCCGAGCACGTCGCGCCGCAGTCGATCCCGGCCGGTGAGCTGGTCACCGTCCCCGAACCCGAACCTGCCTTGGCGACCGTCAACGTGTGTGTCCCTGGACTAGCCGTGAACGTCGCGGTGACTGTGGTGTTGGCGCTGATCGTGACCGTGCAGGCGCCTGTTCCCGAGCAGCCGCCGCCTGACCAGCCGGCAAACGTCGAGCCCGCGGCCGCCGTCGCGGTCAACGTCACCATCGTCCCATCGGTAAACGCATCCGAGCACGTCGCGCCGCAGTCGATCCCGGCCGGTGAGCTGGTCACCGTCCCCGAACCCGAACCTGCCTTGGCGACCGTCAACGTGTGTGTCCCTGGACTGGCCGTGAACGTCGCGGTGACTGTGGTGTTGGCGCTGATCGTGACCGTGCAGGCGCCTGTTCCCGAGCAGCCGCCGCCTGACCAGCCGGCAAACGTCGAGCCCGCGGCTGCCGTCGCGGTCAACGTCACCATCGTCCCATCGGTAAACGCATCCGAGCACGTCGCGCCGCAGTCGATCCCGGCCGGTGAGCTGGTCACCGTCCCCGAACCCGAACCTGCCTTGGCGACCGTCAACGTGTGTGTCCGTGCAGTGACGACGGCTCGCTCGGCGACGTAGGCGCTCTTGCCGTCGGGGCTGATCGCAACCCCGAACGGCAGCGGGCCACCGGCCGAGACCGTCGCGGGCGTCTTCGCCGACAGCTTGCCGCCGGCGCCGATGTCGTACTGCGACACGGTGCCGTCGGTCGCGTTCGTGAGATACGCGCTCTTGCCGTCCGGGCTGACCGCGACCCGCTCCGGAAAGATCCCCGTCGGCGCTGTCGCGGGCGTCTTTGGCGACAGCACCCCGCCCGGGCCGACGTCGAACTGGGAGACAACGCCCGCGGCCGTGTTCGGGCTGGTCTTGTCGGCGTCGGCCACGTAGACGCTCTTGCCGTCCGGGCTGACCGCAACCCCGTCCGCGAAGCCAGACGTCGTGACTGTCGCGGGGGTCTTTGCCTTCAGCAGCCCGCCGGCGCCGATGTCGTACTGCGAAACGGTGCCGTCGCTCTGGTTGGTGACATACGCGCTCTTGCCGTCCGGGCTGACCGTCACATCATCCGGGCTTAGCCCGCTCGCAACGGTCGCGGGCGTCTTTGGCGACAGCACGCCGCCCGCGCCGACGTCGTATTGCGAGACATCCTGGGAGCCGTAGTCGGCGACGTAGACGCTCTTGCCGTCCGGGCTTACCGCAACCCCGTACGGATTGGCGTCGGTTGAGACTGTCGCCGGCGTCTTTGGCGACAGCACCCCGCCCGCACCGACGTCGTACTGCGAGACGGTGTCCGTCTCGTAGCTCGTGACGTAGACGCTCTTGCCGTCCGGGCTGAGCGCGATTCCGAATGGGGAGGCCCCCGTCGCGACTGTCGCCGGCGCTTTCGGCGACAGTCCGCCGCCCGGGCCGACGTCGTACTGCGAAACGGTGCCGGGCGTGGAGATGCCGTCCTGGTTGGTGACGTACACGCTCTTGCCGTCCGGGCTGACGGCAACCCCGTATGGCGCGCCGTTAGTGTCGGAGTTGACAATCGGGACGGCCTTTGACGTCAGCGCCCCACCGGTGCTGAGGTCGTATTGCGAGACGCCCGCCCACGCGCCGCCCGGCGCCCACAAACCGAACCCGAGCACCACGAGCCCGAGCGCCCCGGCGCGCCGGGCCCATGCTGAGCGCAGCGACGCCCCCCGACGGCCTCGGTTCGCTCTCGTCCTCATCGCTCGTTCTCTTCGAGTCGTACCGCTTGCACGATGTGCTCGTACGGGATCTCGGCTCGCGCGATCAGCTCCTGGACGTGCTCGGCCGAATCGGCTTCGAACACCGCGAAGCACATCTGATCGGCCGGAATGACCGCCCCGCCGAGGTAGCTGACCTCCGTGCCCTCCCCAGCGAGCAGCTCGCTCGCCTCCCGGGCCAGTTTGGCGTCCGCGCGGGCCGTCTGCTCGCTCGCGTGCGGCAGGTAGCGCTCGGCGAGGAACAACAATCGGCCGTCCATGTCAGACACGCTGGACACGAACCGAGGCTCCCACCGCCCCGACCGGCGATCAAGTGTCCGTTTGGCTACGTTTGCAGCAACCCGATCCGCTGCTCGGGCTGCTCGGCGAGGCGGGCGCCAAGCTGCGCGCGGGTCCTGATGCCGAGCTTGTCGTACACCCTGGAGAGGTTCGCCTGCACCGTTCGCGGGCTGACGAACAGCTCCGCCGCGATCTGCTTGTTGCTCATCCCCGAGGCGGCCAGCTCGGCGACCCGCCGCTCCGTGTGGGTCAGCTCGCCGGGCGCGCTGCGCAGCCCGAGCCGGACGAGCTGCTCGGACGCGCGCTGCGCCCACAAGCTCGCGCCGAGCTCCTCGAACAGGCCAAGACCGCGCGCCAGCGACTCGCGCGCCAGCCGCTTCTCCCGCCGCCGGCGGCGGACCTGACCGTGCACGAGCAGCGTCCGCGCCAGCTCGAACGGCATCTCCAGGCGCTGATGCTCGCCCAGTGCCCGCTCCAGCACCTCGACGGCGCCCTCGAGATCCCCCCGCGCCGCGAGCAGCAGTCCGCGGCAGCGCCCGGCGCTGGCCAGCCCCCAGGCGCGGTCGACCTCGCGTCCACGGGCCTCGAAGGTGTCGAGCAGCGCCTGCGCGCGCTCGAGCTGACCGAGCCCGATGAGCGCCTCGAGCGCGTCGGGAAGGAACTCGACCACGACGGGCTCGTCGATCCCGCGCTGCTCGACCGCCTCGGTCAACGACTCGCACGCCCCCCACGCCGCCGCGGGGTTCCCAAGCGACAGCTCGAGCAGTCCCAGCGCTCCGACGAACCACAACCGGGCGATCGGCGCCGCGTCGCGCTCGATCAGCCCGCCCAGCTCAGCACACACGGCCCTGGCCGGCTCGACCTCGCCCCGGCAGGCGTGCACGAGCGCACGCTGCCCCAGGGCCCAGGCATACATCGACCGGCTCCCGGTCAATTCGGCAAGCCCAGCGGCGTCCTGCGCCCAGCCGGCGGCCGCGGTCAAATTTCCGCGCCTTCGCTCAAGCCAAGATAACCAGACAGCGACGAACGCGAGATCGCTCTCATCCCCCCGCTCGATCATCGCCTCCCGCACGGCCAGCAGCCGGCCGCTCGCCTCCGGCCGGCCGAGGTACATCAACAGCGCGGCCACGACCATGCTCGGACTCCGAGACAACGCCGTGACCCGATCCGGGTTCTCTAGCTCCAGCGAGCGTGCGACCATCCCCCAGTCCACCTCTCGGCCGCAAAGAAAACCGTACATCGCGCGGCGCGCCAGCGCCTCGGCGATCAATCCCCGATCGCCGCTGACCTCGGCCAGCTCCAAGGCACGGCAGCTGTGCTCAAAAGCGGCGGGATGGTCCACCAGGTGCGCATAAGCGAAACACAAGCCGTTCTCGATCATGCTCCCGAGCCTCGCGTCCCTCGTGTGCTCGAGCGCACTTGCATACCGCTTGATGGCATCAGCGGGTCGCTCGTCGTCGACGCTGAGCTCGCCGAGCAGCCACAGAGCCTCGGCGCGATCGCGCCCCGCCGCCCCGGCCAGGATCGCCTCCAGCAGCCCCCGAGCACGCGGGCGGTCACCGGCGTGCAAGTGATACTCGGCCGCCCGCAACCCCCGCCGCCGCGCATCCTCGGCCCGCCCCGCGGGGGTCAGCAGCCGAGCGCGCTCAGACAGCTCGCCCGCGGCCTCCCAAGCGCCCCGCGCCCGCGCGTACGCGGCGGCCTGCTCGAGCGCCGCCGCGACCTGCTCATCCGCTCGCTCGGCGGCGAGCGCCAAATGCCGGGCGCGCTCCTCCGGATCGCCAACAACGGCGGCCAGGCGCCGATGCAGCCGGCGGCGGCGGCTCGTCGCCGCCGCCGCGTAAACCGCCGAGGCATACAAAGGATGCGCGAATCTCACCCGCCCGTCATCCACGCGCAACAGGCCGCTCTCCTCGGCCGCCGCCACTCCCGCCAGCGACGAAGCACGCTCAAGCACCTCCACGGTCGGGCGTGCCAACGCCGCCGCGGCCAGCAGCGCCTCCCGCGCCCCAGACCCAAGCGCCGACACCCGGTCCGCGACCAGCTCACGCAGGCTCTCGGGCACCGGGAGCGGCGCCCCCAAATCAACCACGGGCGCCGCGGCGAGCGCCACGCCGATCTCCAACGCAAACAGCGGGTTGCCGCCCGAAGCGCGCTCGATCCCCAACAGCACCGGACGCGACAGCGGCGATGAGAGCCGCGCTCCCAGCAACCGCTGCAACGCACCACGGCTCAGCGGACCGACCACGACACGCTCCAGGCTCTCTCCCGAGAAGGCGCGCTCCAGGCCGAGCGGCAACGGCACCGGCGCCCCCACGCGAGCCGAAATCAGAAAGCCGATCCGCTCCGCGCCGACCCGACGCGCCGCGAACTCGAGCGCCCGCGCGCTCGGCCCATCCAACCACTGAGCGTCATCGACCGCCACAACCACCGGGCGCTCCCGCGCCATCGCCGCCAGCGTCGAGACGACCGCCGCCGCAACCGCACGAGGACTGCCCGCCCCCTCGGAGTCACCCCGCAAAAGAAGCGTCCGCTCGAGCGCCCGACGCTGCACGCCCGGCAACCCCTGGAGCACGCCATCGTCCACGCCGGCGAGCAGATCGGCCAGCGACGCGAACGACAGCTTCGTCTCCACCTCAGCCGGCCGACAGCACAACACCGCGTAGGAGCGGGCCGCCGCCCGCCCGACGAGCTCCTCCAACAACGCCGTCTTGCCGATCCCCGCCTCGCCCACGAGCGCCAACGCGCAACCACCACCACGCAGACGATCAAGAAACCCGTCCCCAGCCGCAAGCTCCAGCTCACGACCAACCACACACCCACGCTGCCCCATTGGGACTCAAGCATACGACCCCTCGACTGCCCAGTACGAAACGATGACACATGACCGCGCAGGCCGGACGTCTCTCGACCACCGACTCACTCAGCTACCGCGGGAAGTCTCCGAGGATCTATCCCGACTGGCCTGCTTCGCGCGCTGCTGCAAGTAACCGAAGCACGCGACTGCGACGTTGTGATCGTCCGCGGGCTATCGGGTGGTCAGCTCAGCCTGCTTTCGGATCCGCTTACGAGCGAGCGCTGCAGCGAAGACCGCGGCCTCCAGGATTGCGATGACCGGTGCAGCACGCTGCTGTGCATCGATGGATCGGAACCCACAGGTCACGTGTGCGGTGAGAACCACGGCGGCCCGCCTCAGGTGGTCATTCCGGTCGGCGGAGCGGGCGCTCGTCGGTAGGTGGTCGGCGGGCGGAGCGGCACCGCGTCCATGACTTCCTCCCGATCGCGGAACAGGCATAGCACCAGCCCGGCGGGCCGTGAGGCGCTGTGCGCCAGAACGCCGGTGCAGCCCTCACGCCACAGCCGCTCCCCGACGCTCTGAAATCGGCCCATTCCGAGCGGGTTGGGCGGGGCGGGGTCAGGTGCTCGTTCTCAAGCGCGGCTCGGGTTGATAGGTCCGCGATGCCGGCGACCTCGATCTGCCAGCGCCACAGGTCACGCGGCATCTGGCGATCGGGCGGGATCGCCGCTTCGGCGGGTGCCCTGTACCACTCCGCCCAGGCGGTCTCCGCACTGCCGGCGGTAGACGCGCCGGCCGCGAACCGTGCACCAGGCGACTGCCCAGGCGCAGCCGCTGTCATACGCCCACCACGTCGGGGCCCGCGGGCTGGCGGCGATGAGCGGCAGGCCGAGGACGTGGACGCCCTTGCGGGTGGCGAGAAAGAGTGAGCCCCGTCCGCGGACCATCGGTCACCGCTCGAGCCATCCCTCGGGTTCGAGGCGGCGGGCATGGTGGCGAGCCGCGCGCCCCGCTCCAGCCCGACCGTGCCGCCATGGGTCCAGCGGCGAGGGCCCGACCGTCGCCAGCCGGTCCAGGCCCTCATCGAGCCCGGCCCAGGACGAAGCGCCCGGGTCACTACCAGTCCGCGATCGCGAGGCTTCCGAAACCCGCGGTGGCTGGTCAGCGACGCGACGGGAGGCTCAGCGTCTTTGATCGTGGGACGCCCTCCGCAAGCTCCTTCTGGCGTTCGATCTCTGCGTTGAGCTCCGCGCCGAACAAGAGCGCGACGTTGGTCAGCCATAACCACACGAGCAGGATGATCGCGGCGGCGAACGAGCCGTAGGTCACGTTGAAGCTCGAGAAGTGGGCGAGGAACTCAGAGAACGCGGCTGAGGCGAGCAGCCACATTGTCACGCCGGCCGCGGCGCCCGGTGTGATCCACCGGAACGCGCGATGTTCCACGTCCGGGGTCACGAAGTAGATAAACGAGAAGATGAGCAGCGCGCTGATCAAAGCGGCCGGCCACCGCCCGATCCTCCACGCCGCGGCCGCACCGTGACCGAAGAGCTCATGGGCGACTCCGCCTCCCGCAAACATCAACACCACGGTGGCGAGGACCAATGCCAGGAGCACCACCGTCGAGGCGACGTCGGTCAGCTTACGCTGGAGAAAGCTGCGTCCATGGTCGACGTCGAAGACGACGTTGAGCGCCCGGCGGGCGGCCTCAAGGTAACCGGTGGCACCATAGAGCGCCGCGAAGACGGCTACGACGAGAGAAGCCGCGGCCGTTCCCCTGCTCTTCAGAGCGGCCCGCAGGGCAGCGTTTAGCGGCGCCAACGTGGTTGCCGGAACGACCCCGCGCAGGTAGTGGATGATCGAGTTGTAGGTTCCCGGAAACTCTCCCAGCAGCCCCAACAGCGACACCGCCAGGAGCAGCAGCGGGAACAACGACATCAGGGCGTAATACGTGAGCGCCCCGGCGTGGTGGGTGCCTTGGTCCTCATAGAAGGACACGACCGTCCGCTTTGCCACAGACCACCCACGGCCCATCGCCAGTCAACGCATGCCCCGTCGCGGCACCGAGCGTTCTGCCGCGACATCCCGTATTGCCTGAACACCGCCGCTGCGCTGCTCCGGGCCGCAGCCGATCGCCAGCGGCAGGCCCGGGATCACCCGCTCGCCTCCCCGCGATCGCCTCGCCGCTCGGACTTCGAAGGTCGCGGTCAGGATCTCCAGCAGCTCGCCGACGTTCTGATCGAGCGCGATCGGGTCAGGCAGCGGGAAGTGGGCGTTGATGGAGTAGCTGTTGCGGCGGCCGTTTCGCCGGCGGCTGATGTAGCCGGCGGCGGCCAGCTCGGTGACGATCCGATGCGCGGCGCGCTCGGTGATCCCGACGCGCTCGCCGATGTCGCGCAGACGAACGCCGGGGTCGCGGGCGATGCAGACCAGCACCTGGGCGTGATTGGTCAAAAACGTCCAACGGGGGCTGGTGCTCACAGCCATCTATAGGAGCCTATCATTTCTAGATTTCTATTTCATGCTACGAGGATCAACTGTGGCGAGACGGCCCGAGTCTCCGCTCGCCCCACGGCCCGAGACTCCGCTCTCCCCACTGATGAGGAGATCCTTGAAATGCTCGTCGAGACACGCGGTACGCCGGCCACCTCACCGGCGCCGGGGTGATCCCCGACAGGATCAAAAGCGCCGCCAGCAACGGCGCACTAGTCGTCCGCGACGCGGACGCCAATCCAGCGCAGCCAACCGCTCAGGCGGCGACCGGCCGGGAGACCCGGGGGCCGGCGCTTTCGGCGCAAGCCGACCGCCACCCGACTACACGGCTACGCGGTCGCGGTGCCGCGACGGGGCCGCGCTGTTTCGGGGCGGTCGCCCGGTCGTGCTCGTCGCCTACCTGATCGCGCTCGTCGTGATGAACACCGCTCACCGCCACCGCGGCGTCCCACTGGCGCACCCGCGCCCCGCGGCGCCGACGCGGTGCCCGGTCGTGACCCGCGGCGGGCAGGCCCCCCGGTGAGAGCTTCGACCCCACGACTGAGAGCTCGTCTCGGTCTGCTTGCAAGCGGGACCTGGTTTGCTGGAAACCTGCGATGAATCTGGGACTGGCACCCACGACCGCCGCAATAAGAGTAGTGTCGGTACCTGGCTGGCCCTGCGGCCAGGATTCTCAGCTCAAGCCAGAATGCCACCAACGGCGCTACGCGCCACGAGGCGAGAGGCGAGAGTTACTGGTTTTGACTGCGGGGCCAGTGCCGAATTCCTAACGGCGTTACCCCACCGGCCCGGTGGACGCGCTCCTACCGATCAACGCCCGGGGGGTCTAGCCCTCTTCCTCCGCACGGCGCCAACAGAGGGACGGGAAGGCCAAGAGGCCATGACGCGAACGGAAGACCATCAGGCGGCGCGGAGGCGAGGCGAGCGGGCTCGCGATCGCGGATCGCGAGCGTTCGACCGGGCAATTTATGCCCGACGACGGCTTGGTACGCCGCAGACGAATCCCGGCAGGACGAAAGCAGAGCGGCACGAACCCGACCCCAGCTACGCGTACCTGGGGCAATCGCACGACTAGAGAAGCAACTGCCGATGCCTCCATTTCGACACACAAAGGAATACAGATGCCCAGAATTCAGGTCTTGACTGAAGTGCAGGGACGTGGCCGCGAGGTCATGCTGACCGAGCATGTGCCCGCGGAGATGTTCGCCAACGAGCATTACGCCGACCAGCTAGTGCAGCGCATGGGCTGGGCGCTCGTCGACGCCGAGGAGCAGGAGCAGGCGGTCCGCGCCTGAGCTCGCAGGGTCGGCGTCGGGCGTGCCCCGCTCGGCGGGCGCCCTACCTCGGTCCCGCGCGTTCTCGGCTTCCGACTCCGCAGCGGGAGCGGGGGATGGCGGGTCGTCGAGGAACTCGATGGTGGGCACGAAGAACAGACCGCCCGGCGGCGACCTTCCCAAGCCACCATGGCGGGTTCGCCCAGCAGGGAGATCCGGACACGTTCGCCGCGAGCCTTCGGTCGATGCTCACGGACGTCGGCTGACCTCCTGCTGCGGGGCGACGGGAGCATCCAGCCGCCCGGCTGCCCGAACCGTTCGCTCATCTACCAACCACTACTCGGGCGATGAGTTCCACCTCGTCCGCCGGTCGTAAGGTTTACGCCGGACTGCAGACGTCCGCGGCCGCCGCCTATGCCGACGCCAAACAAGACGAAAGGAACTGAGCATGGCCAACCATAAGATCGGGACCCGCGAGGAGTGGGAGGCTGCTCGAGGCGAGCTTGCCAAGCTCGAGGCCGAATACGCCGAGCTCGGTCAGCAGGTGACCGAGCAGCGCCGTCAACTTCCGTGGGTTCCGGTGGAGAAGGACTACGAGTTCGACACCGAAGACGGAAAGCGCACGCTGGCCGAGCTGTTCGACGGGCGCTCCCAGCTGCTCGCCTACAACATTATGTTCGGGCCCGACTACGAGCTAGGCGCCTGCCCTGGCTGCACCAACCTGGGCGACGAGCTCGACGCCCCGCGCATCCATCTGAACCACCGGGACGTGACGTTGATCTGCTTCTCCCGGGCGCCGATCGATCGGCTCACGGAGTACAAGCAGCGGATGGGCTGGCAGTTTCCCTACGTCTCGACCTATGAGACGGAGTTTCCGTTCGACTTCGGGCTCGCCCTTACGCCCCAGCAGGCGCAGGAGATTCCCCCGGTCAAGGCGATGATCGACGATCCGCCCGGCTGGCTCCAGGACTGGGGCCGGCAGATCGGCGCCAAGCTAGAGGACGGTCTGCGCGAGGGTCCGAGCTTTATCGCCTTCACGCGCGAGAACGGAGCCGTGTACCACACCTACACTGTCATGGCGCCCGACCCATTCGTCGCGCCCTATCACTCGTTTCTGCTCAAGCGCACTCCGAAGCCCGAGCCCGAGGAAGTACGCGCTTGGCGCAAGGACGAATACCCGGACTGACGGCGGAAGGTGGCTGGCCCAAACGCGCTAAACCGCCGCGCCGGCCCCCGAACGCTCAGCGGCCATCGTCTCCAGGCCGCGCAAGAAGATCCCGACCATCGCGGTGTATAGCTCCTCACCGAGCGAAGGCTCGATCATTCTGTCAACCAGGAAGCCGTCTGCCATGCAGCAGATCATCACCGTGATCTGATCGAGCGGCAATGCCGGCTCGGAGCCCATCCCCGCTTTCCAGCGGCTGAAGATCTCCGTCAGCCGCTCGCGCATCGCCCGCTGGCGCGTTGCGAATTCCTGGCGGAACTCTTCATCCCGGGTGGCGTGCGCCACGAACTGAAAGTAGAGCAGTGGCCACTGTTCATCACCGGCGAAGTGGATGAAGTCGGCGGCGGCCAGCTGCGCTTCCTGGTGGGGATCGTCGGTGCCGGCCAAGGCCCGGTCGAGCCGCTGCAGCTCCTCGGCGAAGCGCTCATCGAGCATGACCAGGAAGAGCTCTTCCTTGGACTTGAAGTTGGCATAGAAGGCCCCCTTGGTGAAGCCCGCCAGTTGCGCGATCTCCTCGACCGAGGCGCCTTCCAGGCCCCGCTCGCAAAACAGGCGGCTGGCGGCGCCCAACAGCGAGCTACGCGTCCGGCGTTGCTTCTCTCGGCGGGTCAGGGCTCCCGCGTTCACGCCACTACGACCTCGGCGTCGTTGCGCGGGGTCTCGGTGATCGCTCGGCGCAGCACCGGCTCGGCTTCCAGTCGCGCCGGGCGCAGCCGTCGCTGGCGCGCGATCTCCGCCAGGACCACGGTCATCTCGAACTGGGCGAAGGCACCACCGAGGCAGCGCCGGACGCCCCCACCGAACGGGATCCAGGTGTAGGTGCCAGGCGCCTGGCCGCCCAGAAATCGCTCCGGCCGGAAGCTCTCCGGATCGGCGTAGATCTCGGGGCGTCGATGCATGAGGTAGATCGAAGGCGCGACGGTAATACCGGCGGGAAGCCGCCACTCGCCAATGTGGACCGGCGCACGCAGGCGCCGAGCGACGATCGAAATCACCGGTCGTAGCCGCAAGGTCTCCTGAACAACAGCTTCCAGGTACTCGCGCTGTCCACGCTCCAATTCGGCCACCAGCCGCTCGAGCTTGTCCGGGTGACGGACCAGCCGCTCGACGGCCCAGGCCAGCGCGGTGGCCGTGGTCTCGTGCCCCGCGACCAGTAGCGTCAGCAGCTCGTCGCGCAGCTCCTGGTCGCTCATCGGCGAGCCGTCCTCGTGCCGGGCCTGCAACAGCAGCGAGAGGATGTCCTCGCGCTCGCTCAAGTCGTGCTGGCCGCGCCGCTCGGCGATCTCCGCCAGCACCAACTCGTCGACCCGAGCCATCAGCCGCTGAAAGGGCCCAAAACTCGACAGCCGCCGAGGCCCCATCAACGCCGGGAAGACCATCATTCGCGGGCTTGTCAGCAAATCGAGCAGCCGGCGGAGCTCCACCCGCAGAGACGCCAGCCGCTCGCCCTTGACGAGGCCGAACACCGTCCGCAGGATGATCTCCAGCGTGACCGCTTGCATCCGCGGACGTAGAGCCAATCGCTCCCCCCGCGGCCACGACGCGATCTCTCTGGCGGCCATCTCCCTCATCAGCTGTTCGTAGGCCTGCATCCGCGCTCCGTGAAACGGCGGCAACAGCAGCTTGCGCTGTGACATGTGGCGGCCTTCATCCAGCAGCAGCAGCGAGTTCGGTCCGAGCACCGGCAGCAGAATCTGGTTGCCCTCGCCGGCGTGGAACACGCTGGGGTCACCGGTGAATACCTGCTTGACGTGCTCCGGATTGGAGAGCACAACCCACTCGCCCTCGTGCAGGATCCGGAGCGTGAAGGCGTCGCCGAACCTTCGGGCACACTGGCCGAGCAGCCACTGGGCGCGGCGAAACCAGATCGCGGTCTGGAGCAGCCGCGGCATCCGGGGCCCCGGCGGCAGCGCCACGTCGAGGCCCCCGGCTACCTGACGACCGTCGACCGTCGCCATCACGTCGTCGCCTCTCGACCGTGGATCGGCGGACACAGCACGTGAAGGGCCTGCGCGAGCCCCCGGCGCGACGCGGTCAGACGGCCAACGGGCCCACGCGCGTCCGGCGCGGAGCCGGGGGTCACGGAATAGCTCGCCACAGGCTGGGAGATCCCCCGCAGCCAGTGAAGCTCCCGCTCTCCCCAACACACTGCGGCCAGCGGCTCTGCAGCGGCCCGAGTGGTCTCGCTCGCCAGCACCTCTCCGCCCGGGGCCACGGCGCACAGCCGTGCCGCGACGTTGACCGTGGTGCCAAACCAGTCACCGTCGCGCGCCAGCGCCGACCCCGTATGGATTCCGATCCGGATCGGCGGGAAGCCCTCTTCCGCTGCCAGCTGTTCCACCAGCGCCACGCCGAGCCGCACGGCACTCGTCGCGTTCTCGCAGCGAAGCATCAAACCATCGCCGATCGTCTTGACGTGCTCCGCCGAGTGCTCATCGAGCAGCGTGAAAGCTCGCCGCTGCAACCCCATCACGACCTCTAGAGCTCTCTCATCGCCTTCCAGCTCGGCCAGCGCGGTGAAGCCAACCAGGTCGGCGAACAGGAACGTGTGTGTGGCGGCGGGCATTCGGATACCAGGCGGTATGTAAATCACATACCAGCTGGTATGTCAAGCCACTGAGGTTGCGGCTCGCGCGCTGGCGGGCCGGAGTCGCAACGACCAATTCGCTCACAAGCTCCCCGCAGTAGCCCCACGCGCGTCAGAGCGACCAGACCGCTACGTCGCTAACCGGCCAGCTGGGGCCCGATCAGCGACAGGTCAGCCGCAGACAGGCGATCGGCGGCCGTCTTTCGCTGATGCCAGAAGGGGTAGATCAGCGGCGGACGGCTGACGGCCTCCAGGCGGTCCATTTCCTCGGCCGACAGCTCGAGGTCCGCCGCGGCGAGATTGTCGGCCAGCTGCTCGTCCGTGCGGGCGCCAACGACAATGCTCGTGACCCCGGGACGCCCGAGCAGCCAGGCCAGCGCCACGCGAGCCGCCGACACGTCGTGATCCTCGGCGATCTCCACCAGGACCTCGACCGTGTCGTAGAGCCTGTCCTCGTCGTAGACCGGTGGCTCGTCCCACTCCCCGGCGTGCCGCGAGCCCTCTGGCGGCGGCTGGCCGCGGCGATATTTCCCCGATAGCAACCCGCCGGCCAGCGGGCTCCAGATCAGCAAGCCGAGTCCCTGATCGAGGGCCGAGGGCACGATCTCGTATTCCGCCGAGCGCTCCTGGAGCGAGAGGTAGACCTGGTGGCTGACGAATCCCGGCAGGCCCGCGGCGCGGGCCGCACACTGAGCTTTCATCAATTGCCACCCGGCGAAGTTCGAGCACCCGACGTAGCGCACCTTGCCGCTCTGCACCAACTGCTCGAGCGCGGCGACCGTTTCTTCGAGCGGCGTCAACCCGTCCCACTCGTGCAGCTGATAGAGATCGACATGATCGGTCCGCAACCGGCGGAGGCTGGCCTCGCAGGCCTCGATCAGGTGATGTCTGGAGAGCCCGGCGTCGTTCGGCCCGGCACCCATCGGAAACCTTGCCTTGGTCGCCAGCAGCACCTGATCGCGACGGCCTTCCAGTGCTTGGCCCACGATGTCCTCGGCTGTTCCGTCTGAGTAGACGTCAGCGGTGTCGATCAGGTTCACCCCGGCGTCCTTGGCCATGTCGATCTGCCGTCGAGCGCCCTCCAGGTCTGTGTCCCCCACGTCCTGGAACTGTCCGCGGCCGCCAAAGGTCATCGTCCCCAACGTCAAGCAGGAGACTCGCAATCCGGAGTTGCCTAGCTGGCGGTATTCCATCGCCTCAGACCATGCCCGGGGTCAGCCGGCGGAGCTCGAGCCGACCCTCGCGCTCGCGGACCTGAAAGGCGGGCTGCGCAGCCGTCGCTGGCCCTCCCCTCAGCGAGCCGTCGCGAAGGTCGAAGCGAGAGCCATGGCAAGCGCAGACGACCTCCTGGCCTTCCACTTGTCCTTGGCTGAGCGAACACCCCCGGTGCGAGCAGCGGTCGTGGATGGCGTAGGTGCGCTCGCCGGTCCGCAGCAGCAAGACAGGGGTCTCGTCCACCACCACGCGCGTCGGCTGCGCCTCGGACAGCAACGATGCGTCCGCGGCCGTCGTCCAGTCGGTGGGGCCAGCGTCAAAGACGGTCTGATCGGGGCCGACGCCCTTCGACAGGGAGAGATGGCCGCCGAGATAGCCACCTACCATCAGCACCGTCGCGCCGAGGCCCCCGCAGAGCTTGCCCGTGGCTCGTTTGCCGCGGCGGCGCTGACGCAGGGACAGCCAGTAAAGAGACGCGGCCAAGAGGTTCGAACCGGCGTGTACCAGCCCCGCCCGGCGGATGCCGTCATCCACTACCTCGGTGTCGGCCCAGTCGTTGACGCCGCTCGCAGCGGTCGGGAGGTAGGCGGCCAGGCCGAGGCTGATCAGGCGATCGCTCGCGCCCCCCTCAGCGTCCGGGCCCAGGATGTCGAGAATCGTGGCCCCGAGAAACGACCCGATCACCACATCGGTCAGCATCGGATGAAGTGCGTGTCCGAGCCACGTGCCGCTGAGGGCGTTCTTCACGGGACCGTGGGGCACCGTGTCTCGTACGGCGCGGCCGACCGCCTTGGCCGGCGGGTCGAGCACGTCCGCCCCCTCCAGCCGCCCAACCAGCGGCTCCAAGGGCGTCAGCTGGCGACGCAGAGTCTCCGAGGCGACCACGATGCGCCACCCTACCCCACGAGCGCAAGGAGTAAGCCTGAGCGCCTCAGGCCGTGCAGCTCAAAGCCGGCGGTAACGGCCTTCGAAGACAGAGAAGACGGCGAACGTGATGAGGCCGACTGCCACTAGCCCGACGATCCACGGTCCAAGCGGCTGATTGTGCAGACGGGCCAGGGTTCCGTCGATCCCAACGGCATTTGCCGGATCGAAGTCCGTGGCCGTCCGGAGCAGGAAGTACCCGACCAGGCCGAAGACCAGCGATCGGGCTCCCAGCCCGACATAGCCGAGCAGCATGAACGCCTGGCTTTGACGCGAGCTCATCTCGTCAAGCTTGCACTGCTGGGCGAAATCACCCCGGAATGCGGTCAACAGCTGCTGGAGGCTGATCGCCATCAGCGCGACGCCCGCTCCGCCGACCAAGACCGTCCCGCCCGGCCAGCCAAGAACGCCAGACGCGACGTGCCGAGGCTCGCTGCTCGAGTTCCCCCGTCCCCGGCAAGGACCTCGACGGCTACAGCGAAGAACACCAGGTAGACGACTCCGCCGCTCAGGTTCGGGATCCTGTCCTTGAGGCTTGGACCGCCGCCGCCCTCCGGGCCCCGACCGGCGATTCCCTGCCAGAGCTTCCAGACGGCGTAGGCAAGCAGGCCGGCGGCGATGACCACCAGGGCGACGCGACCCAGCCATCCACGCGCGATCAAGGCGAGGGCACCTTGCTGGTTGGGCGTGGCGCCCGCGGTCCCAGCCCCCAGCGCAAGCGCCAGCGCCAGAGCCCCAATCACCCCGTAGGTGACGGCTCTGGATATGAACCCGGTCCGCACCAACCACTGGACGACGATTGCCGGGACACTAGTGACATGGACAACGGCGAAGTCGCGGCACGGCTGGAGGCGTTCGCGGCGTTGCTCGAGCTGGCCGAGGCCAATCCGTACACGACCCGCGCCTACCGTCGCGCTGCCGAGACCATTCGCGGCGCCGGCGTTTCAGTGCCCGAGCTCGTGCGGACCGGTCGGGTCCGGCAGCTGCGCGGGATCGGCCCGGGCATCGAGGCCCGCCTGCGGGAGCTGGTGGAGACCGGCGCGATCGCCGAGCTGGCGGCGCTGGAGCGCGAGCTGGCCCCGGATCTGATCGGGCTTGGCCGGTACATAGGGTTGGGGGCCCGGCGGTCGCTGGAGATCGCTCGAGCTCTAGGCGTGCGGACCGCCGAGGAGTTCCGGCAGGCGGCGACCGACGGACGACTGCGAACGGCGCCCGGCGTCGGCGAGAAGACCGAACGGCGACTGCTGGAGGCGCTGGCCTCCGAGCACGATCCTCGCCCACACCGGGGGTTGCTGCTCAACCGGGCGCTCGAGCTGGTCGGGGCGATCGCGGGCGCGCTGGGCGGCGTTACGGCTGGCGATGCGCGGCGCTGGCGCGACGTTTGCGAGCACCTGGCGGTGGTAGTTCCCGCACCGCACCCCGATCCCGTGCTCGAGCGATTTTCCGCGCTGCCGCAGGTCGTGGCTCTGATCGAGCGCGAGGAGCGCCGCGCGGTTGGCGTCACCGTCGAGGGCGTGCCGGTCGAGGCGCACGCGCCCGAGCCTCAGGGTTTCGGTACGGCGCTGTTGCGGGCCACGGGCTCGCCGCAATACGTCGCGGCGCTGGAGCCGCTGCCGGATGCGCCCGACGAGCGGGCGCTCTATGCCCAGCTCGGGGTCGGGTGGTGTCCACCGGAGCTGCGCGAGCAGCCGTTCACCGGCCGGCCACCGGCCCTGCTCCAGCTCGAGGATGTCCGCGGCGATCTTCACTCCCACACGACCTGGTCCGACGGCCGATCGAGCGTTGAGCAGATGGGACGGGCGGCCCAGCAGCGCGGGTACGACTATCTGGCGATCTGCGACCACACCCCTGCCGTCGGAGCCGTTCGGGGCTTGACCGCCGACGACGTCCGCCGTCAGGGACTGGAGATCGCGGCCGCCAACGAGGCGCTGGCCCCGTTTCGGGTCCTGCGGGGCATCGAGTGCGACATCCTGCCCGACGGCCGGCTCGACCTCAGCGATGACACCCTGGCCGAGCTCGACTGGGTCCAGGCCAGCGTGCACGGCGGCCAGCGGATGCCACGTGAGGAGATGACAAAGCGGGTGGCGGAGGCGCTCCGCAACCCCTACGTCCGCTGCCTCAGCCATCCGACCGGCCGCTACATCAACCGTCGCCCGGAGAACGCGCTTGACTTGGAGCGGATCTTCGACCTCGCACTCGAGCACGACGTGGCGCTCGAGGTGAACGGCCTACCTGACCGACTGGACTTGAGCGGCGAGCATGTTCGCGAGGCGCTGAGCGCCGGCGTCAGCATCGTGTGCTCCACCGACGCCCATTCAGAGCGGGGGCTCGGCAACATGGCGCTGGCGGTGGCCACGGCGCGCCGTGGCTGGGCGCGGCGCAAGGACGTGCTCAACACGCGGTCACTCGAGCAGCTGCTGCGGCGCGAGCGGCGGCAGCACAGGTAGCCTCTTGAGGGTGCTATGTGGTCGACTGGTTCCTTTGATCGTGGGCGTGGCCCTCGCGGGCTGTGGGAGTGCGGCCCTCGCCGGCTGCGGATCCAGCCACAGCGTGCTGGCCAAGGGCGGCGACGGGCAGGATGCGGCGGCCACGGGCGCCGGGCATCGAGCCCGGCCGCAGGTCGTGGAGCCGACGGCCGGTGTGCAGGCCGCGGCGGTCACACCGGACACGCCGGTTGGCGATCCGAACGCGCACGCTCCACCGCTCACTGAGGTCAGGCAGGAGCTCAAGCAGGAGCTGGTGGTGGCGATCCCCAACACCGCCGGGTACATCGATCCCCTGCAGTACGTCAACCACTGGGAGCGCACCGATCAGGGTGTCGACGCCAACCTGCCCGTCGGCGCGCCGATCCTGGCTCCCTGCCCGGTCAAGATCCTGGCCGTCATTCCAGACTGGTACGCCGGCCAGCCGCTGATCTATTACGAGCTGCTGGACGGTCCCGACGCGGGCAAGATCCAGTACCTGGCAGAGGAGATCACGGATCTCGCCCACCCTGGCACGATTCTCCAGCAGGGGCAAGTGATCGCGCGCTACGCCGCGAGCGGTACGGGGATCGAGTTCGGCTGGTCCACGATCAACGGCGTCACGCTGGCCATGGCCACTACGGGCTATGAGGAAGGACAGGCGACGCCCGCAGGACGATCGATACGCGCCTGGCTCAACAGCCTGGGCGCAAACGCTGGCAGCGGCTAGCTGGAGCCGGTGCACGGCGGGCCATTCGGGCAACTGCCTCGGTTCTTCAGCGCGACGCTGAGCGGCAAGAAAATGGGAGTGCCGGCTCGCGGGCGCACCAGGCGAGGCTTGCCCACTAGGGGAAACGCGCCAGCACTCCCCCGCGGAATCGTCGGCGTCGCCCGCTGGAGGCGCAACGAAGGCTGCAAAAGGTGGACGATTGTTCCTCAGAACCTCCACGGAATCTGGCGTCTGAGGGCAAAGCCGGCCGCGCGGCAGAGGCCAAACCGGCCCACGATCCGCCTGCTCGGCATCGTGATCGCGACGGCAGCGGGGCTCGCCGCCTGCGGCGGCGGCACGGTGCTGCCTCCCACTCAGACGCGCGCGCCGGACAGGGCCCGGCTTGCCTCGGGCCCCCCCGCGCATGTCGCGGTGATCGTGATGGAGAACGCGGCCTACGGCGATGTGATCGGCTCGCCGCAGGCTCCCTACATAAACCGGCTGGCCCGTACCTACGCACTGGCGACGCGCTCCTACGCCATCGCCCACCCTTCGCTGCCGAACTACCTGGCGCTCACGGGCGGCTCGACCTTCGGGATCGACAGCGACTGCACCGGCTGCAGCGTTTCCGGCTCGGGCCTGGGCGGCCAGCTCAGTGCGGCCCACGTCTCCTGGAACGCCTACATGGAGGACCTCCCCCACCCCTGCTTTCAGGGAGCGGGGGCGGGCGAGTACGCCAAGAAGCACGACCCGTTCGTCTACTTCCGGCAGATCGCCAGCAACGCAGCACTGTGCCGCCACATCGTCTCACTGAACGTCCTCTATCGCCAGGAGCAGACCCGCTCGCTGCCGGCGTTCGTCTGGATCACCCCCAACCTGTGCCATGACATGCACGACTGCGCCCTGCAGCACGGCGACCGGTTCCTCGAGCGGCTCGTGCCGCCGCTGCTGGCCGCGCTCGGTCCGAACGGCATCCTGTTCCTGACCTGGGACGAGGGCACGGATAACAGCGGCTGCTGCCGGCTTGCGGCCGGCGGTCACATCGCCACGCTCGCCATCGGTCCCGGAGTCCGCAGCGGAGCGCGGCTCCCGACTCCGGTCGACCACTACTCGGTCCTTCAGACCGTGGAGGACCTGCTCGGGCTGCGGCGACTCGGCGGCGCCGCCTGTGGCTGTACCCCATCGCTTGAACCGCTGCTGAGGGCAGGGCGGTGAGCAGCTTCGTCCGCCAGGCGCACGGTCGGGCCGAAGTTGACGGACAAAACCGCTCCGCCGCCCACGGCGTTCTCCGCCTTGGCGAAGCCTCCGTGCGCCTCGGCCGCCTGCCGGACGATCGCCAGTCCCAGGCCCGAGCCCGGCTTTGAGCGCGCCTCGGCCGCGCGATGAAAGCGGTCGAACACGAACGGCAGATCCTCTTCAGAGAAGCCCGGGCCGTGGTCCCGAACACGCAGCGTTCCCCCTTGCAGCTCCACGTCCACCGCGCCCTCAGGCGGACTCCACTTGCGGGCGTTGTCCAGCACGTTGGCCACCGCCCGAGTGATCCGGTCCCCGTCACCCCGCACCAGCGTCGGCTCCAGGGTGGCGTTGAGCTCGAGCGCTGGCGCCCGCCGGCGCGCGCGCTCCAGCTCGCCGGCCACGATCTCGTCCAGCCGCACCTCGCCCTCGGCCCCGTCCTGCTTGGTGCCCCGGGCCAGGTCGACGACGTCGCCCACGAGGCCCGTCAGCTCGTCTAGCTCTTCGATCATGTCTTCGCGCAGGGCGTCGCGGTCGGACCGCGGAAGCCGGTCCTCCTCGCGCAGCAGCTGGAGATTGGCTCGCAGTGAGGAAATCGGCGTCCGCAGCTCGTGCGAGGCGTCAGCCACGAGGTTTCGCTGGGCCGCCACGGAGCGCTCCAGCGCGTCGAGGGTCGTGTTGAACGTCCGCCCGAGCCGCGAGAGCTCATCATTGCCGTCGGCCCGCACGCGCTGACCAAGCCGCTCCGGCGCCGCCGCTATCGCCTCGGCCTGCCGGGTGAAGCGGGCGATGGGCGAAAGCGCCGTTCGCGCCACCAGCAGGCCAAGCAGCGCGGCCAGCGCCACCCCACCCGCGGCGATCCCCAGCAGCAGCAACAGCTGATCGTGGAGCGTGCGGTCCATATCGGTCAGCGGCAGGGCCACCATCAGAGCCCCTTTGTTTCCGATGCCCTGCACCAGCACGCGGATATGGGTCCGGCGCACCGTCATGTCGGTGTAATAGAGGCCGCGCCCGTTGCGGGCCACGGCGCGTGCGCGGCCGTCGGCCGGGATCGCGTACTGGTCGCTGGACGGAGTAAATGTGCCGCCGGTCGGGTACACCAGCGTGGTCGTGCCGGACGGACCGCCGAAGGCCGGCGCGCCCTGGTTGTCGAGTCCCAGGCCCTCGTCCGGATCAGAGCTCGCAGAGCGTGATGACTGCCGTCCACCTCCAGGGCCGCCGTTAGCACCGGGAGGTGCACCTGGTCCTCCCCGGGGGTTGAAGACGCCCGACGGCCCCAACGCCCGGGACACAATCGGGCGGGCGAGCGACGTCAGCGAGCCGTCGAGCTGCTGCTGCAGGTTGGACCGCGTCCCCTCGTAGGCGGAGACCGCCACGGCGATCACCGCCAGCGCCACCGCGAACCCCGCGGCCAGCCCAAGCCGCGCCCGCAGCGTCACGCTCGTGCCTCTCGGAGCACGTAGCCGACGCCGCGAACGGTTTGGATCACCGGCGGCGCGCCGGCGTCCTCCAGCTTGCGCCGCAGATAGCCGACGTAGACGCGCAAGGCGTTCGAGCTGGGGCCGAAGTCATAGCCCCACACCCGGTCGTAGATCAGCGAGTGCGGCAACACTCGCCGTGGGTTGAGCATCAGCAGCTCGAGCAGCTCGTACTCGGTTCGCGTGAGCTCGACGAACTTCTCGCCTACCACAACGCCATGGCTCGCAGGGTCAAGCCGCAGCTCGCCGAACGACAGGCTCTCGTCGTAGGCGCCGTCGTGTGAGCGGCGCAGCAGCGCCCGCAGCCGCGCTTTGAGCTCGTCGATGTCAAACGGCTTGACCAGGTAGTCGTCGGCGCCGGCGTCGAGCCCATCGATCCGGTCCGAGACTGCGTCGCGGGCGGTCAGCATCAGCACCGGGACCCGGTTGCCATCGCGGCGCAGCGTGCGGCAGACCTCGAGCCCATCGACATCCGGCAGGCCGATGTCGAGCACGATCGCGTCGGGCACCACCGCCGTCACATCGGCCAGCGCCCCGGACCCGGACTCGCTCAGCCGGACGTCATAGCCGGCCAGCTCCAGCGCTCGCCGGAGCGCTTCGCGCAGCGCGCGGTCATCGTCGACCACTAGCAGTCTCATCAGTGCCTCTCAGATCATTGTCGCCGCTCAGGTCGCGGCCGGCGACCCGTTCCTACGTACCTCTTAGAGACGTTTCTCTAAGTACGGCGGCCAGGATGCCATTCACGAACCCCGGCGCGTCGGCGCCGCAAAAGCGCTTGGCCGTCTCCACCGCCTCGTCGATCGCGCCCTCGGGCGGGATCGGCTGCTCACCGGGGAGCTCGTCGGCGTGCAACAGCTCGGCCAGTCCTACTCTGAGAATCGAGCGTTCGACGGGCGCAATCCGCTCCAGCGGCCAGCCGGCAGAATGCTCTGCGATCAGGGCGTCAAGCTCCGTCTGGCGCTCCCTCACCAGCTGTGCCAGTTCGCGAGTGAAGCCGTGCGCATCGGGGGGAAACGTCTGCTCCAGCGGACGACCCAGGAGGTCCGATTGATAGAGAGCCCAGACCGCGGCCCGGCGTTGCTCTGTCCTACGCACGCGAAACGTACTGGCCCGAGCGCGTGTCGACGCGGACCAGATCTCCGACGCCGACAAACAGAGGGACTTGTACCCGCGCGCCAGTCTCGAGCACCGCCGGCTTGGTCCCACCGCCCGATGCTGTATCTCCGCGCAGCCCCGGCTCGGTCTCCCTGATCTCGAGGTCGATCGCGCTCGGCAGCTGGATGTCGGACGGTGCCTCGTCGATGTACAGCACGTCGACCTGCTCGGATTCCTTCATGAACCGCAGCGCATCGGCGACCGCCTCCTCGGGAATCGCGAGCTGCTCATAGGTCCCGGTGTCCATGAAGTGGGCGTCGGTCCCGTCGCGATACAGAAACTGCATTCGCCGGGTCTCGGTGCGCACCGACCGGAACTTCTCGCCCGCCCGGAATGTCCGATCGATCACCGCTCCATCGCTGGCGCGCCTGAGCTTGGTGCGTACGAACGCCCCGCCTTTGCCGGGCTTCACGTGCTGGAACTCGAGGATCTTGAAGATCGTGCCGTCGACCTCGATGTGGTTCCCGTTGCGAAACTGGTTGGTGGAGAGCATTCGCAGCGGGCCAGTGTAGAGAGGGCCGCCGGCACGGCCAGAGGCCAGCACGGCGGCCCCGTTTTAGGGCCCAAGCGGCGCTCAGTCCACCGTCATCAGGCGCTTGGGCACCGAGGTCAGGATCTCGCAGCCCTCATCGGTGACCACCACCAGGTCCTCGATGCGTACGCCGAAGCGGCCGGGCACATACACACCCGGCTCGACGGTTACGACATTGCCCGCCGCGAGCGTGTCGCCGGAGCGCATCGAGAGTGTGGGCCCCTCGTGAATCGCCAGACCGACGCCGTGGCCCAGGCCGTGCCCGAAGTGCTCGCCATGACCTGCGGCCGTGATCACGTCGCGGACCTGAGTGTCGACATCACGGCCGCCGCGGCCGGCGCGTGTCGCCTGAACTCCGGTCAGCTGGGCATTTAGGACGAGCTCGTAGACCTCGCGCGCATCCTCGCCCACCGTGCCGGCAGCGACCGTCCGCGTGCAGTCAGAGCAGTATCCCTCGAGCTGAGCGCCCCAGTCGATCACGACCAGGTCGCCTCTGCGGATTTCGACATCGCGCGGCTGGGCGTGCGGAAGCGCGCCATGGGCGCCGGTGGCCACGATCGTCTCGAAGCTGACCCGCGGGGCGCCACGCTCGCGCATGCCGTGCTCGATCGCCAGCGCCACTTCGCGCTCGGTCCGCCCGAGGAGCCCGTCGCGCAGCAGCCGCTCGAAGGAGGCGTCGGCGAGCTGGGCGGCGGCTCTGATGTGCGCTACCTCCTGGGCGTCCTTGACCGCCCGCAGCCTCTCCACCAGTGAGCTGGTCGAGACCAGCTCCACGCGAGGCGGCAGCAGCTCCCGCAAGCGATCGCGCTGGTTGACTGACACATGGTCGGCCTCGAACCCGAGCCGCAGCTCACCCCTCGGCAGAAGCTCTGGGAGCAGGTCGACGAGCGCTTGAGGAGCGGGGGCGGTGTGGCGCTCGAACGAGCCGTCCACCTCTTCGGCCGCCTGCTCCACATAGCGGAAGTCGCTGATGAACGCCCTCGTCTGTGGTCCCACGAGAGCAGTGCCGTTGGAGCCCGTGTATCCCGTCAGGTATCGGACATTGTCGAGGTCAGAGACCAGCAGCAGCTCGGCGCCGCCGTCTGCAAGCAGGTCCGTCAGGCGCTCAGCTCGCTCGGCGGTCATTCGCTGATCAGCTCCGCTCTCAATCGCTCCAGTGCCTGGCGGTACCCGGGCGCTCCTTCGCCCGAGACCTGCGCTACGCACAGCTCCGAGATCACCGATCGCTGGCGCCAGTCCTCCCGGTTCTCAACGTCGGACAGATGGACCTCCACGGCCGGCAGCGCCGTCAGCTCCAGTGCGTCGCGAATGGCATAGGAGTAGTGGGTCCAGGCTCCCGGATTCAGCACGATCCCGTCGGCCAGGCCCTCCAGCCGGTGCAGATGTTCGACGAAGTCACCTTCGTGGTTGCTCTGGAAGAACCGGGTCGCCAGCCCCAGCTCGCTCGCCGTCTCGGATATCTCGTGCTCCAGCTCTCTGAGGGTCAGGCCGCCATAGTGCGAGCGATCGCGACGCCCGAGCTGATCCAGGTTGACGCCGTGCATGACCTCGATTCTGTTGCGGGGCTGCAGCGCCATCAGCGGGCCAACTCTCTCACCGCCGCCAGCACCTCCGCGGTCGAAACCTTGCACCCCGGGCGCGGGGCGCCGGGGCTCTCGAGCAGCACGAACGGGACGGGCGAGTCGCCGATGCGCTTTTTGTCGCGCGCCGTGGCGCTGACGACCGCCTCAGGCGCGGCGCCGTCGATGGTGGTGGGCAGTCCACGCGAGGCCAGCAGCTCCGCCACCTCGCGGCGGAGAGCCTCGGCGCCCGAGAGCCGGAGGGCCGCGAGCAGGCCGAGCCCCACCGCTTCGCCGTGGCGGTAACGGGCGTACCCGGTCGCTGTCTCCAGCGCGTGGCCGACGGTGTGGCCCAGGTTCAGCACCTGTCGCATACCGGAGTCGCGCTCGTCACGCGCGACGATCCGAAGCTTGGTGCGCGCGCAGGCGGCGACGATCTCGGGTGCCAGCGGGTCCCCGCCGCCCCGTACGTGCTCCCACAGCTTGCCGCCCGCGATCAGCGCGGTCTTCACGACTTCGGCGTAGCCGGCGGCCAGCTCGGGCTCGGGAAGCGTCCGCAGTGCATCGGGATCGGCCAGCACGGCGCTCGGCTGGTGGTAGGCGCCCACGTAGTTCTTGGCCTCCGGGAGGTCGACGCCGGTCTTGCCGCCATAGGCCGAGTCGACTTGCGCCACAAGGCTCGTCGGCACGTGGACGTAGCGCATCCCGCGCTGGTAGGTGGCGGCGCAGAAGCCGGCGAGGTCGCCGACCACGCCGCCCCCAAGCGCCACCACTATGTCTTCGCGGGTTGCACCGGCGCGCACCAGCTCCGTCCACACGATCTCGGCATGGGCGACAGTCTTTGACTGCTCGCCGGGCATCACGGCAACGCGGCCCGCGAGCGGCTCAAGTCGCTTCCCGTGCAGCCGTCCGACGTTCCCGTCGGTGATCAGGAACCGGCGGCCCGTGACGGCAGCCGGCCAGAACAGCCGCTCCACCAGCACGGAACCGATGTAGGCCGGGTAATCGCCCGACTGGCTCGCGGCCCACAGCAGACGAGTCTTGGGAGGCAGGTGCTCGAGCGCGTCGAGCACCGCCCCCATCTGGCTCGAGCGCTCGCCGGGCACTGTGGCATCGGCCAGCGCCGCGTAGATCGGCTCGCGCTCGGCATACAGCCGCTCGAACCGCTCGCGGTCTGCGGCCAGCGGGCGGCCGCTGCCCTGGACCCTGCTCCATGCCTCCCCGACGTCGACGTCCACCCAGACGACCGTGCGAAATCGAAGCAGTGCCTCGCGAACCTTCGCCGAGGAGACGGCACCGCCGCCGAGCGAGACGACCGGATGGCGAGCGTCTTCCAGCAGCTCGACCGTGAGCCGCTCCTCGGCGGCGCGGAAAGCGGGCTCGCCTTCCTCGGAGAACATCTGCGCGATCGCCTTGCCCTCGCGGCGCTCGAGCTCCATGTCCGCGTCGAGCGCGGCGACGCCGCGGAGCTGCGCCGCGTCTCCCGCGGCGGTCGTCTTGCCGGAGCCC
Organism: uncultured Actinomycetes bacterium; assembly: GCA_963756555.1. Taxonomy (GTDB): domain Bacteria; phylum Actinomycetota; class Thermoleophilia; order Solirubrobacterales; family Solirubrobacteraceae; genus Palsa-465. The sequence goes on from CAVWOC010000007.1 coordinate 228,734, forward strand.
ATGAAACCGATGAACGCCAACGGGCGGAGCTCGGGGCGGGCCGGAAGAGGGTCGGTCATGTGTCCCGCCAAGCGATTCGCCTGCCGTAGGAGCTGAGCGCCTCGGCGACATCGTCGACGTGGTCGCCGCCGAACTTGCGGCGGTAGGCGTCGGCCAGCACGAACGCCACCATCGCCTCGCCCACCACTGCGGCGGCGGGAACGGTGCAGGAGTCGGTTCGCTCACGCAGCGCCTCAGCCGGCTCGTGAGTGGCGATGTCGACGCTCCGCAGCGGCTTGGTCAGCGTCGGCAGCGGCTTCATCGCGCCGCGCACGATCAAGGGTGCTCCAGTCGTCATGCCTCCCTCCAGGCCGCCCGCCCGGTTGGTCTGCCGATAGTAGCCCCGATCGGGCTCGTAGAAGATCTCATCGTGGGCCTGAGAGCCGGGCAGGCCGGCGACCTCGAGGCCATCGCCGATGGCCACTGCTTTCAGCGCCTGGATCGACAGGATCGCCTGGCCGAGCCGTCCGTCCAGCCGCTCCTCCCAAGACACGTGCGAGCCGAGGCCAGGCACCAAGCCGAAGGCCACGACCTCGAACGTGCCGCCCAGGGACTCGTTTGCCTTCCGCAGCCTGTCGATCTCCGCGACCATCTCCTCTCCGGCGCGCTGATCGAGGCACCGCACCGGTGATGCGTCGACCTCCGCAAAATCCTCGGGTCGCAGGTCTCTCGCAGGCGGCGCCTTGACAGAGGTGATCTGCGTTACGTGGCTGTGGACGCTCACCCCGAGCTTCGCCAACAGCGCCTTGGCCACCGCGCCGCCCGCCACGCGCGCCGCGGTCTCGCGGGCGCTGGCCCGCTCGAGCACGTCGCGCACGTCGCTCAGCCCGTACTTCTGCGTGCCGACCAGGTCCGCATGGCCCGGCCGGGGAAGATGGACCTCCTGCACGTCGGACTCGACGGGCCAGGGGTTCATCCGTTCCTCCCAGTTGGAGTAGTCACGGTTCAGGACTTGGAGCGAGATCGGGCTCCCAAGCGTTCGCCCGTGACGGACGCCGCCCGTGACGACGGCCCGGTCGCGCTCGATCTTCATCCGGCCGCCGCGCCCATAGCCAAGCTGCCGGCGGGCCAAATCGCGGTCGATCGCCTCGCGATCGAGTTGCAAGCCGGCGGGGATCCCCTCCAGCACACACGTCAGCCCAGGGCCGTGCGACTCACCCGCGGTCGTCAGCCGGAGGCTCATCGCTGCTCGTCGTCGGTATCGCGCCCCGCGGCCTCGGCGTCACTCCCGGCGGGCGCAGCGCCCTGCGCGTCACGACCGGCCTGAAAGCGGCCGCTGCCTCCACACCAGGGACACTCCACTTCGTGGGCCCCAGCGCCGAGATTGGAGATGACCTTGCCGGTGCCCCGGCACGGCGAGCAGGCGCTTCGGTCCTCCTCGGCGCTCACCGGCGCACCGCCACCAGCACGCCGTCTCCGACTGGCACCACGGTGCCAGCCAGTTGATCGTGGCCTAGGACCAGCTGGGTGAACGAGCGCGCACCGGCGATCTGCTCGTCGCTCCAGCGACCATCGCTTCGCCCCTCGGCCACCGTCCCTGACATCAGCACGTTGTCGACCGCCAGCACGGCGCGAGCGTCGAGCAGTGGCAGCAGCAGGCTGAAGTATTCGTCGTACTGCGCCTTGACGCCGTCGATGAAAGCCATGTCGAACGAACCGTCGAGCAGCGCCAGCCCGGCCCGCGCGTCCTCCAGCCGCAGGTCGCACCGATCGAGCGCCCCGGCGCGTTCGAGGTACGCGCGAGCGGCCCCATGGCGTTCGCGATCCACCTCGTAGGAGACGATCAGGCCGTCGGGGGCCAGCGCCCGGGCGAGGTACAAAGTGGAGACTCCGATTGCCGTGCCAACCTCCACGATCCGTCGCGCCTGGCGAGCAAGCGCCAGCACGTGGAGCAGCGCACCCGTCTCCGGAACCACGATCGGGATGCCCTCACGCGCGGCTTGGGCTTCCATCTCCCGCAACACCGGATCGGGTTCGGTCCGCAGGCCCGCGAGGTAGTTGGCGACTGCGTCTGTGATGATCATCGGCTGGGCACGATACCCGCCCCCCGGGCCGCCTCCCGCATCGCCTGCACCGGCGCACGGTGCCCCGTGAAACGCTCAAAGCTGAGCGCCCCCTGAGCGACGAGAACCTCGAGCCCGTCAACCGCGGCCACGTCACGGGCCCGGGCGGCGGCTACAAGCGCCGTCTGGCTCTGGCCATAGACCAGGTCGATCACGCACCCGTAGCTCGTCAGCTCGTCCTCCGCCAGCGGTAGCTGCTCGAACGTGCGGTCGGCCGGGTCCAGCCCGACGGCCGTGCAGTTGACGAGCACGTCGGCCTCCCCCGCGCTCGCCACGGGCGTTGCGCCGAGCTGGGCGCACAGCTCCTGCGCTCGCGCCGCCGAGCGGTTCCAGACGCGGACCTCGGCGGCGCCGGCGTCGAGCAGTGCCCAGACCACCGCCCGGGCGCTTCCGCCCGCGCCCAGCACGAGCGCAGCGCAACCCTCCGCAGCGAACGGTAGAACGTTGATCAGGGCCGGAGCGTCGGTGTTGTCGGCCTCGACTCCGCCGCCAGAGAACAGCAGTGCGTTGGCGGCGCCGATCGAGTGGGCGCGGGGTGTGACGTCGGTCGCCAGCGCCAGTGCCGCCTGCTTGTGCGGGATCGTCACGTTGGCGCCGCGAAACTGGGCGGCGGGCAGCGCCGCCACGGTCTCCTCGAGCAGCGCCGGGGGGACGGGGAGCAGCTGATAGCGCCAGCGCTCCAGCCCCACCCCGTGCAATGCGGCGTTGTGGATCGCCGGCGACAGGCTGTGCGCCACCGGCCAGCCGAGCACGCCGAGTCGGGTAGTCGCCCCGGATTCAGCCACGAGCCCTTACGCCGAGCGACCCGCTATTCAGCCCGCGTAATCGAGTCGCAGCGGGTCGCCGAACCGGTGCGCTGACCCAGCTCCATGGCCCGCACCGCACGGAGATGACGGAGCTGTGCCCGCCGGTCTACGGGTCCCGCTGGTAGCTCCACGACGAACGAACTCGTACCCGGTAGCAAGTGGTTGGACCAGGCGGTCTCGGTGCCGGAGAGGAACGTCAGGCACGTCGCCCGCAGCCCCGCGATCCGGGCGTACCGGCGGGGAAACCCGCGGTTCCCACCGGACTCATCGACAAGGTCCATGTGCTGGTGGTACCAGATCGACACGGCCGGGCGAATCCGCCGCACGAGTGCGATCACCGTGCGAGTTTCGGGCTCTGAGGATGCGCTGGGGCCCGAGAAGTACGTCGGATCGCTGACCGGCCGCCAGCGGTAGGGAAAGTTCCGATTCAAATCCACTCCATGCGCGTTCTGGCGCATGTTTGCCGCCGTGCCGTCGGGATTGACCTCCGGGACCACCCACAGCTGGACCCCTTTCGGTACCGGCCTCCGGAGTAGCGCAGATGTGATTGCCAGCCCGGCGCATTCGTTGCCGTGAATGCAGCCCACGACGAGTATCTTGCGCGGAGCCTGATCGGAACCGATCGACCAGGCGACGATCGGCCGACCGTCGACCGATTTCCCGATCAAGATTCGTTTGGCCCCCGCTGGGACGGCCGGTAGCAGCCAGAACACCGAAACGATCAGGGAAATCAGCCCGAGCCTGCCGGAATGCAGCGAGCGTTCCCACATTCGTTCGACGCATCGTATGCGCCGTGCCGCAGCTAAGCTCCGGTGCCGCGTGAGACGGACAGCGGATCTGGCCGCGTTGACCCTGGTGCTGTCCGCATTTATCTATGCGTGCGCGTCTTCAAGCGCTGCGCCCCGCCAACCTGCGCAGTCGCATCTGCGACTCGTCGCCGGGGCTCGCGTCACGACGCGGTCTCAGCTCCTTCCCGCAGCGGCTCATCCCGCCGCGCAGGCGGCCCCGCTTCCCCCGCGGCCCTCGATCCAGTGGAACCCGATCCCCTTCGGCGCGAAGCGCAAAGCGGAGACCGTGGCCTACGTCCGCCGGCACTACGGCAGCTTCATGAAACCGACCTGGCGGCTCATCGACCCACACGTGATTGTGATCCACTACACGGAGGCCAGCTACACCGCGACATGGAACACGTTCGCCACCGACGTTCCGGACAGCGAACTGCACGAGCTGCCCGCGACTTGTGCGCACTTCGTGATCGACACGAATGGCACCATTCATCAGCTGGTCCCGCTGGACACGATCTGCCGGCATACAGTGGGGCTCAACTGGACCGCGATCGGGATCGAGCATGTCGGCTTCAGCGACGCCCAGGTACTGGACAACCCAAGGCAGATGGCCTCCAGCCTCCGCTTGGTGCGCTGGCTTCGCTGCCGTTTCCACATCGAGGTCAAGAATGTGATCGGACACAACGAGAGCCTGTCAAGCCCGTACCACCATGAGGACGTGCCGTCGCTCCGAACGCAGACGCACGGCGACTTCAACCACGCCGATATGCAGATCTACCGGGGCAGACTCCGAGCGCAGGGCAGCTGCTAGCGCCCGGCCGTCAACCCGGCCGACCGCCTACCGTCTAGCAGTGGGCAGGCGAGCGGCCGCCCCGCTTGGCCCGCGCGTTCTGATAGCGCTCAGAGTCACGCAGGAACTGCTGGTAGCTGGACGCGAACAGCTCCTTGCCGTTACCGCAGGGCTCGACCACGAAGTACAGATAGTTGGTGTTCGCCGGACGGGCGGCGGCCTGTATCGCTGCCAGGCTTGGGTTGTCGATCGGGGTGGGGGGCAGCCCCTTGTGTATGCGAGTGTTATATGGCGAGGAGGACGAGAGCAGCTTGGAGTGGGAGAGGTTGCACGGCTCGCCGCCCACGAGGTAGCAGGTGGTGGCGTCGATCTGAAGCGGCATTCCGAGACGCAGCCGGTTGTAGATGACCGAGGCCACGAGCGCGCGGTCATGGGCATTCTGGGCCTCGCCCTCGATCATCGAAGCCACGATCAGCACGTCATAGGCGGTCAGGTGGCGGCTGCGAGCGTAGTCCAGCTTGACCGCGGCGAACTGCTGCTTGAAGCGCTTCAGCTGATCGGCGACCAGCGCGGCGATGCTGACGGGCTCGCGCAGCTGGTAGGTGTCGGGGAACAGGAAACCCTCGAGCGAGTCGGTTCCCCGGGACGCCCCATAGGCGGTCGGGTTCAGCAGCGCCGAGCGACGAGTCGCCGCGTAGTAGCTGCCGCTGATGCCCTGGGATTTCAGCAACGAGTCGATCTTCCGTCGGGTGCGGCCGGGGATGATCGTCAGTTCGGTGACCGGCACCGGCGGCGGCGGCTTGGTGAGGATCGCCAGCACCGCCCCGTAGCTCATGCCGCGCTCGAGGCGGTAGGTGCCCGCGTGGAGGTCTCCCCGCTCGCCGTCCAGGGTGGCCCGCAGCTGGAAGAAGAAGCTCGAGTCGATGACTCCGTCGTGGGACAAACGGTCGCCGACGGCGCTGGCGCTGGCGTGAGGCGGGATCACCACCACGACGCTGCCGCTACCGGAGCCGGAAAACGGCTGAAAGAGCTCCACCAAGAACCAGACAACGACGGCGGCCACCACCAGCGCTAGCACTGCAAACACGCGCCGGCGGCGCGAATGCGGCTGTCCGTTGCTGCGTTCGGGTGCCCGGCGAGCGGGCCGCCGGAGGCGGTGCGGCCGACCGGGACGCGGTGGGAGGGCCGTTCGCGTTGGGCCGTCCGAAGGCGTCGGGCGGTGCGGGCGAGCCGGACGCGCCGGGCGATCCGGGCGATCCGGGCCCTCGCGGCTAGCCGGTCGGGCCGGATGAGCCGCGCCGTCGGTGCCCTCCTGCTGCTCCTCCGTGCGTTGTCCGGCGCCTCGCCGAGCCGCCTCGCGCTCGCGGCGCGCGGCCTCGCGCTCCTCAGCGGTCCGCTCCGGCCGATCAGCCACCGCGCTGCTCTCCCGCGGGCGCCACCCCCGCCGCCGACGCGCTTCCCTGCGCCCGAAGCCAGCTTTCGAGCAGCCAGGCCGCTGCGCGTGAATCTTCGCTCGCCCGTCCCTCGGACCGAGCTGCCAGCCGGGTCGTCAGTCGCTCGTCGTATAGCTCCACGGGCACCGGCAGCAGCCGCTCGAGCCGCTCGGCAAACGCCCGCGTCTGGAGCGTCTGCTCCGACTCGCCGCCGCCCAGCGGCAATGGCAGTCCGACCACGACGCGCGCGACGCCGACCGAATCCACCAGCTCTCGCAGCCGCCGCAGCCCGGCGCGGGTGCCGGGCCGAGCCACCGGCTCAACCGGAGTGGCGAGCACGCCCGTGGGGTCCGAGACAGCGCATCCACAGTGGGCACTGCCGTAATCGAGCGCCAGGATTCGCCCCGGCGCCGAAGCGCGCGCGGCCATCAGGAGCCGAGCGCCGCCTCGATCGCCCGGCGGGCGGCGTCGAGGGCCTGGGGCAGCTTGCCGGGGTTGCGCCCACCGGCGCGGGCCAGCGTGTCCCGGCCGCCACCGCCGCCTTCCACCTCGCTCGCGGCCAGCGCCACGATCTCCTGCGCGCGGACGCCGCGGTCGACGAGCGCCGGCGCGACGCTGGCCACTAGGTCCACCCTGCCCTGGCCGGGCCTGCCGAGGACGATCGCAGCGTCCCCCAGCTTCGACTTCAGCCGATCGGCCAGCGCCAGCAGAGCCTTCTCGTCAGCCACTTCGACCGCCGCCACGAGCACGCGTGCACCGTCGAGCGTCGTCGCCTCCGACAGCAGAGCATCAACATCCGCGGGGGAACCCGGTGCACGTGAGCCGGAGCGCTCGAGCTCCCGCACCCGCGCGCGCAGCCCGGACGTCACCTCTGCCACGCGCTCGGGCGGGACCCGCAGTACCGCGGACGTCTCGCCTAGCACCCTGTCATGCTGGCGCATCAGGCTCACAGCCGCCGGTCCGGTGAGCGCCTCGATCCTGCGAACGTTTGCCGCGCTCGAGCTCTCGCTAGTGACCTTGAATAGTCCGATCTCGGCCGTCGAGCGCACATGCGTGCCGCCGCACAGCTCGCGCGAGAACGATCCATCCCCTACCTCGACCATCCGCACCACGTCACCGTATTTCTCGCCGAACAGGGCCATGGCGCCGAGGCGTCGAGCTTCGGGCAAGGTGGTGGTGAGCGCCCTGACCGGCTGACTCTCCAGGATCCACTCGTTCACCTGATCCTCGATGGCGCGCAGCTCGTCGTCCGAGAGGGCGCTCGAATGAGTGAAGTCGAAGCGCAGCTTGTCGGGGCCGACATACGACCCCGCCTGGCGCACGTGCGTCCCCAGCCGCCGGCGCAGCGCGGCGTGCAGGAGGTGAGTGGCGGTGTGGTTGCACTCGGTGGCGTGGCGCGCGGCGCGATCGACGTGGGCTCTGACCCGCTCGCCCGCCACGAGCTCGCCCTCCTCGGGGACCATCGCCACGACCTGGTCGTCTCCCAATCGCAGAACGTCCGCCACCCTGGCGCGACAGTCGCCATCACCGCACTCGACGTATCCCGAGTCGGCGACCTGGCCGCCGCCCGTAGCGTAGAACGGCGAGTCGGCCAGCTTGACCAAGAGCTGGCCGTCCTCGCGCGCCACGGCGCCCACCGTCGTCTCCTGGTCGGTCGTCTCATACCCGACGAAGTTCGTTTCGAAGCCGGCTGACCCAGCAAGCGCCAGCGCGTGCTCCCGAAGCGTGTCCGTGATCGTGCCGAGGGTGGGGTGGGTCCGCGACCGCGTCCGCTGCTGGTCCATCAGCTGCTCGAACCCCTCCTCGTCGACTCCCAGCCCCTGCTCGGCCACGAGTTCGAGCGTCAGGTCGATCGGAAATCCATACGTGTCATGCAGGAGGAAGGCGTCCTCGGCGGCGATGCCCTCGGCGCCTGATTCGCGCGCTCGCGCGATCAGATCGTCGAGCAGCCGCGTCCCCTGCCTGAGGGTGCGCCCGAAGCTTTCCTCCTCGGAAGACAGCCACATGCTCACCGCCTCGCGTTGCGTGGAGAGCTCGGGGTACTCGGCTCCCATCAGCTCGGTGACCAGCGACGCGTAACGGTCCAAAAATCCGCCTTCCAGTCCCAGCGCATGCCGACCCTGGAGGATGGCCCGCCGGATGATCCTCCGCAGCACGTAGCCCCGGTCCTCGTTCGAGGGCACGACGCCGTCGGCGATCAGGAACGTCATCGAGCGTGAGTGGTCGGCCAGCACCCGTAGTGCCCGGTCTGCCTCGAACTCCGCTCCATAGCGGCGGCCCGACAGCTCCTGTCCCAGCTCGATCAGCGGCCAGAACTGATCGGTCTCGAACACCGAGGGCTTGTCTTGGAGGATCGCCGCCAGCCGGTTGAGTCCGAGCCCGGTGTCGATGTTCTGGGCCGGCAACGGCGTGAGCACGTTGAGAGGGTCCTGGTTGTACTGCATGAACACCAGGTTCCAGTACTCCATGAAGCGCTCGTTCTCGCCTCCGGGAAGGTCGTCCGGCTTGCCGAACTCGAGGCCCCGGTCGAGGTACAGCTCCGAGCACGGGCCGCACGGACCGAGGGGCCCCGCCTGCCAGAAGTTCTCAGACCGCGCGCACTCGACGATCCGCTCGCGTGGGACTCCGATCTCGAGCCACGCCTCGATCGCTTCTTCGTCCGCTGCCAGCCCCAGCTGTTCGTCGCCACCGAAAACCGTGATCCAGACATCCCCGGCAGGGAATCCGAATCCGTCGATCGACAGCTCCCAGGCGTAGCGCGCCGCCTCGCGCTTGAAGTAATCGCCGAACGAGAAATTGCCGAGCATCTCGAAGAAGGTGAGATGCCGCGTGGTGGTGCCGATGATCTCGATGTCGGCGGTGCGGAAGGTCTTCTGGCAGGTCGTGACCCGGGCATGAGGGGGGCGTTCGGCGCCCGAGAAGTACGGCTTCAGCGGGTGCATGCCGGCGATCGTGAACAGCACCGACGGGTCGTGCTCAGCCGGGATCAGCGACGCCGATGGCAGCCGCAGGTGGTCGCGCTGCTCGAAGAACTGAAGGAACGTTCGCCGGATCTCGTCCGAGGTCATCCGCGGACGATTGTCCCCCATCCGACGATCAGATCGCCGTCCATCAGGCAGGCAAGCTGGCCCGGCGCCGGCGCCTGGGCCGGCTCTGAGAGCTCGAGCGACAGGCGCGGATGGTTGCCCGCTGGCGGCTCGTCGGCTACCCGGGCCCCGAGCGGCCGCGAGCGGTAGCGAAGCTTGACGCGGTCGACGCGGGCGCCGGGGCGGTGAAGCCTCGCGTCACGAACCTCGACGCTCGTGCGGTCCAGCGCCGCGCGTGGGGCGAGGACAACTCGATTAGAGCCGGCGTCCTTTTCGAGCACGTATAGCGGCTGGCGTGAGGCGACCCCCAGGCCGCGACGCTGACCGACCGTGAAGCGGTGTTGGCCGAGATGCCGACCGAGCGGCGCCCCGCGCTCGTCGATGATCTCCCCAGGACGCTCGCCGAGTCCGCCGTGGCGCTCGAGGAACCGCGCCCGATCGGTGCCGGCCAGAAAGCACAGGTCCTGGGAGTCGACCTTGGCCGCCACCGGCAGGCCCGCCTCGGCGGCGATCCGCCGGACTTGTGGCTTTCGCAGCTCGCCCAGCGGAAACCGCATGCGGTGGAGCGAACCCTCAGACAGCGCAGCCAGCATGTAGGTCTGGTCCTTGGCCTGGTCGGACGCGATCCTCAGCAGCGGTCCGTCCGCCTCGTGCGCCACGCGTGCGTAGTGGCCCGTCGCCAGCGCGCCGCATCCCAGATGCACGGCTAGGTCGAGCATCGCGTCCAGGCGCACGTGCCCGTTACACCCCACGCATGGGTTGGGGGTCTCGCCGGCGGCGTAGCCGGCGATGAACGGCTCCACCACCCCCGCGCGGAATTCCTGGCGCAGGTCGACCGTGAAGTGCGCGAGCCCCATCGAGTGGGCCAGCGAGCGGGCCTGGGCCACAGCCGAGGCAGAGCAGCAGCTGCGCTCGCCGTCGTTCTCGGTGTCCGACCACAACTCGAGCGTGACCGCCACGGTCTCACCCTCCCGGGAGCACAGCAGCGCGGCCACCGCGCTGTCGACGCCGCCCGAGATCGCCACCAGCGTGCGTCCGGAGGCTGGCGGCTCGACCGCCGCGCCGACTCGGGCCGCGCCGCCCAGCGAACGCGCCAGCGCGTCGGCGGCCAGCTCCGCGGCGTGGAGCTTGCCGGGGCTGAGTCCGCCGAGCTCGGCGGCGATCTGACGAGGGCCGATCCGTGCCGCTTCAAGCAGCGGCCGCCCGCGGACCAACGCCACCGCCGCGCTGCCGGCGGCCAAGGCCGCCCCGCAACCCTCGGCCTCGAACCCGGCGTCGGCCACCCTGTCGCCCTCGACGTTCATCCCGAAGCGGATCCGGTCGCAGCACGCGTAGCCGCCGACCTCGGCGGCGAAGCCGTCGTCGGGCAGCCGTCCAAGGCCCTGGGGAGATGTCAGGTGATGCTCGAGGGCGAGCGCATCCACGGCGCCTACACTAGCCGCAGACCCAGCTCGCGCAGCTGGGCAGTATCGACCGCGGCGGGGGCGCCAGTCAGCGGGTCGGCGCCGCTAGTTGCCTTGGGGAAGGCGATCACCTCGCGGATGTTGTCGCGGCCGGCCAGCAGAGCGACGATTCGGTCGATGCCCATGGCGATGCCCCCGTGCGGCGGGGCGCCGTAGCGCAGGGCGTCCAGCAGGAAGCCGAACCGGGCCTGGGCCTCCTCGGGCCCGATTCCGATCAGCTCGAAGATCCGCTGCTGCGTGGCGATGGTGTGGTTTCTGATTGAGCCGCCGCCGATCTCATTGCCGTCGAGGATGAGGTCGTACTGACGGCCCCCTAGCCCAGCCGGATCACCGTCGAGGTCCCCCACGGGGGCCGTGAAGGGATGCTGCGATGCCTCCCACCGCGCCTCGTCGTCGTTCCACAGGAACATCGGGAACTCAACCACCCACAGGATGTCGTGCAGCCCCGCGGGGATCAGCCCGAAGCGCCGCCCCAACTCGAGGCGCAGCGCGCCGAGCACCTTGCCCGTTGTGAGAAGTTGATCGGCGACGATCAGCAGCAGGTCGCCCTCGCTGGCCTCGAGCCGATCGTTGGTTACGCCAATCTCCTGCGGGGAGAGGAACTTGGCGATCGGCGAGCGCCAGCCGCCTGACTCCACGAATGCCCACACCAGGCCCTTGGCGCCATGTTGCTTGGCCAGCTCGGTCAGCGCGTCGAGCTCCGAGCGGGGCAGCTGGCGTGCGCCGGCATTGATGCCCCGCACGACGCCACCCGCTGCCAGGGCGTCGGCGAATACCTTGAACTCGCTGTCCCTGAGCGGCTCGCCGAGGTCGTGCAGCTCGAGACCGAAGCGTGTGTCCGGCCGGTCTGAACCGAACCGTGAGACCGCTTCCGCGAACGTCATTCGGGGCCACGGCGGTGGCGCCAGGTCGAACCCCGCGCGTTCAAACACGGTCCCCATCACCGCCTCCATCGTCTCGATCACGTCGTCCTCGGAGACGAATGCCATCTCCAGATCGAGCTGCGTGAACTCCGGCAGGCGGTCGGCGCGGGCGTCCTCGTCGCGAAAGCAGCGGACGATCTGGTAGTAGCGCTCGAGCCCGCCGATCATCAGCAGCTGCTTGAAGAGCTGCGGCGACTGCGGCAGGGCGTAGAACGAGCCCGGCTGCTGGCGGGCGGGAACCAGGAAGTCACGCGCGCCCTCGGGCGTGGAGCGGGTCAAGAACGGCGTCTCGACTTCCAAGAAATCGCGCGCGTCGAGCACCTCGCGGATCGTGGCCACCACCTGATGGCGGAGCTCGAGCGCATCGCGCATCGCCGGGCGCCGGAGGTCAAGCGGGCGGTGCCTGAGCCGCAGCGTCTCATCGACGGGGGTGTCCTCGTCGAGCGGGAACGGCGGCGTCTCGGCGTCGGCCAGGATCTGCAGCTCGGCTACAGACAGCTCAACCTCGCCGGTGTTGAGGTTGGGGTTTACGTTCTCGGGCTCGCGCCGCTCGACGATTCCCGCTGCGCTCATAACGTCCTCCGAGCGAAGCGAATGGGCGCGCTGGAACGCGTCCCCGGCGCTCTCGGGGTGGAACACCAGCTGGAGGATGCCCGAGCGGTCGCGCAGGTCGATGAAGATCAGGCCGCCGTGGTCCCGCCGGCGGTGGACCCAGCCGGCCACCCGAGCACTGGTGCCTGCCCGCTCCGCGGTCAGCTCACCGCACCAAGCGTCACGGTATCCGTTGGGGCGCGGGGGCTGCCTCATCGGATCGCTTCGACTACGGCGTCGACCTCGAGCTCTTGCTGTTCACCGGAGAGCATCTCCTTGAGGCTGGCGCGCCCGTCCTCGCCGATGATTGCCACGTATCGCGCACCAATCCGGTCGGCGTGCCGGAGCTGGCCCTTGAGCGAGCGGCCAGCGAGCTCCTGTTGGGCGCTCAGACCGGCACGCCGGGCCTCCAGCGTCAGGCCGAACGCCGCCGTCGCGCCCTCGGGCTTAGCCACCGCGATGAACAGGTCTACGGGCACGACCTTCGTCCCCGGCTCGCCCGCGGCCAGCAACATCCGCTCCACGCCAGCCGCCCAGCCACAGGCCGGCGTCGGCGGGCCGTCGAGCTGCTCGATTAGGCGGTCGTAGCGGCCGCCCCCGCCGACGCCAGACTGCGCGCCCAGCGCCTCTGACGAGAACTCGAATAGCGTGCGCGTGTAGTAGTCGAGGCCGCGGACCAGTGTCGGGGCGAGCTCGTAGCTCACGCCCGCGGAGTCGAGCAGCTGGCGTACGCGCGTGAAGTGCTCGGCGTCCTCGCCCTCCAGCCGCTCGAGCAGCTTGGGTGCGTCCTTCATCACCTCGCGCGTTCCGCGGTCGTGGGCATCGAACGCCCGCAGGGGATTTAGATCGATCCGCTCCCGGACTTCGCCCGACAGCCTGTCCTCGTGGCTTCGCAGAAACGCCTGCAGCTCCTGGCGGTAGGCGGCGCGCGTCTCGGGGGTACCCAGGCTGGTGAGCTTGAGCCGCAGGTCGCGCACGCCCAGCTCGTCGAAAAGGTCCGACAGCAGCACGATCAACTCGGCGTCGGTCTCTGGCGCCGCCGAGCCGATCGCCTCGGCGCCCACCTGCCAGAACTGGCGGTAGCGGCCCCGCTGGGGCGCCTCCGCCCGGAAGAAGCTCGAGAGGTACCAGAGCTTGACCGGCTGCGGCAGCTTGTGCATGCCGTGCTCCAGGTAGGCGCGGCACACCGGAGCGGTGCCTTCAGGGCGCAATGTCAGCGAGCGCCCGGCCCCGTCGTCGAACGTGTACATCTCCTTGCGCACGATGTCGGTGGCCTCGCCCACGCCGCGGGCGAACAGCTCGGTGGCCTCGAACGTCGGTGTCTCGATCCGCCGGTAGCCGGCGGCGCTCAGAATCCGCTCGGCGCTGGCCTCGAGCGACCGGCGGCGGGCAGCGTCTTCCGGGAGCACGTCGAACGTGCCACGAGGAGCCTGGATCACTGGTTCGCGGCGAGCTCCGACAGAAACGGGTTGCTCGCGCGCTCGCGGCCCAGGGTGGTTTGTCCCATGTGACCGGGATACACCGTCGTCTCGGCCGGAAACGTCTCGACCAACGACTCGATCGAATGCAACAGCGTGGGCCAATCGCCCCCCGGGAGATCGACGCGGCCCACCGAGCCCTGGAAGAGCACGTCACCGGAGAACAGCGCCGACTCGTCGGCCACGGCGTAGGTCACGTGCCCAGGGCTGTGGCCCGGGGTGAAGAGCACGTCGAAGTCCAGCCCCGCCAGCTCGAGGCGCTCGCCGCCCTTGACCGTGTGATCGGCTTCGTAGCTCTCGAACGGTCCGAATCCGGGCCACGGGACGTAGTCCATGATGTTGGCTAGCACCTGCTTCTCGAGCTCGGGGCACCATACGGGCGCGCCCGTGGCCTCTGCCACCGGCGCCACGGCGCCGATGTGATCGAAGTGGGTGTGGGTCACGAGGATCGCCTCGACGGTCGCGATCCCGAGCGCCTCAACGGCTCGAAGCAGCCGCTCGGCCTCTTCGCCCGGATCGACAATCACCGCCCGATCGGAGCCCTGCTTGCGGACGACGAAGCAGTTCTCCTGAACCGGCCCGACTGTGAACATGCGCGCGTCGATCATCTTCGCGCGCCCGGTTTGTTGCGCTGACGCCTGCGCCACAGGAACAGCTCGATGTAGTAGCCCGCCGGGATGTAGATGACCAAAGCCACGGCCGTGAAAAGCACCGCGCTCTGAAGCTTGTCCTTCTTGGAGGTGATGAGCAAGAAGAGGAACAGGACCACCGCGGCGAAGCCGGCGCGCACCAGTGAGGTCCGCCAGGTCGGCGGCTGGTTGAGCCGCCGCTCGCGGGCCTCGGCTCGAGCCTGCTTCTTTCGCTCCTCTGGAGATGGCGGCCGCGACGTGCGTCCCCGGGCCTGGACAGTCCCAGCGGGAGTACCGCGGTGCTTGGAGCGACGCTTGCGCTTCGTTTGGGCCATTTCTGTAAGGAGCTTAGCCTTAGTTCGGGTCAGCTTTCGAGCGCTTCTTCGATCGTCCGCCGGTTGCGGACCGGGAGGGTCTCTGGGAAGCCGTCGAACGCCGTCAGTGGCGCCAGCCCGACGAGCTCGCACGCTTCGACCGGGGCGTGCCGGCTGACCGCCGCCACGACCGCTGCCAGCGGCGTTGCTCGGTGGTCCTCCACGTTGGTCGACACCTGCGCCAGACCCCGGTCCTCCAGCCACAAGCCGATGGCTCTGACTCCCGCAAACCCATCCTGGCCCCCCTCCCTGATGCGTGCGGCGATGGCACGCGCCTGCTCCAACGTGGCGGGCCGCGCCAGCTCGATGTTGAAGGCCACCAGGGGCGCTCGCGCGGCAACGAGCGTGGCACCCGCGGTCGGATGGAGTCGCGCCGGACCGAAGTCGGGCCTGAGCTGGCCGCCCTCGAGCCGCTCCTTCAGGGCCTCGGGTCCCCCACGGCGCAGCTCGGCGCGCGTGCGCCCGCCGGCCAGCAGCCCGTACAGAAACACGGGAAGCTCGAGCTCTGCGCCCAGCATGTCGCCCAACACGAGCGCCTCTGCGCAGGCGGCGCCGCGATCTGTGTCGTTCAGGTAGACGACCGGCGCCACGTCGAGCACACCGATTCGCGGGTGCTGGCCGTCGTGCTTTTTGAGATCGAGGCGCTCGAGCGCTTCCCGGGCGCCTGCGACGACCGATCGGGCGAGTGCAGCAGGTTCGCCCGCCAGCGTGAACACGCTGCGGTTGTGGTCGGTATCGGAGTGGGTGTCCAGCAGCTCGGCCTGTTGGCCGGCGAACGCGGCGGCGATCGCATCGAGCGCTTCGTGGTCGCGCCCCTCGGAGACGTTCGGGACCGCGAGAAGCGTCAAGCTTCGAGCACCAGGCGCCCTTCGTCCAGGACCTGGCGCCCGTCGACGGCGAGCGAAGCGTTGAGCACTACGACGTCCAGGTGTATAGGAACGGAGATGGTGCCTCCGATCCCAGCGCTGGCGCCAAACGCCACGTGCGCCGTGCCCAGGATCTTTTCGTCCTCGAGCACCAGGCCGGTCAGCCGCGCGCGATCGTTGGTCCCGACCCCGAGCTCCGCCACGTTGCGCCCCGCCTCGCCGTGCGCCTCGAGCAGCTCGATCCAGCGTGGACCGAGGCCGCCCTCGGCTCGTTGAACCAGGCCGTTCTCCACAGTGAGCGTCGCCGGCTCCGCGCCCACCCCGAGCGGGCCGAGGCTCGACGCCACGAGCCGGCCCTCGCCGCTCAGCGGAGCGATGAAGCCCTCCCCGCAGGGTAGGTTTCCGAACGCCCCCGGGGCGGTGAGATCGCCATCGTCGGCGATCCCTGGCCGCCCGGCGATCTGAAGTGTCAGGTCGGAGCCGCGGGGGCAGGTGATGCGCGCCGTCTCGCCAGCGTCGAGCACCTTCGCCACGGCGCGGGAGCGGGCCGCCATCAACTCGAAGTCGACGGCCATCACCCTGGCGAGCATGTCCTCCGTCACGCCCGGCATCGTGGCGCCCCGGGCGCCGGCGTCTGTGGCGCGCTTGCGCGCGGTGGTGTGGCTGAGCGAGCGGGTCGTGGGGGCGATGAACACGTTGCAGGCGGCAAGTGCCGCGGCGATTGTCCGCGGCGGCTCGGTTCCGTCGATCTCGCGGGCATCCATCGTCGCCAGCACCGCGTCCGCGCCGACGCTCGCGGCCTCATCGCGCAGCGCCTCCCCGATCCCGCGCGTCCCCGGGTCGGCGATCACCAACACCTCCTCGTCCGGCTTAACCGCCAGGCAGCGCCTGACGACGGTCTGTGCTGATCGGCTGAGGTCGGGCATGGCGGCGGGCCATGGTACTCGCGGTCTGGGCTTGTGGAAGTTATGTGGCGCGAGATGCCCTTAACTTCCATAGGCCTGGCCCAAGGACATGTCGAGCCTGGTCTGGTCCAAGGATATTTGACCGATCAACTATGATTAGGCTCAGATGACTACTACCGCCCCGCGTCCCGAGCGCGGCCAAGCCACGCTTCCCGACACGCTCCGGCTCGGCCCGGTGCACCTGACCGTGCCCGACCTCGACCGTTCGGTTGCCTGGTACCAGTCGGCGCTCGGCCTGCGCGTCCATCGCCTGAAGGCGCCCGAAGCGGACCTGGGCGATGGCACGACCACCGTGCTCGTACTCCATGCTGACCCGGCCGCCGCCGCTCCCGGCCGACACGCCCGGCTCTACCACTACGCCCTGCTGTATCCCTCGCGCGAGGAGCTTGCCCGCGCCGCACTGCGCCTGGCGCAGACGCGTATCCCGATCCAGGGGGCGTCCGATCACGGAACGCACGAGGCGATCTACCTGCCAGACGCGGACGGGCTGGGCATCGAGCTGGCGGCGGATCGCGCGCTCGAATCGTGGCCATCGTTCGAGGAGGAGTTCGCGCGCGGCGGCCCGCTGCCGCTCGACTTCGACAGTCTGCTGGCGACGGTGGCAGGCGAGGAGCCTCCGGATCGCGCGGCCTCTGGGCTGCGGGTGGGGCACGTGCACCTGCACGTGGGATCGATCGAGCGGGGTTTGGCCTTCTATCGGGACGCGATCGGCTTCGAGCTGCGGGCGCAGCTGCCGACGGCGGCGTTCGTCAGCGCCGGCGGCTATCACCACCATCTCGGTTTCAACACCTGGCGGGGGGAGGGGATCGCGCCCATGCCTCGTGAAGCGATCGGCCTGCGGTACTGGACGATCGAGCTTGACAGCCCAGCCGAGGTTGCGGCGGTCCGCGCCCGCCTCGAGCGGGCAGGCGGGCGCGCTGAGGACGCCGGCGGCGGCTTTCAGACGACCGATCCGTGGGGCATCGCGCTCCGGTTGCTGGCGCGGTCAGGGTGAGCGCCGATCAGCAGCTGTCATTCGGCGCCGTGGGAATCGTTTGGCAGTTGGAGTTTGCGATGTTGGCCCGCCCGCCGAGGATCGAGGTGCCCTCGTTCTCGGCTTCATTGGCGAACCCGCCGCTTACAGAGGACTGAAGTCCCGAGCCGATGTTCTGGGCGCCGCCCAGGATCGCCTGCTCCCCGCCTGTGTCGCAGTTCTCCGTCGTCAGCTTCGAGCCGCTGCCGGCGAGGTTCAGACAGCCGCCAGCGACGATCGAGAACGGGGCCTTCGCCCAGTTGAACTCGCCGCCCAGGATCGACTCCACCCCAGAGCTGTTGCAAATCACCGACGACGACGGGCTGCCGCTGCTCGAGGCGAAGTTGTCACACCCGCCAGCGATGCTCGCTAACGGGTCATTGGCGACGTTGTCCTGGCCGCCGCTGACCGACGCGTCGATGTTCGAGGCGGTGTTGCCGTACCCGCCGGAGACCGACGCGTCGATGTTCGAGGCGGTGTTGAGCTGGCCGCCGCTGACCGACGCCAGCTCGGCCGAGGCGGTGTTGTGCCCGCCGCCGCTGACCGACGCCCACTGGTTCGAGGCCGTGTTGTAGGAGCCACCGCTAACCGACGCACCGTAGTCCGAGGCGGTGTTGGACACGCCGCCAGAGACCGACGCATTGTTGTTCGAGGCCTCGTTGCTGGCGCCGCCGGTGACGGAGGAGTCGATCGCTGAGGCCTGGTTGTCGTCCCCGCCGGAGATCGTGGCGAAGTCGCCGGCGTAGGAGCTGTTAGAGCAGTAGCCGGAGGCGCTGACAGTGCCCGTGCCAACAAGGTTCGAGCAGCCTCCCGACAGTGCCGAGTAGTTGGTTGAGACCTTGTTGTAGAACCCGCCCAGGGCGCTTGCGGCCAAGCCGGAGACGGTGTTCTGATCGCCGGCAGCCGCTGTGTAGCTGCCGCTGAGGCTGTTGCCGTAGCCGAACGCCGCGGCGAACGCCGCCTTGATCGAGTTGTGATAGCCAGCCACCAAGCCCGCGTAGCTGGTGAACGTCTGCCCCTCGCCCAACACCAGATTATGCGAGCCGGTCTGGGCGCCAGGCGACTCGTCATAGCCCAACACCAAATTCCCCTCGCCATTGGCAGACGCCGTCGAGCCTGTGCCGTTGACGATCTGCACATTCGCCCCAGAGAACTGCACCGTCGGCTTACCGCCCACCCCGCTTGAGACATACGTGGGCGCCAACACCGGCGTCGTACCCGAATCACAAGACGGAGAAGAGCCAATGCCGCCCGAATACACCGGATGCATCGGGCCCGCCGTCGTAGGAACACACTCCCACCCCGGCACCACCGCCCCAAACGCGCTCGAACACACCCAGCCGAAAACAACCGCCACACAGGCGGCCACAGCACAACGCGCCCACACCATCACATCCTCCTAGGTCCCGCGCCCCGCGCCGCGCGGAGCGACACCAATGCCAGCCTACACCCGAAGCAAAGGCCCCGAGACCACCCCAGCATGACCGAGAGCCGCTAGGCTTGACGCCGATGGCGCACCGCCGAGGTGCAAGCGGTCAGCTTACGCAACATCGCAGGCCAACCGCAGTCGCGCCGGAGTAGCTCAGTCGGTTAGAGCAGCGGAATCATAATCCGCGTGTCGGGGGTTCGAGTCCCTCCTCCGGCATCGAGAACGCCCTGGTAACGAGCAGGTTATCGCTTCTCGGAGCTGCTTGTACCGCGACTTTGTGTCCCCGTATGTGTCCTCATCGCCGAGCGCCAGGGCGGGCGAATGCTTCGACACGATTGCGCGCCCACAGGTCGTCCGCCCCGGCGTTGTCGAGATGGCAAGAACCATCGGCCTCGCGCCGAGGCCAGCTAGCTCCTCCAACCCCGAGGAGCAGAAGCCAACGCCGTTATGGGCAGGTGTTGTGCCCCGAGCCTGCCCACGGATGACTTCCCGCGGGCGGAGGGAACAGTCCGCCGCCGCTCGCAAGGGCGCATGCTTTCCGTTGATGGCGTAAGTCCGACGCAGCGATGAATGCGAGCGTCAAGCATGAAGCGCGATCGTCCGGGCGCGACGTCTTCGTCGCGGACGACGACGATGGCCGCATCGAGCTGCGCACGGTCGGCACACGGACGGTGGCAGTTGCGTGATGCGGGGTGGACTCCGTGAGCAGTCGCCAAGCAAGGAGGTACGCAAGCGGCGGACAGACATGAGCTGGATGAACTGGAGTCGGTCCCTTGCCCTGGCGGCTTTAGCGCCGTCCGTACACGCTAAGGGCCAACACGACGGATATCGCGACCAGTACTGCCGGCGCGGTGATCAGGCTCAGACCCTCGCGACTCTCGACCCGGGTGGCATAGACGAGGAATCCGATCGGGACCAGGATGGAAACGGCAAGCGCGACACCGTGGGCGACTTGACGTCTGGTCTGATGACGTAGTTCGTTGGCGAGCTCGCGTGCGCCCTTGACAGGCATCGTCTGGCCCGCGTAGTAGTCGAAGGCGGTGCGGAACAGCCTGCGGGCGTGGGTGTGACAACCCCAAGCCATCGCGATCATGAACGTTGCTGGGAAGATCCAGGTGATCACCCAGACGGCTATGCCAATCGTCACGCCGAGTGCGTCACGTAACCAGGACAGCAACCCGTGGCGCGGAGTTTCACGCGGAGGCCCGAGAAATCCGCCGAAGACCAGGAGCCGGCGGACACTTCGGATCCATATTCGCAGGGGTCGGCGCCTGACAGGTCTTTGGGGCTGCGGCTGGGCCTGGATGGTCAGCAGACCCGCCTCAGCTGCTTCGAGGCTGGGGTAGACGCCGCGCAACCAGAGCGCCTCGGCCGCCGTACGAACATCCGCGGGATCGCGGCCGTAGAGCGCCGCGAGCCGTAGGACCATTCTGATCTCTTGCCAGAGATAGTTGACATAGCCGGGTACGAGCGCCACGTAGAAAGGCGTTCCAGCGATCGCCCCTTCAATCCGTGCGAGCCGGGCGGACTGAGCTCCCAAGTCCTTGGCGATGTCTCGCAGACCGGCTCCGGAGTGAGCTGCCCGGGCCTGCTGAGCCCATTGGCGCGAAGGCTGAGCTAATCGGTGCGAGGCGAACAGCGTCATCCGCTCGCAGATGTGCTCGGGATCCCGGTAGACGATTCGGATCAGTTCGCGAGGAGCGGATGCGGCGAACGCAACACGCCACCGACGCGCCCGGGTGGGCCCGGTTCCCGTTTCCGTCTTCACTTCGTCTGACAACGAGCGCGATTCTTCCCTGAGTGGCTACCAGCTGCGCCCAACTTTAGGCGCGTATGGCCGTCCCGGCGCGTCTGTCCCCATGAAACCTGGCGGTAGCGCCGGTTGGAAACTGTCCGGACTCTCGTTACGTTCTCAAAGGCGAAAACGGATCAGCGAGATGTCTACGACACATATCGATAGCGGACGAGCAGCCGGCCAGCATTCAAGGGGATTCGGGATCTACGTGGCATTTGTGCGTGGGTTCTGTTCACATTCATAGCCCAGCGCAGCACGCTGGTGATCGGGGCACTTGTCGCGTTCGCTGCGGCTGTGATCATCGCGTTTCCGTCGATCCGCGCACACCGTCCGAAGGCGCTGGAGGTTGGGGCGGTCGTGGCATTTGCCGGCTTCTCGTTGGTTGCGATCGTCGCCGATCACTCGACCACCGTCTTCATGGCCCGCTATGCGCGGGCGATCGCCGCCGCGATCCTGGCCCTGATCGCCCTCACGTCGCTCATGCTCACACCGTTCACCGAGCAATACGCGAGGGAGTCTGTGCCGCGCGAGTTCTGGTCGTCGGAGACCTTCAAGCGCATCAACCGCAAGCTGACGCTGATGTGGGCCTGCGTGTTTTTGGTAATGATCCCCTCACACATAGTCGCGGGCATCATCAACACGCATCGCGCGAACCTGATTTTTACTGGCTGATCCCAGTGGGGCTGATCGTCTTGGCGGCAAAGCGCACCGAGGCCACCGGTGGAGACTCAGGCCACTCGCTGCGCGGAACTACATGACAGTGCGCTAAGCAACCTTTGCTCTGCACGCTCACGTCGGCACGGTCGGACGCTCGCTTGCGACGACACCGCGCCTCGGCTTGGTTTTGCTTTTTGGCGAAACTCAGAGCTGCCACGTTGTCCCTGGTCGCGTCCCTTTGCCGCTGTAAATTCGCTCGCGGTTCAGGCGAGGCTGCCGGGTGGGCGACAAAGCGGAAGCGGGAACCTGTTCGCGGAGGTCGCTTTCCCGGCTGAGCAGGCGGTCGGCCCGTTCCGCGCGGGAGGTGTCGTTAGTTCCAGGGGTGTTTGGCTGTCGCCGAGGTTGAGCTCTGGCGGCAGCGGTGCAGCTCGGCTAGCGGGCGAGGGTTTCGTCGAGCCAGTCGTACATCCGTTGCTCGAGCAGTGACTTTCCCATCGGTTCGCAGTGCAGGCCGGCCCCCTCGGCGTTGGTGAATGACACGAGCTCCTTGGTTGCGGACAGCGCGTCGTAGAGCTGTTGTGATTGTCCGGGCCAGAACTGTTCTCCTTCGGGGGCGGTGATCATGATCGGGGTTTTGATGTTCTTGGCAAGGTCGCCGAGGCGATACTGCTCGGCGGTCTTGAACGTCGCGTAGATAGATCGCTGGTCGCCGTATGGCTTGGCGCGCCAGGCGAACTCTTGCTGCATCGCCGGCGACATCTCCTTGGTGACCGACTCGATCGCGGCGTTGAATGCGGTTTCGTCCGCGGCGTCGAGCAGCGCGACCATCTCGGTGGGGATGTGGTCCTTCCACGAGGTTGAGACGTCGACCACGCCAGGGTCGGCGATGACTGCCGCTAGGCGGTGCTCAAACGCCGCCGCTCGGGGCACCCAATAACCCCCTTGGCTGGCCCCGTAGAGCACGATCTTGGATGCGTCCACTTCAGGACGATCGCTGAGGAAGTCCACCAACGGTGTGATCACGTGCTCCCAGTCAGGCCGGA
Organism: uncultured Actinomycetes bacterium; assembly: GCA_963756555.1. Lineage (GTDB taxonomy): Bacteria > Actinomycetota > Thermoleophilia > Solirubrobacterales > Solirubrobacteraceae > Palsa-465. The sequence goes on from CAVWOC010000007.1 coordinate 250,961, forward strand.
ACGGAATCCCACGCTCAAACAGCATGCTCTGCTGGCCAGGGCCGTCGAAGATCACCGTGTTGTAGCCGCGATCCAGACCAGGTTGACCCAGTCCTGGCCACAGGAACGTCATCGCCCCGTCGCTGCCGTTGGTCAGAATTACGGTCGGACGGGCGACACCATCATCGGCCGGGACGAACAGGTAGCCGGGCAGATCGCTGTCCTCATACGGGACCGCGATCGGGATCGCGGGCGGGTCGAGCAGGCCAACATGCTGGTCAAAGCATCTGCGGTGCGCGGCGAACAATTCGGTCAGCTGGGCGTCGGGGTTCTCGGTCCCGTCCACGAACACGCACGCGGCGGCGTAGTACACGGCGACGCGCAGGTACGCCCCACGCGCACTAACCGGGTGCCCAGCCTTCAGGCATGCATCGGCGATCGCCTGGATACGTTCGGCCAGCGCCCGGTACTCCTTGACCCAGCTCGTAGCGTCGCCATCGCTGATGTTGGCAACGGCGGTGAGCATCTCCCCGACGTCGCCGGCTCCGTAGTGGATGCCTCCCACCAGAGTTCGCGTCTCGAAGTCAAACGACGGGTCTGTGAAGAACTTCTCAAACATGTTGCTCTCCTTGGTCTTGGTCACACGACGGTCCGGCGAACTCCTGACCTGGCGCCAACAGCGGTCCTCCCCAGAACGGCACTCAGACGGTCCTCAACTCCCGGGCGTGGTCCACCACCGCCGGAATTGACGACGCCGGGACGGTCGCGCTTCGTTCCATCGTCCCAAGCACCCACAATCGTCGGTTAGATTGAGTGATAGCTCGTACCCTCATGGCCGCCCTCCCGGTCGATTCATTCGTCGTTGTCCGGGGCAGTTTGGCGGCCGACCGACGATTAGTCCTCAGTAACCGACTGCTGAAATCCGCCGGGCTACCACCGAGCGTCGCGAAGTCATCGCCTAACGCATCGGCGCGGGACCGCCGTACTCGACTCGGACCGCCGGCCTCCCGCGATCGGCCGTCCGGGACGGATCAGGCGCAATGCAGCCGACATCTTGGACGCCCGAGTCGTCTGGGTCTGCCCGACGGCAGCTGCGCTACGACCTTGCAATAGGAGTACGCAGCTGACCGCGACGAATATCGGTCGCGCTTGGCACCGATTGCCTCGCTGGCTTGATCGCCGCCGCCGCGGCGAGGACGAGCTAGAGGTCTTGGCGGTTGGAGACCCCGAGCTCTGCATGGCGTTCTTCCCCAACCAGCCGTCGTCGATCACGGGCGGCACTTGGTCCTCACTCAGAGCGGTCTCGCGCCAGCCCCAGGTCGGTCGATCCGGCCGACTAGCTCGCAGAGTCCAACAGCCAGGATTCAGTTCCGAGCACGCTGCTCCTTTCACGAACAGGCAGAACTCTCATCCACCCCGAAACGGCGTTGGAAGACTTCTTCTCTCAACCGGATCCAGCAGCGCCGGGCGGTCCTGCTCTCGTCTGCGGCGGGCACCTACGCGAAACGCCGGCTACCCCCACCACAAGTGGCCTAGGTTTCGACCGACGCGGACACACAGGGAGGGTCAATTTTCGACCGGCGCCACAGGGTCAACTTTCAACCGGCCTTGACAGTCGCTGGCGGGATCTCGCCAGTGGCGAATACGAGGTGCGTTTCGCCGATTGGGTCGCGTCTCAGAACTGCTGTAAATAGTCGAGGCGGTGCTGTCAGAGCGACGGCGTAGGTTCCCTCAAGTCCTGACAGACGATGAAGGAGGCCTACGCCGTGAGACGCACCGTACCGCCGTCGGCGGAGATACAAGCCAGCATCGACAAGCTGCTTGGCAAGGGGTTGGTCGATGACCCGCAGAAGATGTTGTCTGAGCTCGCCCGGCTCGGCGCCGGGTTGATCATTCAGCGGGCGGTCGAGGAGGAGTTCGACATGTGGTTGGGCCGGGCTCGCTATGAGCGGCGGCCGGAGCGCCAGCGCGGTTTGCGCAACTACGGGTCGGGGGTGCGCAACGGGTTCCGGCCCCGGCATGTGCAGACGGCCGAGGGGGAGCTGCGGATCGAGATCCCGCAGGCTCGCGAGGCGGTGATGCCGTTCGTCTCGAAGTTGTTCCCGAAGTGGCACTGCAAGCGGCTGCTGAGAACGGACCCGCTCAAGGCGCTGGTGATCGGCGGGTTCGTGCGCGGCCTATCGATGCGCGATATCGAGTCTTTGTGCGAAGAGGCGGGGCTCGGCAGGATGTCGAAGTCGACCGTGTCCAGGGTGTGCGCGGAGCTGCACGAGCGGTTTGAGGCGTTCAAGCGCCGCGACCTGTTCGAGGTCAAGTTGGTCGTTTTGTTCCTCGACGCGATCTACCTCCCGGTCCGCCCCAGCGGCCCGAAGGAGGGCGTGATCTGCGCCTGGGGGATCACCGAAACCGGTGCCAGAGCGCTGGTTTCGGTCAGGTTGGGTATGCGCGAGTCCAAGGAGGACTGGCTCGAGCTCGGCCAGGACCTCATCGCCCGCGGGCTGGCTGCTCCGCGCCTAGTCGTGGCTGATGGCGCCCCGGGGCTGATCAGCGCGGTGGAGGAGATCTGGCCGCGAGCCGATCGTCAGCACTGCGCCGTTCACCGCCTCAGAAACCTCCAGGCCAAGCTCCCGAAATCAGAGCAGGACCGGATCCGCTTCAACTACTGGTCAGCGCTCACCGACGCGAGGTCAGCCAAGGACGGCAAGCTCCGTCTCCACGTCCTGATCTCAGAACTCGAGCATGCCGGCTACGAGTCGGCCGCTCGCTGTCTCTCAGACGACCTCGACGCCTTGGTCGTGCACCTGCGCTACCCGCTCAGACACCGCGAACGGTGGCGGTCCACGAACCTGCTCGAGAGATCGCTGGGGGAGGTCCGCCGGCGCACGAAAGTGATGGGCCGGTTCCCCGGCGAGACCAGCTGCCTGTCACTCGTCTGGGCTGTGCTCGACCTGTTCTTCAGCCACGCCAGCAACGGCGCAACGTTCACCGACGTCGACCGCCAACACCTCTACCGAATCAAATACCACCAAGCCGACCCCAACACCCTCGACGAGGAGGTCACCGCCGCATAGACTCACCCCCCGGGAACCTCAACCCGCGAGCGAATTTACAGCGGCAACGGGACGCAACCGCCGATTGTGAGGACACCTCCTTTAGCGATGGCGCGCAACTCAGGTGTTGGGGCAGCGGCGCTGTTCCTGGCAGACGGAGGTTTGATCGAGCTCTGGCTCAGACCGCCCGGTCGGGGGCGCGACGCTGGGCTCCGTCATGCCCGTCGCTTCGGGTGGGCGGCGTGTCAGTGGTTGTGCCCGATCGCCCCGGTTCGCGTTCCTCGTGTGCGGGCGCGAGGACGATCACTCGCTCGCCTGGCTGTAGCTTGAGGTCCGGGCCTGCCGCGTGAATCTCGCGGCCTTGGGTGACTGCCGCGACGATGCAGCCGGGTGGCCATTCGATGTCGGCGACGCGGTGCCCCCGCGCAGGTGAGTCGGGGAGGACCCGGAGTTCTAGGATTTCGTAGCCGCGCAGCGGTGTGCGGGGCGTGTGAATCGCCTTTGAGGGATCCTCGAGGGCGAACTCTGCGGCGACCGCGCCCTCCTCGATCTCCTCCTCGCCGGAGCTCAGCTTGGTGGTTAGCGCCTTCAGCACGTCTGCGCGCGTCAGCCATCCGCGCAGCTGCCCATCGCGGGAGACCACGGGCAGTCCATCGCGGCCGTAGAGGACCAACTGGCGGCGCGCCTGCTCGAGGTCCTCTTCGGCGAACAGCGCTTGAGGACGGCGCCTGAGCGTCACCGGGCCGACCAGCCGCTCCCACAGTGACTCCTGCACTGCTGGCCGCTCGCCAGCTACCGCGCCTTCAGACAGCCGCGCCGGCCCGTTGCGAGCGCTGAGGGGCTGCATGACCTCCTCTACGGTCAGCGCCTGCAGTGCGCCGAGAGCCTTGGGGCGCTCGATGTCGATACCCCGCCGCAGTAGCTTGGTGGTGTAGATGCTCCCGTGGGTGATGCGCTTGGCTAGCTGGGCCGCGATCCCGCAGGCCAGCATGATGGGGAGCGTGAGGGTGAAGTTGCCTGTCATCTCGGCCACGCTTGCGATCGAGGTCAGCGGTGCTTGCGCGGCGGCCGCGAACACCCCGCCCATTGCAACGACGCCGTATAGCGCCGGCGGGCCGACCGCGGGACCGAACAGGTGCTGGACGATGATCCCGAAGGCCATACCCGCCGCGGCACCGATGAACAGCGAGGGCGCGAACACCCCGCCCGATCCACCGATCCATAAGGTCAGGCTGGCGGCGAGGATCTTGCCCACCAGCAGGATGGCCACGAACCACAGCACGTAATGGTGTGCGAGCACCCGGTCCATCACCGGGTAGCCGACTCCGTACATCTGCGGCAGCGCCAACAGCAACAGCCCCAGGACAACACCACCTGCCACCGGGCGCAGCCAAGCCGGCCGGTTGCCCCACAGCGCATTGGCCACGTCCTCGCCCCTGTAGAGAGTCTTCTGAAACGCCACGCCGATCAGCCCGGCGATGATCCCGAGCAGCGCGATCAGTAGGTAGGTGAAGTCGTTGGTGACGCTCAGATCGTGCGGGACGCCAGCGAAGAACGGCGCGGCCCCGAAGAACGCGCGGCTGATCACATCAGCGGTGACCGCCGAGAGGATCGTCGCCGCCAGCGCGTCGAGCGAGAACTCCTTGAGCACGATCTCGAACCCGAAGAACATCCCCGTGACGGGCGCGTTGAAGGTCGCCGCGATCCCACCCGCGGCGCCACAGGCCACGATCACGCGCAGGCGCCCCTCGCTCATCCGAACCAGCTGGCCGAGGGTGGAAGCAAGCGCGGAGCCGATCTGCACGATCGGGCCCTCGCGACCCACCGACCCGCCGCCGCCGATGCACAGCGCCGAGGCCAGCGCCTTGACCACCGTCACCGGCGGGCGGATGCGCCCGCCGTTCTCGGCCACCGCCAGCATCACCTCGGGCACGCCGTGCCCCCGCGCCTCCCGGGCAAAGCGCTGGATCAGCGGCCCGTAGATCAGACCGGCGATCACCGGGACGACCAGCACGAACCACATCCCCAGGAACGGAACGTGCAGGCTCGCCGCGTGCCCCTGCTGGCCGAATGTCTGCCGGCCGGTGAACACCCAGGTGAAGAGGTAGATCAGCTCGCGAAACCCGGCCGCAGACAAGCCGGCCCCGGCACCCACCACCAGCGCCATCACCACCAGGCCCAGCTTCGATGCCGCCAGCCAGTCCGACGCCCGACGAAGGTCACCTTGGAGCACCACGCCGCGAGCGGACTGCTGCCGAGCGATCACCGCCGACCGCCGAGGGGTCGAGGGCTCTCGCGCCCGACCTCCGCGACGACCCGCGGTTCGGCGAGACCCGCGAGCAGCGCCCGCAGCCCGAGCTCAAAGGCGGCATCGGCGTCAAGGCAGGCCAGCTCCTTCGCTCGGCCGGCAAGGATCGGGAACTCCCTGCGCGGCAGCGCTCCCAGCCGCCGGCGGCCTGCGACTCGCGCCGCGTCGACGGTGAAGCCGGTGGCCTCGGCCAACGCGTAGCCGCGGGCATAGCTGACGGCCGCACGATAGATCGCAAGCGCCTCGCCCGGACTGAACCCCTGGCCGACCAGCACGCCAAGGAGCCGCTCGACCGGTCGCAGCGCGGAGGGCGTGTCGAACGGTTGCAGGCCAAGCAACTGAAACGTCGAGGGCCGTGCGACCGCGAGATCGCGCAAAGCGGTCGCAAACCGCCGGCAAGCCTCGCGCCAGCCGTCGCCTAGCTCAAGCTCATTCAGCGGCTCCAGGAGCCGATCGCCGATCCCGCTCAGCAGATCGTCGCGGCTTGCGAAGTGGTGATAGATCGCCATCGCCTCAACATCAAGCCTCGAACCGAGACGGCGCATGCTCAGCGCGCTGGGGCCCTCGCGCTCGATCAACGCCACCGCTTCATCGAGGATCCGATCCCGATTAAGCGGACGCTGACGCTGTCGATGCGCTCGAGGAGATGCGGCCGTACCTGGCATTTCGATCCTGACTTTACACTGTAAGGTATGTTCATGGTCAGGTCGACGCGCTACCTCCCGGCATTGGCGACCGTCGTCCGGCGCACCGCGATCCCGTACGGCTACACGATCACGATCTGGACCGCCGGTGCCGTCCTCGAGCATGGGCACCGCAAGCCGAACGTGGGGCAGGCCTACCTGTTCCTGCTCGGCGCCGTCGCCGGATTCGCCGCAGTTGCGCTGATCGCCGTTCGCAGCACGCCGCAAGAACTGCAAGGGGAAAGCGCGGACCTGATCCGCACCGGAGCGATCAACGCGCTCGCTTTGGGGTCCGCGCTCGGCGCGACCGCATTGGTGGCGACGATTCCCGGGGTCGCTGCATGGCCTCTTGGATCCTTCGCGGCCACGACCGTGTACCTACTCGTCGCCAGTGTTGAACTGGCCTTGGCGCACCGCAAGCCCACCAGCCAGCCCGATGGCGACAGCTGACCGATGACAACTACCGACGGCCCCACGAGATACGTCGCCAACCGAGCGGGACGCCGTGCGAGCCGTTCAAGATCCAGCGCACGAACCTCCAGCTCGAGCACGACGGCGGGGAGCTGATGAGCATCGACGCCACTGACCGACGCAGCAACAGGCCCCCGCCCTCGCCCGCACGAATAGCCATGAGCACCCGTGATGCTGTGCGCGATGGGCTCGTTCGTCGCGGCATCGGGCTCGAGGTCTTCACGCTGCTTTGGATGACAGTCGAGGCGGGCGTGGCCCTAGCAGCGGGAGTCGCGGCCGGGAGCGTCGCCTTGCTCACCTTCGGCATCGACTCCGTGATTGAGTTCGTCGCCGCGTCTGTGGTCTTGCAGACCTTCCGGGCCGAGCAGAGCGCCAACACCCTCGCCGGTGCTGGAGAGCAGCGGGCATTGCAAGTCATCGGCGTGACCTTCTTCCTACTTGCCGCGTACGTCGTTGTCGACGCCACCTACACGCTGGTTGCCGCCAGCAAGCCGGAGAGCAGCGCGTCCGGCATCGCGGTGTCTGCAGCGGCTCTCCTGGTCATGCCGACGCTTGCACTCCTCAAGTGCCGCACAGGTTCCCGCCTGGGAAGCCAGATGCTCGCGGCCGACTCAGCCGAGTCCCTTTTCTGCGCCTACCTCTCCGCGACCGTACTCATCGGCCTCGCACTCAACGCCATCTTCGGCTGGTGGTGGGCCGATCCCTTCGCCGCGCTCGCAGTCGTACCGCTCATCATCAAAGAAGGCCAGGAAGCCTTGGATCGCGACGACGAATAGCCAGTGATCCCCCGCTGGCCCCCGGGTTTTGCAGCGCACCTCGCTGCGGTCTGAGACGAAGCCCGGCCCGCCGCCGTGCGTCCCGCTCTCTTTCTGCCGCGGGGCTTCGCGCGAGTCCGGGGCGAACGCCCTCCAACGCGCGGAAGGCGGACTCTCGCTTTGTGAGCGCCGCCGTCATGAGGCCGGCGCTCGCTTTGCGACGGGAGGACAACCGCGCGCAGAAGCGCGTCCTCCTCTCGTGCGATGGGTCGCGGTGACGGAATCGGCTTTAGCCTGGCGAGCCGCCAGCGCAGCCGACCGCTAGCAGCGGGACCGTGGCCGCCGCACACCACGCAACCAGCCGCCCAAGGATTCGAACTGCACGCAGGAAGGCTTCGGGGTTCGCGAGATGGTTAGGGAGTTTGGACCATCCAGGGAGACGAGACGCCGAGTTCGTCGCCCGCGTCGCTGCCCCGGTGGACGAGGAGCAGAAGCTGCTCGCGGTCCTCAGTGCTGTCGCAACGGACGAATATGGAGAGCCGTGAGCTTGGTGTCTGAGCGGTAGAGCGCTCTCGCATTGCGCCGGGCAGCAGCAGCGGAGGGCCGGGCGCGATCGATGAGTTTCGGTCGCGCGTGGAGTCTTAGGATCAACCAATGGCGCTCGTATGCCTTCATGGCCCGTTGCGCAAGCTCGCCGGCGAGCGGCCAGAGCACGAGTTGAGTGGCGCCACCGTCGCCGAGCTGCTGCGCGCGCTCGAACTGGCGTACCCGCCGCTCGCCGGGTGGATCGTCGACGAGCGGGGGCTGATCCGTCGCCACCTCAACGTGTTCATCAATGGCGAGCGCGCGAGTGAGGAGACCGCGGTGACCGACGGCGATCGAGTCGAGGTGCTGCCGGCGATCACCGGTGGAGCGCCATCCGTCCACGACGAAGGAGCGAGATGACAGAGCTGCTGGTGTCGACGAAGAAGGGCCTGTTCGTGCTCGAGGGCGAGCCCGAGGCCGGGTTTGAGATCACGGCGCGCGCGTTCGCCGGCGAGCCGGTCGAGTATGCGCTGCGCGAGCGTCGCAGTGGCCGGCTGCTCGCCACCACCACGTCGCCGTTCTACGGCCCGAAGGTCTTCTACGCCGAGGACCCCTCGGGCGCGTGGGAGCAGGCGCAGGGCGTCGCGCTGCCCGAGGACTCGGGCCAGGCGCTGGCGCGCATCTGGCTGATCAAGGCGGGCGAGGACGGCAGGCTGTACGCCGGCGGCGATCCTGGCGTGCTGTTCGAGAGCCGCGACGGCGGCGCCAGCTGGGAGCTCAACCGGTCGCTGTGGGAGCACCATCTCGTCGAGGACTGGCAGCCCGGCGGCGCCGGCCTGTGCCTGCACTCGATCGCGCCCTGGCCGGGCGAGCCGGGCAAGCTCGCCGTCGGAGTGTCGGCCGCCGGCGTGTGGCTGACCGACGACGGCGGCGCGTCGTGGCGGCGCGGCGTCGAGGGGATCGTCCCGCGCTACCTGCCTGCGGAGGTCATCGAGCAGCTGGGGCTCCCGGAGCCCGACCCGAAGGCCGCCCCGGCCCTCTGCATCCACCACCTCGAGCGCTCTCCCACCCGCCCCGAGCGGCTGTTCATGCAGTTCCACGGCGGCGTCTACCGGTCCGACGACGCCGGCTCGAGCTGGACCGAAATCGGCGACGGCCTGCCGTCCGACTTCGGCTTCCCGCTCGCGATCGATCCCGCCGACCCCGACTGCGCCTACGTGATTCCGCTCGTGGCCGATATGGACCGGGTTACGCCCGAGGGCCGGGTGCGCGTGTACGAGACGCGCGACGCGGGCGCCAGCTGGACGCCCCGCGGGGACGGGCTGCCCCAGGAGCACGCCTACCTCACGATTCTGCGCCAAGCGTTCACGACGAGCGGCGAGGGCGCCAACCTCCAGCTCTACTTCGGGGCCACCTCGGGTGATATGTTCGCGTCTCCCGACGCCGGCGCTAGCTGGCACACGGCCGCGACGCGTCTGCCGCCAGTGTTCGCGGTGACCGCGAGCTAATCACAGGTCACCACCGCTCACACAGCTCCCCCACGCCTCCGGCCCACTACAGCAGCTCCGCCGGCATCCTCATGTCGGTACCGCGCGCGCCCGCTCGCTGCCGCTGTGAGACAGCCGACGTGTCGAGCTGCTCGGATGGGAAGCGTTACTACGCGTTGTCGACCCAGGTGCGGGAGGGACCGGCGGCTATGACTGTCAGGGTTCAAGGGCGGCGCGGCCGGAGGTCACTTCATGCATATGAGGCACTGTGCCGCTCTCGGCCACTCGGCAGCAGCAGCACGAGAGCCAGGTGAGCGGCGGATGTGGTCAGGTCCGGTGCGGCGCCCATTGGAAGCGGCGAAACGCGACCGCGGCGGCCACCACACCCCAGATCACGACGATCAGCAGGTCGTGTCCGGACCATGCTGAGGTCCCGGGATGGCTGAAGGTCCTGAAGACGGCGGTGATGAAGTGGCGGATCGGGAAGAAGGTCGAGATCTTTGCCAGCGTCGAGCCGGATTTGAGCGGGAACCACAGGCCTGACAGGAACAGCAGGACGAAGAACACAGTGCTGGTCAGCGGACCGGCGGCCTGCTGGTTCGGTATGAGTGTGCTCATCGCGATCCCGAGCGCCGCGAAGCTGAGCCCGCCGAGCACGAGCACGATCACCAGGGCACCGATCCCCGATGCGCCCGATGGCAGGTGAACCCCAAACGCCCAGCGTCCTACTGCGAGCATGAGCACCACCTGGGCGAACGCGATCAGCAGCGTGCTGACCAGGATCGAGGTCAAAAGCGTCCACGTAGGCAGCGGACTCAGCCGCAGGCGTTTGAGCAGCCCGGTCTCGCGGCGGATGACCAGACTGATCGCCAGGCTGTTGAACGACGCAGCCATCACCCCGTAAGCGATGAAGCCCGGAACGTAGTACTGGACCAGCTTGATGTCGTGCAAATAGGTGACGCGCGAGGACCCGGCGCTGGCGCCCAGCATCAGCAGGAACAGGAGCGAGAACCCGACCGTGAAGATCGCCCCGACCGGATTCAGCCAGAAGGACAGCTGCTCATAGCCGACCTGCCTGAGCACGAGCCGCAGCTCGGCCAATGCCGAACGCGGCGGCAAGATCGATTCGCCGCGCGCGCTCAACTTCGGGCCGGCGCTCCCGGCGCCGAGTCGGTCCGGAACCGGTCAGGGTCGGCGCCAGTCAACTGCAGGTAGACGTCCTCGAGCGTGTGACGGCTGACGGTCAGGCCAGTCACCCGGACTTCATGCTCAAGCGCCCACCTGGTCAGCTCGTAGAGCGCCTCGAGCTCACGGTCGGTCCGCAGCTCGACGGACCGCCCATCGCCGGCGACCGTCACGGGCAGATCCGCCGGCGTGACGCCAGCGGGTAGCTGGAAGCGGATCGTGGCCGCACCCTGGTCGCGGCCGCCTAGCGACGCCGGCGGACCGTGGGCCACGATCTTGCCTGACGCGATGATCGCCACTTGGTCGGCCAGCGCCTCGGCCTCCTCCATGTAGTGCGTAGTGAGCATCACGGTTGTGCCCTCGCGGGCGAGCCTGCGCACCAGCTCCCACGAGGTTCGCCGTCCCGCCGGATCAAGTCCGGTGGTCGGCTCATCGAGGAACAACAGCGCGGGATTGCCCACAATCCCCAGGCCAACATCCAGTCGTCGCTGCTGGCCCCCCGAGAGCGCCTTGACCTTCGCGTCGGCCTTCTCCGCCAGGCCGATCAGCTCGATCACCTCGCCTACCGAGCGCGGCGCCGGGTAATAGCCGGCGTTGCGCTCGAGCACCTGGCACACCGACAGAAACGGCTCCACCGCAAGCTCCTGCAAGACAACGCCTAGCTGGCTGCGGAGCCGCTGCCCGGATCGGCGATCCCCCGGGTCGATCCCCAGCACCCGCACCTCGCCCGCGTCGCGCTCGCGAAATCCCTCCAGGATCTCGATCGTCGTCGTCTTGCCCGCCCCATTGGGACCCAGGAGCGCGAACACCTCACCGGCCTCGACCTCGAAGCTCACCCCATCGACGGCGCGGACCGGCCCGTACGACCTAACCAATCCACGAACGCTCACCGCCGGCACGCTTCAACCCCCCGCAAGAGATTCGCTCCGAATGCGCGCGGTATAACTGGACAACAGCGGCATCCCACCATACCGAGAGGCCAACCCACGAGCCGCTTCCGCGCCAAACGCAGCGCGCTCAAGTAGACCAACGACGCAGCACCCGAACATGAGCTGGCGCGCGCCGCACTTCTGGCGAGCTGCGGGCCTCTGCCGGTCTGCCACCCGAGTCCTGCTTGGGTGGTAGCGCGCAACTCGGCGCCGCTGCTGGGGACGGGCGCGGGCGTGCTTCCCCGATCCGGCTCCGGCTCGCGTCTGAGGGGGCGTGGGTCTACGGTTGGCTGATCTGGCAGAGTTCGGTCAGCAGCGCGCGCAGCTGCTCGAGGCGTCTGCCCTACTCCCTTGCCTTGCCGCGGGCTGTTAGCTCGATGCGTTTACCCTGGTTGCCTCCGGAGACAGGCTTGCGTTGCAGGTAGCCGTTTGCCTCGAGTTGCCCTAGGAGGTGGACAGCAACAACACCCATACGGTGATCGAGGTCACGGTGCCCCCTAGCTCACAGATGCCGGTCCCCCACAGCCACGACGCCTTCGAAGAGACGTTCCTTGGCACGCACGGCGTGATCACCGTCGTGATCGACGACAACGACTACTCGCTTGCCCCGGTGACGCGGTATGCGACAAGCGCGGTCAGGTCCAGGCTTGAGCTTCTCTCTCCGCTCAGACGCAAGCGCGAAGGTGCCGCTTATGGGCTCGCGTGCATGTGTCTAGATTGGCAGTTTGCGGCGTAGCCGTCGGAGGAGGTAGCGGTCAGGGTCCTGCTCGCGCTGGTCGAGCAGGAACGCGATCCGGTCCTGCACGCTTGTGCGGGTGCGGTCGCGGACCGCCCGGAGTGCTCGCTCGTCATCGTGTCGACCGGCCCATGCTGTGGTGTCGAGCGGTTCACCGAAAGCGAAGTAGAAGCGCTCGGGCCGTGGCAGGGGCGTGAGGCCGATCCCCCGGGCGATTGGCCATGCCAGTTCCCAACGGCCTCCCAGCCGCGTGACCACGCCTTGCAGCGGGGCCAGGATGGGACTGTCGGCGTCGATCAGGATGTCGTAGGAGTCCTCGGCGCCGACGGCCCCGAAGGGGACGATTCGGCAGCCTGCCTCGATCGCCATCCGCGCAAAGCCCATCCGCTGTTTCCAGATCAGCTGGTATGCCTCGCCTTTCCGTTTGGCGACCTCGCGCCCCCCGCCCGGGTAGAGGAGCACCGCTTCGCCTGCCGCCAAGAGGGCTCGACAGTTATCCCGCGTCCCGCGAACGGCGCCGAAGCGAATCAACATCTCTCGCCACGCCGGCACCGCGAAGTGTGCGTGCTCGGCGAGTCCCCTCACGAAACGTTCTCGCTCTCGTCGGATACCGTCGATCATCAAGGGTAGGTCTAGTAGCCCGAAGATCGAGTGGTTACCGACGAGCACCGCCGGCCCGCTTCGAGGGACGTGATCCAGCCCGAAGAACGTGGGGTCAGTTAGCGCCCGCCATGGTGCTAGCAGCGCGCTCAAAGCTTTCAGCTCAGCTGCAGGCGGCCTCCAGCGAAGCGGCACCCCGTCGCTGAGCCGTGCGCCCGCCCGAAGCTTCGATTGTGGGGACTCGGACACCACGCGAGCCTACCCCGCTAACCCCAACCACGTTCCTTAAGCAGCCCAGTCACAGCGTAGGTTGTGGCGCGACCAGCGCCCGCCCTTAAGCGAATGCGAACAGCTCAGCTGCGACCTGGTCCCGGGTCAGGTCGCGACGACTAACCGGATGAGGCTGCCTGCCCTGCTTAGCTCATGCCGCAGTACTCGGCGCCGGCTGGGCCAGGCGCTCACCTTGCGCGGGTTAGGAGAGCAGTTTGTCTGCGAGCAGGACGATCGCGAGCGTGGTGAGCACGAGGCCGGCCAGGCGTTCGGCGGCTTCTCGTAGCCGTTCGCTGAGGCGGTTGCCCAGCCGGAGCCCGAGTTCGGTGAGGATGAGGGCTTGGACGGCGATCAGCGCGATCACGAGCGCGATCAGCTTGGCTGCCACTGACCCGAGCGTAGGCGGAGTCGATCCGCGAGCAGCTGCGCGGGCTATCCGCGGATGCCTAGCAGCGAGGCCATCAGCATCTGCGCTTACGTGCGACGCCTCCTGTGCTCACGCGAGACACACCTCAATCATTCACCCGCGGCGCCCTCCTTCGCGCGACGCGGGGTGCGCCGACGGTCGGCAACTCACCAGACCTGCGTCGTCGCCGACACAGGTCTGGTCGCGGCGTGCTGCTCTGGCTATCCGCCGGGCCGAAGCGGAAGTCAGATCGCCGACGCTAATAGTTGATCACCAGACACCGGCGTCCACAGCACCAGGACCACCGCGGCGCCGCGAGCGTCATTATCTTCCGCAACGATCATCGACCGGGTTCAGGAGCAACGACGAGCGGCGCCACGCAGCCAGGGTCTGGGGATCGCCCGGAGTGCTCGCGGTCGCGCTCAGCGAGCCAGCCTCAGCGAGGCACACGACATCACCATCTTCGAGCACGGCGACCAGGTCAGCGTCTCAGTGCACCTAAAGCTCCCCGCCAACACCCCAGACCCACGACGTGGCCCACGATGATCGCGAGACTCTCCAATAGGTCAACACAATCGTCCGGCAGCAGACCGGGACGCCGGCGTGCAACACACGCCGGCTCCCCACCGACGCCGGGATCGTGCTCCTCATCACCATTCACGTGGACGCCGCCGCGACCCTCGCTCGCGCACATCAGGCCGCCAGCGACTCGAGGAGGGTCTCGGCCAAAGATGCCGGTGATCGCCGACGGCGTCGTGCACACCGAACCGTGAAGCGCTCCTCCGGGAGGCCGTCGTGGTGGGCCACCAGCGCTGTCCCGTACCGGTACTTCTGGCTTCTACCGTCGGCCGGAGCGGTCATCGGCCTCGCTGCCGCGAGCTATTTCGGTGTTCCCGTGTGGCTGGGTTTCGTCTGCGGTGAGATTCCGGCTCTTGCACTTGAGGCGTGGTGGCGGCACCGAACCCCTCCTTCGGACGATGCTCCGCAGTCAACCTCCGTCGGGTGGTTCTCGTGGCGCCGGCCGACCCGCCAGTCAGTGCCCGAGCGCGAGGGCGAGATGGGCAACCGTCGAGACGATGTAGACCAGACCAAGGAGGTGACGAAACCAGTTGACCCCGTGGACTAGCTCTTCATACGCCCAGATCGTCATCGCTGCATACGACACCGCTCGTGCGTCGGCGTGTCCAGCGCCGTGAATCACGGCCGCGGCTTGCCCGCTGGTGAACGCTGTCAGCAGCGCCACGTTTGGGAACTGAACGATCGGAAACTCGTGCGGCCACCCGAACTTCGTGACTCGTCTGATGCCGGCCACGATGACGGTTCGATCCATGCTTGCGAGACCCTACTGGCCCGCTAGTCCCCCGCCCGGGAGGCCGTATAGCTCGCCTCCCTGTGGTGCGTGAGATGAAACGCTCACCGACGGAGCTGGGGCTCGGCGCTCGGCAGTCACGGTGTCCCCAAGCGGGTCATCGAGCCGACGCAGCACGCGCCGGTCCGGTAGCTCGGCCACGAATCGCTCGACCGGATCATCTAAACCAAGCGCGCCCTCCTGGCTGACAAACAGCGTCGGACGGCCGCCATCGTGTCCCGCGGCTCGCGGCGGCCGACGTGGCCGCTCTTCCATCCTCGCCTTGAAATCGTCCCACCGCTGCCTTGCGATCGCGATCTCGCTAGGCGGCACCTTGGCCGTTTTCTTGCGACACACGTGCAGTAGGACGATCAGCGATTCCGAGCCGAACACCGCGCTTGCCCGCCCCCTCGTGATCCGCCTCACTCGATCCACGGCGCGGCCCCTGATCTTGATCTGCCCACCTGTATGACCCGCGGCGAAGAGTAAAGAGCGGGGCGCTGCTGCGGCGACGCGAGCTGCTAGCGGTGGCTGTGCGTCCCGCGGTGGGGATGGGCGTGCACGAAGTTGCCGTGGCTATGAAGCTGTCCGGAGGCCTGGCTGGCGGCCTTCCGTCCTGCGTTGGCGCATCGCTCGCAGACGCCGACGATCGCAAAGTGCGTGAAGCGCGGCGAATATCCGAACTGCTGCCGGATCCGGTCGCGGATCGGATCGAGGGCCTCGGGCGCGACCGCGGTCACCTTTGCGCAGCGCTCGCAGTAGAGATACTCGGCGTCCTCGCCCGACGCCAGGACGTACAGACCGGGGCCGTGCCCGAGGTGCAGGTGGCGGATCAGGCCGTGGCGCTCGAGCACTTCGAGGTTGCGGTAGACCGAGGACTCGTCGAGCGACAGCTCCTGCGCGAGGTGGGCCGCCGAGACTGGGCCGTCCTCGTTGAAAAATGCCTCGATCACCAGGCGCCGCGGCGTGGAGATGCGAAGTCCGGACTGCCGCAGCGCCCGGACGGCCTCGTCCGGATCCTGGACGACGAGCGGCTGAACGTCGGGGGCGAGCGTCACGGTGAGGTCATTGTCGCGCGGCAAGGCGCCGTGTAAACACAGGGTAGTCCTAATTACAACTGGGTTGCGTTAGCCCGCGTAGCGTCATTACGGTGGTGGCGTGCGCAATGGCGAACAGGGAAGCCTGCGAGCGTTCTGGGCGTCGTTGAGCGCGGGTGAGAAGCGGACGCTTTTCATGATGTTGACCGTGATCGTCGCGCTGCACGCAGCGGGCTTCTTCACGCTGATCGCATTGGTGGCACCGAGCCACTACAAGCTGGGCGGGACGGCCGGGGCGTTCACGATCGGAATCGGGGTGACGGCATACACCCTTGGCCTGCGGCACGCCTTCGACGCCGATCACATCTCGGCCATCGACAACACAACCCGGAAGCTGATGCACGAAGGCAAGCGGCCGCTCAGCGTCGGGTTCTGGTTCTCACTCGGGCACTCGACGATCGTCTTCGGCCTGGCGTTCCTGATCTCGCTCGGCGTCCGGTCGCTCGACGGACCGGTTAAGACCGGCACCTCCAACCTGCATCTGCTCGCCAACTGGATCGGGACGCTGGTCTCGGGCTGCTTCCTCTACCTGATCGCGGCGATCAACGTCGTGATCCTGCTCGGGATCATCAAGGTATTCCGTGAGATGCGCAACGGCCGCTACGACGAGCAACACCTGGAGGAGCAGCTCGACAGCCGCGGCTTCATGAACCGGTTCTTTGGCCGGCTTACGAAGAGCATCACCAAGCCGGGTCAGATGTACCCGGTCGGAGTGCTTTTTGGGCTCGGGTTCGACACCGCCACGGAGGTCGCGCTGCTGGTGATCGCCGGCAGTGCCGGGGCGGCCGGACTGCCCTGGTACGCCGTTCTCTGCCTGCCGATCCTGTTCGCGGCGGGGATGTCGCTGATGGACTCGATCGACGGTTCGTTCATGAATTTCGCGTACGGGTGGGCGTTCTCAAAGCCGGTCCGCAAGGTCTTCTACAACATCACCATCACCGGCCTGTCGGTCGCGGTCGCGGTCGTGATCGGCACCATCGAGCTCGGCGGATTGATCGCCTCGGAGCTGAACCTGTCCGGGTCCTTCTGGAACTGGTTCGAGAACATCGACATCAACGTTCTCGGCTTCGTGATCGTCGGCATGTTCGTGGCGACCTGGGCGATCGCGCTGACGGTCTGGCGCTTCGGTCGCATCGAGCAGCGCTGGAGCGCTCACCTCGCCGGCGAGGCCGAGCGAAGCGGCTGACATCGGAGCTTGAGCCACGAGCGCGGCAGGTCAGACCCGCGCGCCGCGGTTCGGCCCGCGCCCTGTCAATGCCCGTGCTCGTGCACGTCCTCCAGGCCGACCTGGTGGACGTGGCGGTGGGTGTGCGTCACGCCGTCGTGGGTGTGCTCGTGCTCGTGCTCGACGTGCTCATGGTCGTGAGTGGTGTGAGCGTGAGCGTGCGTGTGTCCGTCGTGGGCGTGCTCGTGGTTGTGCGGTGCGTCGTGGGTGTGCTCGTCGGTCATATTGCTCCCTGTACGATCGGTTCACTGTCTGTGGATTCCGCCGGCGGCGGAGGCTCGGGCATTCCGGCCCGCTGGTGCGCCACATGGCGCAACGCCTCATCGAGTAGGACTGCGATATGAGGGTCGTACAGGCCGTAGATCGTCTGGCGTCCATCGCGCACCCCGACCACCAGATTGAGGTCGCGCAATACCCGGAGTTGGTGCGAGACCGCCGGCTGCGCCATCCCGACCGCCTCGCACAGCTCGCCGACGCAGCAGGCGCCTTCCCGAAGCCGCCCGAGGATCAGCAGCCGGCTCGGGGCGCCCAGCCCTGCCATCACGCGCGCCACCTCGCGCGCCGAAGCGGCACCCAGGCGCGTCGCCGATGTAACGCCGTGATCCTTGCTCATGCTCGCATGCTTACACGTGCATACGAGCATGTCAATGGTCGGCCAGTCGAGTCTCAGCGATCAAAAAAGGCGGCGTGGTCGCGAGTCAATCGTCGGCCAGGCCGGCCCGAGTCCCGCCGCTGACTCAGCGCTCGTGCAGCCTAACCCGAAGCCCGCCCTCCGGGCTGAGGGTGGGCATCTGGCGCACATGCATGGTGTGCCCGGGTAGCAGCTCGAGCCGGTAGCGGGCAAGCAACATCGCCGAGGCCAGCTTGACCTCGGTCTGCCCGAACCGTTTGCCGATGCAGATCCGCGCGCCCGCGCCGAACGGAACGTACGCCCCGCGGGGCAGCGCCGCCTTTCGCTCCGGGGTGAACCGCTCCGGGCGGAATGTCTCCGGGTCGGCGAACACGTCAGGGAGCCGGTGGCTGGCCCACGAGCTGTAATTGACGTAGGCATCGCGGGGCACGGTGTGGCCGCCGAACTCGTACTCCTGCACAGATCTACGGGGGCCGATCCACGCCGGCGGATACAGGCGCAGCGTCTCGTCCATCACCATCTCCAGGTAGGGCAGCTCTCGCGCGAGCTGTTCGGGCGTGGGTGCCTGTCCGCGGAGCGTCCGGTCGGCCTCGTGGCGCAGCTTGTCGGCGATCTCGGGATGCCGGGCGGTCTCATACAGCAGGAACGAGACAGTGGAGGTGGAGGTGTCGTGGCCCGCGAACATCAGCGTCATGACCTGGTCGTGCACCTCCTGATCCGACAGGCCCTGGCCGGACTCGTCGCGCGCGGACAGCAGCAGGCTGAGGACGTCCAGGCGCTCGGTATCAGGGGCGCGCCGGCGGCGGGCGATCTCCTCGAGGATGATCCGGTCCAGCACCCGGCGCGATTCGAGCATTCGCGACCACGGCGTGAGCGGCCCTCGCAACAGCCGGAGCTGGGGTTCGGTGCCGTAGAAGCCCAGCGCCCGCTCGAAATGATGGGCGGCAGCGGCGCCGTGGCCGCCGTCGTCTGGGTCGAGTCCCAGCAGCGCGCGCATCGCGATCCGCATGGCCAGATTTCGCATCCAGGCGTAGACGTCGACAACGGCACCCGGGGTCAGTGCCGCGAGCGCCGCGTCGGCCTCGGCCGCCATCGTTCGAGTCGAGGACTCGATCTGCTCGCGGTGAAACGCGGGCATCATGATCTTCCGCGCCCGGTCGTGGTAGCCCTCGTCGATCGTCAACAGCCCGTCCCCGAGCAACGGCCACAGATCGGCGAAGTTGCCCTCTCGCCAGTGGAACAGCTCGGGGTGGGAGACGAGGATGAACTGGTTGGCCTCCGGGCCGAGCATGAACACCATCCGCCGGTGCAGCAGCCGCAGGCTGAAGATCGGGCCGTGCCGGTCGTAGAGGTCGAGCAGGATGGGAAGCGGATCGTGGGTGAACCGGCGCGTCAGCCCCAGATCGAATTGCTTCGGGCCAGGCGGAAACAAATGTCTGCGGCGGAACTGCGTGACCAGGTCCTCCATCATCACGCGCGCGGGATTGGTCGACAGAGCCGCCGGGCGCACCACAGTGGAGCTATTCGCGTAGGCCATCGCTCTGGTACGATGATACAGGATGGATGACTTTGTGTCTACGCCTGTGCCTGGCGAACATCCCACAATGGCGCCCGGCGGCCCGGCGGACTCGCTCGACCTAGTCGGCGAGCAGATCCTCGACGCCGCGCTGGAGCAGTTCCAGCTCGCCGGCATCCGCCGCTCGAGCGTGGAGGATGTGGCCCGGCGGGCCGGGGTCAGCAGGATCACGGTCTATCGCCGCTTTCCCCGCAAGGAGGTGCTGATCGCCGAGATGGCGGCACGCGAGGTAAGGCGCGTGGTGGCCGCGGTCGACGCCGAGACGAGCTCGATCGACGACTTCTCCGAGCGGCTAGTGGAGAGCTTCGTCGTGATGCTACGCGTGGTCCGCCAGCATCCGCTGATCAAGCGGTTGCTGGCCGTGGAGCCCGATGAGATGCTTCGCTACCTGACGATCGAGGGCGAGCGCGTGATCGCGATTGGCACCGCCTACGCGGCCGAGCAGATCCGTCGAGCACAGCTGGCGGGCGAGGCCCCGGAGTACGCACCCGAGCCGGTGGCCGAGATCCTCGCTCGGCTGGCCCACTCACTGCTGCTGACGCCCAGGGGCATCATCCCCGTCGATGACGATCAAGCGGAGCGCGAGTTCGCTCGGCTGCACCTCACCCCGCTTCTCATTCGTGGGGCGCCCGTCGCCCACGGTGGCGCTAGCCGCTAAGCGCCAGCACCAGCTCGCGGACGGCTAGCGGATAGCGGTTTGAGACGTTGCCGTGGCCGCCATCGAACAGCTCGAGCGTGTGCTCGATGTCGAGCCGCTCGAGCTCGCTGGACACCGCTTGGGACCCCAGGTCGAGAAAAAACTCGTCGCGGCGGCCGGCGTCCAGGTAGATGCGTCGCATGCTCCGCAGCGCCTCCGCATGCCGCGGCACCATCCGCACCGGATCCCACTGAAGCCAGCGCTGCCAGACCTCGTCGACCAGCCGTCCAGTCTCGATCTCGAACGGCAGCTCCGGACCGTCCGCCCCCGGGGAGTAAGCGGCCGCCATGGCGTAGGTCGAGAACGCCGCGCCGCACATCGCCCAGTCGAACGGGTCGGCCTCGCGGATGCGCTCCAGCAGCACCTCGAAAGACCCCTCGAAATGGTCCCGCAGCTGACGGGCCACGAGCGGGAAATCGCGCTGGTAGCAGCACTCGAACAGGGCGTCGCCGGCATGGGAGGCAAACGCGCTGAAGACGTCGGGCCTGAGCATGGCGCTGACCATCGCCCCGTAGCCGCCCGACGAGTGCCCGCTCACCCCGCGCGCCGCGGTCCCGTAGCGGGCCTCGACGAACGGCGCCACCTCGTCGCACAGATAGTCCATGTAGCGGCCGGTGGCCGCGGAGTTGATGAACTGCGAGCCCCCCAGCCACGTCCAGGCGTCGATGAACACGACAATCGCCGGTGGGCAGTCCCCGCGCTCGAACATGGCGTCGAGCCGCTCGATCGTGGTGGCGTCAAAGGACTTGCGCGCCAGCCACGTGTCGAGTTGGCCGCCGTAGCCCTGGAGCATGAAGATCGCAGGCGGCGAGCCGGCCTTGCGGGCATCGGGCGCCGAGTAGACGTACAGCGGACGGCGCGCAGGATCGCCGAGCGGATTGCCTCTCAGCAGCTCGGACTCCACCACCAGGCGCTCGAAGCGCCCGGCCAGCGGTCGCTCCCACGGCGCGCCCGGAGAGCCGTCTACTTGCTTCAGCGTCACAGAGGCGCGAATGTATAGTGGACTTCACGCCGCGCCTACAGGGAGCCCTCGCAGCCGAATGACGGATCGTGTTCAGACCAAGCGCTCGAGCGACAACGGCGCGGGCGCCGACATCGATGCTCCAAGTGACGGCGTCGCCGATGTAGATCAGCTGGAGACCAGCGAGTGGCTGGAAGCGCTCGATGCAGTGGTGGAGCATGACGGCCCGGACCGTGCCCGGCAGCTCTTGACGCGCCTGATCGAGCGCGCACAGCACGCCGGCAGCGGGCCGATCGCTTCTCTCAACACGCAGTACATCAACACGATCCCCCCCGACCGGGAGCCCGAGTTCCGTGGCGATCCCGAGCTCGAGCGCCGGCTGCGCTCGATCATGCGCTGGAACGCGATCGCCATCGTGGTACGCGCCAACAAGATCTCCTCCGAGCTTGGCGGGCACATCGCCACATACCAGTCATTGGCCACGCTCTACGAGGTCGGCTTCAATCACTTCTGGCACGCGCCGTCCGACGAGCACGGTGGCGATCTGATCTACCTCCAGGGCCATTCGTCGCCCGGCAACTATGCCCGCGCGTATCTGGAAGGGCGCCTATCTGAGGAGCAGCTGGATGGCTTCCGGCAGGAGGTCTCCAAGCCCGGTGGGCTCAGCTCCTATCCCCACCCCTGGCTGATGCCCGACTTCTGGCAGTTCCCGACGGTGTCGATGGGGCTCGGCGCGATCATCTCGATCTATCAGGCGCGGTTCATGAAGTACCTCAAGGCCCGGGGCATGGCCGACACCGACGGCCGCAAGGTTTGGGCATTTCTGGGCGACGGCGAGATGGACGAGCCCGAGTCGATGGGCGCCACCGCGCTTGCCGGCCGCGAGCGCCTCGACAACCTGATCTGGGTCATCAACTGCAACCTGCAGCGCCTCGACGGGCCGGTCCGTGGCAACGGGCGCATCATCGACGAGCTGGAGGCCGACTTCCGCGGCGCCGGCTGGAACGTGATCAAGGTCATCTGGGGCAGCCGCTGGGATCCGCTGCTTGAGGCCGATAAGGACGGCGCCCTGGTCAAGGTGATGGGCGAGTGCGTCGACGGCGACTACCAGACGTTCAAGTCGCGCGACGGCGCATACGTGCGCGAGAAGTTCTTCGGGCGCGACAAGCGTCTGCTCAAGCGCGTGGAGAACATGTCGGACGAGGAGATCTTCCTGCTCAATCGTGGCGGCCACGATCAGCAGAAAGTGTTTGCCGCCTATGACGCTGCGGTCAACCACACCGGTGAACCCACGGTGATCCTGGCGAAGACGATCAAGGGCTACGGGATGGGCGTATCCGGCGAGGGCCAGATGATTACCCATCAGGCCAAGAAGATGACCGAGGAGGCGCTCCTGGCCTTCCGCGACCGCTTCGAGCTGCCGCTCTCAGATGAGCAGGTCAAGAACGCCGAGTACTACAAGCCGCCCGACGACTCGCCTGAGATGCGCTACCTGCTCGAGAGCCGCAAAAACCTCGGCGGCAGCCTGCCGGTGCGCCGCCGCCGGGCGGACCCCCTCGAGGTTCCGGACCTCGAGCGGTTCAAGAACCAGCTCGAAGGGTCGGGCGACCGCGAGGTGTCGACCACGATGGTCTTTGTCCGCATCCTGTCCGCGCTGCTGCGCGACAAGGCGATCGGCCGCCACGTCGTCCCGATCGTCCCCGATGAGTCGCGCACGTTCGGCATGGAGGGGCTGTTCCGCCAGGTCGGGATCTACTCCCCGTTTGGACAGCTCTACCAGCCGCAGGACTCAGAGCAGCTGATGTTCTACAAGGAGGACGAGCACGGCCAAATCCTCGAGGAGGGGATCACCGAGGCGGGCTCGATCTCCTCCTTCATCGCCGCCGGTACCTCCTATTCGACCCACGCGGTGCAGATGGTGCCGTTCTACATCTTCTACTCGATGTTCGGTTATCAGCGGGTCGGGGACCTGGTGTGGGCCGCGGGCGACAGCCGCACGCGCGGCTTCCTGCTCGGCGGCACCGCCGGCCGCACGACTCTCAATGGCGAGGGGCTCCAGCACGAGGACGGCCACAGCCACGTGCTGTTCTCGGTGGTACCGAATTGCCGCGCCTACGACCCCGCCTACTCCTATGAGCTGGCCGTGATCATCCAAGAGGGGCTCAGGCAGATGATGGGCGAGCAGCAGGACGTGTTCTTTTACATCACGCTGATGAACGAGAACTACAGACACCCGAAGATGCCCGACGACGCGCGCGAGGGGATCCTCAAGGGGATGTACCTGCTGCGCGAGGGCTCCAAGCGAGCGCGCAAGAAGCCCCGCGTGCAGCTGCTGGGCTCGGGCAGCATCTTGCAAGAAGTGCTGGCAGGCGCCGAGCTGCTGAAAGAGGACTGGGGCGTCGAGGCGGACGTGTGGAGCGTCACTTCATACACCGAGCTACGCCGCGACGGGCTGGGGATCGATCGCTGGAACATGCTCCACCCCACCTCCAAGCCCCGGCGGGCATTCATCAGCGAATGCCTCGAGGAGCGGCGCGGGCCGGTGGTGGCCGCAACCGACTACATCCGTGCGCTCCCGGACCAGGTCCGCCAATGGGTGGACGCTCCCTACCGGGTTCTGGGGACCGACGGGTACGGGCGCAGCGACTTCCGCAGTGCGCTCCGCGGTTTCTTCGAGGTCGATCGCCGCTACGTGGCGGTCGCCGCGCTCAAGGAGCTGGCGGAGCTAGGCGAGATCAAGCCACAGCGGGTCAAGCAGGCGATCGAGCGCTACGAGATCGACGCCGAGGCACCAATGCGGACTGAGGTCTGAGCCCGATGGGATTCGATAGGTGACTCCGGCAGGTGTCGAGACCGTCGCCGTACCTGACATCGGCGACTTCTCCGACGTGCCGATCATCGAGATCATGGTCTCGGCGGGCGACGAGGTCTCCGAGGAGGATCCGCTCGTCACGCTCGAATCGGACAAGGCCACGATGGACGTCCCGGCGCCGTTCGCGGGTACGGTCAAGGAGCTGCAAGTCAGCGTCGGCGACAAGGTGTCCGAGGGAACGCAGCTGCTGACTTTGGAGCCCGCTTCTGGCGGCGAATCCGGCGGTGATGAAGAGTCCGCCGAGCAGCAGGACAGCTCAGAGGGTGAGGAGGATCGCTCGTCGGACGACGGGAAGCGCGCGGATAGCGACGAAGACACCTCATCGAGCGATGGGAACCGGTCGACCGCCGAGAAGGCCGACGAGGCCACCGGCGAGCTCCAGGAGCAGGAGGCGAAGGGCGAATCCTCGGAGCCGGGGGACGCTTCGTCCAACGGCGCTCCACAGGAAGCGCCCTCGCCGGAAGCGATGGAGGCACAGCCGCAGTCCACCGACGGTGGCGAGCCAGCCGAGGGAGGCGGTCCGGTTTACGCCAGTCCCTCGGTGCGCCGCCTGGCACGCGAGCAGGGCATCGATCTCCACCAGGTCAAAGGCTCTGGCCGGAAAGGACGGATCACGCGGGAGGACGTCGAATCGTTCGAGGCCGTACCCGAGGCCCCCTCGGCTCCCGCCGGCGGCGATGGCGGAGGCTTGGACCTCGCTCCCTGGCCGTCGGTGAACTTCGAGAAGTTCGGGCCGATCGAGCGGGCCGAGCGCTCCCGGATCCAGAAGATCTCCGGACCCAATCTGGCGCGCAACTGGGTGATGATCCCGCACGTCACCCACAACGACGAGGCCGACATCACCGACCTCGAGGAATGGCGCCAGGCGCTCAATGAGGAGCAGAAAAAGTCGGGCGAGGGCGTCAAGGTGACGATGGTCTCATTCCTGGTGGTGGCCTCGGTGGCCACGCTGAAGGCGTTCCCGAACTTCAACTCTTCGCTCGATGGCGATGAGCTCGTGCTGAAGCGCTATTACAACATCGGCTTCGCCGCGGACACCCCGGGCGGTCTCGTCGTGCCGGTGATCAAGGACGCCGACAAGAAAGGCCTGCTGGACGTCGCCCGAGACCTGGCGACACTGTCGGGCAAGGCCCGGGAAGGCAAGCTGCGCTCAGAGGAGATGTCGGGGGCGACGTTCACGATCTCCTCGCTTGGAGGCATCGGCGGTACGTCGTTCACGCCGATCATCAATGCCCCAGAGGTGGCCATCCTGGGCGCCACCCGCTCGGCGATGAAGCCGATCTGGAACGGCTCGGAGTTCGAGCCCCGGCTGATGCTCCCGCTGTCGCTCTCCTACGACCACCGCGTGATCGACGGAGCTGCGGCAGCCCGGTTCGTGGTGCATCTGGTCAAGGTGCTCTCAGACCTCCGGCGGGCGTTGCTTTGAGCCGATCCTCGAAAATGACCGCATGAGCGACGTCAGCGAGGTCCGCGTCCCCGACATCGGGGACTTCACCGACGTCCCGGTGATTGAGATCCACATCTCTCCCGGGGATGAGGTGTCCCCGGAAGACCCGATGGTCACGCTGGAGTCCGATAAGGCCACGATGGACGTGCCGGCCCCCTTCGGTGGGGTCGTCAAGCAGCTCCAGGTGCAGGTCGGCGACCGCGTATCGGAGGGCAGCGTGCTGGCGACGGTGGAGTCCGAAGCCGAGGGCGCCGGTGAAGGAGGGGACGAGCAGGGGCAAGACGAGGATGCCGACGCGGAGGAGAAGTCCGAGACCGGGGAGAAATCGGAGGGCGAGGAGAAATCCGAGACCGAGATCCGAGGAGAAATCGGAGGACGAGGAGGAGCCGGACGCCGAGGCCCAGACCGACGGCGCGGGAGACAAGGATCGCGTAGCCAAGCCGGAGCGCGAGGGGACGCAGGCTTCGGTCGAGAAGGAGCCCCCATCATCGGACGGCGGCGGCCGCGACGCCCAGGTTGTTGTCGTGGGCTCGGGCCCCGGCGGCTATACGGCGGCGTTTCGGGCCGCCGATCTGGGACTGAAGACCGTGCTGATCGAGCGCTACGAGTCGCTCGGCGGGGTCTGCCTGAACGTCGGCTGCATTCCCTCCAAATCGCTGCTTCACGCGGCGCGTGTGATCTCCGAGGCCGAGGAGATGGGCGCACGCGGGATCTCGTTCGGAAAGCCCAAGATCCAGCTCAAGAAGCTGATCGAGTGGAAGCAGTCCGCCGTCGACAAGCTGACCGGAGGGCTGGCCGGCATGGCGCGCCAGCGCAAGGTGGAGATCGTCCACGGCGTCGCCCAATTCGACGGCGCGCACAGCCTGAAGGTCGGCGACCGAACGCTCAGCTTCGAGAACTGCATCATCGCCGCCGGCTCGCAGGCTGCGACGCTGCCCGACCTGCCCGACGACGAGCGGATCATCGACTCCACCGACGCGCTCTCGCCGGCCGAGGTCCCGAAGCGTTTGCTGGTGATCGGCGGCGGGATCATCGGCCTGGAGATGGCCACCGTCTACGACACCCTGGGATCGAAGGTAACCGTCGTGGAGATGATGGATCAGCTGATCCCGGGCTGTGACCCAGATCTGGTCAAGCCGCTTCACAAGCGGATCTCGGAGCGCTACCAGGCGATCAAGCTCGGCGCACGCGTCGAGTCGGTCAAGGCGCAACGAAACGGGCTGAAAGTCAAGCTCTCGGACGACTCTAGAGGCCTCTTCGACCAGATTCTGGTGGCGATCGGTCGTACGCCGAACGGCAACGCCATCGAGGCCAAGAACGCCGGCGTGGAGGTCGACGAACGGGGCTTCATCTCTGTCAATCGCCAGATGCGAACGAACGTGGAGAACATCTACGCCATCGGCGACATCGTCGGCGGCCCGATGCTGGCCCACAAGGCCTCGCACGAGGGCAAGGTGGCGGCCGAGGTCATCGCCGGACAGAACGTCGAGTTCGACGCCCGGGCGATTCCGGCGGTTGCCTACACGGACCCTGAGGTTGCCTGGATGGGCCTTACGGAGATCCAGGCCAAGGAGGACGGCGTTAAGTACGAGAAGCAGGTCTTCCCCTGGGCCGCGTCGGGGCGGGCGCTGTCGCTGGCGCGAGACGACGGCCTAACGAAGTTGCTGTTCGAGCCGGACTCGCGCCGGCTTCTCGGCGCCGGCATCGTTGGGATTGACGCCGGCGATCTGATCACTGAAGTCGTCCATGCGTTGGAGATGGGCGCGGACGCCGAGGACATCGGGCTGACCGTCCACCCCCACCCCACGCTGTCGGAGACGATCATGTTCGCGGCCGAGATGGAAGCCGGCACGATCACCGATTTGATGCCGCCGCGCAGGCCGAAGGCCGGCGCCCGGGCATAGGCAGTTAGCCCCGAAGCCTGCGCACGAGCCGGGTCGTGAGCAGCGCGGCGCCCGCGCCTGCCGCCAGCCGCACGGCCTTGTGGCGACGGGCGCCATGTCCCCCGGCGGCGAAAGGGCCCGCCGGATCGGCGGCCGGTAGCGCGAACGCCTCGGCGGCCAGCACGTCGTGCGGCTCCGTGATCCCCGACGGGTCATCCGGCAGTCGGACCGGGCCGTGGTGCAGGCGCGGGTCGGGACCAGGAAGCGCGAACTTCTCGGCTGCCAGAACGTCGTGTGGGGGCTCGGTGGTCGGCATCGACGGCATCTTCCCAGACCGAACGCCCGCACACCTCCCGATATCGGCCCGCCGCGCCTTCAGGATCTCAGTCTCGCCGACTAAGATCGGTGGTGCAATCCTGCTACTCTTCAGCTTACATTCCATAAGTTGCTAGCGAAAGTAAAGAGCAATCAATGGCAAATTCCCGTCTTCTCCTAGTTCCGCTGGATGACGTCGTCGTCTTCCCCGGAATGTCGCTTACGCTGACGGTCGATGCCGGCGACGAGGACCGCGTGCTGCTGGTCCCGCGCCACGAGAGCGCGTTCGCCAACGTGGGCACCGTGGCCGAGGTGGCCGACCGAGTTCGGCTGCCTGGCGGCGCGCGCGCCGTTCAGCTGAACGGGCTCCACCGGGGCATCGCCGGCGCAGCGCACAACGTTCCCGACGGCCGGCTGATGGTCGAGGTCGAGGAGCGCCCGGATCCCAGCCCCGGTCCCGTCGATGGCCGCACCCGCAACCTGGAGCGCGAGTACCGCGCCGTGGTCGAGGAGATCCTCGAGCTCCGCGGCGACGATGGCCGCGTCGCGGCGTTCGTCAGGAGCATCTCCGAGCCTGGCGTGCTGGCCGACACCACCGGGTACTCCCCCGACATCTCGTATGAGCAGAAGGTCGAGCTGCTGCAGACCCTGGACGTCGCCGAGCGGCTGGAGCTGGCGCTGAGGCTTCAGCGCGAGCGACTCGCGGAGCTGCAGGTCCGCAAGCGGATCCGTGAGGACGTCGAGTCCGGGGCCGAGAAGCAGCAGCGCGAGTACTTCCTGCGCAAGCAGATGGAGTCGATCCGCAAGGAGCTGGACGAGGACGACGCCTCGGTCGTCGAGGAGTACCGCACCAAGATCGAAGAGGCGGATATGCCCGAGCACGCCCGCGAGCAGGCGGAGAAGGAGCTCGGCCGCCTCGAGCGGATGGGCGAGCAGAGCGCGGAGTCGAGTGTGATCCGCAGCTACCTCGATTGGCTGATCGCCGTCCCCTGGAGCAAGCGCTCAGACGAGCGGCTCGATCCGGCGGGCGCGCGCGTCCAGCTCGACTCGGACCACGCCGGCCTGGAGGACGTCAAGGACCGCATCGTTGAGTACATCGCGGTCAAGAAGCTCCGCCAGGAGCGCGGTATCGCCGAGGACAAGAAGTCCGGCGCCATTCTCACGCTGATCGGACCGCCGGGCACCGGCAAGACGAGCATCGGCGAGTCGATCGCCACGGCCACCGGCAGGGAATTCGTGAGGATGTCGCTGGGAGGGGTGCGTGACGAGGCCGAGATCCGTGGCCATCGGCGCACGTACATCGGCGCGCTTCCCGGCCGCCTGGTCAGGGCCCTGCGCGACGCCGGCACGATGAATCCGGTGATCATGCTCGACGAGGTCGATAAGGTCGGCGCCGACTGGCGCGGCGACCCCAGCGCGGCGCTGCTCGAGGTGCTCGACCCGGCGCAGAACCACAGCTTCCGCGACCACTACCTCGACCTGGAGCTCGACCTCAGCCAGGTCCTGTTCATCGCCACCGCCAACATCGCCGACACGATCCCCGGACCGCTGCTGGACCGCATGGAGGTCATCCGCTTCGATGGCTACACGACCTCGGAGAAGGTCGCGATCGCCCGCGGCTATCTGTGGCCCCGGCAGGTGGAACGCAACGGCTTGAGGACAGAGGAGGTTGAGATCTCCGACGAGCTGCTGCACACGGTCGCCACCGAGTACACCCGCGAGGCCGGCGTCCGCCAGCTGGAGCGCGAGCTCGGGACGCTGCTGCGCAAGACGGCGACACAGATTGCCTCGGGCGAGAAGCAGGCCCCGGTGACGATCGACCTGGCAGCCATCCGCTCAGCGCTCGGTCGCCAGAAGCACTTCCAGGAGTCGGCGGTCCGCACCGCGGTTCCGGGCGTGGCCACTGGACTGGCGGTCACCGGCGCCGGCGGCGACGTGCTGTTCGTAGAGGCCACGGCTATGGAAAATCGCTCGGGCGGCGCAGCCGGTGGCACCGGCTTAACCCTCACTGGCCAGCTGGGCGACGTGATGAAGGAGTCGGCCCAGATCGCGCTGTCCTACGTGCGCGGTCACGCCGAGGAGTTCGGTATCGAGCCCCAGGCGTTCGAAGAGCGCTCATTCCACGTGCACGTGCCGGCAGGCGCGATCCCCAAGGACGGACCCAGCGCCGGCGTGACGATGGTCACCGCGCTGTCCTCGCTGCTGAGCGGCCAGCCTGTCAAGCACACGGTGGGCATGACCGGCGAGGTCACGCTTCAAGGCCGCGTTTTGCCCATCGGCGGCGTCAAGCAGAAGGTGCTGGCCGCCCACGCGGCCGGGCTGACCGAGGTGGTGCTGCCTGAGCGCAACCGCGGCGACCTCGACGACGTCCCTCAGGAGGTGCGCGAGGCGATGAAGTTCCACTTCGCGATGACGATCGACGAGGTGCTGGGCGTGGCGCTCGAGCCGGCCCCGTTGCCCTCCGCGGCCTGATCGCTTCTCCCAAATAACGGCCGGGGCGTCTGTCAGACGCCCCGGCCCCGATTTTCTGCAATCACCCTTGGGTAGCGTGTCTCGTATGAGCACGATCACCTCCTCCCAAGAGCACGAAATCCTCGATCAGGTCCCCAAGCAGCTGTACGTCGCCGGCGAATGGCGAGACGGCAGCGAGGGAACGATCGGGGTCGAGGACCCGGCGACCGGCGAGACGCTGTGCGAAGTCGCCGATGCGTCGGAATCCGACGCCCGGGCGGCGTTGGACGCCGCCGTCGAGGCCGGCGCCGAGTTCGCTAAAACCCCTCCGCGCGAGCGGGGCGAGATTCTGCGCCGGGCGTTCGAAGCAATCACCGAGCGCACCGATGAGCTGGCTCTGTTGATGACGCTCGAAATGGGCAAGCCGATCGCCGAGTCAAAGGCGGAGATCGCCTATGGAGCTGAGTTCTTTCGCTGGTTCTCCGAGCAGGCTGTGCGGATCGACGGCCGCTATGCGGTGACCCCCAATGGCCAGGGCCGGCTCTTGACGATGAAGCAGCCCGTCGGGCCCTGTCTGCTGATCACTCCATGGAACTTCCCGCTGGCGATGGGAACGCGGAAGATCGGCCCGGCGATTGCCGCCGGTTGCACGATGGTCGTCAAGCCCGCCCAGCAGACGCCGCTGTCGATGCTGATGCTGGCCAAGATCCTGGAGGAGGCAGGGCTGCCGGACGGGGTCCTCAACCTGATCACCGCCTCATCTGCGAGCAAGACCACCGGCCCGCTGATCGAGGACCAGCGCTTGCGCAAGATGTCGTTCACCGGCTCCACCGAGGTGGGGCGCAAGCTGATGGAGCAGGCCTCCGGGAACTTGCTGCGGCTGTCGATGGAGTTGGGCGGCAACGCGCCGTTCATCGTGTTCGAGGACGCCGACATCGACGACGCCGTCCAAGGCGCGCTGATCGCCAAGATGCGCAACATCGGCGAGGCCTGCACGGCGGCCAACCGCTTCCACGTGGCCGACCCCGTGGCGGAGCAGTTCGCGGAGAAGATGGCCGAGAAGCTGGGCGCGATGAAGGTCGGACGGGGCACCGAAGACGGCGTCGAGGTCGGCCCGTTGATCGACTCCAAGCAACGCGACAAGGTCGCCGAGCTAGTGGAGGATGCTGTCGGCCAGGGCGCAAACGCGCTGGTCGGGGGCCAGGCCCGGGATGGCGCCGGCTACTTCTATGACCCCACGGTGCTCTCCGATGTCCCCGACCACGCCAGGCTGCTCAAGGAGGAGATCTTTGGGCCGGTGGCGCCTGTCCGCGGGTTCAGCGATGAGGACGAGGCGGTCGCCGCCGCCAACGACACCGAGTACGGCTTGGTGTCCTACGTCTATACCAGCGACCTGAAGCGTGCTCTACGGGTGGTGGAGAAACTGGAGACGGGCATGATCGGCCTGAACCAGGGCATGGTCTCCAACGCGGCGGCGCCGTTCGGCGGCATCAAGCAGTCCGGCTTCGGCCGCGAGGGCGGCCCCGAGGGGATCGAGGAGTATCTGGAGAACAAATACGTGGCGGTGAATTTGTAGGGAATCGTCAGCCGCTGGGGGCCCGGGCGCTGAGCCGTCAGCCCGTCAAGACCGGGCGGGTGTCTGCAGGCGGAACGTCAGCCGCCCGGGCCGCGCCCGAATCCCTGCCCAGGGCCACCCAGCTCCGCCACCAGCACGGTGTCGGCCATCCGGAAGAGCGGCCCCGCCGGGGCGGGGGCCCGCCCGCGCTCGCTGGAGCGAATGAGCCGCGGTGACTGGAGCTCATACGTCCGCCCCGCCCTCACCACCTGTCCGCCACCCGCGGCGAGCAGGTTGCGCACCCAGTCGGAATCCTCGCCGTAGAGGACGGCGACCGCGAGCGTCGAGCCGCGCTTGAGTGCGATCACCGGCGTCCGGTAGGCCCGGCCCGAGCGCCGGCCGCGGTGACAGATCACCGCCCAGGGCGGAACCGCCCAGGCGTACACGCCCTGGATCCGGTTGGTGACCACGCGGTTGAAGCGGGCCATGCGCCGCGGGAGCTTGACCGGCATCGGGAAAAGGTAGCGGTGGACGGCCAACGCCGCCGACTGGACGCAACTTTCCACTTAACGGATCGTTTCTAGCTCCAGGATGCAGAGTTGGTCGAGGATGGGGTGGCGAGCGCTGGTCGCGACAACTGCAGTTTTGACGCTCGTGCTGATGTTTGCGCTGATCGGGGCCGGGTCGGCGCAGCGCGGATTCGCCGCTGACGTGGGGGCCGCCAACGTTGATCATCATCAGGGGCCTGCGGCGCCGTACCCGATCATAAGCGTCTCGTGCCCCACGGCTTCGCTGTGCGTCGCGGTCGATGGTCTCGGCCAGGTGCTCGCCTCCAACGACCCGAGCGGCGGCTATCAGGCATGGCAGACCGTGTTCGTGGATCCGGCCGCGCCGGCGGTCGGAATCAAATTTGCAGCCAGCATCTCGTGCCCGTCGGCGTCGCTGTGCGTGGTTTGGGACTCGGCCGGGAACATGGTTACCTCTTCCGATCCAGGCCAGGCTGGGACCTGGAACGTGGGCAACGTGGCGTCGGCCGGGGACTATCCCCTGTGCGAGTTCTTCGGCTGCCACGCCCTGTCTTGTCCGTCCGTGTCGCTGTGCGTGGCGAGCGACGGCGCCGGCGACATCCTCAGCTCAAGCGATCCAGCCGGTGGCGCTGCTGCCTGGAAGTCGACGAGCCTGCAATCCGATACGGAAGGCGCGATCGACGGCGTCACGTGCGCGTCGGAATCCCTATGCATCGCATTCGGCGTGAAATACCCCGCGAGCGGCAGCGGGCCGGAACCGGGGGAGCTGTTCACGTCAACTAATCCCACCGGCGACGCATCCGCCTGGACCGCCACGACGGTGAGCGGCACCTCCGAGCTGGAAGGTGGCTCGTGTCCTTCCGCCTCGTTGTGTGTCGCGTTCGATACCGACTACGGGGGACACATCGTGACGTCAACAAATCCAACCGGCGGCTCAGGCGCCTGGACCGTCACCAAGGTCCTAAGCGGTGATCAGTTGACCGCTTTGTCCTGCCCCTCAAGCTCGTTGTGCGTTGGGGTGGACGAAGGAGATGATGTTCTTACTTCCACCGATCCGACCGGGGGGGCAGCGACCTGGACGACCGATGCTCTGTCCGTTCGGGGAGGTTTCACCGACGTCTCTTGTCCTTCGGTGTCGCTGTGCGCCGCGGTCGCAGGGAGCTACGTAGCGAGTTCGACGGACCCCACTGGGGGCTCGGGGGCGTGGAGCAGCGTGCACGTCGACGGCGGCAACCCGCTGGACGGAGTTTCCTGTCCCAGCGAGTCGTTTTGCGTGGCGGGGGACGACGCAGGGTACGTGGTGGGATCGACCGATCCAGCCGGCGGTGCGGCTGCCTGGAGCACGGTCGACAGCGGTGATCGCAACGGCTTGGACGAGATCTCGTGCCCGTCGCCATCGCTTTGTGCGGCGATCGACGGTCAGGGCGCAATCGCCACTTCGACCGATCCGTTAGGCGGGTCGCCCTGGTCGGTGGCGGGTGTGTTCCCGGCCGGGACGTATAACAACGGGAACGGTACGAAAATCATCCCCACGGACCTGTCCTGTCCCTCGACCTCGTTTTGTGTAGCCGTCGCCGATACCCAGACCTGCTTCGTGGGCATTGCATACGAGTGCAACCCTCCCAGCACACCCGGGTACGTTGCCACCACCGACGATCCGGCTGGCGGCGCGGGCGCCTGGACCGTGGCTACCCTCCAGTCCGCCGCCCCGACTTCAGTTTCCTGCCCAACGGCGTCCTTGTGTGTCATCGGCGCCGGCCAGAATGTCGTCACGGCGACCAATCCCACTGGCGGGGCGGGGGCCTGGAGCGCGACGCAGCTCCCAGCGACGATCTCGAGCGTTTCGTGCTCATCGGCCAGCTTGTGCGTGGCTGTGGGCTACGAGCCATCTACCGGCAGCAGTGTGCTGGTGTCGACCGATCCCGCCGGCGGTGCCGGCGCCTGGCAGGTGACGCAGCCTGGCGCCGGTTTTGGGGGTGTGACTTGTGCCCCGGGCAGCAGCCTGTGCGTCGGCTACGACATGGGCAACGTCTACTCCACGACCAACCCCGCTGGCGGCGCCGGCGCCTGGAGCGGCGAGGACGTCGATGGCAGCCTTTTGCGCAACCCCTACTCAGGGGTGAACGATGTCTCGTGTGCCTCGAACCGGCTGTGCGTCGCGGTGGATCCGTTCGGCAATGTGATCGTCGGCACAGGGTCTTCCTCCTCTGCGGCCGGGTCATCGCCGGCATCGACTACGCCATCATTGCCGTCGCTCGCTTCACTGCGCATCGCGCCACGCACGTTCAAGCTCGCCGGCCGACGCGCCGGGCGCCGCTGCGTGGCGATCACCCGGAAGAACCGAGACCGCAAGGCCTGTAAGCGACCGATCAGGCTGCGGGTGAGCTTCACGCTGGCGAGCGCTGCGGAGGTGAACTTCAAGGTCGAGCGGGTCGCGCTTGGCCGGCGGGTCAAGAAGCGCTGCCGCGCACCGACACGCGCGAACCGCCACCACCGTGCTTGCACCAGGCTGATCGTGCTGCGGGGTACGGTGGTGCATGCGGGCAAGGGCGGCGCAAACTCGTTCACGTTCAACGGCAGGATCGGCGGGCACCTGCTCGGTCCGGGCACCTACCGGCTGATCGCCACCCCGAGTTCGGGCGGCCTAACTGGCGCAGCGCGCAGCGCGACGTTCCGCATCGTGCGGTAGACAGTCCCAGCGTCAGCCTCGCGGCCGGCCGGCTCAGGGTGCTCGGCGCCCCTCCGCAAGGCCCGCCGGGCTCAGGCTGCTCACCGCTAGCTCCCCTCGGTCCCGGCCCGGCACTCGATCAGGATGATCGGCGGCTCGCGAAGGAACGTGTCCCAATACCCGGAGCCAAAGCTCTTCCTTCCCTGCGGCGAGACCCTCGGCCGCACCCAGTGGATGTCAGACAGCCCCGCGGCGGTGAACGCCTGCTCATGCGTCGCGACATCGAGATGGTGGACGGTGATGTCGAAAGAGCTGTCCTCCTGATAGTTGCGAAAGATGTACGGAGACCCGTTGTCCATCTCGGCTGGCACCAGCCGCTCGAATCCATACTGCCTGTATTCGACCCGTTTCGCTCCGAGCTCCGGATTGCTGTTGACGGTGACGAACCGGCAGCCGGGCTTCAGGTGACGCGCCACCGCCCGGCACATGTCGCGCAGCTCCTCAGCGGTGGACGCGTAATTGAGCAAGAACGCAGCGACGACGACGTCGAACCTTTCGGCTAGCTCGAGCGCTTTCACATCGGCGACGAGGTATTCGACGCCCAGCGGCTCCGCGCGGTCTGCGGCCTGAGCGAGAGAGATCATGGCCGGGGAACTGTCGACTCCGACCACGCGCGCCGCTCCCCGCCGCATCAGCGCTCGCGAGTAGAACCCCTCTCCGCAGGCCAGGTCCAATACCGACTTGCCCGACACCTCCCCCACCAATGTCATGAACGACGGGGTCTCGATATGAACTCGCCAGTCAGCGTGCTTCGAGTCCCGGTACTGCTCGGCTATCGGCTCGTAGTCTGTTGACACGGGGCGCTCCCTCAGCCTGTGGGTGGGGTCTGCGCGGCATTTATCGACAGCGGCGCCATGACGTTGCGACGCACCAGCCTCTGGCGGATGGCCATCACGACGATCGCCGACAGCAACACGATAAGCGCGACGACGCGGAGCGTTAGATCGATCGCGATGTGCGCGGAGCTGCCAGAGCCCTGTTGAAGCGTGATCGCGGCGGCGGCCGCCGCTACGCCGATCCCGCCAGCGGTCACCAGGATGGTGAGCGTCATTCCCGAGGCCTCGCCGGCACGATCGGGGCGGACCACGCCTTGCGTGGCGACGTTGGCGTACGTGTATCCCAGTCCAAAGCCCAGTCCGGCTACCGCAAACATAGGAACGTATGCCGCCCATCCGTGCGCGAATGTCAATGCGAGCAGACCGCTGCCGCCCACGACGGCAGCCGCGGCCATGACCACGGTCGAAGGCATGTGCTTTCCGAGCTTGGCGCCCAGTGGACCAGATACGGCGACCAGCGCGGACGGTGCGAGAAACACGAACCCCGCGGTCAGGGGCGAAAGTCCGCGAACTACCTGCAGGTAGAGCGTCGCGCCGAAGATCGTGACCACGTAGCCGATATTCGAGATCGCGCCGATGCCCGTTACCAGGACGAACGGAGGGTTGCGAAATAGGGCCAGATCGACGAGCGGGACGCGGACGCGACGCTCGAGCACGACGAACGTCATCAGCGCCAGTAAGGCCCCAGCGAACGCCGCAAGCGTCTGCGCTGAGGCCCACCCCCATTCGCCGCCACGGTCGACCGCCACACTGAGCAAGGCAACTCCGATCGCCACCGCCAGCGCTCCTGACACGTCCAGCTTTCGCGGAGCGTCCCGTTCCCGCGATTCGCTGATGCTGATGAATGCCATGACGATCGCCGCTGCGGACAGCGGGACCAGCAGCCAGAAGATCCACCTCCACCCCAGGCCGTTGACAAGCCCACCGCCCACAAACGGACCGAGTGCCGTTCCGATGTTGGCTATTCCGAACGCCAGTCCCAGCGCCTTGGCCCGGGTGGCATCGGGGAACTCGTTGCTGAGCGCCGCGATGCCGACCGGGAATATCACCGCCGCGCCGGCGCCCTGCAGTACGCGGAAGGCGATTAGCGCGCCGAGACTGGGAGCGGCGGCGCATGCCACCGAGGAAAGCCCAAACACCGCGATTCCCCCCAGCAGCACTTGCCGACGTCCGAAGATGTCGCCCATACGCCCGCCGACGATGAACAGCGAACCGAGGGCGAGCATGTAGGCGCTGACCGTCCATTGAATCCCGGCCGCGCCTACCTGGAACGTCCGAGCCATTGCCGGGAGCGCGAGGTTGAGGGCAAAGAAATCGACTTGGATGCAGAACAGGGCCAGCGAGACCGCGATGAACGCCCCTATCGATCGCCCGGCGACGGCGACGGCTCCGCTCTCCGCGGGAGCCAGCGGCACTTTCTCGACGATGGCGCTGGCGTCTCCGAGCTCGGTATCGGTCACCCCTGAGGTCCTCCTTGCCTGTCGCTGTGCCCACGTTGGCACGAGTTCGCCAGTGCTGGCCGGACCATACGGGCAGAAGGAAGCTCGGGCGGCGGATTTTGTGCAGAAGCTCGGCGTTGGCCATGGTTTTCCGAGTTGCGCGCCCGGCTGGCCAAAGCAACACGCATAACGCCAAAAATCCAACCTCCCGTCCGGCGGCCTGGCGACATAAGCGTCTCCAGGACGCTTATGTCACCAAAGCTCAGGTGGGGCGCCCGATTTTCTGCGTTATGCGTCCAGGTCGCGGGTCGAGCCCGCTATCGCGTCCGTGCACGTCCGAGACCGCGTGACTCCCCCCACCGCCGACCTAAGCCGACCGGGAACGCCCCGCGCGCGCGCAACCCGCAACCGCCCCGCGCGCGCGAACCCGCACCCCCTACCCCGACCTCCCCCCTCCCCTCGACCACCCCTGTACCCTCACGTCTCACAACATGGCGTATGTGGAGGAGAGTCCGCCGGGCGTCGCAGGGTCGCGGAGTGCGATCAACACGCATGCGTCCGCACTGGCGCAAGAGTGGAGACGGCTGACGCGGGCGGCGACCGCCGTGGCGCTGCTGACGGCGCCCGCGTTCTTCCTGATCCTGTTCGACTCCAATCACCTGTCGCTGGCCGCGTCGATCATCATCACCGCGCTGGCGGTAGTGATCTTCAGGGGGCTGGTGGAGGTCATCGCCCGCAAGCTGTTGCCGTGGCCCAGCTTGTACGGGGCCGAGGAGTCGCTCAAGCGCGACGACCTGATCGCACGGCGGCGTCACTGGTACTGGCGGACGAAGTTCCGCCGCCTTCCGATCTACATCGCGTTCATCCTGTTGCTGCTGGCGCTGTGCCAGCTGTTGTTTTCGTTTGCCGGCGTCAGCGCCTCCTTCTTTCACCCCTTCAACGGGCTGAGGCAGATCTTCCCACCGGACACGCTGCCGCAGCTGGCGCTGGTGTTCGTACAGCTACCGCTGCTGCTTTTCATCAACGTCTTCATCCTGTTCGGGCCGTTCCTGCTGATGGCCATCCGCGGGATCCGCAGCTACGAACCCGGGGACGCCAGCTGGGGCGTGCGGATGGACGACGTCCGGGGTCAGGCCGAGGCCAAGGAGGAGATCACCCGTGTGATCACGCTCTGGCAGTCGGGCGAGGAGTTCGAGCAGGCCGGCGGCAAGCGCGAGCGCGGACTGCTGTTCCTGGGCGCACCCGGAACCGGCAAGACGATGATCTCCAAAGCCATCGCCACCAACTTCAACTGCCCGTTCGTCACGATCCCCGGCTCGGGGTTCGCCCAGATGTTCATGGGCATGGACGCCCTGGTGGTCCAGTTCCTGGCGCGTAAGGCCAAGAAGCTGGCGCGCAAGTGGGGCGGGCAGTGCATCGTGTTCATCGACGAGATCGACGCGGTCGGTATGCGCCGGCAGGCGCTCCAGGGGGCCGGCGGCGGGATGACCGGAGCGGGCACCAGCACGATCCACGACTTCTGCTTCTTCGGCCCCAACGGCTCGATCACGCCCACCGGCGATCTGGTGATCGAGTCGCGCGCCTGGCGGGATCGCCTGTTCGCGCAGCGGTCCGAGCCCGCTCACGGCCATGGCTCGCTGCTCGACGGCATCGGCGAGCGCCTTCGTCGTTACCTGCCGGGCATGTTCGGCGGCTACCAGGGTCAGGCGCTCAACCAGCTGCTGGTGGTAATGGACGGGTTAGACGACCCGCCGGCGGTGAGGAAGTTCCTGACCAACCGCCTCAACACCTTCCTGGACGCCATTTTCGTGGTTCCGAGCCGCATCGGCGACGTCTCGCTTCGGCTTCCTCCGCCCCGTCCCCGGCCGGAGCAGGTGTACTTCATCGGGGCCTGCAACGTTCCGATCGAGGTGCTCGATCCGGCCCTCACGCGCCCCGGCCGGATGGGACGTCACATCTGGTTCCGCACTCCGACCAAGGACGACCGGCTCGACATCTTCGACCTCTATTTGGCCAAGGTGGCGCACGAGCCGGATCTCGACACGCCTCGGCGCCGCGACGAGCTGGCGCGGATCACGAGTGGCTACTCGCCGGCGATGGTGGAGCAGTGCTGCTCGATGGCGCTGACGATTGCCCACGCCGAGGGCCGGCGGCTATTCGGCTGGGGCGACCTGGTGGAGGCGATGACGACAGTCGAGACCGGGACCGCGCAGAACATCGACTACATCGCCGAGGAGACGCGCGCCGTGGCTATCCACGAGGCCGGCCATGCCGCCGCCGGGCACGTCTACATGGAAAAGGACGTGCTCTCGACACGCCTGTCGATCCGCAAGCGCGGCGGCTCGCTCGGCCACTACCAGAGCATGGAAAAGGACGAGCGTTTCTCGCACTTCCGAAGCTACGTGATGGGCAGCCTGATCATGACCCTCGGCGCGATGGCCGCCGAGCACGTCTTCTACAACGAGAACTCCCAGGGCGTCTCGGGCGATGTCGCCAGTGCGACCCTCACGGCGGCGGCGATGGTCGGGATGTGGGCGATGGGCCCGGATCCCGTGCACATAAACGGCAGCCTCGAGGAGCCGGACGACCACGAGAAGGTCTTGAGGCGACTCGAGCAGATCGGCTCGGCGATCATGAACCGCTCCAGCGGCGGGACCCCGATGACGCCCGATCCGATCGGGTCGATCCTCCGCAACCCGGATAAGCAACGCTCGGCGGCCCAGCTGCTGGGGCAGGCGTACGTCACCGCTTACGCCCTGATGGCCTCCAACAAGGAGGCCCTCGAGCGGATCGCCGACACGCTCGTGGAGCGAAAGGAGATGCACGGCGACGAGGTCGTCGAGCTGCTCTCGGGCGTTGGGCTCGAACGACCGCAGATCGACCTGATGGACGACCAAACATGGCCGACGGTGTGAGCGGTCAGCACCCGCCGCTGCGAGCCGCGGACGAGCACGCCGTCGAGGCGCCAATCAACCGCCCGGTGGCAGCCTCCCGCGAGCACTCCAGGCTACGCCGCTCGTTCCCCCACGCCTCCAAGTTCCGCGCCGCGACCGCGACGCTGGGCGGGTTTGCGCTCGGCGCACTGGTGGTTGCGGCGGTGGTGCTGCTGACGCACTCCAGCTCAAACCACTCCGCGCCATGGTCCTCGTGGCAGCCGCTGGATAGCGGCACGCTTGGAGCCTCGGAGATCGCCGACCACGTCGCCCCCCTGTACCGCATCTCGGGGACCGATCAGCTGGCCGTGGTGACAGTTGTCAACTTGGCCAATCCCAATGCTGCCGCCGCCGCGGCTCAAACCGGGACCAGCACGAGCTCCAGCTCGAGCGGGCTACAGATCGCCGTGCGGCCCGATTCCTCTTCCAGCGCGGTCACGCTGTTGAACGGCAACACGATCGCCTACAACCTGTGCGGGATCGGCGCCGCGAACTGCGCGATCGGCACGGGCCAGGCGTCGGCCGCCCGGCTGCTTCTGCTGCGACGGGAGGCGCTGGAGCTGGCGCTGTACACCTTCAAGTACATAAGCGGCACGGACAACGTCGTGGCCATCCTGCCGCCGGGCCACACCGTCGTGGGCTGCACCGGCATCTGCAAGACGCCCAATGCCTCCACTACCAAATCCGTGGACATCGCGCTGCTGTTCCTGCGTGACGAGCTTAAGCCCTGGCTCAGCCAGCCACTGTCGCAGGCGTTGCCCGAGGAGATTCCTCCCACGGTCGACCAGATGACCCAGGCCCCGGAGGCGCCGCTGGTGGAACAGATCACGGGCCGGGGGATGTTCCAGGAGAAGGTCGAGCAGGCCCAAGACGGGTCCAACCTGCTGGTCCTCACCCCGCTTCCGGCCCAGTAGACACACGGGGATTCGGGGGATCGCCCCGATCGCCTGGGCCCTGCTCGTAGCCCTCGCACGTTCGCACGGGTAGGCGGGGATAGCGCGGAAAGTGCTCCGGCTCGGAGCGCGAGCGGCGGCACAGCGAGAACACCGATCCACGGGTGTTGCGGACGATCTGCTGGTGGCGGCAGGAGTCACACAGGCCGGCGGGCGGGCCGCCCGGGCCGCGCTCGGCGGGCCCGCTCACCTCACGCGGCACCTCACGCTCGCGTCAGCCGCTCGAGCGCCAGTAGGAACGAGCTGTAAGGCAGCCCCGTCTGGTGTCCGAGCGCGATCTCGCACGTGCGGTTGGAAGATAGGCAGGCGTCAAACGACTCGCCCTGTACCTCGGCCGGCAGATCGCGCAGCGCCGAGGCCGGCAGCTCGGGGTGAAGCCAGCCGCGATCGCCCGCCATCCCGCAGCAACCGCTTGACGGCGGCACGACGACGTCCTCGGCCAGCGTGGAGGCGATCGTCCGCAGCTTGCGCGCCAAGCCGAGGTGCGTCGCCGAGCAATTGGCGTGCAGCACCACGCGTCCCAGGCGGTGCTCAGGCGCCAGGACGTCCAGCAGATGGTCGTGAACCCAGGCGATCGAATCCAGGATCTCTACACCCTCCACGCCAACCTCCCGCTCGAGCCCGAGGGCGCAGGAGCTGGCATCGATCACCACTGGCAACCGGCCGTCCTCACTCCAGCGCCGAAGCGCTGCGATGACGCGCTCTGACATCAGCCGGTGACCTTGCTCGTAGCCCTTAGAGCTCCACGGCGTGCCGCAGCAGTGACCGAAGACGTCATCGGGAATCCAGACCGGCTTTCCCGCCCTGGCCGATACTGCCACCAGCGCCTCCGGCACGGTGGGGCCAGGAGCGCTCTGACGTGGATTTCCGTAGATGCGGTTGATGCACGCCGGCAGGTAGACCGCGGCGGCCCCCTCTGGCGAGGTCTGGGGCAGGCGTCTCGGGGCGGCCCGGGGCAGGCTCTCTGCAACTACCTTGGCCGACCGCGACCAGCGGCCCAGCACCGCCGCCGGCGGCCGTCCGACCGTCACCGCAGCCCGAGCGGTGCGCTCGAGGGCCGCGAAGCGCCGCGCGGCTTGCGCCGCGAGCGTCTCTGCCCGCGGCGAGTGGGCGCGGTGGCGGAGATCCTTGATCAGGTTGCCGGTATCGATGGCCACTGGACAGGCCACGCCGCACGAACCGTCTGCGGCGCAGGTGTCGACGGCGTCATAGCCGTAGTCGGCCTCGAGCGCCGCCCGCACCGGCGATCCCTGGGGCTGGCGGGCCATCTCGCGCCGGATCACGATCCGCTGCCTCGGTGTCGTGGTCACGTTGCGTGACGGGCAGACCGGCTCGCAGAACCCGCACTCGATGCATTTCGTCACCGACTCTTCGATCTCTGGCGTGAACTTCAGCGCCTGCAGGTGCACGCCCGGGTCCTCGTTCAGCACGATTCCCGGGCCGAGGATCCCATCGGGGTCCGCCAGCCGCTTGACCCGCCACATCAGCTCGGTGGCCTCGGGTCCCCATTCGCGCTCCACGTAGGGCGCCATGTTCAAGCCCGTCCCGTGCTCTGCCTTGAGCGATCCGTCGTACTTGTCGACGATCAGCTCCACCAGGCCCTGAATGAACGCGTCGTAGCGCTCACGATCAGAGCGCTCGGCGAAGTTCGGCGTGAGGATGAAGTGGAGGTTGCCCGCCGAGGCGTGAC
The DNA here is from genome assembly GCA_963756555.1 of uncultured Actinomycetes bacterium. Classification (GTDB taxonomy): domain Bacteria; phylum Actinomycetota; class Thermoleophilia; order Solirubrobacterales; family Solirubrobacteraceae; genus Palsa-465. The sequence continues at coordinate 293,509 of CAVWOC010000007.1, forward strand.
CGGCCACCCCGGGCAGGAAGCCGTGCTCTGTGAGCAGCGACTGGAGGTCGTTGGCCATCTCGGCCACGCGTGCCGGGGGCACGCACACGTCCTCCATGATCAGTTGCACACCCGGGGGACGCACCGCGGCCAGGAGTCCCTGCATCCCCTCGCGCACGCGCCAGACCATCTCGATCTCCGCCTCGTCGCGCGAGAACCGTGGTGCTTCGATCATCGGCCGGTCCTCGAGGACGTCGAGCGCCTGACGCTCGATGCGGTCGAGCTCGTTGCCTTGCTCGGCGCGCAGCTCGATCAACAGCGCGGCCGCCGTGGGCGGTAGCTCCTTCCAGCGCTCCGGGGTGCCGGGCATGCTGTGGGCGGCGGTTATCAGCGTCGGAGCAACCATCAGCTCGGTGGCTGTTGCTCCCAGCTCCACCAGCGGCCCCACCGCGTCACAAGCGGCGCCGATGTGCTCGAAGAACACCAGCGCCAGCGCGGTTTGCGGCCCCAGGCGCACAGTGTCGAACACCGCCTCGGCCACGAACGCCAGCGTCCCCTCCGAGCCCACGACCAGCCTGCGGAAGATCTCAAGCGGCTCGTCCGCATCCAGGAAGGCGCACAGCCGGTAGCCGGTCGTGTTCTTGATCTCGAACTTGCGCCTGACGCGCTCTGCGAGCGCGGAGTCCGCACGCAGCTCATCGCGTATCTGCTCCAGTCCCCGCGCCAGCTCCGGCGCCTCCCGGCGAAACTGCTCGGCGGCCTCGGGCGCCGCCGTGTCGATCACCAACCCCGAGGGCAGCACGAACGTCATCGACCGCACGGTCCGGTAGGGGTCGGCCACTACCCCGCAGCGCATGCCACCCGAGTTGTTTGCAATCACGCCGCCCACGCAAGCGATCTCGGTGCTCGCGGGATCGGGACCGAGCCTGCGCCCGTAGCGGGCCAGCGCACGGTTGACGCGTCCCAATACGGTCCCCGGCCGAACCCGGACGGCCAACCCGTCCCGCTCGATCCGGATCCGTTGCCAGTGGCGCCGCACGTCCACTAGCACCGAGTCCGTTTGGGACTGCCCGTTCAGCGATGTGCCCCCCGCCCGGAAGACGAGCGGAGTCTGACTGTCACGCGCGAACCGGAACAGCTTCACGATGTCGGCCGTGTCACGCGAGGAGACCACCGCTTTTGGGATCTTTCGATATGGGCTGGCGTCCGAGGCGTAGGCCACGAGGTCGGTCGCCCTAGTCATGACGCGCTCCGGTCCCAGCAGGGTCGTCAGCTGACTACGGAGCGGCTCGGGCGTCCCGCCCGCGACCCACTCCGGCGCGCGGTCGTCCGCAGGCTGCGAGCGCTCGGCTGCGGGGACCGCGAGCGCTATTCGAACCACATCCCGGTAGCTACGGGCGCCTGCACCAGTCGCGGACCCTGGCGGTCGGCGATCGCCTCGCGCAGCGCCTCGGCCACCTGTTCCCGGCCGCTGGCGTCGACAGAGGCGACGCCGTAGGCGCGGGCCACGGCCGCGGTGTCGAGGCCAGGCAGGTCGAGTCCCGGCAGACCGGAGGCCTGCTCGAAGGTGGCGAACCATTTGAGGATCATGTACTCGTCGTTTCGCAACACGAGGAACGTGACCGGCAGCTTGTAAGCCGCCGCAGTCCACAGGGCGGTGATCCCGTACTGCGCCGATCCTTCTCCCAGCACGCAGACCACGGGACGGTCAGGTTGGGCCAACTGCACCCCGACCGCGGCGGCGATGCCGAAGCCAAGACCGCCGCTGGCGCAGAAGTAGTAGCTGCCCGGCTGCGACAACCTGAGGCGGTTGCGCAACGCCATGGTCGAGGACGGCGACTCCAGCACCACGATGCCGTCCGCGGGCCAGGCGTCGCGCAGCGCGGCCATGGCTTCCGACCCTGACATCGGGTCCGCGTGCGGGGGTTCGCCGGGCTCGGGCAGCGGCTCGGGTGCGGTGCGATCCGAGTCTGAGACCATCCCCACCAGCGCCTCCAGCGCCAGCCCCACGTCCCCGACGATCGCCTCCCCCATCGGGGCCCGCGCCGCCTCGCCCGGGTCGCCTGTCAACAGTACGAGCCGTGCGTCGTCCGGCAGCAGACGCCCCGGAACGTAGGGGTAGTACGGAAACACGGACGAGCCGGCCACCAGCACCAGGTCGTGCCCCTTCAGCGTCTCGGAGACTCCGGCGATAGCCGGCGGCAGGACGCCTCGGAACGCGGGATGGCTCTCGGGGAAACCAATTCGGCTGCCGCCAGTGGCGGGCGATGCCCAAACCCCCAGGCGCTGCTTGTCGACCAGGGCCACAGCAGCCTGAAAGCCGCCGCTTGCGTCGATGTCCGGACCTGCCACCAGCACCGGGTTGCGCGCTGACTCCAGCCCCCGGGCCAGATCTTCCAGCGAGCGCCCGTCCGGGACCACACGACCGCTGACGCTCCGGGCAATGGCACTTGCCGCCAGATCGGGATCGGCCTCCTGACCCCAGTCGTCCATCGGGATCGAGACGAACGCCGGACCCTTGGGCGGCAGGCTCGCCTCGTGAATAGCTCTGCCGATCGCGTAGGGCACGTCTTCGGCCCGGGCAGGCTCGTGGCTCCACTTGACGTATGGCTGAGGGCCGGTCTTGGCGTCACGGTTCGTGAGGTTGGCCTCGATCGCTATGTGCGGACGAACCTGCTGGCCGGCGGTTATCACCAACGGGGCCTTATTCGCCTGCGCGTTGAAGATCCCGCCGACCGCGTTCCCGACCCCAGGCGCGGTGTGCAGGTTGACGTGGGTGGGCCGGCCGCTGGCCTGGGCGAAGCCGTCGGCCATCCCCACCACGGCCAGCTCCTGAAGCCCCAGCACGTAGCGGAAGTCGTCAGGGAAATCCTTGAGCATCGGCAGCTCCGTGGAACCAGGGTTACCGAAGATCGTGGTCATCCCATGGGCACGGAACAGCTCGAAGGTGGCTTCTTGGACGGTTGGCATCAGCGACCCAGCTCTTGCTCGATGACCCTACCGGGCCGGGGCTGTTCGGCGATCCGATCCGGCGGACGGCGCTCGTGCCAGCACTCGTGGCGCTCGAGTTGGGCGGCCACCGCGATCAACAGGCTCTCGGCGTTCGCCTGCCCGATCAGCTGGGCACCGAGCGGCAGCCCCGTCTCCGTCAGTCCCGCCGGCACGTTGATCGCGGGCCATCCCAGGACGTTCCAGGGCCAGGTGTACGGGCAGGCGGCGACGATCGCCTTGTCGGTTTGCCAGTTCGTGAGGCCGTCGATTCTCCCGGCGGGCAGCGGCGGCTGCGCCGTGGTGGGCGCCAGGACGACGTCGAAGCGGCGGAAGACGGCGCCCAGCTGCCAGCTGAGCGGACGCTCCAGCGCGCGAGCGGCACTCAGCACCGGCCCGCTCAGCAGCCGGCCGGTGCCGGCGTTCTGAAGCGTTCGGCGGTCCAGCAGCGAGCGGTCTGGGACGCGTTTAGTCCATTCGTGCACCCCGGCCATCGAGCGCGGGACGACGCTGGCCCCCACCAGGCCATAGACGGGATCGGCTCGCTGCACGTCGTGGCCAAGGTCCGTGAGCACGTCCGCGAGCCGCTTCACCGCCGCCCGGACCTGACCGTTGAGCCGTGCCGGTGGCCCGGAGAACGGAATCTTGAACGACAGGGCGATCCGCAGCCGCCGGCCGGGGTCGGCGCGCTCGGCGGTGGTGGCGAATGGCTCCGGCGGTGGCGGAGGCTGGTGGCGGTCGCCCGGGTGGTTGCCGCGAGCGGCGTCGAGCAGCAGCGCGGCGTCCGACACCGTCCGCGCCAGCGGCCCGACGCAGGTAAGGCCGTTGAACGACTCGGAGTCGGGCCAGGTGGAGATCCGCCCCCGCTGGGGCTTGATCCCCACCAGGTGGGTCCAAGCGGCCGGGATCCGGACCGATCCCAAGCCATCCGACCCAAGGGCTGCGGGCACCAGCCCGGCGGCGACGGCTGCCGCCGCCCCGCCCGACGAGCCGCCCGGTGTGTGCTCGAGGCTCCACGGGTTGCGCGTCACGCCGGATGCTTCGCTCTCGGTTATCGGCCATTGGCCGAACTCCGGCGTGTTCGTCTTCCCGACGATCACAGCCCCGGCTGCCCGGACCCGTCTCACGGCCTCGCCGTCCTCGGTCTTGGGCTCAAACTCACCGGGGCATCCGAACGCCGTCCGCTCGCCGGCCAGATCGACGTCATCCTTGATGGCCACGGGAACACCGAGCAGTGGAAGGCGCTCTCCGGCCGCAAGGCGTCGGTCAGCCTCCTCGGCCTCTCGTAGCGCGGCCTGCGCCCGCAGGCAGCGGAACGCGTTGAGCGTCGGCTGGCTGGCCTCGATCCGCTCGAGCGCCAGCGACGCCAGCTCTCTGGAGCTGACATCACCACGGGCCAGCAGCTCTGCCTGACCGCGAAGCCCAGCGAACGCCAGCCGCTGGCCTTGCGTGCCGCTATCGGCGACAGCGCTCAAAGCTCCGCCAGCACTTCGGCCGCGGCGCGCTCACCCGAGCGCACCGCGCCGTCCATATAGCCGTTCCAATAGGTGGAGGTCTCGGTGCCAGCCCAGTGGATGCGGCCCATCGCCGCGCGGATCCATGGGCCGTAGGCATATAGCGTGCCCATCGACGGGATGCCCACCGGGCAGCCCCGCGTCCACAGCTCATCCGACCAGCTGGTCTCGAAGTAGCTGATCGGATTCGAGGCCTGCGAGCCGAAGAACTGGGCGAACTGCGAGAGCACCGCCGACTGCCTGGCGCTCGGGCTCATGCCCGCATAGGTGCGGGCCCAATCGCCTCCCACAAAGCCGAAGATCACGCCGCGGCTTCCGTCGGCCGGTGAGTCATCGAACGTCACCGACACTGGGCCGCTGGTGGTGATCGCCTGGCCGCTCAGCCCGGCGTCGCGCCAGAACGGGCGCTGATAGACGGCAGCGACCTTGGTCAACGTTCCCTGCCCGTAGCGCTGGGTCAACTGGTCGCGCACGAACGGCATCTGCGGCGCGTAGTCGATTCTGGCCGCCAGCGCTGGCGGTATCGCGACGATCACCTGCTTGGCGCTGGCCGTGACGTAGTCGGAGGTGACCACCACCTGCGACCCCGTCTGGTCGATCCGCCGTACCGGAGCGTTCAGAGCCACGCTGTTGCCCAGCTGGCTCGCGATCTTAAACGCGATCGACTGCGAGCCCCCTTGCACGCGGTACATCTGAGCTCCGTTACGGGTGTCGAAGTTGCGCTCAAAAGTGCCGGTGTTCTGCTCATCGCCAGAGGAGGCGATGTAGAACAGGACGAACAGCAGCGAAAGCTCACGCGGCTCGGCTCCGAAGATCGGACGCGTGGCGGTGGCCGCCAGCTCGCGGAAGCGTCCGGTCAGCGAGTTGGCCTCGAGCCAGCTCTGAAGAGTTTGACCGTCCCACTCGGCGGCGCTGCCAGCCTGCCAGGGCGCGCCGACCGGAACCTGGGTTGCCATCGAGTCGAGGTTTGAGACCGCTATGGCCAGGTCGGGAAGGATCACGGGATCGGGCGGCGCCGTGCCGGTTACGCCTGTGTCGCTGTAGGTCATGCGTTGGCCGTCGGCGACGTAGACATCGTCGCCGTCGTCGTATGTCGAGAACTTGCCGATGCCCAGCTGGCTCATCAGCGCGAGTACGTGGTTCTGCGTGGGCCCGACGAACGTCCCGCCACGCTCGGAGACTTCGCCGCCCCCGAGATCCTCGTTCCACACCCGGCCCCCGACGCGGTCGCGGGCCTCGAGCACCAACACCGAGCGCCCGGCCTGGTGAACAAGCCGCGCAGCGGTGAGCCCGGCGAAGCCGCCGCCGACCACGACCACGTCGGCAGAGCGGTTGGCGGCGGACTGACCTCTTCCTGAGCCCGACCGCGTGCGGCCGAGGTTCTGCCGCTGACGGCGGCGCGCCTCCGCGGTCGCAGGTACGGCGGCCGCAGCTCCCGCAGCCACCCCTCCCGCGACGAACCGCCGACGGGTCAGCCCCGAGCGCTCGTCCTCGGGGGTGCTGTCGGGCGGCGGCGACGGTGTCTGAGGCCCGTCCACGGCGGCAGCCTACCATCAGAATCCGACACCGGTTCAGGTTATAGTTGCCGCTCGTGGTGACGGCACCGCTGACGTCCCGGAGGCAAAGGATGGCCCGCCGCACCCCGGTCCAGCGGCGCAGCCGCGAGCGCGTGGAGCGCATTCTCGCCGCGGCCGAGCAGCTCGTAGTCTCGTCCGGTCTCGAGGGCCTCTCCACGCGTGCCGTAGCCCGGCGAGCTGAGGTCCCGGTTGCCACGCTGTATCAGTACTTCGCCGATCGTGAGGCGATCGTCACCGCGCTGATCGATCGCCACATCTCCTCCATGGACGGGCGGATCGCGCAGGCCCTGTCCGGGCTTCAGCGGTACAGCATCCGCTCGGTCGTGGAGGCGACGGTCGACGCCTACAGGGACGACTACCGTGAGCACCGCAGCTACGTCGTGCTGTGGTTTCAAGGACGGATGAGCGCCGAGGTCGCGGCTTTCATCCGCGCCCGTGACGATCTGCTTGCCGACGGGTTTCACCGCTTTGCCACCGCCGCCGGACTGCTCCGGCCGGACACGGACAGGATCGTGCTGCGGCTGTGCTTCGAGCTCGCCGACCGCTTTCTGGAGGTGGCGTACAGGCACGACCTCGAGGGCGAGGACCGGGTGGTCGACGAGGGGGTAGAGATGATCGTCACCCATCTCGAGCGCTACGCCACACCGGCGGGCATCGAGGGGGTCGAGTCAGCCTCGCTTCCGGTGCGCTGGCGGCCCCCGCGCCGGGGGGACAGCTAGTGGCCCCGTCCACCCGTCCTCACGGCGAGTCCCGCTGATGGAAGCCAGCCCCCGCCGCGTCCGGCCCCGTCCGGAGACGCTCGAGCGGCCAGAGGGCGCCAGGCTCGTACACGACTTCCCCGAGCGGGGGCTCCCGCTGCGTACGCGGCTGCTGGTAGCGGCCGCGGCCGCCACCGACATCCCGGTCAGGACCGGGCTGGCCTCGATCATCTTCGGGGCCTCGCTCCAGTGGGGGCTGAGCCCGTCGGCCTGGCACGAGCGCCGCAGGCTTTCGTTCTACGCCGAGCTTGCCGAGACACGGGATCCCGAAGCGGTGTTCAAGCGCCCTCCCGACGGGGTTCGGGTCCGGATGTCCCATCCAGGGCTGTTCGCCTTCCACGCCCCTGGCGGCACGGTCTCGTCGCTGACGTTCGACAGCCCCTACGTGGCGGCCAACCCCGCGCTGCGTGGGGAATACGCGCGCCACACACGCAACGCCAGGGCCTGGGCCCAGCACTGGCGCCACGACGACGGCCCCCGCCCGACGCTGTGCGTGATCCACGGCTTTGGCGCCTCTCCCTACGTGCTCAACAGCGCGTTCTTCGCGCTGCCCTGGCTGTTCAGCAGGGGCTACGACGTGCTGCTCTACCTGCTTCCGTTTCACGGCCCCCGCCGCGATCCGTTCTCGGCGGTCAACGGCTCCGGTCTGTTCGCCCACGGCCCGTCGCACTTCAACGAAGCGCTGCTTCAGGCGGTCCACGACTTTCGCGTCTTCCTGGACCACCTCCAGGCCTCCGGCATCACCCAGTTCGGCGTCACCGGGCTGTCGCTGGGCGGCTACGTGACGGCGCTGCTGGCGGCCGTGGAGGACCGCCTCGAGGTGGCGATCCCGAACGCTGCGGTGGTCTCGATTCCCAAGCTGATCCCCCTCTACTTCCCGGCGAATGCGGGAGTCGTCCTGTCCTCGCTCATACACGGCATCTCGCTGGGCGACGCCGAGCGTGCGACAGCGGTGCACTCCCCGCTGAACTTCCAGCCGCTGCTGGAGAAAGACCGGCTGATGATCATCGGCGGCCTGGGCGACCGGCTGGCGCCGCCTGAGCAGAGCCGGCTGCTGTCAGAGCACTGGGGCCAGCCGAGGCTTCACTGGTACCCCGGCAACCACCTGCTGCATGTGAACCGCGCCGCCTACCTGCGCGAGATGCGGGAATTCATGGCAGGCGTGGGTTTCGCGCCGTAGACGGCTGGCCGCGCGGCTGCCGATGCGTCGCGCGAGGCAGCGCGTCAGCGCGCGCGAAAGCGAAAAGCGCGCGCCACACGCGTCTGCTCACACCGCCGCCAGCGACGGCTGTTCATCCAGGTACAGCTCGCCGCGCTCGGCCTTCTCAACCAGCGATGGCGGAGGCTCGAATCGCTCACCGTAGAGCTCGGCCAGCTCGCGGGCACGGGCCACGAACGCCGCCGGGCCGGCAGAGCCGTCGGTCGCCTGGTAGCCGTTGATGTACTGGAGCACGCCGCCAGTCCAGCCCGGGAAGCCGATTCCCATGATCGACCCGATATTGGCGTCGGCCACCGTCTCGATCACGCCCTCATCGAGGCACTTGACCGACTCGATCGACTCGATGAACAGCATCCGTTCCTCGAGGTCCTTCAAGGAGATCGAGGCGGGATCGTCGACTGACGGGAAGGCATCCCGCAGACCAGTCCACAGGCCGGCGCGCTTGCCGTCGGCGTACTCGTAGAAGCCGCGCCCCTCGAGCCGCCCGGGGCGGTCGTATTCGTCGAGCATGCGGTCGACGACCTGCTCGGCGGGATGACCGGCCCATTCGCCGCCCTGCTCCAGCACCGCAGTGCGGGTGGCGTCGCGGATCTTGCGCATCAGCTTCATGTTCAGCTCGTCGGTGAGCTGCAGCACGGGCGCCGGGTAGCCGGCCTGCGAGGAGGACTGCTCGATGCTGGGCGCGGGAACGCCCTCCAGAAGCATCGCGATGCCCTCGTTGACGAACGTCCCAATCACCCGACTGGTGAAGAACCCACGGCTGTCGTTGACGACGATCGGGGTCTTCTTGATCTGCTTGGCGACGTCGAGCGCGCGGTAGAGCGTCCGCTCCGAGGTCTTCTCGCCCTTGATGATCTCCAGCAGCGGCATCTTGTCCACCGGGCTGAAGAAGTGAAGGCCGATGAAGTCCTCCGGACGGGATACGTTCTCCGCCAGGCCCGTGATCGGAAGCGTCGAGGTGTTCGAGCCGAGCAGCGCATCCGGCGCCAGGTGGGGCTCGATCTCCTCGAACACCTGCTTCTTGACCTTGGGGTCCTCGAACACGGCCTCGATCACCATCTCGCAGCCGTCGGCGTCTTGCGCCTTGTCGGTGGGGTGGATGCGAGCCAACAACGCATCACCGTCCTCCTGGCTGGAGCGACCGCGCTTAACTGCCTTCTCCACGAGCCCCACCGAGTACTGCTTGCCCTTCTCGGCGGCTTCGAGCGAGACGTCCTTCAGCACCACCTCGATGCCCGCCCTGGCCGACACGTAGGCGATCGCGGCGCCCATCATCCCGGCGCCGAGCACGACCATCCGCTTGGGCTGGAACGGCTCGATGTCCTCGGGCCGTCCGCGTGTGCCGTTTACCGCCTGCAGGTCGAAGAAGAATGCCTGGATCATGTTCTTGGCCACTTGGCTGGTCACCAGGTCGACGAAGTAGCGGCCCTCGACCTCGAAGGCGTTGTCGATGTCGAGCTGCGCCGACTCCACCGCGGCGGCCATGATGTGGTGCGGCGCCGGGTAGTTGGCGCCCTTGATCTGCTTTCTGAGGTTGGCCGGAAAGGCCGGCAGGTTCATCGCCAGCGAGGGCGTCGACGGCGTCCCGCCCGGGATCTTGTACCCGTCCTGGTCCCAGGGCTGCTTGGCTTCCGGATTGGCCTCGATCCACCGCTTGGCCGCTGGAATCAGATCGTCGTGCGTCGGCACGATCTCATCGACCAGACCAAGCTCCTTGGCCTTGGCCGGGCGGTGGCGCTGACCCTGAAGCAGCGCGTTCATCAGCCCGTTCATGATTCCCAGCAGCCGAACGGTACGCACGACGCCGCCGGCGCCGGGCAGCAGACCGAGCTGCACTTCGGGGAAGCCGACCACGGCCCTGGGGTCGTCGACGATCACGCGGTGGTGGGAGGCGAGACAGATCTCCAGTCCGCCGCCGAGCGCGGCGCCGTTGATCGCGGCCACAACCGGCTTGCCGAGCGTCTCCAGCCGCCGCAGCCGCTGCTTTCCGAGACGCACCATCTTCGAGATCTCCTCAGCGTCCTCCTTGCGGGCCCGGCGCAGATCGTGAAGGTCGCCGCCGGCGAAGAAGGTGTTCTTGGCCGAGGTGATGACGACGCCCTTGATGTCGTCCTTCTCGGACTCGAGCCTGTCGAGCGTCTCACTGAACGAGTCCATGAAGGCCTCGTTCATCGTGTTGGCCGACTGGGTCGGGTCGTCCAGGGTGAGGATGACCACCCCATCTGCATCCTTCTCCCAGCGGATCGTGTTGGCGGCCGGGCCGCCGTTGGAGCGGTCGAAGTTTCCGGCGCTCATCGAATCGCCTCCACCACGGTCGCGATGCCCATGCCGCCGCCCACGCAGAGCGTCGCCAGGCCGTAGCGGCCGCCGGTGCGATGCAGCTCATCGATCAGCGTTCCAAGGATCATCCCTCCGGTTGCTCCCAGGGGATGGCCCATGGCGATCGCACCGCCGTTGACGTTGACCTTCTCCATGTCCAGCCCCATATCCTGGACGAAGCGCAGCACGACCGCTGCGAACGCCTCGTTGATCTCCACCAAGTCGAGATCGTCGACCGCCAGGCCCGCCTTCTCGAGCGCCTTGCGCGACGCCGGCGCCGGACCGGTGAGCATGATCGTGGGGTCGGCCCCGGACAGGGCGGTGGCCAGGATCTTGGCCTTGGGCTCGAGGGCGAGCTGGTCGCCGATCTCTTCGTTGCCGATCGCCAGCAGCGCGGCCCCGTCGACGATGCCGCTGGAGTTGCCGGCGGTGTGGACGTGGTCGATCTTCTCCACCCAGTGGTACTTCTGCAGCGCCACGGCGTCGAAGCCGCCCATGTCGCCGATGGCTGCGAACGAGGGCTTCAGCCCGGCGAGTGACTCGGGCGTCGTATCCGGACGAATGTGCTCGTCCTGCTCGAGGATCACGTGGCCGTTGATGTCCTCGACCGGGATGACCTGGTCGGAGAACTTGCCCTCGGCCTGAGCGGCGGCGGCGCGCTGCTGGGAGCGGGCAGCAAACGCATCCACGTCGTCTCGGCTGAAGCCTTCGATCGTGGCGATCAGATCGGCGCCGATCCCCTGGGGCACGAAATACGTGTCGTAGTTGGTCTCGGGATCGGTGGCCATCGGGCCGCCGTCCGAGCCCATCGGCACCCGTGACATCGACTCGACCCCCCCGGCGAACACCAAGTCCTCCCAGCCGGATGCGACCTTCTGGGCGGCCACGTTGACAGCCTCCAACCCGGAGGCGCAGAAGCGGTTGAGCTGCACGCCGGCCACGGTGTCCGGCAGACCGGCCTTGAGCGCGGCGGTCTTGGCGATGTCCATGCCCTGGTCACCGATCGGCGTGACGCAGCCCAGCACGACGTCGTCGACCCGCTTGGGGTCGAGCTTGCCGTTGCGCGAGAGCATCTCGTGCATCAGACCCACTACGAGGTCGACCGGCTTGGTCGTGTGCAGCGATCCGTTGACCTTGCCCCGGCCACGCGGGGTGCGAATCGCGTCGAATACAAGCGCTTCAGTCATCTTCGCTCCTTGTTGGCGGCTTGCCAATAAGGATAGAGCGCCCGTCGGGGACACGCGCGCCCGACCTCCGCTTGATACATGTGGTACGCATGTACTACAGTACGTACCACTCCCGAGGCCATGACAGCTGCGCTGTTTCCGACCGACGAGGAAATCCCCGACCTGACCGTCGGGCCGGAGTCGCTCGTCTGGAGGTTCGGCTCCGATGTGCGGCTGTTCTCGATCATGCTCTATCCCCTGCTGCTACAGGTGGCGCACCCGACGGTGGGGGCCGGCGTCCGCGACTTCTCGGACTTCGAGCGGCGGCCGTTCAACCGCCTGTTCGGCACGCTTGACTACCTGCTGGTGCTTCACTACGGAGGCCGGGACGCCGCGGCCATGGGCCGCCGCCTACGAGCGCTGCACAAGGGCTTCAAGGGCGTCAAGCCCGACGGCCAGCGCTACTACGCGCTCGAGCCCTCCGCCTACGCCTGGGTCCATGCCACGCTGCTCGATGCCTACATCTCGGGCCATGCCCATTTCGGGCGCCCGATGCGCCCCGACCAGGTCGAGCGCTTCTACCGCGAGTACCTGGGGCTGGGACGGCTGGTTGGCGTTCGGGAGGGTGATCTACCTGAGGACTGGAATGGCTTTAGGCGCTACTTCCAGCAGGTCGTGACCAATGATCTCGAGCGCACGGAGTCGGTTGACCGCGTGCTGCGCGCTGTACGGGCGGTGGACCTACCGGAGGTACCGTTGCTGGCCGAGCTGGCCTGGAAGGCGGCCCGAGTGCCGGCCCGGCAAGCTTTGTACGTGTGCAGCGTGGGCTTGCTGCCCGCCGCCCTGCGCGCCCGGCTGGGCGTGAGCTTCTCGCGGGCCCAGGAGCTCGAGTTCCGAGCGATTGGGGCCTTCAGCCGGCACCTCACGGCGGTGATGCCCGAAGCGCTCAAGGTCTCGGGCCCGGCGCAGCTTCGCTGGCGCCGGCGGGCGATCGCCCAGGGGCCGCTGGGAGTCGGCCCGCCGCGGACGTCGGACGTCGCCAAGGCGGCGTAAGTGCCCGCCGGCGAGACGATGGCCACCGCCGTTAGGGTCCTGGAGCGTGCGCTCGACCCCGCCGTCAACAACGCCGAGGACGCCGTCTCAGAGCGGATTCTGGACGCCGCGCTGGCGCTGGTAGCCGCCTCCGGGGTGAGGCACCTGACGATCGACGATGTGGCGGCCGGCGCGGGCGTCGGCCGGATGACCGTCTATCGCCGGTTCGGCTCCCGGCAGCAGCTGATCGACAACCTGGCGGTGCGGGAATGCCGCCGCTGCCTGAAGGAGATCTCCGGTGCCCTTCACCCCAAGGCCCCGCTCGAGGAGCGCGCCGCGGATCTGTTCACCGCCACCCTGCGAGTCATCCGGGAGCACCCGATGCTCTCCCGGCTGGCGCGGTTCGAGCCGGAGGCGCTCTTGCGCGAGCTAAACCGGGACGGCAGCGCGGTCTTTCGCCTCGTTCGCGACTTCCTGGTAGCCCAGATCCGCCAGGCCCAGCGAGCCGGCGAGCTGTCGACCATCGACGCCGAGGCTCTGGCGGAGATCGCCGTGCGGCTAGGCGCCTCGTTCGTGCTGATGCCAGACAGCGTGCTCGCCGCGGGCGACGAGCGGCGCACGCGCCAGACGGTCCGGGCGTTGCTCACCCGCTGGTTTCGCGCAGCACCTGACCCCGCGGCCCCCGGCTCGACCGGTGGTCAAGCGGCGCTCGCCGGCTAGCGACTCGGAGTGAGTTTCTGGTCATGGGGTCCGGAAATCGATTCCGAGTGGGTTCTGACTGCCGCGCTACGGCTGCGCCTGGGTCAGGTGAGGGAAGTAGCTCGGGCTATTCGAGGCCGCGTTGCTGGGCCACGGGTACGCCGGCTGCAGGCGGCAGGGGACGGTGCCCGCGCTGAACAGCGATTGCAAGCCGCCATTGTTGATGTTGTTGCAATCGGAGGACTCGAGTCCGCCACTCGCGACGTTCGCCAACTCGCCAGGAGAGACGTACGGGTTGTGGCGGTTGGTCGACGGTCGCTGCTGCTGGCCGAACAGCGTCTCGTTGTTAAGCGTCAGCGCGACGCGGATGTAGTGCGTAATCCCATTGGTGGCCGGCGCCGATGCCCCCAGCAGCGCCGGCAGGTTGGCGAACGCGGCGCGGATGTCGTTCGGATAGAGCTGGATGTAGTTGATGATCGGGATCACCTGCTGAGCCGCGGATAGGATCGGCTGGAGCACCTGGTTGAAAGCCACGGTGAACCGGGCGATCTCGGGCAGCGCCCGGTTGGCGAGCGTGATCAGCGACGGCGCCTGGTGCAGCAGCGACAGCGCCGGGCCCGACAACGTGATCAGCTCCGAGAGGGCGGGCCGCAGGAACGGGGCTGCGCTGCGAAGGTCGTCGAGCGTTGGCCGAGCGATCCCCAGTGTCGTGTTCAGGGTGCCAAGCGTGGCCCGCAGCTGTGTCATGAACGGCGGCAAGCCGTTGACGGTCGCCTCGAGCTGGGCATCGCGCGCGGCGGTCGCCGACAGCACCTGATTGCCGGCCGTGACCAGGCTCTGGACGTCCGCCGAATGGTCGCCCAGTGTGGTGAAGACCGTCCCCAGGTTGTTGACCAGACCCTGGATGTTGCCCTGCTGTTGGTTTAGCTCATCGGCCAGCGCCGTCAGCTCCGAAAAGGTCGGATCGAGGTTGCCGACCGCATCGTTCAACGCCTGTCCCCGGCCCGAGAGCGCCAGGAACGTGCCGTTCAGGAACTGCTGCAGCGCGCGCTGCGTCGGGGGGTTGAACGAGTTCAGCACCTGGTCCAGGTCCTGGGTGCGCTCCACTTGCTGGGGAGGGATCGTGCCCCCGTCGGGTAGCTTCGGGCCCTTGCCGGTCCCGGTCGAGAGCTCGATGTAAGCCTCGCCCAGCAGCGTCTTCAACCTGAGGATGGCGTGCGTGTCCGCTGGGACCGGCGCAAACTGCTTATAAAGGTTCATCGTCACCAGCGAGTTGACGCCCTGGGGACGCACGTTCGCCACCCGGCCGACATCGACGCCCGAGATCCGCACGTCGGCGCCGGGAACCAGCTGCCCGGTCTCCGGGAACACCGCCTGGATGCGGTACCCGGCGGGAGCGAACGGGATCGTGCCCGCGAACTGTGTCCAGACGAAGATCGTCAAACCCACGCACGAGAGGATGAAAGCCAGGGCGGCCAGCACAGCGGTGCGCTTGGGAGCCTGGGTGACCATCAGCCCGTGCAGCCGAGCGTCGACGACAGATTGGACCCGAGCAGCGCGTTCAGCAGCGTGCCGAGGGTGCTGCTCTGAACGTCGGCACAGGTCAGCGTCAACAGTCCCCGCCAGCCGCCGCCGTTGGCGTCGGCGGTCGACAGGAACGAGTCGGCGTTGTGCGCGAACCAGGAGATCCAGTACAGGAACCCCGGGTTGCCGTTGCCGGGCGCGTAGGCGATCTCGTTGACCGCAGCGCCCAGCACCTTGAAGGAGCTGATCAGCGGAGGCGTGATCTGGGTCAGGTCAGACTCGAGCGGCGGCAGCTGCTGCGCCAGCGGCAGGACTGCCTGAACGAACGCCGGGATCTTGTCCAGCGGTAGCAGCGCCGCCCCCTGGAACAGCGTCTGCGTGTCGCGCAGCGTGGTCGGCAGATGGTGGGCGATCGGGATCAGGGATCTGGCCGTAGGCCCGAGCGCATTTGCCAGCTGTGTGACGTCCCCGAGCGTGGTCCGCGTCGTCTGCAGTGTCGAGGGGAAGCGACCAATCGCCTGGCGCAGTGCCACGTCCTGGCTGGCCAGCGCGCTGACCGTCTGGTCGCCGGCCCGTACAACCGTCCGCAGCTGGTTGTCCTTCTGGCTTGTGGCCTGCAGCAGGACGCCGAGGTTGTGGACGATCTGGGCCATCTCCTGGCGCCGGCCGGCGAGAAGATCGCCGATTTCCCGCAGCTGACCGGTGGTCGGTCCCAGGTTCTGAAGCAGGTTCTTGATGTCCTGTCCGCGGCCCGTGGTGCCCTGGTCGAGGTCTGCTACCAGGCTGGTGAACCAGGTCCGGGTGTCGGTGTCCAGCGAGTCGAGCAGCTCGTCGGAGTCGGTGGGAACTGTCGTCTGGCCGACGGGGATCGTCCCGTTTTCCGGCATCTGTCCCGCCGACGGGGTGCCCGGGTCGATGTCGACCTCCATGTCCTTGAGCGGCGTGTTCGGGAACAGGTTGGCGGTCGCGTTGCGGTACAGGACGTGGGGCGCCGGCAGCTGCGAGGGGTTCAGCTGCATATGGACGACGGCTTGGCCGTCCTCAATCGAGGTCCCCGTGATCTCGCCCACGTTGACGCCGGCGATGTTCACCGGCTCTCCCAGACCCGGGACCACAGCCGCAGCGGTGTCGAACCTGCCATTGACCTTGACGAAGGTGGCGAACGGGTTCGGAAACCGCTGGTTGGCGAGGATGTAGGCGCCGGCCCCGATGCCGAGCACCCACAGAGCGACCAAGAACGCGAAATAGCGTCCGTAGCGCCGAAGCTGGAGCTTCAGTCTTGACATCAGCGCCCGCTCCCGCTGGTGTTCAGATGCAGTTCCTTGGCCAGCTGGCGCGCCGCGGCGGGAGACGGCGGGGCCGCGGGGCCGGCTCGGCGGACGTCGCTGGAGACGGTCGCCGAGCTGAGGCTTGGCACGGGCTGGCTCGAGCACGACACGTCAGGGCGGAAGTCAGCCGAGTTCAAATCTCCCACCCACTTCGGCCGCGCGCCTTCGACTCCTGAGTTGCCCGAGGAGGACAGCCCCAGGATTTGGCCCAGCCCTGGGACCGACCCCAGGCTGAGCTCGTTTTCGCCGCTGGAGTTGATCAGCCGGATCCAGTAGCCGTTGCCGTCGAAGTTCTGAACGGCCGAGGAAAGGCCGGTCAGCAGGTGGACGAAGTCCTGCCACACCGGCCGGCCCGTCGACAGCGAGGCATCCGGCACCACCTCGCCCAGCACCGGCGTGACGTGCGTACGCAGGCAGTCGGTGACCCCCTTGGTGATCGGGAACACCGATCCCAGCTGCTCGAGCGTGGTGGGGAAGTCCTGGAAGGTCGACTTCAGCGCGGTCAGCAGGTTGCCGCGCTCGGCGGGACCAACGATCGCGGTCAGCTGCTTGACGGTTTTGGTCACGGCCTGCACCAGCGGCGGCGCAACCTTGAGCGACGGGTCGAGCGCCACCGCCAGGCTGGCCGTCGGGGGCAGCGCGTGGTCGATCGCACTAAGCGCCGGTGGCGCCACCTGGAGCGTCTGATCGAGCCCCTCCAGCGTGGCCCCCAGCGAGCCGTCCGTCGCAGCCAGCGCGCTCGAAACGCGGTTGAGGCTTGTGACGAGGTCGGCCAGCTGAGGATCTGTGGCCTCCAGCGTGCCGGTCACGTCCGACCCCGATGACCACAGCCGCTCGATGTCGCCCGGCTGCGTGCCGTGTAGGGCCTGGGTGACCCAGGCCACGTCCTTGAGCGTCGGTTGCAGCTGTGGGACCAAGGCTTTCAAGCCGCCGGCGCCGCTGTTGGTAGTCGTCGGCTGCTGGTTGGGGGGCGAGCTCAGCCCCTCGTTCAGCGTGGTCAGGGAGTTCTGCAGGCTCTGGCGCGTGGGGGCGTCGAAGGTCGAGAGCAGCTGGTAGAACTGAACGGGGTAGGCGGTGTTCGACGGCGGGATCGTGAAGCCGTCGCCAGCGACCGGGGCGCTGGGACTGCCCGGGTCGAGCTGCAGGTAGTAGCCCCCCTCCAGGAACAGCCTGTCGCGGATCGTGACCGTGGCGTCGGTGTGGACCGGAAGCCCGGTGGACTGCATGGTGAAGGCGATCTTCGTCATGCTGCCCTCGGCCGAGGTCCCGCTGACGGAACCGACGTCGACACCGGCGATCCTCACCGGCGAGTCGGGAATGATGTCGAGGCTGTTCTTGACCAGCGCGTACATCGTGAAGTGATGTACGAACGGAATCTGCTTGCCGTTGAAGGCGTAGTAGGAGATGACGACGGCCAACAGGATCGTCAGCGTGGCCACGACCAGCGGGTTTTGCGCCTTGCGCTTGCCTGCAGGCTGCCGGCGTCTTGCACCGCGCGCGGGGCTCACTTGTAGGTGCCCTCCAAGCCCGCCGCCTGGTAGCGCTGTAGAACGCCTGGCGGCGGCGAGGTCTGCGGCACGGTGTTGTTGACCCGGCCCGGCTGCCCGATGACCTGACCCGGGCTGTAGACCTCGTTGCCCGCACTGCAGTCGCCGCTCGACTCATTCGGGTAATAGTTGAGGTGCAGATTCTGCGCGGGCGTCGGCGACTGCAACAGCGTGCCCGTATCCAGCACGGGGATCGAGCGCAGCCAGGTGCCTGCGCTGTCGCCCTCCGACAGGGGGTTGTTGGGGCCGCCGAACAGTGCGGCCCAGCTGGCCTCGCTGTTGCAGTCGAGCTGCGCCTGCGCCGCGGCTTGCAGGATCGCGCCTAGCCCGACGAACGCCGAGGCGCCGAACGTTGCCAGGTCGTTGTCGCCCAGGACGTTGAAGGTCTCGATCGCCGCCGGGTTCTTCGACAGCTGCTCGACGTCGCTCAGCGCCGTCTGGAGGTTGCCCGCAAGCTCGGGCGCCAGCTTGAAGACCGGGGTGGCGGCCCTGATGATGGCGTCCAGCCGCCGCGCGGCGAGCGGCAGCAGCGCGGCACTCGGCTTCAGGGCCTGCACGACGGTCGCCGCGTCGACAAGCACGGGCTGGGCGTTTCTCAGCACGGTCGTGGCCTGGGACTCGGTCGCCGGCAGCTGGTCGATCGTCTGTCCCAGCCGCGACGCGTCCAGCGCCCGAAAGGTGATCGCTCCGTTCGACAGCAGCGCGGAGATGGTCGGCGCTACCGGCGCCAGCGCGCTGGTGGTGGCCGCGGCTCCCGAGATGAAGGTGGTGAGGTGGGTGTTGGGCGACGCCAGCAGTCCGAGCAGGCTGTTGAGCGGACCGAGCAGTTGCCGCAGGGAGTAGATGCTGTCGTTGAACGAGGTCCCCCGTCCGGCCACGGCGTTGCCGAGCTCGCCGGTCGCGTCGCGGATGCCCTGCTGGGTCTTGGGACCGAAGACCCTGAAAGCGGTGTCGAGATCGACGATCGGGATGTTGTGCTGGACGCGGCCTCCGAGGCTGAACGTGCCGCCGTCCGGGAGCGCCGGCGTGCTGGGCGTGTTGCGGTCGTGCCCGGGAATGACCTCGACGTATTTGCCGCCCAGCACCGACGCCAGCCTCACCTGGTAGCGGGTGTCGAACGGCAGCGGGTCAACGCTCTTTTGCAGCGCGAGCTTGAGCCGCGCGAACGGCTGGTTGTAGCCATGATCGGTGCCGCGGGGCTCTGGGCTGATGCTCAACACCTGTCCCACGCGGGCGCCGCCGATCCGCACGTCGGCGTTCTTGACTAGCTCGGCGCCGTCCGGCACGTCGACGTTGATGCTGTAGGTGGGGACGAACGGCAGGCCGTTTTCGGCGATGTAGGAGAGGTACACGGCGACCGACACGACGAGGATCGTCAGCGCGCCGACAAGGATCGGGTTGTTGAAGATCTCGGTGGCCGTGTTGCGTACGGATCTCATCGCAGCAGGTAGTTGATGAGGTTCTGCAACGCGCTGCCGGCGTTGCCCGACCCGCCGCCGGGTTGCTGGGGCGTGGTGGCACTAGCCGGCGGCGCGGTGCCGCTCGAGCCCGTGCTCGACGCGGCGGACGGAGCCGTCGTCGCCGGCGCGCTCGGGGGCGCGGTCGTTGTGGCGCTGGCGGTCGATGTCGAGGTCCCGGGCCCGCCGGGGGTGCCACGCCCGCTCGCGGTCCCGCGCCCGCTGGCGGCGCTTGGGGCGCTCGCGCTCGGTGCGCTCGTGGCGGCCCCGGAGCGTCGGCTGGCCTTGGCGCTGGTGCTCGGCTGCTGGCTGGCGGCGCTGGCCGATTCGCCGCTGTCTGAAGCGGGGGCGGAGCCGTAGTTCGCCCCGCAGCCGGCCACGGGCGTGGTCGCGTACGCCGAGCAGGCGCCGTTCTGGACGTTCAGGATCGAGAAGTCGAGCAGATGCGAGGTGGCGTCGAAGCGCGCCAGCGACGCTCCCACGTAGTAGACGATGCCCAGGAAGTTCTCGAGGAAGCCAGCGTGTTGGAGGCTCGTGAACAGCCGCCCGGAGAGCTCGGTCTTGGGCAGCGAACGCTCCGCGTAGGTCCGCAGAGCGCTGACCACCGGCCGGACGTCGTTGATCGCTGGGATCGCCTGCTGGAGCGCGGTCGCCAATCGCTTCAGACCGGGCTTGGCCTGGGCCACGAACGGACCGAGGTCCTTGTTCACCCGGTCTAGGTATGGAGCCGAGGCGCGGATCTGCTTGAGCAACGGGGTGCCGTCGCGCGCCACTACGTCGAGTTGCTGTAGCGAAGGCTGGGCCACCGCGAGCAGACCGGGGAGCCGGTTTATGGCCCGCTCGAGGTTGGAGCGGTGAGCGGCTGTTGTGGAGCTCAGGGCGGCAGCCTGATCCAGGAATCTCTGCACGTCGCCGGTGTGGGTCGCTCCCTGCTGGACGATCGTGTTGGTGGTGTCGATCAGCGTCGCCAACTGGGAACGCTGGCCGGCGAGAATTCCGATCACCTGGTCGGCGAGCTTCAGCGACGGGTTGGCGCGGTAGAGGACGTCGTTGAAGTTCTGACCCTCCCCTGCGGTCCCGATGCCCAGCTCGTTGATGATCAGCGCAAAGCGCTGGCGCGTGGGCACGTTGAAGATGTTGAACAGGTCGAGCAGGCTGACCGGCTCGGTGGTGTTCTGAACCGGGACGGTCGGCGGCTGGCCGCCAGCCCCGCGCAGGACCGACGCGGGCGGGCTGCCGGGGTCGCAATCCACGTAGTTCTCGGCGATCAGGCCCTGGGGCCGGATCGTGCACGTGGCGTTGGAACGCAGCGGCATGAACTTGGAGTCGATCGAGGCCTCGATCTTGGCCTTGAACGAGGTGCTCGCGCCGCTGCCCTCCTTGACGACGACCACCTTCTGGATCGTTCCCGCCTGGGCCCCGGCGACCTTTACCAGCTGGCCGCCGATGAGTCCGCGGGCGTCGTCGAAGATGACGTCGAAGCTAGCCGTGGAGGATCCCTGCGCGCTGGCCGACAGCAGTGCTGCGGCGATGCCCGCAGCGCCGGCAAGCGCAACCACGATGGCCGCCAGCCGCCTCACGGGTGATCGTTTCCCGGATCGCAGAGGTTGCCGGTTTCCGGCAACACGTCGGGATTGGTCCACGGGTTGCCGCCGTTCGGCGAAGGCTCCGCCGCGCCGCCCGGGCACTGGGCAAGAAGCCCGTAGCGGGCGCCATTCAACGACGGCAGCTGACTGATCGTGGTGTTCAGCAGGCTCAGCAGGCCGGTGAAGCCGGCGGCGCCGAACTCGGGAGCGACACGCGTGTAGTGGCCGTTGGCGTCGTAATAGCCGCCGCTGTAGCCGCCGACGCCGCCGAAGAAGCCGGACACGACCTCGGGGGCATAGGGGCGTAGCCCCGCCAGGATCGGCGTGATTGGTGGCAGCGCCTGCCCCAGCGATTGGACCGCGGGCACCGCCTGGTCCACCACGGGTGGGAGCTCGGTCAGTGCCTTCTTGGCCCCGGGCACCAGCGCGGAGACGCCGTTTATGAACGGGATCGCGTTGCGGGCGGCGGGAACGAGCTTGCGCAGCAGCGTGGTCAGCTTTGGCGCTAGCGGCTGAAGATCTTTGAGCGACGGGTTCAGGACGCGCAGCGTGTAGTCGACATCGGCAAGCACTCCCGTCGCCTGATAGAGGACGGCCGGAGCGCGCGAGACGATGTCTTCCAGCGTCGCGCGCTGGCTGGCCACCTCGCGGAGCGTGGCGGCGGTGTTCGTGACCGCCCCGGCCAGGTCGCCACTGCGATTGGCGAGGGTGGCGGCGACGGCCGCCGTCGACGACAGGAGCCTGTCGAGCGCGAACTTGTCGGCGACGATCTCCGAGCCCAGCGCAGTCGTCTGGCTGAGCGCCGGGTTGAAATATGGAATCGCCTGGTTGATCTGACCCGGCGTGGAGCCTGACATCAGGTAGGCGCCGGTCTTGATGATCCGCTGGAGCGAGCCGCGGACCTGCGGCGTCAGCGAGTCGAGCAGCGTGTCTAGGTCGACGATGCCCCGCGTCTGGCTCGTCGGCAGCACGCCGCCGTTCGACAATGAGCTCCCCGGGCCGGGTGTGAGCGCGACGAAGCGGTTGGAGACCCCGGTCAGGCTCAGCTGACCGATGGTGGCGACGGTTCCCTGGCGAAGTGGGGTGACGCTCGAATCCGAGATGTCGAGCTCCACGTCGGCCAACCCATTTGGCGTGATGCTCAAGGCCCCGACCGAGCCGACGGGATGCCCGGCGACGGTAACCAGATCTCCTTTGACCAGCTGGCCGGCGTCCGTGAACTGGGCGTGCACGACATAGGTGGAGCTACCGGTGACGAGCACGATCACCACGGCAACCACGGCAATCGCCAATGCCACCAGTGCGACGAGCCGCGTCAGCTGCTCGCGCGCCATCAGTGCCTCACTCGCGTGCGTGGTTGCCGACGGGACCACTAGCCGCCGATCGGAGCGTGCGCGTTGTTGCCCCAAAACAGCTGGGTCCCCACCATCCCGATCAGATGGATGCCGAGGATGTTGGCCACCATCGACTTGGCCGTCGCTCTGCCCACCCCCACCGGGCCGCCGGTGACGTGGTAGCCGTAGTAGATGCAGACCAGCACTATGAACGTCGCCGTCACCATGACCTTGATCCCGGCAAATAGGAAATCCTGCGGGTTCTGGAACTCCCAGAACAACTGCAGGTATCCACCCGGGGAGACCTGTCCCAGCTGGACGACGACCGCCAGATAGGAGGCCACGTAGCCCACGCCCACGGCGGCCATGTACAGGAACGGGAGTACCAGCCAGGTGCCGAGCAGTCGCGTGGCGCCGAGGTACACGACCGAGTCGAATCCCATCACCTCCAGCGCGTCGATCTCGTCGGAGATCCGCATCGAGCCGATCTCCGCAACGAAACCGGTCCCGACCTTGGCGGCCATCATGTAGCCGAAGGCGTACGGGATGATCTCCCGCAGGTCACAAAGCGCGGTGATCGCCCCCGAGGCGGATGTTGCGCCGACGGACTTGGCGGCGTAGGCGCCCTCGATCCCGCATTGCAGGCCGAAGATGAACACCAATCCCAGCACGATCACCGCCGAGCCGGTGATCAGGATCCCGGCTTGGCGCACCGTCTCACCGATGAACTTGAACACCCGCAGGTTGAAGACCTTGATCATGATCCGCCAGCAGAACAGCGAGGCGATCCCGAACGAGCGCAGCGAGGCGACCGGGTTCATAGCCGCGCGTTCCGGGCCGGGTGTCTAGCCGGGCTCATCGCGGCGTGTTCAGAGCCGGGTGCGTCGCGAGCACCGTCTGCGTGAACACGTAGTCCACAGAGCCGATGGCCATGAGGGCCAGGACCACCGCCCGGTTAACCGCCCGCCCCACGCCCTCGGCGCCGCCCGAGGCGGTCAGTCCCATGTAGCAGCAGACGATCGCGATCACGCCGCCGTAAAGCGTGGCCTTGACGAACATTGCCAGGAACTCGACAGTCGTCGCCTGGGCGAAGAAGTCCGAGAAGAACGGACCGACCTGCGCGCCGTTGGTGACCGTTACCAGAACGCCGCCGAGCGTCCCGAACAGCAGCGCGTAGATCGTGAACAGCGGCGTCAGCAGCATCAGCGAGAGGAACCGCGGGACGACCAAGCTCCGGACGGGATCGACGCCCAGCACCATCAGCGCGTCAAGCTCCTCCCGGATCTTGCGCGCCCCCAAGTCGGCGGTCATCGCAGTGCCCGCCACGCCGGCCATGACGATCGCGCAGATGAGCGGCGCCAGCTCGCGCATCACGATGATCACGTACAGCGAGCCCAGCCGGTCCATGGCTCCCACCAGCTTGAGAAAGTCGCCGACCTCAACCCCGGCCGGGCCGTAGGTGAACGCCAGCGAGGCCAGGATCATCGGGAACCACCCCAGGCGCAGAGCGAACAGGAACTGATCGACCAGCTCGGGGCCGTAGTTGTACGGCGGCGTCACAGCCGCCACGATCGTGCGCCGGACGAGCAGGATCATCGCCCCCACGGTCTCGATGAAGCCGCGGACGGGCTCGTAGGCCAATCTCAGAACCGCATCCATCTACCGGCCTGCTCTCTCCTCTCCCGCGTCCACAGGCGTGAACACCCGGCCGCTGATCATAAGCCGACCGTTGGTCGCGCCGCAACGTGTAACCGTCATGGCAAGCGGCACCACTCCCAGCGACTTTCAGGGACTGGCCAGCTAGATCACCAAGCGGTGAAGCGGCGTGCGTGTCGCGAGGCCCTGCAGCCGGCCGGGAACGAACGGCAGCAGCCGGTATGCGAGCTCTGACTCCAGCCCCACCGGCACGACCTCCTGGTTTCGCTCCACGGCGCGGACGATCGCCCTGGCCACCAGCTCGGGGGAATGCCCGAAGCGCAGGGCGCGCGCCGTGCGCTCGGGCCGGCCTGCCAGCCTGCCCACTGTTTTGGCATGAGCTGCGATCGCCGTGTCGATCACGCCCGGGCAGATGGCGCTCACTCCGACGCCGGCAGAAGACCAGTCAGCCCGCAGGCAACGCGACAGCGCCAGCACCGCCGCCTTGGAGGCGCAGTAGGCGCCCAAGTCGCGACTCATGACGTATGCCGCGCCCGAGGAGACATTGACCACATGGCCGCTGCGCCGCCTCACCATCCGCTCGCCGAACGCGTGGCATCCGTAGGCGACACCGTTCAGGTTGACACCGATCAGCCAGTCCCAATCTGCCGTGGAATGCTCGAGAAACGGTCCACCCACCCCCACGCCGGCGTTGTTAACCAGCACGTCCACCGGGCCGCGGCGCTCGAGTGTGGCGGCCAGGTCCTGCACCGCGCCCGCGTCCGCGACGTCGCAGGTCCACGCCGAGCCCGCGGAGCCCTCGCGCCTGCAGGCCGCTGCCGTGTCTTCGGCCGCGTCGCCATCGATGTCCACGCACGCCAGCTCGGCGGCGCCGTGACGGGCACAGCGAAGCGCGGTGGTCTTGCCGATCCCGCTGCCCGCTCCGGTGACCACCACTCTCGCCCCTGTGATCTTCACGCTGCCACTCCGTCGAAGCGGTAGTCGTCGAGATCGAACCGAGCGCTGCGCCACGCGGTCTCGAGCGTCGGCGATGGACGGAACGGCACGTCGCCGTGCTTGTCGAAGTAGTAGCTGTTCGCCACCGAGCAGCTGTCCTGCCAGACGATCTGGTTTCGCCGCCTCCCGAGCATCTGGCGGAAGTAGCGGTCGTTCGCCTCGCGGCGCACCTCCACACGCGTCGCCTGCTCGCGTCGCGCTCGCTTCAGCACGCGCATGATGTGCCGCGTCTGATTTTCGATCAGCGCGAAATACGAGGAGCCGTTGTAGCCGTACGGTCCGATGATCGAGAAGAAGTTCGGGAACCCGGGCACGCTCACGCCCTCGTACGCCTGTAGACGGTTCTCATCCCACCACTGCTCGAGGTCCAGCCCGTTTGCGCCGCGGATCGGGAACGGAGGGACGTTGCCTGGCTCGAACACCTTGAAGCCGGTTGCCAGCACCACAACGTCCAGCTTGTGAAACGCTCCGGGGGCCATCCGGATCCCGGTCTTGGTGACCCGCTCGATCAAGTCTGTCTCCAGCAGCACGTTGCGGCGGTTGAACGTAGCCAGATATGAGTTGTGGAAGCTCGGTCGCTTGCATCCGACCGCGTACTTCGGCGTCAGCTTCTCCCGCACCACCGGGTCGCGCACCTGCCGCCGCAAAAATGCTCGCCCCACGCTTTCTGCCAACGGCGAGACGGGGATCACCCCGCCCCAGTGCAGCGGCAGCGGGAAGGTGGCCTCGACGAACGCCTGGCTCGCCAGCCGGCCACCGAGGTCGCCCATCGGCAGGCGGCGCATGAGCCAGCGCAGCGACCCGGGAAGCGGGACGTCCGGCTTGGGCAGGCACCAGATCGGCGTGCGCTGGAACACCGTCAGCTGCTCGACGATCGGCGCGATCTCCGGGATGACCTGCACGGCGGAGGCGCCGGTGCCGATCACTCCCACCCGCTTGCCCCGCAGGTCGAGATCCTCCTCCCAGCGGGCGGTGTGGACGATCGCTCCGCCGAAGCGCTTGAGCCCCGGTATGTCGGGCGGCTTTGGGTTCGTCAGTACCCCTGTGGCGCCGATCACGAAACGAGCCCTCACCTCCTCGCCATCTGAGCTCGTAAGCCTCCAGAGCTGCTCGCGATCGTCGAACGTGGCGTCGACAACGCGTTTGCCGAACCGCACGTGCTCGCGAACCCCGTACTTGTCTGCGCAATGGCGGGCGTACGTATGCAGCTCTTCGCCGGGGGCATAGACGCGCGACCAGCGCGTCGAGCGCTCGAACGAGAACTGGTAGCTGAACGAGGGGATGTCCACGGCCACCCCTGGATACCTGTTCCAGTACCAGGTCCCGCCGACGTCGTGGCCCTCTTCGATCAGGATGTGATCGTGGATGCCGGCCTCGCTGAGGCGAATCGAGGCGCCGATGCCCGAGAAGCCGGCCCCGATCACCACGACCTCGTGATCGGGCCTTGCGAGTCTGGGTCGCCGGCCGCGGCTGCTTTGGACTGCCGTCATGCGGCCACCGGCTCCTGCATGCGCGTCGCTACCCGCCTGCGCGCGATCATCGGCAGGCCGTAGCGCGGCCTGAGAGTCAGCGTGGCCTCCGGCACCACCGGATAGCCGGGGACCAGCTCGAATGTGAACCGCTGGCTCATCAGCGCGGTCGCGACCGTTCCTTCGATCATCGCGAAGCTCTTACCGGCACACACCCGCCGGCCGGCTCCGAAAGGCAAGTACGAGCAGCGGTGATGACGCCGCGCGTTCTCCGGCAAGAAGCGCGTCGGGTCGAACACCTCGGGCTGTGGCCAGAAGCGCTCGTCGTGGTGCAGGGCGTGGATCGGGATCAGGATCGAGGCCCCCTTCGGGATCCGGTGCCCGGCAATCTCGTCTTCGGCGACGCACTCCCGAGGAATGATCCATGCGGGCGGGAAGATCCGCATGGCCTCCAGGAAGCAGGCCTGGGTCCATTGCAGCCGCTCGACGTCCGCGAAAGTGGGCCGTCGACCGCCCAGCACCCGGTCGACCTCCGCCAGCATCCGCTCGCGCGCGTCGTGGTTCAGCGCCAGGAGGTACCACATCCACGAAAGAGCGTTTGCCGTCGTTTCGTGCCCAGCCAGCATGAACGTGCAGGCCTCGTCACGGACGCGGTTCAGCGGGAGGCGCTCGCCGTTCTCGTCGCGAACCGACAGCAGCAGACCGAGCAGGTCGTCGTCGCGGCCGCTGTTGCCGTGGCGGCGGTCATCGATCACGCCCCAGACCGTCTCGTCGACGGTCTGCAACACGTCATGCAACCCGCTGATGGGTGGCGGCCAAACCGGGACGTGACGCACCGCCAGCGCTAGCACGCGCGCCATCAGCGCCGGCGGGTTGAAGATCAGGATGAGTCGCGTGGCGCGCTCGGCTCCTCGCAGCCCGAAAGTCACATTGGCGCCGATCCGGCGCGCCAGGTCGGCCATCCCGCGGCCGAACAAAGCCGACCCCACCACGTCGAGCGTGAGCTCGGTCATCCCGTCGGCCATCTCCACGGGGATTCGAGCCGAGCCATCGTCCAGGTTTTCGATGAACGTCTCAATCGGCTCGACCATCAGCTCGAACAGACTCTCCAGATGGCGCTTGGCCAGCACCGGGTTGAGCAGCATCCGATGCCGACGCCATGACTCGTCCTCGTCCGTGAACAAGCTGAGACCGAGAGCCGCACGCAGCAGTTCGTACTCGATCGACTTGTGGTAGCGCTCGTTGCCCTCGAACAGCACGTGGTCGACCAGGTCGGGATGCGTTAGCAGGAACGCGGTGCGCCTGTTGAACTTGAACTTTGCGATGTCGGTACCGCCCGCTCCCGACACCAGGGGCCCGTCGGTGCGAAGCCCGTGCCGGAGCGTGTCGTATGCGACCCGAACCCCGCTTACGCGCCCCACCCGCTCGGTCACTGGCGCGATTTCTGAAGTCGTGCTCACACACCCACCTCCAGCTGGACCGCCTTCGGTTTCACCGATCAGTTGATCAGCGACAGCACTGTAGCATTTCACCGATCAGATGATCGATCAAGCGACTTCCGATCCACCCAAGCGGCAATCGCGCGCTGAACAACGGGCGGCCACGCGGCAGGCGATCATCGATGCCACGATCGACTGCCTGATGCAAGAGGGCTACGCGACCCTAACCACGCGGCGGGTGGCGGAGCGCGCGGGCATCGCCCAGAGCACCGTCATGCACCATTTCGAGACACGCGAGGCGCTGCTCGTCGAAGCGGTCACGCACGTGGCGCTGAGGCTTGCCGATCGCGCACTCCACCGGATCGACTTCGAGGGTCTGCGCGCTCCCGAGCATCGGGCGGCAGTGCTTGACGAAGCCTGGCTCGAGTTCACCTCGCCACAAGCCTTGGCGGCGGCTCAACTATGGGCCGCCGTCTGGAGCGAGCCGGAGCTCGCTGTCGCGCTCCGCGAGCTCGAGGAGCGCCTTACGGGCATCATCGTCAACACGGCGCGTGCGCTGTTTGTAGAGCTGGCGGACGACGCGCGCTTGCCGGCGTTGCTCGACGCAGCGGTATCGCTGATCCGCGGGCTCGTCCTGGCAATACCGGTCTGGGGTCATGATGCCGTCACGGCGCGCTGGCAGGCGGTCAAGCCGCTGATCCTCGACGCCACGGCGCAGATCCTGGGCGAAACCGGCTGAGCGGGCGGCGCCGCGCCTCGCCCCGGGGCCAGCGATCCCCCACGGCGCCGCACCTCGCCCCGGGGCCAGCGATCCCCGGACTATATTTTTTGAAGCATGCACACTTTTCGGCGCCTGCTCGGTTTCCTGAGGCCCTACCGGCGGCCGGTGGCATGGTCATTCGTACTGGCCTGCGGGGCGATGGGGATGACCGTCCTGATCCCCTACCTCACAGGGCGGGCGATCGATGCCATCCGGGTGCACGGACGCCATGAGCTCACGATGTGGGCGATCGCGATTGGCATCGCCGGCCTGGCCCGCCTCGGCCTGAGCGTGTTCCGCCGACTGGTCGCCGGCAGAGTGTCGCTCGGCGTGGAGCTCGACCTACGCAACCGGCTCTATGAGCAGCTTCAGCGACTTGAGCTGTCGTTCTTCGACCGTCAGCAGACCGGACAGCTGATGTCGCGCGCCACCGTCGATCTGCAGTCGGTGCGGTTCTTTCTTGGCTACGGTCTGATCTTCATCGGCCAATCGGCGGTCACGATCCTGCTGGCGGGCGCGGCCATGTTCGCGCTGCGCCCCGAACTGGCGGCGCTGGCACTCGCGCCCGTGCCGTTCGTGATCGTGATCGCCCGGGCCTACGGCGGACGCTCGCGGCCCGCTATGCAGGAAGCCCAGCAGCGGATCGCCGAGCTGACGGCCGAGGCCGAGGAAAACGTGTCGGGCGTGCGGGTGGTCAAGGCGTTCGCGCAGGAGCAGCGACAGCTGGGCCGCTTCGACCATTCCGTGCAGCGCGTCTTCGACCAGCAGATCTACGCCACACGGATCCAAGCGAAGTTCGGACCGATGATCAGCTTCCTGCCGAACCTGGGGCTGGCGGCGATCCTGCTACTGGGCGGCCGCGAGGTGATGCACGACGAGCTGACGCTCGGCCAGTTCACGGCCTTCTATGCCTACCTGCTGATGCTGATCTCGCCGATGCGCACGCTCGGCTACATGCTGGGCGCCGCCCAACGCGCGACCGCATCCGGGGCGCGCATCTTCCAGATTCTCGACCGCGCACCGCGGATGACCACTCCGGCGGATGCCCCGCCGCTGCCCCCTGGCCGCGGTCATGTGCGGTTCTCAGACGTCGCGCTGAGATTCGACGGCGCCCCGTCACTGGCCCTGTCGGGTATCGATCTCGACGTTCCCGCCGGGCGTACCGTGGCCCTGGTAGGGGCGATGGGCTCTGGCAAGACGGCGCTGATGTCGCTGCTGCCGAGGCTGTACGACGTGACCAGCGGAGCGGTCGAGATAGACGGAGCCGACGTGCGCAGCGTGGATCCGGTGAGCCTCCGGCAGGCAATCGCGCTGGCGGGAGACGACCCGTTCCTGTTCTCGGCCAGCGTGCACGAGAACATCGCCTACGCCCGCCCCAACGCCAACCGCGCCGAGGTTGAGGAGGCAGCGCGGGTTGCGCATGCTGACGGCTTCATCGACGAGTTACCGAACGGATACGACACGATGATCGGCGAGCGTGGCCTGACACTTTCCGGCGGGCAGCGTCAGCGGATCGGCATCGCCAGGTCGGTGCTGGCGAATCCCCGGGTCTTGATCCTCGACGACGCCACCTCGTCGGTTGATGCATCGACGGAGCAGGAGATCAAGTCGGCGCTCCAATCGGTGATGCGCGGCAGGACGACGTTCGTCATCGCCCACCGGCTTTCCACGATCGCGCTGGCCGACGAGATCGTGGTGCTGGAAGGGGGCCGGATCGCGGCCCGCGGCGACCATGAGCAGTTGCTCGAGAGCTCTGAGCTATACCGCGAGATCGTCGAGAAGGGGATGCCCGATCAGCTGTTCCTGACCGAGAAGGAAGCGGAGGCAGTGGGTCTGTGAACTCTTGGTTGGCACGACTCAGGGCAACTGGTGGACGGGGCCGCAAGCTTCGCGGGCTCGCGGAGATCATGGCCCCCTACCGCTGGCGGGTGCTGGCCATGTTCCTCTCGCTGGTCGCCGCCACGGGCGCCGCCCTGGCCCCCGCGCCGCTGGCCAAGCTGGCGATCGACGACGGCATCCAGCGCCACGACGCCGGAACGCTCGACCTCATCGTGCTCGCCTTCCTGCTGTCGGCGATCGTCTACGCCGTTGCTTCCTACCTCCAGACCTACCTCGTCGGCTGGGTTGGACAGCGCGCGCTCCAGGACCTGCGCCTGAAGCTCTTCACCCATCTGCAGTCGCTGTCGATCGGGTTCTACTCGCGCAACCGGGCGGGGGTCATCATCTCGCGTATCACCAACGACGTCGAGGCTCTGGACCAGCTGGTCGAGGACGGCTTGGCCACGCTGATCCAATCTGGGCTGACGTTGATCGGGGTGGTGGTGATCCTCGCGGTGATGGATTGGCATTTGGCGCTGCTGACGTTTCTCGCGTTGCCGCTGCTGGCGGCGGCAGGGCTGGCGTTCCGGATCGCCTCGGCTGATGCCTACCGGATCACGCGCGAGAAGATCGCGTCGATCACGGGCTATCTGCAGGAGACGCTGTCCGGCATCAGGGTGGTCCGGGCCTTTGGGCAGGAACCGCGCCACATCGCGCACTTTGGCCGGCTCAACGACGAGAACCGACAAGCGAACATGAAGACCGTCAATCTGAACGCCGCCTACTTCCCCGCCGTGGAGCTGCTGTCGGCGCTAGTGACGATCGAGATCCTCCTGATCGGCGGGATCGAGGCCATCAATGGACACACCTCGACGGGCGTCGTATTCGCATTCATCGCCGCGCTCAACAACTTCTTCGACCCGATCCAACAGCTGTCTCAGCTCTACACCACCTACCAATCCGGGATGGCGGCGCTGGACAAGATCTTCGAGCTCATGGACGAGCAGCCTGAGCTGGTCGATGCCCCCGATGCCGTCTCGCTTGAGCAGATCCGCGGAGAGCTGCGCTTCGAGGACGTCTCATTCTGTTACGGCGATCCGTCCGCGGAGGGCGCCGCCTGGGCACTGCGCGACATCGATCTCGTGATCCCCGCCGGTCAGACCGTGGCGCTGGTCGGCGAGACCGGTGCCGGCAAGTCGACGTTCGCCAAGCTCGTCTCGCGTTTCTATGACCCCAGCGAGGGCCGCGTGCTGGTCGACGGCCACGACCTACGCTCCGTGGCCGCGCACTCGCTCCGCTCGAAGATGGGCATCGTCCCGCAGGAAGGCTTTCTGTTCTCGGGCACGGTGCGAGAGAACATTGCGTTCGGCCGGCCCGAGGCTACGGACGAGGAGATCGGACGCGCCGCACGAGCCGTCGGCGCCGAGGCCTTCATCGAGGGCCTGGAGAATGGCTACGACACGGAGGTCGGCGAGCGCGGCGTGCAGCTGTCGGCCGGGCAGCGGCAACTGATCGCGTTCGCGCGCGCGCTGGTGGCGGATCCGCGGATCTTGGTCCTCGACGAGGCGACCTCGAACGTCGACGTCCACACCGAGGGCCTGATCGAGCAAGGCCTGCGGCGGCTGGTGGCCGGCCGGACGGCGATTATCATCGCCCATCGCCTATCCACTATCCGCCACGCCGGCAGGATCATCGTGCTCGAGCACGGGCGAATCGTCGAGCAGGGCACACATGAGGAGCTGCTGGGAGCTCACGGGCGCTACTGGAGCCTGTACCGCGACTGGGCCGAGCAAGCCGCGGCTTAGATGACTATCACCGTCAAACGCCTATCGGTCACCGCGGTCAAGGGAACCCGGGCGCGCGAGGTTCCCGAGGTGCGTCTTGGTCCGGATGGCGCTGAGGACGACCGCCGCTTCTACGTGATCGACGAGCGCGACCGGATGGTCAACGGCAAACAGATCGGCGAGCTTCAAACCATGGTCGCGGACTACGACGGCCAGCGCGACCGCTTGTCGCTAACCCTGCCCGATCGTCGCGTCGTCGAGGACCGGGTCGTCACCGGACGGGAGGTTCAGACACGGTTCTTCTCCCGGCCGCGCAGCGCGTTGCTAGTCGAGGGGCCGTTCTCGGCGGCTGTGTCCGAAGCCTGCGGCAAGCCGCTCCGCCTGGTCCAAGCCGACGGCAACGGCGTCGCCGTGGACCGCGGCCGGGCAGGCGGCGCGACGCTGATCGCAGCGGCGTCGCTCGCCCGGATAGCTTCCGAGGCCGGCGTGAGCGGCATCGATGCCCGGCGCTTCAGGATGTTGTTCGAAGTCGACGGCATCGATGCGCATGCGGAAGATGCGTGGGTCGGGCACGGCGCCCAGCTGGGCGAGGCAAGGATCGAATGGCGAGGGCACGTGGGCCGCTGCCTGATAACGAGCCGCGAGCCGGAGAGCGGGCGGATCAACCTACCAACGCTCGACGTGCTCCGCGATTACCGGGGCGACTTGCCGACGACCGAGCCGCTCCCGTTCGGGATCTACGGAGCGGTGGTGCAACCGGGCGTCGTTCGCGTCGGCGACGCGGTTAGCCTGTTGTCGCGATGAGCTCAGACCGCGTCCGGATATCGATCGCCGACCACGTGGCGACGGTGACGCTCTCGCGTCCCGACAAGCACAACGCGCTGGACGTGGCCATGTTCGAGGCGATCATCGACGCGGCGGCTCGCGTGGGCGCCGAGCCCGGGATCCGCGCTGTGGTGCTTCACGGCGACGGGCCGAGCTTCTGCTCCGGCCTCGACTTCCCCAGCGTGATGTCCGATGGCCAGGGCCTCGACGGGCTGCTCAGCCGCCTACGGGCCAGCGTCCCGAACTGGTTCCAGCGCGCGGCCTACGACTGGATCGAGGTGCCAGTTCCCGTGATCGCTGCTCTGCACGGCGCCTGCTTAGGCGGCGGACTGCAGATCGCGCTGGCCGCCGACGTACGGATCGCGGCGCCCGACGCCCGGCTGTCGGTGATGGAGATCAAATGGGGTCTGATCCCGGACATGTCGATCACGCGCACGCTTCCCCGCCTGGTAGGGATCGACGTAGCCAAGGAGCTCACGTACACCGGACGGGCAATCACCGGAACGGAAGCCGAGGCCCTCGGTGTGGTGACCCGGCTTGACGGTGATCCACTCGGTGCCGCCAGAGCGCTGGCCGCCGAAATCGCGACCAGGTCACCGGATGCGGTGCGAGCGGCGAAGCGCCTGTACGACCAGGCCTGGGCCGGCTCGCCGGAGGAGACCCTGTCGCTCGAAGCCAGCACCCAGCTCGGGCTGATCGGCTCCCAGAATCAGCTGGCGGCAGTGACTGCCGGGATGACCAAGGAGCCGGCAGAGTTCGTCGATCCGGACCCGGTCGGCATGAGCTAGGTCACTCGGGGCACTACGCGGCTTGGCGCAGCGGCGCCTCGCTCGGCGCCGCGGCAGCCTTGCCTTTCAGCCGCTGCGCCCGCAGGAAGTACGCGTCTCCGATGTTGCCCCCGATCACCCGCCGTAGGACGATCGGCGCCAGCAACTGTCCCACCGGCAGCGTCGCTCGTACCGCGGCGATCTCGAACGCATCGATCGCTGTCGGACGGTCGACGCCCATGAGGCGCCTGAGGTCACGGGGAATCGTGGCGATTGCCGCGGTCCCAAGCAGGCGCGTGCCGGGCAGTACCGCCGCCTGCTGGAGCGTCTTCGGCCACCGCCGTCCAGTGACGAAGGTGATTGCCTCCACTGCCCCTGCAGTGAGGCACAGGCTGGGTTTGATCTCCTCGAAGTAGGCGCGGGCCTCGGCTACCGATTTGGGAATCCTCTCGGCGGGGGTGCCCACCAGTGTCGCCACGGCCACGCCCTCGGCCACGTACCGGTCCTCCTGCTCGGGCGTCAGGTCGCCGACGAAGATCCGGTGGGCGATCAGGTACGAGTACCACTGCGCCAGGTGCACCCACACCTGCGCGTCCGGATCGTCGGCGCTGTAGTCGCGGCCCGTGACGGGGTCGCGGCCTCTGACGCGCTTGTGGATCGAGCGGACCAGACGCCCGGCGCGCTCGGCCTCCTGCACCGTTCCCAGCGCGGTGGCCGCGACGTAGCTGGCGGTCCGCTGCAGCCGCCCCAGCGGCCGCTCGAGGTAGTCGCTGTGATCGAAGACGCCACGCATGGCCTGCGGATGTAGCGCCTCGATCGCCAGCGTCCGCAGACCGCCGATCAGGGGCACGACGGTAGTCGTCAGGATGTGCCACGCGACCGAGTCCGGGCCCAGCAGCCAGTCAGCGTCGGCTGGTTCCTCGATCTCCGCCGGTCCGTAAACCGCTGCTCTCGCGCTACTCATCGCTCAGATCAGGAAACAGTCGTATCCGATAACGGGCGTTATCATATCAGTGGTGTCGGCCCCCTCCGCAACCAGCTCCCCGCCGACGGGCATGTACCGCGGCATCCCGGCGGCCGAACGCCAGGCCGCCCGGCGAGAGCAGCTGCTTGACGCCGCCTACGACCTGCTGGGGTCCGACGGCTGGCAGGCCACCGGGGTGCGCGCTGTGTGCCGGCACGCGGGGCTCACATCGCGGTACTTCTACGAGAACTTCCCAGACCTCGACTCGCTGCTGATCGCGGTATTCGACGACGTGGTGTCCGACCTGGTCGAGGTGGTCCTCGAGGCGGTCCGCTCTGCCCCCGACGATGCCCACGCCAAGGCTCGGGCCGCGATCGGCGACTTCGTCCGCCATGTGACCCGCGACCCCCGCCGGGCGCGGATCGTGTTCAGCGAGGCGCTGGGCTCCGCGGCGCTCGCACGCCGCCGGTTCGAAACCCTGCATCTGTTCGCCCACATGATCGCCGAGCAGGGTCGCGCCTTCTACGGGCTGACGGGCAACGACCGGCTCGCAGACACCACCGCCTACCTGCTCGCGGGCGGCCTCGCGGAGCTGCTGCTGGCCTGGCGCGACGGGACGATCGACTCGACGCTCGAACAACTGATCGACGACTGCACCGAGCTGTTCGTGGCCACCGGCGAGGCGGCGGTTGTGATGGCGGGTAGGTAGCGAGCGCGGCATCCGCGCCTATACTTGCCCCTTCCGCGGTCGACGAAGGCTGGTCGATCGCCCGTCACTGCGGGGTAGTCCAGTGGCAGCGACGCCCGGCTCTGGACCGGGAGACGGAGGTTCGAGTCCTCCCCCCGCAGCTGTTCACGGCTCAGTCCTTGAGAGCAGCCCGCACTCCGGATTCACGGCGCCCTGACGCGAGCCCGGCAGGAGCTACCCTCGGGCATCTCATGCGCCTGCTCGGGATCCCGATTGAATCGCCACAGGCGGCGGTCGACCGGATCGTCTCCGACCTCGGAGCACTTGCCCGGCTGGCGCGGGCGGCGCCTACGCAGATCGAGAGTGTGCTTGCGCTGGGCGAAGAGATCGCCGCCACCGGGCGGGAGGTGCTGGAGATCGCACGGCGCCTCGATCGGCGTGCCGAAGCGGTGCTGGCGATCGGCGAGCGGCTGGACTCCCGCGCCGCGGAGCTGCTGGAGCTGGGCGCCAGGATGGAGGGGGTCGGAACCCAGGTCGACGCGCGGGGCGCGGAGATCGTGGACAGCGCCAACCAGGTGGCCCGCACGGGCGCGGACTTGATCGCGGTCCTGCCCACGCTCGAGCGAGCGATCGAGATGGCCAGTCCGCTGGAGGGCGCAATCGATCGCTTCGGCCGGCTGGTCGACCGGCTCCCGGGTGGGGCCCGCCGGCAGGTGGATCGCGCCGTGGCGGAGGTAGAGCCCGAAGGCACCCCGGGCGCCACTCCCCCAACGCCACCTTCACAATAGACTCAGCGGCCGTGGATCCGGTGGAGGTCGTAAGCGGCCCGCTGCGCAGGGCGGGATTGGAGGCGCGGTCAGTCGCCGCGCTCATTCGCGCCGGCGGCTTCGGTGGCGGATCGCCGCGTCAAACGCTGGGGACGCTGTCGGCGCTGCGCGACTACGGCACGTTCGCAGCCACTCCACGGATCGCCGCCATCCGTCACGGCGAGCTCCCTGCGATCGCCGACGAGCTGGGGATGATCTCGTTCGCGGAGTTCGAAGACCAGATCTGCCGCCTGACGAACGCCATGCGAGCAAAGGGGCTCGGACCGGGCTCGAGCGTTGGCGTGCTGTGTCGCAATCACCGCATGCCGCTGATCGTGGCCTTCGCGGCCTCGCGATTGGGCATGAACGGCATCTGGCTGAACACCGCATTTTCCGGCCGCCAAGCCCGCGAGGTCGCCTCTCGGGAAGGCGTAGAGCTCCTGATCTACGACGAGGAGCTGACCGAGGTAGCCGCCGAGATCGAGCCTCGCTACGGGCGTCTGGTCACTGCCACCGCGGACCGTGACGCCGACGAGCTCGCGCAGCTGATCGCCTCGGCGGATCCGACACGGCCGCCGGCGCCGAGCAGATCAGGACGAATCGTGCTGCTGACCAGCGGCACAACCGGCACGCCAAAAGGGGCCCCGCGCCCGGATCCCCGGTCACTGACGATCCCCGGCGCAGTGCTGGACCGCATGCCGATGCGCGCCTGCGAGGCGACGGTCGTGGGGCCGCCGCTGTTCCACGGCACCGGTCTTCTGATCGCCCTGCTGACGCTCAGCCTAGGCTCCAAGCTGGTGGTGCGCCGGCGCTTCGATCCCGCCCAGTTCCTGGACGACATCGAGCGTCATCGCGCCACCGCAAGCTGCATCGTACCGGTGATGCTGCAGCGCGTGCTGGCGCTCGGCAAGGAGGAGATCCGCCGGCGGGACCTCTCCTCGCTTCGGATCGTGTTCTCCGCCGGCTCGCAGCTTCCGGCCGAGGTCGCCTTGAAGACCATGGAGCTGCTGGGGGATGTTGTCTACAACCTCTACGGCTCGACCGAGGTGTCGGTCGCCACGCTGGCCACCCCGGCCGACATTCACGCAGCGCCCACGTCGGTTGGCAAACCGGCATTGGGTGCTCGAATCAAGATCCTTGACGAGTACGGACGCGAACTTCCCCAGGGACAGATCGGAAGGATCTTCGTCGGCACCGTCACGCCGTTCGAGGGCTACACGGGCGGTCAGCACAAAGAGGTGATCGACGGCATGATGTCCACCGGAGACGTCGGGCACTTCGATCGAGATGACCGGCTCTACGTCGACGGCCGGGACGACGAGATGATCATCTCCGGCGGCGAGAACGTCTTCCCGCGCGAGGTGGAGGAACTGCTCCACACCCACCCCGCGGTGGAGGACGTGGCCGTGATCGGGGTGGACGACGAGGAGTTCGGACAGCGGCTGAAGGCGTTCGTCGTGCCCCGCGACGGTCAAGAAGCCACCTCCGAGGAACTGCAAGCGTTCGTCAAGGAGAACCTGGCGCGCTTCAAGGTCCCACGCGAGGTGGTCTTCGTCGACGAGCTGCCCCGCAACCCGACGGGCAAGATCCTCAAGCGGGAGCTGGCCGCCAGCGAGGCTGAGGCCGCCGCCTAGCGGCAGCCTGATGGCTGCCGCCTACAGCTCCCCCGAGATCGCTCGAGAGATCCTCGAGCTGCGTCGCCGACACCTGCGTTCCGGAGCCAATCAGCCGCCGGGCATGGTTTAGATCGTCGGAGCGGCCAACCGACAGCGCCCCGGCGACGTGCCCCTCCGCCAGGTACCAGAAGCTGAATTCGCCCTCCTCCAGCGAGCCCCGGACCACCTCCTGGTCCCAGTGGTAGGCCGGCCCTACGTATTCGAGTGACACCCAATCCGCCAGGTCGGAGAAGAAGTAGGGCACCACGTCGTGGTCCTGCGCGCGGCCCAGCATGTTGAGGGCCGCCGTCTTGCCGTGGTTGAACGCCACGTCCCAGTGCTCCACGCGCAGCTGACGGCCGCCGTGGATCACGCTTTCGTACTCGGCGATGTCGCCGGCCACGAACACCCCCGGCACCTCGGTCTCCAGCAGCGAGCTGGCCAGGACTCCGCCCTTCTCCCCTAGCGCCAGCCCGGCGTTGCGGGCCAGGGTCACGTCCGGCACGACGCCAGCGCCGATCACGACCGCATCCGCCTCGAGCTCGCGGCCGGACTCCGTCACCACCTTGTTCAAGCGCCCGTCCGAGCCTTCAAAGCGAGCCAGCGCGTCCTCGCCGACGACCGTTATCCCATGCTCCTCGAGCCTGTCCTGGAAGAAACGCCCCGCTCGCTCGCCGAACGTCCGGCTCAGCGCGACGCGCTCGAGCATCACGAGCGTGCACGAGCTGCCCCGCTCTCTCAGCGACGCGGCGACCTCCGAAGCGATGTATGAGCCGCCGATCATCACCACCCGCTTTCCAGAGGCGCCATCGCGAATCGCGTCGCTGTTGCCGAGCGTACGCAGGTAGTAGACCCCATCGAGCTCGCTGCCCGGCACGTTCAACCGTCTGACATTCGCGCCCGTCGCGAGCAACAGCTTGTCGAACGACACTTCGTCTCGGTTGGAGAGCTTTGCTTTGCGTTCCTGGACGTCCAATCCCGTCACCGATGTTCGCGTCAGCAGCTCGATCTGCTGCTCCGCGTACCACTCGAGCGGCCGGAACGGGACCCCCGAGTCGTCTTCGGCGCTCAAGTACTCCTTGGAGCAGGGCGGCCGGTTGTAAGGCGGCTCCGGCTCCCGTCCGACCAGCAAGATCGACCCGTCCGCGCCGGACTCGCGCAGCCAGCGTGCGCAGTTACCCGCGGCCAAACCGCCGCCGACCAGCAGGTAGTCGATCTCGCGCTCAGCCACCCCGTGCCATCCGCTCAGCGACCCGTGCCGTTGGTGGCGAACTGGGGCGTGATGTCCTCCTCCAGGCCTGGATCGAGGATCAGCAGCACCTGGTCGCCGGCCTCGATCACGGAGTCGGCCTTGGGCACAAAGCCGGCCCCGTCCCGCAGCACAGAGATGATCAGCGACCCGTCCGGCAACACCACATCCTGCACCCGCCTTCCGGCAGCGGCCGAGCCTGCGCCGACCTCGAGCTCGATGATCTCAAGCCGCTCCTCCTCCAGCGCGAGCAGCTGCACGAAGCCGTATTCCGGCACTTCGTGCTCAATCAGCCGCAGGATCAGATCGGTGGCCGACACCGCAGGCTGTACGCCCAGCAGCTTGAAATGCTGGAGATTGCGCGGGTTGTTGACGCGGGCCACGATCCGCTGCACCCCGTACTTCTCCTTGGCCATCTGGCAGATCAGAATGTTGTCCTCGTCATCGCCGGTGACGGCGATCACCAGGTCGGCGCGCTGGATGCCGGCACGCTCCAGGACCCACAGCTCGGTGGCGTCTCCGTAGGAGGCGGCGTGCTCGAGCTCCTCCTCGACGATCCGGAAGCGGCGATGATCGGACTCGATCAGCGTCACTTCCTGATCCTTGTCCCCAAGCTCCCGGGCCAGGTTCCACCCCACCTTGCCGGCCCCCGCGACGATCACATACATGTCATAACCGCTGTCTCGTAGTTACTACGCAAGCGCCGCCCGGGTGGCCTGGTCGATTGCCTCCTGCGTCGGGCAGATCGTATGCAAGCCCTGCTCCGCGTACCACGCAGCCCGACCGGGATCGGCCACCCTCACGACGACGCGCGGGACATTGAAGCTACGTTGGGCGATTTGGGAGATCACCAGATTCGTATTGTCTCCACTAGTGGCAGCAAGGAAAACATCGGCGGTCTCGATCCCGGCCTCGGTTAGCGCGTCGACCTCAAGCGCTGCGCCCACTGTGAAGCGGCCACCGGCGTCCTCCCAGGTGGTGGACTGGTCCTTGTCGAGGCGCTCGTGCGACAGCGGGTCGAGGTCGAGGACGGACACCGTGTGTCCCGCATCCAGGGCTCGCTTCGCGACCGCAGATCCCACCCGGCCGGCTCCGACGATCAGAACGAACATCCGGGCGGCACTTTAGCCCTCCACGGCCCTGCGTGCGCGGCGTTTTAGAGGTGGTGTCGGCCGCCCCAGCGCGCGGTAGCCTCGTCATCATGAGCCCACGTCTGCGGCGCAGCCTCCGTGAGGGGAGTCACAAGCTCGATATCGACGAGCCAACCCAGTTGCGCGACGACGATCACCGAGCGGCCCAGCAGCAGCCGGCCAAGGGCGGCCAGCGCCGGGTGCTGCACGAGGCAGCGCACAAGCTCGACGTGCCCGAGGAGGCCGCTCACGAAGATCGGCCGGCCCCAAGGGTCTTCGAAACGGAGCGCGACGTGGTCCCCCAGGCGGGCAGGGCTGCGCTGGCGCTCGCCGCTCTCGGCGTCGTCTTCGGGGACCTCGGGACGAGCCCGCTATACACCGAGCAGGTCGT
Source organism: uncultured Actinomycetes bacterium (assembly GCA_963756555.1). Taxonomy (GTDB): domain Bacteria; phylum Actinomycetota; class Thermoleophilia; order Solirubrobacterales; family Solirubrobacteraceae; genus Palsa-465. Next base: position 333,933 of record CAVWOC010000007.1, read on the forward strand.
GTTCACCCAGCATCGGGCGGCGGCGCAGACAACGGCTGCCGGCGTCTATGGCGTGGTCTCGCTGATCTTCTGGGCGTTGGTGATCGTCGTGTCGTTCAAGTACGCCGGCGCGATCATGCGCGCTCACAACCGCGGCGATGGTGGGGTGCTCGCGCTTACAGCGCTGATTCGCCGCTGTAAGCCGGCCCATGGCGTGCTGCTTGTAGCTGCTCGGAATCTTCGGCGCGTCGCTGTTCCTCGGGGACGGCATGATCACCCCGGCGATCTCGGTCCTGTCGGCAGTCGAGGGGCTGAAGGTCGCGACGCCCGGCGTAGGGCATCTCGTCATGCCGATCGCGCTCGCGATCCTGATTTCGCTGTTCTTGATCCAGCGCCGGGGCACCGGCGCCGTCGGCGCCCTGTTCGGCCCGGTGATGCTCGTATGGTTCACGGTGCTGGGAATCCTCGGCATCCATGGGGTTGTCCAGCACCCCGGGGTTTTCCAAGGTTTGTCGCCCACGTACGGAGTCCGGTTCCTCGTCAATCATGGCGGGGCTGCATTCCTCACGCTGGGTGCAATCGTGCTGGCGGTGACGGGAGCTGAGGCGCTGTACGCCGATCGCGGGCATTTCGGGCCCACCCCGATCCGGATCTCCTGGTTCGCCGTCGTATTCCCCGGCTGTGATGCTCTGCTACCTCGGTCAGGCCGCGCTGATCCTCACGCATCCGCACGCGATCACCAATCCCTTCTACCTGCTCGTTCCCTCCTGGGGTCGGTTCCCGATGGTGTTCCTCGCAACCGCGGCCACGATCATCGCCTCGCAAGCGGTGATCTCGGGGTCCTACTCGGTTGCCAAACAGGCCGTCCAGCTGGGCTTCCTTCCACGCCTGAAGATCACGAACACCTCCCTGGAGGCGGGACAGATATACGTCCCCGCGGTCAACTGGTCGCTGTGCCTCGGCGTGGCTGCGCTCGTGGTTGGCTTCCAGCGCTCCTCGAGGCTCGCCGAGATCTATGGCGTGGCGGTCACCGGGACCTTCATCCTCGATACGGTGCTGTTCCTGGTCGTCGGGCACGCGCTGTGGGCGATATCGAAGTGGAAGCTGGCGGCCGCGGGGACAGCGCTGCTGATCGTCGAGGTAGCGTTCTTCACCTCCAATCTGGCGAAGGTGGAGCACGGCGCATGGCTTCCGCTCGTTGTAGCGCTTGGGATCTCCATCGTGATGATCACGTGGCGCCGGGGACAGACGATCGTGACGCGCAACCGCACCGAGAAGGAAGGCTCGCTGGAAGAGTTCCTCGACGGCCTGGCGACGCACGATCCTCCGCTTCGCAGGGTTCCGGGCACCGCGATCTTCCCCAACCCCAGCAAGAACACTACCCCGCTCGCCCTGCGCGCCGAGGTGGAGCACACGCACGCGCTGCACGAGAAGGTCGTGATCGTCTCGATCGACCGGGTCAGCGTCCCACACGTCGACCGGGAGGATCGGTTCGTAGTCACCCGTATGGGTCACGGTCTGTTCCATATCTTCCACGTGGTCGACAGGGTTGGCTACCGGGATACGACCAACATCCCTCAGGCGTTGGCGCTCGCGCGCAAGCTAGGGCTGCTTGAGCGCAACCTCGACTTGGAGCACGCCTCGTACTTCCTCTCACGCATCGCGATCACACCGACCGACGCACCCGGAATGAAGCGCTGGCGCAAGAAGCTATTCGTCGCGATGGCCCGCAACGCTGCCAGCCCGATCGAGGCGTTCGGGCTGCCGAGTGACCGCACGGTGATAATGGGGTCGCAGGTGGCGGTCTGAGGCGCCCGATGCGCCACCTTCGGTCGAACCGAGCGGGCTGGTACTCGGTCGCAGCCAGCGCCGTCGAGATGGTGGTCGCGGTCGCGGTCGCGACCGCTGCGATCGCCGCGCTTCAGTCGGCGGCACCAGCCGCGGGTCTGGGCATCGTTTACCTCTTGGCAGTTCTGGTGGTGGCGATCCGCCGCGGGCAGATCGCGGCGTTGCTCACCGCGATACTGGGCGTGCTGACGCTCAACTACCTGTACATCACGCCGCGTCACCAGCTGGGGATCGCCCATTCTCAGGACGTAGTCGAGTTGAGCGTGCTGCTGATCGCGGCGGTCGTCGTCGGCAGGCTTGCGGCCGTCGCGCGCAACCAGGCTGCGGCAGCCGATGACAGGGCCCGGCTCGCGGCCACGCGCGAACGGGAAGCGGAGCTCCTCGCCGATACGGCCGCCGGTATCCTCGCCCACGAGAGCCTTGCGGCCCAGCTCGAGAGCGTGGGAAACCGCATATCGGCCGCTTCCGGTGCCACGTACGCGCGCCTGGTGTTGCAGAAATCGGGCGCTCCGGGAACTCAAGAGGATGCGGTGCCGTTGCCGTCGCAGCGGCGGAATGCGTGGCTCTATGTCTCAAACGAAGGCCCGTATGACCGAGCCCTGATCGAACGGCTGGCCACACCGATCGCCGGGCTAATCGACGTAGCCGTGGAGCGCGAGCAGGCGGCTGGACGGGTCGCCGAAGCGGAGGCCACGCGCCGGGCGGAGGTCGCCAGGACGGCGATCCTACACGCCATCTCTCACGATCTCAGGTCGCCCATTACCGCGATCAGCACCGCGGCGTCGGCGCTTCGCAGTGCGGGCGTGACGGTCCAGGAGCGGCAGGGGCTGATCGCCGCGATCGAAGCTGAGAGTGCCAGGCTGGCGCGACTGGTCGGGGATCTGCTCGATCTCTCGAAGATCGAGGCAGGCGCCCTCGCGCCGCAGGCAGACTGGTGCGATCTACGCGATCTGGCGGTGTCCGCCGCGCGCCGCTTCCAGGCGGCCCATCCGATCGAGCTCGGCGTACCTACCGACCTGCCGCTGGTTCGAGCTGACGCCGCGCAGCTGGAGCGGGTCTTCTCGAACCTGATCGAGAATGCGGTCAAGTTTTCCGAGCCGGGAGCACCAGTACAGATCACCGGCGGCGCTGGGCCTGCGTGGGTGACGGTGCGCGTCATCGACCACGGCCCAGGAATTCCACTCGATCAGCGCCGTCACATCTTCGAGCCATTCTTCCGCGGCCGGAGTGGCGGCGCCAGCGGCTCAGGTCTGGGGTTGGCAATCGCTCGCGGTTTCGTCGAGGCCAACGGCGGGAGCATCTTCGTCCAGAGCAACGTCGGCCTTGGCACCTCGTTCGCTGTGAGCTTCCCGCGAGTCGCCCAACCTGAGCGTCAGGAGGAGCCGGCGACGCTGTCGGGCGTCGAGGACAACTGAGCCCGGCGATGAGCGTGAACGCAACCCGCTTGCTGGTCGTGGACGACGAGCCGGAGATCGTGCGCGGCCTGATGATCGTCTTGCGCGATGCCGGCTACGCGGTCGAGGCTGCATCCACCAAGGCCGGAGCGCTCGGCACGGTTTCCAGTCGACCTCCTGAGGCCGTGGTGCTCGACCTCGTGCTGCCCGATGGAGACGGCGTGAGCGTGGTCAAGGAGATTCGACGCTGGAGCCGCCTCCCGATCCTGGTGCTGTCCGCGGTCGGCGACGAGCGCGAGAAGGTGAGAGCGCTCGATGCAGGGGCGGACGACTACGTGACCAAGCCCTTCGGCACCGAAGAGCTGTTGGCGCGGCTGAGGGCGGTCCTCAGGAGATCGCCGGACGCAGGCCACGCGGAGCATGTCGATGTCGGTGGGCTGACGATTGACCTCCAGGACCGGACGGTCCGCCGCGACGGCCAAGAGGTGCACTTGACACCGATCGAGTTCGACCTGCTGCGGTTGCTCGCGCAGCACCCGGGCCGGCTCGTCACCCAGCGCCAGCTGCTCCAGGGGGTATGGGGCCCACAGTACGTGGAGGAGTCGCACTACCTGCGCGTCCATGTAGCCCACATTCGCGCCAAGATCGAGCCGGACCCGGCGCGGCCGCGTTACCTGATCACCGAACCGGGGGTCGGGTACCGGCTGCGCGATGAGCCCGATTAACGAATTCTCTACGTCGGCGGTCTGATCCTTAGCGCGATCTTGACGGCGGCAGTCCTACCGTCGAGTTTGCAATGGCTCAGGTCGGCACAGACGGCCCGAGGCGAAACGGGCACCAGTCGCTGCACGAGGCGGCGCACAAGCTCGACCTCGATGAGGCCGCGCTCGCGGGCGCGGACGTACAGAGACCGACCAAGGGCGCTCAGCGACGGGTGCTGTACGAGGCAGCGCACAAGCTGGAGACGTCGGAGGAGCTGCTGGGAGCCGAGAAGCCGGCCCCCCGGGTGTTCGAGACCGAACGCGACGTCGTCACCACCGCGAGCCGCGCAGCACTCGCGCTCGGGGCGCTTGGCGTGGTGTACGGAGACATCGGCACCAGCCCGCTGTACACGGAGCAGGCGATCTTCAGCTCCTACCGGGCGACGGCCCACGTATCGCCCGCCGGCGTCTATGGCGTTGCGTCCCTGATCTTCTGGGCTCTGATGATCGTGGTATCGATCAAGTACGCGGGCTTCATCATGCGCGCCCACAACCGTGGCGACGGCGGAATCATGGCGCTGGCGGCGCTGCTCCAACGGCACCGGGTCGCCGCCGGCGCGGCGCTGGTGACGCTTGGAATATTCGGCGCAGGGCTTTTCTTCGGCGACGGAATGATCACGCCGACGATCTCGGTATTGGGCGCGCTCCAGGGGATCCAGGTCGCGACCCCGACGCTCGCTCATCTGGTCGTCCCCCTGTCGGTGGGCATCCTCGTCGTGCTCTTTCTGCTCCAGCGCCACGGGTCGGGGACCATCGGGCGGCTGTTCGGGCCGATCATGCTGGCCTGGTTCACCGTCATTGGCGTCTTCGGCCTGATCCAGGTGGCCGGCGAGCCGTCGGTGCTCCAAGGGCTGTCCCCATCGTGGGGGGTGCGATTCTTCATCGACCACGGCATATACGCTTGCCTGATGCTGGGGGGCGTCGTGCTCGCCGTCACCGGCGCCGAGGCGTTGTACGCAGATCGAGGTCACTTCGGCGCGAAGGCGATCCGTCTCGGCTGGTTTGCGCTCGTCCTGCCGGCTCTGACGCTCAGCTATCTGGGTCAGGGAGCCTGGATCATCCACCACCCGCGCGCCGGCCACGCCTCGGGCTTCAACCCCTTCTACCAGATGATGCCGAGCTGGTCGCTGTGGCCGATGGTCGTGCTGGCCACCGTTGCGACGATCATCGCGTCGCAAGCGGTGATCTCGGGGTCATTCTCTGTCGCTAAGCAAGCCGTTCAGCTCGGCTTCTTGCCACGGCTGAAGGTGCTCCACACCTCGAAGACCGAGGGCCAGATCTACGTCCCGATCGTCAACTGGGGGCTGTGCATCGGCGTGGTCGCGCTGACGCTCGTGTTCCGCTCCTCAGCCAAGCTGGGCGACATCTACGGCGTTGCCGTGACCGGGACGTTCCTCCTGAACACGGTGCTGTTCCTGGCGGTCGCGCACCTGATTTGGGGCAGACGAAAGCTGCAGCTCGTGCCACTCGCGGTGCTGTTTTTGACCGTCGAGGTCGCATTCTTCAGCGCCAACATCGCCAAGGTCGAACACGGAGCGTGGCTGCCGTTGGCGATCGGCGTGGTCGTTTCGGTCGTCATGGTTACCTGGCGCCGGGGACAGGTGATCGTGACCCGCAACAGGACCGAGCAGGAGGGATCGCTGGAGGACTTCCTGGACGGTCTGGCCCGGATCGATCCCCCCGTACTCAGGGTGCCGGGCACGGCGATCTTCCCCAGCCCCGGCAAGGACACCACGCCGCTCGCGCTGCGCGCCACCGTCGAGCACTCACACGCGCTGCACGACAAGGTCGTGATCGTCTCGATCGAGCGCGTCAGCGTGCCCCACGTGGAGCCGGAAGACCGATTCGTGGTCACTCCAATGGGCCGGGGCCTGTTCCGCGTCTTCCACGTGGTCGACCGTGTCGGCTATCGGGACCGACAGAACGTCCCGGAAGCGCTGGCGCTGGCGCGCAAGCAGGGAGTGCTGGAGCGCAACCTCGACCTCGAGCATGCCTCCTATTTCGTCTCGCGCATCACGATCACGCCGTCCGACGACCCGGGCATGAAGCGCTGGCGCAAAGATCTGTTCGTCGCCCTAGCGCGCAACGCCGCGAGCCCGATCGAGGCGTTCGGTCTCCCGAGCGAACGCACAGTGACGATGGCCTCGCAAGTGGCGGTGTGAGGGAGGGTCTCTGCAGACCGGCTTTGGCTCTGCCGGCCACGCCGGGCGCTAGGTGATCAGCGGGATGATCAGCAGCGCGACGATGTTCGCCACCTTGATCATCGGGTTGATGGCGGGGCCGGCGGTGTCCTTGTAGGGGTCGCCAACGGTGTCGCCGGTGACCGCCGCTGCGTGGGCCTCGGACCCCTTGCCGCCGAACGCGCCGTCCTCGATCAGCTTCTTGGCGTTGTCCCAGGCTCCGCCGCCTGAGGTCATCGAGATCGCCATGAACAGGCCGACGACGATCACGCCGATCAGCAACCCGCCCAGCGCCTGGACGCTGATCAGCCCCACGACCAGCGGGATCACGATCGGGATCAGCGACGGGAGCACCATCTCGCGCTGGGCGGCTCGCGTCACGAGCGCCACGGCGACGCCGTACTCGGGCTGCTCGGTTCCCTCCATGATTCCCGGCTTCTCGCGGAACTGGCGGCGGACCTCCTCAACCACCGCTCCGCCGGCACGGCCGACGGCCTCCATCGCCAGCGAGGCGAACAGGTAGACCATCATGCCGCCGACCAGCAGGCCGATCAGCACCGGCGGGCTGGAGATCGAGAAGTTGTAGGCGTGCGGCAGCTCGCGCTCGAACGCGTTGAACAACACCAGCGCCGCCAGCGCGGCGGAGCCGATCGCGTAGCCCTTGGTCACGGCCTTGGTGGTGTTGCCGACGGCGTCAAGGGGGTCGGTGATGTTCCGGACCTCCTGCGGAAGCTCGGCCATCTCGGCGATGCCGCCGGCGTTGTCGGTGATCGGGCCGAAGGCGTCAAGGGCCACGATCAATCCCGTCAACGAAAGCTGGGCCATGACCGCGATCCCGATCCCGTAGATGCCCTGGCTACCGCCGCCCGTCAGCTTCCAGGCACCGAGAATGCCCATGGCGATCACGATCGCCGGCGGCGCCGTGGACTGAAACCCCTGCGCCAGCCCCTGAATGATGTTGGTGGCATGACCCGTCTGCGACGCCCGCGCCGTGCTCTTCACCGGCGCGAAGCGCGTCGAGGTGAAGTAATCGGTGATCACAAACAGAAAGGCGGTCACCCCCACCCCGATCAGCGCGCACAGATAGAAGTGCCACCACTTGGGCGCGACGGCGCCGTCGATCAGCGTGACGCCGTGCATCATCCAGTAGGTGAGGGGGATGAACGCCAGCGCCGCGAGACCGCCAGATACGACCAGGCCCTGGTAGAGCGCCCGCTCGACGTTGCCCGCCCGCGAGCGCACGGCGAACGTGCCGATGATCGAGGCCACGATCGAGATCGCGCCGAGCACCAACGGGTACAGCGCCACCTTGGTCTGCTGGCTGAACAACAGCACGCCCAGCAGCATCACCGCCACCGCGGTCACGGCATAGGTCTCGAACAGGTCCGCCGCCATCCCCGCGCAGTCGCCGACGTTGTCGCCCACGTTGTCGGCGATCACGGCCGGGTTGCGGGGGTCGTCCTCCGGGATCCCGGCCTCGATCTTCCCCACCAGGTCCGCGCCCACATCGGCAGCCTTGGTGAAGATGCCGCCGCCCAGGCGGGCAAACACCGAGATCAGCGAGCCGCCGAACCCGAGGCCGATCAGCGCATCGACGGCGTGGCGGGTGCTCTCGCCGGCGATGAACGTGAGCACCCCGTAATAGCCGGCGATCCCCAGCAGCGCGAGCCCAACGACCAGCAGACCCGTGACCGAACCGCCGCGAAACGCGGCGGACAGCGCCGGAGAGATGCCGCCGCGGGCGGACTCAGCGACCCGTGAGTTGGCCCGCACCGACATGTTCATGCCGATGTAGCCGGCGGCGGCCGAGAACACACCGCCGATCGCGAACCCGATCGCCACGCGGATGTTCTGGAGCGGGATCAGCAGCACGAACACGACCACGCCAACGCCCGCGATGATCGTGTACTGGCGGTTGAGGTAGGCGCGAGCGCCTTCCTGCACCGCCGCCGAGATCGTGCGCATGCGCTCGTTACCGGGCGATAGGGCGAGCAACTGGCGCGAGGTGACGATGCCGTACACGACGGCTGCCGCGGCGCACACAAGGGCCACGATGACGCCATGGTGCGTCAGGAAGCTGGTCAAGAGAAGATCCTCCGAAAGCCTTAGCTAATAGAGGCGCGCAGGTAGGCGCCGCCAACACTGAAAATGGCCCACACCCGTGTTCCGGGCGGAGGCCTGAAGGACACGTGAGTGTAGCCGACGGTGCGCCCGCAGCGACTACTGGGTAGTGGGTCTACCGACTACTGGCCGGGGATCCAGAGCTTGCCGCTGCGCTGCGCGGGGCCCGGTTCGTCGGCCTTCGGCGACTGCGATCCGGGCGCGGTCTGTGGCTCGCGCGGGCTGGCCGCCGTCCGCGGTTCCCCTGACGGCTGGCCGGTGCCGGAAGCCTCCCCAGCGCCGCCCGCGGAACCACCGATCCTGACGAACGCAAGCTGCAGCTGGGACAGCGCGTCGCGTATCGGACCTACGTGCTGTGGCGATGAGCGCTCCACCAGGGGCGTTAGGGCTCTGATCGTCTCGATCGCCAGTCGTACCTGCTCCAGGTCGCGCTCGTCTTCGGTCCCGGGCGACAGCCCGGTGCGCCGCATGCCGAGATTGACCAGCGAAACGACGTGCTCGAGCAGCACCTGCTCCACCCGGATCTTCTTGACCTCGGCCTCGTAGGCCGAGCGCAGCTCATCCTCGGTCGGTTGCCTGCCGCGCTCCTCGGTTGTCGGTCGTGGCTCCTCGGTGCTCATTCGCTCACATCACCTGACTTGCACGTAATCAGCATACGTCTCACGAGTGGCGGCGACCGTCGCGGCGTAGGTGTCGGTCAAGCTCAAGCCGGACGCCAGCATCCGCCGCTGACGCTGGGCGCCATTGAGCTCGGGGAAGGCGATGTCGATGTCAAGCTCCGCGCGGGCCGGCGCCGTCCACCGAAGCAGCCGCTCCACGGTGCTCTGCGCCGGGTAGCGCTCTCGCAGGTCGAGGTCCAGGAGCGCGCCGTCGAGCCCATAGCGCAGCGCCCGCCAGACGTTCTCCTCGATCAGCCGCCTGGGGTGCTGGACGAACTCCACGCCGGCGTCCACGTCTCTGGCTGCCTGGCCGACGCAGGCCACGATCAGCGCCGCCAGCGCCTCGGATTCTGCCGCGGTCTGCTGGGCGTCGCAGATCCGCACCTCGACCGTCCCGAACGTGAAGTGCGGCCGGATCGACCACCACACCTGCGTGTACTCCACGATCGACTCTGTCTCGATCAGCAGCCCGATGTAGTCGGCGAACTGCTCCCAGGTGCCAAACCAGTCCGGGACACCGCAGCGGGGGAAGCTCTTGGTGAAGATCTGCGTGCGGGCCGAGTGAAGTCCGGAGTCCTGGCCGTCGAGGAACGGCGAGTTGGCGGACACCGCCAACAGCTGCGGCAGCACCGGCCGCAGGCGGTCGCAGACCTGAACCGCCCGATCGGCGCCCCTGACCCCCACGTGAACGTGCAACGAGAAGGCGTTGTTGCGCCAGGCGACGTACTTCAGCCCCTCCTCCACGCGCTGGTAGTGCTCGGTCTCGATGATGTGCTGCCGGCGATAGTCCGACCACGGGTGGGTGCCGGTGGCCCCCAGGGCCACGTCGTGCTCGGCGGCCAGCGCGAACAGCCGGCGCCGACGGTCGCGCTGAGCGGCGATCGCCTCGGCCAGGTTCTCACCGCGGCCCGAGCGGATCTCGATCTCGGAGGAGATCAGCTCGCCGGTGATGGCATCAGACAGCACCGGATCGCCAGCCGCCGCCGCTTGGAGCTCCTCGAAGCGCTGTACGAGGCCGAGGTCGGTGGGATCGAGCAGCGCGAACTCTTCCTCGATGCCCACAGTGAAGTCGGTGGAGCCATCGAGGCCCGCGCGCGCGGCGTCCAGGTCGAGCGTGCCGCCCATCTAGTGATTGCCGAGTCAGGTCAGGTAGAAGTAAAGGGCGTAGAGCAGGTCGACTGCCGGGCTCGAGGTGTGAACCGTGACCTCGGGCGGCACGTGGATCAGGGCATCGGAGTAGTTGAAGATGATCTTCACCCCTGCGTCAGCCAGCTCGTCGGCCAGGTCCTGCGCGGCGGCGGATGGCACCGCCAGCACCGCGACCACGATCTCCTCGTCCTCCACCACCTGCCGCAACTCGTCGTTGGGCCGCACCTGCAGCTGCCCGATGTGCGTTCCCACCTTGCCGTCGTCGACGTCGAACACCGCCACGACGCGAAAGCCGTGGTCGGCGAAGATGTCGGAGGTGGCGATCGCCGTGCCAAGGTGGCCGGCTCCGAACAGCGCGATGTTGTGCTGTCCCGAGGTACGCAGAATCTTGCGGATCTGCGTCACCAGGGAGTCGACGTTGTAGCCCACGCCGCGCTTGCCGAACTTGCCGAACCCCGACAGATCGCGTCGGATCTGGGTCGAATTGACGTGCGTGTAGTCGGCGAGCTCCTGGGAGGAGATCGTCTGCTTGCCCATTTTCCGCGCCTGGGTCAACACCTGCAGGTAGCGCGATAGCCTCGCTGCCACCCCGAGTGAAAGCTTCTCCCCCAGCTTCTCGACACCCGGCTGAGCGATGCCCGGATCGCGGCCGACCGTGTAGCTCATTCCACCTTCACTCTACACAGCGCCCGCTCCAGCTCCGATTCCTCGACGCTCAGCTCGAACACCTCCACGCCGTCGATCGTCACCACCGGAATCCGCTCCAGATAGGCACGGAGCAGCGACTCGTCCCGCTCGATGTCCTGCTCTCGCAGCTCGAAGCCGTGGCGGCCCTGCACGCGCTCGAGGACCGCACGCGCCTCGTCACACAGACAGCATCCGCGGCGCGTGTAGAGGACGACGGTTTTCACGCCACCGCGGGGACCGGCTCGCCGCTTGCGTAGACGTCGAGCTCCAGGTAATCGGGGTATGGAAGCGCCGGGACGTACCTGGCGGCGCTGGCGATCATCGCCGCGTTGTCGGTGCAGAGCGGGGGCGGCGGCACCTCCAAGGTGACCCCGATTTGGGCCATTCGCTCGCGCAGCGGCCGGTTCGCGGCGACGCCGCCGCCGATAGCCAGGCGCTCGAGCCCGGTGACGGCGAGCGCTCGCTCCACCCGTAGGGCGAGCGACTCGACGATCGCCCATTGGTAGGAGGCCGCCAAGTCGGGTCTGCGCCGGCCAGTCTCGCCCTCGCCGAGCTCACGCACCCGGTAGAGCAGGGCGGTCTTCAATCCGGCGAAAGAGAAGTCGAGGCCCCTGACCGAGCCTGCCGTCGGAAACCTGAACGCTCCGGGATCGCCGTCGCGGGCCAGGCGCTCGAGTGCCGGACCGCCGGGGTAGCCCAGGCCCAGGAGCCGGGCGCCCTTGTCGAACGCCTCGCCGGCGGCGTCGTCGAGCGTCTGACCCAACACCTCGAACCCTGGGCCGTGATCTCGGATGTGGGCCAAAAGCGTGTGGCCACCACTGGCGAGGAGACTGAGAAACGGCGGCTCGAACGGGTCCGGCGCAAGGAAGCTCGCGCACACGTGGCCGTGCAGGTGATCGACGACGGCGAGCGGAAGCTCGCGTGCCGCGGCCAGCGCCTTGGCGCTTGCCACCCCCACCAACAGCGCGCCGACCAGTCCGGGCCCGCGCGTCACCGCCACCAGCTCCAGTGTTTCGAGGCCTGTCCCCGCTTCCCGCAGCGCGGCCTTGACCACGTCGTCGATCAGCTCCAGATGGTGGCGCGAGGCGATCTCGGGAACCACACCGCCATAGCGGTCGTGGATCCCCTGGGACGAGATGACGTTGGAGAGAATCTCGCCCTGGCGGCTGATCACCGCCGCGCAGGTGTCGTCGCAGCTCGTCTCGAGTGCCAGGATGCCCGCGGCGGCCATCAGCCGAGCATCGCCTCGTTTCCGGCCGTCCGCCACATGATCAGCGCGTCCTCGCCCGTGTCGGCGTAGTAACGCGGCCGCGTGCCGGCGGGACGGAACCCAAAGCGCTCGTAGAGGACGATGGCCGGGGCGTTGGACATTCGGACCTCGAGTGTGTAGGGAGCGTCAGCCCCCGCGCGCTCGAGCATCTCCTCCAGCAGCTGGGTGGCAATCCTCCGCCTACGCACGCTGGGCTCGACGGCGATGTTCATCAAATGCCAGACGCGGTCATAGCGCGAGCAGATCAGATAGCCGATGATCTCCCCACCTCGTCTGCCGCCGGGGCGCCGCTCGACGGCCGCCAGGCACACCCCCGAGGGCTTCGACAGCTCGAGCACGAACATGGCCAACGACCAGGGCGTAGGAAACGAACGGCGCTCGATGGCCATCACCTGCGGCAGGTCGGAGTAGCCAAGGGGCCGGATCGTGGTGCTCGTGGAGTCAAGTGTCATCGCTGGCGGCTGGCGCTGCGGGCAAGCTCGGCATCTGGGAGACGGAGGTACTGGGGGAAAACGGTTCCGGCGTCACCTGCGTCGAGACTCCGGGCGCGCTCTACGTGCCCTAAGGCTGTGACCCTGTGGAGCGGCGAGCCGCCGTCCGGAATCACGGCGCCCGAGCGCTCGAGAACCGTTTTGCAGTCTACCGCGCCGTCTCCGACCGCCAACGGGGGCGCGCCGAAGTTGGCCGCCAGCGCGGCCAGCTCCGCGGGGTCCAAGGCGCTCGGCGCCAGCAGGGGCGACTCGAACGCCGGCTCGCCCCTCCTCAGCGGCCAGGCGGCGGCGAACACCTGCCGACGGCGCGCGTCGAGCACCGACAGGATCACTTGGTGGGCTTCATCCTCCGCCGCACCTCGGGCCCGCGACGCGCTCAGCGCGAGCGACTCGAGCGTCGAGACGCCGAGCAGTGGGATGCCGCGCGCGTTGGCAAGCGCCCGTGCGGTAGCGACGCCGATCCTGAGCCCGGTGAAGGTTCCAGGACCGGTGCCAACCGCCAGCCGCTCGATCTCTGCCCAACCTCTGCCGCTCCGCTCCAGCAGCTCCGCGATCAGTGGCATCAGCCGTGAAACGTGCCGCGGCCTGACACCGGGCGGAGGATCGTCACGAAGCTCCTGATCATCGAGCGCGACAGTGGTGGCCCGGGTCGCAGTGTCGAACGCCAGGATGCTCACGGCTCGTCCACAATGGTTCGCCGCGGGCGGTCCGGCGCGCGCTGCACGGTGACGAGGCGGCGGTCGCCGCCGGCATGCTCGATCCGCACCCGGGCGGCGATCGGGCGCCCGCCGGTGAGCTCCTCGCTCCCGTCCGGGGGCCACTCGACAAACGCCACTGCATCTGGGCCGAGGTAGTCGTCGAGCAGGCCCGGTTCCTCCAGCTCCAACTGCTCGAGCCGGAACAGATCGAGGTGCGCCACGGTCACGTCTCCGCTGTAGCGCTGACCGATCGTGAAAGTGGGGCTGGTGACCGGTGCGTCGATCCCCAGCGCGCGAGATGCGCCGCGGACGAAAGTGGTCTTGCCTGCACCCAGCTCTCCCTCGACGAGCACCACGTCACCCGGGCTGAGCTCGATGGCCAGCTCCGCGCCGAGCGCCTCCGTTTCAGCGGCGCTGCTCGTCTGCACCGGAGGCGACATTAGGGGTCGGAGACACCTTAGCGGTCCGCTAAGAAGTCGTTTCGTCCGTGTGCTGGGACATTCGCTACCGTCAAGTAGGGTCGTGAGAGCTGGGAAGACAGGCGCGGGCCCTGCGCCGGCGGCTGGACCGCTGGCCGCCCTCAGGCGACGGTACGAGCCAGCACTGACTGTGCTGCGGACCTCCGATACCGCCAAAGCCGGCGGTCTGGCCGGAGCCATGATCGCCAACAACGTGATCGCCCTGGGCTCGACGTTCGTGTTCGCGCGGGTCGTCGGGGACTACGGGGCCCTGGCGGCGCTGGTCAAGTACCTGCTGATCCTGGCGGTAGTGGGCCAGGCGATGCAGGTGGCCACGGCGCGAGAGGGCGTGCTCGGACACCTGGGCGTGGGCGACAGCATGTGGGCCACGGTCACCCGGTGGGCGAAGTCGATGATGCTCGTCACGGCGGTCCTGACCGTCGTCTCGATCGTGCTGCGGCAGCAGATCGCGGAGCTCATCGGCGTCAAGCACGACGCCTGGGCCGCGGCCGCCGGATTGCCGGCCGGGTGCGTGTACCTCCAGGTCTGCCTGATGCGGGGAGCGCTACAGGGCATCGGCGACTATCGCACCGTGGGAATCAGCCTCGTCGCCGAGCAGAGCTCGCGTCTAGTGCTGGGCGCGCTCCTGGCGGTCGTGGGGCTCGGCCTGACCGGCGCCTACCTGGGGTCGCTGTTCTCCTACATCGCGATGACCCTTTACTGCGGGTATCGCCTGCGCACTCAGCTCGTCGGCTCCTCCAAGAGCGGTATCGCCGAGGCGGCGCTGGGGCTCTGGATGCACGTCAAACGGGCCTGGGTGCCGATCGCCGGCCTGGCCGTTGTCGCCGTGCTCCAGAACATCGACGTGATCGCCGCCAAGCACCGGTTTCCGACCAAGCTGGCGAGCTCCTACGCCGCCACCTCGGTCGCGGCCCAGGTCGTGATCTGGGTGGCGATGGGCGCCGGTTTCTACCTCGTGCCGGAGACCTCTCGCCGCCGGGCGGCGGGGGAGGACACCCGTGGCGTGCTCTTGCGGGCGCTGGGGATCATCGGCGTGTGCGCGATCCCGTGTCTGTTGATCTTCGCCGTCGCCGCCCACCCGCTTCTCGCGATCGCCTTCAGCGCCAAGCGGGCCACCGCCTCCTCCTCGCTGCTGCCGCTGGGCGCGGCCTTCACCGTGCTGGCCGCCACTTATCTGGCGGTCCAATACCTGCTCGCGCTGAAGCGAATCTGGTTCTTGATCCCGTTGGGGGCGGTGGCCGTGCTCGAGCCCGTGCTTCTGCTCCACTCCTCGCGCCACCCCACCGGTTTTGCCGGAGTCGTGCTCGGCGTCCAGGCCCTCGGCGCGGTGGTCGCCTTCACGCTGGCTCTGCGGAGCGACGCCAGGGCGCCGGCTGCGGCGGTCACATCCGAGCTGGCTTCGAGCGCAGCCGCGCCGAGCGGCTCGGAGCTGGCCTAGAACAGGCCCAGCTGAGCTGCGCTGTCCGGTGCAGCAACGGACACCGGTACGGCACTGACGTCCTGCGCAGCGGCCAGGACCCCCGGATCGACCCCCTCGTCGGCCTCTGGCTCCGGCACCTCCTCCACCGCCTCCGGCTGCGGCGGGGCCCCGACCGCCAGCAGCTCCGGGATGCGGTGAAAGTCGCTCCGCAGGGCATCGAGCGTGGAGGGCGTGTATAGCGCCGCCGCAGGGTGATAGAGGGGATAGAGGTGCACCGCCCGGGTGCCGATGACCCGCACCTCTTCGCGCCCGTGGAGCCTCGAGATCCCGGTGGTGTCGGCGCGGAGCAGCTTGGTCGAGAAGTTGCCGAGCGTGCAGATCACGCTGGGCTCGATCAGCTCGATCTGCTGTTCCAGATAGCCGCGACAGGCCTCGATCTCGTTCGGGTGAGGATCGCGGTTATCGGGCGGGCGGCACTTCAAGACGTTGAGGACAAACACGTCCGCCCGCTCCAGCCCGATCTCCCCCAGCAACTTGTCGAGCAGCTTGCCGGCGGCGCCGACGAACGGCAGACCCATGCGGTCCTCATTCGCTCCCGGCGCCTCGCCCACGAACACCAGCTCGGAGTCGGCGTTGCCGTTGCCGAAGACCACCTGGGTTCGTGAACGGTGGAGCGGACAGCGGACGCATCCTCGTGCCTCGTGGTAGACGGCCTTCAACGCCTCGCGGCGTTCGCTGGCGCTGCTCACAGCGACGATGGTAATGGCGGCGGTTGACGGCTAGAGGCCGATGACTCCGCAATCTGCGGTGCTTGGCTGTAAGCGGACCTGGATGCTCCGGAGTGACCCCTCTCACACCAGAGGAGCCCTAAAGCGGCGCTAAAATGGGCGTCGAGGCCGTCACCGCTCAAGGGGACGGACCTTATCCGACACTTCAGCCACCACCCGACCGGTATCTCAGATGCGAGAACTGGACCGGAAGCCCGACGAGGATCCTTCCTGTCGACGTCTGGCCATCCTGGGCCGGGGCCGCCTGGGCACCGCTCTGGCGGCCGCACTCGCTGAGCGCGGTTACCCGCTAATCGGGCCGCTGGGCCGGGGCGCGGACCTAACCGGCGCCGATGCGGTGCTGATGTGTGTTCCTGACGCCGAGATCGCCGCGGCCGCCGAGCGGATCCCTCGCGGGCCGTTGGTCGGCCATTGCTCCGGTGCCAGCCCTCCGGACATCGTCGCGCCGCACGAGGCGTTCTCGCTTCACCCGTTGATGACCGTCACTGCGGACGGGGCGACGTTTGCCGGCGCCGCTGCGGCGATAGCCGGTAGCACGCCGCGAGCGCTCGAGTTCGCTCGGACCGTAGCCCGGCAGCTGGAGATGGTGCCCCTCGAGCTTGACGATCAGGACCGTCCCGCTTATCACGCGGCGGCCTCGATCGCTTCGAACTTCCTGGTGACGCTGGAGGCCGCCGCTGAGCGCCTGGCAGCGAGCGCCGGCGCGAGCCGCGAGCTGCTTGTCCCACTGGTACGCGCGACGGTCGAGAACTGGGCCGCGCTGGGCCCCGACCGCGCCCTGACCGGGCCCGTGGCGCGCGGTGACGAAGCCACCGTTGCCGCCCAGCGTCTGGCGGTCGGCGAGCGAGCCGAGGATCTGCTGCCGCTGTTCGACGCACTTGTCGAGGCCACCCGCGCGCTGGCCACGCAGGGCGCGAGCCGCCCGTCGGTCGGGCGGGACGCCACTCGCGCGCCGGCCGTCCAGAACGCCCCGCAGGAACCGGCAACTAATCCGAGCCTGGCTCTGCGATGAAGACGCTGTCCACGATCGACGAGCTGCGCACCGCGCTGACCCCCGCCCGCCGGGCGGGGCGGTCCGTCGGGCTGGTGCCGACGATGGGCGCGTTGCACGAAGGACACCTGTCACTCTTCAGACGCGCCCGCGAGCAGTGCGATGTGGTTGTTGCGTCGCTGTTCGTCAACCCGTCGCAGTTCAATGACCCTCGCGATCTCGAGGCTTATCCCCGCGACCAGGCGGAGGATGAACGGCTGGCCGCTGCCGAGGGCATTGACTACCTGTTTGCTCCCGCCGCCGGTGAGATCTACAAGCCTGGCTTCTCGACAACCGTGTCGATTGACCGGGTCACCGAGCGGCTCGAGGGACAGAACCGCGGCCGGAGCCACTTCGATGGGGTCAGCACGGTCGTTGCCAAGCTGCTCAACATCGTCGGACCGGACGTCGCCTACTTCGGCCAAAAGGATGCCCAGCAGGCGCTTGTCGTCCGCCGCCTAGTCCGCGATCTCGACTTCCCCGTGCGGATCGAGGTCTGCCCCACGGTTCGCGAGCCTGACGGTCTGGCGATGTCCTCTCGCAACCGGCTCCTGTCCAGTGCCGAGCGGCAGCGAGCCGCTCTGCTGTACCGGGCGCTCCGGGGAGCGGCAGCTCGGGTCGCCGCCGGCGACCGGGACGCCGGCGCCATCGTGGCAGCCGCGCGCGCTCAGATTTCTGGCACACCGGGAGTCGAGCTCGAGTACTTCGAGCTCGTCGATCCCGAGAGCTTCGCGCCCGTACCGCGCGTCGACCGTGAGGTGCTGGCGGTCGTCGCCGCGCGCGTCGGCGCCATCCGATTGATCGACAACCAACCCATTCCGGAGCCGTCAACCGGCGCGTCACAGGCACTGCCATCGCGCTCCGAACGGGACGAGGAGGTCCTGCAATGCAGCGCACGATGATGAAATCCAAAATCCATCGGGCGACGGTGACCGACTGCGACCTGCACTACGTAGGGTCGGTCACCATCGATCCGGAGCTGCTCGAGGCCGCGGACATCCGCGAGTTCGAACAGGTCGCAGTGGTGGACATCGACAACGGAGCCCGGTTCGAGACCTACACCATCGCCGGCGAGCCGGGGGCGGGCGAGATGAAGCTGAACGGCGCCGCCGCCCGCCTGGTGCATCAAGGCGACACGATCATCGTCATCTCCTACGGCGGCTACGACCCCGAGGAGCTTGAGAACTACCGCCCCCGGGTCGTCCATGTCGGGGCGCGCAACGAGATCCTGGCGGTCGACGAGAACGTCGCCTCGCTGCTGTCGGAGTCGGCCACCGTCTAGAGGAGCAGATCGCATGTCAACAAGACCCCACACCCCCGTACCCCAGGACCTCAGCGGGCGCCTGCCGATGACGCTTCCCCGGTTTGTGGAGAAGAAGCAGCTCGGCGAGCCGATCGCGATGGTCACCGCATACGACTATCCGTCCGCCCAAGTAGCCGAGGAAGCCGGCGTGGACGCCGTGCTGGTAGGCGACTCGGGGGCCATGACCGTGCTCGGATATCCCTCCACCGTCCCCGTATCGACCGACGAGATGCTGATGCTCGCCGCCGCCGTACGTCGCGGGCTGACGACCCCGCTGTTGATCGGGGATCTGCCGTTCGGCTCATACGAGTCCTCGGACGAGCAGGCTGTACTGAGCGCGCAGCGGTTCGTGAAGGAGGCCGGGTGCGACGCCGTCAAGCTGGAGCGCGGGGGCACGAGCGTCGAGCGCGCCCGGGCCATCGTCGACGCCGGCATCCCAGTGATGGGTCACGTCGGGCTCACGCCTCAGACGGCCACCGCGCTCGGCGGGCATCGAGCGCAGGGCCGGACGGCCGAGCGGGCGCTGCAAGTGGCCCGCGATGCACTGGCGCTGGAGGAGGCCGGGTGCTTCTCGATCGTGTTCGAGGCGATTCCGGATGCCGTCGCTAGCGAGTTGTGCGCCAGGCTACGGGTGCCGGTGATCGGAATCGGCGCCGGAGCATCGACCGATGGCCAGGTGCTCGTGTTCCACGACCTGCTCGGGATCTACGACGGCCACAC
Source organism: uncultured Actinomycetes bacterium (assembly GCA_963756555.1). Taxonomy (GTDB): domain Bacteria; phylum Actinomycetota; class Thermoleophilia; order Solirubrobacterales; family Solirubrobacteraceae; genus Palsa-465. The sequence continues at coordinate 352,910 of CAVWOC010000007.1, forward strand.
AGCACGGTTCGTCAAGCGCTACGCCGAGACCAAGGCCCAAATGGTGGCCGGAGTCGCCGAATACGCCGATGAGGTCCGCCGGGGAGCTTTCCCGGGGCCGGAGCACGCCTACACGATCGACGACGAAGAGCTAGAGCGCTTCCGGGACCAGCTCGCCTAGACTGACGCCCCCCATGGGACGTGGTTTGGGGGCGCCGCTCACAGTCGCGCTGCTCGCCGGCAGCCTCGGCTCAGCCGGGCGTAGCGGCAACCAATAGCATCCTCCCCATGCCCCGCTTCAGCCAGGTGCTGATGCCGCGCGACCGGATCTACTTCGAGCTGTTCGAGGAGGCCGGCCAGAACATCCGCCGCGCCGCCGACTTGCTGGACGAGCTGCTCTCGAACTATCCGGACTCCAAGCCCCTGGCGCAAGAGATCAAGGACTGCGAGCGCGAGGGCGACCGGATCACGCACGACATCATCGACCGTCTCAACCACACGTTCGTCACGCCGATCGACCGAGAGGACATCCTGGCGCTGACCTCGGCGCTCGACGACATCGTCGATTGGACCGAGGAGGTCGCCGACTATCTAGGCCTCTACAAGATCGAAGCCCCGATGGACCAGGCAATTCAGCTGGCACGCGTGCTGCGGGCCGCGGCCCGCCAGATCGCCGACGCGGTCAATCGGCTGCGCGGCTTTCAGGACATCTCGCAGCACACGGTGGAGGTCAACCGACTCGAGAACGAGGGCGACAGGATCACCCGCGACGCCGTGGCCTCGCTGTTCGACACCGGCATTGATCCAATGGTCGTGATCCGCTGGAAGGACCTGTTCGAGCGCCTGGAGGCGGCGATCGACGCCGCCGAGCACGCGGCGTACATCCTCGAGGGGATCGTGATCAAGAACTCTTAGCGAGGCTCTTGGCCGGGTACTCGATCGTCCTGAGCACCCGGGCCGGGGCGCCGGCAGCGATCGAGAACGGCGGGATGTCGTGCGTAACGACCGAGTTGGCGCCGATCACGCAGCGCTCACCGACCGTGACGCCGCCGGTGATCACCACGTTGGCCCCACACCACACGTTGTCGTCCACCCGGGTGGGCCCGGGGGATACGAACCCCTGCCACGGCACGGGTACGTGCGGATCGTCAAAACGATGGCCGGCGTCGGTCACGAAACAGCCGTTGGCGAACATGCAATGGTCACCGATCTCCACCAAACCCGCGGCAGCGACCATCACCCCGAGATTTAGAAAAGTCCCGCCGCCGATCCTGATCCGTCCCGGCGCCGGGGCCGTCAGCCAGACCCCCGGTTCGAACAGCGTGTGCTCGCCGACCTCGAGCCTGCCGTCTCGGAGCGCTTCCAAGACGTTGCCGTGCAACGGCCAGCGGGCGAAAGCGCCCCGGCGCATCAGCTCCCAGTGAATCCGCACCCGGTTCCAGGGCAACGAGTTGCGCTGGTAGTGGCGCCATTTCCGCTCCCACAGCAGGAGTTTGGAGGCCAGGGCAGCGGGGCTGTCGGGCGACGTCAAGCGCGGCGTCCGCGCTGACCATACAGGCGGTCGTACACCGCCTGCTCCACGTCCGCCGCGTCGTAGCGCGGCTCTTGCCGGCGCTCGTCCTGGAGCTCGGCTTGCTCAGGCTCCTCGCGCTCCGGCGCAACCTCCCGCTCTGTCGCCACCGTCTCGGCCGAATTGCCATTGCCCCGGGAGATCGGCGGCGCACCACCCAGCGCGCCCTGCAGCGAACCCTCGTGGATCCTAGGCAACCTCAAACCGCCGCTCGTCACCTGCGCCACCTCGAACAACAGCCAGACGACCACCAGGGCGATGGCGACGATGAGAACGATCAACAAAACCAACTTCTCACCTCTGAGGACGAACGTCGCGGTCCCCTCGAGAGCTTAGCGGCCAAGCGGTGCACAAATGACCACTTTTTAGCTGGGCCGAAGCCTAATTCCTGCCCATTCCTAGGCCGCCGCCACTTGGGCCGCGCGCTCGGGCCTGCGCAGCACCTGCGTCAGGTAGGCGCCGGTGTAGGAGGCGACGACCCTGGACACCTGCTCCGGGGTGCCGGTAGCTACCAGCTGCCCGCCTTCCTCGCCGCCCTCCGGACCGAGATCGATGATCCGATCGGCGACTTTGATCACGTCGAGGTTGTGCTCGATCACGATCACCGAGTTGCCGGCGCCCACCAGCCGGGTGAGGACTTCCAGCAGCCGCTGGATGTCCGCGAAGTGAAGGCCGGTGGTCGGCTCATCCAGGATGTAGAGCGTGCGCCCGGTGGCCACCTTGCACAGCTCTGCGGCCAGCTTGACCCGCTGGGCCTCGCCGCCTGAGAGCGTGGTCGCCGGCTGCCCGAGGCGCATGTAGCCCAGTCCCACGTCACTCAGGGCTTGTACCCGCCGTCGGATCTTGGGAATGTGGGCGAAGAAGTCGAGCGCCTCCTCGATCGGCATCTCGAGCACGTCGGCGATCGTCTTGCCCTTGAATCGGACCTCGAGCGTCTCGCGGTTGTAGCGCTTGCCGTGGCACTGCTCGCAGGGCACATAAACATCCGGGAGGAAGTGCATCTCGATCTTGATCTGTCCGTCTCCCCGGCACACCTCGCAGCGCCCGCCCTTGATGTTGAACGAGAACCGCCCGGGCTTGTAGCCCCTGGCGCGGGCTTCCTGAGTCTTCGAGAACAGCTCACGGATCTGATCGAACAAGCCGATGTAGGTGGCGGGATTCGAACGCGGCGTTCGACCAATCGGGGACTGGTCGACATAGATGATCTTGTCGAGCTGCTCCAGGCCCGTGATTCGCCGGTGGGTCCCCGCGCGTTGACGAGTCCGATGCAGACGGTTGGCGACCGCCTTGTACAGGACCTCGTTGACCAGCGTCGACTTTCCCGACCCTGATACCCCTGTCACGCAGCACAGCACCCCCAGCGGGATCTTGACGTCGATCCGCTTGAGGTTGTGCTGCGCGGCTCCCTCGATTTGGACATAGCCGGACGGACGGCGCCGGCGACGCGGTATCTCGATCACCCGCGTTCCCGCCAGGAACTGCCCGGTCAGCGAGTCCTCGACCAGTTCCACCTCCTCGGCCGTCCCCTGGGCGACCACGTATCCGCCGTGCTCGCCGGCTGCAGGCCCCATGTCCACCAGGTGATCGGCGGCGCGCATCGTCCCCTCGTCGTGCTCCACAACCAGCACTGTGTTGCCCAGGTCGCGGAGCCGCTCGAGCGTGTTGATGAGCTTTGCGTTGTCCCGCTGATGAAGGCCGATCGAGGGCTCGTCGAGGATGTAGAGCACACCGACGAGCGAAGAGCCCACCTGGGTGGCCAGCCTGATCCGCTGCGCCTCGCCGCCCGACAGCGTCGACGCCGCGCGCTCGAGCGTCAAGTAGCCAATGCCCACGTTCTCCAAGAACTGAAGCCGCTCCTCGATCTCCCGCAGCACGAGCCGAGCGATCCGGCGGTCGTGCTCGCTCAGCTCCAGCGCCTGCAGCCACTCCAGCGCCCGCCGCGCCGAGCGTCCCGTGAACTCGTGGATCGGCGTGCCGGACACGAGCACCGCTCGCGACTCCGGCCGCAGCCTCGCCCCCTTGCACTCCGGACATGGCCTGAGCGTCATGTACTCCTCGATCTTCTCCCGAGCGAAGTCCGAGTCGGTCTCCCGGTAGCGGCGCTCCAAGCTCGGGATGATCCCTTCGAACCGCGTGGCGTAGGAGCGCCGGCGCCCGAAGCGGTTGCGGTAGGACACCTGCACGCGATCGCCGTTCGTCCCATGCAGGAAGAACTCGCGCTGCTCGGCCGACAGGCGATCCCATGGCCTCTCGAGGTCGATCCTGTAGCGCTCGGCGATGGCCTGCGTCAGCTGGTCGTAGTAATCCGACGCACTAGCCGCCCACGGCGCGATCGCTCCCTCGCCGACCGACAGCGAGGGATCGGGAACGACCAGCTCGGGGTCGATCTCCATCTGCGAGCCCAGCCCGGTGCACCGCGGACAAGCCCCATGCGGCGAGTTGAACGAGAAGATCCGCGGCTCGAGCTCCGCGAGGCTCGGACCGTGGACCGGGCAGGCGAACCGCTCGCTGTAGGTCCGTACCTCGTCCCGGTCGACCAGCTCGATCTCCACCAGCCCATCGGCAAGCGCGACCGCGGTCTCGATCGAGTCCGCCAGCCGCTTGCGCAGCTCCGGCTTCATCACCAGCCTGTCGACGACCACCGAGATGTCGTGCCTGAACTTCTTGTCCAGCAGGATCTCCTCCTCGAGCCGCCTGAGCTCGCCGTCCACCTTGACCCGGGAGAAGCCCTCGTCGCGCAGCTCCGTCAACTGCTTTCCGTACTCGCCTTTGCGTCCCCGGACGATCGGCGCCAGGACCATGAACCGCGTGCCGTCCTCAAGCTCCATCACCTGGTCGATGATCTGCTCTGCGGACTGGCCGGCGATTGGACGCCCGCATATGTGGCAGTGAGGGTGGCCGATGCGGGCCCACAGCAGCCGCAGGTAGTCGTAGATCTCGGTGACGGTCCCCACCGTTGACCGGGGATTGCGCGAGGTCGTCTTCTGGTCGATCGAGATCGCCGGCGAGAGCCCCTCGATCGAATCCACGTCCGGTTTGTCCATCTGCCCCAGGAACTGGCGCGCGTATGCCGACAGGGACTCGACGTAGCGGCGCTGGCCCTCGGCGTAGATCGTGTCGAACGCCAGCGACGACTTGCCGGACCCGGACAGCCCGGTGATCACGGTCAGCGACCCCCGGGGGATCGCGACCGTGATGTCCTTGAGGTTGTGCTCCCGGGCTCCCGAGACGATCAGCTGGTCGCTTGCGCTCACTCCAACCAGTCTAGATGGCCGAACAGACGTTCCCCTGGTCGGTTCTCAGCAGTTTGCGGGGGACGAGAGCGCTCGGGAGGTCTCGCTAGCCGTCGACGCTGGCGTACACCTCGTCAAGCAACCCGGAGCGGTTGGAGAGCTCGAAGTTCTCGGCCAAGTAGCGATCGGTCTCCTCACGCGGGGTGCCGTTCAGCGCCATGTTGAGCGCGATCAGGCGCGCGCCCTCGGCGTCATCGGCTCCCTCGGGCTCGGCCTCTGCCGGCGGCGGCTCTACCGCGGCCGGCTCTGCGGCGAGGGTCGACGGCTCCGCCTCCGGCTCGAGCGGCTCCTCCGCGAGCTCGGGCGCAGGCTCGAGCTCCTCGAGGGTCTCGCCTTCCGGTGCGAGCACCGCTCCCTCCTCCGGAGCACCCGCCGGAATCGTCTGCGGCTCGGGCTCGGCGGCCGCCAGCGAGGGCTCCGGCTCGAGCTCCCCCGCTCCTGGCATCGCCGTTTCGACCGTCCCGGCCGCCGCTGGCTCCGGCTTCGCACTGGCGGCCGTGCTCAGATCGCTCATCGCCGACTCGAGCACCCCGAGCTCGGCGGATAGCCGGTTGGCACCGTCGCGCAGGGAATCCGTGAGCGTCCCAAGCTCGGCCTCGATCGTGTCCAGCCGCTCGCGCATCCGCGAAGTGGCCTCGGAAACCTGGCCCACGTAGTCCCGCGATTGCTGCAGCGCCCCTTCGCGCTCGCGCTTGGCGTCGCTGGCCGCCTGCTCGCGCTCGTTCTGGGCATCCCGTGCCGCCTCCTCGCGCTCACGTTTGGCTTCGGCTGCTGCCTCCTCGCGCTCGCGCTTGGCGTCCCGGGTCGCCTCCTGGCGCTTGCGGCGGGCTTCGCTGGTGGCCTCCTCGTGGATCGTGCGCGCCTCCTCCTCCGCGCGGCTCTGGATGCCGGCCGCGGTCTGCTCTGCGGCATCCACGATCGCCTGGACCTGGGCGCTGGCGACGGTCGCCAGCGTCTCGGTGCGCTCGCTGGAGGACCGCTTAAGCTGGTCCACCTCCTCGGCGAGGACCCGCAGGTGGGAGTCGACGGCATCCGGGTCATAGCCCCTCCGCGCGACCGGGAAATCCTTCTTCTCGATGCTCATTCGATCCAGGGCCACCGCTGCAAACCTCCGTCTCAGGTTGGGAGAAGGGGCCAGCCTACCGGACGCTCACATGGACGGCGCACGGGTCATCCCGCCGCGACCTTCGGCAATCGCCAAGTCGAGCTCGCGCTTCAGCTCGCGGATCTCGTCGCGGAGCTTCGCCGCGTACTCGAATCGCAGCTCCTCGGCCGCCTCGAGCATCTCTTCCTCCAAAGCCACGATCGCCTTCTCGATCTCCGCCGGCGGCGTCGACTTCGCGGACTCGCGCAAACGCCGGCCGCGGCGCGACCGCGGCACCTTGGACTCGGCCTGCAGAAACTCGGCGATGTCGGAAATGCCCTTGACGATCGTCTCCGGCGTGATCCCGTGGTGCTCGTTATAGGCGCGCTGGATCGCCCGGCGGCGGCTGGTCTCATCGATCGCCGCTCGCATCGCGGCCGTCTGCTTGTCGGCGTACATCAGCACCCTGCCCTCGACGTTGCGGGCCGCCCGGCCGATCGTCTGGATCAGAGAGGTCTCACCCCTGAGGAAGCCCTCCTTGTCGGCGTCGAGGATTGCCACCAGCGAGACCTCGGGCAGGTCGAGTCCCTCGCGCAGCAGGTTGACCCCCACCAGGACGTCGAATTCTCCTAGCCGCAGCTCGCGGATGATTTGGATTCGCTCCAGCGTGTCGACCTCCGAGTGCAGGTAGCGCACCTTGAAGCCCATCTCGACCAGGTAGTCGGTGAGATCCTCCGCCATCTTCTTTGTGAGGGTGGTGACCAACGTCCGCTCGTCGCGGTCGGTGCGGGCCCGAATCTCGTTCATCAGATCGTCGATCTGGTTGCGCGTCTCGCGCACCTCCACCTCCGGGTCGACAATCCCCGTCGGCCGCACGATCTGCTCCACGACCCGGTTGGAGTGCGTGCGCTCGTACTCGCCTGGCGTCGCCGAGACGAACACCAGCTGGGGAGCGATCGACAGGAACTCGTGGAAGGTCTGGGGCCGGTTGTCGAGCGCGCTTGGAAGCCGGAAGCCGTACTCCACCAGTGTCTGCTTGCGCGAGCGGTCGCCCTCGTACATCCCTCCCAGCTGGGGCACCGTCTGGTGCGACTCATCGATGAAGCAGACGAAATCCTCTGGGAAGTAGTCCAACAGGCAGTACGGTCGGTCGCCCGGGCGACGGCCGTCGAGGATCCGCGAATAGTTCTCGATCCCGGAGCAGAACCCGAGCTCGCGCAGCATCTCCATGTCGTACTGGGTGCGCTGGCGCAGGCGATGTGACTCCAGCAGCTTGCCCTCCGACTCGAGCTGCGAACAGCGCTCGTTCAGCTCTCGCCCGATCTCGGCCACGGCGTCGTCGATCATCCCCTCGCGGACGTTGTAGTGAGTGGCGGGCCAAATGCCGACGTGCTCCATGTCGTCCTTGAGGAGCTCGCCGGTCAGGGGGTCGAACTCCTGGATCTGCTCCACCTCGTCGCCGAACAGCACCACCCGAAACGCGGTCTCGGCGTAGGCGGGAAAGATCTCGAGCGTCTCCCCCCGGACCCGGAAGTTCCCTCGGGCGAGCGCCGTGTCGTTGCGCGTGTACTGGATCGAGACCAGCTTCCGCAGCAGCCGGTCGCGGTCGATCATCTCGCCCTTGCTCAGCGTCTGCAGGTTGTCGTCGTAGGTCTCCGGCGAGCCCAGGCCGTAGATGCAGGAGACGCTGGCCACGATCAGCACGTCTCGGCGGGCGAACAAGGCCGCCGTCGCCGAGTGCCGGAGGCGGTCGATCTCCTGATTGATCGCCGAGTCCTTCTCGATGTACAGATCCTTGCTCGGGACGTAGGCCTCGGGCTGGTAGTAGTCGTAGTAGGACACGAAGTACTCAACCGCGTTGCGCGGGAAGTAAGTCCGAAACTCGTTGCACAGCTGGGCTGCCAGCGTCTTGTTGTGGGCGATCACCAGCGCCGGCTTTTGGACGGCCTGAATGACACCGGCCATGGTCATGGTCTTGCCCGTGCCGGTGGCGCCCAGCAGCGTCTCGAAGCGCTCCCCCGCCACGATGCCCTCGGCCAGCGAGTCGATCGCCGGCGGCTGGTCGGCGGTGGGATGAAACGCGGGATCGAGCTCGAAATCGGGCATGCGCTGAGAGGGTTTGAGGGTAGCGGGGGGCTCTGCGGAACACCCGAATCAGGGTTACGATCGCCCAGCTGCACCACGGCGAAGCCGACTAGCTGGCCTCGTGCCATCGCCCCCGTGCAGCACGCCGGCCGCCCGCGCCGCATCTACTGACCTTGAAACAGTTCTCGGCCCCACACCTCGCCGCCCTGGCGGTCTTGGTGGTGGGCGCCGTGGCGTCGATCTGGCTGCCGCGCCACAGTCGGCACCCGCGTCTGTGGCAGATCGGCTACGCCCGCGCGCTAGCGCTTCTGATCCTCGCCGGCTGGGCAGGCGAGTACGTCGCCGACGTAGTGACAGGTGCCTGGAGCGTCGAATACACGCTGCCGCTGCAGCTGACGGATGCCGTCTCCGCCGCGGCGATCGCCGCACTGTGGACGCGGCGGCCGCTGCTCGTGGAGCTCGCCTATTTCTGGTCGTTGACCGCGTCGGTGCAGGCACTGCTGACGCCGGATCTGGCGCAGACGTTCCCAAGCGTCTTCTACTTCACCTACTTCATCTACCACGTCGGCGCGGTGGTGGCCGCACTGATGCTCGTGTTCGGCCTGCGCCTGTACCCGCGCGTCGGCGCCGCCTGGCGGGTATTCGTCGCGACGCTGGCCGTGGCCGCGGTGGCCGGTGCCGCCGATGCGATCACCGGCGGCAACTACATGTACCTGCGCCAGAAGCCGCTTCACGGCTCGCTGCTGAGCGTGCTGGGACCATGGCCCTGGTACATCGTGTCGGCCGCTGCGGTGGGCCTGGTGATGCTGCTCTTCGTGCAGCTCGTAACCGCCCGGCTGCAGCGGCTCGACCCGGGGCACCGCATGGATGCCCGCGCTCAGCCGTAGCCCAGCTGCCGCGGATAAGTCCGGCGGTAATCCTGCTGGGCGTGCAACACCCGCTCCACGTAGGCCCGCGTCTCCGGGAACGTGATGTCGTTGAGGGCGAACGGGTGACCGTCGGCCCTTGCCTCGGCTAACCAGCGATCGACGTTGGTGGCGCCGGCGTTGTAGGCCGCGATGGCCGGCACCACCTGACCGCCGTAGTGATCGATGAGGAAGCGCAGGTAATAGCTGCCGTAGGCGATGTTGACCTGGGGAGTGCCCAGATCGGCCACGCTGAATGTCGTGGCCCCCGATTGCCGCGCCAGGTACTCGGCCGTCTGGGGCAGCAACTGCATCAAGCCCTCCGCGCCGGCCCGTGAGGTCCGTGAATCGAACTTCGACTCGGCATAGATGACCGCCGCGATCAGCGCCGGGTCCAAGTGCTTCTCGGCCGCCTGCTGGCGAATGATGTCCTCATGCTGCAGCGGCAGGGTCAGCTCTCTGATCGCCTTTTGGAACAGCGGTGCGACCAACACGGCCACGATTGCCACCAGCGCCAGGCCGGTCACGGTCAAGAGCCAACGTCTACGGCGGGCGGCGGCGCGCCTGGCAGGCGCACGGCGGCGGGTGGCGACTGTGGCTGCCGGAGGCGTCATGGTCAAAGCTTCTCAAGCACGGCCGACAGCTGGCGCTCGAGTTCCTGCACCGTGCCGTCGTTTCGGACCACGTACGTCGCCCGGGCCGCTTTTTCCTCCTGCGTCAGCTGACGCGCGGAGCGCTCGTCCAGCGAGCGATGGTCCCGGGAAGCGGCGCGCGCATGACGCACGCTCTCCTCGGCGACGATAGCGATCGTGGCGTCGAACACGTTCTCCAGCCCGGATTCGAATAACAGCGGCACCTCTACAACCGCAACACGTGGAGGCGGCGATAGTCGCTCAACTGATTGCCGCCATTCGGCCATCCGGACTCCGACCTGGGGCCACAGCAGACCCTCGAGCCACGAACGGTCCTCATCGGAGGCAAACACCTTCTCGGCCAGCGCGCCCCGGTCCACCTGACCACCGGGTGCGACGTCGGCCCCGAAGCGCTCACGCACGGGCCCGCTTATCTCCTCCGATTGGTAGAGCTTGTGGACCACCTCGTCGGTCGAGAGCACCGCGGCGCCCAACCGCTCGAGCGCTTGGAGGGCGGTCGACTTGCCGACGCCGATTCCCCCCGTGAGCCCCGCGAACCGGGTCACGCGCGGACCCCGAACCCCGCGAACCGGATCACGCGCGGACCCCGAACCCCGCGAACCGGATCACGCGTCCGTTCGTCTTCTCAGACCGGCTGATCGCCCTCGGGGCGCGATTCAGCGTCTGGCGCCGACTCGGGTGCCGGCGGAGCAGCGGGAGCCTCGGCATCCGAAGCGCTTGGAGCTTCGCTGTCCGCTTCAGGGAAGGCACTCTCGGCTTCTTCCGGCGTCGTAGGAGGAGCCTCCCCCTGTCCGCCCTGCTCCTCGCCCGCAAACACATCTTCGGACAGGCCCAACTCGGGGACATCGTCCAGGTCGCCCGCGCCCCCCCGCGGCGAGACCGGCAGTACCTGACCCTCCACGCGCTTGATTGACAACGACAGCCGCCGGCGCTCGGAGTCGATCTCCAGGATCCTGACCCGAACCTGGTCTCCGGGACGAATCAGCTCCCTGGGGTTTTCCACGTGGTGCTGGGCCAGCTCGGAGATGTGCACCAGACCTTCGACGCCGTCGAGAATCTCGACGAAGGCACCGAACGTCACCACCTTGGTGACGGTGCCCTCCAGCTCGTCGCCGACGTTGTAGGTGTCGACCACCCGCTGCCACGGGTCTTCCTGTGTCTGCTTGAGCCCCAGCGAGATCCGCTGGCGATCGCGATCGATGTCCAGCACCTTGACGCTGACCGTGTCGCCGATGGAAAGGATCTCACTGGGGTGATTCACGTGCGACCAGGAGAGTTCGGAGATGTGGATCAGACCATCGATGCCGTCGAGGTCCACGAACGCACCGAAGTCGACGATGTTCGAAATCTTGCCCTCTACGACCTGGCCCGGCTGGAGACGATCGAGAATCCGCTCCCGGTCCTCCTTGCGCTGCTCCTCGAGCACCGCCCGGCGGGACAGCACCACGTTGTTGCGCGAGCGGTTCAGCTCGATGACCTTGGTCTCGATCTGCTGGCCCATGTACTCATCCAGGTTCGGGACCCGGCGGATGTCGACCAGCGAGGCGGGCAAGAAGCCTCGAACGCCCAAGTCGACGATCAGGCCGCCCTTGACCACCTCGATCACCTGGCCCTCGACCGGCTCACCCGACTCAGAGGCGCTCTCGATCCGCCGCCAGGCCTTCTCGAAGCGCGCCCGCTTCTTGGAGAGGATCAGGCGGCCATCCTGGTCCTCCTTGGTCAGCACCAGCGCGTCCACCAGCTCCCCGAGCGAGACCTCCTCGGACGGATCGACGGACTTTCGGATCGAAAGCTCGGATGCGGGGATGACCCCCTCCGACTTGTAGCCGATGTCTACGAGCACTTCGTCGTTGTCGATCCGCACGACGTGACCGCTCACCACGTCACCCTCTTGGAAGGGATGCAGGGTGGCGTCGTAGTTGGGGACGATCCGCCCGTCGACCTCGAGCAGCAGGCCGTCGGAGCCCTCCACGACCTTGGCGCCGGGAGTTTCGGTTTCGGGAGTAAGCGTGCTCGATGTAGACATCGGTCGCTCGGAGGATAGCCAGCCGAGCGGGATCGGTACCTATGATGCCCTCGATGCCTCGACGTGCAACGAAGCGAGGAGACGAGCGGACGCCGCTCGATCGCGATTGCGACGTGCTGATCTGCGGTGCCAGCTTCGCCGGGCTGGCCGTGGCCCGCGAGCTTGCGGAAAGTGGCGCCGAGGTACTCGTGCTCGACCGCTACGAGATCGGTGAGCGCCAGACCTCCGCCTGCGGCATCCCCACGGACTGGCTGTACGCGCTGGACTTGCAGGAGTCGCTGCAGCAGACATTCGGTCAGCTCGTGATCCACACCCCCCACATCACCGCCCGGTTCGATCTGCCGTGGACGTTTTCCACGTTCGACTACCGCACGCTGTGTGACGCATTGGCCGCCCAGGGAGACTTCGAGTTCGAGACGGCCAAGGTCGATGGTCGCAGTGGAAAAACGGTGCATACCGACCGTGGCGACATCCGCGCGCCGCTGATCGTCGACGCCCTTGGCTGGCGGCGCGTGCTTGGCGCCGACCAGCCGATCCAGCCTCCAGAGGCCTTCCTGTCCCGCGGGCTGGAAGTACATCCGCTCGGCGGTGGCGAGGAGCTCGAGGTGTGGATCGACCGCTCATATGTCCCGGCCGGGTACGGCTGGAGCTTCCCGGCAGGAGACGAGGTGCGAGTAGGGGTGGGCTCGTTCGATCCGCGCTTCCACGTCAAGGAGCCGACGGTCAGGCTGGCTTCCGATCTGACGCGGGAGCCGATTCGCTACCAGGGCAACTGGATTCCACATCGCATCCGCCCGGCGAGCGAGGATGGGGTGCTGTTCGTCGGCGACTCCGCGGGCCACTGTCTGCCGCTGACGGCGGAGGGGATCAGGACTGCGCTCTACTTTGGCCTGGCGTGCGGGCGCGAGCTGCGCGAGGTGGTGACAGGCCGGCGTACTGCGGAGGAGGCAGCAACGCGCTACGCGCGCTTCAGCTCCGCCCACGGCTGGAAGTTCGAGGCCCTGCTCCGCGTGCAACGGCTGATACCGCGGGTGGCGCCCCGGCTGCTCGCACGGTCGCTGCGGACGATGGAGCGTCAGCGGTTCGTCGATTGGGCCTTCGGCCACTACCTGGAGATCGCTCACCCCCGGTTCGTGACCGCCTCCGATGTCATCGCCCGCCCGCGGGTCGCGGCGTAAAGCGCGACAGCCCCGGTCACCAGCAGCGGCAACAGCGGCGCCACGCGCCGGACATTCGAGATCAGCAGCGCCGCCACCGCAGCGCCCACCAGCAGCGCCGCCAGCACGCTTGCCCGGCGCGCGTGTTCAGAGCGGCTGCCGGTTCCGGCGGCGAGCTTGCCAACGAGACCAGTCAACGTGCCGGTGACATATGTGGTGGTGATGCCCGCCACGCCGAGCGCTGCTGCCGCCGCGCTCTGGAGTCCCATCGCCAGTGCCGACATGGCCACCATCAGCGCCTCGGATGTCTGCCCGGGGTGAGCGCTCGTCGCCAGCCAGGCCGCGAACAGCCCGGTCTGGAGCAGCGCCTCGACGCCGAGCACGAAGGTGACCTCCCGCCGCCAAGCCGACTCGTGCTCCCCCCGCCGGGCGATCCGTGCGCCGAGGAATGCGCCCGCCGTGTACCCCACGAGCGAAACCGCGGCTCGCACAACTTCCGACCCTTCACTGCGCCCCACAGCCAGCCCCAGCAGGACGAGGTTGCCCGTCATGTTGGCCGTGAACACCTTGCCCAGGCCGAGGTAACTGATCGCGTCCACAGCCCCGCTGGACAGCGTCAGGCAGATCAGCAGCACGTCCCGGCGGACGCCCGCGCTGAGTTGGCCCTCAGCCAGTTTCAGATCCTCACTTGGCGTTCAGCCAGTCCGTACCCACCCCGACCTCCACGGCCAGCGGGGGGTCCATCTCAAACGCGCGCTCCATCTCCTGGCAGGCGATCAGCTTCACTTCGGACGTCTCCTCAGGCGGACCCTCGAACAGCAGCTCATCGTGTATCTGGAGGATCAGACGTGTCCGCAATCCCGCCTCGTGCAACGCATGGTCACAGCGGACCATGGCCACCTTCATGATGTCCGCCGCCGTTCCCTGGATCACCATGTTGACCGCAAACCGCTCGCCCTGCCTGCGCAGCTCCCAGCGCCGCGCACGCAGCTCGGGCACTTGCCGGCGACGGCCAAACAGCGTCGAGACATAGCCGTGCTCCGTTCCCTGGGCGATCGTCTCCTCGATGAAGCGGGCCACGGCCGGGAATCCCGCCAGATAGCGCTGGATGAACTCGTCGGCCTCCTCCTGGGGGATGTCGAGCCGGTCGGCCATCCCCCAGGCCGACAACCCATAGACGATCCCGTAATTGATCATCTTGGCCTTGGAGCGCATGCCGGGATCGATCTGTTCCGGGGTGACGCCGAATACCCGGCAGGCCGTGGCTGTGTGCACGTCCTCGCCGCGGCGGAAGATGTCCTTGAGCACGTCCTCGCCGGCGATATGCGCCAGCAACCGCAGCTCGACCTGCGAGTAGTCCGCAGAGACCAGCAGATTCCCTGGCTCGGCAACGAAGCAGCTGCGGATCTCGCGACCCAGCTCGGTGCGGATCGGGATGTTCTGGAGGTTGGGGTTGTTCGACGACAGCCGGCCCGTTGTGGCGGCAGTCTGGTTGAAGGTGGTGTGCAGCCGGCCGTCGCCTCCCAGCAAATGCGGCAGCGCGTCCAGATACGTCTGCGCCAACTTCGTCAGCTCCCGCCAGCGCTCAATCTTCTCGATCACCGGGTGCTCGTGCCGGATGGCCTGCAGCACCCGGGCATCCGTTGAGTATCCGGTCTTGCCCCGCCGCTTACGGGACAGACCGAGCTTGCCGAACAGGATTTCTTCCAGCTGCCTGGGCGAGCCGAGCATGAATTCGGTCCCGGCGAGCTCGAAGATCTCGCGCTCAAGCTGATCGGCCTCGGCCTTCACCCGGCTCGAGATTTCGCTTAGCCGCTGGGTGTCCAGCTTGCACCCGGCTTGCTCCATGGCCCGCAGCAACCGCACCAGTGGCAGCTCGACGTCCAGCAGCAGGTCGGTCAGTCCCCGCCCGCGGATCTCCTCCCGCTGCCAAGCCGCCAACGCTTGAACCAGGAGCGCGTCTGCCGCCGTCGGATCCTCGACGTCGGCGGCCAGTCCCCGCTCCTCGCACAACTCTCGAAACGGGTACGCGCGGCGGGCGGGCTCGAGCAGGTAGGCCGCCACCTCGGTGTCGTGCGCCAGGACGTGAGGGACGAGGCCCAGCGACTTCGCATCATGGGCGATCGTCGGCCGCTTGCCAATGGCCCGCACCAGATCCTCGGGCCGCGGGCACTCGCCAGCCAGAACCTGACCGGTGCTGTCGGCATGAACGCCGAAGTGCCAGCTCTCGTTGGCAGCGAACAGCTCGCCCTCCGGAACCTCTGGCGCCGCCACGGCGAGACCCACCTCGGCCTGCGGAAGCCTGCTCGCCAGCTGTGCCACAGTCGCGGGCTCCACGCGGGCACTCAGCGCCTGCTCAGCGGCTGGTGCGGGCGCGGCCGCGTCCGCGGAGCCGAGCGCTTCCTCCAAGCGGCGCAGCGGCTCACGCAGCTCGAACTGTCGAAATACCTCCCTGAGCCGCGATCGGTCAGGCGGCTGGGCCACGAATGCGTTCACGTCGAGCTCGATCGGTATGTCGCGCTTGATCGTGGCCAGCTGCTTGGAGACCCGTGCATCGCGGGCATGCTCGACCAGGTTCTGCTTGCGCTTGGCGCCAGAGATGTCATCGACGTGCTCCAGCACCCCCTCCAGAGAGCCGAATCGCTGAAGCAGTTCGGCGGCGGTCTTGTCGCCGATCCCCGGAACCCCCGGAATGTTGTCGCTGGTGTCGCCCTTTAGCCCGATGAAGTCGGGAACCAGCTCCGGCGGGATGCCGTAGCGGTCGAGAACACCGTCACGATCGTAGACGCGCGTGTCGGTGATCCCCCGCGAGGTGGTCATGATCCGGATCCCGTCACCGACCAGCTGATACGCGTCCCGATCGCCGGTCACGACCATCACGGGCACCGGAGGATCGGCCTGGCGGGCGCGCTCCACGATCGAGGCGATCACATCGTCGGCCTCGTAGCCCGCGACGGCGAGGTTGCGGTAGCCGAACGCGTCCACCAGCGGCTCGAGATGAGGCCACTGCTCCTTGAGCAGATCGGGCCGCGTGGTCCGCTGCGCCTTGTACTCGGCGTAGATCTCCCTGCGACCGGTATCCCCCTTGTCCCACACCACCACCGTCGCGCGGGGCCCGTAATCCGTGAGGATCTTGACCAGCATCGAGGCAAAGCCGAAGATGGCGTTCGTCGGCACGCCGGTGGAAGTGGCGATCGACTCCGGCAGGGCGAAGAACGCGCGGTAGGCAAGGCTGTTGCCGTCGATCAGAAAGAGCTCGTCGGGCATTGATCTGAGCGTATCTCGGGAGGTGGGGTGGGCGCCGGGGCCGGGGGCGCTGTGGTCGCAGCGACGGCACGGACGCTCGCCCTCGCCGCAGCGGCTGACTAAACGCGCTAGGCCCCTACCCGCACGCTAGGCCCCTACCTGCGCGCTAGGCCCCTACCTGCGCGCTCGCCGCCGCTCGAGGCGACGGTCGAGCCACGAGGCAAGCGTCGGCGCGGACGGCAGCAGGATCACGATCAGCAGCCCGACAGCGGACAGCAGCAGCCCCAGGAACAGCCCCACGCGCTCGCTGTAGCCCTTGCGATCGGCCAGCCAGGCCGCGATCGCCGCCGACAAAAGCCACGCGAACAGCAGGTAGAGCGCTTTGGCGCCGATCGTTGCGTAGAGAGTCATGCCCCGAGATACGCTCGCTGCACTTCGGGATCACCGCGCAGCTCCGATGATTTTCCTCGCAGCGCGACCTGTCCGGTTTCCAGCACGTAGCCCCGGCGCGATATCTCGAGCGCGTAGTTGGCATTCTGCTCCACGAGCAGGATCGTCACGCCGCTGCGGTTGATCTCGACAATCGTCTCGTAGATCCGCTGCACGAGGATCGGCGCGATCCCCATCGAGGGCTCGTCCAGCATCAACAGCCGGGGACGGGCCATCAGAGCTCGCCCGATGGCCAGCATCTGTTGCTCGCCGCCGGACATCGTTCCCGCTTTCTGGCGCTCGCGCTCCTGAAGCCGCGGAAACAGGGTGAAGACGCGCTCCAAATCTTCGCCCACCTCTGGCCCCCGCCGTCGGTGCGCTCCGAGCCCGAGATTCTCGCGCACGGTCATGCGCGGGAAGCAGTGCCGGCCCTCGGGAGACAGCGCGATCCCCCGGACCACGACCTGGTGGGCTGGCAGGGCGGTGATGTCCTCGCCGCCGAAGCTGATGCGCCCGGTACTGGCCGGCGTAAGCCCGGAGATTGTCCGCAGCGTCGTCGACTTGCCAGCCCCGTTCGACCCGATCAGCGTGACCACTTCGCCCTCGTCGACCGTCAGCGAGATGCCCTTCAGGGCCTCGATCGAGCCGTAGTGGGCGCGGATGTCTGACACCTCAAGCAGCGCCACTGTCACACGACCTCATCGACCTCATCGGCGCCGTCGGCGCCGTCGGCGCCGTCATCCTGTTTTCCCAGGTAGGCCTCGATCACTCGGGGATTGGAGCGCACCTCGGCCGGCGGCCCTTCGGCGATCTTCTCACCGTGATCGAGCACGGTCACGCGCTCCGAGACCTCCATCACCACCTTCATGTCGTGCTCGATCAGCAGGATCGTGAGCTCGAGCTCGCGCTGAAGCTTGCGCATGAAGTCGGTCAGCGCAATGGACTCCTGGGGGTTCATGCCCGCGGTGGGCTCGTCGAGGAGCAGCAGCGAGGGGCCCGACGCCAGCGCCCGGGCGATCTCGACCCGGCGCTGGTCGCCGTACGAGAGCTCGGAGGCCAGCCGGTCGAAGGTCGCCCGTTCCAGGCCCACGTAGGCGAGGAGTTCTTGCGCGCGCTCGCGCGTCTGCCGCTCCTCGCGCCGGACCCAGGGCGGGCGGATGATCGAGCCGAACAGGCCGGCTCGCAGCCGCGCATGGCGGCCGATCATCACGTTCTCCAGCGCGCTCATGGCGGCGAACAGGCGGATGTTCTGAAACGTGCGGGCGACCCCGAACGCCGTGATCCTGTCGGGACGCGAGCGGGTGATGTCCCGCCCGCTGAAGATGATCCGACCGCGGGTCGGCTTGTACAGGCCGGTGAGCATGTTGAACAGGGTCGTCTTGCCGGCGCCATTGGGTCCGATCAGCGAGACGATCGAGCGCGTGGGCACGTCGAGCGAGACGTGGTCGACAGCGACCAGGCCCCCGAACTCCTTGCTCACGTCGCTGGCGCGCATGATCGCGTCGACGGCAGCGGGGGCCTCGCCGGGCGTCGGAGCTGGAACCGCTTCAGCCGAGCTCATCCCGCGCCCTTGCTTCGGTGCTCAGCCGCGCTCACAGCGGCCCCTCGCTGAGCTGCGAATGCTCGGCGGAGACGTCGCCACGCATCTCCAGCCTTCGTCGTCGTTCCGGCAACAGACCTTGAGGACGGGACAGCATCACCAACACCAGCAGGAAGCCGTAGATCCCGAAAGAGATCTGGGTCAGCTGGATGTGAATGCCGAGGTCGCCAGGAAGGCCATTGAACACATCGGGGATCAGCAAGTTGTTGATGTAGCCGAGCAGCAGCCCGCCCCCGATCGCACCCCAGATCGAGCCGATGCCGCCGATTATCACCATCGAGAGGATCAGCACCGAGAAGCCGAACTGGAACTGGTCAGAGCTCACGACCGGCGTGTACATGCCTAAGTAAGCGCCGGAGATTCCGCCCAGGGCTGCGCCGATGGCGTAAGCCAGCAGCTTGGTCTTGACGGCCGGAATGCCCATCGAGACGGCGGCCACCTCGTCCTCGCGCAGCGCGATCCAGGCCCGTCCCAGCCGCGACGTCCGCAGCTGGCGGGTTATGAACACCACCAGCAGCAGGACCGCCAGGATCAGCCAGTACCAGGGACGCAGGTTGAGCTCGTTGAACGAGCCGATGCCGGGAAAGTAGGGCGCGTCGATCGCGCTGATGCCCTCGCTGCCGGCGGTCAAGGTGACGGAGCCCAGGTGGATGCTCTGGCCGTTCACCGCGATCACGTCGATGATCTCCCCGAACGCCAGCGTCACGATCGCGATGTAGTCGCCGCGCAGCCGCAGGGTCGGCAAGCCGATCACCATTCCAGCCAGCGCGCAGATCGCCGCTGCGACGACGATCAGCACGATGAAGTTGAAATGGACCCCGGGCAGCTGCGAGACGGCGTTCGAAACCAGCACATGGATGTGGGCCTTGTTGACGTAGCCGGAGGCGAACCACCCGGCCGAGTAGGAGCCGATGGCGTAGAAGGCGACGTATCCCAGGTCCAGCAGGCCAGCAAACCCGACGACGACATTCAGACCCAGCGCCATGACCGCGTAGGCCAGCGAAACGTCGGTGGCGTTGAGGAAGCTGCCCGCCGGGTCCAGCAGCAGCGGCAGCGGGATCGCCAGTGCGATCAGCAGGAACGCGAGCGCCCGCGACCACCACGGCGGCAGCCGCCCCCCGAAGCGCGCCAGCGATTCCCGGGCCGGCGCGGTCAGCTCGCGCACCACCGCGCCCAGCAGCGGACCGTGCGGGCCCCGAGGGACGCCGCGTGGCTCGGCCTCGGTGGGCGCCGTGACGTCGCTCATGACCGCCTCGCGCCGCCTCGCCCGGCGAGATCGATTCGCCGCATCCTCCTCATCCTGCCTCCCGGACCTCTTCGCCGAGCAGCCCGCGGGGCCTCAAGACCATGATCAGGATCAAATAGCCGAACACCACGGCCTCGGTCCACTGCGGCCCCATGCGAGAGTCGGATAGGGCCTGGATGATCCCAATCAGGATGCCGCCAAGAACCGCTCCCCGCACGTTCCCGATACCGCCCATGACCGCGGCCGTGAACGCGATCAGACCGGCTTCGAAGCCCTGGAAGTACCAAACGTTGGTCTCATACAGGGCGTACACCAGTCCGGCGGCGCCGGCCAGCATGCCGCCCAACAGGAAAGTCAGCGAGATCGTGCGGTTGACGTCGATGCCCATCAGCCGAGCCGCCTCCGGATCCTGGGCGGTGGCCCGCATCGCCCTCCCGGCGCGTGTGGAGGAGATGAACCACGTCAGCCCGATCACCAACGGGACGGTTACGGCGACGGCCAGGATGTAGCCGCGGAGGATCGGCACTCCCGAGATGCTGAACACGGTGGTGTTCTCGCGGATCAGGTCGGGGACGCTCTGAGCCGCGCCGCCACGCCACAGCAGGCCCACGTTCTGCAGGATGAATGAGAACCCCACGGCGGTGATCAGCGGCGCCAGCTTGGGTGCGTTGCGAAGCGGCCGGTATCCGACCCGCTCGATTAGGACGTTGAGCGAGCCGCATACGAACATCGACAAGATCAGCGTGACGATCAGGCCGCCGATCAGCCCCAGCGGACCGGTCGTCAGCCCCAATCCCAGCGTGCCCCACAGTGCAGTGGCCGTGAACGAGCCGATCATGAACACGTCGCCGTGGGCGAAGTTGATCAGCTCGATGATCCCGTAGACCAGCGTGTAGCCGATCGCGATCAGTGCCCAGATCGATCCGTCCGAGATCCCCTCGGCGAAGTTGGTGCCCAGACGGGTGAGGTCATGACGGACCACGGTGTGACCCGCCACGCAGCAGGCGCTGTAGCCGTGCGTCAGGTCGTGAACGCCGTAGAAGATCGGCAGCGCCGCGAGCGCGACGATCAGCCCCCAGCGCCCGATGTAGCGCCGCAGCACAGCCAGCGGCGTGAGCGCGATCGTCGGCAGCCTCGGGGTAACTGAATGTGCCTCCACTACTCCCTCAGAAGTATCGGCATCAAGGCGTGAAGTATGGAGGGGACGCGCCGCGCGCGCCCCCTCCACCGTTTCTCATCGCTCTGATTCTTGTTCGACGCAGTACCGCTTACTGAACGCTGGTCGGCGTCAGCGTCTTATAGAACACGACGTTGTGGTCCGGACCGACCTTGTAGAGGCCGTATGACTTGAGCGTCGTGTCGCCGTTCTTGTCGAACCCGTAGGTGCCCAGCACCGACGAGCGGCTCTTGACCGCGAACAGCGCCGAGAGCACCGCCGACTTGTCGTTGCCCTTCGACCCCAGGCTGGCGATCGTGTCCAGCCCTAGCTTCATCGCCTCGTAGCCGTAGATCGCATACGGGTCAGTCGGGGGCGCCCCGTACTTGGCCTTATACGCCGCCAAGAACGTCCTACCGCCAGGGTAGGCGGGCAGGTCCAGCGTGGCCACCGTGCACTCCATCCGCGGATCGACGCTTGCTGGCACGCCGCCCTGGCCGGCGTTGGTCCACTTGTCCGAGCAGTCGCCGTCACCGCCAAAGATCTTGGCGGTCGGTATCGCCGCGCTGACGTCCTTGACGATCTGGGTCGCGCCCGTGGCCGTCGTGCCGGCGAAGAAGAAGCAGTCGGCACCCTGGCCCTTGATCGTCTGGGCGTAAGAGCGGAAGTTCGGCGCGGTGGGCTCGATGCCCGTGTTGCTGACGATGTTCACGCCGTAGCTCCCCTTCTCCAACTCCAGCAGCGCCGCCAAGCCGGCACCGTAGGCCTGCTTGTCGTTGGCGATCGCGACCTTGGTGCAGCCGGCCTGCTTCATCGCCATCAGGTCGGCTGCAGCCTGGATCGAGTCGCGAGGCACGATCCGCAAGAAGGTGCGCTTGCCCGTCGGGTAGTACTTCTGGGGCTCGCCAGGCGCGCTTCCGGGCTCGTTGGTGGTCAGGCCGACATAGGTGTTGGCGGGGCTGACCTGCGGGACGCCCGCCTGGTTGAGGATCGGAATCGACGCCTCGCTGGCGCCCGAGTTGAACTCGCCGATGTAATAGACGGTCTTCGGGTCGGTCGCCGCCTGCCGGGCGTTGGCCGCGGTCTGCTGAGCGGTCCATTGGCCAGCGGCCGCGGTCGAGTCGTCGAGCACCGTGTACTTGACGGTGAACTTCCCAGCCTTGTTTCCGGCCTGCGACAGCGCCAGCTTGACGCCGTTGACCAGCGGGACCGTCTGCGCCGTCGTCGGCCCCTGCATCGGCAGGCTGGAGTAGATGTCGATCGTGTTCGAACCGCCCCCGCCGCTGCTCGAGCTCTTGCTGCTCGAGCCACAGGCGCTCAGGACGGCCACTGCGCCGACCACTGCGCACCCAATGGCCAGTTTGCGGACGAAACTCATCTTGGTTGGTCCTCCTCTCGATGGTCCCGGGCTCACGCGCGGCCCGGTCAGCGCGGAGGGTAGTGTGCGCTTCGGATCTCAGGCAAGCCGCGATCCCGGTTTGGGGACTGCCCTAACGGAACCGAAACGCGCCTCTCATCCGTTGAGCGCTTTCCAGAAACGCAGTCTGCCGTCCACAATCTTCCAGACCCCGATGGCGGTTGAGGAGGTGTCCCCGTCTGAGTCGATGCTGTATGTCCCGAGCGCGCTGTGTCGCTGGCGGGTGGCGAAGATCGCCTTCAGCACAGCCGCTCGCCGGGCAGGCCGCTTGCCGTGGTCGGTGGCCCGGGAGACAGCGTCCAACATCAGGCTCATCGCCTCATATCCCAGGATCGCGTCGGGCTGGGGAGCGCCATAGATGCGGGCGTAGGTGGCAAGAAAGCTCCGTCCGGCCTTGGGATATGCGTCCGCGTCGAGCGCCGGGGATGTGACGGTGATCCGGCGGTCGAGCGCCAGCGGAATGCCGCCCAGCGCCGGGGCGGCATAGGCGCTCTCGGCCATGCCGCCGCTGACGAAGATCTGCAACCGGGGGACGGCGGCAGCGAGCTGTTTGGTGACGAGCACGGAGTGGGCGTCGGCGGTCGCGGCGATCAAGGCGCAGTTTGAGCCCGTGCTGGCGACGCTGGCAGCCAGCGCGCTGTAGTCGGTGGCCAGCTGATCGAACTGCTGGGTGGCAATCACCTGCAGCCCCGCGGCGCGGGCCGCCAGATCGAAGCTCGTGGCCATGTCCTCGCCGTCGACCTCGCCGTCGTCCACCACAAACGTACGGCGGCAACCGTCGCTCTGCTGCAGGCTGACCAGGACCGCGGCTTGGACGGCGTCGCTGGGCGCCACGCGGGCGAACGTGCGCACGCCGGTCGGGTAGTACTTGTAAGGCTCGCCGGGCGCCGCCCCGGGGGCCGCCGAGGTCAGTCCCACCGCAGTGCTGGTGGGGCTGATCTGCGGGATGCCAAGCCGGTTCAGAAGTGGAATCGACACGGCGCTGGCGCCCGAGTCCAAGTCGCCGAGGTAGCCCACGGTGCTCGAATCGGCGAGCACTTGGCGCACTGCGTTGCTCGTCTGACCGGGGTCCCATTCGCCGCGCGTCGGGGTCGCGTCGTCCAGGACCTTGAGCTCGATCCTCAGATCGCCGACCTGCCCGTCCGCCTGCGCCAGCGCCAAGCTGGCTCCATTGGCTACGGCGCGCCCCGAAGCCGCCGAAGCACCGTCGAGCGGGACAGCTACGTAGACGCTGAGCGTGCGCCCGGCGATCTTGCCCGACTTATCGTTGCCGCTTGCGCAGCCCGCGACCAGCGCCACTGCGACCAGCGCCAGCACGCCGGCAGTACCTCGTGGTCGCCACCGACCACGGGCCCCCCGGCTCAAGGGCCGGGCAGGGACTTGTACGGGACGAACTCCCCGCGTTGCAGTCGGCTGATCACGAAGGGGGTGATGCTGGTGTCCCCGTTCGGGTTGATCGAATAGGTGCCGAGCACCGACGCCCGGTTCTTGATGTCGAAGAAGTGGCGTACGACAGTAGAGCGATTGTTGGCCTGTGAGCCGGCTTGCTGAAGCACCGCCAACAGGGCGGACATGGCCTCATAGCCGAAGATCGCCCCGGGCTGCGGAGGATGCCCGTAGGCGGTCTCGAACGGCTGGAGGAACTGGCGTCGGGCGGTCGAGCTCAAGTCCTTCTGGAGGAAGCCCGGCTCGGCGACGTACACGTTGAGTTTCGACGAGGACCCGAGCGACGAGGCAAACGAGCCGTCCGCGAGGGCGTCCGGGGCGAACAGCTTGACGTGCGGATCAGCGGAGGCGACTTGCTCGAACAGGCTGGCGGCCCCAGAGCCGCTGGAGCTCGCGGCTCCGTAGAAGAAGGCGTCTGCGCCTGCGGCGCTGACGGCCGACTCGCTGGCCGCGCCCTGGGTGGCCGTGATTCCGTCGACGCCGGCGGCCTGTGCCACGGCGGCGGCGATCGCCTTCCCATAGTCGGAGCTGTCGTGCGCCACAAACAGCTTCTTGATGCCCAGCGTGTGCATCTCCGAGGTCAGGACCTTGGCCTCGACCGACGACGACGGCACCACCCTGACGAACGTCCGGCCGTACGTCTTCAACGCCTCGTAATAGTTATCCGGCGCCCCAGCTACCGCGGGGCTGGACTGGGTCAGGGCGATCGCCGTATCGCTCGGCGAGACCTGCAACAGGTCCTGGTCGTTGGTGATGCCCATCGAACCGGCCGAGGCGCCGGGGTCGAGCTCGCCGAGATAGCCGATCGCGCTCGTGTCTTCGATTGCCGTGCGGGCGTTGTCGGAGGGCGTCTTGTGGAGCAGGTCGAAACTGATCCTGAACTTGCCCACGTCTGCGCCGGCCTGCTTGAGCGCCAGCTGCTCGGCGTCGGCGATGTCCTGCTCTTGCGTCCCCGCCCCGGCGGGAACGCTGCTGTAGATCGTCAGGGCGCCGCCGCTGACGGTGACGGTGGAGGAGCTGCCGGCGGCGGTGCAGCCGGCCAGCCCGGCGAGCGCAGCCGCGCAGGCCAGAAACCGCTTGCAGGTGGACATCTTGGCGCGGGTTATTCCCGCCGGCCGGGAAGGAACGGAAGCAGGTTCCTGACCCCGATCGCGATCACCACCATCGCCGCCGCGATCAGCACTCCGTCGAAGCCCTTGACGTTGAGCGCCCACAGAACGATCCACAGGCACAGCCCGGCAGTAGCGGTGGCGATCAAGCCCATCGGGCGTGGATGCTACTGGCTTCTAGCTCGCGACCCCCGCCGCGAGAGCGGCGGAAAACTCTGCCACCAACGCCCCGACCGCGGATGCTGGATCCTTCTCGCCCGCGGCCCGTACCAAGCGGCTGCCGACGATCACGCCATCGGCACCGGCATCGGCTGCGGCGCTGGCCTGCTCCGGCGTGCCGATGCCGAACCCAACCGCCACCGGCACTGCGGTGTGGGCCTTGGCCCGGGCCACAAGCTCCGGCAGCTCGGCGGCGAGGCTTCCCCGCTCCCCGGTGGTACCGGTCAGCGAGACCGCGTACACGAACCCTCGGGCCCGCGAGCCGATCTGCGCCAGGCGTTCCTCGGGCGTCGTCGGCGCCACCAGCGGCACCAGCGCCAACTGGCGCCGCTCCAGCACCTCGAGCATCGCGCCCGCCTCCTCGATCGGCAGATCGGGCACGATCAAGCCGCTGGCGCCGACTTCACGAAGCGTGTCCGCGAACCGCTCGAGCCCCCGGGCCAGAACCTGGTTCGAGTAACACATGACGACCACGGGGACATCGGCCGCCACGACCCGCACCAGCGACAGCACGTCGTCCACTACAGCCCCGGCGCGCAGCGCCGCTGCACCCGCGGCCTGAATCACCGGGCCATCGGCCAGCGGGTCGGAGAACGGCACCCCGAGCTCGATCAAGCTGCCGCCGGCGTCGGCGCAGGCCCGGAGGATCTCCCGAGAGCGCTCGAGGTCGGGGTAGCCGCCCATCAGGTAGGGCATCAGCGCCGCCCGGTAACCGTCCGCGCGCGCCGCCTCGAAGGACTCCGCGATCCGCTCGACCCCGTTCAACGAAGCAGCGCGAGCGCCTCGGCCAGGTCCTTGTCCCCGCGCCCCGAAAGGCACACGAGGTCGAGCTCGCTCGACCCATGCTCCAGCGCCCAGCACAGCGCATGGGCGCTCTCGAGCGCCGGGATGATCCCCTCGAGCCGCGCCGTACGGGCGAACGCCTCGAGCGCCTCCCGATCCGAAACCGCCTCGTACCGAGCCCGTCCCGCGTCGCGCAGGTAGGCGTGCTCTGGGCCCGTCCCGGGGTAGTCGAGCCCGGCGGAGACCGAGTGGGCCTCGAGGATCTGGCCGTCTTCGTTTTGCATCACCGCCGAGTAGGCGCCGTGCAACACGCCCGCCAGACCGCCGGCGGTGAGCGGCGCGCCGTGACGGCCGGAGTCGATCCCCTCCCCCGCGGCCTCCACGCCGATCAGCTCGACGCCCTGATCGTCCACGAACGGCGTGAAGATCCCGATCGAGTTGGAGCCGCCGCCCACGCAGGCGATCACCCGCTGCGGCAAGCGATCGGTGCGCTCGAGCAGCTGTACGCGCGCTTCGTCGCCGATAACGCGCTGGAGGTCGCGAACCAGCGCCGGGAATGGCGCGGGCCCCACGCAGGAGCCGATGATGTAGTGGGTCGTCTTAACGTTCGTCACCCAGTCGCGGATCGCCGCGGACACTGCTTCCTTCAGCGTTCGGGCACCCGCCCCCACCGGCTCCACGCGGGCCCCGAGCAGCTGCATCCGCTCGACGTTGGGCTTCTGGCGGCGCATGTCCTCTTCGCCCATGTAGATCACGCACTGCAAGTCGAGCAGCGCGCAGGCGGTGGCGGTCGCCACCCCGTGCTGGCCGGCGCCGGTCTCGGCGATGATCCGCCGCTTGCCCATCCGGATCGCGAGCAGCGCCTGCCCCAGGGCGTTGTTGATCTTGTGCGCGCCGGTGTGGTTGAGGTCCTCGCGCTTCAGGTAGATCGGGTGCCCAGCGGCCTCGCTCAGCCGCTGAGCGTGGTACAGCGGCGTGGGGCGCCCCACGTAGTCGCGCAGCAGCCCGTCCAGCTGCACTCGGTAATCGGCGTCCTCGCGCGCCGCAACCCACGCCCGCTCGAGCTCATCGAGCGCCGTCATCAACGTCTCAGGGACGTACTGGCCGCCGTACGGGCCGAACCGATGCTCGATCGCCGTCATGTCGAGACTGATGTCCGGGGTGGCGCATGCGCCACCCCGCCGGGCCGATCATGATCGGCCCGGGGCCGGCGAACATGTTCGCCGGCCACCGCATGTGCAAACGCTCTCAGCTTGTCGGGGTCCTTGCGGCCGGGCTCCAGTTCCACGCCGCTTGCCACGTCCACGGCGAACGGGCGCACCACGGCGATCGCCTCGCCCACATTGTCGGGCCTCAGGCCGCCGGACAGGATCACGGGCACCGGACCACGATGGGCACGAGCCAGCTCCCACTCGAACGTCTCGCCGCTGCCCCCCCGCTGCCCGGCCACGTGGCTATCCAGCAGGTGATAGTCGGTGTGGAAAGGAACCAGCGCCTGGATGTCGGCCCTGCTTCTGACGCGCACGGCCTTGATCACCTTGCATCCCGTGCGCCGCGCGGCCTCGGCGCAGAACGTCGGCCCCTCGTCACCGTGGAGCTGGATCGCCGTCAGCTGCAGATCCTCGGCCGCGCGGGCCAGCTCATCGAGGGTCGAGTTGACGAACACCCCGACGACCTCCGCTCGACGTCTGAGGGCGGTGCCGATCGCGGCGGCCACCGCCGGATCGCAGCGGCGCGGGGAGTGCGGCCACAGGATCAACCCGATCGCCCAGGCGCCAACGTCGACCGCCCGGCGAGCGTCCTCGAGCGACGTGACGCCGCAGAACTTGATCTTGGGGATGTGCGTGTCCACAGCCACATCGTAATAACCGCCTCCGGCTCCGAGCCGGCCCGGCGTCCAGCCGGGCCTACGGTTGCTGCGAGGCCTGGCTGCCCTCGACCGAGCTCAGCACGTTCTTGGCGGTGTCGATCGGCACGGCGAAGGCGATCCCGACGCTGCCCTCGCCCTGATCGCCGGCGGCCGCGATCTGGGAGTTGATCCCGATCACCCGGCCGGCGGCATCGAGCAGCGGACCGCCCGAGTTGCCGGGGTTGATTGGGGCATCGGTCTGAATCACGTTGTTGATCGCAAAGCCGTCGGGCGCGCGGATCTGCCTCTGAAGAGCGGAGACGATGCCGCTGGTCAGCGTGCGGTCATAACCGAACGGGTTGCCGATCGCCAGGGTGGGGTCGCCGACGCGGACTGTCGTCGAGTCGCCCAGGCCCAGCGGCTGGACCGGCGGCACGCCCGCCATGTCGACGCGCAGAACGGCCAGGTCGTCGTCGAGGTCTTGATCGACGATGTCAGCCCGCCGCGCGACGTCATCGGCGAACTCCACGGTCACTCCGTCGGTTCGGTCGGCGCCCTCGACCACGTGGTAGCTGGTGAGGATGTCGCCGCGCCGGTCGATCAGAAAGCCCGAGCCGGTCGAGGTGCTTTGCTCCCGCTGGGGGAACAGCTCGTACGGCGTCTGTACGGCCTTTGACAGCTGGGCGCGAACGAACACGACACCGGGAGCGTCGCGCGCGTAGATGTCGTGCATGGTCAGCTGCGAGGAGGACGTGTTGGCCGCCGGTTGGGCGGCCACCGGCGCCTCCTGGACGATCGTGCGCGTGGTGCGGTGGCCGGTGATTCCCAGCGCCAGGAGCGTACCCGCCACCACCAGGCCGCCGACCACCGCTGATGCCAGATGGGAGCGGACGGGCGGGTTCATCGCAGAGTCAGTGTTGGGCGGAGCGGTCAAGCCTGTCTAAATGTGCTTCGGTCAGCCCGCGCACCGCCTGCTCTACGTCTGGGGCCCGCATCAGCGCCTCGCCGACCAGCACCGCGTCGAGGCCCGCGGCCTCGAGCTCCTGGATCTGCTCTCTGGCGCTGAAGCCGGATTCCGCAACGACGACCGTCCCCGCGGGAACCCGCGGCAGCA
The DNA here is from genome assembly GCA_963756555.1 of uncultured Actinomycetes bacterium. Taxonomy (GTDB): domain Bacteria; phylum Actinomycetota; class Thermoleophilia; order Solirubrobacterales; family Solirubrobacteraceae; genus Palsa-465. The sequence goes on from CAVWOC010000007.1 coordinate 381,276, forward strand.
GGTCGAAGGTCGTGCGCCTATCGATCTTCAGCGATTTGAGATTGCGGTTGTTGATGCCCACGATTTTCGCGCCGGCCGTGAGCGCCAGCTCCAGCTCCCGCTCGTCATGGACCTCGACAAGCGCGTCCAGCCCCCGCTCGTCCGCCAGGCGCTGAAGGGCCCCCAGCTCGCTGAGCGACAGCGCGGCGACGATCAGCAGGATTGCGTCGGCGCCGGCCGTCACCGACTCGTTCACCTGATAGCCGTCAACGATGAAGTCCTTGCGGAGAATCGGAAGCTCGGATGCGGCTCGCGCGGCGCGCAGATCGTCAAGCGATCCGCCGAAGCTGGGGCCTTCAGTGAGGATCGATAGAGCGGCCGCGCCGCCGCGCTCGTACGCGCCGACAACTTGCTCCAGCTCCAGGCCATCGCGGATCGCGCCGGCCGATGGGGACCGGCGCTTGTGCTCTGCGATCAATGACAGACCCGGCCGGCGCAGGGCCTCGGCGAACGCTCGCCGGTCAGCTTGCGGCCGTGCGCCGCGCGCCGCCAGGGCCGCCTGCTCCAGCTCGGCATCCGGCAGCTCTCTACGTCGACGCTCGAGTTCCTGGCGCGTGGCGGCCACGATCCGCTGGAGCTCATTCACGCCCGGCCTCCGCGCGCCGGAACCGTTTCTCTTGCGGGAGCCAACTCGAGTGTCCGCTTGACGAACCGCTCGAGCAGCGCCTCGGCGGCGCCTGAGTCGATCGCTTGCTCGCCGGCGCGAACGCCCTGTTCGAGCGACTGCGCGCCGCCGCCGGCGTAGATCGCGGCGCCGGCGTTCAGCACGGCCAGGTTGCGGGCCGGGCCAGGGGAGCCGGCGAAGATGCCTCTGGCGATGTCCGCGTTCTGCATCGGATCGCCGCTGGGCACGGCCTCCGGCGGCGAGGTCCCGAGTCCCACGTCGGCCGGCGCCAGCCTGTAGCGCTTGATCTCGCCGTCGAGCACTTCCACGACCTGAGTGGGCGCCGAGATGCTGAGCTCGTCGAGTCCGTCGTCGCTCGAGACCACCAGCGCGTGCCTGGTATCGAGCCGTGCCAGCGCGCCAGCCATCGTCTCCAGGTAAGCCGGATCGGAGACGCCGATCAGCTGCCGGCTGGCTCCCGCCGGATTGGTGAGGGGACCGAGGAAATTGAACGTTGTCCTCACCGCCAGTTCTCTGCGGACCGGTACCACATAGCGGGTTGCCTGGTGGTGGGCTGGGGCGAACATGAAGCCGAAGCCGACCTCCGCTATGCATTTCGCCACGGCGTCCGCTGGGAGGTCGATCCTCGCGCCGAGCGCCTCCAGGAGATCCGCGGATCCCGACAGGCCGGTGGCCGAGCGGTTGCCGTGCTTGGCCACCGTGCATCCGGCAGCTGCGGCGATCAGCGCCGCCGTCGTCGAGACGTTGAACGTCGGGCGCCCCCCACCCGTGCCTGCCGTGTCCAGCAAGTCGTCGCGCCCGGCGCGCACGGGCGTGGCCAGCGCCCTCATCGTCCGCGCCAGCCCGGCCAGCTCGTCGATGGTTTCGCCCTTGGTTCGAAGCGCGATCAAAAATGCCGCGATCTGGATCTCGCTGGCGTTGCCCGACATGATCTCCGAGAGCACCGCGGCTGAGTCCTCCAGGCTCAGGTCGCGACCGGCGGCCAGGTGGTCGATCGAACGGGTGAGCAGGCCTTCGTCGTTCACCGCGTGCCCTTCCTCACCGCGTGCCCGACCAGCCTCTGCCTCACCGCGTGCCCGACCAGCCTCAGCCTCACCGCGTGCCCTCCAGGAAGTTCGAGAGCAGCTCGCGCCCCTGCTCGGTCAGGACCGACTCGGGGTGAAACTGAACCCCCTCGGCCGGCAGCTCGCGGTGGCGGACGGCCATCACGATCTCCCCGCCGCCGCCGCCGTCGTCGTCGCCCGCCGCCGCGCTGCGCTCCAGCGCCTCCGGCAGCCCAGGCGCGACCACCAGCGAGTGGTAGCGGCCGACCTCGAGTGGCTGGTGCAAGCCGCGGAAGATCGTCCTGCCGTCGTGGTCGATCGAGATCGTCTTGCCATGTACAGGCCGGCCGACGACGACGCTGCCGCCCCAGGCCTGGACAAGTGCCTGATGGCCGAGGCACACGCCGAGCGTTGGGATCCGGGCAAGCGGAAAACGCCGCACCGCTTCCAGCGAGATTCCGGCCTCGTTAGGTGTGCATGGGCCCGGAGACACGATCATGCGGTCATAGCCGCGGATCAGGAGCTCGTCGACCGTCGCGTGATCGTTGCGTACCACCTCCAGCTCCGCGCCCAGCTCGCCCAGGTACTGGACCAGGTTGTAGGTAAAGCTGTCGTAGTTGTCGATAACCAGGACCCGCAAGCAGCCGAACGGTACCCAGGGGAAAGGCTCGGCGTTCTACAGCGGGACGCAGATGCCCAGCAGGCAGATCGGCGGCGGGCTGGGCGGCGTCGGCGTGGGGGGCGCGGGCGTTGGCGTGGACGTCGGCGGCGGCGCGGGCGTTGACGTGGGCGGAGGCAGCGGCGGCGAGGGCGGCTGGCCCGGCTGTGCCGGAACCGGCGGCGCCTCCGGCGGCTGATGCTTGCGGTGCTTGTGCGGGCCCGCGTACTCCGGCGGATAGGCCTCGAAGCGCTTGGATCTGAGCTCCCGCTTGAGCGCCGCGCGGCTCGCGGGGTAGTGAGCCAGGTTGGCCGGACTGGAGGACGTGAAGCCCTCGTAGTAGTTGATCATCCGCACGCGGGGATGGCTCATGACCCACGAGAACAGCTGGTGCACGAACGAGGCATCGTCGGCGCCGTCGACCGCCCACTCGGAGATCACGAACGGCTTGCTCGAGAACTGCGAGTAGAAGTCACTGAGCATCGAGAAGTTCGGATAGAACGAGTAAAAGTCGGTCCCGACCCAGTCCACGTACGCCGGCCCCGGCCAGTACACGCCGGGCGAGTCGGCGGCGATCTGGGGACTGCCCGCGTCCTGCGGGACCCACAGGAACGCCACCTTTGGGCGGGCCAGGGCCGTGCGGCAGCCGCCCGAGTGGCGGCCGCCAGGGCAGCCGGGCATGGCCTTCAGCTTCGGCAGGCCGAGCGCCCGTAGCCGGCGGTTGACGGCCGCCACCGGACCCCCGCGCAGGATCAGCACGGTCCGGCGCCAGGCCTGGATGAAGTTCTGCGGCGAGTTGGCGGCTCCCCGGTAACTGCCGTCGGCGTTGTAGGCCGAGTACGCGTTCCACCAGGCGTCCATCTCCCCCATGATCCGGACGTAGAAGACCCGTCCGGAGTGCGCCAGGTTGTGATTCAGCCTCACCAGGAAGGCGTCGGCGCCGCCGTCGGCGATGCGCCGCGGCGAGATAACCCCCGCCTGTCCGTATCCCTTGGAGGTAGAGAGCTCGATCCCCAGCCGGGCGCGGAAGTTCGGGTCTCGGACCGAAAGCCAGTTCGAGGACGTGTTGTAGGTCAGGTAGTCCTCGAACACCGGCGGGTGCTTCCCGACCGCGTGCCAGAAGCGGGTGATCGATTTGCCGCCGGTCAGCCCGGCGAAGATGTGGTTGCCAGGCGGAAGGAAGGCGCTGGCGCCGGCGGCCGGCGCCGCGACGAGCGTCGACACCGCGGTCAGCAGCAGCGCCGCCAGTCCGGCTCGCCCGATCCCCCACTGCCGCTTGCGTGACACTGCCGCCGCCAGGCTACGCCCCGAGCGCGCGGCGATCAAACGGCAACCGGCCCCGAGGGCCGCCGCGGCTCAGCCTGCGACCGCCGCACGTGCCGACTCAGCCCGCGACGACCACCTCCAGCCGGCGCGGGCCGTGCACCCCTTCCACCCTCTCGAGCTCGATGTCGGACGTCGCCGACGGACCCGAAATCAGCGTCAGCGGGCGGTGCTGGTCGCCGGGGGCGGGAGCCAATGCCCGCACGGCTTCCGGCACCCCGTGGACGATCTGATCTGCGATCACCACGCAGATGTGCAGGTCGGGCACCAGCGTCAGCGCTCTCCTGCCCTGGCCAGGTCCGCCGTCAAGCACGATCGTCCCGGTCAGGGCGATCGCCAGCGCCGAGGCGGTCAGTACGCCCGGGGCGGCGTCGAGCTCCTCAACGCTCAGCGGCGGCTCGTCGGCGCGCAGCTCTACGCCCGGCGGCGCCCAGCCGCCCTCCAGGTCCGGGGCGGCGACGAGCGATCGCACGTCTTGCCGCGAGCAGGCGGCGGCGATCGCCTCCGCGATCGCCGCCCGGGCGCCGCCGCAGCGCGTGACGATCGCCTTGTACTCACCACAGCGCTCGGCGAACAGCTGAGGCAGATCCTCGAGCTCGGCGCCAGTCGCCGCGCGGGTGTAGGTCGCGGCCCGGTCGGACTCCGAATCGGGCTCCCAGGCCGCCGGTTCGCCATCTACGACATCGGCCAGCGCGGCCCTGATCCGGCCGAGCATCACCTCGCGGCCGCTCTGGCGGGCGCTCATCATCGCGTGGCTTCTCCGCAGCCGCCGTCCACCGCTCGCCCCCGCCACCACTCGCGGAACGTCTGGCTCGGGGGCGCCGGCAGGTCGCGCACCGCCGTCCAGCCCGCCAGAGGCCCCGGCAGCCGGCGGTCGATCGTTCCGTCGCGGGCCAGTGGGTGTGCGCCCAGGCGCGCGGCGCGCTGCGCCAGCTCGTAGCGGCGAGGGCTCGCCAGCACCGCGGCCATGGCCCGCATCGCCGTGCGCTCGCCGCGGTCCTGCTGCCGGCGCTCGCGCACCACCCGTCCGCGCAGGTGGACGAGCACCGTGGGGATGTCGATCTTGACCGGGCAGACCTCATAGCACGCGCCGCACAGCGACGAGGCCCAGGGGAGCGAGTTACCGTCTCGAAGCCCGGCGAGCTGCGGCGTGAGGATCGCGCCGATCGGACCGGGGTAGGTCGAGCCGTACGCCTGGCCACCGGCCCGCTCGTAGACCGGGCAGACGTTCAGGCACGCCGAGCAGCGGATGCAGTGCAGCGCCTGACGGCCCACGGAATCGGCCAGGACCGCGCTGCGGCCGGCGTCGAGCAGGATCAGATGGAACTCCTCGGGGCCGTCACCCGGCATGACCCCTGTCCACAGCGAGGTGTAAGGGTTCATCCGCTCGGCGGTCGACGATCGCGGGAGCAGCTGCAGCATGACCTCCAGGTCGCTGAAGCGCGGCAGCACCTTCTCGATCCCCATGACGGTGATCAGCGTCTGGGGCAGCGTCGTGCACATGCGGCCGTTGCCCTCGGACTCCACAACGCACACGGTCCCCGTCTCCGCGACGGCAAAGTTGGCACCGCTCACCGCCACGCGCGCCAATAGGAACTTCTGCCGCAGGTAGCGCCGCGCGACCTCCGCCAGCGCCGCGGGATCGTCGCTGACGTGCTCGGCGCCCGGGATGCGGCGCCTGAATAGCTCGCGGATCTCGGCTCGATTGCGGTGGATCGCCGGGACGAGGATGTGCGACTGGCGATCGCCGGCCAGCTGGACGATCAGCTCGGCGAGGTCGGTTTCGTGAGCGGTGATCCCGCGCGCCGCCAACGCCTCGTTCAGCCCGATCTCATCGGTGGCCAGCGACTTGACCTTGACCACCTCGTCCGCTCCGGCGGCCCGCGTCAGCTCGGCCACAATGCGGTTGGCGGCTTCCGCGTCCGGTGCCCAGTGGACCGTGCCGCCGGCCGCCTGCACCGAGCGCTCGAGCGCCTCGAGGTGTACGTCCAGGTGGCGAACCGCTTGCTCTTTTATGCGCCGGCCGGCTTCCCGCAGCTGCTCCCAATCGCCCAGCTCCTGCACGGCGCGGGCGCGCTTCTCACGGATCGTGCTCGTCGCGCGGCGGAGGTTACGCCGCAGCTGGGCGTCGCGCAGGGTCTGCCGGGCGGCGGTCTGGAAGCTGGGTGTGCTCACCGCGCCGGAGATCCCTCCACGCTGGCGAGGATCTCGGCCACGTGCGAGACGCGCACGCCGGCCCGCTGCCTAGACAGGCCACCACCGATGTGCATCAGACACGAGCAGTCGAGCGCGGCGCACACCTCGGCCCCGGTGTTAAGCACCGCACGCAGCTTGTCGGCCAGCATCGCAGCCGAGGTGTCGGCGTTCTTGACCGCGAACGTGCCGCCGAACCCGCAACAGGTACTGGCTTCCGGCAGCTCCACCAGCTCGATGCCCCGGACGTTGCGCAGCAGCCGCAGCGGCGCGTCGCCCACGCGCAGCATCCGCAGCGCGTGGCAGCTCGGGTGGTAGGTCACGCGGTGCGGGTAGTAGGCGCCGACCTCCTCCACGCCCAGCCTGCCCACCAGCAGCTCCGAGAGCTCGAACACCCGGGGGCCAAGCTCCGCCACCTGCTGCGACAGCCGCTCATCACCGGCCTGCGCCGCCAGCCGCGGATAGTGGTGGCGGACCATCGCCACGCACGATCCGGAGGGAGCCACGATCGCGTCGTAGCGCTGCGCGGAGAACACCGACACGAAGCGGCGCAGCAGCGGCAACGCCTCGCGCTCATAGCCCGAATTGGCGTGCATCTGCCCACAGCAGGTCTGCTCCAGCGGGAACTCCACCCGGTGGCCGAGCCGTTCGAGCACCTTGACGGTCGCCTTTCCAGCCTCCGGGAAGAGGGTGTCGGTAAGGCACGTGATGAACAGCGCGACTCTCACCGGTCGCCTCGCCCACGCCGCGATGCCACGATCACTAGGAGTGGGTTTCCGGTCGCTGAGTCCGCAAATGAACTCCGAGTTACGGGACGGCGCATCTACGGCCAGTCCGGCTGCGCCACCGCCAGCTCGATCGCCTGCAGCACCGCCCTGGCCTTGGCCTGTGACTCGCGCAGCTCCAGCTCGGGCTTGGCATCGGCCACGGTGCCGCCACCGGCCTGGATGTGGGCCACACCGTCTTTGACCACCACCGTGCGGATGTGGATACAGGTGTCGAGGTCGCCGGTGTAGGACGCCCAGCCGATCGCGCCGCCGTAGCCGCCGCGCTTCACCGGCTCCAGTTCGTCGATGATCTGCATGGCGCGGACCTTCGGCGCACCGGACAGAGTCCCCGCCGGCAGCACCGAGCGCAGGGCGTCGAGCGCGCCGATTCCGTCGCGCAGCGTGCCGCTGACGCTCGAGACGATGTGCATCACGTGGCTGTAGTTCTCGACGGCCATGAACTCCTCGACCGAGACCGTCCCGTAGCGGCAGACACGACCGAGGTCGTTGCGACCCAGATCGACCAGCATCACGTGCTCGGCGCGTTCCTTGGGGTCGGCCAGCAGCTCCCGCGCCAACGCCTGGTCCTCCTCGATCGTGGCCCCGCGCGGGCGAGTGCCGGCGATTGGCCGCGACGAGACGTGCGAGCCGCTCACGGTGATCAGTGGCTCGGGGCTGGCTCCGGCCACCTCGAAGTCGCCGAAGTCGAGGAAGTACATGTACGGGCTGGGATTGACCGCTCTCAATCCACGGTAGATCGAGAATGCCTCCACCGGCACGGCGCCGGACCAGCGCTGCGAGGGCACTACCTGATAGGCATCGCCGGCCCGGATGTAGTCGATTATCCGGGCCACGGTGGCCTCGAACTGCCCCGGCGACATGTTCGACTCAAAATCGGGCATCCCGCGGTTGCTCGATGCAAGCCGGGCTGGGCTGGGCACCGGACCGCGCAGCCGTTCCCGTACCTGGGCAATCGTGTCGAGCGCCCGGTGGTAGGAGGCATCGATCCCGTCCTCGACGTATGCGTTGGCAAGCACGGTCACCGTGTGCTTCAAGTGGTCGAAGCAGACGAGCGCATCGGTCAGCATCAGCGCCAGGTCCGGTACGCCGAGCGGGTCAGGGTTGGCCCCGCCCAGGGGCTCTACGGTACGCACCAGGTCGTAGGCGAACACGCCGACGGCGCCGCCCGCGAACGGCGGCAGACCGTCCAGCGGCGCCGGATCGAACGCCTCGAGCTCGGCGGCTGCCAGGGCGTATGGATCGCCGCCGTCCGCGAGCGACCACCGCAGCACCTTGCGGGGGCGAAAGCCGATGAACGAGTAACGGCCGACCCTTCCCCGTTCGGCCGATTCCAGCAGGAACGCCGGCTGGCGGGGCGGGCCGGCATCCCGCAGCTTCAAGAACGCCGAGACCGGCGTCTCGCAGTCATCGATGAACGTCTCCAGCACCGGTATCAGGTTGTGCTGCTGCGCTAGCTCGCGGGCCTGCGCGGCCGAAGGCGCTGCCCCCGACCCGATCGCCGGGGCGCTAGCGCGGCTGGCGACGGCCATCCAGCACCCGCTCGGCGTCGGCCAGCGCTAGCCCCCGTCCGCGCAGCAGGACCGCGAGGTGGTAGAGCACGTCCGCGGCCTCTTCAGCCACTCGCTGCTCGGACTCCTCGTCGGCAGCGCGCGCCACTTCATCGGCCTCCTCGCGAACCTTGTCCCCACGCAGCGATTGATCGCCGAGCAGCTGAGCGGTGTAGGAGCCTTGGGGGCGCTCTTCTGCCCGAGCAGCGATCGTGCGCTCGAGCGTCGGCAACGCCTCGTGCGGGGCCGCGGGCTGAAGCTCGCCGCGATAGAAGCATGTGCGCTCGCCCGTGTGACAGGCCGGACCGGACGCCTCGGCCAGCGCCAGCAGCGCGTCGCCGTCGCAGTCGTAACGGATCGCCTTGAGCCTCAGCGTGTTCCCCGACGTGGCGCCCTTGCGCCACAGCTCCTGACGCGAACGGCTGAAGAAGTGGAGGAGGCCGGTCTCGCGCGTCAGCTTTAGCGCATCCGCGTTCATGTAGGCCAGCGTCAGGACCTCGCCTGAGCTCCAGTCCTGCACGATGCACGGGACCAAGCCGCGCTCGTCGAATGAAACCTCGGAGTCGTTCATCCGGACTCCGATTCAAGCATCACTCGATGCCCAGCCGGTCGAGCAGGCGCTCGTCGGCGCGCCAGTGGCGCCGCACGCGGACCGAGAGCTCGAGGTGGACGTGATGCCGGAGCTCCTGCTCGATGGCCTGCCTGGCGGCGACGCCGATCGCCTTCACCATCCGGCCCCTGGCGCCGATCAGGATGCCCTTCTGGGAGTCGGTCTCGACCAGGATCTCCGCCGCGATCCGAATCAGCTGGTCGCCGTGCTCGATCTCCTGGACCTCCACCTCCACCGCGTGCGGGACCTCATGACGCGTGCGTGCCAGGATCTGCTCGCGCACCAGTTCGGCCAGGCGCACGCTCTCCGGCAAATCGGAGCGCTGATCAGGGCCGAAGTAGAACGGACTCTCGGGAAGCAGGGAGACCAGATGCTCGGTAAGCGCCGGTACGCCCGAACCAGTGCGCGCAGAGACGGGAAAGATCTCCTCCGAGACGCCCAGCTCGGCGGCCGTCTGCAGGACCGGGGCCGCGTGGTGGCGTCGCACACGGTCGGTCTTGTTGACGGCGATGACCACCGGCACCGGGGAATCCGCGAGCAGCTCAGCGATGAACTTCTCTCCGCGGCCGATTCCCTCCTCGGCGTTGACCACGAGCAGGCAGCCGTCCGCGTCATGAAGCTCGCTCTGCACGCGCTGCTGCATCCTGCCCGTCAACGGGTCCTTGGGTCGCTGGACGCCCGGTAGGTCGATCAGCACCAGCTGCCAGTCCCGGCCGGTGGCGACGCCGCGGATTGCCCGCCGCGTCGTCTGAGGTTTGTTGGAGACGATCGCAACCTTGGCCCCCACGATCGAGTTGGCGAGCGTCGATTTGCCGACGTTTGGACGGCCGGCGAGGGCGATGAACCCCGATCGGCTCACGGCGATACCCAGCGCAGCAGCTCGGCCTGCAGCGCCAGCATCTCGCCGTTGTCGCGCTCGTGGTCCATGCCGCTCAGATGCAGCGCGCCGTGGACCACGGCCGCGCGAATGTCCTCCGTGTGGTCGGGGCAGATGACGATGTCACCCAACTCACGAGGCCCCGCTGAGGGACCCGATTCGTCGATCGCGAATGACAGCACGTCGGTGGGCTCGTCAAGCCCGCGATGCTCGCGGTTCAGCTCACGGATCCGCTGCTCGTCCACGAACTCCACCGCCACATGGCCGTCGTCGATCCCTGCCGAGGACAGCGCCAGCGTGCACAGCTCCTGGACCAGGGCCGCCGGGGGGCCCTGCAGCCCGAGTCCGTCGAGTCCGACTAGCTCCACCTCCAGCACGCCGGACGGCGGCTTACGCCCCTCGAGCCTGTGGCCTGCGGGCCCGGAGGTCCGGCGCGGAGCGCTGCGCATGCTCGTTGTAGGCGGCGACGATCCGCTGCACCATCTTGTGGCGCACCACGTCCTCTTCGCCGAAGCGCACGAACTCGATTCCGTCGACGCCCTGCAGCACGTCCGACACGACGATCAGCCCGGAGTCGTGCTCGCGCGGCAAATCGATCTGAGTGATGTCCCCGGTGACCACCATCTTCGAGTTGAACCCCAGCCGCGTGAGGAACATCTTCATCTGCTCCGGCGAGGTGTTCTGAGCCTCGTCGAGGATGATGAAAGCGTCGTTAATCGAGCGGCCCCTCATGTACGCCAGCGGCGCCACCTCGATCACCCCACGCTCCAGATGCTGCGCCACCCGGTCGGGCTCCAGCATGTCGTGGAGGGCGTCGAACAGCGGCCGCAGGTACGGGTCGACCTTGGCCATCAGATCGCCGGGCAAAAAGCCGAGTCGTTCGCCGGCCTCGACGGCCGGTCTCGTCAGGATGATGCGGTTGACCTCGCGGCGGCTTAGCGCCGCCGCCGCCAGGGCCACCGCCAGGAAGGTCTTGCCGGTACCGGCGGGGCCGATCCCGAATGTGATCGTGTTGTTGCGGATCGAGTCGACATAGCGCTTTTGATTGACGGTCTTGGGAGCGACCTTGGTGGCCCGGTGGCGCCAGACGACGTCCTCCAGGATCCGCGCCGGAGAGGTGTGCTCGTCGAGCGCCCGCTTGACGGCCTCGATCGTCCCGGGCGCGATCTCGTGGCCCTGCTCGATCAGCTCCGAAAGCTCCTGCACAACCGCTGCGGCGTTCTCCACCGCCTGCGCTTCGCCGTCCAGGGTCAAAACGTTTCCCCGCAGGTAGACGTCGCAATCGAGGTCGCCCTCCAGCGCCCGGAGCACCGCATCCTCGGAGCCCGCCAGCTCGGCGGCGGTCGTGTTGTCGAGCTCGATCTGCCTGCGCACGCTAGTGCTTCCGGAGCCCCGGCTACGCCCCAAGCGCGGCGCGCACGCGCTCGGACGCCCGCTTGCCGTCAGCTCGACCACCGGCCCTGGCCATGACGGCCTTCATCACGGTTCCCATGTCGCGCGGGCTCGATGCTCCGGTCTCGGCGATCGCGTCGCTGACGATCGCGTCGAGCTCGGAGTCATCGAGCTCGGCCGGGAGATAGGTGGCGATCAGCTCGGCCTCGGATTCCTCGCGCTGCGCGAGCTCGGGACGGCCGCCGTCGCGAAACTGCCCCGCGGCGTCGAGACGGCGCTTTCGCTCCCGGCGCAGCACGGCGAGCTCATCACCATCGCCCTCCTTGGCGGCCTTCTGGAGCTCCGAGAGAACCATGCGCAGGGCGCCGACGCGCTCGGAGTCGCGGGCCTTCATCGCGCTGGTCATGTCGGTGCGGACCTGGTCGGTGACGCTCACCTGACCTCAGGATAGAGGCCGCACCTGATCCCGTCGGCGTATAGCTCCTGACAGGAGACCTGCACGAGCTTCCCGCGCCGTGCCGCGTCGGCGGGCAGGTAGCAGCGCGTGTAATCGGCCGTGTAGCCCGAGCTCTGGTCCTGGGCGAGCTTGTCCACCAGCACGGTCTCCGTGCCGCCGAGCTTCGCGGAGCGCCAGTGGCGCGATCGGACCTCCGAGCGTCCCCGCAGCGCGCCCGAGCGGCGCTTCTTCTCCTCCGGCGGGATCCGATCGCCCAGCGCTTCGGCGCGCGTCCCTGGCCGCGGGGAGTAGCTGAAAGTGTGTACCCGGCTGATACCCGCCGCGTCCAGCAGCCTGAGCGTGCGCTCGAACGCCTCATCGGTCTCGCTCGGAAAGCCGACGATCACATCGGTGGTGACGTTGACCTCCGGCACCGCGCGCCGCAGCTGCTCGATCCGCTCCAGGTACTGCCGGGAGTCGTAATGCCGGCCCATGGCCGCGAGCACTCCGTCGTCACCGGACTGCATCGGCACGTGCAGGTGAGGGCAGATCTTGGCCTCGGTGGCCAGCGCTTCGAGCAGCGAGTCCTTTACGTGGATCACCTCGACGCTTGACAGCCGAACCCGCTGCACCCCCGGCACGCGGGCCACCTGCACCATCAGCTCCCCCAGCTCAAGGCCCCGCTCGGGGTCTCGATAGTCCCCGACGCTGATGCCGGTCATGACCATCTCCGGCTGCCCCTGTCCCACGCGCCGGCGGACCTCGTTCAGGACCGCAGACGCCGGCCGCGAGCGAGCGGCGCCCCTGACGGTGGGGATGATGCAGTAAGCGCAGTGGCAGTCGCAGCCGTCCTGGACCTTGACGAAGCCGCGTGTCCGCGTGGCGCGCTCAGGCGTTGGCCCGCGCTCGCGTGCGAAGACGTCGTGCTCGAGGTCCGCGCAGGCGCCAAGCTGGCCCGCGACCTCGGACGCCACGTCGTCGGCGGTGCCAACGAACGGGCGCACCCGCGCATCGATCTCCCCGAACTGCCGGGCGTCGAGATTGACCGCGCAGCCTGACACGTACACCTCGCCCGCCGTCTTCAGCGAGCGCCTGACCGCCTGGCGCGACTTGCCCTCGGCCTGGCGCGTGATGCAGCAGGTGTTGATCACGTGCAGCTCGGCCTCGTCCTCCGGGGCCTCGCGGTGTCCGGCGGCGAGCAGCGCGCTGCGGGCCAGCATCGCGTCGGCCTGTGAGACCTTGCAGCCCAAGAACTTGACCGCGAATGTGCTCACTCGCCAGGGACGGTAGCCGCCGCACCGCTCAACCGCGTGCCGAGCTCCTGGGCTCTGGCCACGAGCTCGGGCGGCCCACGACCTCCCTCGGCTCTCGGAGCAACGCCATCCACACCAGGAACTCGGCTATCGCCCGGCGAGAGCCCCGTCTTCCCGGGGCGGGCTCACAGTAACCCACGCCGCCGGAGCCCCCAACCTCAGCGCTCCAACAGCAGCGCCACCCACTCCCCGTCCGCCCGGCGAGAAGCCTCGGCCAAGCCGCGTTTCGCGAATGCCGCCGCCACCGCGTCGGCCTCGGGCGCCAGGATGCCGCTGGCGATCACCCGCTCCGTCTGAGGTGAGAGCAAAGGCGCCCAGGCCATCAGCAGGGGCGCCAGCAAGTTGGCCGCCACCGTCGAATATCCCGGAACAGGCGCGGCGCGCAGATCGAGGCGGCGCACCTCGAGGGACACCCCGTTGCGCCGGGCGTTGGCCGACGCGGCCTCGACGCTCGCAGGGTCGTTGTCCAGCGCCAGCACGGGCTCGAATCCCAAGCGGGACCCGGCGATCCCCAGGACGCCGGAGCCACATCCCAGATCGAGCAACGGACCCAGCGCCGGCAAAGTGAGCAGCAGCTCCAAGCACAGCCGGGTGGTGGCGTGGGCGCCGGTCCCGAATGCGCGTCCGGGGTCGATCTCTAGGTCGATCGGCGTCTCCCCCGCCGGCTCCCATGGGGGGCGGACGGTCAGCTTGTCGGCGAGCACCAGCGGTCGGTGAAATTGGCGCCAGCGCTCGGCCCAGTCGTCGGCGACCTCGTCGCTGCGGACGTCGATCAGCGCGCCGCCCACCGCCGCGGTGAGCTCTGGCAACGCGGGCAGCTCGCCCGGCGCCCCATAGACCGCGTATTCCACCGCCCCGTACCTCCCGCTGACCTCCTCAACGCCGCTCGGCGCCAGCTCGAGCAGCTCCGCCAGCACGCGCTCGGCGTGCTCGCGCTGAACCCGGATCGCGAGCCGGATCAACCGCCGAAGGCGCGGCGCAACTTCCCGAACACGCCCTCGTCGGTGCGGAGGTTGTGATCGGTCATCGTGTCCGCCAGCTGCTCTGAGAGTTCGCGCTGGCGGCGGTTCAGATGGCGCGGGACGACGACGTTGACCACCACGCGCAGGTCGCCCCGGCGCCTGCCGCGCAGTGCGGGCATGCCCTTGCCGCGGACCGTCAGCACCTCGTGTGGCTGCGTCCCGGCGGGAATCTCGAGCTCCACCTCGTCCTCCACGGTGGGCACCATCACGCTCGTTCCCAACGCCGCCAGCGGGGCGGCGATGTCGACCGCCGTCACCAGGTCGTCGCCGTCGCGAACGAAGCGCTGGTCCTCGCGCACCCGAATCTGGACGTATAGATCGCCCGGAGGACCTCCCCGCTCGCCGGCGTGGCCCCGGCCGGTGATCCGAATCCGTTGCCCGTCGGCGATGCCCGCGGGCACGTCGACCGAGAACTTGACCCGCTCGACCTTTCGCCCCCGGCCATGGCACACGTGACATGGTTTTTCCGGCACGCGCCCGTCGCCGCCACAACGGTCGCAGGCGCTGGTCCGCACCATCTGCCCGAACGGAGTGCGCGAGACCGCGCGGAGCTGACCGGAGCCGCCGCATTTTGGGCAAGTCTCGATCGGAGTCCCTGGCTCTGCACCGTTACCCTGGCAGTGCTCGCAGCGCGCGATCGCCTCGTAGGAGACCGGCACCGAGGTCTCCTGGGCCGCGTCGGGCAGCTCGATCTCTACCGCCACCGCGATGTCGCCGCCCTGGACGCGACCGGAGCTCCGCCCGCCGCCGGCGGCGCCGAACAGGTCGCCGAACGGGCCGCCGCCGCTGCCGAAGAACGCCTCGAAGATGTCCCCCACCGAGCCGAAGCCCTCGAAGTTCGGCGCGAAGCCGCCGCTGCGCAGCCCCTCGTGGCCGTAGCGATCGTAGGTCGCGCGGCGCTCGGAGTCAGATAGGACCTCGTAGGCCTCCGCGGCCTGCTTGAACTTCTCCTCGGCTTCGGGGTCGTGGCTGTTGACGTCGGGGTGAAGCTCGCGCGCCAGCCGACGGAAGGCCCGCTTGATCTCGGCCTCCGAGGCCTGGCGGCTGACGCCGAGCACCTCGTAGTAGTCGCGGGGCATCTGCGAAGCGCTCATCGCTCGTCGTACACCTCTGTCACAAAGCTCGAAAGCTGGTTGGCCGCCTCACGGACTGAGCGGATCGCCCGTCCGTAGTCCATGCGCAGCGGCCCGATCACCGAGACCGCCCCTAGTCTGCGCTGGGGCAGGCCATAGCTGGCCGCGACCAGCGCCAGCGAGCGCAGCGCTGGCGAGTCGTTCTCGGTCCCGATCCGAACCAGCACGCCGCGCTGGGCGAGCGCTGAGCGCAACAGGCCAAGCAGCGTCCGGCGGCGCTCGAGCATGTCCATCAACGCCCGCAGCTGGGTCATGTCCTCCACCCGGTCGAGCTGGAGCAGCCGACCGGCGCCTTCCACGTACAGCGTCTCCTGAGCGGACTCTTCGAGCTCGGTGAACACCGGGGCGACCGCCTCCAGGAAGTCCGCCTCGATGCTGGAGAGCGACGGGTCGTGCAGGCGCTGGTGGATCATCCGCGCGCCCAGGCCCAGTCCCACCAAGCGCTCGTTCAGGTAGCTCGCCGCCCACTGCAAGAGACCCTGATCGACCGCCTCGGAGAACGTGAACATTCGCTTTGTGACGCCGCCTGTGGAGGTGATCACGACCACCATCAGCACCTGTGGTTGCAACGCCAGGACCTCGACGTGTTTGATCGTGGAAGTCTCGATCGGCGGCGCGGTGACGATCGCCAGCAGGTTCGTCACCTGGGACAGCGTCTCGCTCGTGACCTGCATGGCGTCGTCGAGCTCGCGGCGCACCAGTGACAGCGACAGCGAGGGGCCGCTGTCGTCGGGCAGCAGACGATCCACGAAGTAGCGATAGCCAGCTTCAGTCGGGACCCGGCCGGCCGACGTGTGGGGATGGGCGAGCAGGCCTTGCTCCTCGAGGATCGCCAGCTCGTGACGCACCGTCGACGGCCCCCATTCGATCTCGGCGGCGGCAGATAGCGCCTTCGAGCCGACCGGGACGCCGGCCGCCAGGTACTCCTGCACCACCTTGCGCAACACCAGTTGTTGGCGAGTTGTCAACACGGAGCCTGATTGTAGGAGTAGGTTTTCGGCCAAATCGGGATATGCGAGGGGAGAACTAAGAATGGTTCAGCAGCTGACGCGCCGACAGGCTCTCAAGGCGGGCGGCGCCGCCGGCGCCTCGGCGTTGTTGTGGAACGACTTGATCGCCAAGGCGCTCGCCAACCCGCCGCACTGCGGCAGCCTGAAGGACATAGAGCACGTGGTGATCCTGATTCAGGAGAACCGCTCGTTCGATCATTACTTCGGCTCCTACCGCGGGGTGACCGGGTTCGCCGATCCGGGCGTCCTGCCGTTGACGGACGGCAGCGGGCTCACCATCTTTGCCCAGCCCGGATATCCCGGCGGCTACGACGGCGACCACCTCTACCCCTTCCATTTCGATTCCTACCACAACGGCGAGTGCACGAACGACATCGACCACAGCTGGGGGCCGCAGCACGTCTACTGGGACTCCGGGAAGCTCGACGAATTCGTCTCAGAGCACATCGCCGTCGACGGCGACAGCAACGGCCCGTTGACGATGGGCTATTACACCCGGGCCGACATGCAGTTCTACTACGCGCTGGCCGACGCGTTCACGATCTGCGACCACTACCACTGCTCGGTCATCGGACCCACGGATCCCAACCGCCTCTACTCGATGTCGGCGTGGCTCGATCCGGCGGGGACCCAGGGTGGCCCGATCCTCTCCACTAGCTCGACAAGAGTGGAGCGCTACGCGACGCTCAGCTGGACGACGTACCCGGAGCAGCTGCAGGCAAATGGGGTCAGCTGGAAGGTCTACGGCAACCCTGACGGCAACTTCGGCGACAACGTCCTGCCCTACTTCAAGCAGTACTGGACAAACCCGACGCTGACCGCGAACGCGCTCACGCCCCAGTACCCGTTGACGTTCAAGGCTGACGTCGCGGCCGGGACGCTCCCCCAGGTCTCGTGGATCCTGGCGGACCTGATCGACTCCGAGCATCCGCCGGCACCACCGATCTATGGCGAGTCGGTCGCCGCCGACGTCCTGAACACGCTCGTCTCGAACCCCTCGATCTGGTCCAAGACGGCGCTGTTCATCACCCACGACGAGAACGGCGGCTTTTTCGACCACGTCCCGCCGCGTACCGCTCCCCCGGGCACGGCCGGCGAGTACATCACCGCGAGCCCGCTGCCATCCGACGCCTCCGGCATCGCCGGGCCGGTCGGGCTGGGGTTCCGCGTGCCGCTGCTGGTTGTCTCGCCGTTCGCGCGCGGCGGTTTTGTGTGCAAGAACCGGTTCGACCACACGTCGCTGTTGCGCTTCCTCGAAGCGCGTTTCGGCGCCGAGGTGCCGAACCTGTCTCAGTGGCGCCGGTCGGTCACGGGCGATTTGACGAAGGCGTTCAACTTCGCCAAGGTCGTTACGTCGGTGCCGTCGCTGCCCCAGCCCTCGGACGCCGACCCGCGGGTGATCGGGAGCACGTGCGCGGAGAGCGCTCCGCTCGATCTGGCGACCGACTCCACAAACAGCCTCAAGACACTCGAGGAAACCGTTGTGCCGGCCTACCCCGTGACCGTCAACTCTGCGCCGCCGCCGCAAGAGCCGGGCACCGCTCCTAAGCCGAGCGGCCCGGTGGCATGCAAGCGGTAGCCGGCAGCTAGCTCACCCGCAGCTCGGCGACCGCACGGCGGATCAGCCGCCTGTCGCCCTGGGTCGTCTCGGACTCCACGATCGCCACGCCCTCACGCACCTCGCGGACCGTGCCTGCGACTGTGACCTCCTCGTTGAGCAGTCCCATCCCGCGAAACTGGACCGACAGGCGTCGCAGAGCTCCGGGGTCGCCCGTCGCTTCGGTGTGCGCCCGCGCCACCTGGGCCATCGTCCACAGGCCATGGAGGATCCGTCCCGGCAGGCCAACGGAGCGCGCGAACTCCTCGTCGTAGTGAATCGGGTTGAAGTCTCCTGACGCGCCGGCGTAGCGAACGGTGACGTACGGGTCAGGCGTCACCTTGAGCTCGATCGTGTCCCCTGTCCTCACGACGCTCCCCTGACGATTATCGTCCACGTGCCCGTGCAGACGGTCTCGCCGCGCTGGTTGTTGGAAATCGCCTCGAACACGTAGAACTTCATCCCGGCACGCTCGGAGACGTCTTTCACCGTAGCGGCGCTCGTCACTTCGTCGCCTGCTATCACCGGCGGCCCCCATGCCAGCTCCTGCGCGCCGTGCACGACGTGCGCCAGGTCGACCCCCAGCGCAGGGTCGAGCATCGCGGGCGTGATCGCCGGTGCCGAGTACACGACGGCGAACATGGGCGGTGCGACGAGGTCGGCGTAGCCGGCGGCCCGCGCCGCCTCCAGCTCCAGGTGCAGCGGGTTTGTCTCCCCGACAGCACGGGCGTACTCCCTGATCTTCTCCCTGCCGACGGCGTAGATGATGTCCGGATAGGTCTTGCCGATCGCCGTGCTGGTCATGTGCGCCACGACGCTAGATAATCACCGGGACGGTGCCGCCGTCCACCGACCAGGCGGCGCCCGCCACGTTCGACGCTGCCTCGGAGCAAAGGAAGGCGATGACGGCCGCCACCTCCAGCGCCTCGCCCAGCCGCCCGATCGGTGTGCGCCCGGCCGTGGCCCGCAACACCTCCTCCCGGGTTGAGCCGCGCGCCTGCGCCGATTGGTCCGCCAGACCGCCGGGTCCCAGCCACAGCTCGTCGCCGATCGGTCCGGGGGCGATCGCATTGACCAGCACTCCCTGCCCCGCGTACTGATCGGCGAACGCCCGCGAGAGCGACAGCTGCGCGGCCTTGGTCACCGAATAGGCCATGTTCGTCCCCGATGGGCGCTTGCCCGACGATGAGCAGACATTGACGATCCGCCCCCACCCGCGCTCGGCCATCGCCGGGGCCGCCGCGCGCATCAGCCGCATCGGCCCCATGACGTGCAGCTCCCACTGGGCCTGCCAGTCCTCATCGGTCAGCTGCTCCAAGCTGCGCACGGCGCTCGTGCCAGCGCCGTTGACCAGGGCGTCGATGCGCTCGAAGCGGCCCCGGCAGGCCTCCAGGATCCGCTGGCCTGCGTCTGGCGCGGTGACGTCGAGCGCCAGCGGCTCGGCGCCGGACGCTCCCGCTGCCCGGGATCGCTCGCAGACGTCTTCCAGCACATCGGCCCGGCGACCGACCAGCAGCAGCGACGCTCGCTCGCCCGCCAGCAGCTCTGCCGTCGCCCTCCCAATCCCGCCGGTTGCTCCGGTGAGCACGCAGACGCGCTCTTGCAAGCCCAGATCCACTGGCGGTGAAATTACCGCCCCAGCTGGCTGTCAGTTGGCTGCCCTGCTCCCTTGCCACTGAGATTGACGCGCGCTAGCCTGAGCGCAACCCGAATGCGGGGCAATGACCTCATGGCACAGCGCAACGGTCTCAGAGCATCCGACGCCGATCGCGAGCACGTGGCCGACAGGCTCAGGCGGGCCGCGGCGGAGGGCCGGCTCCTGGCGGAGGAGCTCGAGCAGCGGCTCTCGCAGGCGTTCCGCGCGCGGACCTACGGCGAGCTCGACGCGATCGTCTCTGACCTCCCGGGCGACAGCGTCGCCAGCTCGGCCCGCTTCGCGCATCCGCTAGTCCGCCCGGCGCTGGCGCTGGCCATCGGCTTGGCCGCCGTGGCGGTCATCGCCGCCGTCGTTTTGGTGATCGCCGGCGTCCTGGCCGTATGGGGCATGTGGGCCCTGCTCGCCTGGTGGCTGTTCGGCTGCCGCGCTCGCCGGGCCCACCACCACTGGCACGTCCGCACGGTTACGCGTCAAGCGCCTCGCGCCTGGCTGTAGCGGCGCCAGGCGCCGTTCGCGGGCCTCGCGCCGCGCTCAGCTCACCGACTCGGCCGCAGGGACCTCGATCTCGCGCTTGATGATCTTGCCGGTCGGCCCTTTCGGCAGCTCGTCGACCAGCCACACCACGCGCGGGTACTTGTAGGCCGCCACGTTCTGCTTCATGTAGTCGCGCAGCTCCTCGACCGAAGCCTGCTCGCCTTCCTTGAGCACCACCGCAGCGCCCACCTCCTCGCCCAGGGAATCGTGCGGGACCCCGAGCACGGCCGCCTCGCGGACCGCTGGGTGGCCGTAGAGCACCTCCTCGAGCTCCCGGGGATAGACGTTGTAGCCGCCGCGGATGATCAGGTCCTTCTTGCGATCGACGATGAAGAAGTAGCCGTCCTCGTCCTTTGAGGCGATGTCCCCGGTGTGAAACCAGCCGTCTCTCATCACATCGCGAGTGGCGTCATCCTTGTTCCAGTAGCCCTTCATCACGAACGGACCGCGCATCGCGAGCTCCCCGGGCTCCCCCTCGGGGACCTCGTTGTCATCGTCGTCGAACAGCTTGATCTCGGTGCCTCCTACCGGCACGCCGATCGAGCCCGGCTTGCGCTCCCGATCCTGGGTGTTGAAGGTGCCCATGCCGGTCGTCTCCGAGAGACCGTAGCCCTCGAGCACTTTGGCCCCGAACGCCTCGTCGAACCCCCGCAGCACCTCGACCGGCATCGCCGAGCCCCCCGAGACACAGAGATCGAGGCTCGAGGTGTCATAGCGCTCGCGCTCCGGATGGTGAAGCAGCGCCGAGTACATGGTCGGCACGCCGGCGAACGAGTTGGCGTGATCGCGCTCGATGACCTCGAGCACCTTCCCCGGCTCGAAGCGCGGCACCATCGTGATCAGTCCCCGCGAGCGGACCGACACGTTCAGCACCGAGTTGAGCCCGAAAACGTGAAACATGGGCAGCGTCGCCACTCCGACCCAGTCGGGTCCGGCGTCCACCAGCTCGCGGGCTACGTCCGCGCCCGCCACCAGGTTGGAATGAGTCAAGGTGGCGCCCTTCGGCGTGCCGGTGGTGCCAGAGGTGTAGATGATTACCGCCGGATCGTCGTCGGCCCGCTCAGCCACCTCCTCGGCCGGCTCCGCCGCGCCCACCAGCTGCTCGAACTCTCCGGGGGCAACCTCGATGCACTCGGCGTCCGCCTGGTCGCTGCCGGCGCGAGCGGCGTCTGCAAACTGATGCCAGCCGAACATCAGCTTCGTCCCCGAGTCAGACAGGTGATAGGCGACCTCGCGGTCCTTGAGCAGCGGGTTCATCGGAACGACAACCGCCCCCAGCCGTAGCGCGCCGAAGTACACGACCGGGAAGTAGGGCACGTTCGGCAGCTGCATTCCGACCCGGTCCCCAACGCCTACGCCCTTCTCGCGCATGACGCCGGCGGCGCGCGCCGCGGCGCCGTCGAGCAAGCCATAGCTGAGCACGATGTCATCGAGCTTGACCGCGGGATGATCGGCGTCCTCTTTAGCCGCCGCTGTGAGCTTTTCTGCAAAATTGGTCATCGGCTCTCCTTCGAGGGTCTGGCTTGAGGCGTCGCCCGCTTGGCGCACAGCGCGATTTCATCGATTATCTGTCCCCAGAGCACCGGCGGGTGGTCATGTGCCATACCGGGGATCTTCACCAGCCGGGCGCCGGGGATCGCCGCCGCCGTGGCGTCGCCGCCCGATGGCATGACGAGCCGATCGGCATCGCCATGGATCACCGTGGCCGGCACCCGAACGCCGTGGAGCCCAGCGGTGCGGTCCTCGGCCGTGACGACCGCCGCCAGCTGCCGCGACGTCCCGGCTGGATGGACGCCCCGCTCGTAGCAGCGCTCCGCCAGCGCCCGCAGCCGCTCCTCGCTCGGCGGGTAGCGTCGAGACCCGATCGCTTCGAAGGTCTCGACAAAGTCCTCGACGTATCCATCGTGGTCGACCCGCGGCCGTCTGAAGAACCGGGGGAGCAGCGTGGGGTGAATCCGGCCCACGCGGCGATTGCCGGTGCTCGACATGATCGAAACCAGCGACAGGACGCCCTGCGGGTGGTCGATCGCCAGCCGCTGAGCGATCATTCCGCCCATCGAGACGCCGACCACGTGTGCCGCGCTCAGGCCCAGGTGATCGAGCAGTCCGACCGCGTCGAGAGCCATGTCGCCCAGGGAGTAGGCGGCCGCCCGCTGGTCGCGCAGCATCAGCTGCAAGCGGCCGGGGACACCCGCGTGGCGAAAGATCGTCGAGCGGCCCACGTCGCGGTTGTCGAATCTGATTACCCAGAATCCCTTCGCGGCGAGCTCGAGGCAGAACTCGTCCTCCCACATCACCATCTGCGCGCCCAGCCCCATCACCAGCAGCAGCGGCGGCTGCCCGCGATCGCCAAAGGTCTCGTAGCAGAGCTCGACCTGACCGACAGCGGCCCGCTGCTCGCCAGAGCTGACGACGGTACCGCTCAGCTCCCTGCCTCCATCTCCTCGAGCTTTCGCTTGAGCACCTTGCCCGTGGAGTTGCGGGGCAGCTCGTCAACGAACACGACCTCGCGGGGAACCTTGTACCGCGCCAGGTTCGACTTCACGTGCTGCTTCAGCTCCTCTTCATCGGCCTTGCCCTTCGTCACCACGAACGCCCGCAGCCGCTGACCGAACTTCTCGTCCTCCACGCCGATGCATGCCGCCTCGGCGACCGACTTGTGGTCGCTGAGGACGTCCTCGACTTCCTTGGGGAACACGTTCTCGCCGCCGGAGACGATCATCTCGTCGTCACGGCCCTGCACGAATAGACGGCCGGCAGGATCCAAGTAGCCGACGTCGCCGGTGGCCATCAGGCCGTTGAGCTGATCTTTGCTGCCGCCGCCGGTGTAGCCCTCGAACAGCATCGCGTTGCCGACAAAGATGCGGCCCGTGTGTCCCTGCGGCACCGGGCGACCGTGCTCGTCGTAGAGGCGCACAATCGACCCGCGAGCGGGTTTGCCAGCGGTCCCGGGCGCCGCGCGCATGTCCTTGGGGCGGGCGAGCGTGGCCGCCGAGACCTCGGTGGAGCCATACATGTTGTAGAGGTTCTCGCCGAAGGCGTCCATCCAGTGGGTGGCGAGCTCGGCGCTCACCGGTGACCCGCTGGCGCACACGGCCCGCAGCGAGCTCGTGTCATAGCGGTTTCGGGTTCGCTCGGGTAGATCCAGGATGCGCTGCAGCATCACCGGGACCGCTGCCAGCACCTCGCAGCGATACTGCTCGACGTCGGCTAGGCACTGCTCGGGATCGAACTTCCGCTTGAGCACGAAGGTCGATCCCAGCGACAGGCCCAGGGCGAAGTTCGAGAACCCCCAGGCGTGGAACATGGGCGCCGCGATCCGCACTCGCTGGCCCTCGTGCATGGGGATTCGTTCCAGCAGCGACGCCGGCGGATCGAGCGTGATCGGTGTGCGCTCGCGCGAGGCGCCCTTCGGGGTGCCGGTGGTGCCGGAGGTGAGGATCGTGATCCGTCCCGTCCGCCCCGGAGGGCCGACCGGCGAGGAATCGTGCTGCTCGACGAGCTCCGCCAGCGTTCCGTCACGCCGGCCCTGGTGCTCATCTTCCTCCCAGGCGATGAACCGCATCCGGCCGCGTCCCGCGCCCCGCATCAGCTCCGTGAACTCCTCGTCGTATACGAGCGCCGCGGCGTCCTCGCGCTTTGAGACCTCCGTCAGCTGTGGAGCGGCGAACGAGGTGTTGAGCAGCAGCACGTCGGCGCCGATCTTCGCCGCACCGACGGCGGCCTCCACAAACCCGCGATGGTCGCGGCACATCAGCCCCACACGGTCCCCTTCCTTCAACCCCGCTTCGCGCATCCCGCGTGCCACGGCGTTGCTGCGGTGGTCGACCTCCTCGTAGGTCAGCGGCCCCAGCTCGTCGATCAGCATGATCTGGCCGGGGTGGCGGATCGTTCCGATGACGATCCCGGTGGCCAGCGAGGCCCCCCACCTTGCCCCGGCCAGCGCGATCCGCGCCACCTTGTCGGGACGCATCGGCACGACCATCCCGGCACGAGCCAGGATGGCTACGTTCACCGTCTCATGGACCAGCCGGGCGGGAATGCTGAGGCCACCGCCGCTGGCGGCGGGCTCTCGCTCCTCGGATTTGTCCTTCAAGCCCTGAAGCCAGCTCTTGGCCATGCGAGTGATTTCTCGCCTGGAAACCAGCTCGGCGATCGTTCCCAGCAGCGGGCCCGGCGCTCCATAGGAGAAGCGAAGCTGGACCCGGGTCTTGCCTTTACCTGCCTCGCGCAGGCGCAGGTGCGCGCGCTGGTCGACGCCGGTGACCGACGTCCACGACAGATCGCGCTCCGGGTCGTACTCCACGATCTCCACGTTGGCGCCGACCTCGGTGGCTCCCACGTGGTAGCGGATGCGGTAGCGGCGGCGAGGAGCGGGCTCGGCCTCGGGATCCTCCGGCTCGCACGCGGTGATCCCTTCGAACACCCCCGGGTAGTGCGCCGGATCGGCGATCAGCTCCCACACCCGCTCGCAGGGAGCATCGACAAGCACCTGTTCCTGGACCCTCATTCCGGCCTCACTTGCTCCACCTGTTGCGTTCGCCCTGCACTTCAGTCCCGCGCACTGTCACCCGATCAGAGGCAGCTTTCGGTCCTCGGCCAGCGAGTTCATCACGTCCTGCATCTGGGCGCGGACGTCGCGGTCGATCTCGGTCACGTCTTGATTCTTGCCGTAGCGCTCGCCGAGGTCGATCGGCGGCAGCACCCGCACCGTGATCTTGGCCGGCAGCGGCACGTGCCCCAACAGCGCGGGCATCAGCCCGAACGGCAACCCGACCATGATCGGCAGCGTCTTCAGCCGCAGCACGCGATCCGCGCCGGTGAGCCGCGCCAGGCGCTCGCCGCGGGTCAGAAACAGCGCCGTCTCCTGGCTGCCGATCGAGACCACGGGCTGGATCGGCACACCCAGCTTTTGCGCCAGCCGCACGTACCCCTTGCGGCCCCCGAAGTCGACGTTCGGCTGCTCCCAGCTCGGCCTGAACACCTCGTGGTCGCCGCCCGGATACACCAGCACGGCGGCGCCGGCCTTGAGCGCCCGCTCGGCATTGTCCGAGCTCGCGGCCACGCAGCCGTAGCGGCGGACGAGGAATCCCGTGGGACCGGCCACCACCAGGTTGTGGGCCAGCTGGTAGAACGCCCGCTCGACGCCGAAGTATGTGCTGAACGCCAGCACGAACACGAACAGATCGGGGGCCATCAGGCCGCCGGAATGGTTACCCACCAGCAGCACCGGTCCTTCCTCGGGGATGTGGTGCAGGCCATCAACGTCGGCGCGGAAATAGCGACTGGCAAGCAGCCACAACCCGGGCAGCGTCTCGCGGATGTAGTCGGTGTCGCGCGCGTCCAGGTCGCCGACCGGAACCGAGTTGGCGATGCGCCTGGCCAGCGCCTTGACCGCAGCCGGAGGCACGCCGACAAGAGCCCGCCAGTTCGATCGCGAAGGGACGCTCACCGCCATGGCTTGACCCGCACTCAGCCCGTGAGCGTGGCGTCTAGTGTTATCTCGCCGACCCCGGCGAGGGCGCGGGAGACGGGACAGCCCTCCTTTGCCTGTTGGGCGTGCTGGGCGAATTGATCCTGATCGATCCCCGGGACCCTTCCCTCGGTCACCAGGTCGATGCGGGCGATCGTCGGGTTGCCGCCCTCCATCCGCAGATGTACCTTGGCCGTCGTCGAGACCGAATCGGGGGCGTGCCCGGCCTCGCTCAGGATGTTCGACAGCGCCATCGAAAAGCAGCCGGCGTGCGCGGCCCCGATCAGCTCCTCCGGGTTAGTCCCGGGTTCGTCCTCGAAACGCGTGGCGAACGAGTACTGGCCATCGAACAGCCCGCTGGCCACGGTCACGGTCCCAGATCCGCTTCTCAGATCTCCGCGCCATTCGGCGCTTCCGTCACGGGTTGCCATCGCTCAGCCTCCTACATCGCCGAAGTTTCGTCGCGATCCTATACGGAGCACGCTCGATTCCTACCCCTCACGGCACCGCGCCAGTACCGTCTCAGCTGCCCGAACCCAACTCCAGGACGGCCAGAAACGCCTCCTGCGGCACCTCGACCCGACCCACCTGCTTCATCCGCTGCTTGCCCCGCTTCTGCTGCTCGAGCAGCTTGCGCTTGCGCGTGATGTCGCCGCCGTAGCACTTGGCGGTGACGTCCTTGCGGTAGGCCTTGATCGTCTCCCGGGCCACGATCCGCGAGCCGATCGCGGCCTGCACCGGAACGTCATACTGCTGGCGCGGGATCTTCTCGCGCAGCTTCTCGGTCAGCAGGCGTCCGGCGCCGTAGGCCTTCGAGCGGTGAACGAGCATCGACAACGCGTCGATCGGGTCGCCCGCCAGCAGGATGTCCAGCTTCACGAGATCGGACTCGCGCATCCCGATCAGCTCGTAATCGAGCGACGCGTAGCCGCGAGTGCGCGACTTCAACTGGTCGAAGAAGTCGAGCACGATCTCAGCCAGCGGTAGGTCATACGTCAGCTGAACCCGTTGCTCGGAGAGGAAGTGCATGCCCGAGTGCGAGCCACGACGCTCCTGACAGAGCTCCATGATTGCTCCGACGAACTCTTTGGGCGTCAGGATCGACGCTCTGATGTATGGCTCCCGGACGGCGGAGACGTGCGCCGCATCGGGCATGTCGGTGGGCGAGTGCACGGGAATCATCGGGCCGTCGGTGAGCGTCACCTCGTACTCCACGCTGGGCATCGTCTGCAGCAGCTCCAGGTCGTACTCGCGCTCCAGCCGCTCGCGGACGATGTCCATGTGCAGGAGGCCGAGGAAGCCGCACCGAAACCCGAACCCCAGCGCGTCCGACGTCTCCGGCTCCCACGACAACGCGGCGTCGTTCAGCGACAGCCGCTCGAGCGCATCCCGCAGGTCCGGGTAGTCGTCGGAGTCGATCGGATAGAGCCCGCAGAAGACCATCGGCTTGACCTCTCGGTAGCCGGGCAACGGCTCTGAGGCCGGGCTGGCCTTGGTGGTCAGCGTGTCGCCGACGCGGAGCCTGGTCACGTCTTTGACGCCCGTGATCACGAACCCCACCTCGCCCGCGTGAAGCGCCTCGGCGGAGGTCATCTGTGGCGTGAAAAAGCCGATGTCGTCGATCTCGGCCTCCGTCCCAGCCTGCATCGCGCGGATCGCCTCGCGCTTGGTGAACGTGCCGTCGACGACGCGGAGGTAGGCGATCACGCCGCGGTAGGGGTCGAACTCGGAATCGAAGATCAACGCTCGGGCCGGTCCGTCCGGATCTCCCTCCGGGGGTGGCACCCGCGCGATCAGCTCGTCGAGCACGTCTGCCACTCCCTCGCCGGTTTTGGCGCTGATGCGCCTGACGCTGTCGGCCGGCTCCCCCAGCAGGTCCGCCACCTCCGCGGCGACCCTCTCCGGTTCGGCGCCCGGAAGGTCGACCTTGTTCAAACAGGGGATCAGCTCGAGGCCTGAGTCGATCGCCAGGTACGTGTTGGCCACCGTCTGGGCCTCTACGCCCTGCGAGGCGTCAACCACCAGCAGCGCGCCCTCGCAAGCAGCCAGCGAGCGGGAGACCTCGTAGGTGAAATCAACGTGCCCCGGGGTGTCGATCAGATGCAGCTGGTAGGTCTGCCCGTCGCTGGGCGATTGGTAGAAGACCCGCACAGCCTGGGCCTTGATCGTGATGCCCCGCTCGCGCTCGAGCTCCATCGAGTCCAGGACCTGCGCGCGCATGGAGCGCGGATCGACCGTGTGGGTCAGCTCGAGAATGCGGTCGGCCAGCGTGGACTTGCCGTGGTCGATGTGGGCGATGATCGAAAAGTTGCGGATGTGGGCCTGGTCCATCTGCTTGAAGGGTATTTCGCGGCTGCTGCTGCCATGGCCGTGCGGGATACAGGGCGAGCCGGCCGAGCTCGTCGGGACGCTGCGGACCGGCCGGCGACGGGGCCGCGCGGGCCGCCGAGCGCCGTGCGCGAAATGGGCGTGTTGCGAGGCCGCGCGGGCGGACTTCGGTCCTAAGCGACAGGCGGCCCTGGCACCGGTCCCTGCCGCGCTTGACGCTCGAGTTCTTACCCGCCGAACTCGTCCGCCGCCTGCTGGAAGAGCTGCATCTGCTGCGCCAGGGCGTCCCCGCCGTATGCGGGCATCACACCGAGCGAGTCGATGATCGCCGCCGCACGCACTATCAGCCGTTCGAAATCGTCGCTGAACCTGACCTCAGCCAGCGTCTGGCGCTCGCCGCGCAGGACCACGAATCCGTTCATGTCTCCCCCGTGAGGAGATAGGAGATACACGTCGAAGCTCTCGATGCGGCCATCCTGCTGAAGCTTCCCGTAGTACTCCATCGACTCCTGGAAGACCTGCAACGCCTGCTTCTCGCGGCCGCGAACTACCGGGCCCCAACCGATGAACAGCGCCTCACCAGCCATCGCTACCCCCTGTGTGGTTGTCGATTTCCCGCAAGCCTAATCTGGCGAAGCCTCGAAGCGTTAATTTGTCGTCTCGCCTCCGCAGGATCTCGCCGCCCTACGCGCGGCGCAACCGTCCCCGCAGCAGCTGCTCGATTTGGCGCGCCTCGGGGATTCGCATCGCGAGCACGAGCCAGGCGTACAGCGCACTGGCCACCGCGAGCGCCAACCCTACCGAGATGATCTGCCCGGCCAGCGACGAGCCGACGAGGCCGTTGACCAGCGCCCACACACCGCGTCCCAGCGCGGCCATGATCGCCGAGGCGACGAGGATCCGCAGCGTGACCATCAGCGTCTGCCTGCCCTCCAGCCGGCCGCCGAGGCCCAGCCGGAGCCGGTCCAGCTGAAGCCAGGTCATGACGATATTGGCCACAGCGGTACCGATCACCAGTCCCGCGATCCCCAGCGGCTTATAGAGCACGATGCTGATGATCACGTCCACAACCATGTTCATCGCCGCCAGGCCCGTCGGGATCCAGGGCCGCTGCACGGCGAAGAAGCTCCTCGTCAGCAGCAGGTTGAGGCCGCCGAAAGGCAGGCTGATCGCGAACCAGAACAACGCGATCGAAACGAGGTGCGTGGAGGTGGAGTTGAACTGACCGCGCTGGTAGACGAGCTTCACGATCGGTGTGGTCAGCACCATCATCAGTGCCGCTGAGGGGATCAGCAGCAGGTTTATCTGGCGCATGCCGGCGCCGATGGCGCGCCGCATGCCGCCCGCGTCGCGGACGTTGGCGAAGCGGCTGAGCGTCGGGAATAGGACCGTCGCCACCGCGACGCTGAATATTCCCTGGGGCAGCATGTAGATCCGGAACGCGTTGTCGATCGCGCGCGGCGCGCCGCTGGAGACGAGCGAGCCGAAGGTCGAGTTGAGCAGCTGGTCCAGGTTCACGATCCCCAGCCCGATCGTCACCGGCAGCATCAGCATCAGCACTTGCCTGACCCGGGGGTCGTGCCAGTCGAGCGAGAACTGAAGCCGGAAGTCGACGCGCCGGAGCGCCGAGGCCACCATCAGCATCTGGACCACGGTGGCCACCAGCCAGGCGACGGCATAGGCGTAGATGCCGAGGTTTCCGTGGAACTGCGGACGGAGCGCGATCAGCAGCACCAGGATCACGATGTTCCACACGGCCGGCGCGAGCGCCGGGATCGTGAACTCGTCGAACGACTGCAGGATCCCCACCAGCAGGCCGGTCAGGCTAAGCAGCAGTACGACCGGGAACAGGACTCGCGCCAGGCCAGCGGTTAGCCCGTTGGGAACGTGGGCCCCCGTGAACAGCGGCATGATCACCCCGGAGGCGAGGATCAGGATCAACGTGATCGCGCCCAGCCCGATCAGGATCATCCAGAACAACGTGGAGGCCAGCCGGAACGCCTCGCGCTTGCGGCCCCGCTGAAGCAGGTCCGTGAACACGGGAACGAACGCCGCCGACAGGGCGGCCTGGGCGAACAGGTTCGCCACCAGGTTCGGGATTTGGTAGGCGATCGTGAACGCCGATCCGGCTGCGGACGTGCCGAAGAAGCTCGCAGCCACGATCTCGCGCACGAGACCGGCGACGCGGGAGATTGCCGTGGCGATCGAGAAGATCGCCGTGCTTGCCGCTAGCCGCCGCCGGCGTGGCGATGCGGGTGCCGAAGAGTCCGACGGTGGCGCGGAAACGATGGTCTCATCCGACACGAGCGCGCTATAGTACGGGCGCGCCGCGGCACAACACCGCGGCTTTCCTATGGCCAATATTCACTCGCAACAGAAGCGAATTCTTCGCGCCGAGCGTGAGCGGCTCGAGAACCGACGCTACACCTCGAAGATCAAGACTTACTTCCGCCGACTCGAGCGCGCGGTGGAGGCTGGCGATGATGCCGCCGCTGACGCAGAGCACCGAGTCTTGACGCAAACGATCGACAAGGCGGTAAAGCACGGCTCGCTGCACCGCAATACGGGCGCGCGCAAAAAATCGCGCGCCGCGCGGGTGAGACACGGAGAGTCGGAGAACTAGCTCGCCGAAGGCCGAAGCGCCCGCGGACTCTTAGGCCACCGCGTGCGCCACCACCGTGCAGGCCGGAACCTCGATGCGCCCGTGTGCGTCCGTGAACTGCGACAGCGTCTGCCGCGTGGCCTGCCGAACGGTCTCAGCGACGTCTGAAGTCAGTCCCGCGACCGTGTCGACGATCGGGGCCGACATGTCGAGCGTCTCGGCCCAGTACTCGTCGAAGCTCTCATACCGCTGCGGGAACTCGACCCGATCGGTGCGCACTGTTGTGAACCCCGCCGAGCGCAGGCGCCGCTCGAGGTCGGCCGGGTCGTGGAGAGCGAAGGGGCTCGGATCGGCCGGGTCCGGCGGGGGCATCGCACCCTGAGCGACGAGCGCCATTACCGGAGCCGCCATCCACATGTTGCGGTCTGGACGATCCCAGGCGGCAAGCGCTAGCGAGCCTCCATCCCGGAGCGCCAACCGGGTCCGCCGCATAGCTCCCTCGGGGTCGGCCATCAACATGTATCCCCACCGGCACAGAGCGGCGTCGAAGCTCGCTGGCTCGAGTTCAAGCTGCTGTGCGTCGATGACTGCGAACTCAACATTCTGGAGGCCAAGCTCGGCTGCACGGCGCCGCGCAACCTCGACCATCTCCGGGGACTGGTCTGTGCTCAGCAGCCGTCCTTGGGGGCCGAGAAGCCGCGCGGCGATGAAGCCGGTCTCGCCGGGGCCGGCCGCCAGCTCGAGGACGCGCTGCCCGGGTTTGGGATCGATCGCATTCACGAGCCACTGGGAGACGAGCGCCGTCCTCTCCCGCAGCCGTTCCTGTCGTCGCTCCCATCCCTGCGCCCCCCGCCGCCACAGCTCGCGCTGCCTGTCATCTTGCGTTTGGTCATCCGCAGCCAAGTTCGAGACCTCCTCCGTCACTGGGAGCCCGCGATTTGCTCGAGCGTCAGCAGCATCTCGGTGTCCTCGCTGGCCGTCCTGGCCCCGCCGCCGCGCGAGGCAAGCTCGAGATCGGCCAGCTGCTCGAGCGCTCGGCGCAGCCGGTCCATGCCCGCTCGGCGGGCGTCGGCGATCAGCCGGTCGGCGGCCCTGGAGGGCATTCGCAGTCCGCGCTTGATCTTCGCCGGAGGCTCGCCTCGGTCCAGCGCCTGCGCGACCTCGGCCGCTGATCGCACCCGCTGTGCCATCCAGTACATGAGGCCGGACACGCGCTCTCCCTGGGCCCGTAACGCCAGGTACAGCCCGACCGCGGCCCGCTCGTCGCCGGAGACGAGCGCGTCCGCGAGCGCCCACACCCGACGCTCCGCCGACGGCGCCGTCAACTGCTCGACCTGCTGCGCACCGATGTGTGCACCGACGCCGAACTCGAGCGCCAGCTTCTCGAGCTCGCGCAGCAGCCGCTGCTGTCGCTCGCCGACGTGCGCCACCAAGGCGCGCGCCGCATCGGCATCCAGTTCGAGGCCCAGCTCGCGCGCGCGCGCCAGCACCCACTTCGGAAGCTCCCACGGCTTGACCCCGTTCTCCGCCGAGATGTCCCCGCTGGCCTTGCGCACCGCGTCGTGCAGGCGGGCCGGCGCCTTCGTGCGCGAGTCCTCACGGGCAAAGAAGGCGATCGTGGTGTCCGGCGGAATATTCCCGAGCGCGCGCTCCAGGTCCTCGAGCTCGCGCTCCTTGAAGCGCTCCGCACCGTCGACGACGATGAATCGCCTGCCGAGCGCGAATGTCAGCGCACTAAGCGCGCTGGCCACGGCATCCGGCGTCGCCTGCTCGCCCTCGATCACCTCCACGCCCTGCGCGCCGCTCTGCTGCTCCGCCAGCGCCCGCAGACGCGCGCGACGCTCGGCGATTCGGCCGTGGTCATCCCCGTGAATCAGGTAGGCGGGCTTGAACGCGGACACTAGTGGTCGCCGCCGAGGACGACGTTTACGAGCCTGTCCGGCACGACGATCACCTTTGCGATCTGGCGCCCGTCCAGGTGCGATTTGACGCCCCGCGTCGCGAGGCACAGCTGCTCCAGCTCCTCGCGCGGCGCGCCGCTGGGGGCCATCACCCGGTCGCGGACGCGGCCGTTCACCTGACAGACGAGCTCGAACGTGTCGGCCTGGAGCATCGACAGGTCGGCCACCGGCCAGGGCTCCTCCCAAACGCGCCGGCCACTCAGCAGCTCGTAGACCTCAGCTCCTAGGTGAGGTGCGAACGGGAACACCAGCGACGCCGCGGTCGCGGTCGCGAATCGGCGCGCGGCGGGGTCAGCGTCGGGGTGCCGGTAGATCTCGTTGACCAGCTCCATGATGGCGGCGATCGCAGTGTTGAACGCGAACCGCTCGGCCAAGTCGCCGGTCACCTTGTCGATCGCCCAGTTGGCCTTGCGAACGAGCGTCAGCGCGTCGCCTTCCGCGTCGGACGGTTGGTCCACCTCTCCCGGCTCACCGCCGAGCTCGTCCCCGAGCCGCCACAGCCGCGCCAGGAACTTGTGGACTCCCTCCACGCCGGCGTCCGACCAGGCCGCGTCCTGGTCGAGCGGGCCGATGAACAGCACATAGGTCCGTGCGGCGTCGGCGCCCAGACGCTCGACGATCGGCCGCGGCTCGACGACGTTGCCCTTGGAACTCGACATCTTGTTGCCGTCGGGGCCGAGGATCATGCCTTGGGTGAACAGCGCCTGAAACGGCTCTTGAACGTCGAGCAACCCCATGTCGGCGAACGCCTTGACGAAGAAGCGCGCGTACATGAGGTGCAAGATCGCGTGCTCGACGCCGCCGATGTACTGATCGACCGGCATCCAGGCTCGCACCACGTGCGGATCCCAGGGAGCGTCGGAGTTCCGAGCGTCGCAGTAGCGGACGAAGTACCAGCTGGAGTCCACAAAAGTGTCCATCGTGTCGGTCTCGCGGCGTGCCGCTCCCCCGCATTGGGGACAGTCGACCTGCACCCAGTCCTCGGCCGTCGCCAGTGGCGAGCGGCCCTTGGGCTGGTAGTCGTCGATGTCGGGGAGGAGCACCGGCAGCTGATCGTCGGGCACGGGCACCGTGCCGCATCGCTGGCAGTAGATGATCGGGATCGGACAGCCCCAATAGCGCTGACGCGAGATCAGCCAGTCGCGCAGCTTGTAGCTGACCGAGAAGTGCCCTTTGCCTTCGCTGTCGAGCCAGGCCACGATCGCATCGCGACCTTCGGCGGCGTTCATGCCAGTGAACTGAGATGAGTTGATCAGCCGCTCATCCTCGGAGTGGGCGACGAACGCCTGACCCTCATCTAGCTCCCCGTCGGCTGGCGCCACGACGTGGCGGATCGGCAGCCCGAACTCCTTGGCGAACTGAAAGTCGCGCTCGTCGTGGGCCGGCACCGCCATGATCGCGCCCGTCCCGTACTCCATCAAGACGTAGTCGGCGACGAACATCGGTATCTCCTCGCCGTTGACCGGATTCGTCACGGTGCGGCCCAGCGGCACGCCCGTCTTCGGCTTGTCCCCGGCGCCCCGCAGCTCGCTGGACTCGGTCAGCGCGTTGTTGACGTACTCCCGCACCTCCTCTTCGCGGCCCGTCCCTTGGGCCAGCCGCTCCACGTCCGCGTGCTCGGGCGCCATGACGAAGAACGTCGCTCCGAACAGCGTGTCCGGCCGGGTAGTGAACACCGGGTAGTCAATCCCCAGCTCCTCGCAGCGGAACGTGACCTCTGCGCCCTCGCTGCGCCCGATCCAGTTGCGCTGCATGACCTTGACGTGCTCGGGCCAATTGATCTCATCCAAATCGTTAAGCAGGCGGTCGGCGTAGTCGGTGATCCGGAAGCTCCACTGCTCGAGCTGGCGCGCCTCGACCTTGGCTCCACAGCGCTCGCAGCGTCCGTCGATCACCTGCTCGTTGGCGAGCACGGTCTGGTCGTTGGGACACCACTTGACCGCCGCCTGTCTGCGGTAGGCCAGACCGCGCTCGTAGAGCCTCAAAAACAGCCACTGGGTCCAGCGGTAGTACGACGGCTCGTGTGTGGCAATCTCCCGGCTCCAGTCGATCGAGATGCCCCAGCGGTGAAACCAGTGGCGATAGGCGGCGATCGAACGGTCGGTGGCTTCACGAGGATGGACCCCAGTCTTGATCGCGTTGTTCTCGGCCGGCAACCCGAAAGCGTCGTAGCCCATCGGGTGAAGCACGCGACGGCCGATGCGCCGGTTGAAGTGGGCGATGGCATCCCCCAACGCGTAGTTCTTCAGGTGTCCAACATGAGGCTCGCCGCTGGGATAGGGCAGCATCTCGAGCACGTAGCACTTGTCGCCCTGGCCGAAGTCGCGTGCAGGCGTGAGGCCGTCAGCGGGCGGGTTTGCGAGAACCCAGGTGCCTTCACGCTCCCAGATTTCCTGCCATTTGGGCTCGATTCGAGCCGGGTCGTAGCGACGAGGGGCCATTGTGGCTGGAGGTTAGAGCGGATCCCGGCACGCGTACCCATCGGCACAAGCCCTCTACGATGCGGCGATGACCAGCGCGCCAGAGCCGGGCGGCGGAAGCGGGTCGGGCGCAGCCAGCGCCGCCGCACAGCAGGTTGCGTCGATCATCGAGGCCGCCGAACGGACGGCGGAGCAGATCCGAGCCGAGGCGGAAAAGCAAGTTCGGCAGCGGATCGCGGAAGTCCAGCGGGCTGCCGAGAATCAGGTTAGCGCCGCCGAGGAGGAGGCCGAGGAGATACTGGCCTCAGCCCGAGAAGAAGCGACGCGCATCCGAGCTGAAGCCAAGGCCGAGGCTGAGCAGGCCGTGGCCAAGGCAACCGACCAGGGGCTCGAGATCATGGGCCGGGCCGGAGACGACGCCGAACAGACGCGAGCGGAGGCCGCCAAAGAGCGCGAGGAGACCGCATGGCGGGCCAAAGAGCTGATGCGTGACGCTTCGGAGACCGCCGCCGGCGTCGACCGGGAAGCGGTCCATGCTGTCGGCAACCTGCGCGAGCTTGGCGACTCGCTGCGCGCCAACGCCGAGCGCCTGTTGAAGGACGTGCAAACGGTTCACGCCCGGATGGTGGCCCAGATCGAGCGAGTTGAGGCGGCAGCGGGCACAGCGACGCCGGCGCGTCGCTCGCCCCGAGACGGCGCCGGCCGGTCCGCCGGCAGCGGCGCGGAGCGCTCCGGCCGCGCGAGGCGCCCGTCGCCGTCCGACGGCGACGACGAGCTCGACGTGCCCGAGTTCCTGCCGCCGGGGTAAGGGCACTAGCGGGGCCGACGGCATGCATTAACCTTGCCGACGACTCCGATTTCGAAGGGGCTGTAGCTCAGTTGGCCAGAGCGCCGCGCTGGCAGCGCGGAGGTCAGGGGTTCGAGTCCCCTCAGCTCCACTGACCCGCACGGTGGTCGAACCGCAGGTAGCGCCCGCCCGGGCGACCAATCCGTCGAGCGCGACTCCCATCGACAGTACGAGCTTTCGCATGGCCCCTTATCAGCTGTCGTCGTCGAGGACCTCGCGCAGCTTGCGCGCGAAGGCTTTGGGTTCACCCGGGGTTGTCCGAGCTCGCCGGCGATAGGTGCTGATCGCCCACGAGCGGTGGGATAGCAGCGGTGAGTCGCGGGAGCCGTCGTCGTCACTCGGCACCCCGAACGCGGCGATCGGCCGTGGGCTGGGCGAAGTACCGTCGGTGAACTCGCCTCGCCACGACATCATCGCGATGAAGGCCGCTATGCCGGGATTTGACCCCTCGGCCTCGTACGCGCGTTTCGGCTGCTGCAGGGGTCGGGAATTAGCATTTGGTAATGGACCGCGTCTCGCGAATGGCCAAGGGCACCGTCAAGGGAGCCTTTTCCGCCGCGGGCCGCGGCGCCGGGTACTTCGCCAAGAAGAGCGTGGCAGCCGGTTACGGTGCGGCCACGGCAAAGAAGTGTCCGCACTGCGGAACAAAAAGCCACGTCAAGTACCCGGTCTGTCCGAACTGCGGCCGGGACAAGAACTAGCTTCCCGCCACTCTGGATCATCCCCCGCCGCGCGCCAGCCCCTTGTGGACGACAGATATCCAAGGCTTGGGCGCGACTCTCAGCCCGGGTGCGCCACGGCGGGCTGACCTGTTTCCTTGCACAGAACTTTCGGGCATCAGGACGGTCTAACAGCTCTAGGCGATCATGCTGCCGCTTTGCTCACGATGTGGTGGTTGTTCGGCCGGCGGCACGCAGTCGGTCCGCGGCGGGCGGTTGAGCGCTGCGCTCGGGCGTGATGGTAGTCCGGGTTTCTGACCATGTTCTGGTCAACGCGGCGCGTGGTGGCGATGTGGATGCTTTCGAAGTCCTGGTACGGCGGCATCAGGGCGGGGTGTATCGCGTCGCCCTGCGGTTGCTGGGCTGTGATGCCGATGCCGAGGACGCCACCCAGGAGACGTTCGTTCGGGCGTGGCGGGGGCTGGCGCGCTTTCGCGGCGAGAGCGCGGTCTCGACGTGGTTGTATCGGATTGTGACGAATCGCTCCCTGAACGTGATCGCCGCGCGGCGACCTGCCGAGAGCCTCGATCTGGACCTCCCGTCGGTAGGCAGTGACCCGGCGGAGATCGCAGAGCAGCGCGAGCGCTTTGCGGCGGTCGCGCGTCACGTCGCATCGCTGCCGCCGGAGCAGCGCGTGGCCTTGGTTCTGCGCGATTTCGAGGGCCTTTCGTATGAGGAGGTCGCCGCGGTGCTGGAGGTCAGCGTGGCCGCGGTCAAGGGACGCATCCATCGCGCGCGGCTGAGCGTGCTCGGGGACACCGCGGCATGGCGTTAGACCACCCACAGGGCGCATTGGCGTGTGGAACCCCGTTGGAGGCACTGATCGATCAGGTCGCAGAGGATCGCGGGCCGTCGGACGCCGCCCATCAAGCTGCTTGTGCGCATTGCCAGGCGGCGCTGGTCGCGTTAGGGGAGGCTTGGGAAGAACTGCAGGCTTTCGCCCGTCAGCCGGTGCCGGTGCCGGCGGGGCTGACCAACCGGATCATGTCGCGAATCAGGACGCTGATCGCGCGCATCGGCGACGCGGTGGTGCTGATCGGCCCGCGCGGAGAGACGCGCGTCAGCGAGCGTGCCGTCGGTCGCGTCGCCCGCGGCGCGGCGCTGAGCGTCCCCGGCGTGGCTTGGCCCAGCGCACTCTGGATCGTGGTCGATCCCCGTGACCGCGGCCGCGTGCGGTTGGGCTTACGCCTCGTGATCGCGTTCGGTCCGTCGATCGACACGCTGGCCAAGATGGTGCGTGAACGGGTCAGTGCTCGCGTGCGCGCCCAGACCGGCGCGCGGGTAGCTGGGATTGACATCGCCGTCGAGGACATCGTCCAGGACACCTAACGCCGGGGGCCGCAGAACTTTCTGCGCGCCGCCCGGTCGAAATTGTTAGAAGCGGCGTTGCGCCCGACGGCACGCGCCTTCACCACGAGACCCTTTTGGGAGGCTTAGATGGCTGAGCAGACACAGACCGGGGCCCGCACCGAGGAAAGCGCTCCCCAGCAGCAAAGCGCCCGCCGCGAGGGCCGGCGGGGCGGAGCGCCCGGCGGCGGCGGGGGGACGCTTGATACAGAGCGCGGGTCAACGACGCTCGCCGATGTGGTTGTGACGAAGGTGGCGAGCATCGCCGCGCGCGAGGTGCCAGGGGTCTACGAGCTGGGCGGTGGCGTAGCGCGCGCGGTCGGCGGGATGACCCAACGAGTAGGGGTCGGAGACCAGCGTACCCAGGGAGTCTCGGTCGAGGTCGGTCAGCGGGAGGCCGCGGTGGACCTGACGTTGGTCATCGAGTACGGCGAGTCGATCCCGCAGGTCTCCGAGGCGGTCCGCAACAACGTGATCAAGCGGGTGGAGGGAATCACTGGCCTGTCGGTGACTGAGGTCAACATCGCCGTCAACGACCTCTATTTCCCTGGCGACGAGGCCGCGTCGTCGGAGCCCCCGCGAGTCGAGTAACCGCCGGTGAGCGCGATAGAGCCGTCGACGGCCGCTGGCGCACCTTCAGCCAGTACGGCGCGCTCGCGGCTGGCGCGAGTCGCGCTCCAGGCGGCGACCGCGCTGCCCGAAGTGGCCATCGGCGTGCGCGGCGCCCAACGGGTATGGGCCACCGTCGACGCCGGCGAGCTCCTTGAGGGAGTCGTTGCCACCGCGCGCCCCGACGCGCGGTATGACGTAGAGCTGCACCTGGTGGCCCAGTGGCCGTTCGGGTCGCTGTTCGCAGTGGCTAACCAAGTTCGCGCGCGAGTACAGCGCGCCGTCGCTCGCGCCGGCCTTGACGGAATTCTCGGACAGGTCACGGTCGCGTTCGAGGACGTGCGCGAGGAAGCGGCGGGCTAGATGGGCTGGTTGCGAGCGACGGCACGGCTGGTCGCCTTTCTGCTGCTCGCCGTTCTGCGGCCGGCAGTCCGGTTGGCCACCTTCCTGCTGCTCGCCGCGCTGGCGGCGTGTGGGCTGGCGATCGCAGTTTTCTCGATCGGATGGTCGCGCACCGGCGACTTCAACCTGCCCGGCCTCGCACGGCTGGTGCATCTCGGTGATCTGCGCGATCAGGTCGGCGAGCTGCTTCGCGACCTAACCGGGAAGGGACCCGTCGCGGGTATCACCGTGCTCTTGGGACTGGCGGCGATCGTGCTTGGTCTCTTGTTGCTGGTCGGGGCGTTGTGGCCGCGACGAGAGCGACTAGTGATCCTGGAGCGCGCCGGAGAGGGTACGCTGGCCGCGCGCCGGCGGCCGCTCAGCCGAATAGCCGGCGCGCTCGCGGAACAGACCCGCGGCGTAACCACCACGAGGGTCAGGGTCACACCCGGCCGCCGCCGCGGTGGACGCCTAGTCGTGCGCGCCGATCACTCACGCATCCAGAAGCCCCAGGACGTCCGCCAACGCACCCGGCTCGCACTCGCTCCCTTGACCGAGGCGTTCGGGCTGCGTGCCCGCGTACGGCCCCGACTTGGGCAGGATCGCAGCAGGGTCGATTAGTGATGATGCTACGCCAACGCCTGCGGATCGGCACCTCGCCACTCGTCTTGCTCGGCCGGGTCGTGTTCATCGTGGCTGCGCTGGCGCTGGTGTGGTACGGGGCGATGCTGGCGCTGCTCGCGTTCAAGGTATCCCCGCATACCGTCAACCAGCTCAGCGGCTACCGCAGCGCATATAACTATCTCGCCGGGCTCAAACCCCGGGACATCACCTCGGACACGCGACTGATCGCCGGGCTGGCCGGACTGGCCGCGTTTCTCGTGTTCGGCTACATGGCCTTCAAAGAGATACCGCGCCCCTACCTGACGCGCAGTGACCTGCGGCTCCTCGACGACGAGCGGGGCATTGTAGACGTCGCACCAAGGGCGATCGAGCGCGCCGTCGAAAGCGCCGCGCTCGAGCATGAAGACGTCCAGGAAGCCGCCGCCCGGTACGCCACCGACGAATTGACCGTCAATGTGACCATCACCCGCGCGCGGGAGCTGCCCGAGATCGTGCACGACGTCCGCGCACGGGCGCGTGAGCAGCTCGTCACCCACGGCCTGCCTGAGCTTCCCGTCAACGTAACCCTTACCGGCTATCAGCGGACCCGACGAAGGGAGCTTGCATGATCACCCGAAAGTACCTCGCCGCCGTACTGGGCTTCGCCTTCGTCGCCGCCTGGATCGGCTTCGGCTTTGGCGACGCCATCCTCTGCCTCCTCGGCGCGGCCATCTTCTACGCCGCAGCCAGCTTCCTCGAGGGCGACCTCGACCTAGCGGAACTCCAAGCACGCTTCAGTAGCAGCTCCACGACACCCACCGCGACTACTGCTCCACCGCCACCCCGCCCGCGACCACGCCCCCGCGTGCAATAGCCCAAACACTCGCAGTACCGTCCTAGGCCGGTAGACCTCCTCACCGCCTGCGCACTCCAGAGAAGCTCCACGGTCGTCGCGCCAGCGTTCGGGGACGCCTCTCAGGGCGTGACGTGGGCCGCGCGCTACCCCTGACCCTTTGCAGCCTCCAGCGCCGCCGGCGGATCCAGGGAACGCGTTCGGGCCAGCTCGAGCGCCCGGTCCGCGAGCTCGGCGGCCTCAGCGCCGCCGATCGTCTCGTCCCGCAGAGCCAGCGCGAGCAGCACCTGGCGCAGCAGCTCGGGGCTCTGAGTGTCAGGCGCCGGTCCGGCCGGCGGCAGGGCGCGCAGCGTGGTCAGCATCCGCGCGGCGTTGATACCGCCGCCGAACAGTCGCCCGGGATGACGGTCGGGAATCGTGGCCGCGATCGCACCTGTAGCCGGATCGACGACCGCCACTTTGCTCCGCAGCCCGGAGCGCTCGAGAGCCAGGCGATAGCCGGAAAGCCGCATCAGCCCGAGCTGCGCCGCTAGAGAAGTGAATGACCCGAGCTCGGCCTCGTCCCGCAGGCGCCGATGGTGCAGCGAGATCTGGGTGCCGGCGTCTGGCAGCGCCGGGTTGGGATCGGGCGCTACCAGCAGGAACGCCTCCTGCCCGAGCCGACCCGCGCCGACGCCCGCCACATCGACCAGCAACTGATAGCCGGACAGCCCGAGCGCCCCCAGGATCCCCGAGGGCAACGGGTGGTCGGCCAGATACCCAGCTGGGAAGCCCGGCCCCGTGGAGGACATCAGTTGTCGAGCAGGCCGCCGACGATTCCGCCCAGGACCCCGCCCGCGCCTTCCCGTTGAGCGTTGCCGCCCGCTCCCTCGTGAACCGGTGGGTGGAAGTAGGCGCTCTGCAGCCCGACCCGACCGGGGCCGGTGAAGCGGTTGAAGACGAGGTTGCCCGCTCCGCTCATGAAACCCGTCTTGAAGCCATAGACCTCCTGCGACATCTGCACGGAGTGATCGCGGTAGACCCAGCCGCCGGGCTCTATGTCGATCGTCTCCCCGGCCTCGAGCTGCTTCTCAAACACGTTGCCGTAGCCGTGCACCCACACCACTCCCTCGTGGTCGGCGGCTAGGAACTGATCAACCCAGAAGCCACCGCCATAGAGCATGTTGGCGAAGCCTTTGATCCGGCTGTAGTCGTACTCCACCCCACCGGTCGCGGCGAGAAACTGATGCTCGCGCACGACGATCGCCTCACCCGGCGGCAGGTGAAGCGCCGCGATGTGGCCAGGGGCGTCCCGGCTGAACGCGATCTCGCCGGCCGATTGCGCCTCGAGCATCAGCAGCGGCATACCGCCGAACACGCGCCGCTTGAGACCTTTCCTCAGCGGGTGCAGACCGATCTGCATGTTCGGGTACTTCCACAACAGCACGTGGTGTTCGAAGTACACAGGCACCTGGCCGTCCAGCGCCATGTGCAGCACCGGCACCAGTTCTCCTTCGAGCCGGTACTGGAGCCCGGGTGCCCGGCCTTCGCTGATCTGGGTGGGAAGGATCTGCGGAGCGGTCGGCATGCGGTCCTCGTTTCGATCGTTGTTCGGCGGCCACCGTACCGCGATAATCGTCGCCGTGTCCACGATTTATGTGACCGGCCACCAGAATCCGGACACCGACTCAATCGCCTCTGCCATGGGGTACGCGGAGCTCAAAGGCAGGCTCGATCCGAACAACGACTACGTGCCCGTTCGGCTCGGGCCCAGCAACGTCCAGACCAGCTGGGTGCTGGAGCGCAGCGGTGCAACCGAGCCCGAGTTTCTGGCCCACGTGATGCTGCGCGTCTCGGACGTGATGCAGCCCGACTTTCCGATCGCTCGTCACGAGGAGCCGATCCGTTCCGCGGGGCTTGCCATGTCGCGCGCGAACCTGGACCTGGTGGCGGTCGTCGACGACGAAGGTGCCCTAGTGGGCGTTGTCACCGAGCGGGCGTTGGCTAGGCGCTACATCCGCGAATCGCGCCAGACCTCGACTCTCGAGGATGCGCCGACGTTGGTCCACGCCATCGTCGACGTCCTGGACGGAACCCTGGTGGCAGGAGAGGACAAACAGCTCTCCGGTCGCGTCTGGGTTCAGTCAATGGATGTGGGCTCACCGAGCGGCATATCCAAGGGCGACATCGTCGTCGTTGGCAACCGCGCCGACGCCCAACGCTTGGGGATCGAGCTCGGCGCCGCGCTGCTCGTGCTTTCCAACGACTCGAGGCCGTCGGACGAGGTGCTCGAACTGGCCCAATCACAGGGGACCGCGATTGTCGTCTCTCCGCTCGACACCTACGTCTCGGGGCGAATGATCACGCTCGCCGCGCCGTGCGTGGCGTTCATGGAGAAGGACCCGCTGACGGTGATGGGCGACGATCTCCTGAACGATGTCTCGGAGCAGGTGAAGGAGATCCACTACGGGGCGGCGGTCGTCGTTGACTCCAACCGCACGCCCGTAGGCCTGCTCACCCGATCCGACTTGGTGGCTCCACAACGACGGAGAGTGATCCTCGTCGATCACGCCGAAGAGGGCCAGAGCGTGGCGGGCGTCGAGCAGGCCGAGATCGTCGAGATCCTGGACCACCATCACATCGGCTCGATCGAGACACGCGTCCCGGTGACCGCCACGTTCGACCCCGTGGGATCGACCGCCACCCTGGTCGTCGAACGCTTCCGGCAGAACGGGATGGAACCCAGCCGCAAGACGGCCCTAATGCTGCTGGGGGCGGTGCTGTCGGATACGGTGATCCTGGGCTCGCCGACCACCACGGAACGAGACCACGCCGTCAAGGACTACTTGGAGCGCGTGCTGGCACTCGACGCCGGCGAGCTTGGCCGCGAGATGTTCCAGGCCTCAGCCGACGTCTCAGAGGTGCCCGCGGATGAGATCGTGACCCGTGACGCCAAGGAGTATCAGGTGGCATCAGGGCAGACGATCTGCATCGCCCAGATCGAGGTCGTTGGCGAGAACTTGCTTGACCGCCGCGCGGACCTGCTTGAGGCAATGCGTCGCCAGCGCGAGAGCGGGCACTACCACCTCTACGCGCTGATGGTCACCGACATCCTCTCCAAGAGCACCGACATGTTGGTGGCGGGCGACGTGGCGGCGGTGGCCCGCACTTTTGGCGTGTCCGCTCAGGACGGCACGATCGAGCTGCCGGGAGTGATGAGCCGCAAGAAGCAGGTCGCGCCGCGACTGCTGGCGGCGCTTTGAATGGGGGCCTCTACGCGCCGGCGCCGACCGCTTCGACCGGCGCCTCTCCCCACAGCTGCTCGAGCCGGTAGAACTCGCGGGTCTCGGGGGTGAACACATGGACCACGACATCCAGGTAGTCCATCAGCACCCAACGGGCGTGCCCCAACCCCTCCACGCGCTCGGGGAGCAGGCCGTGTTCGGCCTTCATCGCCTGGTGGATCGCATCGTGAATGGCCTTCACTTGGCGGTCTGAGCGGCCGCTGCAGATCACGAAGTAGTCGGTGTAGCCGACGATCCTGCGCAGGTCGAGCTGGACTATGTCGAGCGCCTTGCGGTCGGCGGCCAGCGATGCGATGGCGCGAGCGGTCTGTTCGGGGTTCAGCGGTATAGGCCCTCGCTTGCGATGTATTCCGCCACCGGATCGGGCACCAAGTAGCGGATCGGCTGGCCCGCTTTCACGCGCTCGCGCACCACGCTCGAGGAGATGCCGATACGGGGCATGCGAAAGAACCGCGCGCGCTCGTGCCCTCCGACCTGATCAAGAGCCTCGTTGACCGCGCCGCGCGACGTCCCTCGCCGTTTCGCCACGGCCAGCGTGGCCAGTGAGAGCACGCGACGGGGCTGGTGCCAGTCCGGCAGTCCGGCCGCGATGTCGCCGCCGACGATCAGGAAGAGCTCGTTGTCTGGACCGTTTGAGTGCAGCTCCAAGAGCGTATCGAGCGTGTAGGACGGTCCCGCCCGCTTGAGCTCCAGGTCAGAGAC
This sequence comes from uncultured Actinomycetes bacterium, assembly GCA_963756555.1. GTDB lineage: Bacteria > Actinomycetota > Thermoleophilia > Solirubrobacterales > Solirubrobacteraceae > Palsa-465. The sequence continues at coordinate 425,202 of CAVWOC010000007.1, forward strand.
GGCGAAGCGGGCGTCGCCGTTCACGGCCAGCCGGCAGAGCTCGAGGCGTCGTTCGCCCCCGGGCTCGTCTTCGAGCGGCTTGTGGGGGGGCAGGCCCGCGGGGATCAGCATCACCTGGTCCAATTGCAGCTGAATGTACGCCTCTTGCGCGCACACCAGGTGACCGAGGTGTGGCGGGTTGAAGCTGCCGCCCAGGATTCCCAGGCGCACGTCAGCGAGCGCGGCCCACGCGCCGCTGCCGTAGCAGGCGGACGCGCGCGCTCACGGGCGTACGTGGCCGTCGCCTTCGACTACGTACTTGAAGGTGCAAAGCTCGCGGACCCCGATCGGGCCTCGTGCGTGGAGCTTCTGCGTGGAGTTGCCGATCTCAGCGCCCATCCCGAACTCGCCGCCGTCGGTGAATCGCGTTGAGGCGTTGACGTAGACACACGCCGCGTCGACCCCCAGCTGGAACGTGCGGCAGACCGCGGTGTCTCGGCTGACGATCGCCTCCGAGTGACCCGAGCCGTGGCGATTGATGTGCTCAATGGCCTCCTCGGTGGAGTCCACGACCCCCACAGCCAGCTCGAGTGCCAGGTACTCGGTGTCCCAGTCGGCGTCGCCGGCACCGTCGATCGGTACCTCGCCCGCCGCTATCCGCGCGCGCTCGTCGCCGTGCAGGGTGACGCCGGCGTCGTGCAAGCCCTGGAGGGCGCCAGGCAGAAAGGCGTCTGCGACCTCGGAGTGCACCAGCAGGGTCTCGGCGGCGTTGCACACGCCGGGACGCTGGAGCTTGGCGTTCAGGACGATCGCCTGGGCGGCGTCGAGGTCCGCCCAGCGATCAACGTAGACGTGACAGTTGCCCGAGGCGGCGTACATGACCGGCACCGTGGCCACGCCCTTGAGTGCTGCCTTCAGACCCTCCCCGCCGCGCGGGACGATCAGGTCAACCAGCCCGCTCTGGGTGGCAAGCTCGGCGATCTCCTCTCGGCCTCCGCCGGCGAGTAACGCCAGCGCTCCCTCCGGCACGCCGGCACCGGCGGCAGCTGCGCTTGCCAGTCCCGCCAGCACGGCGTTCGAGCGCGACGCCGCTGTCGATCCCCGGAGCACGATCGCGTTGCCGGCCTTGAGACAAAGCGCGGCCGCATCGATCGTCACGTTCGGGCGTGCTTCGTAAACCACCGCCACCACCCCGAGCGGCACGCGGATCTTGCGGACGTCGAGACCGTTTGGGAGCCGGAAACCGTCGATCACCTCGCCGACGGGATCGGGGAGCGCGGCGATCGTGCGCACGCCGGTGGCCATCGCTTCCACGCGGCTCTCGTTGAGCCGCAGCTTATCGAGGAATGCGGAGCTGTACTCGCCGTCCTGAGCCGTTTCGAGATCGCGCGCGTTGGCCTCGAGGATCTCCTCCATGCGCTCCTCGACCTCGTCCGCGATCGCATGCAGGGCAGCATCCTTGACCTCCGAGCCGAGCCGAGCCAGCGCCAGCGAAGCTTGCTTGGCGCGAGCGCAGATCTCGGTTGCGGACGTGGCGATGCTGGCCATGGTGGTCAAAGATTAGGGCAGAGAGTCACACCTTCGGTGCGCAGTGGACGGGCGCCTCAGACCAGCACGAAGTAGTCGCGGTGCACGGCTTCCTCGCTGCCGCGTGGCAGTAGCTCGCGGACGGCCTCCGACTTCAGCCCCCGCAAGCGGTGCAGCTCGGCCGCCGAGTAGTTGGAGATGCCCTTGCCGATCGTGTCCCCGTCGTGCGCCACCTCGACCGCGTCGCCGGCCTCAAACGCTCCGCTCACATCGACGATTCCCACCGGCAACAGGCTCGTTCCCTCTTCGCGTAGCGCCCTTGCCGCCCCGGCGTCGACCAGCACACGGCCGCGGGCGGGTTTGGCGTACTTCAACCACAGCTTGAAACTGGAATAGCGCCCTTCCCGGGCCGCGAACCTCGTGCCCACCGCTTCGCCGGCCGCCACCCGGCGAACTGCACCGGCCTGGAGGCCGCTCGCGATCACCACCGGGATGCCCGAGGCGGTCGCCATCTCCGCGGCCACGACCTTGGAGCGCATCCCGCCCGACCCCAGCAGCGAGGTGCCCAAACCGATCTCGAATTGCTCGAGCGACTCGATGTCCGTGACTTCGGGCACCAGCCGGGCGTATGGATCTCGCCTGGGGTCGGCGGTGAACAAGCCAGGCGCGTCAGTCAGCAGCAGGAGCAACTGCGCCCCGAGCAGAATCGCCACCTGTGCCGCGAGGAAGTCGTTGTCGCCGAATGAGATCTCATCGGTGGTGGTCGTGTCGTTCTCGTTGATGACCGGCAGCACGCGCCAGGCCAGCAGGCGGCGGAGCGTCTGGCGAGCGTTCACGTAATGGCTACGGGCACTCATGTCGAAGAACGTCAGCAGCACCTGCGCGGTCGGCACCCCACGCGCCCGCAGCAGCTCGTCATACACCTGGTAGATCTTTCCCTGACCCACAGCGCTGGCGGCCTGGAGCTCGTCCATTGCCCGCGGCCTGAGCGGTATCCGCATCAGCCCCATCCCCCGGGCGATCGCGCCGCTGGTCACGACCACCACCTGATGACCGCCCCGATGGAGCTCGGCCAGCTCGTCGCAGATGCGCTGCAGCACCTCATGCCGCACCTCCCCGCGCTCGTCGGCGACGATGCTGGAACCGAGCTTCACGACCAGGCTGGACATGGCCGCAGAGGTTAGGTCGCCGGACGCCCTCAGGGGTGGGCGATCGCTACATTGCCGGCGCGCTCAGCGCTCAGCACAAGCCTCGAGCTAACCGGCCCGCGTCTAGCGCCGCCTTCTGGGACACCACGGGTTGGCGGGCACCCCGCCGCACGGGTTGCGCATCGTCGGCAGGTTCTTCGGCAGCTTGTGCATCACGACGCGCGTGCGGGCCGGATACGGGTTCCCACCCGAACACGGGATGCTCACCCCGACCAGCGACCCCTCGTTGCCACAGAGCACCTCCACGACCAATGAAAGGTTCGTATTGGCTGGGGCAGCGGCGCCGTTGCACGTGGGGTTGCTCTGCTCCAAGCCGGAGGGCGAAGTCGTGAGGCCGCCCGGGTCGGTGTTGCCCTGGTAGCAGTTAGTCGGATTGCCGCTCAGGAAGTTCGCCTGCGCGATGTCGCCGTTGGTCTGGTGCCCATAGGAGCCGTTGTCCGCGAAGCTGTTGTTGAGGATGGCGTTCCCCCAGTTGTCGAACAGGCATGGCAGGGTGAGGATGCCGAGGACACTGAAGTTCAGCGTGCCGCCGGTGCAGGGCGGTCCGCCGATTCCCTGCTGGACCTGGATCAGCACCCCCCACGCATTGTTGCGGACGATCCGGTTGTTCATGACAGTGTCGTTGCGGGCGCCGCTCAGTGACAGGCCCACGCCCAGGGGCGTGGAGCCCGCCTGGCCCTTCTCAGGCACATTCGGATTGTTGTTGTCGTGGATGTAGTTGTTCATCAGGACCCAGCACGAGTGGGTGTGAGTGATGGGGCTGAGGCCGTTGTTCGGACACCCGCCGTCCTGAGGTGATGGGGCGTCTCCGTTCTCGGTGTCGGTGTCGAAGCCATCCTGGTTGCCGTTGAACTCGGAGTTCTTGACGACGAGTTGGCCGCCGGAGTTGGTACCCGAATAGCCGAGTGCATTGAACTCAGCGTGGGCGCGGTTGATTGTCTGGTCGCAGACCTGACGGCAAGCGCCGATGTAGTAGCCGGAGTCGCTGAAGTTGCTGGCGTACGTCTGGTTCCACGTTCCTCCGCTCCAGTTGCTCGAGAAGATCCCATACTGAGCCGCCGTTCCGTTGTTCTTGTAGAACGTGTTGGTCGCGCTCAGATACGAGCCGTAGTAACCGTGGCCGCCGACCTTCCCACTGCGGTCGCCACCGTTCCACCAGATCTCATTGCCCGAGTCTCCCTTGCCACTGAGGAAGTTGCATGCGGTCAGGTTCTGCACCCAGACGTTGTCGGCCTTCCACACGAGGATCCCGTTCAGTCCGAGGCGGCCCTTGCGGCTAGCCGGCCCGAGGTTCTGCGCCGAGGCCTTGCGGCTGCAGGGCGAGGAGCCGGGCTTGGTCCCGTCGATGATCACGGCGTTGCGGTTCATCCCGCGGATGTAGAGATCCGCCTTGCTGATCAGGACCCCCGCCGCCAGGTCCGAGCGGCCCGCGGGGTGGCGGCTTGATCCGGTCTTGTAGTCACCTGGTCCCACCAGGATCCAATCGCCCGGCTTGGCGGCGTTGACGGCAGCCTGAATCGAGCTGAACTGGCCGCGGATGCCGCGGTAGGTGCCGACCCGCAGCACGCGGGCGGCGGACACAGCGGGTAGGGCAAGAACTGCCAGCGAGACGACCGCGAGCACTGCGCGACGCATCCTCTCTCCTCTCTCAGTCACCGCCGGCCGCACACCGGATCCTACTCCGGATCGAGCTCGAACTGCACACCGGCGATCTCGACGTCGTCTCCGGGCTCGAACCCCTCAACCTCGAGCGCCCGGAGCACCCCGATCCCGCGCAGCCTGCGCTCGAGATGCGCCAGCGCCTCGTCGTTCTCGAGGTCATAGCGGGCCAGTAGCCGCTCGACGCCCGCTCCGCTCACCCGCCAGCTGTGCTCGCCGGTGCGCTGCACCGTATAGGCGCGGGACGCGGCGGGACGGAACACGCGGTGCTCTGCCAGCTCGGCGGCGCCCTCCGTCCCCGGGTCGGCGTCTGCCTCGCTGCGGACGCCCGCGGCCACGATCCGCGCCGGCGCCCTCCCCGCGGGCTCCTCTGCTTCGGGCACCATTCGCAGCAGCCTCGCCGAGAGCTCACGCAGCCCAGCGCCAGTGACGGACGAGGTCAGGATCACCGGGATCTCCGGGCCAAGCCGCCGCGCCCATTCTGCCCGGGCGGCGGCGCCCGTCTCCGCGTCGACGAGATCCGCTTTGGAGAGCGCGAGCACGCGCGGCAGCGCCGCCAGCCTGGGGTCGTGTTCCGACAGCTCGTGCTCCACGGTTGCGTGGTTCTCGCCCGGATCTGAGCCGTCGAGCGGAGCCAGGTCGAGGACGTGGACGAGCAAACGGGTGCGCTCGATGTGGGCCAGGAAATCGTGTCCCAGCCCCGATCCTGCGCTGGCGCCCTCGATCAGCCCCGGGATGTCGGCGACCACCAGCTGGCGGTCGCCGTCGAGCGTTCCCAGGACCGGCTCCAGCGTGGTGAACGGGTAGTCGGCCACCTTGGGGTGGGCGCGAGTCAACCGCGCCAGCAGCGAAGATTTGCCGGCGTTGGGCAGACCGACCAGTCCGACATCAGCCAGCAGCTTCAGCCGCAGCGTCAGCCAGCCCTCCTCGCCCGGTAGCCCGCGCTCGGCAAACCGGGGGGTCTGGTGCGTCGGGCCGGCGAAGTGCTTGTTCCCGCGCCCGCCAGAGCCCCCACGGGCCACGACCGCCCGCTGCCCGGGAAGCACCAGGTCGTGACTGGTGCCGTCGCTCTCTACCAGTACCTGCGTGCCCGGAGGCACTTTCAGCTCGAGCGCCTCGCCACGCGCGCCGTGGCGCATCGAACCCTGACCATGTCCGCCGCGCTTGGCCTTGAAGTGGGCGCGGCGGCGGAAGCGCTCGAGGTCTCTGAGCGAGGGATCGCAAATCAGTACGACCTCGCCGCCGCGGCCGCCGTCACCCCCGTCTGGGCCGCCCTTGGGGACATGGGCCTCGCGGCGGAAGCTGAGGCAGCCGTTGCCGCCGCCGCCGGCCTGGACGAAGATGCGAGCCCGATCGTGCATGCTGTACAGGATGTCGGACCCGGTATTCCTGATCACGGGCGCCTCGAGCGGCATCGGCGCCGCTACTGCCCGGCAGGCTGCCGAGGCCGGCTTTCGCCTCGTGCTGGCGGCCCGCTCCCAGGAGCCACTGGAGCAGCTGGTCGCCGAGCTCGGTGGCGAGCAGCGGGCGCTCGCCGCCGTCTGCGATGTGGCCGACTGGGAGCAGCAACAGGCGGTCGTGGACCGGGCGCTCGAGCACTTCGGCCAGCTCGACGTTGCTTTCGCCAACGCGGGGTTCGGAGCAAAGCGCGGCTTTCTGGAGGAGTCGCCGGAGCACTGGCGAGAGATGGTGCTGACAAACGTCTACGGTGCGGCACTGACGATCAGGGCCACGCTGCCCGCGCTGAAGCAGGCGCGCGGCCATCTGCTGCTCACCGGCTCGGTGGCCGGCCGGCGGGCGCTGCCGGGCTCGCTGTATTCGTCGACGAAGTGGGCGGTTACTGGCATGGCCGAGAGCGCTCGTCAGGAGCTGAATGACAGCGGCGTACGGGTGACGGTGATCGAGCCCGGGATGGTCGACACACCGTTCTTTTCCGACGGCGCGCCGCGCGAGGCGCTGCGGGCGGAGGACGTCGCCCGGGCGGTGATGTTCGCCGTCTCACAACCCCCGCACGTGGACGTCAACGAGATTCTGGTCCGCCCCACCGCTCAGGCCAACTAGATTCTCCTTCTTCGCCGACCCACCGAATACGCTTGCCCGGCACGTAAACCAGGCAGGAGGGTGCCGGAGTGGTTGGGCTACTACAGGACTTCAAGAAGTTCCTCGAACAGGGCAACCTTGTCGAGCTCGCGGTGGCGTTCGTCATGGGCGTCGTGTTCGCGGCGCTCGTCAAGGCGTTCATCGCCGATTTGATCACGCCGATCATCGCTCTGATCTTCGGGCAGCCGAACTTCGGCAGCCTGTCGTTCACGATCAACTCGTCGCACTTCCTCTACGGCGACTTCATCAACAACCTGATCACGTTCGCCACGACTGCGGCGGCGGTGTTCTTCTTCGTCGTCAGGCCCTACAACGTGTACCGCGACCGCAGCGCCCCGGCGTCGCCGGAGACGAAGAACTGCCCCGAGTGCACACGCGAGATTCCGATGCAGGCACGCCGCTGCCCGGAGTGCACGGCACAGCTCGCGGCCGCGGTCTAGGGTCCACGCCGAGCGGGGTCCCTGGCGCCGCCGAGCGGCGGTGTGTGGGCGCTCCGCTAGCCGCGGTCCGAGGACGCGGGCACCACCGAGATCACGCGGCCTCGCCGGCCGCGGCTGAACTCAACGGTTCCCTGCGCGCGGGCGAAGATCGTGTCGTCCTTGCCGATGCCCACCCCGTCGCCCGGCTTGAAACGGGTGCCGCGCTGGCGCACGATGATCTCGCCGCCTGAGACGCTCTGACCGGCGAACACCTTGACGCCCAGCCGCTTGGCGTTGGAGTCGCGTCCGTTGCGCGAAGACCCCAGTCCTTTCTTATGAGCCACTGTCGTCGGCCTCCTTCTTCGTCCGCGACCTCGCGGCCGGAACCTTTATCGAGCGCACCTCGAGCCGCGTGAGCTCTTGCCGGTGGCCAGTGCGGCGCTTGTAGCCGCGCTTTGGCTTGAACTTGACCACCCGCAACTTCGGTCCCCGTTCGTGGCCCACCACGCGGGCCTGAACCGTGACCTTGGCAGCGTCCTGGCCGTCGAGCACCTTCTGACCGTCGACATACAGCAGCGGGTGAAGGGTCACGCTCGAGCCCTTCTCGGCGCGCAGGCGCTCGACGAGCAGAGACTCACCCTGCTCCACGCGGTACTGCTTGCCGCCCGTCTTGACGATCGCGTACATGTGCCTCTGGCTTTAGCTGATGATCATTCCTGCGCCGATGAGCCGGATGCGGCCTTGGCGCCAGAACGGCGCCTTCCGCCTCTTCGGCCGCGGCGCCTGGGCTTCGATTCTAGAGCTTCGTCCGCTGGGGACTCGCTCGCCGGACCATCACCTTCCCCACTGTCCTGGCGGTCGCCCGCGGCGCGGCTATCCGCGGTCGCAGATTGCTCGCGCCCGTCCGGGCCGGGCTCGACGTCGACCAGTGAGGCCACCGCGGCCGTGGGCCCCGCCTCCTCGATCCGCACCAGGTGCTTCTGGCCCACGTACGGAGTGCCTCCCTTTACGGAGATGAGGTAGCCGTCGATCTTGGCCACGGCGTCGCCGGGGCTGTACATGTGAGGCTCGACGATCTCGACGTGAACCTCCTCGCCCTCGCGGAACGGCAGCGCCCGCTCCAGCACCTGCTCGCGGGTTCCCTCCAGCAGCACCGAGAAGTGCTCGATCGGAAGGCCCTCGGATCCCTCGAACACGAACACCTTGCCGGTTTCCTCCTCCACTGCCCGCAGAGCGCGGGCGTCGTCGGAGACGAACTCCGCCGAGACCCGGGGGTTCATCTGGATCAGCAGCGCCTCGGCGCTCGAGCCGGCTGCCAGCTCGCGCATGCGCCGCTCGAACTCGATGGCGATCGTCTCCTCGGACTTGATCACGCCCTCCCCGTGGCAGGTGGGACAGGGGCGGGTCATGATCTCCCTGACGCCCTCGGTGACGTTCTGACGCGTCATCTCCACAAGCCCCAGCGGAGAGATCTCGACCACGAAGGTCTTGGTGCGGTCTTCGTCGAGCGACTTGCGCAGGGTCTTCAGCACCGTGTCCCGGTTGCGGGCCCGGGCCATGTCGATGAAGTCGATGACGATGATCCCGCCGATATCGCGCAGTCGCAGCTGCCTAACGACCTCGTCGGCCGCTTCGAGGTTGGTCTTGGTGATTGTGTCTTCGAGCCGCGCGCCCTTGCCGCGGCCGATGAACGAGCCAGTGTTGACGTCGATCACTGTCAGTGCCTCGGCGTAGTCGATCATCAGATAGCCCCCGCTCGGCAGATCGACGCGCCGCTCGAGCGTCGAGTCCATGACCTCCTCCACGCCGTAGGCCTCAAACAGCGGCTGCTTGCCCTCCCAAAGCCCCACGTGCTCTACCAGCTCGGGCGCCGTGCGCGTGAAGAACGAGACAAGCCGGTGGTGCTGCTTTGGATCGTCGACGATCGCTCGCTCGAACTCCGGCGAGAAGATGTCGCGGACCACCCGCACCGAAAGGTCCGCCTCCTGGAATACGAGCGCCGGCGCCGGGCTCTCCTTCACCCGCCGCTGCAGGACCTCGTTCAGCTTGAAGAGGTAGGTGAGCTCCCGCTCGAGGTCAGCCCGCTTCGCTCCCTGTGCGGCGGTGCGGATGATCGCTCCCGAGCCCTTCAGGTCGAGCTTGGCGGCCTCCTTTCGCAGCCGCTCGCGTTCTGCGTCCTCCAGCCGCCGGGAGACTCCGACCCCTTCGCCATACGGCGCAAGGACCATGTAACGACCGGCGACCGTCAGCTCCATGGACAGCCGCGCGCCCTTGGTCTTGAGCGGGTCCTTGACCACCTGCACGACGATCTCTTGCCCCGCCTTCAGCATGTCGGTGATCTGCCGGCCCTCGCGCCCGGAGCCCCGCCCTCGGCGGGGGGCGTCGACGCCGGGCATGACGATCTCGTCGACGTGCAGGAAGCCGTTCTTCTCCAGGCCGATGTCGACGAACGCGGCCTCTAATCCGCCGAGGACGTTGTCCACCCGTCCCTTGTAGATGTTGCCCACGATCGAGCGATTTCCGCGTCGCTCTACATACAGCTCAGCGACGCGGTAGCCGGCCCCGGGCCGCGCCGTCTTACGGCGCCGACCGCGGGTGACCGTGCCTGTGGCCTCCAGCAGCGCTACCCGTGTCTCGCCACGGTCGACGCTGACCAGTACTTGCTTCTTCAATTGTCATTCAGTCCTTTGTGAAGTCGTTGCCGCGCGCGCGTGCAGCGCGGCTTTACTTACGAAATTAGCGCCCGGGCCTTCGCCGCCGAGGTCTTGCGGGCCTGGATGTGGATCGACTGCAGCAGTCCGATCGCGATGAAGGTGACGATCACCGATGATCCCCCGTAGCTCATCAGCGGTAACGGTACGCCGGTGATCGGCATGATGCCGATCGTCATGCCGGCGTTGACGAACACCTGGAACATGATCATCGCCAGAATCCCTCCGGCGATTACCGTCCCGTACAGGTTCTTGGACATCGTCAGGATGCGCAGCCCCCGCCAGATCAGCAGCGCGTACAGCGAGAGCACCAGCGCCGCCCCAGCGAACCCATAAGTCTCGCCAACGGCGGAGAAGATGAAGTCGGTGTTCGGCGCGGGCAGGAAAGAGAGCCTGGTCTGAGTGGCGTTCGATCCGCGGCCCGTCTTCTGGCCGGAGCCGATCGCGATCAGCGACTCGGTGATGTTGTAGGTCTGGTTCTTCGGGTCGTGCGAGGGGTGCAGGAAGCCCGTGAGGCGCTGCTGCTGGTAGGGCTTGAGCACATGCACACCGACCGCCGGCGCGCCCGCCAGCACGATCGCGATCGAGGCCACACAGATGGCTACCAGCGCGAGCAGGTGCTTCCACGAGGTGCCGACGAAGAACAGGGTGGTGAAGCCGATGGCCACGAAAACCATCGATGTCCCCAGGTCCGGCTGGGGGATCACGACCAGCGCAGGAAGCAGCGCCAAGACCATGATCCGGGCCGTGGTACGCCACTCGTGCAGGCGGCGCGAGCGGTCAACGGCGAACGCCGCCAGCGCCAGGATCAGCAGCACCTTGCCGAACTCCGAGGGCTGCACCTGGATGAACGGCAGCGGGATCCAGCGCCTGGCGCCCTGCACCCGCGGCATCCCGAACACCAGGATGTTGAGCCCGATCAGTACCGCGTAGAAGCCGTATTTGTACTCCCGCAGGCGCGAGTAGTCGATCCGCGCCAGCACCAGTGCCACGGCCGCGCCGATCGCGGCGTAGATCCCCTGCCGCTCGGCATAGTGGGTGCCAACGGCTCCTCTGAGCGTGACCATCGAGCACGCCACCAGCCCCAGTGTCCCCAGCACCAGGAGCGGGTCGAACTGGGTCAGCACCCGCGGGCGGGGCCTGGCCTGCTCGTCGACGGCTTGGATCGGCATCACGTTCATCGCCCGTGCCCTCCGCTCACAGCGTCCTCGAGCCTCCCGCCGTGTATTGGCCCGGCTTGCCGAAGAACCATTGCGAGAGGATCTCTCGCGCCACGGGCGCCGCGGCGACGTCGCCGAATCCGCCCTGCTCCACGTGTACCGCGACCAGGATCGGCTTGTTGGTGGCCCAGTCCGGCACGAAGCAGACATACCACGCGTAGTCGTTCTGGCCGCTGTACTGGGCGGTACCGGTCTTGCCGTACACCTGCTGGGGGAAGTTCCCCATCACGTCGTACGAGGTCCCGCCCGGCGACTGGGCGGCTTCGTGCAAGCCCTGGCGGATGGCGTCGAGGTTGGCCGAGTCGATGTTCAGGTGGCGCAGCGGCGGAGGGTCGATCTTCTGAAGCGTCACGCCGTTGCCTGACTCAACGTCCTGCGCCACGTGGGGGCGAACGATATTGCCCCCGTTGGCGATCGCCGAGTAGGCCACCGCCAGCTGCAGGGGAGTCACCTGAACGTCGCCCTGCCCCACGGCCAGGTTGACGTTGTCGCCAACGGACCACGGACGGTTCGTTCCGTCCGCGATCCCGCAGCCGCCAGGCTGGAGATGATGCTTCTTGTCGCAGGCCGCCTCCTCGGTGTTGCGCCCTGCGCGCCACGCGGGCGTAGGCAGAGTCCCCTGGTCCTCGCCGCCGAGGTCGATGCCCGTGGAACGCCCGATCCCGTACAGCCGGGCCCACTTCTGCAGATCTCCGCCTTGCGGCGCCTGCGAGTTCAACAGCGCGCCCAGGTTGTAGAAGAACACGTCGTCCGAGACATGGATCGCCTCCACCAGGTCCAGCACGCCGTAAGCGGCGCCGCCCGCGTTCCGCCGACAGAGCCCACCGCCCTCGCAGAACTGGCCGGTGTCGTCATAGGTGTCGCCAAGACTCCACTTACCGCTCTGTAGCGCGGCCGTGGCCGTGATCGCCTTGAAAGTCGAGCCCGTGGGGCCGACGCTCTGGATCGCGCGGTTGAACAAGGGGTAGCCGCTCGAGGCGTTGTTCAGCTCGTTGTACACCGACTGCGAGACGGGCTTGGTGAAGATATTGGGGTCGAACGTGGGCAGCGAGCCCATGGCATAGATCTGGCCGTTGTCGGGGTTCATGGCCACGAACGCACCGGCGGGGGCGGCGTTCGAACCCATCGATTGCGCCAGCGCCTGCTGGCCCGCGCGCTGGAGGCCGGTGTCCAGCGAGAGCTTGAGCGAGTTGCCGGCCTGCGGCGAGGCGCCGGGGAGATCGCCGTTGAAGTCCCCGAGCGCGTTGACCTGGAAGCGCTGGGTGCCGTCCCGGCCCTGCAGATACTGGTTGTAGTAGTACTCGAGGCCCGACTGGCCGACGTAGTCCGACTCCGCGATGGCTTTGTAGTGAGGGTCCTTGAGCTCGCAGTTGTTGGCAGTGGCGCGCTGGCGGGGCGGAACGTTGCAGCTGATCGGCCCCACGGTGCCGAACAGCTGCGCCGCCAGGCTGCCCAACGGGTAGCGGCGGACATAGACCTGCTCTACCTGAACGCCCGGGAACTGTTCCTGGCGCTCGGCCAGGTAGTACTGAACATCTGTCTGCACGTTTCGCTGGATCCTGACGTCGGCGTACGGCGTGGTCAGCAGCTGCTGGTCGATCGCGCACGGGATCTGCGCCATGTGAAGCGTCCCGTACCACTGGCCGAAGACTCTGGCGTTGAGCTTGCACGGCTGTGGCCGAGTCGAGATGCCGAGCGCGTGCGCCAAGCGTCGGTAGACGGCCGCGTCAGCCGCCGGCTGGCTGCCGATGTTCAGCTGGGTGAGCTTCACCGGGAGGTTGGCCGGCGAGATCACCACGTCCAGCTCCTTGGTGTTGTCGACGAGCACGTTCCCCTGGCGGTCATAGATGTAGCCCCTCGGGGAGGGGATCGACAGGGACCGGACCTGATTGACCTGCGCCTGGCGGACGTAGGCCTGGCCGTTGAGCACCTGGAGGAACCAGAGGCGAAAGAAGATGACCGCGAACAGGGCCAGCGCAAAGCTGCCTAGTACCGCTACGCGCAGAGCCAGCTGCGGCGTCATCGGCGGTCGCCTGTCGTCCGACTGCTGGATCATCGGGTGGTGGAGCGGGGGATCGAGCCAAAGCGCTCCGACGCGCTCTGCAGCGGGCTGAGGCCCCCGGTCGTGTAAGTCCGCCGCCGGCGCCGCCGCGGATCCTGGGGTAGCGCTGGGTAGAGGATCCGGCGCACGACGTGATAGATCGGAAGCGAGATCAGCGTATTGACGAGGATCGTGATGAAGATCTGCTGAAGGAGCAGCACGCTGACCGGCGCGTCGACGCCGAGCAGGAACTGCATCAGCGCCATGCCGAAGCCCGAAACGGCAGTCGCCGCGGCGCCCATGCCCAGAGGCACAAGCCCGTGCGACGGGTCCAGCAGCTCGCGCACCCGGCCTGACCAGTAGCCGATCACGATGTACAGAAGCGAGGTCACCCCGAGCGTCTGGAACAGGACCAGGTCAAGCAACAGGCCGGTCGCGAAGCCCATCACGGCCCCCGCCATCGAGCCCGCCAGCAACCCCACCGACATCACCACGAGCGGGCCGAGGTCGGCGCTCACCCCGAAGATCGAGATCTGCGAGACCGCCGCCTGCTGGATCACGACCGTCGCGAACGCCAGGAGCAGAAGGCGCAGTGCGAGCTTGCCCTGCACCGTCACGGCAGCTGGGCGCGGGCCGTGCCGGCGTTCGGTCTGACCAGAATCTGCACGGCGTCCAGGTGGCGCAGGTCGGCGAACGGCGAGACCACGACCTCGTGACTGTTGTAGAGGTTGTTGACGCTGGCGTTCGAAACCTGGCCGACCGGGATGCCCGCCGGGTACAGATCCTGAAGCGCTCCGTTCCTGAAGCCCAGCGTGACCACCTGCTGCCCGACCTGCGGGCCCGGCTGGCCGGGATTGATGCTCGGCAGGTCCTGTAGCACCAGCTGGTTGGGGTCACCGACCCTTGGCACCACCTCGCCCTGGTCACCGTTCTGGTCTTGGACCTGCGCGGCCGCGGCGAATGTGTGATCGGTGATCAGCGTGACCACCGAGTAGGTGGCACCCACATAGGAGACCTTGCCGACCAGCGCCCCGTCGCCGACAACCGGATCGTTGACGCGGACGCCGTCGTCTGAGCCTTTGTCGACCTCGATCGTGTCGTACCACAGGGAGGAGTCGTGCCAGATCACCGCGGATGAGAGCTTCTGGTACGCGGCGATGGCGTTGCTCTGGTCGAGCGCAACCTCCTTTGCCAGCTGGCGGTTCTGAAGCTCGGCGTTCTGACTTTGGGCAAGCTCTCCGCGTAGCGTCCCGACCTCCTTCTGCAGCTGATCCTCGCGCGACTTGGCATGAAGCGTGTCCGAGAACCAGCCCGCGACGTCCCGCACCGGAGTCAGCACCTTGCTGGCGCCCTCCTGGATCGGCGATACCACCTCGGCGATGCCTCGCTGCAGCGTATGCAGAGGGCTCGATTGCGGCGAGCCGAAGTAAGCCGTGAGCAGGATCAGGGAAACGGCGACGAGGATCGCGAGGACCGCGCGCCTGCGTCGAACTTGCTTGTCATGCACGGGATCCGTGTCTCCAGCAGCTTGCTCCGGGCCATAACGGCCACCAGGTTCGGAAACCTAGTACCGGCGGCGCCGATTACGTGAATTCTTGCTCGATCGATGGATGGCTTCGAACTCCTCCAGTGACCTCCCGGAGCCCACCGCCACGCATGTGAGCGGCGACTCCGCCAGGTGCGCGGGCATCTGCGTCTCGTGACGCAGGCGCTCCTCGATTCCCTGGAGCAGCGAACCGCCTCCAGCCAGCATGATGCCACGATCCATGATGTCCGACGCGAGCTCCGGTGGGGTGCGGTCCAGGGTCTCCTTGACGGCGTCGGTGATCTGCGAAACGGGCTCCTCGAGCGCGCCGCGGATCTCCTCGCTGGTCAGGACCACCGTCTTCGGCAGCCCTGAAACCATGTCCCGGCCGCGGATCTCGGCCTGCACCTCCTCGGGCATCGGGAAGGCGGAGCCGATCTCGAGCTTTACCTCCTCGGCTGTCTGCTGGCCGATCAACAGCTTGTACTCGCGCTTGACGTAGTTGATGATCGCCTCGTCGAGCTCGTCGCCGCCGACGCGGATCGACTGTGAGACGACGATCCCGCCCAGCGAGATGACCGCCACCTCGCTGGTGCCGCCGCCGATGTCGACGACCATCGAGCCGGTCGGCTCCCCGACTGGAAGGCCGGCCCCGATCGCAGCCGCCATCGGCTCCTCGATCAGATAGGCCTGGCGAGCACCAGCGGACAGGCAGGCCTCTTCCACGGCCCGCTTCTCCACGCCGGTGACGCCGCTGGGGACGCACACCACGACCCGCGGGTGCGCCCAGCGGTTCTGGTGCACCTTCTGGATGAAGTGCCGGAGCATCTCCTCGGTGACCTCAAAATCAGCGATCACACCGTCCTTGAGTGGCCGAATGGCCTGGATCGTGCCCGGGGTGCGGCCCAGCATCCGCTTGGCCTCGATGCCCACCGCGTGAACCTCGCCGGTACGGGAGTCGACCGCGACGACGCTTGGCTCTGAGAGCACGATTCCGCGGCCCCGGACGTAGACCAGCGTGTTGGCGGTGCCCAAGTCGACGGCCATGTCGCGGCCGCCGAAGCCCGTTAGGTACGTGAAGAAGCCCATGCGTCTTTGTCTAGAGAGGAGGCGGAAGCACCGGACGGCACCTACGACTCGCGGTGGCTAAGACCAGGCTGCCGGTCCGTCCGAGGGCGAGTGTATCGAACAGCCTCGGGGGAGAATTTCTCTCGCAAAGAGCGGGGCTGGGGGCTCGGCGCAGGATCGGCCGGTCCCCGCTCAAGCGGGCCTAAAAACCAGCCGTCAGGGGGCTGGTTTGGGGCCCCCGCTCAGGCCGTAGTCGCGCCGCACGCGGCCGCCGCTAGGCAGCCAGTGTCCCCGCCTGGGGCGGAGGCATGACCGAACGTTCCCACTCGCTCATGAACGGCGGCAGGTCTTGTGCGACCAGCATCCACCAGGCCGTGACCCGGATCGAGAACGCGTTGTAAACCCACGTGATCCGCTGGAGGCTCTGCCGGGCGCGACCGTCGTTGACGATCACGAACCAATGAATGAGGGGTGCGCTGCCAATCACCGACAGGACGGTCGCGAACCCGAAGTAGGAGACGGCCAGGCCCAAGATCGCGATCGGGCCGCGCAGGAAGACCCTCCAGCGTCCGTACTTGGGGAGCGGCGGTGCCACGTTCACCCTCACCGGGTAGGACGGATCCTCCGCGCCGCCGAACGACGGGTAGGCGTCGGTCATCACGTTGACGTAGCCGAGCACGCGTCCCGAGAACCGCAGGTAGCTGGCGACGAAGTTGTATAGACCTTGCGGGTAACGGCCTGTGAATAACAGCGCGAACCACGCAATCAGCACCACCACGTCCACGGCGATCAACCACAGCGCTCCCCAAACGAACAGCGGTATCGCCAGAAGCCAGCGGAAGAAGTTAGTGCCTCTATGGCGCCGCTCGGCGAAATCGGCTTCGAACATCACTTGGTAGGGCAACGCGCTGCCTCCTTTGCCAGTCCCGTTCTTCGCTAACCGGTCGCAGGGCAACCCTAAGCGGCTGGAGGGTCGGTGGTCAAGGTCGGCGAGCGCTGGTCTTCCGACCACGGGAAGCCCCCCACGGCTAGCCACGGCGAGTAATTTTGCTAAGCCCGGAGCAGGTCCGGCTCGAGCTCGAGCAGCGCCGGAAGCGGCAAACCGACGACGTTCAGGTAGTCGCCCCTGATCGCCCTGACGAGCGCGGCTCCTCGGCCTTGGATGGCGTAGCCGCCTGCGCGCTCGCGCCATTCGTCCGTGGCCAGATACCAGTCGAGGAGCCATCGATCGAGTTCCCGGAACTCAACCTCAGTGCTCGCCATCGCTGTCCGCGCTCGCTCCCCGTCAATCAGGCAGATCCCGCCGACCACAATGTGGCGTCTGCCCGACAGCGCTCTCAGCGTCCGGCGAGCTGCATCGAGGTCCTGCGGCTTGCCGTACACGCGGTCGTCAAGGGCGACGACCGTGTCTACGCCCAGGACCAGCGCTCCCCCGTCGCCCTCTCTGCCCGCCGCGGCGGCCGCCTTGCGCCGCGCGTTCTCGAGCGCCAGCTCGGACGGCGGGCCTTCCTCCAGCTCCTCCACATCCGCGGGACGGACCTCGAAGGAGACCCCGAGCTGCTCCAGGATCGCCTTTCGCTGCGGCGAGCGCGAGGCAAGGATCAACGGGTGGACGCCGGCGGGCATCAGGAACCGCGCACTGCGTTTCGCTCGGACGTCCGGTTCGTCATGCCCGGATACCGGGCATCACGAACCGCGCGGCTGCGAGGGTGCGGCGCCCGGTCCCTGGCGCCCGGTCCCTGGCGCCCGGTCCCTGGCGCCCGGTCCCTGGCGCCCGGACCCCGGGGATTGGACGCCGTTCGCGCTGGGACACGCCGCCTCCGCGCCCCTACCGACCCTCACCCCAGCTCAGGGAAGAACAGCCCCACTTCGCGCGCCGCCGAGTCGGGCGAGTCCGAGCCGTGGACCATGTTCTGGCCGACCTCGATTGCGTAGTCGCCGCGGATCGAGCCGGAGTTCGCCTCGAGCGGGTTGGTGGCACCGATCACCTGCCGCGCCGCCGTCACGGCCTGGTCTCCCTCGAGAACCACGGCCACCAGCGGGCCGGAGGTGATGAAGCTCACCAGCTCCTCATAGAAAGGCTTGCCCTCGTGCTCGGCGTAGTGGCGCTCGGCCAGCTCGCGTTCCATCGTCATCAGCTTCAGCGCCACAAGCCGGAGCCCCTTGCGCTCGAAGCGGGTGATGATCTCGCCACTGAGATTGCGGGCAAAGGCGTCGGGCTTGATCAGGATCAGCGATCGCTCCATGGTCGCGTGATCCTATGCGCCGCGATCAAAGGGCGTCGCCCGCCCGCGCTGAGGAGGCGCCGCGCCGCGGTCGCGACGCCGCGCCGAAGCCCGTCCCGCTCTCAGGTGATCTGCGGCTGGCCGGCGGCGGGCGGCTCGGCAGGCGCCTTGCGTTCGACCGCGCTCCGCTCGCTCACTGCGCTCGCGCGCTCGGTGACGGCGCTCGCTCGCTCCGCGACTCCGCTGTTCGAGCGCTCCGGCACGGTCTGGGGGCGCCGCCGGACGCGTCGCGGCGCGGCGCCGCGGCCCCGACCTCCGACTCGCAGAAGGGGCAGATCCTCCACCCGGGGTCGAGCGGCCGCCCGCAGGTGCGACACGGATCCTTGAGCTTGCGCATGCAACTGGGACAGCGCAGGAAGTCTTTTTCCACCTCGGCATCACAGTGCGGGCAGAGCTGATAACCGAGCTGCGCGAGGCGGGCCTCGGCGGCCTGCATCTCCAGCTCACGCTCGCGGACGTCATCTAGGTACTCGGGCGGGCGGACGATCATGTAGACGATCGTGCCCACGAACGGGAACAAGGATGCGGCCGTCGCGCAGCCCACCAGCATTGGGTCTGCGATGCGGCGGCGGGCGTCGGCGTACGTCCAATAGATCAGCGCCAGCCAGACCACGACCAGGAACAGAATGACCAGGTTGGCGGCGAGATTTAGCCCGCTGCTCTTGATTCCGAAGACGGCCGGGAGAAACATAAAGACGCGAGTGTAGTGGTCAGAGGGGGTTGATCGCGTCAGACATTCGCCGCGGGCGGTCGATCGCCTGCCCGCGGTCACGTGGCGAACGGTGGCCGCCTTCTCCGGGGGACACGCCGCAAACGAGGATCGGCTCCTCTCCGGCCGCTAGAGAAACAACCTCCCGAACAGGTAACCCACTCCGAAGAACACGAGGATCACGACCGCCACGATGAGTGCCACGATCCCGATCATCGTCAAGATGCTGGGCTGCGGTTCGGGCTCGTTCATCGCGGAGACCCGTGGCCTCTACAGCCTCGATGCGCGTTCGCGCCTCGGCGGCGCAAGCAGGTCGGCGACGAGGTAGATCGAACCAGTGGCCAGCACCATCCCCCGCGGGCCGGCGAGCTCGCGGCCACGCTCCAGCGCTGTCCTAGGGTCAGGTACGACCTCATTGGGGGGCCCGCCGAGCTGGCCGGCGAGCGACTGCAGCGTTCCGGGGGGCAACGCGCGCGGATTATGAGAGCTGGTGCAGATCAGCGCGTCAGCGACCGGCAACAGCGCTGCCAGCATTCCGGCGGCGTCCTTGTCCTCCAGCACCGATACGACCGCCACAAGCGGTGAGCGTCCAGCCGCGAACGGCTCGCTCAGCGACTCGACCAACGCCGCGGTGCCCTCGGGGTTGTGAGCGCCGTCGACCACGGTGAGCGGATCCTGCTCCACCACCTGGAGCCGACCGGGAACCCGCGTCTGAGCGGCGGCGCGAGCAACCGCCGTCTCATCTAGCTGGCCCAGAAAAGCCTCGGTGGCCGCCCGCGCCAAGGCGAAGTTGCGTCGTTGGAACGAGCCCAGCGCGGCCACCTCCACACCCGGATCGGCGGGGGCGTGCTCGATCCTGGCACCTCGCTCAGAGGCCACTTCGCGGGCGATTGCCTCCGCATCGGGATGCAGCCCGGCACCCAGCACCAGCACGCTGCCGGGCTGGACGACGTCCAGCTTCTCGGTCGCGATGTGGGCGATCGTCGGACCCAGCCAGCGAGTGTGTTCCAGCCCTACGCTGGTCAGGACCTGGACCCGAGAGGGGATCACGTTTGTCGCGTCGTAGCGCCCGCCGAGGCCGGCCTCGATCACCGCCACCTCGACCCCGCTTCGCTGAAGTTCGGAGTACGCCGCAGCCGTCAACGCCTCGAACTGCGTGACGCGATCGTCGTCGGCGAGCGAGCGGTTGACGAGCTCCGCCGCCCGGGCCGCTCGCTGCACCGCGGCGCCGAATGCCGCCCCACTGAGCTGCTGCTCATCGACTTGGATCCGCTCGGCGAACGAGGCCAGATGCGGAGAGGTGTAGGCCCCGGTGCGCACGCCGTGGCGCTCGAGGATCGCCGCGATCATCCGCGTCGTGGAGGACTTCCCGTTGGTACCGACGACATGGATCGAGTCAAACGCCCGCTGTGGATTATCGAGCGCGGTCATCAGCCTGCGCATGCGATCGAGGCCGAAGCGCATCCCGAACAGCTCCAGCGAGAGCAGGTAGCGCTCGGCCTCCGAGGACGTCCAAGACGTGCTCACGCCGCCTGCTCCGACAGCGCCGCGCGCTCGGCCTCGAGGCGCGCCAGCTTCTCCCGCTCCGCCTCGACCACCTGCGGCGGTGCCTTGCTCACAAATCCCTTGTTGGCGAGCTTGGAGCGTGCCCGCTCGATCTCCTGCTCCACCCGCGCCCGTTGCGCCGCCCGCTCGCGCTCGGCGGCGCCGGCGTCGAAAGCGTCGGTGGGCAGAATCTCGATCGCCCCACCCGGAATCGCCACAGAGGCGACCGGCGTGCCTCCGTCGGCAAGCTCCAGGCGCCCGAGGGCAGCGATCTGCGCGGCGGTCTCTTCGTATCCCGCGGCGGCCAGCCGCGCCGGCACGCGGGCCGCCACCTTGACCCGGGCCTGATCGCGCCAGGCACGGACCGCCTGCACGGCCTCGATGGCCTGGGCCAACTGGGCCTCGGCTCGTTCGTCGATCGCCGTTCGCTCCCCTGCTTGCCGCGCCGCCAGCAGGCCTTCGGCACCCGGGACGTGCCCGTAGATCTCCTCGGTGACAAACGGGATCATCGGATGCGCAAGCACGAGTGTCTCGGTCAACAGACAGAGGAGCGTCTCTGAAAGCTCGCGCTCACCGGCACGGAGCCTCGCCTTGACCAACTCCAGATACCAGTCGCAGAGCTCGGCGAACACGAAGTCATACAGGCGGTGGGCGGCGTGCGAGAAGTCGAAGCCGTCGATCATCCTCGTCACGTCCCGCCGCGCGCGCTCGAGCCGCGAGAGGATCCAGCGGTCCTCGACCGTCCGCGGCCTGACCGCGGCCCGCAGATCGTCGTCCACCCCCAGCAGCACCAGCCGTGAGGCGTTCCAAAGCTTGTTCGTCAGCTGCTGGCCCTGAGCGATCTTCTCCTCCGAGAAGCGCACGTCCTGGCCGGAGGACATCGCCAGCAGTCCCCAACGGACAGCGTCCGCGCCATAAGCGGGAAACGATCCGCCCTCCGAGAACACCGGCGGTCGCGGGCCGCCCTCGATCAGGTCCATGGGGTCGATTCCCGTCCCCAGAGACTTCGACATCCGCCGTCCGTCAGGGGCCTGGATAATCGCGTGGATGTGGACATCGTCGAACGGCACCTGGCCGACGAACTCGAGTCCCATCATGATCATCCGCGCCACCCACAGGAAGATGATGTCCCTGGCGGTGACCAGCACGTCGGTGGGATAGAACGCCCGCAGCTCGTCGGTCTTCTCGGGCCATCCGAGGGTTGCGAATGGCCACAGCCCGCTCGAAAACCAGGTATCGAGCACGTCGGGGTCGCGCTCCCAACCCTCGCCCTCGGGCGCCGAGACCCCAACGTATGTCTCCTCCCCCCGATACCAGACCGGGATCCGGTGACCCCACCACAGCTGGCGGGAGATGCACCAAGGCCGGATGTTCTGCACCCAGTCGAGGTACACGCGCGTCCACCGCTCGGGCACGAACCGAACCCGACCTGAGCGGACCACGTCGAGCGCCGGCGCGGCCAGCTCCTCCATCCGCATGAACCACTGCAGCGAGATCAGCGGCTCGATTCGCTCGCCGGAGCGCTGAGAGAACGGGACATCGTGCTGGTAGGGCTCTGTGCGGGCGATCAGTCCCAGCTCGCGCAGCTCGGCCACTACTGCCTCATGCGCCTCGGCGACGGTCAGCCCGGCGAAACGCTCCGGCGCTTCGTCGGTGATCAGCCCGTCCTCGCCGATAACGCTGACCCGCTCCAGCCTGTGGCGGTTTCCAATCTCGAAGTCGTTGGGGTCGTGACCGGGCGTGACCTTCAGCGCCCCGGTGCCGAACTCGGGTTTGACGAACTCGTCGGCGATGATCTTCAGCCGCCTGCCGACCAGCGGCAGCGTCGCGGTTTCGCCGATCAGCCGCTGGTATCGCTCGTCGCCGGGATTGACCGCGATTGCGGTGTCGGCGAGCATCGTCTCCGGACGTACGGTGGCCACCGTGATCGCGCCAGAGCCCGACACGAGCGGATAATCGATGTAGTACAGCGTGTCGAGCTGAGGCAACTCCTCGACCTCCAGGTCCGACACCGCCGAGCGGCTCCCCGGGTCCCAGTTGACCATGTAGCGGTCCCGGTAGATGTAACCCTTCTCGTACAACGCCACGAATACCCGTAGCACCGCGTCCGCGTACGCCGCGTCGAGCGTGAAGCGTTCCTCCTGGTAGTCGCAGGATGCCCCCAGGCGCGTGAGCTGCTCGATGATCAGGCCGCCGTACTGCTCGCGCCAGCGCCAGACGCGCTGCTCGAACTCTTCTCGGCCCAGCTGCTCGCGGCTCAGACCTTCTTCTCTCAGCGCGTACTCAACCTGCTTCTGCGTGGCGATGCCCGCATGGTCGGTGCCCAGGATCCACTTCGTCCGCTGGCCGAGCATCCGGTGGTAGCGGATCAGGGTGTCCATAATCGAGTCCTGGAGCGCGTGGCCCATGTGCAGCGAGCCCGTGACGTTGGGAGGCGGGATGGCGATCGAATAGTTGTCGGCCGCCGTGCCCTCCGGCTCGGGGTGAAATAGGCCGCTACGAAGCCACTTCTCGGCGATCCGCGGCTCGACCTCGGAGGGGTCGTAGCGCGTCCGTGACTGCAGATCGCTCACAGAGAGCCAGTGTATGTAGGCCAGGGCGCATGCGCCCTGGCCCCCGCCGCGCATGCGCGGCGGGCGGGGTCGCACATGTGCGACCCCGAAAGCGCTACGCCGCCTCTTCCTCGGGCGCGGCCATCGTCACCAGCGTGGGCGAGGTGCCCTTTTCGATCGTCTCGCGGGTGACCATGCACTTTTGAACGTCGCGGCGGGAGGGAAGCTCGAACTGCACCTCGAGCAGGGTCTCCTCGATGATCGAGCGCAGACCACGCGCTCCGGTCTCGCGCTCCAGCGCCTTGTCGGCGATCGAGGACAGCGCATCGTCGGCGAACACCAGCTCGATCCCATCGAACTGGAAGAAGCGCGCGAATTGCTTGACGAGCGCGTTGCGCGGCTCGGTCAGGATCTGCATCAGTTCGTCGCGCGAGAGCTGGTGGATGGCGGACATCACCGGAAGGCGGCCGATGAACTCGGGGATCAGGCCGTACTGGATCAGGTCCTCGGGCAGGCAGTGCTCGAACACCTCGCCTGTGTCGCGCTCGTCCTTGGACTGGATCACCGAGCCAAAGCCGATCCCCTGCTGGCCGATCCGCCGCTCGATCACCTTGTCCAGCTGGGCGAACGCACCGCCGCAGATGAACAGCACGTTGGTGGTGTCGATCGACAGGAACTCCTGGTGAGGGTGCTTGCGGCCGCCCTGCGGGGGCACGCTGGCGGTCGTTCCCTCCAGGATCTTGAGCAGCGCCTGCTGGACGCCCTCGCCCGACACGTCGCGCGTGATCGACGGGTTGTCGGCTTTCCGGGCGATCTTGTCGACCTCGTCGATGTAGATGATCCCTGTCTCCGCCTTCTTGACGTCATAGTCGGCGGCCTGGATCAGCTTCAGGAGGATGTTCTCCACGTCCTCGCCCACATATCCGGCCTCGGTCAGCGCCGTCGCGTCGGCGATCGCGAACGGCACGTTCAGGATCCGCGCCAGCGTCTGCGCCAATAGCGTCTTGCCGCATCCTGTGGGCCCTAGCAGCAGGATGTTCGACTTCTGCAGCTCGATGTCGTTCTCATCGGACTGCATCATCTGGACGCGCTTGTAGTGGTTGTAGACGGCCACCGACAGCGTTCGCTTGGCTTGCTCCTGACCCACCACGTACTCGCCGAGCACGTCGTAGATCTCGCGCGGCTTAGGAAGGTTCTCGATGTCGAACGACGGCGGAGCAGTCAGCTCCTCATCGATGATCTCGTTGCAGAGATCGATGCACTCGTCGCAGATGTAGACCCCGGGACCCGCGATCAGCTTCTTGACCTGCCGCTGCGACTTCCCGCAGAAGCTGCAGAGAAGCTGTTCGTTGGAGTCCGTGGGACGTGCCATGCGGTGTGCCTCCTCGAGAGGTGCGGCGGGTGCGGACCTCGACCTAAGACTAAAGCACTAGTGCTGCGAGATCACGCGGTCGATGATGCCGTACTCCGTGGCCTCCTCCGAGCTCATGAAGTAATCGCGTTCGGTGTCGTGCCGAACCTTCTCCAGATCTTGCCCGGTGTGCTTGGCGATGATCTCGTCCAGGCGCCTGCGGACCCCGATGATCTCCTGTGCGTGGATCTCGATATCGGTGGCCTGGCCTTGAAAACTTGACGAAACTTGATGGATCAGGATCTTTGCGTTGGGCAGCGCCATGCGCTTGCCATCCGCTCCTCCGGCCAGCAGCAAGGCCCCCATTGACATGGCAATGCCCACGCAGATCGTCTGCACATCGGGCTTGATGAACTGCATCGTGTCGTAGATCGCCAGCCCGGAGTAGACCGATCCGCCCGGGGAATTGATGTAGATCGAGATGTCCTTGTCGGGATCCTCGGACTCCAGGTGCAGGAGCTGGGCCACGATCAGGTTGGCGATCTGATCGTCGACTGGTGTGCCCAGGAAGATGATCCGCTCGTTCAGCAGCCGGCTGTAGATGTCGAACGCGCGCTCGCCGCGCGAGGTCTGCTCGACGACCATCGGTACCAGTGGGCTCATCGTCCTCGCTTGTTTCGCTCTCGGGGCCGGAATCCTGCTGGCGGCCGAATGTAGCAGCGGCCCTCGGCCGGGCCTGGGCAGTGGGGAGCGCTAGCTACCGGGCGTCCAGAGCTGGCCCGAGCCCGCTTCGCCTGACTCCTTCTCGGGCGTCCACAGCTTGTCTCGGGCCTTGGCCTGCTCCACGCTGATCGGCTTGGCTTCCGCCACCAGCAGCTCGAGCGCCTTGCGGGACGCGACCTCCTCCTCCAGCGGCCCTAGGCGCCCCCGCTGCCGCAGCTGAGTCAAAACCTTCTCGGGCTTGCGCCCATCGCGCTCGGCGATCGGCCGGATCGCCTCCAGCAGATCCTCGTCCGAGGGTTTTATGCCGTCGGCTTCGACCACCGCGGCCAGCACGGCTTCCCGCTTGATGATGGCCTCGGCCTCTGGCTCGGCCTCGTGCGCCAGCGCCTCGGCGTCCTTGCCCGAGATTTGCTCGTAGGCCTCGCGCGAGATGCCCTGGCGGGCAAGCGCCTGCATCGTCTGCTCCAGCAGCTCGTGCGCGCGCGCGTGAACCAGGTTGCCCGGCACATCGATGTTCGCCTCGGCCACGGCCGCGTCCAACACCGCCCGCTCGAACTCGCGCTCCACGGCGGCTTCGTCGGCCTCCGTCAGCCGCTCGGCGATGTCATCGCGTAGCTCGGCGAGCGTGTCAAACCCGGCGGCCTGGGTCGCGAACTCGTCGTCCAGCTCCGGCAGCCGCTTGGCCTTCACCTCGCGCACGGTGACCTCGAACTGAGCCGTCCTGCCCGCGAGATCGGACCCCGGATATTCGTCGGGAAACGTGACGGTGACGGCCCGCTGATCGCCCGCGGACGCTCCCGTGAGCTCGTCGTCGAAGCCCGGCAGCAGACGGCCGGTGCCCAGCTCGAGCAGCTGGTCGCGGCCTTCGCCACCCTCGAACGGCTCGCCGTCAACCGTCCCCACGTAGTCGATCACTACATGGTCGCCGCTCTCGGCCGGCCGCTCGACTGTGTCCAGCGTGGCCAGACGCTCGCGCAGTCGTTCGAGCTCGGTGTCCACTTGCTGCGGGTCCGCCTGCGGCTCACGGCGCCCGACCTCGAGGCCTTTGTACTCGCCGAGCCGGGCCTCCGGCCTGACGCCGATCTCGATCGAGAACGCGAGTGGTTGACCCTGGCCCGGGAGCTCTGAGGGGACATCGAGCTGCGGATCGCCGACGGGCACGATTCCGGCGCCGTCGATCGCGTCGGCGTACCAGCCGCCCAGCGAGCTGCGCACCGCCTCGTCGAGGACGGCCTCGCGTCCCAGCCGCCTGATCACGACGGGTGGGGGGACTTTGCCCTTGCGGAAGCCCGGGATGCGCATCTGGCGCCCCAGCTCCCGCGCAGCCTCGTTGACCCGGCGCTCGACCTCCTCGGCGGGTACTTCGGCCTGCACGCGCACGCGCGATTCGGGTAGCTCGGTGACGCTGGTTTTCAGGGCCATCGCCGCTCAGGGTCCGGAGATGAATAAGGGCGTGGGTGAGACGTTCGAGGAGCGAGCATGGCAAGGACGCAGGACCGAAGGCGTAGCAGCGCTACGTCGAGGTCCGAGGACGCTGCAAGGCGAAGCTCATTCGGACGGATCAACAAGCAGTTATTCATCGACGGGCCCTTAGACGATAGCTTGACGCTCTTGGCTCGGATTGGCTCACGGCTCGCCGGCTGGCTGGTGACGGGGCCGCTGGGGTTCCTGCTGGCGACGACCATCGACGTGGCGACGTTCGCCTTGCGCTCGCTCGCCGGCCGCCGGTGGGGTGTCCTGTCCCGCCGCCGCTCTAGCGCAGCGTGATGCTCGTCCGCCGGCTGTAGATCCACTGGCTCGTATCCAGTGGATCGCGCAGCCGGGCATCTCCGGCCGGGTACTGCCACGCGAGCTGCACCGTGCCGCTCGACGGGAAGCGTACGCGCACATCGAAGTAGCCGCGCGAGTTTCTGATCCGGACGCGCCTGACCGTCCGGAAGGTATGGGTACCGCCGGCCGAGAACTGAATCAGGACGTACTGGGGCTGATGGCTGTCGGCGCTGGCGAAATGCGCGGGGCGAACGTCACCCCACACTTCCAGTCCCCGGCCGCGACCGGCCCGGGTGACCGGCAGCCAGATAGGCAGCCGATAGGCGTAAAAGCTCAGTTTTGGTTGGTAGGTTGCGGTTAGCAGACCGGTGGGGAACCAGGAGGCGTCCCAAAGCTCGAACTGGTCGTAGCTGCCGATCCGTGGGTTCTTCCAAGAGAGATATTCGGCCTCGTTCAGGTATCTAGCGGCGTTCTGCGCGTTGACAAACCCGAGCTGATAGCCGTACTCGGTGTTGTAGATCTTCATCCGCGCGCGGGATCCATAAACGCCCTGCACGCGGTCGATCGTGCTGATCAGATGCGGTATCTCCGCGAACTCAGCGCCGTTGCGGTTCGGATGATCGGGCCGTGTGGGCGGGTGGCCGTAGGGATAGGGATGAATCCCCTGGCCCGTGACTTTGAACAGTCCGGGGTTGGCGCTCCGGAAGCGCCGGTGGCCACGAGCTGAGATCGGACAGCCGGCTTGGCGCGCGGAGGCGCCACGCAGCTGCTTGTAGCTCGAGTTCAAGCAGTACAGGGTGCGGATGAAGGTGAGCGGCGCCGAGGTGCCGGACTCGCCCACGCTGGCCGATCCGTCTTGCGACAGGCTCGAGGACACGATCGTGTCCTGGCCGTGTCCTGTCTGCCTGAGCGCACTCCAGCCGGCGTCGAGCAGACCGCGGTAGATCCTCGCCGAGACCGGGACGGACGAGCGGTCGTATTGGGGCGTCAGCGAGGGCCCCCAGTTGGCCTCGTTCCACAGCTCCCAAAAGCGCACGCTGTGGTAGCGGCGGGCGACCGCGTGGACGAATTGCCCGTACGCGCTCGCCGACGGGAAGAAGTCGCCTTGGAAGCACACCGGGACCGTCCCTCCGACCGTGGAGCAGGGCGGTGCGCCCTGGGCCGTCGCCCACAGCGGAGCATCGCCGGTGGGCATCAGGTCCACAGCGACCCCGTCGGCGGCGGCATCCTGTACGACCGCGTCGTAGGGCGCCCAGTTCGCCGCCGGGTAGGCCGACGGATCCGCGGCGTTGAAGTTCGGCGCCGTGCGCGACGACGGATCGGGGGCGACCGAGCTCCAGACCACCGGCAGGCGCAGCATGTTGACACCAAGGCTGCGCAGCACCGGGAGCAGGAATGCCGGATTCGAGTACTGGATGTTCGGCACCTCCATGATCGACACCTGCCCGCTGGAGGCGGCCGCGGGCGTTGCGCTCAGCAACAGCGCACCTCCTGCCACGACGGAGCCGACCAGGACTGTGGCCAGCGTCGCGGTGACCCAGGTTCGAAGCCGCTTCAGATAGTGCAGATCGGGCATGAGCTCGCTCGTGGCGACACGATACGAGGAAACGAAACCCGCAATCGCCAGTAGAGTTGCGCGCCGCGGCGCATCCAGCGCCTCTGTGAGGTGTTCTCCCTACGATGTCCCGCTTGCCGTTCGCGTCGCGCGCGCTCCGAAGGATCCTGCCGGCTGCCTCGATCGCCGCGCTCGTCTGCGCCTGCGCGCTGCCATCGGGCGCCTGGGCTGCGACCACGATGCAGACAAGTCTGATGGACGACCAGCAGCTGCTCTACGACTCCCCGGGGCGGGTGACCCAGGAGCTGCAGGCGATGGCCGCGCTGGGGGTGGATCAAGTGAAGGTGTCGTTGGTCTGGTCCCTGGTTGCACCGGACCCAAGCTCGACTCGCCGGCCCAGTTTCGATGCCTCCGATCCCGGCTCCTACCCGGGCGGTGCCTGGACGCGTTATGACCGGATTGTCCTCGAGGCCGAGAGCCTCGGTATGAGCGTCTCGTTCCTGGTTGTCCCGCCCTCCCCGGCGTGGGCCGTACCGCGAGCGCACTACGGGCAGGGCAAGGCGCTCGGCCACGCGCCGCGGCCGACGGACTTCGGGCAGTTCGTGGAGGCGGCCGGCAAGCGCTATAGCGGCAGCTACGACGGCCTTCCGCGCGTCTCCGCCTGGGAGATCTGGAACGAGCCCAATTTTCCAGCGTGGCTGAATCCGTACTACGGCAAGCTCAAGGGCGGCCGCAGGGAGTATCTGCAACCGCTCCTCTACCGCGGCCTGCTGGGCGCAGCTTGGGACGGCCTTCAGGCCAGCGGGCACAGCTCGGCGGCCGACACCATCCTGATCGGCGAGACCGTCAGCCCCGGAGTGCTGACGGGTGCGCAGTTCGATCGCGGCTTGTACTGCGTGGGCGCGAAACTCGAGCCGTTGACGGGCTCGGCGGCGGCCCAATACGGATGTCCCACCTCGGGCTCGCGGGCGTCCTTCGTCAAAGCCAATCCGGCGCTGTTCGACGCCACCGGTTTCGCTTATCACCCTTACTCGTTCAACATCGCGCCCAACGTCCGCTATCCGCTGAGCGGCTGGATCACCCTGCACAACCTCGGCTCGCTTGCCCGCCTGCTGAACGGAGCGTTCAGGGCCTACGGCAGGCTCCCAGCCGGGGGAGTGCCGGTCTACCTGACGGAGTTCGGCTACGAGTCCAATCCCCCGAATCCGTTCGTCAAGAACTCCACGACGCAGCAGGCCGCGTGGCTCAACCAGGCCGAGTACATGGCCTGGAGGGATCGCAACGTGCGATCGTTGAATCAGTTCGAGCTGATCGACTCCCGCCCCCGCGCGCGCGCGAAGCCTGGCACTCGGGCCTACTGGGGAACGTTTCAGACCGGGCTCGAGTTCGTCGGCGGCACGCCGAAGCCGGCGCTCGACGCCTTTCGACTGCCGATCTGGCTGCCGAATCCTCGCCACGGATCGTCAGTCCTGGTTTGGGGCCAGCTCAGGCCGGCCGACCACCGCTCCCCCCAGCAAGCGACGATCCAGTACCTGGCCCGAGGCTCGAATAGTTGGACCTCGCAAGCCGGCGACGCCGTCTCCACCACCAACAGCGAGGGCTTCTTCCTGACCCGGGTCCCGATCCCGTCGGCCGGATCCGTCCGCCTGGAGTGGCAGGACCCGGCCAGCGGCGCGACCTATTACAGCCGGACCGCGGCGGTGCGCTAGCGGGACGCCGGGTCCCGGCCGTTTGACTCGCGAATCAGGTTTCGGATCTCGCGCAGCGCCACGGGCAGAGTCGTCGTGTCGTACTCCCGCGAGGCCTTGATGTCGCCGAGGATTCCCAGGCAGCGGCTGACGGCCGCCTCGTTGCGCTTGCGCCAGGCTTCGATCGCGGCGTGGGCGTCGCCACGGTCGCCGCCGACCTCGAGCACTTCCTGGGTCAGCGCGCGGTGCAGGCTGTAGAGGTCATCGCGCAATGCCGCGCGCGACAGCGCCTGCCAGCGATTGGCCCGCGGCAGCTCGATGATCCGGTCCCGCAGCCACGTGAGCACGATCGCCGAGCCCAGCGCGAAGTAGGTTTTCACCACCGCCTCAACCGAGCGCCCGGTACCGCTCGCCACCTCGACGATGTCGAACACCGAGACGATGTGGGGCATGGCGGCGATCTTCGTGGCCAGCTCCGAGGCCGCACCGGCCTCCTCGAGTTCGGCGACCCGATGGTCAAAGCCCTCACGGTTCGCCCCGTCGAGCACATCGGGCAGGGCCCGGGCCAGTAGCTCGGCCGCTTTTCGGTAGCGCTCCACCGTGGCATCGATGTCGATCCCACGGGGGTTGGCGCGAACCAGCCAGCGGGTGGAGCGCTCCACCAGTCGGCGTCCCTCGATCAGCATCTCGAGCTGGGTGCGGGCGTCGATCTGGTTGTCGAGAGACTCCACGGCCTCCCAGAACGAGCGCATCTCGAAGACCCCGCGAGCGACCGCATAGCCCCGCGCCAGCAGCGACGGCGAAGTGCCGGTCTCCTCCCCCAGCCGAAAGGCGAACGTCGTGCCGGCGCGATCCACGAGCTGGTTGGCGACGACCGTGGCGATGATCTCGCGGCGCAGGCGGTGCTCGCGCATGCGCTTTGCGAAGCGCCGCGGCAGGGGCGAGGGGAAATAGCGCTCGAGATCCTGCTCCCAGTAGGGATCCTCGGGCAGATCGGAGTGCAACAGCTCCCTGTACAGGTAGATCTTGCAGTAGGCCATGACCACCGCCAGCTCGGGGCTGACCAGGCCCTTGTGATCCACCTTGCGCTCATCGATCGTCTCGTCGTCAGGCAGGAACTCGATCTCCCGGTTGAGCCCGGCGACCTGTTCCATGCGGCGGATCAGGCGTCCGTGGACGTCGACCATCGGCGCCGCCTGGGCGAGCGCCAGACTGAGCGCCTGCGTTTGCGTGTAGCTGCCGTAAAGAACGCTTTCGGCCACGGCATCGGTCATCCCTACGAGCAGCTTGTTGCGCTCGGTCTCCCTCATCTTCCCGCCGGCCACCAACTCGTCGAGCAGGATCTTGATGTTCACCTCGTGGTCTGAGCAGTTGACCCCCGCCACGTTGTCGATCGCATCGGTATTGATGCTGCCGCCATCTTGCTCCGGGCCTCCGTGCAGCGCGTACTCGATCCGCCCTCGCTGAGTGAACCCCAGGTTGCCGCCTTCGCCCACCACCTTGCACCGCAGCTCGCGGCCATCGACTCGCAGGATGTCGTTCGCCTTGTCGCCGGCATCGGCTTGGTTTTCGATTGACGCCTTGACGTAGGTGCCGACGCCGCCGTTCCATAGAAGATCGACCGGGGCGCGCAAGATCGCCGAGACCAGCTCCGGCGGCGAGAGTTCATCATCCTCGATTCCCAGCGACTGCTTGACTCCGCGGGAGATCGGGATCGACTTAGCGCTACGGGGATAGACGCCACCGCCATTCGAGATCACGCTCCGGTCATAGTCAGACCACTGTGAGCG
This sequence comes from uncultured Actinomycetes bacterium, assembly GCA_963756555.1. Classification (GTDB taxonomy): domain Bacteria; phylum Actinomycetota; class Thermoleophilia; order Solirubrobacterales; family Solirubrobacteraceae; genus Palsa-465. The sequence goes on from CAVWOC010000007.1 coordinate 456,627, forward strand.
CTGGACTCCGAACAGGCGCTTGCGCTCCTTGTAGCTGGCGCTGGGATCGGGGTCGGGGTCCAGGAAGATGTGCAGGTGGTTGAACGCCGCGATCAGCTTGATGTGCCGTGAGAGCAGCATGCCGTTGCCGAACACGTCTCCCGACATGTCGCCGATGCCCACCACCGTGAACTCGCTTTTCTGGATGTCGGTCCCCAGTTCGCGGAAGTGGCGCTTGACCGACTCCCACGCCCCCCGGGCGGTGATGCCCATCTCCTTGTGGTCGTAGCCTCGCGAGCCGCCGGAGGCGAAGGCGTCGCCAAGCCAGAAGTCGTAATCGGCTGACACGCCGTTGGCGATGTCGGAGAAGCTGGCGGTTCCTTTGTCCGCAGCGACGACGAGATAGGGGTCGTCTTCGTCGTAGCGGACCACTTGCGGCGGCGGCGTCACCTTGCCCTTGCGGATGTTGTCGGTGAGGTCGAGCAGCCCCGAGAGAAACGTCTTGTAACAGGCGATCGCCTCCTCCTGGAGAGCCTCGCGGCCACCCTCGGCTGGCGGCTGCTTGACCACGAAGCCGCCCTTCGAGCCCACCGGGACGATTAGCGCGTTCTTCACCATCTGGGCCTTCATCAGCCCCAGGATCTCCGTCCGGAAATCCTCGGGTCGGTCCGACCAGCGCAGCCCTCCACGAGCCACCCTGCCGCCCCGAAGGTGGACACCCTCCATCCTCGGCGAATAGACGAAGATCTCGAAATGGGGCCGCGGAAGCGGCAGCAACGGGATGCTCTCCGTGTCGAGCTTGAACGCCAGGCAGGGCCGGTGAGCGCCGGGCGCGACAAGCCCCTCCGCCGGCCCGGGGCCTTCCGTGCGGAAGTAGTTCGTGCGCAACGTCGCCTGGATCACCGTCAAGAAGCCGTGGAGCATCCGGTCCTCATCGAGGCTCTCGACGGCGTCGATCGCCGCCTCGATCTCTCCCGCCAGCTGCTCGGCGTCCTTGCGGTACTTGCGCGAGGGGTCAAACCGGGCCACGAACAGGCGCACGAGCAGCATCGCGATGTCGGGGTGGCGCAACAGCGTGCGCACCATGTAGGTGTCCGAGAACTGGATGCCGGCCTGGCGCAAATACCGAGCCATGGCACGCAGCACCGTGATCTCGCGACCGGTCAGCGACGCGTGCAGGACCAGGCCGTTGAGGCCGTCATCCTCGAGCTCGCCGCCCCACACTTGTAGAAACGCCTCCTCGAACAGCGGCCGCAGCTTCTCGACGTCCTCTGCTTCGCAGCGCAGTCCGAAGTCATAGATCCACCGCCGCTCGCCATCTTCGGTCCTCACCTCATAAGGCCGCTCGTCGACCACCTCCGCGCCCATGTGCTCAAACGTCGGCACCACATCTGACAGCGCAACGCCATCCGAGGAGAACAGCTTGCAGCGAAGGGCGCTTTGTCCCCGGTCGGTGGAGCGATACACCGTGATGATCGGACCCTCCTGCTCCCGCAGCTGCTCCAGCTTCGTGATGTCGGCAACCGCTTCCTTGGCGGGCCGGTCGTCACGGTAGGCGGGGGGAAACGCCGACTCGTATCTCCTGAACAGCTCCGGACCGTGCTCCTCGCCGTGCTCCGACACGAGCGCCGCGCTCAGATCCTCGCGCCACGCCCTGATGGCCTCCACCAGGCGCTGCTCGATCGCCTTCACGTCGTAGGACTGGGGCCGGCCCTGGGGGTAGTGGACTATGTAGTTGACCCGGGCCACCTTTGACTCGGAGAGGTGGAGGCTCCAGTCGACTTGACTGCCACCGAACGCCTCGATCAGCAGCTCGGCGATCCGCTCGCGGTTCTGGGTGTTGAACTTCTCGCGCGGTATGCAGACCAGGCAGGCCATGAAGCGGTCGAGCGGGTCGCGTCTCACGAACAGCCGCAAGCGCTGGCGCTCGCCGAGCCCGAGGATGCCCATCACGGTCTCGAACAGCTCGTCGGTCTCGATCTGAAACAGCGAGTCCCGCGGATAGGACTCGAGCACCTCCACGAGCCCCTTGTAGTCGTGGCTGTCGGGCGGGAAGCCGGCCCGATCGAGAACTGCCTCGACCTTCTCCCTGAGCAGCGGGATCCGCTGGGCGCTCTCCTTGTAGGCGAAATGGGTCAGCAGGCCCAAAAAGCGCCGCTCCCCGACTACCTCGCCTTTGTCCGAAAAGCGCTTGACGCCGATGTAATCGAGATACGCCGGACGGTGAACGGTGGCGCGCGAGTTGGCTTTCGTCACTACCAGTAGGTGCTTTGCGCGCGCCAGGCCGAGCGCCTCGTCGGTGAGCGGTGTGAAGGTCCGCTTCGGCTTGCGCCGGAGAATGCCCAATCCAGTTCCCCGGACGAGTCGCAGCCCGCTCTTGCCATTCTGGCTGGCGAGGTCGTACTCGCGGTAGCCCAGGAACGTGAAGTGGTCATCGGCGAGCCACTTCAGCAGCGCCTTGCTCTCCTCGAGCTCGGCTTCATCCACCGGCGGCGGCCGCAGATTCAAGTCGTCCAGGACATCGGCCACCTTGGCTCGCATGGCGGCCCAGTCCTTCACCGCCATGCTCACCTCCTCCAGTACGCGCTCGATGCTGGAATGCAGCTCCTTGCGCCGGTCGGCCCCCGGCTCACGGATGACCTCGGCGTGAACGATTGACTCGGTGATCGCGTCCTCGGCCTCGTCGCCCGCGTCCAAGACCTCGATGATCCGTCCCCGGCCGTCACGCCGAAACCTCAGCACGGGGTGAATGACCAGGTCGATCCCGCACCCATGCCGGCTGAGGTCCATCGTCACCGAGTCGACCACGAACGGCATGTCGTCCGAAACGATCTCTACCACGGTGTGCGGCGAGCTCCAGCCGTCTCGCTCGGCGTCCGGGTGATACACCCGGATCTTGGCCTGGCCCGCGGCCCGCTGACGTGCCAGGCGCCAATGCGCGGCGGCGGCTCCGCGCAAGTCCTCGGGGCTGCGATCGGCGAGATCCTCCACCGGCACCCAGCGGTAGTACTGGCGCACGAACGCCTCGAGCAGCGCGGCCTCTTTCTTCGGGCCGCTGTCGCGAATCTGCGCGCAGACGGCGTCGATCAGCTCAGATTCGGGGCTTTCAGTCTTGACGGCCACCGCGCCACTGCTTCTCCTCGCTCACCGGGGGAGCCTACCCGGATCCAGCGTGACTGGGCGGCCTCTGTTTCCCCAGCGGCTTGCAACAATCCTCCTCGCATGAGTCGCGCCGATCCCGGGGACCAACGGCGGCGGGGACTGCTGCCGCTCCTGACGACCCACCAGCTGAACACGCGGCGCTCTGGGTGGCGCCGCCGTCGCGCGCGGCGTCGAGCCACTCTCGGCGCCGTGCTGCTGGCCGGCGTCCTGGCCGCGTCCGTGGCCATCGCCTCTGCTGGCGGCGGAGCCAGCGGGCAGGCCCACGGCCCGGGCCGTGCGCTGCGCGCGCCGGTCAGTCACGCCCGGTCCGCGGCCCAGAGGCAATCGGCCGCCGCCCCTGGCTTCTCACCCCCGAGCGTCGCCTGGCAGAACGCGGTCGACCGGGCCCTTCACTACACGCCGTACATCCGGGAGGGGACCGCGCGCAAGCGTGAAGTTGCGCTGAGCTTCGACGACGGGCCGGGTGTCTACACCCCGAGGATCCTGCGGGTGCTTGCCAGGACGCACACTCCTGCCACCTTCTTCGTCATCGGCAGGGAGGTCAAGCTCTTTCCCCGCTTCGTGCGGGACGAGACGCTGGAGGGCTCTGAGGTCGGCGACCACACCGAGACGCACCCGTTCATGTCGTTGCTCTCTACCGCAGCCCAGCGAGCCCAGATCGTCGACGCGGCCGACGCCGTTCATGCCGCCGGGGCCCCCTACCCCAGCCTTTGGCGCCCGCCCTATGGGGCGTTCAACGCCGCGACGCTGGCGATCCTGCGCGCGCAACGGATGCTGATGACGCTGTGGACGGTCGATACCAGCGACTACGCCCGGCCCGGCGTCGAGCGGATCGTGTACGTGGCGCTGAGCGGCGCGCGCCCGGGGGCGATCATCCTCATGCACGACGGGGGCGGGGGCCGCGCCGAGACGGTCGCCGCGCTGCCGCGAATCATTGCTGGGTTGCGGCGCCGGGGCTACCGGCTGGTCACAGTCGGTCAGCTGCTGGCCGATGATCCGCCGCCGACTGGGCAGCGGGCGCCTACGCCGCTTTCAGGGTCTGGGTAGGCCTGTTTGGTCTATCCCCGTCCGATGAAGGGCATGTTCGTCGCCATCACGGTCAGGAACTGCACGTTGGCGTCGAGCGGTAGCCGGGCCATGTAGAGGACGGCGTCGGCGGCGTGGCGGACGTCCATCATTGGCTCCGGCTGCGTTGAGCCGTCAGGCTGCAGGGCCCCCCGGGCGAGACCCGCGGTCAGCTCGGTCGCTGCGTTGCCGATGTCGATCTGGCCGCACGCAATTCCAAACGGCCTCCCCTCGAGCGAGATCGCCTTGGTCAGCCCGGTGACGGCATGCTTGGTGGCGGTATAGGCGACCGCATGCGGCCGGGGGACCTGGGCCGAGATCGAGCCGTTGTTGATGATGCGCCCGCCCCGAGGGTCCTGGTCCTTCATCGCCCGGAACGCTTCGCGCGCGCACAGGAAGCTCCCGGTGAGGTTCGTCTCGACGACCGACCGCCACTGCTCGACTCCCAGATCGTCCAGCGGAGTGGATGGCCCGAACAGGCCGGCGTTGTTGAAAAGCAGATCAAGTCGGCCCCACTCCGCCCGAACTCCTGCGAACAGGTTGTGTACCTGCTCGGGGTCGGTGACGTCGGTGGGGATCGTGAGCGAATAGCCCTGCGTGCCCTCGATTGCGGCCAATGTCTCATCTAACGCGTCCGCGCGCCGGCCGGCCAGGGCGACCCGGTAGCCGGCGGCCAACAACCCTCGGGTCACCGCCCGGCCGATCCCTGAACCTGCACCGGTGACAGCTGCGATCGGGGGGCGCTCAGTCAATGCACACATGCTCTCACCGCGCTCGCTCCGGGCCTGTGAAGATCGAGGTCGAGTACGGCGTGGCCTCTGCCGACGATGGATCCGGCGAGCTCACGGCTTGGATCGCCGTCTCGAGCGCCGGCGGGTTGATCGGCCGCCTGGTGGCCAGCGCTACCGACGCCGTCCTGGCGGCCGGAGCGCTGGATGCCACCGTGCGCAAGATCGCTGCGGCGGCCGGCGACCCGTGAGCCGTCGCTGAACCAAGCCGCGCCCGGTCACGCCATCGTGTCTATGGCGACCTCGTAGTGCTCGACGCCTTGATCCTCGCCCGAGCCCGCGTCTGCGGCGCTTTGCCGAACTTGATCTCCAATGTCGGCGGTCGCTTTCATGGCCTGCTCGCTCTCCCAGAACGAGATCCCGATTCCGTTCCCGCTGGAGCGATCCAAGAGCATCGTGAATCCCTTGAAGCCCTCCTGTTGCTCGTATCTCGGCACGATGTTCTCGCGAGCGTGGCTGACCAGTTGATCTGCCTTATCCGGCGAGAACGACACGCGCCCGATCCTTGCGTGCATGGTTGCTCCTCTCCTAGCCCGTGTTGACCGCTTGACCATAACTGGGGCCCCGTCGAGGAGGCAAGCGTCCCGGCGCCACGATCACTAGAAGATCGCCTCCATCCCCGATGCCGAACTACCAGCACTTCAAGGCCAGACTGCCCGCGTCCGCCGGTGGTTGATGCGCGGTGTCGTGCTGTTTGTGCGTTTATGCTGGCGGTCTTGTGTCGTCCCGCGTGAGGCGGGGCGCGGGACCTGGAGGCTTGTTATGTGGGTGCGTGGTGGGTTGTGGCTGCTTGCGTGGCGGCGGTTTTCGGCTTGGTTTGTTCGAGTGCGTTTGGGGCGGTGGCGCCGGGGTGGGAGTGCGTTCCCACGACGGCGGGCCCGATGCATCCGGTGTATTCGGGCGGCACGGGTTCGGCGCCGTCGTGTGATCTGGGTACGACGACGCCGGTGTTGGCGCCGACGTATGTCTCCAGTGGTGTGGACGGTAAACCCACGGTGCAGTTCGCCTCTGTGAATGTGCAGATCCTCAACGGCTCGGGCTCGACGGCGTCTGCCAACGGCGAAGGAAATCTGGTGCTGGGCTATGACGAGTCGCCTGGCACCCAGACCGGCTCGCATAACCTGGTGATGGGGGAGAAGCAGTCGTTCTCGAGCTATGGGGGTTTGGTCAGCGGGTTTGGTAACTCTGTGAGCCAAGCGTGGGCGGCGGCGTTTGGGTTTGGGAACACCGTCTCTGGCGCCTATTCGTTGGCGGCCGGTAACTCGAACACGGTCTCGGGCAATGTGGCCAGCGTGCTAGGCGGCTACCTGGGGAGGGTCAGCACGGCGGACTCGGCGCTGCTTGGTGGCTGCTCGAACGTGGTCGGCTCGGGCACGGTCAGCGAGTCGAGCACTTGCTCTAACGGCTCGGATGCCGGCGATTTCGCGGCTGTTTCCGGTGGCGCGGCCAATCAGGCCTCGGGCATCGATGCGTCTGTCGGCGGTGGAGATCATGGGCTGGCCTCGGGTGAATCTGCGTCTGTCTCAGGCGGCCAGGCCGGGGTCGCGAGCGGTAATAACGCCTGGGTCGGCGGCGGTGGCAGCAACACCGCCCAAGCGAATCTCTCAGCAGTCAGCGGCGGCCAATTCAACCTGGCCGGCGATGTGTTCAGCTCGATCCTCGGCGGCTGCGACAACCTCACCGGCACCGGCAGCAGGCCTACCAACACCTGCTGGGACGCCGGGCTCCAATCCATCGGCGGCGGCAACCGAAACCAATCCAGCGGCTATCTCGCCGCCGTCAGCGGCGGCGTTCTGAATATCGCCAGCGCCGAGTACGCGTCCGTCAGCGGCGGCAACCAGAACACCGCCAGCGGCCTCGGTGCGTCGGTCAGCGGCGGCGATAACAATACGGCTAGCCAGAACCAGGCGTCTGTCTCAGGCGGCCAGTCCAGCACCGCCGGCGGCGTCGACAGCTCAGTCAGCGGCGGGTTTGGCAACACCGCCGGCGGCGAATGGGCGTCGGTCAGCGGGGGCGATTTCAACGTCGCCAGCGGCAACTCCAGCTCGATCCTCGGCGGTCAAAGCAAGTCAGTCCCAAACGGGGACGGGATCTATCCCCCTGCTCCCGGCCCCTGAGGCGATACGCGGTCCCGGGAGGCCAGGGGGCCCCCGGGACCGCATCGGCCGACGGGAGAAGAAGGTGAGCGAGGGTGTCTGGGTTCACGACATATGTCTCAGGTGATGTGTCGCTGGTGAGTCGGGACATAGGTCGCGGCGGGTTGGGCTGAAGTTGGGGTTTTGGCGGTCGTTGCGGAGGCGGAGCCCGGAGGGCGACGCCGGAGCGGCGATCGCCGGCGCGGGTTGTGTCCGGGGGTGGGCTGAGAGTCGGGGGGTATGTCCCGAGCTCATGTTGCTGTTCTCCAGGTCGTCTCCCAGCAGTTGTCCGTTACTCAGGCTGCTGCCGATTACGGGTTCTCCCGCCGGCATCTGCACCGCCTTCTCGTTCTCTACCGCCAGGGCGGCCTGGAGGCTATGGAGCCCCGCTCTCGGCGGCCGAGAACGAACCCGGCCCAGACCTCGGAGGAGGTTCGGGAGCGGGTTATCGCTCTGCGCGGCCAGCTCAGCGCGCACGGACTCGACGCCGGGCCGGTGACGATCGCTTGGCATTTGGAGCGCAAGGGCTTGCGAGTCCCGTCGACCTCCACGATCCGCCGGATCCTGCATCAAGCCGGGCTGATCACTCCAGAGCCGCGCAAGCGGCCGAGATCGTCCTATGTGCGCTTCGAGATGGTCCAGCCCAACGAGATGTGGCAATCGGACTTGATCCACTGGCGGCTGGCTGACGGGACCGAGGTGGAGGTTCTGAACTGGCTCGATGACCACTCCCGCTACCTGCTCTCCTGCACCGGCCATGAGCCTGTCACCGGCGATGGTGTGGTGGCCGTATTCCTTGGCAACGTGGAGCAATACGGTGCGCCGGCCAGCACACTGACCGATAACGGCAGCGTCTACACATCCCGCTTCACCGGCGGACGCAACGCATTCGAATACGTCCTCCCGCTCCTAGGGATCCGCCAGAAGAACGGGTCCCCGGGGCACCCTCAAACCCAAGGGAAGATCGAGCGCTTCCACCAGACCCTGCAGCGCTGGCTCAGAGCCCGACCACCAGCCTCCAAGCTCCCCGAGCTACAGCACCAGCTCGACGCGTTCCGCGAGCACTACAACGAGCACCGCCCGCACCGCGCGCTACGGCGCAACACCCCCGGCCACGCCTACCGAGCCACCCCCAAAGCCCTCCCCGCCACTAACGGACACGGCCCGGGCCACTACCGGCTGCGCTACGACCGGCTCGACACCAAAGGCACGATGACGCTACGCCGCGCCGGCCGCATGCACCACCTCGGAGTCGGCACCACCCACGCCCGCAAACGCGTGCTTGCCTTCGCCGACGACCACCAGATCACCGTCGCCGACCTCAACACCGGAGAGGTCCTCTCCATCCACCTGATCGAGCCCCACAAGACCTACTGGCGCAACCAAAACAAAGAACCCGGCCGCTGGCCGAGCTCCCAAAGTGACCCATGACGCGACTCATCTGAGACACATGTCGCGACTCATCACAGAAGGTGAGCGAGGGGATTCGAACCCCCGCCCCGCCCCCCTCCCCCCCCCCCCCCCCCCCCCCCGCTCCTCGATGCGAACGTCGCGAGGACGATGGAGAACAGCGGCGGTGTTGTTCGACACCGGTGCCGATCCTACCGCTGCTATTCGGCCAGCGACGCGAGCCTGTGACGCATGACCTTGCCCGAGCCGGTCCTCGGTATCTCGTCTACGAGCTCGAAGCGCGAGGGAACCTTGAAACGCGCCAGTCGCTCCGAGCAGAACTCGCGCAGCTGCCGCTCATCGAATGAGCCACGGTCTCGCGCAACGACGTACCCCACGACGATCTCTCCCAGCTCCTCGTCGGGCATGCCGCCAACCGCGGCGTCCGCCACCGCAGGACTCTCGGCGAGCGCCTCCTCGACTTCAGCCGGATATACGTTCTCGCCACCGCGGATGATCAGCTCCTTGATCCGGCCGGTGATCGTGATGTAGCCGCTGCGGTCGGCGTGGCCGAGGTCGCCCGTGTGATACCAGCCACCGGCCAGCGCCTCCTCGGTGGCCGACTGGTTCTCGTAATAGCCGAGCATCACTTGTGGGCCCCTGACCCACAGCTCTCCGTCTTGCTCCGGCTCCACGTCTTCATCTGTAGCGGGATCCACGATCCGGACCGCACTGCCGGGCAGCGACAGGCCGCAGGATCCCATCACCCGGCTTCCGTGGGGCCAGTTCATCGTGACCATCGTCGACGTTTCGCTGATCCCGTAGCCGTCGAGCACCGGGACGCCGAAGGTCTCCTCGAACTCGCGGTTCAAGGCGGCGGGCATGATCGCTCCAGCCGATACGCAGACCCTGAGGGTCGGGCACTGCAGGCCGTGCTCGCCCCCTGCCTCGAGCAGCCGGTGAAACATTGTCGGCACGCCGGGCATGATGGTCACCGGCTCGCTGGCCAGCAGCTCCAGAACGTCAGGAGCCCTGAATCGCTCGCACACGTATTCCCTCGCGCCGACCGCGACTACCCCGGCGATCGACAGGACGATTGCGTAGGAGTGAAATAACGGCAGCGGCGAGAGCATCAGATCGTCGGCGCAGAGCCCCACGATCGGGGCCCAGCACGAGGCGACCACCCACAGGCAGCCGCGCTGGCTGAGCAGCACGCCTTTGGGACGCCCCGTGGTTCCGGACGTGTAAACGATCCATGCCGGCGCGTCGAGGTCCTCTCCATGCGGCCCGGGCGCCGAAGGCTCATCGGAGACAAGCGCCTCAAAAGACACGGTCCCGCCAGCTTCCCCTGGCCCCGCCCCGGTGAGTACGACGTGCTCGAGACTCCCGTCTCGGTTCTTCATGTCGGTGACGCTCTCGAGGTGCTCGTCGTCGACGATCGCGATCCGAGCGCCACAGTGGGCGATCATGTATTCCGCCTCGGCCCGGCTGGCGGTCGGGTTGATGGGCACCGCCACGGCACCCGCCCGGACCACCGCGAGATTGCCCTCCACCGCCTCCACCCGGTTGCCGAGGAACAACGCGACACGATCCCCCGGCGCCAATCCGAGGCTCGCCAGATTGCCGGCCAACCGTCGGGTCCGGACGTCCAGGTCTCCGTAGCTGACGGTGCGCCGTCTGTCGCTGAATGCGGGCTTGTCCCGCTGACCCGCTGCTCTGGCGCCGAGCAGCACATCGATCGGCTTGATCAGCTCCGTCCTGATCATCGCTGCATCCTGGGCGCGTGGCGGCCGCGCGGATCAGTCCGAAGCGCTGACGCCCGAGTCGATGTCTGACCAGAAGTAGTAGGCACGATCCCGGCGACGCTTCCACAGCTCGTTCTTGGTGACGAAGGCCTCCAGGCCCTTCCCCGGCTCGGCATCCGGGATCTGGGGCGTGTCGGGACGCCAGTTGACGGCAGCAGTCGCCAGCTCGCTGTAGGCCTCGAACGCCAGCGCCGTCGTCATGTCGGCGTCGGCGTTCTTGTTCATCGTGAACTTCAGCTGGCGCAGCGCCTGCTGGTTCTTGACAAGCAGCACGTCGATCAGGCGATCCAGCTCGGCGTCGATTTCGCCGTCCGGCACCAGATGGTTGAACAGCCCCCACTCCACCCCCCGCCGTGCCGAGTGGATGGCGCCAATCAGGTTGACCTCCTTGGTGCGTCGCCGCCCGATGAGCCTGATCATGCGCGTCGTGCCGCCCCATCCCGGGGTCATCGCGCTGTCGACCTCGGGCATCCCCCACTTGCAGCCCTCGGCGATCATCGCCAGATCGCAGGCCATCGTGATCTCCAGGCCACCGCCCAGGACGAATCCCTCCGCGACGGCCACGGTGATCTTGTCGAGCTCCTCGATCGTGTTCGCGAACCGCTGGTAGAAGCGGATGCGGCGCATGGTCTGGTTCGGGTCCCCCCACATCCCCTCGTGGATCTCGACCAGATCGTCGCCCGCCGAGAAGCAACCGCCCGCGCCGCGGAACACGACGACGTGTAGACGCTCATCGGCGGACACCTCCTCCACCGCCGCGACCAGCTCATCGGTCAGCGCCACCGACAGAGGGTTCAGCGGCTTGGGGGGGTTCCAAATGATCGTCGCGACGCGCCCATCGTGGCTACGCTCGAGCGAGACCTCGTTGTAATGCTCGACGTTCGTCGGGCGAAGGGTTGGGACCGGATAGGCGGACTGGAGCGACCGGGCCTCGGTGGACATGTGCGAACCTCCGACGGTGGTTTCCTAGCGAGCGCTAGGTAGGCTACGGTAGAGTCCGCGCGTATGCAAGCGGTGCCGGATCCCGTGAACCAGCCGCTGTCCGCCTTCACTCGGGTAGAGGGCGGTCGCGTCGCCGACATCCGCGAAGCGGCGTTGACGTTGTTCGCTCGGTGGGGGTACCACGGTACGACGATGAGTCAGATCGCCGCCGTCCTGGGTGTCCGGGTACCGACTCTCTACAGCCACATCCGCTCTAAGCAAGAGCTGCTGGCAGAGATCATGATCACGACCAGCGAGCGCGTATGGACGGACTATGAGCAGGCAGTCGCCGACTCCGACGATGTGACCGAAAAGCTTCGCAAGGCGATCGAGGTTTACGTCCACCGCCACGCCGTGCACCGCCGCGAGGCGTTGATCGTCAACCGGGACATCTCAAGCTTGCAAGAGCCGACACGCTCGGGCGTCCTGGACCTGCGCAAGCGTCACGAGCACGCGATCCGCGAACTGATCGACGACGGCCGCGCAGCGGGCGCGTTCACCGCCGAGAACGCGGCGATCGCGTCGTTCGCGATTTTGGAGATGGCCGTCAGCGTGGCCCGCTGGTTTCGCGATAGTGGCCCTCTGTCAGCCGAGCAGATCGCAATCGAATACGGACGGCTCGCCGTGAACTTGGTTTCGGGGCCGCGGTCATCATCAAGCTAGCTGTGCCGGCCAACGTCACCTATCTCGGGATTCGGGGACCGCAGCCCGATTACGGGCATGGCGGTCCCAGAGTCGTCGGGGTCATCCGAGACGGCGGGAAGCACACGCTGACGCTGGCCGACGAGCGTTATCTGCACCAGGAGAGCTTCGAGTGGGGTTACGACGGCGCCGGCCCCGCTCTGCTCGCGCTGGCGATCCTCAACGACTACCTCGGCGTTGAGGTGGATCCGCTGGTGGCCCGGGCGTTCATGCAGGACGTGATCGCCCGGCTGCCATCCGAGTTCGAGCTGGACGGAGGCGACATCGGCCGCTGGCTCTGCGGTCGACTCGGCTCTGCCTTACGCGAGCAGGCGCAGTTGCGCCCCTAGGCCCCGGCGGGGGGCGCCGACGGCGCGGTGGGCGCGGTCGACGTCCCACTGCCCCAGAGAGTCATTCCGGGATGATATGCACGACCGCGCGGCGCTTCTGGCACCGGGCGTCCCACCCAGCCGCCGCCTGAACGCTGATCTTCTTGCAGCGGAAGCCGAGAACCGAACTCGGCCACGTGTTGCGTTGAAGTACCGAGTTGTTGTACTTGCGAGCCACGTTCTTCGCCGTCCGGCAGCTGGTGCCTCGTGCCGTCACGGCGACAAAGGTGTGCGAGAGGTCGCCGCAATCCTTCAATTTGGCGGCCGTGGCCCCCACGGCGACCGTGCTGGCGGCCAGGGTCGCGACCGCGACCAGCAGCGCCACAGTGAGCGATGTAAAGCGTCTCATGCCCATCCTCCACCTCATCGAGACCTGCCGCGACGGCGCGGAGGCTACCAGTGCGGCGGGCTTGGCACTGAAATTGATAGCGTCCGGGCGGGGGTGCTGAGGGGACCTTCGCGATCAACTGATGAGGATGGCGGCGGCGAGCGCCGGCGGTCATCGATCGCCAGGAGAAGAATCGTTGAGCTGGATTCGTTGTGCTTGCGTCTCGGCCGTCGTGGTTGTTGGGGCGGCACTATGGGCGGCGCCCGCGTCCGCGCTCCTTTCGAGCACCCCGTATATGGGATGGAACACGTATTACGGCCTGGGCAGGGTCTTCAACGAACAGACGATCCTCTCCGTCGCGCAATCGCTGATCGATCGGGGCCTGGCCCAGGCGGGCTACCGGATTGTTTGGCTTGACGCCGGCTGGGCCAGCGGCGCGCGTGACGGCACCGGTCAGCTGATCGTCAACAGCAGTCAATGGCCGGACGGTATGGCCTACCTTACGTCATGGCTCCACGCTCGCGGACTCCTGGCAGGGATATACACGGACGCCGGAGCCACGGGTTGCAACGGTGTGGGAGTGGGATCGCTGGGTCACTATCAACAGGACGTCAATACGTTTGCCGCCTGGGGCTTTGACGCCGTGAAGGTCGATTTCTGCGGAGCCGGGCAGGCCGGTCTCACCGCCCAGACCCAATTCACCCAGTTCGCCGCCGCCTTGGCCAACAACTCGAGCCATCGGCCGATGATCCTCAACCTCGACAACTTCTGGGAGCCCGGTCAGATAGATGGCATCCATCCCTCGTACGCGAACTCGGCTTATGCCAGCTATCAGTGGGCGCCCCAAATCGCCCAGAGCTGGCGCACTGACACCGACATCGGCTTCGGCGGTGGCAACGGGATCCAATTTGCGGACGTGTTGCGCAACATGGACGCCGATGCCGCGCATCCCGAAGCGGCCGGGCCGGGGCACTGGAACGACCCTGACTATCTGGGTCCTGAGCTTGGAATGACAAACGCCGAGGCGCAGGCGCAGATGTCGATGTGGGCGATCCTGGCAGCCCCACTGATCCTGGGGAGCGATCCGCGCTCGCTTTCGCAGCAGAGCGTCGCCATGCTCGAGAACCCAGGGGTGATAGCGATCGACCAGGACCCGCTGGGCGTCCAAGGAACGCTGCTCTCACAACAGGGGGACGGGCAGGTGTGGGTCAAGCCGCTGAGCAACGGCGATCGCGCCGTCGCGCTGCTGAACCGCGGATCTACTCCGGCCCTGATCGCCACCGACGCCTCGGCGATCGGCCTCCCCCCCAGTCGTTACTACGAGGTCCAGGACGTCTGGCAAGGCGCGACCGCATCCACCACGGGGGGCATCGCAGCCTCCGTTCCTCCGTCAAGCGCGCTCCTTTACCGCGTCTCGGTCCTGCATACCCTGGGAGTCGACACGGCGGGGACCGGCTCCGGCAGGGTCGCAGGACCGGGGATGTCGTGCCCCGGTGCCTGCACCGGCACTTTCACTCAGGGAACACCCGTGACCTTGACGGCCACCCCGGCACCTGGCTCGGCATTCTCCGGCTGGACCGGCGCGGGCTGCTGGGGCAAGGGGCCGTGCGTAGTGACCATGGGCTCAGACCACGCGGTCGCTGCGACGTTCGCCGCGCCGATAGGCACCACAGGTCCAACGAGCTCCACCGGCAGCGGCGTGCGCGGCCAATTGCGGTGTCGAGGACCTGCGGGTCTGCACTGCCAGTTCACGGAGAAGCTCTCGACAATCGAGACGAGCCGGGGCGGGAAGGCTCTCGCTGTCGCAACCTCGGCAGGCAAGCAGCGGTTACGGACGGGATCGGTCGGCGTTGGCAGCCGGGCTATGACGCTCGGTACCGAGCGGTCGATCATGGCCGCCGTGGAGCTGAACACGACAGGCCGTGCTCTGCTCAAGCGCTTCGGCCAGCTGCCGGTCCTCGTCACGATCACGCTCAGCCGCGACGGCCAGCAGCTAACGCTCGCTCCGCGGCTGCTGACGATCAAGCCGAAACCAACCACCGGCAAGAGTTCGAGCGGGGCAGTCCTTCGAGGGCTGCGGCTAGCGGGGCCGGTTCTGTAGGCGAAGGCTTTCAGATCGGGTGGATCTGATCCGTCAACCCGAGGAATGCTGATCGGTGTCGCCAAGCGCGGAGTCGTCCCGCGACGGCGCCGCCGGGGGCTTGTCCTGCGCCGGGCTGCCTGATCCACCCTCCGCTCCGGGCTCGCCGGAATCGTCTTCCGGCGGGGACTGCTCGTCCTGTCGCTCCGTGTCGTCGTCTTCTGATGCAACCATCGCCCACCTCTGTACCCCGAACGTAGATGCTGGAATCGGTCTGCGTCGGCGTCACTTCGTTTCACTCGAGCCTGAGGGGAGACGGCAGATGCAGCTCACGGCAGTAGATTGGGCCGAGGTAACAGCAATCGCCACGTCGATTCTGGCGGTCGGGCTGGTCGGCGCCTTCGCGGCTGCGGTGTTCGCGGCACAGCAGGCGCGCGAGGCTCGTAGGAGCCGAGAGGCGCAGATGGCCGCCGAGTTCTTCCGGCGCTGGAACGAGGACGCACTGGTGGAATCGAGGCGCCTAGTCGCGCGGTTCAAATCCCGCGATGAGCTCCGCGATGCGTTTGCCGCCTACGTGGCCGCCGATGCTCCCGAGGCCTACGTTCTGTATCGCGAACTTGACTACTTCGAGCAGCTGGCCGCGCTCGAGCGCCAAGGTGCGTTCGACTTCGAGCTGGTCAAGGTGATGTTGGGGCCCACGCTGATCGAGCGCTGGGAGATGTGGAAGCCGGCAGTTGAACAGGCCCACGGGCCTGGCGTGTACCCGCTCTTCGAAGGATTGGTCGAGAAGCTGCGACGGGAGCTCGCCGAGTAAGGCGCTGACACCGGCGGTCCTGTCCGGCGGCGACGCGCCCCGCCCCTCAGCTCACCGCTTTCTTCACCAGCGCCTCAATCCTCGCCTCGACGCCGTCGGTCAGCTCCATGAGCGCGAAGTCGGTTGGCCACATGGTGCCTTCGTCGAGGTTCGCCTTGTCGCTGAAGCCGAACGTTGCGTACCTCGTCTTAAACTTCTGTGCCGGGCGAAAGAAGCAGAGAACCTTGCCGTCCTTGGCATAGGCCGGCATCCCGTACCAGGTTCTCGGCGAGAGCTCTGGCGCGCTGGCTTTGACGATCTCATGGAAGCGCTCGGCCAGTGCCTTATCCGGCTTCGCCATTTCGGCGATCTTTGCCAGCACCTCACCCTCCCCATCCGTCCCGCTGGGCGCCCTCTTCAGCTCACGGACGCGCTCCTTCATCGCGGCGCGTTCCTCGTCCGTGAAGCCCTCCGACCCCTTGCCGTTTGCGCGCTTGGTGGACTTCTGCGTCTGCTTTGGGCTCATGGAAACCTCCTCATACTTGGATGATGACCATCATGGTATAATACTATTATGGTGGTTGTCAAGTATTGTGGTTTATCCAGCGAATCTGGAAGGCTCCAGCGGTGAGCGCATCGATCTCATCCGATGTTGAGGTGGCCGAGTTTGCCGGACAGCTGTTCTTCCGGCTCTGGCGGGCGTCGCACACCCGCACTGGCGAGGCGCTGGACTCGATTGGCCTCACCCCCGCGCTGTTCGCACTGCTAAACGTGCTCGGCGCCCGCGACGGAGCGATCCAGCAGCAGCTGAGCTCAGACATGGGCATCGATCCCAGCGCCATGGTCAAGCTGATCGATGAGCTCGAAGCTGCGGGGCTGGCGGAGCGCCGGCGACGCCCCGGCGATCGGCGCGCGTGGGAGGTGGCTATCACCCAAGAGGGCCGGCGCTCCTTGCAGCGAGCCAGACGACTCGTCACTCAGGTGCAAGACCAGGTCCTGGGCGGGCTCAGTGCCGCCGACCGACGCCAGCTGCTCACGCTGATGCGCCGAGCGCTCATCTCGGCACCACCACAACCACCGTGGCGGCCCGGAGAGGACGACTAACTCTCGTCGTGGGCGATCGCAGAGGCAGGATTCGACGAGGTCAGCCTCAGGAGCCGCATTCCGGACCGGCGGCCGGACGCTCGAGTTGATCGAGGGCGTCTCCAGCTGGGTCTGGAGATCATCACTGACCTCGAGCAGTTGAAAACTGGAGCAGCAAACCTGTCACGGCGGTCCACGGACCCGCGGCCCCATCTCCCTGGCAACCCCTGGGGCCCGGACGGATCCGGGCCCCAGGGCTCATCTTCGCCTGGCAACTAGCTGAAAACAGCCCGTCGACGGCTATGGGAGCGCCGCGACGAGGCTGTTGAGGGCCGCCGCCAGCCCGGAGACTGAGCTGGAGAGCTGCCCGAGCAGCCCGCCAAGTCCGCCGGTTCCCCCGACCACGTTGTCCAGGCCGCAAAGCAGGTCGCCGAGCAGGCCGCCGCCTGGTGTTCCGGTGAGATTCAGCGTGATCGGCAGCTGGGCCGGCTGTCCTGGCGTGATGTTGCCGCCGCCGAGGTTGACGTTCAAGCCGAGCAAGCTCAGGTTGATCGGTCCCAGCACGAGGTGCAAGAGCGTGCAGGTCGACGCCTGCGCCGAGCGGGCGGCGCCTGCGCCGCTGTTCAACGTGGCGGGCATGAGCACGCCGTAGCGCACGATGTGCCGGCCTTTGAGCGTGCCCTCGAGTGTGCCGATCGAATAGACCTTGGAACCGCGGGCAATGAACCGCTCGATGCCATAGGTGCCGGTGAACTGCTTGCCGCTCGGCGCCGCGCCGTGCACGGTGACGGTCTTCAACGGCGGGATGTTGACTGGTGTCGAGCTGCCATTGGCCGCCGCGCCTGCGGCGGGAGCGCCGACCAGCGCCAGCGCGAGGCACGCCAGCAGGCCGAGCAAAAAGCTGCGATATCTCATGTACCTACCTCCTGATGGGGTTGGACGAGGATGGTCATTCAGGTTTGGGCGGGACCGCTCCGGTCCGCCCGACCTCGTGAGGCTGGGGGCTTCGCCTCTCAACCAATAGATGCCGGCCGATTCGAAAACCTGCGCGGTGCGTCCGAGTTGGTGGGGGGCCGATCCGACCGCCGCGGATCGCTCCGCGACTTTCAGCGCCCGATCGTGGTCGTTTCGGTGCTGCTCCGGCTCGGGCTGGTCGTACTCGAGGTGGAGCGGGTTGTAGTCGAGGTCGGACCCGTGGTGGTGGAGGCCGGGCTAGTGGTGGTCGAGGCCGGGCCGGTGGTGGTCGAGGCCGGGCCGGTGGTAGTGGACGCCGGGCCGGTGGTAGTGGACGCCGGGCCGGTGGTAGTGGACGCCGGGCCGGTGGCGGTGGACGCCGGGCCGCTGGTGGTGGAGGCCGGGCCGGTCGTGGTAGCGCCGCCCGCGGCGGTCGTCTGGTCGCTGCCCGCTCCCGATGTGGAGGTCGGCTGGCCGCTGCCCGGCGCTGCGCTCGCACCAAAATTCCCCGCTGCCGAGGATCTGACCCGATGGATGACGCTGGACCGCCTGTGGTCGGTATGGCCACCTCGGCGGTGCAGCGAGATGTATCCGGCGCCTGCGGCGGCAGCGCCCGTGAGTGTGATGACCGCGACTTTCCCGAGCGAGCTGGCTACCACTGTCGGGAGCAGACTGCTGGCAGCGGGCGCGCCCGCGGCAAATACACCGGCCTTCGGAACCGCAGCCGCCGACGTCGCGGCCGGCGCGGCACCGGCCGTCGAGGCACCGGCCGTCGGCGTCCCCACCGCGTTACCGGCGCCGCCAGACAGCGCGCCCAGCTTAAGGGACGCCGGAACGGCGACCACTGCCAGCCCGCCGAGCGTCCCGCGCCGCGCCCGAACCCGGCGGGCGAGCGACGAGCAGTCCGGGCAGCGGCGCAAATGCGCACGCAGCCGAGCCCGTTCGCGCAGAGGTAGCGTCCCGTCCAGCTGCCGCGAGATCGCGTACTCAGCCTCCCCGCAAGCGAGCGGCTCGTCGAGCTGCTCGCGCAGCGCGCGACGGGCCCGAAACAGGAGCGAGTCAACTGCGGCGGTAGAGGTCTCGAGTCGTCCCGCGATCTCCACCGGGGAACGCCCCTCGAACTCTCGCATCACGAGCGCGGCTCGCTGATTGAACGGCAGGCTGGTCAGGGCAGCGAACACCCCTACGAACTCGGGCGTCGGCGGATCTAGGATCAGCTCCCCCGGCTCGTGCTCGAGTGAGACCTCCTGCGGCCTGCGACGGGCCCGCCGGTAGTGCTCGCGGCAGACGTTGAGCGCGATCGTGTGAAGCCACGCTCCTGCCTTTCTGGGCCGGTCGCCGCGCTCCAGCGCCCGGTAAGCGTTCAGGAACGTGGTTTGAGTCGCGTCCTCAGCATCCGCCGGGCGACCGAGCAACGCCAGCGAGTACCGGTACACGTCGTGTGAGTGCCGCTCAAACAGGGACTCGATCGCTCGTGCCGGTGTGTGTCGCTGTCGAAGCACGTTGATCACTAGGCGGCTGAAAGCTTGACCAACCGGACCATCCTCAAACCGGTGTGGACATCCATCGGAGTCGTAGTGGGTCGCACCCGAGCGCAGTGCCGATGGCGAGCCAGTGGTCGAGGGTCTTGAACGCGTGGATGATCGAGACGAGCGCGTCCCAGGCGCAAGCGGGGTGCGTGACCGAACGCGCGCGTCGGCGACGGGATAGGCTGGGGCGCGGTCCTGAGGGGAGGAGATGAGCATGGCCCAACGAGAGATGACAGTGGTACCGGTGGCTCGGGGCCGCAACCCTTTTGACGCGACCGGCGTTGAGCGGGGGAAGGACGGCATTGCCCGCTACACCGGCCGCCCCGACTCCTTAGTCCATATGCTGCGGGCGAGCGTCGAGCGGGGACAGGACGCGGAAGCAGTCGCGGAGGTGGGCGGCGACCGGTTGACGTTCGGCCAGTTGTGGGATCGAGCCGCGCGCGTCGCAGGCGGACTGCGGGCGGCCGGGCTCCAGCCTGGCGACCGCGCCGCGATCCTGCTGCCTAACGGTCTGGATTGGATCCTGGCGTTCTGGGGCGCGCAACTCGCTGGCGTCGTTGTGGTGCCGGTCAACACGCGGTTCGCCGAGCCGGAGATCGAGTATGTGCTCTCGGACTCGGGCTCGGCGCACGTTTTCAGGCCAGGCGAACTGCTGCCCGACGGCGAGCCGGTCGTTACCGACGATCTGGCGCCGGGAGATCTGGCGGCGATCTTCTA
The DNA here is from genome assembly GCA_963756555.1 of uncultured Actinomycetes bacterium. Classification (GTDB taxonomy): domain Bacteria; phylum Actinomycetota; class Thermoleophilia; order Solirubrobacterales; family Solirubrobacteraceae; genus Palsa-465. Next base: position 476,485 of record CAVWOC010000007.1, read on the forward strand.
CACGAGTGGCACGACGGGATTCCCGAAGGGGGCGATGACCTCGCACGCCAACTTCCTGGCCAACACGGAGAACGCGTTCCGCTGCATCGGGGTCGACAAGTCAGAAGGGCCGTCGCTGGCGACGCTGATCAACGTCCCGTTGTTCCACGTCACTGGCTGCAACAGTCAGCTGCTGGTGCTGAACGAGCTCGGAGGGCGCGCGTTCATCCTCTCGAACGCGCTCGATCTCGAAGGGTTCCTGCGAACGGTGCGCGACGAGCGGATCCAGATGCTCACCTCGGTGCCGGCGATCTACCACGCGCTCACCCGCCACCCGCTATTTGCCCAGACCGACCTCGGTCACGTGCGTTGGGTCTCCTACGGCGGGGCTCCAATCGCGGCCTCCGCCGTGCACCAGATCATCGAGGCGTTCCCGGGAGCCCGGGTCGGAAACGGCTTCGGGTTGACCGAGACCTCCTCGATCACCTCGTTCCTTCCCCACGAGGAGGCGCTGGAGCACGCGGACTCGGTCGGCTTCGCGATGCCGGTGGTCGACCTCGCCTTGTACGAGCCTGACGCCGAGACCGGCGTGGGCGAGTTGCTCGTGCGCGGGCAGAACGTCGTCCAGGGCTACTGGCGCAAACCAGAGGCCACAGCCGAGACATTTGTCGACGGCTGGCTGCACACCGGCGACCTGGCCCGGATCGATGAAGAGGGCCTGCTGTACATCGTCGACCGCGCCAAGGACATGATTAACCGCGGCGGGGAGAACGTCTACTCGATCGAGGTCGAGGCGGCGCTGACCGGTGCGCCGGGCGTCTCGGAGGTCGCGGTTGTGGCGGTGCCCGATGAGATGATGGGGGAGAAGGTCGGCGCGGTGATCGTGCCCGCGGGCGACGAGCTCGACGTCAATGGGGTCATGGCGCATGCGCGCGAGCGAATCGCGGATTTCAAGATGCCGCAGTACGTGGCCCTGCGCGACGACCCGCTGCCGCGCAACCCCGGCGGTAAGGTGCTGAAGGGGCAGTTACGCGAAGGAACCGAGTGGGGCGATCCGCTGCGCTGACTGCCTCGGTCAGCGCTCGAAGAACGACCGCCCGTTATCGCGCATCATTTGATCGATGGCGGCGTCGACGACGCCTCGTTCGCGCAGGGCGGGGATGACGTCCTGGACGACGTGCAGGTAATGCCAGTTGGGGGCCATCTGCTCCCGCACTCCGGGCGCAAACCAGTCGGTAAAGCAGCTGGCATCCTGGGAGAGGATCATCTTGTCGGCGTGACCGCGCTCGCACATCGCGGCGACCGTGCTCACCCGCTCCTCGAACGGGAGCAGCACGTCTAGGCCGAAGCGGTCCATCCCGAGCAGCGCGCCGGAGGCCGCCATCTCCTCAAGGTAGTCGAGGTCGGTCGTGTCACCGCAGTGCGCCAGCATGACTCGCCGCGGATCGATCCCCTCCTCGCCGAGGACCCGCAGCGCATCCCGGCCCCGCTCGTGCGGCGCCGAGGTGTGAATGCAGATCGGCACGCCCGTCTCCTTGTGGATCCGGCACACCGAGCGCACGACCCGCTCAACATGATCGGTCAGGCCGGCCGCGTCGATCGCGCACTTCAAAATCCCAGGTTTCACGCCGCTGCCCTCGATCCCGTCTCTGAGGTCGCCGCGCATCAACTCGTCAAGTGGCTCCTCGCCGTCGAGGAGCGTGCCCGGCCCGACGAAGTGCCAGGGGCGCGGGAGCACGTCGTAGGTGTAGAGCCCGGTGGCGAGCACGATGTTCAGGTCGCTGCCCTCGGAGGCGCGGCGGATCAGGTCCAGCGAGCGACCGAGCCCGATCGGGCTGAGCTCGACCATCGTGTCGATGCCCGCGTCCTTGACCGCCCGCAACTGCTTCTGGGCCTTGGGGAGTTCGACCTCGGGGTTCCAGCCATTGAACCCGGGATGGACCATCTGTATCTCGGCCGTGAGGTTGAACACGTGCTCGTGCATCAGCACGGTGCCGAGGTCCGCCGTGTCCAGTGGGCCGTCGAGGGTCTCGATCGTGGCCATCGGTGGGAACCTACACGTCCCGAGCCGATGACGGGCGCCATGTCACCATTCAATACGTGGTCGGGACGGGGGCCAGCCACCCGATCGCAACTCTGCGGGCGAAGGGAGGAGTTGCAGTCGGCCTGACTATCCCGTGCCGGGCCATGTCGCGGTGGCCCGGACGCCATCGCCCTCTTCGGGCTTGGGGCCGCCGACGGCGATGACGTCGAGCCCGTCGGGGCCGGCCTCGAATGCTCGGACGACCTCGGGCGCGACGCGGATGACATCCCAGGTCCGGAGCTCCTGGATCTCGTCGTCGAGCAGGATCCGGCCGGAGCCGGCGACGACGACGTAGGCCTCCTCCTGCTCCTTATGACTGTGAGCCATCGGGCTGCGCAGGTTCGGGGCATACCGAAAGAGACTGACCCCGAGGTCGCGGGAGTCCAGGTGCTTACGCCCGAAGCGGCCCTCGAGCCCCTCCACCCGCCCCGCGACGGAGTCGTCGACCTCGAGCAGGTTGACCTTCGCAAAACGGGACATGCGATCTCCTCGGTTGGACAGCGAGTCGGCGTGGGCGAGCGAACCCTAGCTGTCGAGGCCGGCCATAGAAGGAGGCGGACGTGCGGAAGATCGCCGAAGCGATAGCGCGACGCTAGACGCTCGACGCGTGAAAGGGATGGCGCGGAAGCAGCAGCCGGACGCGGGGAGCTGGCTGTAGGCTGTCCGGCGTTTTCGGAGATCCTGTTGGCGGTCAGCTGCCGGGTGTAGCCGTCACGTCGAAGTAGCGAGCGAGGTCGGCGGGCATCATCGCGAATGGGGGACGCGGCCAGATGTACCCTGCTCGGGTCAGAGCATCGGAGACGAAGCCTGAGCAAATCGCGGTTCCCGCTCGCTGGATACAGAGCTGCGCGCCGGTGAAGCAATAGATCGCCAGCCCGGCGATCGTTACGAACCCGTACGTCGTGCGCTCTTCCAGCACAGAGGCGGCGTACGCGAGGATTTGTGCTCGGTCGTGATCGTCGACGCCCGTGCGGACGATGACGTAGTCGGCGGGTCCGTACTTCGACAGCGGGGACCGCGTGACGCCGCGTCCCAGCGCCTCGGCAAGCTCGCCATCCTCGGCGATGACCAGTGCCGCGTGTGAGAAGCGCCTAAACGGAGCACTGAATCGCCGAAGGCGCGATCCGACCTTGATCGCCCATGAGATCAACGCCTGTGACCTGACGCCGGTGAGCAGGAAATCTCCAGCGCGCAGATCGTGTGCCGTATCCCCAGGGGGATGGTGTGTGACGGTTGAGGAGGGTGCTTCCAACTCCGCTCGCGAGGCTTGATTGACCGCGGCGCTTCCATCAGACCCTATCCATACTCAGATAGCTCGTCTATTGCGACCGGCTAGTCATCGACGAGCCCCCGGATCGCGAACGCCGTCCACGCGCTGCGCTTCAGTCAGTGGTGCGGGACCTCGATGACGCGGCCGCGGAGACGATCTTCCGCCTGATGCCAGATGAGCGCGCGATCGAACCGCTCCGTGGTCCACGCGTTCGTGTACAGAGAGTCGTTCATGCTCACATGCACGGGGGCCGTCGCAACCGGTTTACGTCCCGATCGCCACGTTCTCGAGAACCACCTGGGTTGTTTACGCACGGCCTACCAGGAGCAGACGACTCGGCCGATAGCGGTCATCGCGGTCAAGCCCGGCTGATCGCTCGCCACGCGGCCGCTCTTTACGCGCTGACGGCTCCGCGCTGCCTGGCGCCCTCGCAGACCAGCACCTCGTCGCCGTACCAGCGAACCGCCTCGCCCTCGGTGCCGTCGCTTGAGGGAGTGGGCTACCCCACTTTGGGGGCTGATGTATAGCTTTGGCCCGAGCTAATCCCGTGAGCTGGATGCGATTGGGAGTTTCCTGACAGCGCGCGGCGGTAGCGGAGACCTCTAGCGCGACTCGGCGTAATGCTCCATGCCGGCGAAATCGAGCACGACACACGGCTCCTCACCCACGACCCAGCCGTCGTGTCCGGGCGGAATCGCCACGACGTCGCCGGGGCCGAAGTCGAGCTCAGTGCCGTCGTCCATCACAACCTTCTGGTACCCGGAGAGAACGTAACCGAGATGCGCGGCCTGACAGCTATCCGTGCCAGCCATCGGCTTGACGTGCTCAGACCACCGCCAGCCAGGTTCGAACGTGGCCTTACCGACGACACCGTCGCCGATCTTGACGATCTCAACCTGGCCCTTGTCCGCCATTGGTCGCACTTCGTCTGCGGACTTGAAGCTCTTCTTTTGAAGCTGCACAGCTGGCCCCCTTCAGTTGATTTGGCTCGCCCGCGCGAGCCTAGTTGACCCGGCATCGACACGTCAATCGCTTGGGCGAACATGTGCGCAGCGGGGACGAACTCGACGGTGGCACGGGTTGTCGCAGGTCACCAGCCGCGCTGATGAGCGCTCAGATAAACCTCCTACCGACCGCTCAGCATCTCTTCAGCGCTGACAACGGGGGTACCTTGACCATGTGAACTCCTTTGAAGGAGTGGTTCACGCGGAAGTGCCGCGTGGCTGGCCCCGACTTGCGTAGGAACCGAAGGGCGCTACGGTGCCCTCGTCAGCAGGTGCACCCGGTGGATCACTTGCTCGAGCGTCTGCGGACGAACGGTTCCCCACCGTTCGACCAGCCGCTCGCGCGAGATTTGCGCGGACCTGCTCGGGCATGATGTGGCTGGTTGACCGAACGCCGCCTTCGGGCGGCTCGATCTTCACGTGGATCCGCTGACCATGGTCCCTTGAAGTGAGCGGTACGGCGATCGCGAGCTGAGATGGCCCGGTCCCGAGCTGATCGACGCTCACGACCAAGACCGGACGGGTGCCTGCCTGTTCGCGACCGAGCACCGGATCGAGGCTTGCGAACCAGAGCTCCCCTTGTCGCGCGGGCGCCGTGGCACTCACGTCTTCTCCCGCTCAAGGCCGTCCAGCAGGACGGAATCCCACTCGCGCAGCTCGGCGTCGTAGCGCTCGCGCGCCGCGGGATCCTCGTTCAGTCGCTCGAAGTCCGAGTTCATCTCCGCCAGGAGCTGATCGTCCTCGGCCTCTCGAACTAGCTGCCCGAGCAGCGCCGAAGCCGGTACTCCCTGGGCCGCTGCCAGTTTGTTGATGCGCTCCCGCACATCCGGATCGACGCGAACGGTGGCGGTTGCTGCCATCAGTCACCTCCTTTCGTACACGTCAGCGTATACGCCATCGCACACGCGATTCCGGTCGCAAGCCCGGCGGTTCGGCGGAGCGGATGCCGCCGATCCCGTGCGCGTTGGCACAGGCCAGAACCAGATCCCCGTCCTCGCCGGCCAGTAGCGAGATCAGCTTCGCCTGTGCGCGGTTGACGTCCTGGAACTCGTCGACGAGAAGCCACCGCCACCTGGAGCGGATGCACCGCAGGCGATGGGGATGCTCGCGCAGCAGCCGGACGCCGAAAGCCAGCAGATCATCGAAGTCCCACGCGCGGCCGGCGACGTGTGCGCGGCCGCGATTGCGAGAGCCGCGGCGGCTTGCCTGAACGCTTGCGACCATGGTGGCTGGAGCCACGAGCTAGCACTTGGCCATGTCCGTACAGCTTGCTGCGATCGCTCAAATCGCAAGCAGGCAGAACGGGCGTCGTCCCGAGTTCGTGTGGCAACGAGCGACAGCGTCCTGAGCGGGGCGGTGGCGTCAGCCGCTCGACGCCGGCCCGCAACCTCGTCGGAAATGGCGCAGTCCGGCCGCGCCGCGGAGTAGGGTCGCGCTATGAGTCCACAGCTATCTGCCAGCCAGTCCCCTCCGTTCGAATCGTCGGCCTCGTCGAGGCCTTCGTGGCCGCCGGATGATGCCGACGAGCTTCGCGCGCTTGCCGAGCTCGGCTTCAAGGAGCTAAGCGGCGCGATCGGCGGAATCGGTCAGATTCATGGGGCGGTGGCCGAGCGGGTGTTCAGGGCGGTCGGCCCGGGCGCCACGATCGCGCAGGCGGCTCATGACGCGATTTCCCGAGGTGTCTACGCTGCGGTGTCAGGAGGCCCGACGGTGGTGGGCAAGGCCGCCGACGTGGCGCTCGGTAAGCGCGACCGCTCAGGAGAGCGTCGGTTGTCGACGACGCCGTGGGGTGGGCTGGGGCTGGCTGCGATCAACGGTCTGGTCGGCGACGCGCTCGAGAGCGAGGGAAGCGTGCTCCAGGAGCCAATGGCGGTGCGCGTCGATGGGCTCGTGGTGCCGTGCGAGGCAGAGGGGCTCGCGGCGGCGTTCCCCGCGGCGACTACGCGGATCGTGGTGTTCGTTCACGGCCTGATGGGCACCGAGTTCCCGTGGTGGTGGGGCGGTGGTCCGAGCCGGGAGTGCTACGGGTCGCGCCTCGAGCGCGATCTCGGCGCTACCCCGGTCTTCGTCCGATACAACACCGGGCGTCACATCTCCGAGAACGGCCATTCGCTCGGGGAGTTGCTCGCGGAGCTCGTGGCCGCATGGCCGGTTGATGTCGATCAGCTCGCGCTGATCGGACACTCGATGGGCGGGCTCGTGTGCCGCAGCGCCTGTTATCAGGCCAGCGAGCAGGGGGCCGACTGGGTCGGTCACGTTGGGCACGTCGTCTCGCTGGGCACGCCGCACATGGGCGCACCGCTTGAGCAGGGTGTCCACTACGCCAGCGCAGCGCTGCACACCGTGCCAGAGACACGACCGTTGGCCCGGTTTTTGCGCCGGCGCAGCGGAGGCATTCGGGACCTTCGTCATGGTTCGCTCGTCGATGAGGATTGGCGCGATTGTGATCCGGATGCTCTGCGTGCCGCGGCCTGCAAGGAGGTGCCGCTACTCGAGGGCGCCACGCACTGCTTCGTGGCCGCGACGATCATGGAGAACCCGAAGCATCCCATCGCGCGGCTGCTCGGCGATTGTCTGGTCCTGGAGCCGAGCGCCTCGGGCCGCAGCCGCACCCGCCGGATCCCGTTTGAGGCCGAGCACGGCATGTGCATCGGGCGCACCCACCACATCGCCCTGCTCAACCATCCACTCGTCTACGGGCAGCTGCGTCAGTGGATCGCCACGCCTCCTGCCCGGCTCGCCGCCCTGGCCAACGACACCGACTGTGGCCAGTGACCGGCGAGGCGACGGCATCATGCGGTGGCCTGGACTGTGCCAAAAGGAATGGCAAGCACGAGAGCGCGTACCGCCGCCCGGAGGCCTACTAGCCACCAGCTGCTGGGGGCGAAACTCGCAAGAAGCGAGCTCCGGCGCCCACACCGTTCGAGGGTGATCGCGATGTCGCCATAGACGTCCTGTGTCAACCTCCGGGCTTGGATAGCGGATGGCGGCTTGCTGTCAAGCGCTGCGCGCTCGGCCCGTGCGGGCCGACTGTGGGGTGAGAGCGGCGCCGGCCATGCGCTGGGTGGCGGCGAGGTCGGGCACCGGGCCCGACGGCGTCGGGATGGTCACGGTGATGTGGCGTTGCAGTGCGCGGTGGCGGGCAGGGTCGTATGCGGTGTGGTTGCGCCAGCATTGCCACACGACGCGACACCAGGCGCGTCCAAGGGTGCGGATCGCTCGAGGATGTTCGTGGCCGCGCTGCCGGGCCTGGGCGTAGAGGTCTTGGGCCCAGGGGTGCCAGTGGCGGCTGCTGTCCGCCAGGCGGCAGAACGCGACTCGCAGGCGCTTGTTGCACCCCCACCGGAAGCCGGCGGTCTTGCGCTTGCCGGACTCCTTGGCCACGGCGGCGTGGCCGGCGTCTGCGGCGAGCGCGTCCCGATTGGGGTAGCGCTCGCGGCAGTCGCCGATCTCTGCGAGCAGCTCGGCGGCGGTGATCACGCTCGCGGGCGATTTGAACAGCGAGAGGAAGATCCGGCCGTCGGGATGCGCGTGCACCTGGGTGCGGATCTGCCGCTCGAGGTCTTTGATCTGTGCATTGAGCGTCCGGATCATCGCCACGAACGTGAGCACGAGCTGCCGGCGGGCGGCGAGTTCGAACTCACCGACGCGCCCACGCGGAGCGCTGCGGAGCTTGGCCATGAGCGCGGTCGACTGCTGCCCACCCGAGTACCGCTCGCGCACGAGAAACGCCTGCATTCGAGCGACCCCGAGACCATAGGCATCTGCGGGGCTCGGGTAGCGCTCAAGGAACGCGAGCAGGATCTCCGCGTCCATATGCGAGAACAGCCGCAGCGGCCCTGGCCAGAACCGCTCCAGTTCCGCGCGCAGCTGGTTGATCACACCGGTGCGGGTCCCGACGAGATCCTCCCGCGCCCGGGTCAGCGCCCGTAGCGCCTTGGTCCGATCGCAGTCGGGCTCCAACACCCGGAAGCGGTGGTTGTCGGTGCGGGCCAGCTCGCAGAGCACGAACGCGTCAAACCGATCGGACTTGCCGCCCGAGACCCGGAACCGGTCGCGCGCCGCGGCGACTTTGTTGGGGTGCAACGCCAACACCCGCAACCCAGCATCGAGCAGCCGCTCGACCAGCAGCCCGTCCGGTCGCTCGATCGCGACAAGACAGACCTCCAGCCGCACCAGAGCGCGGCACAACGCCGTCAGGCCCTTCTCGTCGTGAGCGTAGGTCGCCGTCAACAGTGCCACGCCGTTCTGCTCGGCAACAAGCACGTCGTGCTTGTCGGACGCCCAGTCGATCCCGGCATACCGGTACGCCATCTCCACCTCCTCCTCGGATCGCCTTCACAACGCCCCGACCCGGAGGTACCGTTGCGGTTCCTCATAGACAAGGCCCTCATAGTTCGGGGCTACGTCCTGTTGCCGCTTGCGGCACCTCACCACCGCCGGGACGGGCTGGTCTTTGGCAGGCCCTCCACACAAGGGCAAGGAATCGCGGCCCTCTCCCGGCGGCGGTCGAGGCAACCAGAGGATGTCCTATGAGGGGTCGCCCGGCTCCAGGTTGATGACGATGCATCGACGGGTGGTAGCGGCCACTAAGCCCAACCTGTGGGGATCGCGTGCTTTGCCGAATTCCGCCGGCTCAAACGCTTCGTACGTAGAGTCGTATTTCACCCCAAGCACCTTCGGCGCCCGGCCCGCTTTGTGCTATTAGGATCCGCAGTGTTGGAGCTTGCGCCGCATCGTCGCGATGTCCGGGCCTCAGATGAGGATCGCGAGCGCGTCGCCCGCGCATTGCGCCAGCATTTCACGGCGGGTCGGCTCGAAGCCCCCGAGCTCGAGCGTCGCCTCGCCGGGGCCTACGCCGCCCGCACACAGGGCGAGCTCGCCGTGCTCCTCTTCGATCTGCCCTCTGACCCACTCGGCCGAGTGGCCCGGCGCGCCGCCCGCCGCGCCGGCAGCCGGCTTTACCGCCTCCAGCGAACAGCGCTCAACTACCACGCCGCCACCTACATCACCCTCAACGCTTCGCTGGTCGGCGTGTGGGAGCTCACCGGCCATGGCGCCTTCTGGCCTGGGTTGGTGCTGGCGCCGACGTCGATTGTTCTGGCCTGGCACGCCACCGCCTCGCGTTGGCTGCGCGCCCGCCTAGGGATCCGGGGCCGGGCTCATCTCGATTAGCCCTAACGTGCTCGTGGCCGTCCCCCGGCGACTGGGCAGCTCCACCTCTGCTGGCCGTCGAGTTTCCAGGCGGGCGCCCCAGCAGTAGTCCGACCAGCAGAGCGCGTGCTCGCGCGATTGCGGTGGACTCTGATTAGCGATCCGGTGGGTGAGGGTGCGGGTCTTGCCCGCCCCGGGGCCCGCTATCAAACGCAGCGGGCCGGCGCCGTGCGTGACGGCCTGCGCCTGCTCGGGCGTGAAGCCCGCGAGCAGGCTGATGCCGGGCGGCGCGTGCTCGCGCCGCTCCGGCTCGGGATGTGGCATCCCTCACCTCCTTAGGTGAGCAGATGTGGCTAAGGCCAGCGCTTGATCGGCTCGCGATCGGTCGCTGCTAGGTTCCGCTAGTGGCGGTGAGCAGGTTCGAGGATGACGACGACGCGTTCCGCCAGGGGGTATGGGCAACCTCGACTATGGCCTGCGCAGCCTCCGATGCAAGCACTGCGAGCCGAGCTCGCTTGGACTCACCGACTGACGAGGCGACCCGGCGCTAGGACCGCAGCCAGTCCCGGTCCCCGCGGAAACCAGGTTCAGCGATCCCGGGCGAGCTGCGCACCCACCTGATGGACGCCGCCCGCGGGCGGGCGTACCACCCGGGATAAAGTCCGCGGCACTACGCTGAGCCGGCGATGTGCTTCTCGCCGGAGGCGGACTTCACGGCTGGTGCGGCGGTCGCTGCCGTCGGCGTGCAAACGCTCCGCCGGCTCCGTGTCCCGCGGGAGCTGATCATCGGGTCGCTACCGCTGCTGCTAGGCGCCCACCAGTTCGTCGAGGGGTTCGTCTGGCTGGGGCTCCGGGGCCAGGTCTCAAGCGGACTGGGCGCTGCGGCGCGAGAGGCTTACATCGTCTTCGCCCACGCCCTGCTACCGGCCGCGGTCCCGATCGGGTTCGTGCTGCTGGAGAGGAACCGCCGCCGCGGGCGCTGGCTGTGGCCGTTCGCGCTGGCGGGCGTCCTGTTGGGCGGCTATCTGCTGTGGCAGGTCACCGCCTACCCGGTCGGGGCCCAGGAGCAGGCGCACTGCATCGACTACACGACGCACACCCCCAACGACGTCATGATCATTGCGCTGTATGTCGCCGTCACCTGTGGCCCCGCGCTGCTCTCGAGCCGCCGCTACCTTCGCTGGTTCGGATTGCTCAACCTGATCGGCGTGATCGCCACCGCCACCGTCCGCGCGGACGAGCTGACCTCGCTGTGGTGCCTGTACGCCGCGTTCGTCAGCGTCCTGATCCTCCAGCACTTCCGCCGCCAGCGAGCCTCGGAGACACGAACTGCGCTAGCCGTATCGACACTCCAGCCACCGTAGCCACGAAGTCCCGATCCGCGTCGACGAAGCACGACCCGCTCAGACCGGAGCTGTCCACACTGCTTGTCGATCGTTCCGGTAACCGCCCTGAGTAGGACGGCGATCGTGAACAGACTCCGCAATCAGCTGGGATCAAACGCCGGCCTGGTAGTTGTGGACGTTGTAGAACGTGATCCGTGGAGGCCCAGGGAGCCCGACCTGCTCGGAGTAGGGCCCGATCTTCTCGTGCGCGTACTGCTCGAACTGCTCCTTGGTCTGCCACACGTCGGTGACGCGCAAACCGCGATCTGTGAGCGCGCCCCAATGAAAGAGGCAACCTGGTGGCGCCGCGCCCCCGGGCTCATAATCCATCAACTTCGCGACCTCGTCGTATTGCGCGAGCGTCCCACCGTCGAACTCCAGGTCCACCGCAACTGCCATCTGCTTCATCCTTTCGACGATTCGATCCCGGCGCCCCGATGGCGTTCGTTCGATCCTCTCAGAGCGGGCAGCGAGGAGGCAAGCAGAGCGGCGCCTCGCCAGAAGTGTTCGCTTCGGGCTAAATCGGACAGCTTGGCCAGGCCTACCGATGGTCGCTGACCATGCCCCAGTTCACGGTGGCGAGGACCGGCCGAACCTCGACGGCCGGTCCTCGCATGCCATTCGCCGGCGGACCTCCTGTCCGTCAGCGTCCGCCGAGCGTCGCCACGACGACGACACCGATCCCGACGAGCGGCACTACCCGCGAGACTTCGATCACGCGGCCCGGAGCGCCTCGCGCTCCCACGGCTCGGTGACCAGGTCCTGGACGGAGAACCACTCGGGCACCTGCCTGCGCTCGCGCCGCTCCGCGGCCCGGCGCTCATAGAGCTCCTGGGCCGCCGACCGGCCCTCCCACACCGGCGTTCCGACGATCACTCCTGCCAGCTCTGAGAGCTCCACCGGCACCATCGCCGGGTCGAACTCGATCCCGCGCTCGTAGCAGAGCGTGTGTATTTCTCGCACCGACATCGGTCGCATGCGTTAACCTCCTGGGTGTCAATTGAGGGCCCGCGCAGTCGCTGCGCGGGTCCTTGTTTTTCGGGCTTGCCTCGAGCGGCAAGCCAACTTCTTGTCCAGCGAACCGCCTATGCGGCGGCCGGATGGAGCCCTCGTCCTCGGCGTCGCCGTGACCGCCGGTCTTTCCTCATTCGTTGGCCGTTCATCGGCGCCTCGGTCGTCCATCGCACATCTGCCGCGACGTGATCGAACCTCGGGTCCCGACGATTCACACTCCGCTGAGCCTTGCTGCGTTCGCCGAGCTTGAGCATCAGCGCAGCGGCCTCCGCGTACCGGCACCCGGCTAGCCGGGTGTAGGCGTCGGCTGCTTCCTTGAGCCGCACGATGTCGTAGACCGACGCCGCCCGCCGCGCCTCGCGTAGCGTCTCCGCCGCTCCCTCCCGAAGCACGGCTCGCCACTCCCCTCGCTCTCCGTATCGCATCGTGAAGCCCGCGCGCCCGAGCGCGTTCTCCGCCCGGCCGAGAGCCAGGTGGAGGTGAAGCACCTCCCGCCAGCAGCCGCCGGCATCCATCCCTTCGCTGGTCTTGGCCAGCCCCTTCAGCTCCTGCGTGAACGAGATGCGTCCCAGTGGTGACGCCTCCTTCCGTCCCCCTCAGAACAGAAAACGGCCCGCTCCCCGGGGGACACCGAAGAAACGGGCCGTCTGGACTGCGCTACCAGCAGCCCGATGTGCCGTGCCGGGACTCGAACCCGGGCACGGCGAGGCGCGCGCCCTGGACGCGCCCTGTGCTCATGTCTTCGAAGCTGGCGGACCGGACGGCGGCTATTGGCGGCCGAGGATCTCGTGCCCGCCGATCCGCTGCCAGCGAATGTGCATCCGGCCGGGATGCTGTCCGCCGGGGACCATCTCGAACGTCGCCCGCCCACCGCCGGCGAACGACATCTCCCACAGGCGGCCTTTCGCCGACCTCACCCGCTTGACCCGCAGGCTCGGGCGGAAGCGCCCCGAGTCGGCGTCCTCGATGAACTCCTCGAGCGCTTGCAAGAATGCCCGCCGCAGCTCGGGCGACAGACGCCCGAACCCTCGCAGGAACCGCTCGGGCTCCTCGTGTGCCGGCACGCTAGCGCTAGCTTTAGCGGCCGTCGGCCAGCAGGCGCTCGTGCTCCTCGCGCAGGTGCTCGAGGAACGCCTCACCGGACTCGAACAGGCGGGTTCGCTCCACGATCAGCGCGCCGTCCCGGTCGACCCCAAGATACAGCTCGTCGCCATCGTGAAGTCCGGCACGCACAAGCAACTCATCCGGCACCGCGATCGTTCCGTTCTCAAGCCGAGTCGTGATTGGTTCCTCCATTCGTTGGTGATTGTCTCACGCCCCCTGGCGGTCAGGACGCGTTTCCGAGCACCGAGCCAGGGAACACCGCCATGCCCCCGGATCCCGTCTCTAGGGCAACGGAGACAACGGTCGATCGGCGCGTATTCGTGTCCTGACACGAATCGCCCAAGAGAGCGCAGTTCCTGCGTGAACGACATGCGTCCCAAGTGGTGACGCCTCCTCTGTCCCCCTGAGTGCAAAAAGCGGCCTCAACCCCGGGGGACACAGGGGGAAGACCGCGAGGGCGCTGCGTACGGGCAGCGCTATGCGCGGCGCCGGGAGTCGAACCCGGTCACGGCGAGGTGCGCGCAAGCGCGCGTGAAGCCTGAGCTATGGCGACCCGGGTTACGCGGTGGCGCAACACGCTGACTGAAGAGTTCCGCCTCGAGACCTGAGTCAGGTCTCAGCGCCGGACTTGTGGCGGGCTTCGATCAGCTCAAGCGCCTGATGGACGACGCCGAGGTCGACCAGGATCCGGTCCTCCTTGACCTTGCCCCAGGCCAGGCGAACGAACTGAAAGCCGTGGTTGGACAGCGTCTCGCCGCCGATCAGGTCATAGCGATCGCTGAAGCGGACGATGACGCGCATATTCCACGGCGGTCCAGCGACAGCGACGTCCTCAGCTGTGAGGTGTAGGCGACCGAAGTCGCGGGCCACCTGCTCAAACCACTCGCGGATCGCCTGGCGGCCGCGGCGCTCGCCGCCGAACGGCGTGCCGCCTTCGAACTCGAAGAGGCCGTCCTCGGCGAACGTCTTCGTCAAGCCCTCGAAGTCGCCGCGGTTCTGTTTGCGGTAGCCGTGCTCGACCGCGCGGCGGGCAAGCCAGGAAATCATTCAGCCGTCTCCTTCCAAGTCGATGCGCACCAGCGCCGGGTCGATACCGACGGTGGCCGGGCCCAAGCGGGCGTAGCGGTTGAACCTGCGGACGATCTCGGCGTCATAAGGGATGACCGACGCCAGGCCGGTGCGCCACCGCCGCCTCATCCGCAGACGGACAGTTGGCGAGTCTTCGAGGTTCTTGACCCACGACGCGTGCCGGCCGTGGACGGAAATGAGCCAGGTCGAGTCACCGTCAAACGGCCCGCGGGCCACTGGCGTTAACCGTGGCTTGCCGGTACGCCGGCCGGTCGTCTCGATCATCACCCACCAGGGAGCGACCCCGGCGAGGAGGCGGCTCGGCGGATTGATGATCCGCCACACGAGCATCATCACTGAACGCTTGAGCCGTTTCCGCGGGGTCATCCGAGTCGGTGCGGAACTAATCGAGGAGGCGTCTCATGGCGAGCGCCACGACTTCACCGCGGCTGCGGCCACCGTGGTCGGCGGCGATGAAGTGGTTGCCGATGAACACCGAGAGGACGATGTAGCAGCGAACCTCGACCTCGCCCTCATCGGCGCAAAGCTCCGCGAACAGGGGGCGCATGTACTCCATGCGCCGGTTGTCGAGCCGGCGAAGCCGCTTGGCGACCGCCTTGTCGCGCCGCGCCCAGTCCCGGATTGCCAGCTCGACCTTCAGCATGGCCGGCATCGATGCCGCGAGGGCGAACAGCCGCCGCAGTTTCGCCCGCGCGTCGCCGCCGCCGCTCTCGACTCGCTCGATCACCTCGTCGGTCACCACCCGCTCCCACGCGTCGAGCATCTCGTCCAGGAGCGCTCGTCGGTCGTCGAAGTGCCAGTAAAAGCCGCCCTTCGTAACCCCAAGGGCCTGGGCCAGCGTCTCGACCCGGACCGCGTCCGGTCCACCGACGCCGAGGGCACGTAGGCCCTCTTCGATCCAGCTACTGCGGGGTGTACGGGTGGGTGCGGCCATCGTCGAGTGCGTCAGCCCGGGAAGACTGAAGCAGGTTGACCGAAGGAAGTGTATACGCTACCGTATCGATACGGAGGCGTATAGATAGCGACCCAACGATGAGGCTCCCGAACAGCGCCCACACCTCGCTCCCCTGGCGGATCCACGGCCTCACGCCTGACTTCCGGCTCGAGGACGTGTGGGCGCTCCCGACCCCCGGGGGCCGTGAGGACTTCCCACGGCTCGTGCAGCAGTTCGCCTCGGGCGACCCCTCGCGGAGCCTGCCCGTCGCCGCCCGCGGGCTCTGGGCGCTCCGGATTCGGCTCGGCGAGCTGCTCGGCCGGGACGGCCCGGAGTCTGGCATCGGCGGCGGGGTGGCGCCGCTCCGCGACCGCCTACCTCAGGACCTGCGGGAGGTGGCATCTGGTCCCGCGTTCGACACGCTGCCCTTCACCTCGCTGTACATGCTCGAGACCGAGTGGGCCGGCGAGGCAGCCAACCGCACCATGCACGGGGTCCTGCACCTCGGCTGGGTCCGGGACCCGGCCGGCGGCTACCAGGGCCAGATGGCGGTCCTCGTAAAGCCGAACGGACGACTGGGTGCCGCTTACATGGCTGCAATCCGGCCGTTTCGGCATCGGATCGTGTACCCCGCCCTGATGCGCCAGATCGAGCGCGCCTGGCGCAAACGCGCGGCCCGAGAATCGACGACGGACCTCGCGGCGTGAGGCTGCCGCCGGGACAGCACACGGTCGAGGGGTTCCCACGCTTCGGCACGCACCTCCAGCGCCCTCCCCCCGCCGTGCCCGCGGATCCCATGATCGAGCTCGTCGGTGCGGTGAAAGAGCCCATCGCCGTCCCGCTGGGCGAGCTGGCGGCTCTTCCTCGGCGATCTCTCACCGCGGACTTTCACTGTGTCGCCGGATGGTCGGCCACGAACCTCCACTGGGAAGGCGTCGCGTTCGCGACCTTCTACCGGATGATCATCGAGCCGGTCCTGCGCCCCGGCGCCTCGATTAGCCACATCGTCTTCGCCGGCCTGGACGGATACCGGTCGGTCGCCGCCCTCGAGGATGCCCTGGCCGACGACGTTCTCGTCACGGAGCATCTGAACGGCCGGCCGCTCGACGCCGACCATGGCGCACCGGCTCGCTTGGTCAGCCCGAGCCAATACGGCTTCGTCAGCACCAAGCACCTCTGCCGCGTCGAGCTCCACACCGCCGCGCCTTGGGAGAACTACGGCCACGCGAACCCGCTAACCGGCGCGGGCCTGCGCGGGCCGTTGTTTCAGCGGCATCCGCGGGCCAGGGTGTGGAGAGAGGAGCGCCACCGCTACCTCCCGGGATGGTCGTTGCGGCCGATCTACCGGCCCCTGATCCCGCCGATCAGGTGGCTCAGCGCCCGTGGCGGCCGACGCCGGCCATGAACCGTGGAGTCGCCATCGACGTTCTCGACCGCCTCCACCGAGCGCAGAACGAGTTCTACGGGGGCGGAACCGGCGCCGCGCTGCACGACCTGCTCGCCCCCGACATCACCTGGACCGTCCCCGGGGCGAGCGCGATCGTCGGCACCTACCGCGGCCTCGACGCAGTACTCCGCTATTTCCGGCGCCGGCGCGAACTGGCGCTCGACACGTTTCGCCTCAGGCAACGCGACATCCTGATCGGGGCCGGAAATCACCTCGCCGCGCTGACCGACGGATTGGTCACAATCGACGGCGTCGAGCACACGTGGTCCACCGTCGGTCTCTACGAGCTGGTCGACGGGCGAATTGCGACCTGCTGGCTGCTACCGCTCGACCAACGAGCGTTTGACGCGATCTGGTGCTCGAGAACCGGCCCCGAGTGTGCTGATTCGCACTCAACGGGCTCGTAGACGGCGCCAAGAACGGGCAGACATAGAGAAGGCCGGATTGGCTCATGCAGGTACCCGAGACCGAGTTTGCGCACTGCGGCGACATCCAGATCGCCTACCAGGTCTACGGCTCGGGCTCGGTGGAGCTCATGGTCTGCGGCGGACCCGCCGGTCACATCGAGGTGTACTGGGAAGATCCGGTCGTCCACAAGTGGTATGAGCGCCTCGGTCGCTTCGCACGCGTGGCGATCTTCGACCGGCGCGGCACCGGTGCCTCCGACTCGGCCACGTCTCCGCCGACCGAAACGCAATACATGGAAGACCTTGCGGCGGTAATCGAGGCGTGCGGCTTTGATCGACCTGCCCTCGTCGGCGCGGTCGAAGCTTCGCGAATGTGCGCTCTTTTCGCCGCCACCCATCCAGATCGAGTCTCCGCCCTCATCTTGGTCGACACAGCAACGTCCGGCAGCGACGTCATGGGGCAACAGCATCTCGATTGGCTTGGCGAGCTGATCAAAACCCGCTGGGGCAAGGGCGACCTGACCTCGCTATATGCCCCCTCGATGATCGAGAACGACCGCTTCCGGCGCTGGATGGGCCGCATGGAGCGACTGTCGGTCAGCCCGCACGGCGCCCGCCAGCTCCTCGACCTCACACTCGCCTCCGACGTATCCGAAGCGCTCCCGCGAATCACCTGCCCGACGCTGGTCATCCACCACCGCGAAAACTCGCTCGTCCCGTTAGAGGTTGGCCAGGCGGTCGCGGGCGCGATCCCAAACGCACGGTTTACCACCGTCGCTGGCCAGGACAGCATGGCGTGGCTGGGCGACAGCGATGCCCTGATCGCTGAGATCGAGGAGTTCCTGACCGGGTCACGCACCCCGGCTCCATGCAACGAACTCAGGGCGATCATGTTCACCGACATCGTCGGCTCGACCGAACTTGCCGCCCGGCTACACCACAGACGGTGGCAGAGCCTGCTCTCAGAGCACTACGACTTGGTGCGCGGCGAAATCGAGCTCAACGGGGGCCGAGCAGTGAAAGCCATCGGCGACGGGTTCCTCGCGACCTTCCCCGATCCCGAGCAGGCCATCCGTGTGGCGAGCCAGGTCGTCCAGGCGAGCCAGGCTATGGGCCTCGAGGTGCGAGCGGGAGTCCACGTTGGCGCGGTCGAGACACTGGCCGACGACGTGCGCGGTATCGCCGTCCACATCGCCGCCCGCATCTGCGAACGAGCAAGGAAGGGCCAGATTCTCGTCTCTCAGACCGTCAAGGAGATCCTCATCGACTCGGAGATCCCGCTCGAGTTCGCCGGCGAAGAGCCTCTCCGCGGGGTCCCGGGAAACTGGGCCCTCCATGAGGTGGTCGCGGAGGTAGATCAGGCCACCAAGGAACGAGACCCGGGCACGCGGGTAGCAGACCCACGGCCGTGATGCAGCACATGGACCGCGTCAAGGCAGACTGAGCCGTCGATCGAACTCCGCGGTTCTCTGTGTGTCCTCGTAGGAGATGTGCTCGCGGATCCGGCCCCAGACGACCCGATCGAATAGGACGCCCTCGTTCTCGTAGATGACGTTGCCCTGCTCATCGGTCGCGCGATCGGTAAAGCGGGTGCAGATGACCGTTCTCCAGGGAGGACCGCTAACCAACACCTCATTTGGCACAAGCTCGAGCCGGGCGTGAACGTATCGCCTCAACCAGTTGCGCACCTCCGCCTTTGAGTGGCAGTCCGCCGCCCACGAGTGCTGACCCAAGAAGCGGAAGTGCACGTCGTCGCTCATCAGCCTCAGGAGCACTCGCGGATCGCCGCGGCGCAGGCGCCCGAGTGCGAAGCGTGTCAGTCTCTGAATGACCCCTCTGTACATCGGGGTTATGTGTGCCTGGTTGGTTTCGCTTGAGGCGGAACCTGTTCCTCAGGCTGGTGCGCCGGCCGGCTGGCCAACGAATGCGCTGATCACCTCGGCCAATCGGCGGGGCTGGTCGATCGGCACGAAGGTGCGGCTGTCGTCGATCCGCTCGAGCCGCGCGTTCCGGAAGTCGCGAGCAAGTCGCTGGGCGCTATCGAGCTTGAAGAACCGATCCTCGGGCGCCCATGCGATCAGCACCGGCTTCTCGAACGCCGCGAACCGCTTGGCGGCCTCGAGCGTGTAGCGCTTGTCAACGCCCCGGAGAACCGCGGCGACCTCGCGGCGGATCCTTCGATCGGTCTGGATCGGGCGCAGGAACGAGCGCATCACCGCCTTGTCAATCGGCTCCTTGCTCAGCCAGCCATAAGCGATCGGAAGGCGCTGGGCGAAGCGCGGACGCATCGAGTTGCCGATCGCCCAGATCGCTCCTGGGATACGGCCCAGCGCCATCAGCGGCGCGAACGCCGGGGGTGGGAACGCCTCGTAGGAGTCACACGGCGTGAGCACGAGCCGCCCGACGCGCTCGCCGTGATACACAGCCACGAGCTGGCACAGCGCCCCGCCGGTGTCGTTCCCGACGAGGGTCACCCCCTCCAGGTCGAGCGCAGCGAGAAAATCCGCGATCAGCCTCCCGAGGCCCGAAGGGGTGAGATCCGCGCCGGGGTTCAGTGGCTGAGTGTGTGAACCGAGCGGCAGGTCGGGCGCGATGACTCGAAAATCCTTCGCCAGGAGCTCGGCGACCTCCGCCCACAGGAGCGAGTTCACGAGCAGGCCGTGAACGAGCACGACCGGAACGCCAGTCCCGAGTTCGCGATACCGGACGATCCCCTGGGGGAGCCGTGCCTCGCGCTGCTCGAGCGCGGTGAATGACTTCATCTTGATCGCCTCCTGGCTGAGAATTGGTGGCGGATGACCCGCGGCCACGCCCGCGGCGATCGGCCAATCGCCGCGAGCAGCGGAGTCGGATCCATGTAGGCGACTCGCTCGACTACGAGACCGTCGCGCAGCGTCACCCGGTCGCAGCTGCGCAGCGTTACTCGCCGGTCACCGACCGTGCCCTCGAGCTTGATCTCGATGTAGACGGTGTCGCCGCTCTTAGCCCAGCCCTCCACGGTGCCCTGGACGTCCGGGATGAGCCCGAACAGGGGACGCACGAACTGCTCGCGGAACGCCTCGCGCCCTACCAGCAGCGGCGGCCGCGGCTGGATCAGCCGGACCTCGGGATCCAGCCACGGCTCGAAGTGATCGGCAAACGCATCGGGCCCCGCCGGCGCGCGCCACCCGTCGGCGAACGCCTCGACGAACGCGCTGGCAGCATCGGTGACGCTGGCGCTCTGCATGTGAGACTTCCTCCCTGCCGGGATCGTTACATACAGACAGTATCTAACATACAGATGGTATGCAAAGTGATGGCGATCACACAGAGCCGCCGCGCACGCGCATGGCCGAGCGAGCGGAGGAGACGCGCGAGGCGCTGATCGCAGCCGCTCGGGAGCTGTTCGGCCAGCGCGGCTTCGCCGCCGTGGCGACCGAACAGATCGTCCGCAGCGCACGGATGACACGTGGCGCGCTCTACCACCACTTCCAAAGCAAGGAGGACCTGTTCCGCGCCGTCTACGAGGCGGTCGAGCGCGACCTGGTGGAGCAGATTGCGGCCACGTCGCTGTCGGCCGCTGATCCCGTCGAGGCGCTACGCACCGGCGCGCAAGCGTTCCTCGACGCATGCGAGGACCCGGCCGTCCGCAGGATCGCGCTGATCGACGCACCCTCGGTGCTCGGCTGGGAGCAATGGCGGGAAATCGGTCTCAAGTACGGCCTGGGCCTCGTACAAGCGACGCTCGAGGCCGCGATGGACGCGGGCCTGATCGAGTCTCAGCCGGTGCGGCCACTCGCGCATCTGCTGCTCGGATCAATCGACGAGGCCGGAATGCTGGTCGCACGCGCAGACGACGGCGGACAAACCAAAGAGCAGGTCGCGGCGGCCATCGACCGTTACCTGGACGCGCTCACCGGCGTCCCTCGAAGCTCTCAGCCGGGCTAGACGGGTGAGTCCTGAAACACTCACGCCGTGACGACAAGACTCCTCCACCCGCCCACCGTGTCCGCCGCCCTGGGTGGCCTGTGACGCTGTATTGCCTGACAGGTGCACCCCTTTGTATTGAGACCGCCGGCACAGCGATCTGCTCCGGATTCGTCTGCGACGCCCCGACCCGCGCAGGGTTCATTTGGAAGCGTCCACCGTTTGCGATGATGCCCGCCGACCTCGCTGAGGCGTTCGACGTCCGCTATTGAAACCAATTTCCACGCGGCAGCCCCCCTCTGGATCGATCGCCAGAGGTCTGTGCTGTGATTAGCGATTGCGCTCCTCACAGGTAAGGGCCGACTGACACGCAGCCCGAATGGCCCTGCCGGGAGTCGAAACCGCGATGTGCGGAGGCGCACCGGTGATCAGACGGCTTGTCTGGGGTCCGAGCGTCGAGTCGGCCAGGTTGTTGGCGTGGCGCCGGGGTCGCGCGGCTGGCATACGATGAGTGCGCATGAGCTCGCCTCCCGATCTTCCGGGGGTCCGGCACGAGTACCTCAATGCCGCCGGGCTTCGCACGCATGTCGCGTTGGCCGGGGAGGAGGACGCGCCGCCGGTCATGCTCGTCCACGGCTGGCCGCAGCACTGGTGGTCCTGGCGAGACGTGATCCCGACGTTGGCCGGGGACCATAGGGTGATCGCTCCTGACCTGCGCGGATTCGGGTGGACCGAGACGCCAGCCGGAGGCTATGAAAAGGAGCAGCTGGCCACCGACCTGCTGGCGCTGCTCGACGTCCTCAACCTCGATCAGGTGACGTGGATCGGCCACGATTGGGGCTGGTGGACCGGGCTGCTGGCCGCGCTCAAGGCTCCGCAGCGGATCAGCCGAGCGCTGATCCTGAGCGTCCCCCACCTGTGGCTACCGCGGCACCCACGACAGCTGGCTCTGCTCGGCTATCAGGGGCCGATCAGCCTACCGTTCCTCGGACCACGCGCGGCCGAATGGATGGTCCCCAGGATCCTCCAGAGCGGGCGTGGCGATGATCGACTGCCGGCGGACGACGTGAAGCTGTTCTCAGAGCACGTTCCAGCGCATGTCACGGTTGCCATGTACCGGACGTTCCTGACCCGCGAGATTCTGCCGATCGCACGAGGCCGCTACGCGCACGCGAAGCTGGCACTTCCGGCGACGGTCATGTACGGCGAGCGGGACCTGGTCACCAGGGGACTCGAGCCCGGCCCGGTCCGGGGGCAGCCAGAACTGCACGTGGAGAAGGTCGATGGCGTCGGCCATTGGATCCCCGAACAGCGGCCGCAGGCCGTGATCGACTGGCTGAGCCGAGCGAGCTGATAAGGCGAACCGGGAGCCGCAGTCAACCTGTGCGACGAACGCGTCATCGCCGGCAAGGTCATGATCACACCCGACGCCTCTGGCCCCGCCGTCGAGATCAGCGGAGAACTACTCACGCTGCGCGCAGCGCCGCCCCGCTGAGGGATTTGTCCGTGGGCTGCCTTTTCACCGACTAACCCTGCTGCGCGTCGCTCTCCTTCGCCGGTCAGATCGACAAGCTGTCGGCCGCGCCCTTATGGCCAGTCGACCTGATCCCCGACCTCCTTAGGCCCGAGCGCGATCAGACCGCTCCGCTCGACGGGGCCGTATTCACCGCCCTGCCTGGGCGCCCGCCAGTCAACGCGTCGCTCCGGTGCGTCAGCCATCACCACCTCCTCGACCCCGATCGGGTCGAGGAACAGGACGCGCACCGGCTGAGGCTACTGCCGAACGCTCCTCGGTACCCGAGGCCCAAGTGACGCGGCGATCCAGCAAGATTGTTCTCCCGACGCCTGGCGGGACACCAGGACTAACCAGGGTCGCGCTCCGTTTCCTGCGCTCTGGGCGGGGGTAGTGGCAGTGCGGAGGGCTGATGTCACTGCTCAGATCCGCACTCCGTGCCGCGCGCACCGCGATCGATGGGGCCGCGGCTTGGACAGGGACGGCGGTGAACGATGTGGCTCACCTCCGGCGGGCGCTCGACGGTAACGACATCGACGCCTGGGATCCGGACTACATCCGGCGTGTGCTCCCGCTGTGGCGTGCGGTCCTTGGCAACTACTTCCGCGCCGATGTACGGGGCCTGGAGAACATTCCCGAGAGCGGGCCCGCGTTGCTGGTCGGCAACCACTCCGGCGGCACGTACATCGCCGACACATTCGTCTTCGCCACTGAGTTCTACGCTCGGTTCGGTCCCGAGCGGCGCTTTCATCAGCTTGCTCACGACGTCGCGGCCCGCCTGCCGGCCACGGGCCTCAGCCGCTGGGGGACGGTGGCCGCCTCCCACGAGAACGCCCGCAAGGCGTTTGACAAGGGCGCTCCGGTGCTCGTCTATCCAGGCGGCGATTACGAGACCTTTCGCCCCACGTGGCATTCGGACCGCATCGAGTTCGCCGGCCGCAAGGGATTCATCAGGCTGGCCCTGGAGCGAGAAGTACCGATCATTCCAGTGGTCGCCATTGGCGGCCAGGAGACGGCGCTGTTCGCCACCCGCGGCGAGCGCCTGGCCGAGGTCACCGGCTGGGCCAAGCTGACGCGGATCAAGGTGCTGCCGGTGGCACTCGCGCCGCCGTTCGGCGTCACGTTGCTTGACCTTCCGCCACGACTCCCGCTCCCGGCCAAGATCACAATCGACGTAAGACCGCCGATCGACCTCGCCGAGCGCTTCGGGCCACAGCCCGAGCACGAACAGGTCTACAACGTGATCACCGGCGAGATGCAGAGCGCACTCTCCGAGCTCCAAGACGAACGCACACTCCCCGTCGTCGGATAGGCGCAACGATCCGCTACATCCGGTTGCGCCTAGCGGCCACCGGCGGTCACCGATTCGTCCTCTCGGGGCGGCGCCCTTGCAGCCCTCGCCACCCTACGCCGCCGGGCGTAGCCTGCCGCCATGCCCACCCTCATCGCCGGGACGCTTGACCGGCTGCTGGGCGCCTTGCTGCTCGCCGGATCTCCCGGCTGGCTGCCGCCTTCGATGCGGCGCCAAGACAAGTACTAGCGGCGCACACGGGGCTCTGCGCGCCGCCGGGGTGTGCCCGGGCTACTGTCTGGAGAAGCGGTGCAACTGCCTGCGCCTCCGCCTCGCTCGCCGGGACGCCGAAGCCTTGACCGAGGACCGTTGCGAGCTGGCGGGAGATCCTCCCTGTGCGAACGCGAGACTAATCAGTGCACGTTCGCGGGCCCGTTGGTAGACCCGGCGCCGGAATCGCCTGTCCCTGTCCCGTGCCTTTTGTAGTGCTTCCCAGCGCCCGAGGGCAAGCTCTATCTCCGGCGTCTGCTCCGCATTCCGGAAGAGCTCAAGCGCACACGGCTCTTGACCATCCGGGGCATTACAACCACGACCAGCGGGACAGCAGAAGGGCACACCGATGTGCTACCCGATTGTGCCCCGCTACCCCTTCGATTGTCGGGAGGGTGACCCTGCAGCTCTTCAGCGGGGCTCCCTCGCGCTCGAGTCGCTCCCGCTCGGCGCCTGCCACCGTTCGGCCGGCTTCGGTGGCGTGACTGGTCGACGGTATCGGGTGAGGATTACCGCCGTGCCGCGGGCCAATGTCGATTTGCAACCACGTGCGTCGTTCACGGCCTGCGCGACTGTTAGGTTCGGTGATCTAGCAGTCAGGGACTTGCGCCCCCAGCTCCCTGACCAGGCCGGGGGCCGGAAGGATCCGGTTCCCCGGGTCTTTATGCAGAGACAGACCGGGCGGTTGGCACAAAATGCTCGAGCGAGGACGGATGCGCGCGCGGGTTCCACCGCCGCCCCGCTAAGGGACACCGCCGGTTCTAGACGCTCCTGGCGGCGGGCGCCGGGTTGCATACCTCGCCGAGCCGTCCGCTCAGCCATAGCCTGGCCTGATGTTCGGCGTCCCGCTCAGGACGGTCGACCGGCTCATCGCCGGGTTCCTGCTTCGGCGCGTGCGTCGCATCTGGCCACTCCTGAACGTCGTCCCATCTCCCCTCCTCCTGCGACTGCTCACGCCGAGCGCCCCACGCGTCCGTCAATCACTCGAGCGCGCGGCGCTTTGGCTCTCGCTCGTGGCCGGCGCCGCGGTCCTCCTGATCGAGCTCCTTCGTTAGGACCACCCCGTCTACGCTCTGCGCATGCCCGATCTCCGCGAGCGCTGGCGCACCAGCATCATCGAGGCGACCACCTACGACTGGGCGGTGGAGCACGAGCACCTCGCCGGCGTCCTTGGTCGGCTGATCTGGGGCACGGACACCTCGGCCTTCTACCGCGACATCGCGCGTCTGAGCGACTTGCCGAGCGATACCAGCGTGCTCGACATCCCCTGCGGCGGCGGCGTCGCATTCCGCGGCCTGCGACCCGAGCAGGAGCTCCACTACGTGGCGGCCGACCTCTCGCCGGTGATGCTCCGGCGGGCTAGCGGCGAGGCCCACCGCCGTGGCATTCACTGGATCGAGTTCATCGAGGCGGACGTCGAGGCGCTGCCCTTCGGGGACCGCAGCTTCGACCTGGTCGTGACCTACACCGGCCTTCACTGCTTCCCCGATCCGCCGGCGGCGATCCGCGAGATGGCGCGGGTGCTCAGGCCGGGCGGCGAGTTGCGGGGAACCACCGTTGTCAGGCGTGCCGGCACCCGTCAGGAGGCGTTCGTCCGGACGATGCAGCTGGGCGGCGTGTTCGGCCCGGGCCTTACCCTCGCTGGGATCGAGTCGTCGCTCGCCGACGCCGGGCTGGTGAAGGTCAGCACCTCTCGCAACGGGGCGCTCGCCTACTTCTCCGCTCGTCGACGTGGTGGAAGCCGAGGGCGCAGCGTCTAGAGGACTCCGGCGAACTGGCCAGGTGATGGGAAGCCGCGCACACATGGGTCGGAAGCGCTTCACACGCGAGAGGACCCTGGTTCGAAACCAGGCGCGCCCATCGCTGACAGGCGCGGAATCGCCGCCGGTCAGAATGGCCGCTCCGACTCAGGGATCTTCGGGATCTTTGATGCGATGGTCTGCATCACGCGGTAGAAGCGCAGCAGCTCGGGATAGACAATCGCCTTGCCGCTGGTGATCAGCCCGCCCGAGATGCCGCGCTCGGGGTCAGCCCATCCCATGATGTTGATCAGCCCCAGATGACCGAAGGCGAGATCGGTGTCGGGACCGTACAGGCTGAGCACCTTCGCGCCGAGCATTAGGCCGTAGCTGAACCGTGTGGGGAACACCAGCGACAGGTCGATCTCGAGCCGAGACTGCTCGCTCAGCGCCCGTCGCAGGGTCGCCGGCTCCATCACTCGCACCCCGTTCAGCTCGCCGCCGGAACGGAAAATCTCAAAGAACCGCGACAGCTCCTGTGCGCTGGTGATCACGCTGGCCGACGGTATGACCGCCGTGAGGAAGCGCGGATCGTTGGAGAGCTCGACGACTTCCTCGATAGGCATCCTCAGCACGCGCGTTACCAGTGTCGAGAGGGGCGGCAACAGCGGCGGCCCCGTCGTGTAGTTGAGCCCCACCCGATCGACGTCCTCGGACGCTACGCCGTAGTTGCCCCACCGGAAGCGCAGTGGTCCCAGGATCTCCTGCGAGAGCACGTCGCGCACCGTCTTGCCCGTGACACGCTGCACGATCTCGTCGAGAATGAAGCCGCCCGAGACAGCCTGGTAGGCGAGAGCCGTCCCTGGCTTGACGAATGGCTTGGACTCGTTAATCGTCTGGCTCAAGAACTCACGGTCCCCAACGCGGTCGAGATCGAGCGCGGCGCGCGGCCAGCCGGGCAGACCGGCTCGATGCGCGAGCACGTGGCCAATCGTCGTTTCCCGCTTGCCGTGCTTGCCGTATTCCGGGATGTAATCGGTCACCCGGTCCGCTATGTCCAGCGCTCCTCGCTCCTGGAGCAGGTGCACGACCATCGCCGTAACCGCCTTCGAGGCTGAAAAGACACAGAACGGCGTGTCCGGGGTCACCAGCACCTTCGGCGCGTCGGCGTCGTCCCCCGGCCCGTTGCCGCGCGCGTGGCCGATGGCCCGGTTGAGCACCAGCTCGCCGTGCCGGTGCAGGCAGAGCTGGAGCGCGGGGTGAACCCCGCTGCGGTACAGGTCGCAGGCCGCCTTCCAGATCTGCGCGATCGTTTCGGGGTCGACACCGAGCGGTGACGAGTTGACCTCCTCCCCGACGGTCGTGATCGACTTCAGGTCGCTCGGGACCTGCACGCGCCGAAGAGGGTCCGGCAGGTACGGAAGCCGCGGGATCCTCAGCACGGCGGGAACGCTATCGCTGGGAGCGGGGCCCGATTAGGGAACTGCGCCTCCACTTCCCTGACTACCCCGCAGGGCCGCAACGGGACTGCGGTCTTCTGGTCGTATATCGGCTAGCGCATTAGCTGCTCGAGCTAATCTCGGCTCTCGCGCCTCGCAGTGCCTGCGCGGATTTCGGGGGGCGGCAAACGCTCGGGCGAACGAATGCGGGCGGATGCTCGCACGGTCGTGGCGCGAGCGGGACAACCCGGTCGATCGTTAGCTCGTTTGAAGCGCGTCCGCCAGTGAGGCGCGGGGCGTTCTGAACGTGTCTGGCACGTTTGGTGTGACGGGTTTGGTGGCAGATAATTTGGACTGCCATTGCCAGATCAGGGAGGCCTGTTGTGATGTCCGGAACGCGCGCTGTCGAGCACCGGGAGACGCCCGCCGAGCACCCACTGGACCGCCTCACCCCCGAGCAGATCGAGGAGATTGGCGACCAGTTCAAGCAGTTGCACGACGAGGTCTTTGACAGCCTGGGCGACCGGGATGCGCGATATATCCGCAGCCTGGTCGGGCTTCATCGCAAGCTGGCAGTCGGGGGGAGGGTGCTGCTGCTTCCCTCTCTGTTTCCGCCTGCGTGGCTGGCTGGAACGGCGGTGCTGTCGCTGGCCAAGATCTTGGAGAACATGGAGATTGGTCACAACGTGATGCACGGCCAGTGGGATTGGATGAATGATCCCGTCATCAACTCACAGAAATGGGATTGGGACACCGCCTCCACCAAGGAGGCCTGGAAGCACTCCCACAACTTCATCCATCACACCTACACGAACGTGCTCGGCCTGGACCGCGATCTCGGCTACGAGATCATGCGCGTCGATCCCGACCAGGATTGGCATCCCATTTATCTGCTACAGCCCCTCTACAACCTGTTGCTGATGGCGTTCTTCGAGTGGGGCGTGGCGGTCCACGACCTCGACTTCACCGCCGTCCGTGCGGGCGAGAAGTCCTGGCTTGACGTGGCGAAGGACTTCCGCGGAATCCTGGGCAAGGCCCGTCGGCAGATCGTCAAGGACTACATTGGCTGGCCGCTGCTTAGCGGCCCAGGGTTTCTGACCACGCTGGCTGCGAACTTCAGCGCCAACGTGGTGCGCAACGTCTGGTCGTACGCGATCATTTTCTGCGGGCACTTTCCCGACCAGACGTTCACCTTCACCCGCGAGCAGTACGAGACCGAGAGCGCAGGGGGCAAGTACCTGCGCCAGCTGCTGGGGGCGGCGAACATCGACGGCAGTCCGCTGTTTCACGTCCTGAGTGGCAACCTTGGCTACCAGGTCGAGCACCACCTGTACCCCGACATGCCGAGCACCCGCTACGGGGAGATCGCCCCCCGGGTGCGAGAGATCTGCGCGCACTACGACCTGCCATACAACACCGGGCCCCTGCACAAGCAGCTGGGCCAGGTTCAGCGAACGATCTTGCGGCTGGCATTTCCCGGCGGAACGCCGCGGCCCAAGCCAGGCTCATACCAGGGGCCACTGTTCCGCACCCCAGGCGAGCGCGAGCTGGCGGAGGCAGCGGGAGCACCGTCGAACTCAGACTGACACCGGTCGACGGAGCAGTCCACGCCAGAAATCGCCTTTGCCGCTCCGGACGAAACGCCACGACCCAGACCGCCGACTGCGTTGGCTCCCACCTTCAGATCCGGACAGGGCTATCTGCAGACCTCTTCGGGTGATCGAGTAGAGCAGCGGCAGCGAGCCATCGCTGCGGCTCCGCTGTCGGACGCCGATCGTGTGCTGGGCGACGAGGCCTGAGGTGCGCGGAAACCGCCCACCTCGCCAACGATCGCTTTCGCGGTTCGCGAGGCAGTCGAGACGTAACTCCTTTGGCGACGACGTGAGCGCCAGCGTGCGCTTCTAACGGCCCACCATCGAGGGCGACTCGGACTTCGAGCTGTGGTGCGTGAGAGCCCGCGCCCGGCTAGTGTCCGCTGGGTGGGCGACCGGCTGAAGGGTATCCCTGGGTTCTCGATCGACGAGGTTGCGGCGGCGGCTGGCGGCGATCCCGAGGTGCTTCGGATGGAGAACCTTGACACTGATATCCCGCCGCCGGCCGCGGCGGTCGAGGCGACGCGGGCGGCGGTGGGCACCGACGAGGCGAACTCGTGGCTGCCGTTTACCGGCATGAGCGAGCTCAAGCACGAGGTCGCGCGGATGATCGTCCGGCGCGGCGGGCCGCGGTATGACCCCGAGGGCGAGGTGGTGATCACCTCGGGCGAGGGCGACAACATGCTCGACGCCCTGCTCGCGCTGACCGATCCCGGCGACGAGGTCATCGTCCCCGATCCGACGTATGCGGGGATGCTTCAACGCGTGCGGCTGGTGGGGGGCGTTCCGCGGCTGGTCCCGCTGCACCCCGAGCCGCAGGGCTGGCGCTGGGACCTCGACGCGCTGGAGGCGGCCGTCTCAGACCGCACGCGGGCGATTTTCTTCGGCAATCCGTCGTTTCCGTCTGGATGGGTCGTCGACGACGACGAATGGGCGGCGGTCCAGCGCATCTGCACCGAGCGGCAGATCTGGCTCCTGTACTGGAGCGCGATGGAGGCCATCGTCTTTGGTGGAAGGAAAGTCGTCGTGCCCGCCGCGCTCGAGGGCATGCGCGATCTCACCGTCACGCTGGGCGGCGTCGCCTGCGAGCAGCGGATGATCGGATGGCGGATCGGCTGGATCGTCGCGTCCCAGGCGGTCACGCCCCAGCTCGGAATGATTCACATCTACAACGGGCTCGTCGCCAGCGGCTTCAATCAGCTCGGTGCCATTGCGGCGCTGCGCGCCGATGACCACATGGCCGGTGTCGCCGAGTGGGAACGGCGCCACGACGTGACGATGGAGCAACTCGCCGGGCTCCCGGCGACCCCCCCCCCACGGGGGCTGGTCGCTGCTGCTCGATGCCGAGGCCGCGGGCACCACAGCGCCAGGCTTCTCTGCCGCGTTGCTCGAGCACAAGGTCGCCGCCACACCGATGACCGCCTGGGGAGAGACCGTCGCCCCGCGTTACGTGCGCTTCGTCTACTCCAACGAGCCCGTCGAGAGGCTCGCAGCGCTGGGCGAGCGCGTGCGCGCCGCGCTCAGCTGATCCACCACCGCAGGGCACTGCGGCACGCAACGGCGCTGGAGCGCTGTCGCGATTGAGGCTCGTGATCCGGGCGCATGCTTTCGCGATGGGCGTGGCGCTCAACCGGGTGATTGCTTCGCTACGAAGGCATTCCCGGCGGCTCTGACGACCGCGCGACCCCTTCCGCGTGAAAGGAGCTGTTGCCAGGATGCGACCATGACCTCGGCCAGAGCCGCATTCTCTCGCATCTCCTCATGGGTTCGACGTCTGTCGAACTAGTCGCGAAAACCTCGCGGCCGCCGGATCGCCGTGTATGCAGGGGAAAGCTCCCAGTGCCCCCGGCAGGACTCGAACCTGCGACCCACGGCTTAGAAGGCCATTCGGGCAGTGTCAGCGCGTGGCGTCCAGTCCAGCGATGCCCTGCAAACAAGCGACTTCCGGAGCCGGCACTTCTCCCGTAGTGGCGTGGATTGGTGTGGCGCCTGTTTGCACCTTGTTCGCACCGGCTGGCTTCAGCGGCTCGCCGAGGTCCGCGTCGAGCAGGTGGACGTAGGTTGAGAGCGTGAACGCCGCCGAATGGTGCCCGAGCCAGCGCTGAACCTGCACCGCATTGCCGCCACGGTCGAAGAGACGCGATGCGACGGTGTGCCGGAAGGTGTGAAAGCCTGCCCACTCGACCCCAGCCTCAGCACACGCCGGTGCGAGCACCCGCTCCGCAACGTTGTCGGGATCCGCCCGCGTCCCGGTAGTGGACTTGAACAGCGGCTCGGCCAGCTCCCGACCCGCCACAAACGGACGTAGCCGGTCCGCGAGATCCACCGGGAGCGGCACGTCACGGCGTGCGTGGCGGCTCTTAAGCGGACCGACGACTAGTCCCACGCGCTGCCGGCGACGAACACCGCGGCGTACCCGGACGCAGGGCCGCTCCCCGTCGAGTCTCAGGTCTCGGACCTCTAGCCCGAATAACTCTGAGCGCCTCACACCCGTCACGGCCAAGAGCTCGAACATCAGCCGATGATCGGGGCGGACCAGAGCGACCACGAGCTCCATGATCCCGGTCGGGAACGGCCGTGGCTGGTCCTCGTCCTCCTCAACCTGGTCGCGATGAGGCAACGCCACGTCTGTCGCGGGGTTGTGACGGATGAGGCCCTCCCGTCTGGCTGTAGCGAGCGCTGAGCGCAGCGGCTTGACGGCGTTCTTGACCGTGGCGTCGGACAGCCTGCGCGTCGCGGCCTCAGCGAGCGGCTTCGGGAGACGCTTTCCTGCCGCCTGGGCTTGCTCGACAGCGATCGCGTGTGCGACCTTAGCCTGCTGTCGGCCGTCGCAGAGCCAGCCGATGAAGCCAGCGACGGCGCTCGGGGTGACCTCGGTCAGCTTCATCCTCGACGGGAAGTAGCGCAACGCATGCCGCTCCAACAGCCGCCTGTCCTCGTCGCGCGTTTCCTCCCTATAGCCGCGACGCCCGGTTCCCTGATATCGGTCGATCCACTCCTGCAGATACTCGTGCAGCGTGATCCGCGAACGCTGCTCGAACTCGCCGCGACCGATGTCAGTCTGGCGGGCAGCTTTCGCACGCCGGGCCTCCTCGAGTGTGCGGCAGGACTCCCATCGCTGCCTCCCGTTGACTCTGAATGAGAACACGTACCGTGAGCCGCGCTTGTAGATGCCCGGTGTCTTGGTCTTGACAAGTGGCGCGGCCATTCAGTGATCCCCTCTCGTGTCGAGCGAGCCGTAACGCTCGTGTGCCGCCTGCTTGCTGATCCCGAGCGCAGTCCCGATCTGCTGCCAAGAGATCCCGTATTCGCGGGCTGCTGCAACCAGGGCGGTGATCCGCTCATCGATGTGTTGGGCGTCGATGCGAAGCTGCTGACGCTTTTCGCGGGCTTCGCGTATTGCGTTCAGAACGTCGGTGTGTTGGAAATTCGTGGTCATTCGTCAAGCCTACCTGACGCGTCAAGCTACCCTGACGCTTTACGCTTCTAAGTGGTCATCCAGATCGTTGCGCCTGAACAACAGTCGGCGACCGTCACGACACGGATGGAGCTTGCCGAGTTGCACCAGGTCGTAGATCCGGTCGCGAGAGCACCCGAGGTATCCGGCAGCTTGCTCGGCGTTCAGCCAGCCCTCATCCGCCGGCGTGCGAGCAAGCCGGTGTTCGAGCCGCGGCGCAAGCAGGTCAGCCAGGTGGTCGAGGTCCGCCCGGGACATCTCCGCTAGTAGTGCGTCGATCATCGCGCTCACCAGTCGCCGTCCTCCACCGCGTGTTCGATCTGGGCGAGGTTGGCTAGCGCGACCGCAACCGCCCAAAGCAGCCGGCGCAATGGCGGGAGCTTCACCATGCCGGGCGGCGACTCGTCGTCGAGGTCCTCCGCGAGCACGCGAACGAGCCGGGGGAAGCGTTGGTGCGGCAGCCCAGCGGAGAGTCCAGCGGAGAGGACTTCGGCGATGGCGTCGTCCGGCACGCGCTGGCGGTCCGCCAGTAGCTCCAATGCGCGGTCCGGGTCGCGATCGGCGACGGTGACGAGGTCGGCGAAGTGTTCGTGGCCGCGAGCGAGGCGCTGTTCGAGCCACGCGCTCATGCCGCCGGCTCCTCAGTCCCACTGAGACCGAACTTCGAGCGGATCCGATCAAGCTCGCCGTCCGCGTCCACCCCGAGCGGATCCTCCCCCGTGGGGGGCATCGGGGGAGCAGCACCATTCGATTCTCCCCCCTTAAGGGGAGGGGGAGAATCATCGAAGGGGATGCTCCCCTCGCCCGGGGGAGAATTGGGGGGAGAATCCTGGGGCGGTTGGGAATACCGGTACGGATCACCCTTCTTCCCTGCCCCGTCGCGACGTATCTCTTTGCGCTCGAGCAGTTCGCGGAGGGGGCCGCTGATCTTCCGCGTGTCGACCTTCAGCGCATCGGCAAGCTCAGGCTCGGTCATCCCTGGAGGCTCGGTCGGGACAGCGCCAAGGAGCTTCTCGTTCGCGCTGAGAAGTCGCGCCTCGTCCCGGTCGGTGGCTTCGCCAATCACCCGCCAGGACCCGGTCACCGCATCGCGATGCACTACGAGCGCCGCGGGTGTCTCAGCCCATCGCCCGATGCTGATGAGCTGACGCTGTCCAGCCGGTCCGTCCTTGACCCGCTCAAGCTCGATCAGCAGATCCACCGACGCGAAGAAACCGGTCGCGCCGAGCACGGCCTCTCCATCCTCACCGCCGCCCTTCCGCTGATGGTGAACGAGTAGAACAGCCGCACCGAGCAGCGTGATCGCGCTTAATTGCGCAAGGACGGCGGTCGCGACTGCGGTGTCGTTTCCCTGCTCGCCACCGAGCGCCGCCCAGAACGAGAGCGCGTCGATCACCACCAGCCGCGCCCCGATCCGCTCGGCTTCGGTGACGACAGCGGCCAGGAGCTGCGGCCACGTTGGCTTCGGCCACGCGATGTCGCGCGTGAGGCAGCTGACGCGGTCGGAGTCTGGGAGCTTCGGGGCGAGCGTCCCACCGGTTTCCTCGCTGACGAAGATGACGGGGCCAGGCACGATCCGCCGGCCGAGGAATGCGCCAGCGTCCGCGTCGATCGCCTCCACCAGCGCGCAGGCGAGCGTGCTCTTGCCGGCGTACTTAGGTCTGCCGGCAAGCATCGCTAGCGCACCGGCCGCGATGAACCCCTCCCAAACCCAATCGGGGGTCTCGGGAGTCCGAGCACGCAGTTCTCGAGCCGTCACGAACCGGAGCTCGCCCGGACCGCCAGCCGCGTTGAGCGCCTCGTGAAGCGAAGCGAGCTCGTTCACCGGGAGGCTCCGTCGGCGTCCGCTAGACGGCCTGCGAGCGCCTGTGCGGCCATCTGCGCGGTGCAGCCGCCCGGGCAGGACATCCACGGCCCGTGGTCGGTCGAGATCGCTAGGAGGGCATGCGGCGAGCCGCATGACGGGCAATCACAAGTGACCTCGATCCGCCACCGCTCGCCGAGCCTGTTGAGCGCGCAGAGGAGGTCAGCGGCCTCAACCGCCGGGCCAGTGAAGTCGACCCGGCTGGCGTGCGGCAGTTCACGGCGACGCGCGTTGCGGTGACCCGCTGGGAACAGGTCCGAAACCTCAAGCCCGAGCACAGACGTGATCGCGGCCTCATCGCAACGGTGTGCGAAGCAGTGGACGAGAGCGCGGCCGTCAGCGCCGACGCTTACGTGCAGCGACTCGTCGTTGGAGCCTTTATGGGCCGGGCAGCGGGCGCGGAAGTCGTGAGGTTGGCCGTGCGGGCAGTAGTCGCGAGCCTCGAGCGCGTCCCAGACGGTCTTGGGCGGGTCCGTCGCGCTCATAAGCGGCGCTCCCTCGCCAACGCCGCGGCCGGATCAGATGGACCATCGCTGGCCGAGCCGTCGCCGTCGCCGTCGCCGTCTTCGCCTGGGCCGGCGCGCGACCCGCATCGCCGCGAAGCTCGCGACAGGCAACGGCGCCGGCCGTGACGCGCGCGGCGGTGGCGATTCCCGTGCAGGCGGATGCGCGATCCAGAGCAGGTGAGCGCGCGTCTGTAGAGCACGTTCCGCAAGCTTCCACCGTTGGCGAGAGCCTGCGACTCGGCCTGTGAGAGGTGGATCTGCGGCCTGCTGGGCCAGTCCGGTGAGGCGGTGCTCGGCCCATCGAACGGGATCATCAGGACGGCGCCGAGCGGCCTGATCGGCTCCAAGGACCAGCCGACGAGCCCGCCGTCGCGCCGCATCGGCGTCAGCCACCGCACGCCGCCGAGAACTTTGCGCGCGAGCGGGTGACGAACGAGCGTTCGATGGGCGACTTCGGTCGCCTGTGTCTCGGTGCGAACACGCCATAGATGACGTTCCACGTCTGTGCGGAACCGCTCGACCTCGGCGGCGAGACTCGGCGTCACGTCGAGCTGACCTGCCAGGTGAGCAAGCTCGCCGACGGCTGGCTGTAGTCGCTTACCGCTGCGTCCCGGCGCGGTCGGCATCGCGAACCAATAGTTTCGAAGTACTCATCACGGTTCCGAGTATCTACCACGGCACGGACGAACTAATTAAGTGACCATCGGTAACGGTAGGTCGTGCCGGTGAACAGTCCTGAAACGTTCCAGCCCGGGCACTTGGCCCGGGCTGGAAGGTGATGAGTTCAACGAACGCGTGATGCGACCGTAATTGTCAGCGTAGCCGCTCTGGCGGACGACCGCCTCAAGTGTCAGGTAACGCGCTCGGCCGCGCTGTCAAGCCACCGATCGAGCTCCTTGGTCGGGTACAAGCACCGACGGCTACGACGAACGCAGTGCAGCTCGTGGGCGATGTGCGCGTCAAAGAAATCGACCGAGACCCCGAGCAGCCGTGCGGCTTGGCTCTTGTTCACGGCTTTGGTTTCGACGCTTTCCTCCGTCCGTACGCGCCCGAGCGTGGCAAACAGTACGTCGATGTGATCGCGGAGTTCCTGACGCTCCAATGCCTCAGCACGCGCATCGGAGGAGGCCACAGTAAATGACGCGAGCTCCTCAGGCGTGGCGCCGCGAACGATCGCGGCGAGCAGCTCAGCGCACATAGACCGGCGTAGATCGCACCGGGTACAGAGAGATTCCCCAACGAACGTCCCGGCCGTGACGTGCGGGTTGCCGCAGTCGACACACTTGCCGGCGAAGGTCGCTGGTGGGCGTTGATGGCCGCCGGTGTCGAATCCGATGATCGGCGGCGTCGGCGGCTCGAGGGAAGGGCTACCGTCTGTGTGCAGCATCGCGACCTCCTAGTCAGGTCTCGGTGTTTGCCCTCCGGGCCGGCGCTAACGGTCCGGGGGGCGCTTGCTTTGAGGGTGAATTTATGCCCGCTGTCAAGCCGATTTCAGCTTGCGCTACCGGCGGTCGCGCAGCTCCGAGATCGACCGTCGCACACCATCGGGATCGGTCATCCCCGCCTCTCCCGGCGGTGCAGCACCCGACGCCACCAATACGGTCGATCATCGAGATGAGACATCGCAGTCGCGATGCGCTCGAGCGACTGTGCGGCCATCGTTGGCGGCACGTTCGGGATCCGGTCAAGCAAAGCCGTGCGTTCCCAATATGAGTGCTCGATTTCCCGCCAGGCCTGCTCGGGCAGGTCCCGCGCCAGCTGCCAAGCCTGAGAGTCCCAACGCGACCGATCACGGAGCTGGGCAGCGAGGGGTTCTGGCCAGCGTTGCTCGGAGGCGCAATATTCGATCGCAGCTCGATGCGTGTCGAGCTCGCTGTGAACGACACGCCGGGCAGCGCGGCGCGCACGCCGGTCGTTCCGGAGCGTCAACCCGTATTTCGACCCGATCCCGATGAGAACACCCACCAAGCCCGTTATGGCGTCTGACGAGATCACCATACGGCGAGAGGCTAAAGGCGACCGCGGCTGCAGCAGTTATGGCTCGGCGCGGCAACGAGAGGGCGTACTTCTTCGCTTCGGCACGTCTGATTGAGGTCGGCCGCACCGGGGGCTTGTGAGGCTCACGTTAGTTGTCGCGTAAAGACACCCGCGATAGTGTTCGCCTTGAGGGACCGGTTTCTGGCGCATCAGGTGCCAAACGTCCGAGCTAGGGGTGGTCATGGGATATCCGAGGACTCTGCGGTTTGGCCCGTCAAGCGTTGCGCTGCTGCTCGTCGTCTCGCTGTTGCTCGCGTTCAGCCCGCCGGGCACCGCCGCTCCATCCGGCTTCGCGGCCGCCTACTGGAAGGCGTGTTCGAGTAAGAACATCGACCCCCAGAACGACCTGAGCCTGCCCCTTGGCAGCGTTAAGGCGCACGCGATGTCATGTAACGCCGCCCGAAAGGCGATCGTCGACGGCACCATCAAGATCCACTGCTGCGGGGAGCCGGGACCGGCAACCACTCAGTTCCACACCCCGGGCTTTAGCTGTAAGGGCCTCGATCCGGTTGTCTGCACGGGAACGGGGCACCGGCGCCGGTTTCAGTTTGGGTACGGCGAGTAGGGCCGCAGATCGTCTCCTCGCTGGTCCGGCGCTCGACGCCCGGCTGGCGCGCCGACCGGTGGACCACAGCCCGTAGGAGCGCCGGCGCGGGGCAGTACGGCGCTAACGCGCGCGCGAGACCGGGCTGCAGGGCGGGGCGTTAGTTGTCGCCAGAGAAGCTCACACTAATTCCGAGGCCGGATCGCCCATAACAGTTCACGAGGTCGCCGAAGTAGCACGTGATCCAATAGCGCTTGCGCGTAGTCGGCGATGTGACGTTTCGGACGCACGTATCAGCCTCGTTGCAGGTAGCGAACCACTTTGACGCGATTCGTGCGCCGAAGGGGCAGCTCGTGTGCGCCGACACGTAGAGCGGAGGATCACCCCCCTGGCACGAGTGACCGCCGGATGCGCTCGCCGCGGTTGTAAATGCGAATGCAACCGCCAGAACCAGCAGGCCTCCCAACACGAGCCGTTTCGTATCAGTGCCCCGCTGCGCAGTCCGCAACCTCATCCTGCTCACCCCCAAGCTCTATGTCTCTACCCCGGCCCCTGCCCATTCATCGGCAAAGCGATCGCACGCCTTTAGTCATATCCGGGAGCGCGATGCTGGCGCGGCCGCGGCCGCGATCCTCTCGCGTGCGCTCTTCCCCAGCCCGCTGCCGAGCGAACGAGCGACCCACTACCACTTCCTCTTTCCCGACATCCGATGATGTAGGATAACGGGAAGTAACGTCGAACTTGGAGGAACTGAATGGCGGATCTGGCCCACACCTTCGAACAGCCGCACGAGCGAGCCTCGCGTCTTTACGACCTGGGCTTGACGGAGGAGCTGATCGCTGGGGCTGTCGCGGTGGGACTCGCCGGGCGCAAATCCGCGACGCCATTTCATCCCCCGAGCTATCCCGGGTTCAATCAGTGGGCGGAAACCCACCGTGGGCTGCGCGAGCGCTTGGTGCCCCTTGGCTGGGAGGCGGACGACAGCGGCGGACTATCGACCGTTTTCAATGCCTCAAAACGGATTGCGCTGACCGTTGCCACTGGCACAGACCGAACCGGGCTTCCTGGCCTTCCTGAACCGACAACGAAGTACCCGCGCGGCCCGCTAACTCATGCGGTCATCGAGACAAACCAGCAGTTGGTTCTTCCGAACTTTCCGGGCGTGGTGGATCCGGAAACGCCACGGCAGACTTGCGTCACGTGGTACCTCCTGTTTCAGGCTCGTCACGACGAAGTACGGATGGAAGTCTCGTGCCCCCGCAGCCTCGGCGATGATGGTCGGGTGGACTCATGGTCGGAGCGCATCTTGCTCCCGCCGCTCGACGCAACCAACACGCATGGACCGGACGACTCCGACGACGACGGGCCGACCGGAATCATTGATTTTCCGGTGGAGCCCCGCTAAGCGAGAGTGTTCACGCCATCCCGGCTCACGCTTGCGCGCCAGCGTCGCGGGCTGACAAAGCGGGCGTTGGCCGAGCTTGTGGGCGTCACCGATCGAAGCATCAAGGCGTTCGAAGCCGGGGATCTCCATCCCGATCCCCTCACCCTCGAACGGATCTCCGCTGCGCTCCATTTTCCGCCGGCCTTCTTTAGCGAGTCTGAGCTTGACGAAATACCAACGGAGGCAACCAGCTTCCGCTCGCTCGCCAGAATGACGGCGTCGCACCGTCACGCCGCACAGGCAGCGGGTAGTTTGGCTCTGGCACTCAGCGACTGGATCGACGCACGGTTTCACCTGCCTGAGGTGGACGTGCCAAAGCTCGGACCAGGAGTGGACCCGGAAACAGCCGCCGAAGTTGTTCGGGCTGAATGGCAGCTGGGAGAACAGCCGATCCCGAACGTGATCCACCTTCTCGAATCGCACGGCGTACGCGTCTTCTCGCTCGCAGAAGAATGTCGGGAGGTGGACGCATTTTCGTTCTGGCGCTCAAGCCAGCCATTTATCTTCCTCAACACGAAGAAGTCAGCAGAGCACAGCCGACTGGACGCCGCGCATGAGCTTGGCCACCTTGTGCTTCATTGGCACCACGAGGTCCCGCAGGGCAAGGAGGCGGAGCGCGACGCGCAGCTATTTGGCTCCGCGTTCCTTATGCCTCGTGCGACGGTTACCTCGACCGCACCTAGGTTTCCATCGCTAGCCAGCCTCATGCCGCTCAAGCGGCGGTGGCGCGTTTCGCTCGCGGCGTATGTGTACCGACTCCACCAGCTCCGACTAATCACCGATTGGCATTACCGAACCCTCAATGTCGAACTCTCAAAGCGCGGATATCGCAGCAGCGAGCCGCATCCCATCCAGCGCGAGACCTCGCAGATTCTCAGCAAGGTCTTCAACGCACTTCGCAAACAGGGGATCGGCAAGATGGAGGTCGCACGCTTACTGCGGCTGTATCCCGAGGATCTAGACGCACTTGTGTTCGGGCTCGCCATGCTTCCCGTCAACGGGAATGGATCAGGCGCACGCGTGACCGAACACCAGCAACCGCAACTGCGCGTGCTAAAGGGAAACGGTTAGGGCTTGGCCCACCTAGCGGAGGCAGCGCGCCGCGCGGCTTCTCGCCGTTCCTCCGGTGTCATACGCTCGGCACGCGCCTTGCCACCCTTGAGTCCACCCTTGCGACCGAGAGCGACCGCAGCTGGGTCCTTGCCTAGGTCCGGGTCGGGGTCCAAACCCGGAGACGCTGGCGTGTCGCCTGTAGCCTCGTCCACAAGCCGCGCGGCAAGCTGATTCAGGTCGCGCGGGCGCTTGCTTGAGCGGTCGGGCATACGCGCCTAGCTTAGTCGCCGAGGCCGCTACAGTCTATGTCTCCGGGGGGTCGATGCACGGTACGCAACACGTGCAACGTCTTTGCGTTTTTCGACCCGGCCGGGTATAAGACACATAGCGCAGTCGGGAGGGCCTCCGGGTCCGTGGAGTCCTTAAGGGTTCCCCCGGCTGCTTTTTCTTGGCAGATTGCTGCTCTACCTTGTAGGGCGTGTATCTCCTCTATGCCGATGAAAGCGGCGATCTGACGGACCCGGACACGAAGGTCTTCGTGGTCGCCGCCATCGCCGTCCACGAGGATGCGGTGCGCCCACTCGCTGCCGAGATCAACGGCACCATGAATAAGTTCCTGGGCAAGAAGGTGGCTGAACACCTTGAACTACACGGGAGCCCAATGCGAGCGGGCGCTGGCGATTGGGACCGGCATCGCATTCCACAAAACAAGGTGCATGGCCTGTACCACGCCCTCTTGAAAAAGCTGAACATCTGGGAACACAAGCAAGCCCAGACTGGCGTCAAGACTGGCATCGAGTGCTTCGCGGTGGCGATGGATCGCAACCATTCTCAATCGCCCACGGAAACAACCTACGGCGAACTTCTCTACGCGTTCGACCAGGTCCTTCGCGCCAAGCGGAAAGAGGGCTTTCCGAACAACGGAGTCCTCATCGCCGATGAGAGCAAATATGAGCGGACCCTCCAGGCCTGGGTCGAGCTGGCCCGCGCGATTGAGACCCGGCCGACGCAAGACCCTCGTAGGCTCTACGCGCTCGCAGAGACTCCATTTTTCGTGAACTCCCGATTGACCAGGCTGATCCAGCTCGCTGACCTTCTTGGCCATGCTCTATATCGGGGATACAACGCGAATGACTGGCCATGGGCGGAGTCAGCGCTCCCGGCCGTTGCCGATCCAGGACGTCTTCGCCACTTCACAGACGAGAAGAACTGCACCTGCCCGGCCTGTGCTTGAGATGGGAGCTATTCCTCCAAACTGACCCACTACCGAACGAGCTACTCCCCGCGCGGCTCGGGGATCACTCCGTCCCAAATGCTCGGCTGCGGCTCCTCTGGCCGACCCATATAGCCCTCGCGCTTCACGCGCACGCGACTGCCGACTCGGACGGCCGGAAGCTCCCTCGATCGATCCAGTAGCGGACCGTCTGCTGGGTTGAGCTTCAGCAACACGGCTACCTCCGCCACCGTGGGGAACTCGCCTCCTCGAAGTTGAACCTGGTAGCGCCAGCCTCAACGCTGCCTGGCGCCGCGCCTGGCGTCCATGACATCCACCCAAATGGTGCGTCCTAGAACTCGGACCGGCTGCAGGCCCGTCCCCTGACCGACCGCGCGCCCTATGACCACAAGCAACGCCTGGGGCATCATCCCAACGTTACAGGCGGCCGCGGCCAGCTGGCTGGGATCGACCGCCTTCACGATCACGCCGCGAGCTCGCTCGTTTCAGGCCAGTCCACCGGGCCGCTTGAGCGTGTCGAACCGCCTCCCACATAACCGATCGGCAGAAGCGCCAGCCGGGCCCCTTCATCCGAGCCCGCTGCCGACGCCAGCCGGGCAAACCGAGTCCAATCCTCAACGCCGGCCGTTGCCAAGCTCTCAAGCACCCTGCTGAGCCGCGTCGACACGCCGAGATACGCGGCCTTCCACTCCGAACGCGTGGCCTCGAACGCCTCCAGGTACGCCCTGCGCTCCCGGGTCGCATGCGGCATGCGGACCCCCTTCTCACGCACCGTCGGCGCACCGAGCGCCCGCTGCCACGCCTCCTCAAACGGCAACCCCGCCCGACGACTCTCGGCCAACGACTCACGTAGCTGAACCTCCGCCCGGGCGAACTTACGACGCGCCGGCACCGCCGCTATCCCTCGATCGGCGGCAGGGGTCCGTCGTAGAGGACGCGGACGAACGGCCGTGGCGGCCACTCGTCGTCGCCCACGGTCCAAGTCAGCTCGACCAACCCGTGCTCAGCAAGCTCACGCAGCGCGGCGGCTAC
Organism: uncultured Actinomycetes bacterium; assembly: GCA_963756555.1. Taxonomy (GTDB): domain Bacteria; phylum Actinomycetota; class Thermoleophilia; order Solirubrobacterales; family Solirubrobacteraceae; genus Palsa-465. The sequence continues at coordinate 518,276 of CAVWOC010000007.1, forward strand.
GTCAATCTGCTGCTCATCGAGTACCTCAGCGGCCGCCTCAGGGATTGGCGCCTCCGATCCCATCACCGGACCCACCTGGCGAAGCGCCGCGAGGACGATCAACGCTCCCCGCGACAGACCGTCAAGCCCCTCGCGCTCACGACGCTGCAGCTCGCGAAGCTCAACGTCCACGTCCGCCGCAAGACGCTCCTCAGCCTCCCGACGGCGACGCTTACGCTCGATGTACCCCTCAAGCGTCTCGATCGCCAGCCGGCGCACATCCACGACCGGCTCAGCATCCACCTCGGCCGCCCAACGCTCAAGCTCACGCCGCGCGCTCACCCGCCACCCGCAACCGGCTCATACGCGTCATCAGGCAGCCGCAGCGACGCCAACACGCCTCGCGTCGCACGAGCCACCCGCGTCCCTGCACGAGCCCGCACACGCGCCCGCTCCGCCTCCACCACCGCGTCAACCGCCTGCTCACGGCGGCCCGCCGGCTGCGAGAACGCCTCCGACAGATCGCGGTGCACCACATCGCGAGCAACCGCGTGCGCGTCACGGTCGGTACCGATCACCGAATCGACCGCGACCAACATCCGTGGATCGTGCAACACCTGCGGGCCGAACCGAGCGGCGAGACGGTCGGACAGATCCACCTCCCCAGCGGCCAAGTCGTGCTCATGCGCGACCGCAAGCTGGTCAACGACATCCGCCGCAGCCTCGCTTGGCGTCGGCACACGCTCAGGTGACGCCACGCCAAGCGCCTCCAGGATCGCCAATCGAACCTCGTCGCCCATGGTCAGCCGCGCATGCCCCACGTCGCTACGAGCGCAACCCCCGCAGCGGCCGCGGTCAGCCGCACCTTCGCAGCCTCGCCACCACCCACACGCTCAGCAAGACCCAGCTCCGCCAACTCCGAAGCCGCAGCGCCCACGAGATCGCCAAGGTTCGTGTCGCGCACCAGGGAGCGCACCGATCGCTCGCCACCAGCCCGCTCGAGGATCGTAAACAGCGCGTCAGCCTCTTGGCTCACACCTCGAACAAGCCGCGAATAGCGGCGACGACGCGGGAAACCCTGCCCGCAGATCAATGCTTGCCGCTCGTCATCACTGAGGTCCGCGAGCTGGTCGCCCAGCGGCGCCGGCGACACCAGATGCGAACTCACGCGGCGTCACCGCCCAGCGCCCGGAGCGTCGCCTCAGAGCAACCGCGGGCAGTCAGGAGCTCGCGCCACGCCGACGGTCGTCCAGACGCCGCAGACGCCGCTTCATGGGCGTTGCTGCGCTGCCCGTCCATCGCCTCAAGCACCCGCCCGACACGCGATGAACCGCGAGGCGTTAAGCCGCCAGGCTTCACGGCAGCAGCCGCGTCGATCATCGCCTGCCTACGCTCCAAGAACTCGCGGCTCGCTTTCGACAGCTGCCGCGCCGGCCCTGGCGCTGTTGCTTCCAACACTCGTAACGACGGACGCTGTGGCCGGTCTCGTTTCTCTTGCATGATTGCGACCTCCCGCATCACTTGTTTGCGCTTCGCAACTTCGGTCCGCGCCCCTTCGCGCACCAGCTCGACTAGCTCGCGCGGCGCGTCAGTCTGCAACGGCGGCGAGCCGATCCGGCCACCGAAGCCGGCATCGAGCTCTTGAGTGACGATCGTCGCGACCGCTTCCGCGCCGAGCGTCTCAAACACGCGGTCAGCGTCCATCGCCGCCTCGCTCACGATCAACGATCTGCCACACCCGCATACGTGACAGCCCGTACCGGCGAGCGATCTCACCGCACGACTCGCCACGCTGATGCGCCGCCACGATCTCGCGATCGCGTTGTGCACGCTCCTGGCGGTCGAGCTCGCGGGCTGCGCTCATCGCTCGCCTCCGCGCCGACCCACGGGATCCAAACCCGACGCTCGGCCAAAAACCCCGATGAACAAGGCGATCCCAGCCCACGTGCGAACGGGGTGTGAACTCGCCAAGCTCACGCGGCAGCCTCCAACTCGGCTACCGGCACCTGCTCAGCGACCGCCAACACCTCGCGCACGATCGCCTCATCAACGCGCTTACGACGTAGAGCGTCAGCAATCTCACGGACCATGCCGACGACCTCCTGCTGCAAGCTCGGAGCAGCCAAGTTCCGCGGCAACAGCCCGAGCTCGGCCTTCAACTGCATCAGCAGAACCTCGGTCTCGCGCCGATCCCGCAGAGCGCCCAAACGCACCCCGTCATGGCGCGTCTGCTCGGTCAGCACCACCAGCTCCTCCTCGATCAACTCAAGGCGATCAACGACCCGCTGGATCTCCACGCCGCTATCGACCTTGACCCCAGGCGGCGGAAACGAATCCACGTCCCGCCAACTCGCGCGAATCTGACGCACCCGCCGATCCGTCAGGTCAAACAAGTCAGCGACCCGCGAAGCGGACACGCCAGAGCGCAGCAGCCGCACGATGCGCTGTTCCTTCGCCACCTGGTCACGCGCCTTGCTCACCCAACACCCCCACCAAAGCGGAAGTGGCCGATTCCGTTTTTCGCTCGCGGCTGCTGTTGCCTCACACAGCCAATCGTCAAGCATGAGTTCGCGTGAATATCCATCCCGCCGCGGTTTCCTTCGTTTGCGGTTGTCGGTTCGGTGCCTTGCACGGGTTACGGTCGGAGGTGATGCGTGATCGTCTTGGTTTCCGTTCGGGGGAGCCTTTGGTCAGTCCGCGGGAGGCGTTGGCGACGGAGTTACGGACGCTTTTGGCGGATTTGGGGCGTCATTCGGTGGACGTTGCGCGCCGGGGAATGTCGTTTCGTGAGTGGTCGGAGTTGGCGCCGGAGCCGCGCGGGCCGCTTGACTTCAACCGGTTCGCCTATGCCCGCGAGCTGTATGAGCAGTGGGCGGTCACTGATCGTGAGGCGTGTTTCGTCAAGGCGAATCAGGTTGGCTTGTCGACGTGGGCGTTGCGGTTCGCGCTGTACCACGCGGACGTGTACGCGCACACAGTGCTGTTGACGATGCCGACTGATCGGATGCTCGCCAGCTTCTCCCGGCGTCGGATACGGCCGGTGATCCGTAGCTCTGCTCATCTGCTTGAGCGGATCCCTGAGCGGGCGGTCGATAACGTGGGGGAGCGTCAGGTGGGCGCTGGCTGGCTGATCTGCCGCGGAACCCAGCAGCCGGTCGAGGAGATCGCCGCCGATGCTCTGGTTGCTGACGAGCTCGATCTTTCTGATCAGGACAACCTGGAGGCGTCCGAGCGGCGTGTCAGCGGGCCGCAGTCAGCAGGTTTGTTGAGGCGCATCTCGATCCCGACGCTGCCGGGGTACGGGATTAGCGCCGCTTTTGAGTCAAGCGACCAGCGGGTGTGGGTAGTGAAGTGCCGAGCGTGCAACGAGCACAACCCGATGCGCGGGGCTGAGGCGTTCGCGGCGAATGTCGACGCCGAGCAGCTCGCGATCGTCTGCCGCAAGTGCCGGAAGAGGCTCGATGTGCAGGCGGGCGAGTGGGTGCCCACGTTTCCTAACCGGGACGTGCGCGGCTATCACGTGCCGCGGCTGATCGTCCCGGGTGTTCGGCTCGACCAGCTGCTGGCGAACTCGCGAAAGATCAGACCGGACCAGCGCCAGGCGTTCTATAACCGCGATCTCGGCGAGCCGTACGCGCCGAGCGAGCACAGGCTCTCGATTGACCAGATTCGGGCATGCGTTGATGATGAGCTGCGGCTGCTGCCGTCGCTGCATCCTGACCTGAACCGGTTCGTGTGCATGGGCGTTGACGTAGCCGGTGTGCGGGCGCTGAACGTGGTGGTCGAGGAAATCCTTGACGATCGCAACACCGGCCGGCGCGTGTTCGTCGGCGAGATCGAAGACAGCGCGGATGGGACCGCGTTCGAGGAGCTATGTGCGCTCATGGACCGCTACGGGGTGGGATTGGCCGTTATCGACCGCGCTCCCGAGCGGCGGTTTGCCGAGGCGTTCGTCAACGCGTTCCCCGGCAGGGCCCTCATGTGCGGGTACTTCACCCCCCAGCCCGGCAGCCGCAGCGACGTGCAGAGTTGGTACGTAGACGAGGCCGCACGGCTGGTCACCGTCTGGCGCACGCTGGCGATCGACGCGACGCTAGAGCGATTCCGAGTCGGAGCGGTGAGGCTGCCGCCGCTTGAGAGCCTGCCGCCAAACTACCCGGCCCACCTGGGGGCCGTGGTCCGCCAGAACGTTGAGCTCGCCGGCGGCCAGGTCCGCGCGGAATACCGCTCGATCGGACCTGATGACTACCTGCATGCCGAGACCTACTGCCTCGTGGCGGTCGAGCTGCTCTGGCGACGGATCGGTCTCGGCCGCGTGCTTGGGCCGCCGCTCGTCCCGCTGATCAAGCCGCCGGAAGCCGACGAGGTCGACGTGCTCGAGCTTCTCGCCGGCGAGGAACCGGTCTACAAGCTGCCGTTCGAGGGCCCGTAGACCTGGCGGATCTCATCGCCCGTCATCGGACGCAGCGTTCCGTCGGCGTTGAGCGTCATCGGCAGCCGGATACACCCAGGCTCATAACGCGCCCACTCAAGTAGGTCAGCCCGCTCCTGCTTGGTGATCCGACGACTCGCCCTGATGCGGCGGCGAACACGCTGCAACCGAACACGATCACCCTCAGCCGACTCGATCGCCTGCCACAACCGGAACCATGCCTCCGAGGGTCGGTCTCGTTCCGCGTGTTTCTCCACAGCCAGCCTCACCTTACGCCCGGGCGCTCACCGTTAGCGCTACGGAAGTTCGCACTTCCGTTTACACCCTGGCGCATGCCCGAACCTGTTGGCGGCATCTAGCTCTCAGAAATAGTCGTTTTCCAGCCATTTCCGCAGTGCCCCCGGCAGGACTCGAACCTGCGACCCACGGCTTAGAAGGCCGTCGCTCTATCCAGCTGAGCTACGGGGGCCTGCGCTGGAGAGTAGAGGTGAAGGCCCAAGCGAAACGCGCTTTCGGACCTTCCAATCGGGGCGGCCGGATTTGAACCGGCGAAACCTCCGCGTCCCAAACGCGGCGCTCTACCAGGCTGAGCTACGCCCCGGATCGCGTGCTGAGTCTAGAGCCCAGTCCTTACGGAGGCGATGCATCCGGGCCCCGCCCCCGGCCCCCCCGGCCCACCCGCTAGCGTTAGAGAAGTCATGGCAAACGCTCTACAGCAGCTATCCGAGCATGGTCAGAGTCCGTGGATCGACTACATCTCGCGCTCGTTCGTGCGTGAGGGCGGGCTCGAGGGCCTCGTCAACGACGGAATCCAGGGCGTCACCTCCAACCCAACGATCTTCCAAGCGGCGATCGCCGACGGCGACGAGTACGACGATCAGCTGCGCGAAGTGCTGGCCGATGAGCGTGATCCGAAGGAGATCTTCCTGGCGCTGGCTCGCGACGACATCCGCGATGCGTGCGACCTCCTCAAGCCGGTATTCGAGCGTGGCGACTCAACCCGCGATGGCTGGGTCTCGCTGGAGGTGGATCCCCGGCTGGCCCGCGACGCTGAGGCGACGGCCGCCGAGGCCAAGCGGCTGCATGGGCTGATCGAGCGCCCGAACCTGTTCGTGAAGATCCCCGGTACGGAAGAGGGGCTCTCGGCGATCGAGGAGACGATCGCCGCCGGCATCCCGGTGAATGTGACGCTGCTGTTCTCGCTGGAGCGACATCGGGCGGCTGCCGAGGCGTATATCCGCGGGCTTCGGCGCCTGCGCGAAGGCGGCGGCGACCTGCGAACAGTGGCCTCCGTCGCTTCGTTCTTCGTCTCGCGCGTGGACACCGAGGCCGATCGCCGGCTGGAGGAGATTGACGCGCCCCAGGAGCTGCGCGGCACCCTGGCGATCGCCAATGCGAAGCTCGCCTACCAGAGCTACAAGGAGATCTTCAGCGGCGAGGAGTGGCAGGAGCTCGAGGCGGTCGGCGGATCGCCGCAACGCTGCCTGTGGGCATCGACGTCGACCAAGGATCCCGCCTACAGCGACGTCCTGTACGTGGAATCGCTGATCGGCCCTCAGACCGTCAACACAATGCCACGCGAGACGATCGAGGACTTCCAAGACCACGGACGCGTCTCGCCGACCTTGGAGCAGGGCGGCGATGACGCCCGCCAGACGCTCGAGCGCTTCGCCCAGGCGGGCGTTAGCTACGACGAGGTGGTCGCGCAACTAGAGCGGGAGGGCGTCGAGAAGTTCGCCAAGTCCTTCGCCGAGCTCTTCGACGGCATCGCACGCAAGCGCGATCAGCTGGTAGCGGCATAGCCGCCCGCAGCCGTCGCGATGGCGCAGATCGAGCCGCTTCAGGCACTCCATTACGACCTCCGGAAGACCGGTGGCCTGGAGGACGTCGTCGCCCCGCCCTACGACGTGATCGATGCCGAGCAGCGCGCCGAGCTCGCCGCCCGCTCTCCCTACAACGTCGTTGAGGTCGACCTCCCGCACGGCGACGATCCGTACGGGCACGCCGCCTCGACACTTGGCGCCTGGCGGCGCGACGGCGCGGTGGTACAGGACCCAGTCCCTGCCATCTGGGCCCTGAAGCAGGACTACACCGGCCCGGACGGGCGGCAGCGAACCCGTAGCGGCTTCCTGGCCCGGGTGCGCGTCGAGGAGTACGGGGCCGGGCGCATCCGCCCTCACGAGCGCACCCACCCGGGCCCCAAGGAGGATCGCCTGCGCCTGACCCGAGCCACCCGGGCCAACCTCTCCCCGATCTTCTCCCTGTTCGACGATCCAGCGGGCGCCGCGCGCGATGCGCTCGCCTCGGCCACCGAATCCGCCCCCTGGGGCCAGGCCATCGACGCCGACGAAACGGTCAACCGCCTGTGGCGGGTGACGGATGATGCGACGATCACCTCCGTCAAGCGGTCCCTGGACACCTCAGAGCTGCTGATCGCCGACGGTCATCATCGCTACGAGACCGCGCGCGTGTATGCGGATGAGATCGGCGGCGAGGGGCCCCACCGGTGGGTGTTGATGTGCCTCGTCGCGCTTCAAGACCCCGGCCTGACCGTATTTCCCACGCATCGCCTCGTCCGTGGCCTCGACGCCGCCAGGCAGGAAGCATTGGCGGAGGCGATCAGGCGGGACTTCGAGATCGAAGAGCTAGCGAGCAGCGAGAGTCTGGTCCCGACTGCGGCCCAGCCGGTGCGGGCGGGCTACATCGACGCCCACTTCCAAAAGCCCTTCATGCTGCGCCTCAAGGATCAGAAGATCGCTGACGCCGCGCTGAGCGATCACTCCGCGCCCTACCGCCGGCTTGACACCGCGGTGCTCGAGGCACTGATCCTGAAGGGCACCCTGCGGATGACCGACGAGGACATCGACCACCTGGAAGGGCTGGGCTACGCGCGCGACTTCGACCACGCGCTACGGCTGATCGCCGACTCGAGCTACGACGCCGCCTTTTTCATGGCGCCCACACCCATCGAGCAGATCCGGGAGGTGGCGGCGTCGGGCGAGAGCATGCCGCCGAAGTCGACCTACTTCTTCCCCAAGGTCCCGACGGGGTTGCTCTTCAACCCGCTGGCGTGACAGGAACGCGGGTAGCCTCCGCGCCATGAAGGCCGTCAGCCGCCGCGCGGACAGCGGGACGTTCACCCAGGAGATCGAGGTACGCCAGCACCACCTCGGCGCCGATGAGCCGGCCGATCATGGCGGTGACGACAGCGCGCCGAGCCCCCAGGAGCTGCTGGCCGCCAGCCTGGCATCTTGCACGGCGGTGACCATGGAGATGTACGCCAAGCGCAAAGGTTGGGACGTGGAGCGAGCCGAGGTGGAGTGCGACTACTCGCCGGCCGAGCGTGGAGGACCTACGACGTTCACGCTCGTGCTTCGCTTCCCGAACGACCTGTCGCCCGAGCAGATCGAACGTCTCGCGCAGATCGCGGGCAAGTGCCCCGTTCACCGCACGCTGGAGGGTGAGGTCGCGTTCGAGCAGCGGACCGAGCTGGCCGAGTCGAAGGTCCCCTGACGCCTCAGTCCACGATCTGAACGCCAGCCTCGCGTAGCTCTCGGAGCGCGCGCTCTCCGTCTCCGGGCTCGACCTCGACGGCGCGCGTTGCATCGAGATGCAGCACCACGTCGAACCCCGCATGGCATGCGTCGATAGCGGTGGCCTTGACGCAGTAATCGAGCGCCAGCCCGCCGACATGGACCTCATGGACGTCGTGCTCGCGCAACAACCGCTCGAGCTCGGTCTCCTCGAAGCCCGAGTATCCCTCGGCGTCCCGCGTGCAACCGGCATCGAGGACCGCATCCAAGTGGCTGGTGTCGATCGCTGGATGAAGCTCCGCGCCCGCTGTGCCCTGGACGCAATGCACCGGCCATGGCCCGCCGTGAACCGCAAACGAAGAGTGGTCGGGCGGGTGCCAGTCTCGCGTTGCGACCACGAACCGGGCAAGTTTCGCGAGCCGGTTGATGGGCTCGATGACGGCGTCTCCGTCCGGGACCTCGAGCGCGCCGCCTGAACAGAAGTCGTTCTGCATGTCGACCACGATCAGAGCGTCCATGACTAAC